>NZ_CP102332.1:4090721-5454295 GCF_024600715.1 Streptomyces changanensis
GCGCGGCCGTCTCCGCGAACCTCGGGGTGAATCCCTCCCTCACCATCACGGCGCAGGCGGAACGCGCGATGTCGCTCTGGCCCAACAAGGGCGAACCGGACCCGCGTCCGGAGCAGGGCACGGGCTACCGGCGGCTGACGCCCGTCGCACCGAAGTCCCCGGCCGTCCCGCCGCACGCCTTCGCCGCCCTGAAGCTGCCCTTCCTCGGCTTGCCGAAGGTCCCCCCGAAGGCCACTTCGAACGAGGACCCCGCGAAGGACTGAAGCCGTGAAGGATTGAAGCCGTGAAGGGTCTCCGGGCCCGGGCGCCGTGAAGGACGGACCTCCGAAGGACCGAACCCCCGAAGGGCTGGTGTCCCCGCAGGGACGGAACGCCCTGCACGGGCGGGGCCGGCGACGGCGGCGGAGGGCGGAGACACGAGAGAGGCGCTGCACCCCCCTCCGAGTGCAGCGCCTCCCTGGTTCAGCGGGTGTCCCGTCAGGCGGTGGCACCGTTGTTGCGGCGCTTCAGCGCGAAGACCACACCGGCACCGGCGACGATGGCGACGCCACCGGCGATGCCGATGGTCGGCAGCATCGAGCTGGAACCGGTCTCGGCGAGGCTGCCGGTCACCGGCAGCTCGGACAGCTCACCCTGCGGGTTCGGCTTGTTGCCGGGCTTGCCGGGCTTGGGCTCGGCGTCGTCGACGTCACCGGGCTTGGTGCCGGCGGCGAGGATGTCGAAGTCGTAGATGTTGACCTCGCCGTACTCGCAGACGTTGCCCTCGGTGACGTTGACGCCGAGGGTGAACGCCATGCCGAAGCCGGCCGGGGCCTTGGCGTCGACCTTGAGGCGCATCGGGGCGTCGGCGTACTCGCCGGCCTTCAGGGCGGTCTGGCCGAAGTAGCCCTCGACGTCGTCGATGGTCTCGAAGCCGTCGCCCAGGTCGACCTGGATGGTGACGAAGCCGGAGATGTCCTCGAAGGACTCCCCGTCGACCGCCTCGGCCGCGACGTACGCCTCGACCTGCTCGAAGTCCCGGTCGGACTTGTTCGTCACGCGGAACGTGAAGTTCTTCCAGCCGGAACCGGCGACGACCTTCGAGGGCATGCCGCGCAGCTCGGTGTGGACGTCGGCGCTGTCCGCGTCCTCGCAGGCGCCCGGGCCCTCGTCCTCGGAGGGCGACGGCGAGGCGCTCGTGCCGGTCGACGGCGTGACCGACGGGCTCGGGCTCGCCGAGGGCGACGCGGTGCTGCTGCCGGACGGCGCCGGGGCGGTGGTCGTCTCGTCCTCGGCCGGGGTGGTCGCGGTCTCGTCGCCGGCCGGGGTGGGCTCCGCCGACTTCGTCTCCTCCTCGGAGGGGGACGGGGACGCGGACGCGTCGGCCTCCACGGACGGCGTCGGGCCCGTCGCGAACGCGGCGGCCGGGGCGACGAGGAAGGCGGCGGGGGTGATGACGGCGGTCGCGGCGGCGACAGCCATGGCACGGCGAAGCTTCACGTGGGAGACCTCAGGGTCCGGGGTGCCGCCGGATGCGACACGAATGCGGTGTGGGGCCTGTGCCCGTGCGTGACGGGTATGGCCTTGGTTTCGCATACATGACCCGCGACCCCGCGCATTGGTTGCCCGGGTCCTGACAAGATCTTTATGTGTCCTGCGTCACGTGCCCCGAACACCTGGACGCCCGGACGCCCGGAGGCCTGGACGCCCGGAGGCCTGGACGCCCGGAGGCCCCGACCGGCCGGTCGGCGGCGGGGCGGGGCCCGGGTCGGCGGCCGGCGGTCAGGACTGCGCCGGGGCCGAGCGCGGCGCCGGGGGTGGGGAGGGTGCGCCGCGCGGGGGAGGTGGGGTCGGGGAGAGGACCCGCGGTACCGCGGAGGAAGCGGCCGCGGCACCGCGAGGAAGGAACCGGCCGGGGAGGGGCCGGGGAGAGCTGCGGAGGGCCGTGGGGACGAGGCTGCCGGAAGGGGGGAGTGCGGGGACGGGCACAGGACGGGACGGTCCGGTGCGGTCGGCTCCGGGCGTCCCCGGGGCCGACCGCTCTTGGGGTGACCGGGCTGCTGTCCCCTGCCGTCCGGTCACGCACGCTGGAGCGAGGTCCCACGGCGCACCCAGCGGTGCGCCACACGCTCCAGCGGAGCCACGCGTGGTGTGCTGCGGCCCGCCCCTGGCTGGCACGGACAACGGGACCAACGAGGCGGTGTGGCCCGGGTCACGCTCCGTACGGGTGAGAGGCCGGCCGGACGTCAGACGCGTCCCCGGCACAGCTCCAGCACGGTCATCGCCAGGGCAGTGCCCGGCCGGCCGAGGGCGTCCCGGTAGCGGGCCAGGACCTCGGTCTCACGGGCGAGGTTCACCCGCCGCCCGCCGGACGCGATGCGGGCCTCCTGGATCACGGTGGAGACGGCCATGCGCTCCTGGATGAGGCCGATGATCCGGTCGTCGAGCGCGTCGACGCGTTCACGGGCGCCGGCGATCAGTTCGGCGGCGTCGTCCGTCCGCGCGCCGGTGACCTCGGCGGTGGTCCTGTCGGCGGCCCTGGCGGGCCGGGCCGTGGCGGTCCGGGTCGTGGTCGTGGCGGTCCGGTCGGGGGTGGACGTCGGGGTCATCGCTGGGGCTCCTCGTGTCGGGCGGGGCCCCGGGGCGGCGTACGGCCCGGTGGAGACGACAGACGCCCCGGGCCTTGTCGGCCCGGGGCGCCTGGTGAAGTCGTCAGTTGCTCAAGCAGCACGACCACGGCAGCCGGACCAGCCGGTGCCATAGGTAAAGACGAAGGTCGTGTGCGCGCGCATGGCGGCAAGTATGGACCCGCGGGCCGTGCCGGTGCCAGCCGCGTCCCCGGGCGGTTCGGATGGTGAGACGAAAGAGACCGTCGGCCGCGCCGGTAGAATTGACTGATACCGACCCCTCCCACCGCCGGAAGGCCGCCGTAGTGTCATCAGCGACCCCCGCTGCCGCCTCGACCGACACCAACCCGGACGCAGTCCTCGTTGTCGATTTCGGCGCGCAGTACGCCCAGCTCATCGCCCGCCGCGTCCGTGAGGCCCGGGTCTACAGCGAGATCGTCCCGTCCACCATGCCGGTGTCCGAGATGCTGGCCAGGAACCCCAGGGCGATCATCCTCTCCGGCGGTCCCTCCTCCGTGTACGAGGAGGGCGCGCCCCGCCTCGACCGCGCGCTCTTCGAGGCCGGCGTCCCCGTCTTCGGCATGTGCTACGGCTTCCAGCTGATGGCCGAGACCCTCGGCGGCACCGTCGACAACACCGGCGCCCGCGAGTACGGCCGCACGCAGCTGCAGGTGACGAGGAACGGGTCCACCCTCTTCGAGGGCACCCCCGGCGAGCAGTCGGTGTGGATGTCCCACGGCGACGCCTGCTCGGCCGCGCCCGAGGGCTTCGCCGTCACCGCGTCCACCGACGTCGTGCCGGTCGCCGCCTTCGAGAACGACGAGAAGAAGCTGTACGGCGTGCAGTACCACCCCGAGGTGATGCACTCCACGCACGGCCAGCAGATCCTGGAGCACTTCCTCTACCGGGGCGCGGGCATCGAGCCGTCCTGGACGACGGGCAACGTCATCGAGGAGCAGGTCGCCGCGATCCGCGAGCAGGTCGGCGACAAGCGCGCCATCTGCGGTCTGTCCGGCGGCGTCGACTCCGCCGTGGCCGCCGCGCTCGTGCAGCGGGCCATCGGCTCCCAGCTCACCTGCGTCTACGTCGACCACGGCCTCATGCGCAAGGGCGAGACGGAGCAGGTCGAGAAGGACTTCGTCGCCGCGACCGGCGTCCAGCTGAAGGTCGTCGACGCGCAGGAGCGCTTCCTCGCCGCGCTCGCCGGGGTCTCCGACCCCGAGGAGAAGCGGAAGATCATCGGCCGTGAGTTCATCCGCGTCTTCGAGCAGGCGCAGGCCGAGATCATCGCGGACGAGGGCCCGGCGGTGGAGTTCCTCGTGCAGGGCACGCTCTACCCGGACGTCGTCGAGTCCGGTGGCGGCACCGGCACGGCCAACATCAAGTCCCACCACAACGTCGGCGGCCTCCCCGAGGACCTGGAGTTCCAGCTCATCGAGCCGCTGCGCAAGCTGTTCAAGGACGAGGTCCGCATGGTCGGCCAGGAGCTCGGCCTGCCGGAGGAGATCGTCCAGCGGCAGCCGTTCCCCGGCCCCGGCCTCGGCATCCGCATCGTCGGCGAGGTCACCAAGGAGCGCCTGGACCTGCTCCGCGAGGCCGACGCCATCGCCCGCGAGGAGCTGACGGCGGCCGGTCTGGACCGCGACATCTGGCAGTGCCCGGTCGTCCTCCTCGCCGACGTCCGCTCGGTGGGCGTGCAGGGTGACGGCCGCACCTACGGCCACCCGATCGTGCTGCGCCCCGTCTCGTCCGAGGACGCCATGACCGCGGACTGGACGCGCATGCCGTACGACGTCCTCGCCCGTATCTCGACGCGCATCACCAACGAGGTCAAGGACGTCAACCGCGTCGTCCTCGACGTCACCAGCAAGCCCCCGGGCACCATCGAGTGGGAGTGACCCCACCCCGCCCGTACGCGGCCGCCGTCCACCCCGTGGGCGGCGGCCGCGGCCGTTCCCGGCCCGCCGGCGGGCGGACGGACGGTCCGGCGGCCGCCGCCGGCGCGGCGCGGCGGTATGGCGGCCCGGCGGCCCAGTGCCCCGGTGGCCCGGCTGCCGGTGTCCCGGTGGCCGGAAGCGTCCCGGCGGTCGGCGGTCGGCGGAGTGGCGTTCCTGCGCGGCCCGGCGGCTTGGCGTCCCGGCGGCTTGGCGTTCCGGGGACTGGTGGCCGGCGTTCCGGTGCCCCGGTGGCCGTCGTTCCGGCACTCCGGCCGTCCGGCCGGTGAACCGGTGGTCCTCGTCGCGCGTACTCCAGGGGCGGGTCGGAGGCGGCCGCGAGGCGGAGGAACGAGGGCGGGCACATGGCACACACGGTGGACGGCCGCGGCGGGCGGGCCCTCGGCGCACGGGGCCGCGGTCCGCGGCGGGAGGCCGCCGCGCGGTACGCGCTCCTGCCGCTGCGGGTCTTCCTCGGTGTGACCTTCGTCTACGCGGGCCTCGACAAGCTCACCGACGCGCGGTTCGCCGCCGCGTCCGGCGCCGGATCGGTCGGCGAGCTGATGCGGTCCGTCCGGGACGCCTCGGCCGTGCCGTGGCTGGTGGACCAGGCGCTGCGCGACCCCGCGCTGTTCGGGTACGCGATCGGCGCCGCTGAGGTCGCCGTCGGGCTCGGCACGCTCGCCGGGCTCCTGGCGCGGGTGGCCGCGGCCGGCGGGGCGCTGATCTCGCTGAGCCTGTGGCTGACCGTCAGCTGGCAGAGCGACCCGTACTACTACGGCAACGACCTGGCCTATCTGATGGCCTGGCTGCCGCTGGTGCCGGCCGGGGCGCCGGTGCTCTCCCTCGACGCGGCCCTCGCGGCGCGCCGGCGCCGGACCCGGTAGCCGGCCCAGGCGGCCGCAGCGGCGAGCCCCAGGCCGCCGCCGAGCAGCGGGACCACCGTGTACCAGGCGGGCTCCCAGGAACCCGCCGCCCCGCCGCCGTACACGACGGCCACGACCAGGCCCGTGAGGCCCACGACCAGCCGGCCCGGCCGGAACTCACCGCGCGGCACGGGCCACCTCCACCAGTCCGACGGCGATCCGCAGATCCAGGACGAGGGTGCCGCCGGGCGCGGTGCCCGCGGCCGGGGCGACGGTCCGGGTGACGTCCCGGTCCAGCCCGACGCCGATGTCGTCGGCGCCCCGGCCGGTCCCGGTCTGTCCGGTCGGGGCCCGGTCGGTCCCGGTCCGGTCGGTCGGGGTGCCGTCGGGCCCGGTGGGCGGGGCGGGCCCGGCGGGCGCGGCGGGCGGCTCGGCCGGTGGGAGCCGTACGTCGCCGAGGTCCGCGTGGCCGTGCACCCGTACCGTCGCGTCCGCCGGCACCGTGACGGCCAGGCGGCCCGCCCCGACCTCGGCGGCCACCCGGACCGTGCGGCCCGCGGGGACGTCCAGCGCGGACAGGTCGAGCGTGCCGACGCCGGTGCCGAGGGCGTAGCGGGGCCGTACGTCCGCGACCGACGCCGGCCGCCATTCCACCTGCGTCCAGTCCGTACCGATCTGCCGCGGCAGCGCCGAGGCACCCGCCAGGAGGAGCGCCGTCACCACCGTCAGGAAGACCGTGCCGGCCCCGGTACGGCCCACGAACGCGCTCACCACCAGGCCGAGCGCGAAGACGGCCAGCGCGCACGCCAGACCGGTCTGCAGGGCCGTGGCGAGCGGATGGCCGACCCAGGTGGACGCCGTACCGGCGGCGCCCGCCGACAGCGCGAGGAACAGCACGGGGCCGCCGAGGGAACGCCGTCCGCGCCGCGCCGCGCGTGTCGGGCGGTACCAGGGGGAGCCGTCCCGAGGGCCGTCCACGGGGCCCCAGAGATAGCCGACGGGCACGGGACCCGTCGAACCGTCCTTCACGATCGGGTCGCGCCACCAGGAGGGCGCGTCCGGCGGCGGCGGGGCCTTCGTCTCGGGCGGCGCCTCGGCGCCCGCCGCGTGCGCCGCGGCCGCCGCGGCGGGCTCCTGCCCTTCGGGGTGGCGCCGCCGCTGGGACCAGACCGCCGCGCCGCCCGCCGCGCAGGCCAGCAGGATGGCGAAGCCGATCGCGTCGCCGTTGGCGCCCAGCATCGACAGGAACAGCCCGCAGCCGACCAGCGCCATCAGCACGGCGGTGAGGGAAGCGCCGTCCACGCGGCCCGTCAGCAGGCGCCGCGCCTCGTTCTCGTCCTCGCCGTCGGCGGGCACGGCCAGCCAGGCGAAGCCGTAGAAGATCAGTCCGATGCCGCCGGCCGCGGCGAGCACGCCCGTCACCACCCGGAAGACCACCGGGTCGACGTCGACGTGCCGGCCGAGCCCGCCGCACACCCCGGCGACCACCTTCTGCCGCCGGGTACGGCGCAGCGGTGGGTGCTGCGGTGGGGCCCCGGGCGCCTCCGGAGGGGCGGGCGTCGCGCTCGTCATACGACCATGGTGACCGCCCCGCCCCCACGACGGCACCCGTACCGACCCTGGCCGACCCCTGATCTTCCCCGGGCCTCGCCCCTCCCGCCGGCCTCGCCGGCCCCGGCCCGCCCTCGGCTTCCGGCCCTCCTGGCCCTGGCCCCAGGCTCCCGGCTTCTGGCCCTCATGGCCCCTGCCCCGGTCTTCCGGCCCCTGCCCCCGGCCCCTGCCCCCGGCCCCCGGCCCCTGCCCTGGGCCCGGCCGGCCCCTGGCTGGAACGCCGCCGCCGTGCAGCGCGCCCTGGACCGCCAGGACACAGCGCCCGGGCCAGCCGGCGGCGGGCCCCGGCCCCTGCCCCCGGCCCCTGCCCCGGGCCCGGCCGGCCCCTGGCTGGAACGCCGCCGCCGTGCAGCGCGCCCTGGACCGCCAGGACACAGCGCCCGGGCCAGCCGGCGGCGGGCCCCGGCCCCTGCCCCCGGCCCCTGCCCCGGGCCCGGCCGGCCCCTGGCTGGAACGCCGCCGCCGTGCAGCGCGCCCTGGACCGCCAGAACACAGCACCCGGGCCAGCCGGCGGCGGGCCCCGGTTCCTGGTCCCGGAGCCTGGCCCCCGGCCCCCTGGCGGGCCCCAGCCCTCTGGCGCCGGGCCTCGCGCCGCTGGTACTTCCGGCCCCGGGCCCTCAGCCCCCGGGAGCCCGGCTCCCGCCCTGGGGCCTGCCCCTGTGGGGGCGCCCGGCTCTGCCCCCCGGTCCCTGCCTGTGGGCCCCGGACCCGTGGCCCCCGTGGCGGCCTGGCCCTCGCCCCGCGGCCCCCGCGCGACCCCCGGCCCCCGGACCTGTGGCCCCCGCGTGCCCCCCGGGATTTCGACCCGTGACCCCCGGCCCCGCCCGGGCGCCCGGCGCCTGCCCCAGGCGGCTCCGCCTGGCGCCCGGCCCGCCCCGCCCTTCACCCGCGGCCGGGGGCCGCCCAGCGTGCGGGTCCCGGGGCCTGGGACCGGCTTCCGGGGTCCCGGCCCCGGTCTGCCCGGGGGCCGTGCTGACGGGTGAGGGGCCGGTGGGGGCGTGGGGGGACGGTGGCGAGGCCGGGGGTGGGGTTCTCAGGGTCGGGGTCAGGGGCGGCCCTGATGTTCGCGGGGCGGGGGCGTGTGACGATCGGACCATGCCAGTCGCCGCCCGCCCGCCCGAGACGACCGAGGACCCGCCCGTGCGCCGGCTCTACCGGAGCGCCGACGGGCGGATGCTCGGCGGGGTCGCGCGCGGGCTCGCCGGGCACCTCGGGCTGCCGGTGGTGTGGGTGCGGCTGACGTTCCTCGGACTGTTCCTCGCCGACGGGCCGCTGTGCGTCCTCCTCTACGCCGCGTTCTGGATCGCCGTCCCCCTCGGGATCGGCGGCCGGTCCACCGAGCCGCGCACGGTGTTCGCGACCACGCCCGACGGGCGGCGCCGCCTGCGCAGGCCCGACCGGGGGCAGGTGGTGGCGCTGGTCGCCCTGCTGGCCGGGGCGGCCGTGTTCGTCGGCACGGTCGACCTGGGTGGCGAGGCGAACCGGTACGTGTGGCCGACCCTGCTCGTCGGCGTCGGTGTCGTCCTGGTGTGGCGGCAGGCGGACAACGCCCGCCGGGCCCGCTGGAGCGACTCCGGGCGCCGCAAGCGGCTGTTCCAGTTGGCGCGCGGCCTCGCCGGGGTGGCCCTGGTCGGCATGGGGCTGACGGTCTTCCTGGTGGTGCGCGGCTCGGCCGCCCAGCTCGGTACGGCGCTGACGGCCGCGATAGCCGTGCTGGCCGGGATGGCGCTGCTGGCCGGGCCCTGGCTGGTGCGGATGTCGCAGGACCTGTCCGAGGAACGGACGATGCGCATCCGCGCGCAGGAGCGGGCCGAGGTGGCCGCCCACGTCCACGACTCGGTGCTGCACACGCTCACCCTGATCCAGCGCAACGCCGAGGACCCCGCCGAGGTCCGGCGCCTCGCGCGGGCCCAGGAGCGGGAGTTGCGGAACTGGCTGTATCGGCCCGAGGGCACCGGGAAGGACGAGGCCGAGGAGCCGGAGACGCTCGCCGAGGCGGTCAAGAGGGCCGCCGCCGAGGTGGAGGACAAGCACGGCGTGCCGCTGGAGGTGGTCGTCGTCGGCGACTGCCCGCTCGACGAGGGCCTGGCCGCGCAGATGCAGGCCGCGCGCGAGGCGATGGTCAACGCCGCCAAGTACGGTGGCGTGGGCGGTGCCGTACAGGTGTACGCGGAGGTCGACGGCCGTACGGTGTTCGTCTCCGTACGGGACAGGGGGCCCGGCTTCGATCTGGACGCGGTCCCCGCGGACCGCATGGGCGTACGGGAGTCGATCATCGGGCGGATGCGCCGCCACGGCGGCACCGCGCGGGTGCGGTCGGCGCCGGGCGACGGCACCGAGGTGGAGCTGGAGATGGACAGGGCGCAGGAGGCGGACGGATGACGGAGACGGGTGGACCGGTGGACGGACAGGCGGGCGGACCGGCGGGCGGACAGGCGGGCGGACCGGCGGGTGGGGTTCCGGAGCAGCGCCGGGTGCGGGTGGTGCTCGTCGACGACCACCGGATGTTCCGCACGGGCGTCCAGGCCGAGATCGGGCGGACGGAGGAGACGGGCGTGGAGGTCGTCGGCGAGGCCGCCGACGTCGACCAGGCGGTCACCGTCATCACCGCGACCCGCCCCGAGGTGGTCCTGCTCGACGTGCACCTGCCGGGCGGCGGCGGGGTGGAGGTGCTGCGCCGCTGCGCGCCGCTGATGGCGGCCGCCGAGTCCCCCGTGCGGTTCCTGGCGCTGTCCGTGTCGGACGCCGCCGAGGACGTCATCGGGGTGATCCGCGGCGGCGCCCGCGGCTACGTCACCAAGACCATCACCGGCGCCGACCTGGTCGACTCCGTCTTCCGGGTGCAGGAGGGCGACGCGGTGTTCTCACCGCGCCTGGCCGGCTTCGTGCTGGACGCCTTCGCGTCGACGGACGCCCCGCCGGTCGACGAGGACCTCGACCGGCTCACGCAGCGCGAGCGCGAGGTGCTGCGGCTCATCGCGCGCGGCTACGCGTACAAGGAGATCGCCAAGCAGCTGTTCATCTCGGTGAAGACCGTCGAGTCGCACGTCTCGGCGGTGCTGCGCAAGCTCCAGCTGTCCAACCGGCACGAGCTCACCCGGTGGGCGACGGCACGCCGACTCGTCTGACGGCGCCGGCGCCACGCGCGCCGCCGAGCCGAGCCACCGCCCCGCCGAGCCGCGCACCGCGCGCAGCCGAGCCGCGCCCAGTCCGGCCGAGCCGCGCCCAGCCCAGCTGAGCCCGCCTAGGCCGGCCCCGCCGAGCCATTGCCCCGCCGAGCTCGGGGCCAGCCGTGCCGAGCCCGGGCCAGCCGTGCCGAGCCCGGGCCGGCCGTGCCCAGCCGTGCCACCGCCGGGCCGCGTCCAGCCGTGCCCAGCCGTGCCACCGCCGGGCCGTGCACAGCCGCGCCGGCGCCGTACCCCCACCACCCCCAGCCCCCAGCCCCCACCCCTCACCCCCTCGCCCCGCGGCCGTTTGTGGCGCGATCGGTGGGAATGTGCGGCAACCCGCTGGGCCCCGGCGCCCTCCTACGAGCCGTGATGAGCCTGACGGGTACGCCCTTCTTCGTGACCGCGGTCGCCCTCGCGGTGGTGGCTGTCGTGGTGCCGTTCGTGTGGTGGGGCCGGGTGCGCGGGCCGCTCCTGGTCCGGGGTCTGGCACGGCTCGCGATGGTCGGCTTCGCGCAGGTCACCGCGATGCTCGTGGTGTTCCTCGCGGTGAACGACGCCAACGGCCTGTTCAGCGACTGGGACGACCTGCTCGGCCGGCAGGACAACGTCCGGTCGGCCGACGACCTCGGCCCGGACGGGCTCGGCGGCCGCAGGGTCGCCGACCTGCCGAAGACCCGGCAGACGTTCCGGCCCGTCCCGGCGTCCACCGACGGCCGGCTCAGGACCACGCTGCTGGAGGGGCAGGTGTCCGGCGTGAGCGCCGAGGTGTACGTCTGGCTGCCGCCGCAGTACGACGACCCCGCCTTTCGGAACGTCGAGTTCCCCGTGGTGGAGCTGTTCTCCGGCTTCCCCGGCACCCCCTCGTCGTGGTTCGCCGGGCTGCGAGTGACCGAGCAGCTGGAGCCGCTCATGCGGGACGGCCGGGTCGCGCCGTTCATCCTCGTCTCGCCGCGCACCAAGCTCCTCGGCGACGCGGACGCGGGCTGCGCCAACGTTCCCGGCGTCGTCAACGCCGAGACGTGGGTCAGCGTCGACGTGCGGAAGATGGTCACCGACAACTTCCGCGCCGTGGAGACGCCCGACGGCTGGGCCGCGGCGGGCTTCTCGGCGGGCGGGCACTGCGCGGCGAAGGTCGCGCTGGCCCACCCCGACCGGTACCGGTACGCGGTGAGCATGTCCGGGTACAACGACCCGGCCGCCGAACCCGCCTCGATCGTCGGCAGGGACGAGCGGCTGCGGAAGGCCAACGACCCGCTCACCCTCCTGCGGACCGCGCCCACCCCGCCCCGCCTGACCCTGCTCTACACCGGCGACGGCGGTGACGGCTACCAGCAGGGCCTCGACCTGCGGGCCGCCGCACAGCCCCCGACCCGCGTCGAGGTGCGCCGCGTCGTCGGTGGGCACCGGACGTCCACCTGGGCGGAGGAGGTGCCGGAGGTCTTCACCTGGCTGACGCGCCGGCTGGAGGGCGCGGGCACGGCGGCGCACCGCCGGTGACCTGACCCCGGGCCTGCGGTGTGGGGTTCCACGAGCGACACCGGCCGCCGCAGCGGGGGACCCGCGGTTGTGTGTCGACGGCCTCGGTGCTCTCCCCCCACCGACGGCGGCCGGACGCCGCGAGACGACACCCACACAGCGGTCACCGGTACGGCCACCGGCCACCGGTCGACGCCGACGCGCCGGACAGGCGTCTCCAGGCGAGGCGGTCGGGCGACAAGTCGGTGGCCCGTCCTTCGGCGACGACGTCGCGACGCGGAGCCTGCCGGGGGCGCGGGGGTCAGCCGACGCGGGTGGCGGCCGCCCAGGGCATCGAGTCGACGGGCGCGATCCGCACCGTCGAACCGCTGCGCGGGGCGTGGATCATCCGCCCGTCGCCGATGTAGATGCCGACGTGGCTGAGGCCCGGGTAGAAGAAGACCAGGTCACCGGGGGCCAGTTGGTCCCGCGGGACGCGCCGTCCGGCGTCGACCTGCGAGTACGTGGTGCGGGGCAGGGACACCCCGGCGGCCCGCCAGGCGGCCTGCGCCAGGCCGGAGCAGTCGTACGACGACGGGCCGGTCGCGCCCCACCGGTACGGCCGGCCGATGGCGCCGTACGCGTAACCCACGGCCCGCGCGGCCCGGGGCGTCGGCGCCCGCAGGGAGTCCGCCGCCGGGCGTTCCACCGCGGGGCGCTCCGCCGGGGCGGTGCGGGCCGCGCGCCCCGCGCCCCCGCGCCCCCCGCCGGCGGTCTCGGCGGCCTCGTACGCGGCCCGCTGCTCGGTGGTGAGGCGGGAGAGCAGCAGCCGGGCGGCGGCGAGCCGGTTCTGGACGGTGGTCTTGTGCCGGTGCGCCTCCGCCTGCCGCGTCCGCAGCTCCCGCGCGTGGTCGGCGGCCTCGCTGCGCAGTCGGCCGATCTCGACCACCTGGCCGCGCAGCGCCGCGATGTCGACGGTTTGCCGGTCGCCGATCCGCTCGGCGAGGGCGGCGCCGCGCAGGTACGCCTCGGGGTCGGAAGAGAACGCCAGCCGCAGGGCGGGGCCGAGGCCGCCGCCGCGGTACTGGGCGGCGGCGGTCGCGCCGAGGGCGTCACGCGCGGCGGCGAGCCGCTCGGTGCGCCGGGCCGCCTCGTCCTGGAGGGCGTCGAGCCGGTCCCGGGCGGCATCGGCCTGCTCCCTCGCGCCGTTGTACCGCTCGGTGGCGGCCTCCGCCTCGCGGTACAGCCGGTCGACCTCCGCACCGGCCGGCGCGGGGGCGGGGCGGGGGGCGGCGTGCCCGGCCCCGTCGAACGCGGTGGCCGTCGCCGCCCCGGCCAGCGCGAGGGTGGCGGCCCTGCGGCCGGCCCGTCCGCCGAGCGGGCGCTGCCTGGGCTTGCGGTGCGCTGCCACGAGGGCGCTCACTTCCCTTCACATCACGTCACGTCACGGCCGGACGCGGCCGTCGACCGGCACACGGGGAGGCTCCGCCTCCGGCGGGTGGCCGGTGCGGGCCGGCCGGGGGCCCGATGGGGCCGGACGGAGGCCGGACGAGGTCGGTGCCTGGGGGAGGACGCTAGGCGCGGGCGGCGGTGCGGAGTGGGCGAGTGACCGCTATTGGCCACGGCTGTGGGTTCCGGGGCGGAGTGTGGCCGCCGGCATGCGCGGAACCTGTCATTCCGCATCAGCCGTGACCGATGTACCGGAACAGGCCGACCTGGCCGACGGGCGATGGTAAGGCCACGATTAGGCTCCGCCCCATGAACGTGCTCATCAACGTCTTCGTCGCCCTGCACATCCTCGGTATCGCCGCGCTCTTCGGCGGGTTCCTGACCCAGGTGAAGGCGATGCGGGCGGGTACGGCCCGCATGATTCCGGCCATGCTGCACGGCGCGCTGACCATGCTGGTCACCGGTATGGCCCTGGTCGGGCTGAACCAGGCCGAGGGCGCGACCGTCGACAACGTCAAGATCGGCGTGAAGCTGGCGCTGCTGGTCGTGATCCTCGGCCTGGTCTACGTCAAGCGGGACGACGAGCGGGTCGGCACGGGCGCGTTCGCCACGGTCGGCGCCCTCACGGCGGCCAACGTCTTCATCGCCACGCTCTGGACCTGACGGCCCCGCCACCCGTCGTGCGGAGCCCCCGCCACCCGTCGTGCGGAGCCCCCGCCACCCGTCGTGCGGAGCCCCCGCCACCCGTCGTGCGGAGCCCCCGCCACCCGTCGTGCGGAGCCCCCGCCGCTCGCCTACGGAGCCCGGCCCGCGCCGCCCGTCGTGCGAGCCGGAGCCGGCCCCGCGGCGGGCGTCACGCCGGGCGGGCGACCCCGGCCACCTCCGTGGGGGAGAGCGGCTCCGCGCGGACGCCCGCCCCGGGGCCCGGCGCGTGGATGACCGTGCCGTCGCCGGCGTAGATCCCGACGTGACCGGGCTGCCGGTCCAGGAGGACCAGGTCGCCCGGGAGCAGCTCCTCCGCCGCGACCGGCCGCCCCGCCGCCAGCTGCTCCGCGGCGGTGCGCGGCAGCTCCACGCCCGCCGCCTTCCAGGCGGCCCGGGTCAGCCCGGAGCAGTCGTACGAGGACGGGCCGCTCGCGCCGCGCACGTACGGCTTGCCGAGCTGCGCCCGGGCGAAGGCGAGGACCTTCGCCGCCTCGGCCGCGTACCCGGACCGGTCCACGACGCGCGCGGCCCCGACGGCGCCGTCCACGTCGGCACCCCGGGCCGTGCTGACGGTCCCGGTCGTGTCCACGGTCCCGGCCATGGCTGCGGCACGGGGGCCGCCACCGGCACCGGTGCCCGTACGCGTGCCCAAGTCCAGATCCGTCGCGGTCGCGGTCGCCGTGTCGGTGCCGGTGCCGGTCGGGCAACCCGGTCCGGCCGGCCCCTCCGCCCCGGCGACCCCGTCCGCCGGAGCCGGAGGGAGCTCCGGTACCGACGGGGCGGGCGTCTGCCACGGCCGGCCCTCCCAGGCGGGCCCTCCGGGCCCCTCCCAGGCCCGTCCCGCCGGCGCCGCGCCGGGCACCCGGTGCCCCGCGTCCGCGGCCCGGGCCACCAGGGCGCGCGCTCCGGCCAGTTTCGCCTGCACGGTCCGCTTCGCGGTGCGCACCGCCGCCCGCGACACCGCCGGGGACTCCGGCACCGGAGCCGCGACCACCCCGGCACCTTCCGAAACCGGAACCGGAGCCGGAGCCGGAGCCGGAACCCGGTCGGGCGCGGGCGCGGGCGCCGGACCGGGCGCGTCGAGGAGCCGGCCGCGCACCGCACCGCCCTCCCGCGCCCCGCCGCCACCACCGCCGCCGACGCGGTCGCCGGGCCGTGGCGGCTCGACGGCCGGCCCGGGCGCGGGGTACGCCGGGTGCGACGGGTAGCGCTGGGCGGCCGTGCCGGCCAGCCGGTACAGGTCGTCGACCTTGCGCTGCACCTCGTCGACGGTGGGACCGCCGCCGGGCCCCGGGGCGGCGACGGCGGGACCGGCCGCCGCGGGCTGGCTGGACAGCAGCGTCACGGAGGCGAGGGCGGCCGTCGTGAACCCGACGGCGGGGGAGTGGGCACGTACCGTACGGGCGGTGGTGCGGTCGCGCGGCTTGCGATGCGACGCCAAGGGTCGGCATCTCCTTCCGTGGACCGCCTGCCGGGAGAGCCGTCGGGTGGCTGGGTGCGGGCGCGGATGCGGAAGGTGCCCCACGGTCCCGCCGCGGGCGGCGGCGTGCACCGGTCCACCCCGTCCTGCTGGGTGGTCTCCCCGGCTCCCGGTGGCCGCGCGCCGGCCGTGGGCGGGCAGGCGGGGGCGCGCCGGGAACGGCGGCGGCGGCTCGATCGGCGGGGGTCGCCGAAAAGGGGGACGGGCCGCTTGGGCGAGCACGCTAGCCAACCTGTGGCGGCGCTGTGAAGGTCACCGAGCGATATGCCCGATACGTTTCCGTGACCTCGCGCAGGGTGACCGGGCGTGGCACTCGGTGAGGCAGGCGGTTCCGCCCCGGCTTGTCGGTGGGTCCGCCTAGACTCGGTAGGCGATGAGCAGCCTCTTTGACGACAGCTTCCTGGCGGACCTCCGCAACCACCCCGCGGACGAACCACCGCCGCCCGAGGACTCCGAGGCCACCCCGGCCGCGGAGGAGGTCCCGCACGACCTCTTCGGGGGGAAGTTCGACGTGCCACCGGCCCGGGACCCGTACTACCGGGACGGCTCGCCGCGCCCGGTCGTCGACCCGGAGGCCCTGCTCGACGGGTTGAACGAGCAGCAGCGCGCCGCCGTCGTCCACACCGGTTCGCCGCTGCTCATCGTCGCCGGCGCCGGCTCGGGCAAGACCCGCGTCCTCACGCACCGCATCGCGCACCTCCTCGCCACGCGGAACGTCCACCCGGGGCAGATACTCGCCATCACCTTCACCAACAAGGCCGCCGGCGAGATGAAGGAGCGGGTCGAGCAGATCGTCGGCCCGCGCGCCAACGCCATGTGGGTGATGACCTTCCACAGCGCGTGCGTCCGCATCCTGCGCCGCGAGTCCAAGCGGCTCGGCTTCACGTCGTCGTTCTCGATCTACGACGCGGCCGACTCCAAGCGGCTCATGGCCCTGGTCTGCCGGGACCTCGACCTCGACCCCAAGCGGTACCCGCCGAAGTCGTTCAGCGCCAAGGTCTCCAACCTGAAGAACGAGCTGATCGACGAGGAGACCTTCGCCGACCAGGCCGCCGACGGTTTCGAGAAGACCCTCGCCGAGGCGTACCGGATGTACCAGGCGCGGCTGCGCGAGGCCAACGCCCTGGACTTCGACGACATCATCATGACGACGGTCCACCTGCTCCAGGCGTTCCCGGACGTCGCCGAGCACTACCGCCGCCGCTTCCGGCACGTCCTCGTCGACGAGTACCAGGACACCAACCACGCGCAGTACACCCTCGTGCGGGAGCTGGTGGGCGAGGGGTCCGAGGACCTGGGCCCGGCCGAGCTGTGCGTGGTGGGCGACGCCGACCAGTCGATCTACGCCTTCCGCGGCGCCACCATCCGCAACATCCTCCAGTTCGAGGAGGACTACCCGGAGGCGACGACGATCCTGCTGGAGCAGAACTACCGCTCCACGCAGACGATCCTGTCCGCGGCCAACGCCGTCATCGAGCGCAACGAGAGCCGCCGCCCCAAGAACCTGTGGACGAACGCCGGCACCGGCGCCGGCATCACCGGGTACGTCGCGGACACCGAGCACGACGAGGCCCAGTTCGTCGCCGACGAGATCGACCGCCTCACCGACAGCGGCGAGGCGAAGGCGGGTGACGTCGCGGTCTTCTACCGGACCAACGCCCAGTCCCGCGTCTTCGAAGAGGTCTTCATCCGCGTCGGCCTGCCCTACAAGGTCGTCGGCGGCGTCCGCTTCTACGAGCGCAAGGAGGTCCGGGACGTCCTCGCCTACCTGCGCGTCCTGGCCAACCCGGAGGACGCCGTCCCGCTGCGCCGCATCCTCAACGTCCCCAAGCGCGGCATCGGCGAGCGCGCAGAGGCCATGGTCGAGGCGCTGGCCCTGCGCGAGCGGATCACCTTCCCGCAGGCCCTGAAGCGGGTCGACGAGGCGTACGGCATGGCGGCCCGCTCGGCGAACGCCGTGAAGCGCTTCAACCAGCTCATGGACGACCTGCGCACGATCGTCGAGTCCGGCGCGGGCCCGGCGGTCGTCCTGGAGGCCGTCCTGGAGCGCAGCGGCTACCTCGCGGAGCTCCAGGCGTCGACCGACCCGCAGGACGAGACGCGCATCGAGAACCTGCAGGAGCTGGCGGCCGTCGCCCTGGAGTTCGAGCAGGAGCGTGGCGAGACCGACGGTGAGGACGCGCCCGCCGCGGGCACGCTCGCCGAGTTCCTGGAGCGGGTGGCCCTCGTCGCCGACTCCGACCAGATCCCGGACGACGACGAGGAGGGCTCCGGCGTCATCACCCTCATGACGCTGCACACGGCGAAGGGTCTGGAGTTCCCCGTCGTCTTCCTGACCGGCATGGAGGACGGGGTCTTCCCGCACATGCGGGCCCTCGGCCAGACCAAGGAGCTGGAGGAGGAGCGGCGCCTCGCCTACGTGGGCATCACGCGCGCCCGGGAGCGGCTGTACCTGACGCGCTCCTCGATGCGCAGCGCGTGGGGCCAGCCCTCGTACAACCCGCCGTCGCGGTTCCTGGAGGAGATCCCGGAGCAGCACGTGCAGTGGAAGCGCACGGGCCGGACGTCCGCCGCGCCCGCGGGCGCGGTCGGCCCCGCGTCCGGTGTCGCCGCCTCCCTGTCGGCGTCCCGCTCCCGCGGCGGCCCGTCCGGTTTCGCGACGCGCCGCACGGCGGACAAGCCGGTGGTCGCGCTGGCGGTGGGCGACCGGGTGACGCACGACCAGTTCGGTCTCGGCACGGTGACGGCGCTGACGGGCACGGGCGGGGACACCCAGGCGACCGTCGACTTCGGCGACGGCAAGCCGAAGCGACTGCTGCTGCGGTACGCGCCGGTCGAGAAGCTGTGAGGGCGTCGGCCCGGCCGGGTGCGTCCCGGCCGGGCCGACGTGCGTCCGGGCGGGCGTAGGCGCGGGCCGGCCCGCGCAGGTTCGGGCGGGCGTAGGCGCGGGGCCGTGTCGGGCCGGGGCGTACGAGCGGGGCGGGTGCGGGCGGTGCGGTCGGGTGCGGGCCGTACGGCCGGAGCCGTGCCGGCCGGGGCCGTACGCCGTCATGAGGCCGGGAGCCGGGGCCGGGGGGCGTGCGGGGTGCGCCGGTGTGGGAGCGGGGGGTCAGCCCCGGGGGTTGAGACCGTGGCTGCGGAGCCACGACTCCGGGTCGATCGCGGCGCCGCCGCCCGGCCGGACCTCGAAGTGCAGGTGCGGGCCGGTGGAGTTGCCGGAGTTGCCCGAGTAGGCGATGACGTCGCCCGCCTTGACCGGACCCGAGCGGATCTTGGCGCTGCTCAGGTGGCAGTACCAGGTCTCGGTGCCGTCCTTCGCGGTGACGATGACCATGTTGCCGTACGCGCCGTTCCACTGCGTGCGGACGGTCCCGTCGGTCGCCGCCATCACGGGCGTGCCGTACTGGACGGGGAAGTCGATCCCGGTGTGCAGCGACATCCAGTTGACGCCGGCCTGACCGTAACCGGCGCTGAGCTGGCGGAGTGCCACCGGGAGCGCGAACTTGGGGCGCATGGCCTCGCGGCGCTTCGCCTCCTCCTCGCGCTTCTTGCGCTCCGCCTCCTGGCGGGCCTTGAGGTCGATGCGCTCCTGCGTACGGCTGGCGCGGTCGCTGAAGTCGAGGGCCTCGGCGTCGAGCGCGGCGAGCTGCGTGTCGAGGGCGCTGTTGGCGACGACCGGCTTCACCGCGACCTGGTCGGCGGCGGACACGGCCTTGCCGTCGTCCTTCGCCTCCGCCTCGGTCAGCCCGCTGACGGACGCGGCCGCGATCCCCGCGACACCCATCACGCACGCCGACGGCACGGCGACCGTCAGCAGCGCGGACCGCCGCGCCGGGGTGCGCCGCCGGCCCCGGGTGCCGCCCGCGCGGCGGACCGGGCGGGGCGCGACGGGGGGCGTCGCGGTCACGGGCTCGTCGAAGGTCTCCGTCGACGGGCCGCCGTCCTGCTCCGGCTCCCATGCGTCGCCGGCCTCGGGCGCGTCGTCGAACTCCCCGTCGACGGCGGCGAACTCCTCGCCGGCGTCACCGAACCCGCCGTCAGCCGGGGCGTAGTCGCCCGTCGCGGCGTAGTCGTCGGTGCTCGGATAGTCGCCGGTGGTCGCGTAGTCGCCGGTGGTGGAGTAGTCGTCCGTCGTCGCGTAGTCGCCGGCCGGGGCGTAGTCGTCGGCGCCCGAGTAGTCGTACTGCTCGGGGACGAACGCCTCGGCGGGGGCGGCCTCTTGGGGCGCGGGGGCGCCGGTGTCGGACGGGGCGTTCCAGGCGGTCGCGTCGTAGGCGCCCGTCTCGAAGGACTCGACGCCCGACGTGTACCACTGGCCGGTCGTGTCGTAGGTGGCCGTCGTCGCGGCGTACTGCCCGCCGTC
The DNA here is from genome assembly GCF_024600715.1 of Streptomyces changanensis. Lineage (NCBI taxonomy): Bacteria > Bacillati > Actinomycetota > Actinomycetes > Kitasatosporales > Streptomycetaceae > Streptomyces > Streptomyces changanensis. The sequence continues at coordinate 4,110,361 of NZ_CP102332.1, forward strand.
CTGCGGCTGCGTCCACGTGGAGGTGTCCCACTGGCCCGACTGGTCGGGGTACGCGGCGTATCCGGCGGTGTCCGTCCACTGCGAGGTGTCGTACTGGCCGCTGTGCCCGGCGTCGTAGCCGCCCGGGACGGTGCCGTAGAGGGGGTCGGCCGTCTGGTAGGCGCCGGTGTCGTACGCACCGGTGTCCAGGGGGTGGCCGGTGTCGTGGACGCCGGTCCCGTGACTGCCGTCCTGCAGACCGAACTGGCCGGTCGTGAAGCTGCCTGTGGCGTACGCGTCGTCTCCGACGTAGCCGGCGTGGGGGTGCTGGTCGTTCACCAACTTCTCTCTCGCCTCGGCAGCAGGACCAGTTCTGGGCCCGGCCCGATGGTAGGGGCCCAGAGGGGAAGCAGTGGGCGCGACTGTACCCGGCGGTATGCGCAACCGACAATCTTCCGAGGGTTTTACATCCCGGGGAACCGGGCATTCGACCGCCTTTCGGCGGAGCGCACACCGAGCCTTGGCGGTACGTTCGAAATGCGTTCGACGATGTGGAGGCGGCTTCACGCCGCTGACACGGACCCCGTGGTTCCGTATCGCGCCTGACCGGCGTCGAGCTCCGCGACCACCCGTGCCGCCACGGCGGGGTGGACCGGCAGCGCGAGGTGTCCGACCCCGGTGACCCGCACGTTCGTGGTGTCGAGGTCGGGGTGGTCCAGGCGCGCCGTCTCGGCGGGGGACATCCACAGGTCCAGGTCGCTCCAGAAGCTGACGAACCGCGTACGGCACCCGGGGGCCGGTGCGGCCAGCTCCCGCAGGACGGCCGAGCCGGGGCGCATCTGGCGGACCAGGGGGTGCACCCCGGCGAGCGGCACGGCCGCCGTGCCGGAGTGCGGCGTACCGAGCGTGACCACCGTCCGGACGCGCCGGTCACCGCCGAGCCGCTGGACGTAGTACCGGGCGACCAGCCCGCCGAGGCTGTGTCCGACGAGGTCGACCTGGTCGCGGCCGGTGCGCTCGCACACCTCCTCGACATGGCGGTCCAGCCGGCGGGCGGCGGCGCGCAGGTCGCGGGTGAGCGGCGAGTGGTTGACGGCCACGACGCGCCGCGTGCCGTCCCGGACGAGCGCACGGCGGAGCACGACGAAGGCGGAGCGGTTGTCGGACAGGCCGTGGAGCAGGAGCACGGGCGGTCGCGGACCGCACGGCGTGTCGGCGCACCGGTCGGTGACGAGGCCGCTCGGGTAGAGCAGGAGGTGCCCGGCGAGGACGACCGCCTCCAGAACGGCCGCGCGCAACGCGTCACCGTGCCGGACGTCGTCGTGCCGGGCGTCAGCGTCGGGGCGGGGGGCGGGGCCGGGGCTGGAAATGGGCCCGGGGCCGGGTCCGGGGCTGGTGGCGGTGCTGTGGGGGGCGGCGTTGCCGCCGGGGGCGGCGGGAGTGCCGAGGGCGGCCGGGATGCCGGTGGTGCCAGGGAGGTGGGGGGCGGCGGGGCTGCCGGGGGCGCCGGGGGTGGCCGGGACGCCCGGGGTGCCCGGGTCGTGGGGGGCGGCGGGGGCGCCGTGACGGTCGGGGCCGTCGGGAGTGCCGGGGCAGTCGGGGGCGCTGGGAGTGCTGGGGCTGCCCGGTGCGTCGGGGGTGGCGTGAGCTGCGGGGCTGCCGGGGCTCGGGGTGACGGGCGGGCGCTCGGGGGGCGGGGTGCCGGCGGGTGGCGGTGTCTCCATGGCGGACCTCCTGGACGAGTGGCATACGGAGGGGGGCTCCGTCCCCCCGTATGCCCTCGGGCGCACCGCATCCGAGGGGTGGGGATGCGTCGTACCCCGTGCCGCGCGGCTGGTGGCACGGGGGTACGACGACCTCGTCGCGGCTCCGGTCGCATTCGTCCCGGTGGTGACCCACGACCCTCCCGGTACGGGTGGGGCCGTGGCGAACATGTCCCACATGTGATTTCCCCCTCGCTCTTGACCGCGAAACGGCCCCTTGCGGGATGCTGGCGATAACGTTCGTTCACCTCCCCGGCATACAGGTACGGGGGTCGCATGTGGAGGCAGTGATGGGTGTGACCGGTCCTATCCGCGTGGTGGTGGCCAAGCCGGGTCTCGACGGCCACGATCGCGGTGCGAAGGTGATCGCGCGGGCGCTGCGCGACGCCGGTATGGAGGTCATCTACACCGGGCTGCACCAGACGCCGGAGCAGATCGTGGACACCGCGATCCAGGAGGACGCCGACGCGATCGGCCTGTCGATCCTGTCCGGTGCGCACAACACGCTCTTCGCGCGGGTCCTGGAGCTGCTGAAGGAGCGCGACGCCGAGGACATCAAGGTCTTCGGCGGCGGCATCATCCCCGAGGGCGACATCCCGCCGCTGAAGGAGAAGGGCGTCGCCGCGATCTTCACGCCGGGCGCGACGACGGCGTCCATCGTGGACTGGGTCAACGCCAACGTCCGCCAGGCCGCCGACGCCTGACCGCGCCACGCGCGCGGGCCCGACTCGGGCCCTTCCGAGGCGGCCGCCCGTATGGGCGGGCCGCCCACTCCCGCTGGGCGGGCACCGGGCACGTACGGGCAGGTGACCCGCACCGACCCTGGAGTGTCCCGTTCTGACCGGGGGTGACCCCGCACCGACCTGGGCGCTCGCGCCACTGGTCCCGGGGCCCGCACCAGTCCAGGGTGGCCCGCGTCGGCCCCCGCCGGTCCGCCCGGCACCGATTCGCCCGGCACAGGTACGCCCCGCACCGGTTCGCGCCGGTCCGGCGGCCCGGTGGTCCGCACGGGCCCCTGCCGTCCGGCCGGCCCGTGGCTGTCCGCCGGCCCGCGCCGCAGCGGCCGGCCCGGGGCCCGTACCGGCCTGGGGGCCGTACCGGTACGGAGGGCGTGTAGGGGAGTGTCCTGGGCCCGGTCCTGAGCCATCAGGCCCGTGGTGGGGCCAGCTCCGCGTGCATCGCCGCCCGCAGGCGCAGCGTGGCGACCAGGCGCTGGAACGCCTCCGACCAGTAGCCGCCCGCGCCCGGCGCGGCGTCCTCCGGCTCGTCCGACGCGGCCGTCAGCACCTCCAGGCGGTCGGCCTCCGCCGGGTCGAGGCACCGCTCCGCCAGGCCCATCACCCCGCTGAAGCTCCACGGGTAGCTCCCCGCCTCGCGCGCGATGTCCAGCGCGTCGACGACCGTCCGCCCCAGCTCCCCGGACCACGGCACCGTGCAGACGCCGAGCAGCTGGAACGCCTCCGACAGCCCGTGCGCCGCGACGAACGCGGCCACCCACGCCGCCCGCTCCCCGTCCGGCAGCGTCGCCAGCAGGGCGGCCGACGACGCGGCCCCCGGGCCCGTCGCCGGCGGGGCGGACGGGGCACCGAGCAGGGCCCGTGCCCACGCCGCGTCCCGCTGCCGCACGGCTGCCCGGCACCACGCGGCGTGCAGCTCGTCGCGCCAGTCGTCGGCCACCGGCAGGGCGACGATCTCCTCGGGCGTACGGCCGCCGAGCCGGTCCGGCCAGAGCGTGAGCGGGGCCGCCTCCACCAGCTGCCCCAGCCACCACGAACGCTCGCCCCGGCCCGACGGCGGCTGCGGTACGACGCCGTCGCGCTGCATGGCGGCGTCGCACTCGTGCGGGGCCTCCACGGTGAGCGTCGCGCGGTCGCCGGTGTGGTCCAGGCCCACACACGACGCGGCCCGCCCCGCCATCCGGCCCGCGAACGCCGAGCCGGGCAGCGCGGACAGCAGTTCGGCCGCGGTGGAGCGGACGTTGCGGCTGCGGTCGGTCAGGGCGCGCTCCAGGAACGCCTCGTCCGCATCCGACAGCCCTGCCCGCAGGGAGTCCAGGAACATCAGCCGGTCCTCGGCCCGCTCGTCCGCCCAGGTCGACGCCAGCAGGTCCAGCGCGGCGGCGGGGTCGTGCGCGCGGACGGCGCCGAGGAGGGCGACCCGTTCCGCGAACAGCCCCTCCTCCCACAGGGCCCGCACCCCCGGCACGTCGTCCGGCGCGGGAAGCGCCGCGCCGCCCGGCGCGCCGCGCAGCGCGAACCTCCACTCCGGGTTCAGCCCGGCCAGCCACAGGGCACGCGGCCCCGCGAAGGCCAGGGCCTGGGGCCGCAGGTCGGTACGGGCGCGGGCCGCGTCGAGCAGGGCGGGCAGGGCGGGTGCGGGCGCCCGGTAGCCGTGGGCGTTGGCCGCGGCCAGCCACTGCGGGAGCAGCTCGGTGAGGTCGGGTGCGGAACCGCGGCGGCCGCCGCCCGCCGAGGGGCGGTCGGCGAGCAACTGCGCCAGCCGCCGCGCGGCCGCCCCGGGCAGCGGGGTGCGGCCGTCGTGCGGGGCCGGCGGAGGAAGTGGCGCGGCGGACGCAGGCAGGAGGCCCGCCCGCCGCCGCACGGTATGCCGCGCCGCCGCGTCGAGCAGCGCCAGCGGCGGGTCGACGGGCGCGGCGGCCGGTCCGCCCGCGTCCGGGCCCGCCGCACCGTCGCCCGTCGGGAGGGCCGGCGGGCGGCGGTCGGTGCCGAGCAGCGCCGAGGTGACGAGCTCTTCCCACGGGGTGGTGGTCATGTCTCCTCTTCCAACAACGATCAGGCGGTGAGGCAGCCGGGTGGTCGACCGGTCCGGAGCCGGGTGGCCGGCTGGCCGGGCTGGACCGGGTGTTGCAGGGCTGGGGGTCGGGCGGCCCGGGGGCCGGGAGGCCGGACGGGCGGTCGGGCGGGCATGCCGGCGGTCGGGCAGGTGAGTGGTCGCCGGGCGGGTGGTCGGCCGGCCCAGGCAGGGACGAGCCTCCGCCGGTGGCCAGGGGCCCCGGTGGGTTGCGGCCCGGTGGTCGAGGGGCCGGTGGCCCCGCTGCGGTCAGCCCGTCGCCGTCGCCGTCGCCGTCGCCGTCGCCGGCGGCCCGGGGTCCGGCCCGGGCCCCTTGCGCCCGGGCACCCAGGCCCCCGACCCGGGCGCCCACGCCCCCGGCCAGGCAACAGCACCCCCGCCCGGGCAGCCGCGCACAGTGCCCCGCCCTGGCCTTCAGGTGAGTGGGACCGTGCCGGGGGCGTCCGGTGACCACGTGGCCAGGGGGGTGAAGCCCCGGTGCCCGCACTCGCCGAACACCGTGACCGGACCGCCGCCGGACACCGCGGCCAGCCGCCACAGCCCTGCCCGGCCCAGGGCGGACGCGGTGACGGGCAGGGCCGCGCCGCCGTCCGCGTCGGCGAGCTGCCACCCGTCGGCGCCCGGAACGGGCACGACGTCCGCCAGCGTCGCCGGCCACGAGTCGAGCCACGGATCGTCCCGCAGGGCCCGCCCGTACGCCGCCAGCGCGTCGCCGGTCGTGCCGCCCGGCGGCGGCCCGCCGCCCGGGACGGGCGCGGTGAACCGCTCGCCCAGGTCCGCGCGCAACTGCCCGGCCCCCGGGTGCGGTACGAGCTCCGCGTCGAAGGCCGTGCCCGCCGCGAGGGCCAGGTCCGGCGCCCGGCCCGCGGCCCCGAAGGACAGCAGCAGCGCCGTACGTCCCGTCTCCCGCCCGTACAGCCACGCGCGGCGCGTCGTCAGCTTGCCGTCCGAGGTGTCGTACTGGGCCAGGACCAGCCAGTGGTCCCGGACCGGGGGCCCCTCGGCCGGCGTGGGTATGCCGACCCGGGTGCGCACCGTCGTCGCCAGCGGCTCGGGCAGCCGGTCCACGCCCAGCCACGCCCGGTCCAGCAGGTGCGTCAAGGCGCTCTCCTCCAGCAGCCGCACCGGCCAGCCGGGCCCGGAGCCCGGTATCGCGCCGAGCTCCCTGACCCGGCCCGCCAGACCCGGCGCCTGCGCGTCCACCATGCGGCGCGCGGTCTCCTCCCACAGGCCGTACCCGGCCTGCTCGGCGGCGGCCAGGCCGCCCCGCAGCAGGTCGGCCAGGCGCCGCTCCAGCTCCTCGGCGCCGGCCGTGACGCGCGCCGCGCGGGCCGCGGCGCGACGCCGCGCCGCCTCGGCGTCGACGGGCTTGGCTCCGTCCCCCCTTCCGCGCGGTTCGGTGCGCGCCTTCCGGCCCTCCAGCCACGCCTCCACCCAGTCCGGCGCCGGCGCCCCGGCCGGGACGGCGTTGGCGTCCGCCGCCCACAGCAGCAGCAGTCCCAGGGCGTGCTTGCACGGGAACTTCCGGCTCGGGCAACTGCACGAGAACGCCGGGCCCGTGATGTCGACGACCGTCCGGTACGGCTTGCTGCCGCTGCCCCGGCACAGACCCCACACGGCGCCCGTGGCGCCACGGCCCGCACCGGACCACGGCCCGGCCGTGCCCAGCTTGCTTCCCGCCTTGCGTGAGGCGGCGTCAGGAGCCAGAGCCAGCACCTGATCCGCCGTCCAGCGCACCCCCTGCTCAGTCATGCCACCGACCGTAGGCCGCGCCACTGACAACCGGCCCGGCCGCGTGCGGCGGGGCCCGCCGGGGGAGCGGCCGGGGCGCGCTCGTACTGTGGTGCCGACGCCACTCGATCTCCCCGGGGGAACCAGATGAAGCCCACCACCCGTTCCGCCGTCGCGGTCCTCGCCGCGGCCGGTCTCGCGTTCGGCCTCGGCGCCTGCTCGCAGGCGGCCGACAAGGCGACCGAGCGCGTCGACAGCGCGCTCAGCGAGGAGTACCAGGTCACCTACGAGGTGACCGGTGCCAACATCGAGTCGATCAGTTACAACGGCGGTGGTGGCGACGCGATGAACCCCAAGCTGGAGACCGTCGAGAAGCCGAAGCTGCCGTGGCGCAAGACGGTCACGCTGCGCGGCATCGAGGCCCCGCTCGTCACGCCGGTCTCGATCAGCTACGACGGCGCCCAGGCCACCTGCAAGATCACCCACGACGGCAAGGTGATCAAGGAGGCGTCCGGCAAGGGCGCCGCGGCGACGCTCAGCTGCGTCGCCGTCTCCCCGGTCGCCGGCTGACCGCGACCTGACGCACCGTCAACTCTCGGCAACGCCCCTGGACATCGACCGTCACCGCTCCTGACCTGCGGTGACGGTCGGCTGTCAGTGGCGTGGTGCACGGTGGGAACCACACCCGGTCGACGATTCGAACGATCTGGAGGGGGACCCCATGACCGTGCCCGAAACCACCGAAGACGAGCGCGCCCACGGCGACGCGCAGGCCCTGCGCCCGCACGCCGAGGACGCCTTCGCCCACGAGCTGGCGGCGCTCGCGGCGGCCGACGACCGGCCGCGCCCCGAGCGCTGGCGGATGTCGCCCTGGGCCGTCGCCACCTACCTCCTGGGCGGCACCCTCCCGGACGGCACGGTGATCACACCGAAGTACGTGGGGCCGCGCCGCGTCGTCGAGGTGGCCGTCACCACCCTCGCCACCGACCGCGCCCTTCTCCTCCTCGGCGTGCCGGGCACCGCGAAGACCTGGGTGTCGGAACACCTCGCGGCGGCCGTCAGCGGTGACTCGACGCTCCTCGTGCAGGGCACGGCCGGCACGCCCGAGGAGGCCATCCGCTACGGATGGAACTACGCCCGCCTGCTCGCGCACGGCCCCAGCCGGGACGCCCTGGTGCCCAGCCCGGTGATGCGCGCCATGGCCGACGGCATGACCGCCCGCGTCGAGGAACTCACCCGCATCCCCGCCGACGTGCAGGACACGCTCATCACGATCCTGTCCGAGAAGACGCTCCCCATCCCGGAGCTCGGACAGGAGGTGCAGGCCGTCCGCGGCTTCAACCTCATCGCCACCGCCAACGACCGCGACCGCGGCGTCAACGACCTGTCGAGCGCCCTGCGCCGCCGGTTCAACACCGTCGTACTGCCCCTGCCCGAGACGCCCGACGCCGAGGTCGACATCGTCTCCCGGCGCGTCGACCAGATCGGCCGCTCCCTCGACCTGCCGGCCGTTCCCGAGGGCATCGACGAGATCCGCCGCGTCGTCACCGTCTTCCGCGAGCTGCGCGACGGCGTCACCACCGACGGCCGCACCAAGCTCAAGACCCCCTCGGGCACGCTCTCCACGGCCGAGGCGATCTCCGTCGTCACCAGCGGACTCGCCCTCGCCGCCCACTTCGGCGACGGCGTGCTGCGCCCCGCCGACGTCGCCGCGGGCATTCTCGGCGCCGTCGTCCGCGACCCCGCCGCCGACCGCGTCATCTGGCAGGAGTACCTGGAGACCGTCGTCCGCGAACGGGACGGCTGGAAGGACTTCTACCGCGCCTGCCGCGAGGTGTCGGCGTGACGGGGCCGCTGCTGCTCGGCGTCCGCCACCACGGGCCCGGCTCGGCCCGCGCGGTGCGCGCCGCCCTCGACGCGGCCCGCCCCACGGCGGTGCTGATCGAGGGACCGCCGGAGGCCGACGCCCTGCTGCCGCTCGCCGCCGACCCCGCGACGCGCCCGCCGGTCGCGCTGCTGGCCCACGCCGTGGACGAGCCCGGCCGGGCCGCGTTCTGGCCCTTCGCCGCCTTCTCGCCCGAGTGGGTCGCGCTGCGCTGGGCGCTGGACCACGGCGCCGCCGTCCGCTTCGCCGACCTGCCCGCCGCGCACTCCCTCGCCATGATGGGCGACCCCACGTGGAGCGACGAGGACGACGAGGACACCGGGGACGACGGCGAGCCCGCCGCCGACCTGCGGCGCGGACTGCGCGTCGACCCGCTAGCCGCGCTCGCCGACGCCGCCGGGTACGACGACGCCGAGCGCTGGTGGGAGGACGTCGTCGAGCACCGCCCGTCCCACGCGGAGGACCCGTTCGCCCCGTTCGCGGCCGTCGCGGAGGCGATGGCGGCGCTGCGCGAGACGTACGGACACGGCGGGCACGCCCGCGACCCCGTCCGCGAGGCGTACATGCGCCTCCGGCTGCGCGCCGCGCGCAAGGAGCACGGCGACGACGCCGTCGCCTTCGTCTGCGGCGCCTGGCACGTCCCCGCCCTGGCCGCGAAGACCACCGTCACCGCCGACCGGGCCCTCCTCAAGGGCCTGCCGAAGGTCAGGACCGAGACGACGTGGGTGCCGTGGACGCACCGCAGGCTCGCCCGCCGCTCCGGGTACGGCGCGGGCATCGCCGCGCCCGGCTGGTACGCGCACCTCTTCGCCGCGCCCGACCGGCCCGTCGAGCGCTGGCTGACGAAGGTCGCCGGGCTCCTGCGGGACGAGGACCACCCCGTCTCCTCCGCGCACGTCATCGAGGCCGTCCGGCTCGCCGGGGCCCTCGCCGCGATGCGGGGCCGCCCCCTCGCCGGGCTCACCGAGACCACCGACGCGGTGCGGGCCGTGATGGGCGACGGCTCGGACGTGCCGCTCGCCCTCGTCCACGACCGGCTCGTCGTCGGCGACGTCCTGGGTGAGGTGCCCGACGACGCGCCCGCCGTCCCCCTCCAGCGGGACCTGACCCGCCTCCAGCGCTCCCTGCGCCTGAAGCCGGAGGCGGCCGAGCGGGACCTCGACCTCGACCTGCGCAAGGACACCGACGCGGCTCGCAGCCGCCTGCTGCACCGGCTGCGCCTCCTCGGCGTCGACTGGGGCGTCCCCGCGGCGTCCCGCACCGGCAGCACGGGCACCTTCCGGGAGAGCTGGCGGCTGTCCTGGCAGCCCGAGCTGCACGTGCGGGTCGCCGAGGCCGGCGTGTGGGGCACCACGGTCCTGTCCGCCGCCACGGCCAAGGCGCGGGCCGAGGCGGCCGCCGCCACCGCGCTCGCCGAGATCACGGCGCTCGCCGAGCGCTGCCTGCTGGCCGAGCTGCCCGAGGCGCTGCCCGTGGTGATGAAGGCCCTCGCCGACCGGGCCGCGCTCGACACGGACGTCGGCCGGCTCGCCCAGGCACTGCCCGCCCTGGCCCGCTCGCTGCGCTACGGCGACGTGCGGGCCACGGACACCGCCGCCCTCGCCGAGGTCGCCACCGGACTCGCGCGGCGGATCTTCGTCGGCCTGCCCCCGGCCTGCACCGGCCTCGACGCCGACGCCGCCGACGAGATGCGCGGCCACGTGGACGCCGTCCACACGGCGGTACGCCTCCTGCCGCACACCGACGGCACCCCCGCGGACGGCTCCACCGACGGCGTCACCGACCGCACCCCCGCCGGCACCGGCGGCACGGCCTCCGACGGGGCCGCCCCCGACAGCGCTCCCGCCGGGGACTCCGACGGCGGCAGCGGTGGCACGACACCCGGCACCGGCGGCACGGCCTCCGACGGGGCCGCCCCCGGTACCGCCCCCGACAGCGCCCCCGGCGGCAGCGGCGCAGCACCCGGCAGCGGTGGTACGGCCGTCGGCAGGGCCGCCGCCGGTGGTGCCGGCGGCGAGGACACCACCGCCGGGTGGGCCGCCGTCCTGCGCAGGCTCGCCCGCCGGGACACCGTCGCGGGGACGATCCGGGGCAGGGCCGCGCGGCTGCTCCTGGACGACGGGCGGCTCGCGGAGGACGAGGCGGGCCGGCTGATGGGCCTCGCCCTCTCGCCCGGTACGCCGCCCGTCGACGCCGCCGCCTGGCTGGAGGGGTTCCTCGGCGGCGCAACCGGCCCCGGCGGCCGGGGCCGCGACCGCTCCGGAGGCATGCTCCTCGTCCACGACGAGCGGCTCCTCGCCCTCGTCGACGCCTGGCTGGCCGCCGTGCCCACCGAGGCGTTCACCGACGTGCTGCCGCTGCTGCGCCGCACGTTCTCCGCGTACGAACCGGGGGTGCGGCGCACCCTCGGCGAGCTGGTCCGCCGCGGCCCGGCCGCCGGCGGGGGCGCGGCGCTGACCGCGGCCGGCACGCCCGGGTTCGGCGCCGGCCACGACGCGGCACGCGCCGACGGCGTGCTGCCCGTACTGGAACTGCTGCTGGGCCGGCGGCAGCCGACCGACGACGACCTGGTGGGGGTGGGCCGATGACCGGCGAGGACGAGCGGCTGCGGCGCTGGCGCATGGTGCTGGGCGGCGGCGCCGCCGACGGCACGGGGTGCGCCCTCACGGGCGGGGACGCCGCCATGGACGCCGCCCTGGCCGCCCTGTACGACGGGCCGGGTGGCGACGGCGACGCCCGCGGGCGGCGGGACCGGTCGGCCGGGCTCGGCGGGTCGGCACCGTCCGTCGCCCGCTGGCTCGGCGACATCCGCACCTACTTCCCCAGCTCCGTGGTGCGGATCATGCAGCGCGACGCGATCGACCGGCTCGGCCTGTCGACGCTCCTGCTGGAGCCGGAGACGCTGGAGGCCGTCGAGGCGGACGTGCACCTCGTCGGCACCCTGCTGTCGCTGAACAAGGCGATGCCGGAGACGACGAAGGAGACCGCGCGGGCCGTCGTCCGCACGGTCGTCGAGGACCTGGAGAAGCGGCTCGCCACCCGCACGCGCGCCACCCTCACCGGCGCCCTCGACCGCAGCGCCCGCATCAGCCGGCCCCGCCACCGCGACATCGACTGGGACCGCACCATCCGGGCGAACCTGAAGAACTACCTGCCCGAGTACGGCACGGTCGTACCGGAGCGCCTCGTCGGGTACGGCCGCGCCTCGCAGGCGGTCAGGAAGGAGGTCGTGCTCTGCATCGACCAGTCCGGCTCCATGGCGGCCTCCGTCGTGTACGCGTCGGTGTTCGGGGCGGTGCTCGCGTCGATGCGGTCGATCGCGACGCGCCTCGTCGTCTTCGACACGGCCGTCGTCGACCTGACGGACCAGCTCGACGACCCGGTCGACGTGCTCTTCGGCACGCAGCTGGGCGGCGGCACCGACATCAACCGCGCCCTGGCCTACTGCCAGTCGCAGATCACCCGCCCCGCCGACACGGTGGTGGTGCTGATCAGCGACCTGTACGAGGGCGGCATCCGCAACGAGATGCTGAAGCGGGTCGCGGCGATGAAGGCCGCCGGGGTGCAGTTCGTGGCCCTGCTCGCCCTGTCCGACGAGGGTGCCCCCGCCTACGACCGTGAGCACGCCGCCGCGCTGGCGGCCCTCGGCGCGCCCGCCTTCGCCTGCACACCGGACCTCTTCCCCGAGGTGATGGCGGCGGCGCTGGAGAAACGGCCGATACCGGTCCCCGACGCGGCGTGACCCCCGGGCCGGCGCCCCCCGGCGCTCCCCGGCGCGCGGGCCCGTGCGACGCCGCGGGCCCGCCCCGCCGGCGCGCGGGCCCGCCCCGTGCCCCGACCGCCCCACCCGCGCCCCGGTGTCCCCGGGTGCCGGGACCACCCCGATCGCCGGCCGGCCCCGACCGCCCCGCGGCGCCGTCCGTGCCACCCGCCCTGCCCGGCGCCGCGCCCCCCGCGTCCCGGCCACTCCACTAGCGCCACCCGCCCCGACCGACCGGCACCGAAGGCCCGCACCGCCCGCACCGCTGACACCGACCGACCCAGCGGCCCCGCCGGCCCTGGTCGCCCCGCCCGACGCGGCTGGTCCGCCCGCCCGCCCCGCCCGCTCACCCCGCCCGTCCGCCCGGCGCCCGGTGCCGCAGGGGCCCACCGCCTCGCCCGCCCGGTGCCGCAGGGGCCGTCCGCGCCGCCCACCGGGCGCGGCAGGTCCGGTCGGTCTCGGTCGGGGGCGGCCTGCCTCGCCTGGTCTGCCACGAAATCCGCAGCCCCGGGCGTTCTCACAGCGGGGGCACCGCCCGTTCGGGGTACCTGCCTGTGACAGGTATCACCGCTCCGGTGTGAGCTGTGATTTAGGGCGGCACCGCCTCCGGGGATAACCTGCCAGGCGGACATGCCGCGTCCACGGACACCGTGTACGCCTCCCGAGTGACAGAGCAGTCACGTTGCCCTCCGCCCGCCAGTCGGGCGCGCGGCACGCCCACGCATGAAAACGAACCGCGATCACCAGAAAAAGGGACGGACGCGCGTGGACCTGTTCGAGTACCAGGCGAGGGACCTCTTCGCCAAGCACGGTGTACCGGTGCTGGCCGGTGAAGTCATCGACACGCCTGAGGCGGCGCGCGAGGCCACTGAGCGTCTTGGCGGCAAGTCGGTCGTCAAGGCGCAGGTGAAGGTCGGCGGCCGCGGCAAGGCCGGCGGCGTCAAGCTGGCGGCCACCCCGGACGAGGCCGTCGCCCGCGCGACGGACATCCTGGGCATGGACATCAAGGGCCACACGGTCCACAAGGTGATGATCGCGGAGACCGCTCCGGAGATCCTCGAGGAGTACTACGTCTCGTACCTCCTCGACCGCACCAACCGCACCTTCCTGGCGATGGCCTCGGTCGCGGGCGGCATGGACATCGAGGAGGTCGCCGCGACGACCCCCGAGAAGCTCGCGAAGGTCCCGGTCGACGCCAACGACGGCGTCGACATCGAGAAGGCCCGCGAGATCGTCGCCCAGGCGCAGTTCCCCGCGGAGGTCGCGGAGAAGGTCGCCGAGGTCCTCGTGACCCTGTGGAAGACCTTCGTCGCGGAGGACGCCCTCCTCGTCGAGGTCAACCCGCTCGCGAAGGTCGCCTCCGGTGACATCATCGCCCTCGACGGCAAGGTCTCCCTGGACGCCAACGCCGACTTCCGCCAGCCGGAGCACGAGGCGCTCGAGGACAAGGCGGCGGCCAACCCGCTCGAGGCCGCGGCCAAGGCCAAGGGCCTCAACTACGTCAAGCTCGACGGCGAGGTCGGCATCATCGGCAACGGCGCCGGCCTGGTCATGTCGACCCTGGACGTCGTCGCGTACGCCGGTGAGGCGCACGGCGGCGTGAAGCCGGCCAACTTCCTCGACATCGGCGGCGGCGCGTCCGCCGAGGTCATGGCGAACGGCCTGGAGATCATCCTCGGCGACCCGGACGTCAAGTCCGTGTTCGTCAACGTCTTCGGCGGCATCACCGCCTGCGACGAGGTCGCGAACGGCATCGTGCAGGCCCTGGAGCTGCTCTCCTCGCGCGGCGAGGACGTCACCAAGCCGCTGGTCGTGCGCCTCGACGGCAACAACGCGGAGCTGGGTCGCAAGATCCTGTCGGACGCCAACCACCCGCTGGTGCAGCGCGTGGACACCATGGACGGCGCGGCCGACAAGGCCGCCGAGCTCGCGGCTGCGAAGTAAGGGACGAGGTCGGAAACACCATGGCTATCTTCCTCACCAAGGACAGCAAGGTCATCGTCCAGGGCATGACCGGCGCCACCGGCATGAAGCACACCAAGCTCATGCTCGGTGACGGCACCAACATCGTCGGCGGCGTGAACCCGCGCAAGGCCGGCACGACCGTCGACTTCGACGGCACCGAGGTCCCCGTCTTCGGCTCGGTCGCCGAGGCGATGGAGAAGACCGGGGCCGACGTCTCCGTCCTCTTCGTGCCGCCGGCGTTCGCGAAGGCCGCCGTCGTGGAGGCGATCGACGCCGAGATCCCGCTCGCCGTCGTCATCACCGAGGGCATCGCGGTCCACGACTCCGCCGCGTTCTACGCGTACGCGAAGTCGAAGGGCGACAAGACCCGGATCATCGGCCCGAACTGCCCCGGCCTGATCACGCCGGGCCAGTCCAACGCCGGCATCATCCCGGGCGACATCACCAAGCCCGGTCGCATCGGCCTCGTGTCGAAGTCCGGCACGCTGACCTACCAGATGATGTACGAGCTGCGCGACATCGGCTTCTCGTCGTGCGTCGGCATCGGTGGCGACCCGGTCATCGGCACCACCCACATCGACGCGCTCGCGGCCTTCGAGGCCGACCCCGAGACCGAGCTGATCGTCATGATCGGCGAGATCGGCGGCGACGCGGAGGAGCGGGCGGCCGACTTCGTCAAGGCGAACGTCACCAAGCCGGTCGTCGGCTACGTGGCGGGCTTCACGGCGCCCGAGGGCAAGACCATGGGCCACGCCGGCGCGATCGTCTCCGGTTCGTCCGGTACGGCGCAGGCGAAGAAGGAGGCCCTGGAGGCGGCGGGCGTCAAGGTCGGCAAGACGCCGACCGAGACGGCGAAGCTGGCCCGCGAGATCCTCGAGGGCACGTCCGCCTGACGCACCACCGCGTACCGCCGCGCGACGCTCGGCTGCGTCGCACGCGCGCACACGGCCCGTGGGCCCGCCCCCGATGTGGGGGCGGGCCCACGGGCCTTCGTGCGTACGGGGGCGGTCCGCCTACCCCTGATCCGCGTGGGTACGGGCGGGCGGGGTCCGCGGGGCGGAGGACCCGCCGGGGGGCGGGGACGGTCAGTGGGGGGCCGGGACCAGGCGGGGCGGGCCCGTCATCGGTTCGGCCTGGAGGCGGGCGCGGAGCTCTTCGTCCTCCGGGGTCAGGTGCTGCGGGCCGCTCAGGACCGGTACGCCGCCCACCGCCTCGCCCGGCGCGAGCGGCGGCTCGTAACGGGTCGGGGCCGTCGCCAGGGTGAAGGCCGTCGCGGTGACGATCAGCGCCGTCAGCGCGACCGTCCCGCGCGTCCACAGCCGGACCCGCCGCTCCCCGCCCGCCCGCACCGCGTGCGGTGTGGGCAGCACCGTCGCCGAGCGACCGGCGGCCAGTTCCGCCATCCGGGTGCGCAGCGCCTCCGCGTCGGCGAGTTTCGGGACCCGCGCGGCGACCGCGGCGCGCGCGTGCAGCAGCCGGTGTCCGGCCGCCGGGGTGCTGGCCTCCGTCTCCGCGGCCACCTCGGGCAGGCCCATGCCGAGCCCGTCGAAGAGCAGGAGCGTCCGCCGGTACGGAGGCGGCAGTTCGAGCAGGGCCGCCCGCAGCTCCCGGGTCCGACCCTTCCCGGTGGCGGGGTCCGGGTGCCGGTGGGCGGGGCGGAAGCGGTGCCAGGGCGACAGCGCGTACTGGTGCGCCTCGGCGCGCACCCACCCGACCGGGTCCCGGTCCACCGCGACCTCCGGCCAGCGGTCCCAGGCCCGGTGGAAGGCGACCTCGACGGCCTCCCGGGCCAGCCGCCGCCGCCCGCACAGGAGGTAGGCCTGTTCCGCCAGGTGGGGTGCGGCGTACGCGTACAGCGCGTCGAACGCCTCTACCGGCGTCGCGGGGGCGGCGGCCTCCGGGTCGGTCGCCGCCGAAGCCGCTCCGGACTCCGTGGCGGTCTCCGGATCCGTCGCGGACTGCGGTGTCGGTGCCGGTTCCGACGGCTCCGTGGCCTGTGCCTCGCTCATCGTGCCCTGCGTCATGCCAAGCCTCCGCGAACACACGGCGTAGCGGAAAAGTACATAAACGTATCTTGAGCGACACAGCGGGCATCCGCCTGTTACGCGACTACAGCGCGTGTCGTTGGCAGCATGTTTCCGTGACCGCCTCCCTGTCCGAGACGCCCGGAACCGAGCACACCGTCGTGTACGGCGGCAGCGCCGCGGCCGTCGCCGCCGCGACCTTCGCCCGTGGGGTCGTCGCGGCGGGGCTGGGGCTCGGCGCGCTCGCCGTGCTGGTGACCGTCCTGTGGATCGGCTCCCCGTACCCCGACAGCGGACCCGGTGGCGCCCTGCACGTGGCGGCCGGGCTGTGGCTGCTGGCCCACGGCGTGGAGCCGGTGCGCCCCGGCACCTTCGGCGGCGGCGGACCCGCGCCCGTCGGAGTGGTGCCGCTGCTGCTCGCCGCGCTGCCGCTGTGGCTGGCGTACCGGACGGCGCGCGACGCCCTGGAGCCGGGCGGTACCCGGCGCAGGCCCCCGGCGGGCGGCGCGGTGGGCGCCGTGACGACCGGGTACCTCACGGTCGTCGCCTGCGCCGCGCTCTACGCGGCGGACGGGCCGCTGCGGGTCGACCCGCTGGACGTGGCCCTGCACGTGCCGCCGGTCGTCCTGCTGGCGGCGGCCGCCGGGGTGTGGAGCGCCTGCGGGCACCCCCTCGGTCCGCTGCCCGGGTGGCTGCCCGCCTGGCTGCGGCGGACCGTGGCGCGTTCAAGGACGGTCGTCGCGGTGCGCGCGGCGGCCGGTGCGCTGCTCGCGCTGCTCGTCGGGGGCGTGCTCTTGGTGGCGGGTTCCCTGCTGTGGCACGGCGGGGCGGCCCGCGACTCCCTGATGGGCCTGTCGGGTGACTGGGCGGGCCGGGTGGCCGTGCTCCTCCTGGCGCTGGCGCTGCTGCCGAACGCGGCCGTATGGGCGGCGGCGTACGGGCTGGGGCCGGGCTTCACCCTCGGTACGGGCGCCGTCGTGACGCCGCTCGCTACGACCGGGGCCCCGGCGGTACCGGACTTCCCGCTGCTGGCCGCCGTGCCGCTCGACCCCCGGGGCGGCGGGTGGCCGGCGGTGGCCCTGGCGGCGGCGGTGCCGGTGGCGGCGGGGCTGGTCGCGGGGTGGCGTACGGCGGGGGAGGCGGCGCCGCCGCTGGCCCGGCGCGACGAGGCGTGGAGCGTGGGCCGCACGGCGGGGACGGCCTCCCTGGCGGCGCTGGTGTGCGGCGCCGCGACGGCGGTACTGGCCGCGTACGCGGGCGGTCCGCTCGGTGCCGGGCGGCTCGCGCAGTTCGGCCCGGTGTGGTGGGCGGCAGGGGCGGCGGCGCTGGCGTGGACGGCGCTCCTGGCCGTACCGGTGGCTCTCAGCCTGCGCGCCTGGCGGGTACGCGACCGGTCCACCACCCCCGACCACCCGCAGGCCCCCCAGGCCCCGGAGCCGGAGGTGGGGGCGCAGGACGGGGCGGCCGGTGGGCGGTCCCGGTGGTCGTGGCCGTCCCGTGTCCGCGTCGTACGCCCCCGGGGCCGCCACCGGGCGTCCACGGCACCGCCCGGCGCCCCGGCACCCGCCACCCCGGCCGCCGGCGGCTCCGCGCCCGTCGTACGGGCGGCCGGCCCGGAAGCGGACGTGCTGTTCGACGTGGAGGCCGACACCCCCGGCGAGTACACGGGCGGGCACGCCGGGTACACCCCCACAGGCGGTCCCGAACCGGCGGCGGACGGCGAGGCCGGGCACGGCTGGGCCGCGGGCCAGTACTGGCTGGACGCCCACGGGGGGACGCGCCCGCAGGGCGCCGGCACCCTCGGTGAGGCGCCCGCCCCCGACACGGCCACCTCTGACCCGGCGGACGCCCATGGCGCGGGAGTCCACGGAGGGGCGGCGGCCGAAGGCGTGGGCGTCCACGGCGACGTGGAGGCCCACGCCGACGGACCCGGCCACCCGGACGTGCCCGTCGGGGCGGAGTGGGACGACCCTGACGCCCACGCGGCCCGGTGGGCGGCCTTCAGGGCGGTGTCGCAGGGCCCGGCCGCGGCGGTCCCGCCCCCGGACCCCCCGGCGACCGCCGACGACGACACGGATGACTGGGACGGCCCCGACGTCCCGCACCCGGACCCGCACCACGAGGCCGGGACCCCGCCCCTGGTCCACGCCCCGGCCCCGCCGCTCCACGACCCGGGGCCGCTCCACGACCTGGTCGAGACGCCGGCCGCGGACCCGGACGATGACCCGGTCGGGGCCCCGGACTGCCCTCCGGCTCCCCGGGACTACCACCCGGCTCCCGCCCCGGACCGCGACCACGACCCGGACGCGGTCGGAGCCGCCGACGGAACCGGCCGCTGCCCAGACCCCTGTCCAGACCCAGACCTACACCCAGACCCGTGGTCCGTCGTCGGGTCCGGCCCCGGACCCGACGACGGGCGACCGGCTCAGCCCTGACGGATCCAGAACGACTCGACGCGGTCGTTCATGTACGCGCCGACCCACCCCTGCAGCAGGCACTTGCACGGCTTGTCCATGCGCCACGTCTCGCGGTCGCCGGAGAGGTTCACCAGGTCGTAGCCGGTGGCGACGTTGCACTTGCTGTAGGCGTTGAACCCGGAGATCCGGTTGGCCCAGAAGCCCGTCGCCCGGAGGCGGTAGCCGTCGCCGTCGCAGTCGCCCGCTTCGCCGTGCACGCGCGTCAGGGAGCTGGGCTTGTTGTTGGCGTGCTCGAACCACTCCATCAGGAGCACGGTGTTCGCCGCGGCTCGCGTGAGCGACTTCGACGCGGGGTCGGCGCTGCACGTCGTCGACCTGACGGGGGACATCCCCCCGTCGGGGGCCTTGTCGACGACCATCACGCAGTACCGGTCCGCGGGCGGGGGCACGGCGCGGCCGTCCGCGGTGGCGGCGCTGCCCGGCAGGGCGACGGCGGCGGTGGCCGTGATGCCCAGGACTACCGAGAAGACGGTGGGTCGGTTCATGTGAGGGAGCCTCTCCGAGTGGTCGACGCAGCCAGGCTGGATTGAGCATCCACGCTGGATTGTCGGCCGACGCGCCCGCCTCGGTCTCCGGTAACGCCTGAAGTGTCCCGTTCACGCCACGCCCCGGGGCGCGGCCCCACGGGCCGCGCCCCGGGAGAGGGTCCCTACTGCTTGACGCCGATCACGTCCCGCAGCGGCTCCGGCAGGAGCTTGTTGCAGGAGAGCTGGCCGTCCTTCGTCAGCGCGTCGTCGACGCACGTGTAGTAGTCCCGGTACACGAGCTGGACCGTGAACATCGTCGCCACGATCACCAGCGCGAGCGCGCCCGTGATGATGCCGCTGACGGCGGCCGTCGTCTGCGACCTGGCCGCGCCGGCGGCGTTCGCCCGCGGTGCGGGCGACGACGGACCGGAGGCCCCGGAGGCGGTCGGGGCGCCGGACGTCACCGCGGCCACGTCCGCGCCCGTGCGCCGGCCGGCCCGGCCGCGCTCGCGCAGGGAGCTGATGCCCCAGTAGAGGGCGAGCGCGCCGAGCAGCAGGGCCAGCTCGGGGAAGTCGAAGACCGCGAAGAAGAAGCCCCACATGCCGGAGAGCAGCGCGTACCGGGCGCGCCGCTGCGAGGGGTCCGTCGGGTCCCAGCGCAGCTGCGGGCCCTCCGGCCGTCCCTGCCGGGACGGGTCGCCCTGCGGGCCGCCGCCCCCGCTGCCGAAGCCGTCGGAGGAGCGCCCGGGCTGGCGAGGGCTCCAGCGGCCCCACGCCGGCCGGCCCTCGCGGCCGTCACCGCCCTCGCGCCCCTCGTCGCCCTCGCCGTCCGGTCGGCGCGGCTGCCAGGGCTGCTCGGGCCGGCCCTCCGGCGGCGGCGCGAACGGGTTGTCGTCGTCGGTGGACTGGCGGTCCCGCGGCAGGAGGTGGATGGCCGTGCGGCGCCCTCGGTCCGGCATGTGGTGAACGTCTTCCCCTGGTGTCGTGTCCGTCCGTCTTCCGTCTCGTCGGGGACGGCTCTGCCCCAGACGCTACCGCCCGGCCCGGCCCCCGTCCCGTGGGGGCGGTGCGGTGTGCCGGTATCGTTGCTGACGGTCGGCCCGTTCGTAGAGTTCCCCGTATGGGAGGACACGACGCGTTCGTACCAACCTACGAAGGCGACGCCGCCCCGTACGCACCGCCCATACCGCACATACGCACGACCCGCACCCCCACGCGCGAAAAGAGTCCCCCGTGGCTGCCGCCCCCGCCCGCCTCGTCGTCCTGGTCTCCGGCTCCGGAACCAACCTCCAGGCGCTCCTCGACGCGATCGCCGCCGACCCCGACGGGTACGGTGCGGCGGTCCGGATCGTCGCCGTCGGCGCGGACCGCGCCGGGATCGCGGGCCTGGAGCGGGCCGAGCGCGCCGGGGTGCCGACGTTCGTGCGCCGTGTGAAGGAGTACGCGACGCGCGACGAGTGGGACCGCGCGCTGGCGGAGGCGACCGCCGCGTACGCGCCGGACCTGGTCGTCTCGGCCGGCTTCATGAAGATCGTCGGGAAGGAGTTCCTGGCGCGCTTCGGCGGGCGGACGATCAACACGCACCCCGCGCTGCTGCCCAGTTTCCCCGGTGCGCACGGAGTGCGGGACGCGCTCGCGTACGGCGCGAAGGTCACCGGGTGCACCGTCCACTTCGTCGACGACGGCGTCGACACCGGCCCGATCATCGCCCAGGGCGTGGTCGAGGTGCGGGACTCGGACGACGAAGCCGCTCTCCACGAGCGCATCAAGGAAGTCGAGCGCACGCTGCTCGTCGAGGTCGTGGGGCGTCTCGCCCGGCACGGCTACCGCATTGAGGGACGAAAGGTTCATGTCGGTGAATAAGCCCATCCGTCGCGCGTTGATCAGTGTCTACGACAAGACGGGGCTGGAGGAGCTGGCCCGCGGACTGCACGAGGCGGGCGTCGAGCTGGTCTCCACGGGCTCCACGGCCTCGAAGATCGCCGCCGCCGGTGTCCCGGTCACCAAGGTCGAGGAGCTGACCGGCTTCCCCGAGTGCCTGGACGGCCGGGTCAAGACGCTGCACCCGCGCGTGCACGCCGGGATCCTCGCCGACCTGCGCCTGGACGCCCACCGCGAGCAGCTCGCCGAGCTGGGCGTGGAGCCGTTCGACCTGGTCGTCGTGAACCTGTACCCGTTCGAGGCGACGGTCGCGTCCGGAGCCTCCCCCGACGAGTGCGTCGAGCAGATCGACATCGGCG
Source organism: Streptomyces changanensis (assembly GCF_024600715.1). Classification (NCBI taxonomy): domain Bacteria; kingdom Bacillati; phylum Actinomycetota; class Actinomycetes; order Kitasatosporales; family Streptomycetaceae; genus Streptomyces; species Streptomyces changanensis. The sequence continues at coordinate 4,131,463 of NZ_CP102332.1, forward strand.
GCCCGTCGATGGTCCGCGCCGCCGCCAAGAACCACCCCTCCGTCGCGGTCGTCACCTCCCCGGCCCGGTACGGCGACGTCCTCGCCGCCGTCGCGGCGGGCGGCTTCGACCTGGCGGCCCGCAAGCGGCTGGCCGCCGAGGCGTTCCGGCACACCGCCGCGTACGACGTCGCCGTCGCCTCGTGGTTCGCCTCCTCCTACGCCCCAGCGGACGAGTCGCCGTTCCCGGACTTCATGGGCGGCACCTACACCCGCGGGAACGTCCTGCGCTACGGCGAGAACCCCCACCAGGGCGCCGCGCTGTACGTCGACGGCACGGGCGGCCTGGCCGAGGCGGAGCAGCTGCACGGCAAGGAGATGTCCTTCAACAACTACACGGACACCGAGGCCGCGCGCCGCGCCGCGTACGACCACGCCGAGCCGTGCGTCGCGATCATCAAGCACGCCAACCCGTGCGGCATCGCGGTCGGCGCGGACGTCGCCGAGGCGCACCGCAAGGCCCACGCCTGCGACCCGCTGTCGGCGTTCGGCGGCGTCATCGCCGTCAACCGCCCCGTCTCCGTCGCGATGGCCGAGCAGGTCGCGGAGATCTTCACCGAGGTCATCGTCGCCCCCGGCTACGAGGACGGCGCGGTCGAGGTCCTGGCCCGCAAGAAGAACATCCGTGTCCTGCGCTGCCCGGAGGCCCCGTCGGCGGCCGTCGAGGTCAAGCCGATCGACGGTGGCGCGCTGCTCCAGGTCACCGACCGGATCCAGGCCGAGGGCGACGACCCGGCGACGTGGACCCTCGCCACCGGTGAGGCGCTGTCGGAGGCGGAGCTGGCGGAGCTGGCGTTCGCCTGGCGGGCCTGCCGCGCGGTGAAGTCGAACGCGATCCTCCTGGCGAAGGACGGCGCCAGCGTCGGCGTCGGCATGGGCCAGGTCAACCGCGTCGACTCGGCGAAGCTCGCCGTCGAGCGGGCCGGCGAGGAGCGGGCGCGCGGCGCGTACGCCGCGTCCGACGCGTTCTTCCCGTTCCCCGACGGTCTGGAGATCCTCACCGCGGCCGGGGTGCGGGCCGTGGTCCAGCCGGGCGGTTCGGTCCGCGACGAGCTCGTCGTCGAGGCGGCGGCGAAGGCGGGCGTGACGATGTACTTCACCGGCACGCGCCACTTCTTCCACTGAGGCGGCCGGCGCCGCCTGACGGGCCCCGAGGGGGTCGCCGGCCCACGCCGGCGGCCCCCTCCGCCGCGTCCGGGTCCCGCGCCCACGACAGGCCCGCCACCGCGCGACCCGCACGCGTCCGGTACGGGAGGTGAGCCCGCCCGGCCCCGCCGCACCCACCACCCGGGGGCGAAGGGTACGGACGCCGCACGGGTGCTACGTCAGCGAGCCGAGGAACGCGCCCCACGCACGGTCGCTGACGACCAGTCCGGGACGGGCGGGGTCTTTGCTGTCGCGTACGGGAACGAGCCCGGCCAACCCCCTGCCGACCTCGACGCACTCACCGCCCTGCGCGTTGCTGTGACTGGACTTCCGCCACTCGACGAAGGCGCCCCAGGCGCCGTCGGTGACGACCAGCGCGGGGCGGTGCGGGTTCTTGCTGTCGCGGACCGGTACGACACCGGTGAAACCGTCAGCGACCTCGACGCAGTCGCCGCCCCCCTGATTGCTGTAACTGGACTTGCGCCAGGCGGCGCCGCTGAGATCGGCTCGGGAGACGTGGGTCACGGTGGTCCTCCATCGCGGAACGGATCAGGCGGGCCGAAGCCTCGGGGGACAACGCCTGAGCCAGCAGATGATCGAATGCTAGGGCGTACTGGGAAACCCGCCCAGCCTGTTCGACCAGCTCTCCGGACTGTGAGTTCTCCAGGTAGGCGACCGGCAGCCGATCGAGGAACGACAGGACGGTAAGTGCACCGCTCATGACAGCCGGCGCCCCGTGTTCGAAGGGGAGTACTTGCAGCGTAACGTTGTCCAACTGCGCTGAAACAGACAGCAGATGGCCAAGTTGTTCCTGCATCACTGCCCGTCCGCCGACGGGTCGTCGCAGAACGGCTTCATCGACGATGGCCCACAGCACGGTCGGACTCTCGCCCCCGCGCAGGATGCCCTGCCTTGCGAGCCGCGCGGTTAACAGCCCTTCGAGCCGGTCGCCGACACTGGGCACAGCATCGCCCAGGAGCGACCGCGCATAAGCCGGCGTCTGCAGCAGCCCATGCACCGTATGCGCGGAGTACGTCTGGATCTTGTGTGCCTGCGGCTCCAGGTGCACGTACTTCCGCGCCCAGTCCGGAATCGGCGTCCGCACGACGTGCAGCCACAGGTCGACCAGGTCGCCGTCCGCGCCGAGGATGCGGTCGAGCGCCTCGGCGACCTGCTGCGTCGGCGTCTCCGTGCCCAGTTCGAACCGGGCGATCATGCTGTGGGCGATCGGGATCTTCTCGCCCAGCTGCCGCTGGGTCAGCTCGGCGTGCACGCGGAGCTTGCGCAGCTTCGCGCCGAAGAGCGCCGAGAGGGACTGGGTGGGATCGAGTTCCTTGGGTGCGGGCATGCGTCTCCCCGGTTTCCGCTGGTCGCCTCGTAAGTCGTAACCCCTGGTGAACGTACTGCTACGCGCCGATTCTCGGGGTGGAACGTCGAACCGGGCCCGGAAAGGGGCAACGTGCATGGGGATCGCTGAACGGATGGCGGCGGCGGAGCGGATCAGGGAGGCGGAGGAGGCGCGGGACGTCCTGCGGGCCGCGCTCACCGAGGTGGGGGTGACCCTGCCGTCGCTGGGGCTCGACTGCGTGTCGCTGGCGGCGGACCCGCCGTACCCGCTGGTGGAGTTGGGCCGGTGCGCGCCGCGCACGGCCCGGCAGCTCGCGGCGGCGCTGTCGGCGGGCACCGCTCCGGGCGACCGGTCCTGACGGCGGCGGGTGGTCGGGGATGTCGAGGCTGACGGTCCGGACCCTGGAGGTCACGGGCGACGGGGTCCGGGTCGGTGACGTGATCGCGGTGGGCGGGGTGCCGCACACGGTGGGGGACGTGCGTCAGGTGCTGCCGGACCGCAGGCGGCTGGAGTTCGAGGACGGGAACGCGTACGTCCTGGGGCGGACCCGCACGATCCGGGTGGTGCGTACGTCCGTGGAGCGTTCGGGCTGAGGCGGGTACGGCGAAGGCCGCGGCCCGGACGCGGGTGCGTCCGGGGCCGCGGCCTTCGTGGCGCGGGCTCGGCTCAGTGGCGCGGGCGCGAGAACCAGGCGGCGCCGTCGGACTTGCCGACGAAGACGGCCACCAGGATGGCCAGCACCGTGTGGGCGAGGCCGATGACGACGAACGGGTAGATGCCGAGGATCGCCGTGATGATGCCGAAGACCATCGCGGTGATGCGGATGCCGTTGCCGCCGCTGCCGAACTTGGCGCCGAGGACGATGGCGAGCACGCCCCAGGCGAGGATCAGGACGGTGACGCCCCAGATCGCGCCGGTCGACATGTCGGCGAGCTGCTGGAACTGGATGTCGTTCTTCAGCGTCGGGTCTTCCTGGGCCGCGCTGATGGCGAGCGCGGTCAGGACGGCGCCGATGGCACCGATGAACTGCAGGCCGGCGATGACGAACAGCATCACGCGGGCCGCCTTGACGCCGCCCGGCATCTCCATCGGGGCACCCGGGTAACCGGCGCCCGGGCCGTACGGCTGGACCGGCGGGGCCTGGGGGTAGCCGTAACCGGGCTGGGCGGGCTGCTGCTGCTGGCCGTAGGGGTTGTTCGGGTCGCCGAAACTCATGGCGGGATTCCTCCGTGGGTCGTGCGGGGACGCGCGGTTCCGCGCGGAGGAACTGTCTGCTGCACCCATGTACGCGCCGCCCGTCCCCCCGGCACTGCCCGCGGCATTGCGCGGTCATCGTTGTATTAACATCATCTTTTTGTCCAGTCGGTTTGGGCGACTGTTGTGCAGATGCAACCTCTTCCGCCGGGGCTTGACGCCCCGGAATTGGAAGAGGGCGGGGGTCTCCGCGAGGATGGGCCCATGAGCGCCCAGATTCTCGACGGCAAGGCCACCGCCGCAGCGATCAAGTCCGACCTGACCGCCCGCGTGGCGGAGCTGAAGGCCGGGGGCGTCACCCCGGGACTCGGCACGCTGCTGGTCGGCGAGGACGTCGGCAGCCAGAAGTACGTGGCCGGCAAGCACCGCGACTGCGCCCAGGTGGGCATCGCGTCCATCCAGCGGGAGCTGCCCGCGACGGCGACGCAGGAGGACATCGAGGCGGTCGTCCGCGAGTTGAACGAGGACCCGGCCTGCACCGGGTACATCGTGCAGCTGCCGCTGCCCAAGGGCGTGGACACCAACCGGATCCTGGAGCTGATGGACCCGGCCAAGGACGCGGACGGCCTGCACCCGACCAACCTGGGCCGGCTCGTCCTCGGCGAGCCCGCGCCGCTGCCGTGCACGCCCGCCGGCATCGTCACGCTGCTGCGCCGTCACGGCGTGGAGATCGCCGGGGCGCACGTGGTGGTCGTCGGCCGGGGCGTCACCATCGGGCGGCCGATGCCGCTGCTGCTGACGCGCCGCTCGGAGAACGCGACGGTGACGCAGGTCCACACCGGTACCCGTGACCTCTCGGCGCACCTGCGGCGGGCCGACATCATCGTCGCCGCGGCGGGTGTGCCGCACCTGGTCAAGCCGGAGGACGTCAAGCCGGGCGCGGCCATCCTGGACGTGGGCGTCAGCCGCGACGCGAGCGGCAAGATCATGGGCGACGTGCACCCGGGCGTGCGCGAGGTGGCCGGCTGGGTCGCCCCCAACCCCGGTGGCGTGGGCCCGATGACGCGGGCGCAGCTGCTGGTCAACGTCGTCGAGGCGGCCGAGCGCGCCGCGGCCGACGCCGCGAAGTGAGCCGGAAGGGCCACCCCATGGGCGTACGGGCGAACGACGGATCCCGCGCGGCGGGCTCCGCACCCGACACGGCGGCCACCGCCGGTGCCGGCGCGCCGGGACCGGCCGACGTACCGGGACCGGAGGGCGTGCCGGGACCGGACGACGCGCCGGACACGGTCGGCACGGCCCCGGCCGGTGACGGCACGGCGGACGGCGCGCGCGCGACGGACGACGAGGGCGCGGCGGACGGCGCGGGCGCGACAGGTGGCGCGGGCACGGCGGAGGCCGGCGGCGACGCGGACACGGCGTCGCCCCGGGCCCCCGGCTCGGCTCCGTCCACGGCGGTCGGTGCGGCGGGTGACGTGGTGGCCGGAGCCGTCGCGGTGTCCGGCCGCCCGGCGCGACGGCCGCAGGCCCCGCAGCCCTCCCGGTCCCCGCAGTCGCCGGCACCGGACCGGGCGCGTGCCGCGAGCACGCCCCGTACCCCGGACCCGGCGGGGGAGCCGGCGCCGGACGGCGCGGAGGAGGAGTCGGCGGGCGGGACCCGGCGGCCGCCGGCCGTCACCGAGGGCACCGTCCGTCCCGAGGGCGGCGGTCGCGCGGCCCCCGGGGACGCCCCCGCGCCCGCCCGGCAGTGGCCGTTGCTCACCGTGCTCGGGATCACCGCGCTCGGACTGGTCGTCATCGGCTTCGACGCGTTCCGCCACGCGCCCCGTATCGGCGCGCTCCTGATCGGCGTCGCCCTGCTGACCGGCGCGGGACTGCGGCGGGCCCTGCCGTCGGTGGGCATGCTCGCCGTGCGGTCCCGGTTCACCGACATGATCACGTACGGGGTGCTCGGCGGGGCGATCGTGCTGTTCGCCCTCATGACGCAGCCCGACCCGTGGCTGGAGATCCCGTTCCTGAAGGAAGCCGTGCGCTTCACGGTGCGGTGATTGCCGGCACGCCCGGACCCCGGACCACGGCCCCGGACCCCGGCCTGCTCCCGGACCACGGCCTGATCCCGGCCTCCGGCCCAATCCCGGCGGCCCTCGGCCCCCGGCCCGCCCGGTCCCGGCTCCGGCGCTGCCCCCGGCCCGGTGGGGTCGCGTGACACGGAAGGCGGGCCGCCCCCTCGTCAGGAGGAGGGCGGCCCGCCTTCGTCGTGACCCCCGTCGGTGACGGCGCCCATCCCCTCCCCCGAGACAGGACGGGCGCCGTCCCCGCCTGAACAAGGGTCATGGACGCGCCAAAGCTGATCAAGGGACGCTCCGTTCCTGTGGCACGGAAGTGACCATTCCGGAACTCTGTGAGCACCCGGCCACGACTGGGAAACCGGGCCCCGGAGCTGCCATCCTGGCTTCGCGCGGCACGGACCGCGCCGGACGCATCGGGCGTGTCGGGCCGGTCCGGGGGACAAGGGGGAAGCAATGCCTCGGTGGAAGGCGCTGTCGGAGGAGCTCGACCCGCAGGTGCGGGAGTTCGCCGGCCGGTTGCGTCGGCTCGTCGACCGCAGCGGACTCGGCATCGCGGCCATCGCGGACCGCACGGGTTACAGCAGGACGTCGTGGGAGCGGTACCTGAACGGACGTCTGCTGGCACCGCGCGGCGCCGTCCTGGCGCTGGCGGAGGTCACCGGTACGAACCCTGACCACCTCATCACCCTGTGGGAGCTGGCCGAACGGGCCTGGAGCCGGGCCGAGATGCGGCACGACCTGACGATGGAGTCGATCCGCATCGCGCAGGCCCGCGCGGCCCTCGACGACCCCGGCGCCGCGGACGCCGCGCCGCCCGCCGGCACGGTCCCCGCCTCCCTCCCGTCGACGGCCGTCCTGCCGGTGGACGCCCCGCCGGGCACCGCGCGGCCGACGGCCCCGGCGGACCGGGTGCCGCCGGGGTACGTACTGCCGGACGCCGCTCCGACCGACCACGTACCGGAGGGGTACGCCCCGACCGACCACCTGCCGCCCGGGTACGTGCCGCCGGGGCGCCTGCCGGTGGACGACCACGTGCCCGCCGGCCGGCTGCCGTCGGGGCGGGGCCCCACCACGTACGCCCCCGTGGGCCAGGCCCTCGTGGGACACGCCCCCGTGGGACACGCCCCCGTGGGCCACGGCTCCGAGGGCCACAGCCCTGTGGGCCGCGGGCCCGGCGGGACGGGGCCCGGCGGGGCGCGGGGGCGGGCGGGGCGGACGGTGGTGTCGTTCCTCGCGGGCGCCCTCGGCGCGCTCCTCGTCGTCGTCGCGGCCGTCCTCCTCACCGACCTCGGCGGCCCGCGCGGCGACCGCGCGGCCGACGCCGCCGGGGCCGGGGTCCGCCGCCCCGCCGCGCCGCCCGCGGCCCCCGCCACCAGCGCCCCGCCCCCGCTCCCCGAGGGCGTCCGCTGCTCGGGCGCCGCCTGCGGCGGGCAGGACCCGCAGGTCATGGGATGCGGCGGCCGGCATGCCACCACGGTCGCCTCCACGGTCGTCGCCACCACCATGGTCGAGGTCCGCTACAGCCAGGTGTGCGGGGCCGCCTGGGCCCGCGTCAGCCAGGCCGCGCCCGGCGACGTCGTCAGCGTCACCGCGCCCGGCGCCACCCACGACGCCACGGTCGGCGGGGCCGACGACGACGCGTACACGCCGATGGTCGCCGTCGCCGACGGGACCGACGCCGGGGCCTGCGCGGCCCTGCGCACCACCGGGGTGAAGGGCTGCACGGCCACACCGTGACCGTGGCGCGTCGCCCGTTCGGGTGAGCTGCAACACAAGGGGGCGGGGGTTGGAGGGGGGTCGGGTCGGATAGCCTGACCGCTGGATATCTCCACGTCGAGACATCGCGCGGCGACACCGGGCGTCCTCGGCACGGGAGACGTCCCGCATCCGGGGAAGGGACCCCCACCGCCAGCTGTCTTACGGAGATCGCACATGACCCGCACTCCCGTGAATGTCACCGTCACCGGCGCGGCCGGCCAGATCGGTTACGCGCTGCTCTTCCGCATCGCCTCCGGCCACCTGCTCGGCGCGGACGTGCCGGTCAAGCTGCGCCTCCTGGAGATCCCGCAGGGCCTCAAGGCCGCCGAGGGCACGGCCATGGAGCTCGACGACTGCGCCTTCCCGCTGCTGCGCGGCATCGAGATCACCGATGACCCGAACGTCGCCTTCGACGGCGCGAACGTCGCCCTCCTCGTCGGCGCCCGCCCCCGCACCAAGGGCATGGAGCGCGGTGACCTGCTGGAGGCCAACGGCGGCATCTTCAAGCCGCAGGGCAAGGCCATCAACGACAACGCCGCGGACGACATCAAGGTCCTCGTCGTCGGCAACCCGGCCAACACCAACGCCCTCATCGCCCAGGCCGCCGCCCCGGACGTGCCGGCCGAGCGCTTCACCGCGATGACCCGCCTCGACCACAACCGCGCGATCTCGCAGCTCGCCGCCAAGACCGGCGCGGCCGTCTCCGACATCAAGCGCCTGACGATCTGGGGCAACCACTCCGCCACGCAGTACCCGGACATCTTCCACGCGGAGATCGCCGGCAAGAACGCCGCCGAGGTCGTCAACGACGAGCAGTGGCTGGCCGACACCTTCATCCCGACCGTCGCCAAGCGCGGCGCCGCGATCATCGAGGCCCGTGGCGCGTCCTCGGCCGCCTCCGCCGCCAACGCCGCCATCGACCACGTCCACACCTGGGTCAACGGCACCGCCGAGGGCGACTGGACCTCCATGGGCATCCCGTCCGACGGCTCCTACGGCGTCCCGGAGGGCCTGATCTCCTCCTTCCCCGTCACCTGCAAGGACGGCAAGTACGAGATCGTCCAGGGCCTGGACATCAACGAGTTCTCCCGCGCCCGCATCGACGCGTCGGTGCAGGAGCTCGCGGAGGAGCGCGACGCCGTGCGCGGCCTCGGCCTCATCTGAGTCGTCACCCGTGCCGTCCCGGCACACCCCACCGCCCCCGGTCGGCCTCCCGCCGCCGGGGGCGCGGCGTACCCCCGGGGCCGTCCGTCGCCGCCCACGCCCGCGTCCCCATCGCCTCCGCCGCCCCTGCCGGGGCCGCCTCCGCCGCCCCCAGGTAGGGGCGGCGCAGCTTCAGGAACGGCAGCTCCACCGCGTGGTACGTCAGGAACGACAGCGCCACCGTCAGCGGCAGCGCCACCGCGGCCGTCAGGGCGAACGCCGCCCACACCGGCGGCAGGGGGACCGCGGCGAGGACCCGCCCGGCGTACTCGCCCAGCACGGTCAGCACCATGAAGTGCGTCAGGTAGACCGAGTAGCTGACCTCGCCGAGCCGTGCCGCCCCCCGCGACAGCCACCCCGGCCCCTCCCGCCACGCCCGCCACCCCGGCCCCTCCCGTCCCGCGCGCCCCGCCGGGCCCGGGACGGCCGCCGGGGTCGCGCCGCCCCCCGGGGCCGCGCGCCCCGTGGCGTCCGCGCGGCCCGTGGCGTCCGCGCGGCCCGTGGCGTCCGCGCCCGTGACGTAGACCGCGACGAAGAGCGCCCACACGGCGCCCTCCACCGTGCCCCACACCAGCTTCAGTGGGCTGTCCGAGACGAAGCCGTGCAGCTGGTTGTACGACCACAGCGCGACCACCGCTGGCCCCAGCGCCGCCCACGCCGGCCACCGGCCGCCGGCCCGCTCCCCACGGCGCAGGTACCACCAGGCGGCCAGCATGCCCAGCAGGAACTGGTCGATGCGCCCCGCCAGCCCCAGGTACAGGGCGGTCGTCGGAGGCTCCGGCACCGGACTGCTCAGCCACACCAGCACCCGCAGGAGCGCGACGGCCCCCAGCAGCCGCAGCAGGGCGCCCGGCCCGCGCTCCGTCAGCAGCCGGTTCAGCAGCGGGAAGAGCAGGTAGAACTGCACCTCCACGCTGAGGGTCCAGAACACGCCCCCGTAGGGCTGGCCGGGCGTCGCGAACGTCAGCAGGCGCAGCACGTCCTCGTACGACACCAGCGCCACCTGCGTCGCCAGCCCGAGCACCGCGACGACCAGGTACAGCGGATAGACCCGCAGGAGCCGGTTGGTGACGAACCGTCCGTAGCGGATGGGGCGGCCGTGCGCGCCGACGGTGAAGATGAAACCGGACAGCACCATGAACAGGGCGACGGCGGTGTGCCCCTCGAAGACGAGCGTCGCGGCCGGGTTCGCCGAGTACAGCCAGCCCGTCTCCGCGGTGAACGCCCCGCCGCCCTCCAGCCGGGCGGTGAACAGCTGGCACCCGTGGTACAGCACCACGAGGACGGCGGCCGCGGCGCGCAGGTGGTCGACGGGGGCGAGGTAGACGCGGTCGCTGTCGCTGCTGCGCATGATCGAACCGTAGAGCGGGCCGGACCGCGCGCCGGGGCGACCGGGCGAGCGCGGACAGCACATCATCCATACGGATCATTGCGTTAGTACGATCGAATGTAGTATTTCTTATACATGAGCGAGCAGGTGCACAACAGGCTGGCCGTCGTCCGGGCCGAACGCAAGGTGTCGCGGCAGGCACTGGCGCAGGAGGTCGGCGTCCACTACCAGACCATCGGCTACATCGAGCGCGGACAGTACAACCCCAGCCTCGACCTGGCCCTGAAGCTGGCGGCCTACTTCCGACTCCCGGTGGAGGCGCTGTTCTCCCTGGAGCCGTTCCAGCCGCTCACGACGGAGATCTACGGGGTTGACGGGGACAACGGGAGGACCACCTCATGAGGACCGCCACGCGATACGACCAGCGGATGTACGCACTCATGAACCGGCGCGAGGCCGCGCCGCTCTACCGGACGGCGGCCCGCCGGCGGGCCCTGGTCGCCGCGCACGTGCTGCTCACCGCGGGGGCCGCCACCACGTGGCTCGCCATGGTCGTCGCCGACGCCACCTGGGCGGCGTTCGCGATGCTCGGCCTGCTGCTGCCCTGGGTGGTCGCCACCGGCGGCATCAACGCCGCCACCCGCGGCCTGCTCGAACTGCGCGGCCGGATGCTCGACGAGCGCCAGACCGCCGAACGCGACCGGGTCCGGGCCATCGCCCACCGGGTCACCACCGGTCTGCTCCTCCTCGGCACCGCCGCGTTCGGGCTGCTGCTGTGGACGACGGACGTCCGGGCCGGCGGCGAGGTCGTCTTCGCGGTGCTGTTCACGGCCCTCGTCGTGCACTGGCTGATGCCGCTGTGGGTGGCCGGACTGCGCGCCGAGGACGACGTCCGGACGGACGGCGACGACCTGCCGTAGGGCCTGCGGCAGGCCGGTCGGCAGGGGCTGTCGACGGCCGGTCCGCAGGGACTCCAGGCCGGTCGGCACGGCCTGTCGGAGGCCTGCCGCACGGCCTGTCGTAGGTCTGCCGCAGGGCCTGCCGGGGGTCTGCCGCAGGGCCTGCCGGGCGCCGGTCGGCACGGCCTGTCAGGGGTCTGCCGCAGGGCCCGTCGCGGGCCTGCCGTGGGTGACCCCCGCCACTTTCGCGCATGCTTCCACCCGCCCGGGGCAGGTGCCCGGCTCGCCGGTCAGGAGGGTTCTGACCGCACGAGGTACGGAAGGCAGTACGCGCAGTGTCGGAACACCACACACAGAGCATCCACGTGGCCGGGGAGTGGCGCACCGCCGCTTCCGGCGCCACCCGCGACATCCTCGACCCCGCCGACGCCACGACCCTCGCGGTCGTGGCGGAGGGCGGAGCCGAGGACGCCGACGCCGCGATCGCCGCCGCACGCGAGGCATTCGACCACGGCCAGGGGGAGTGGCCCACCACACCGGTCGCCGAACGGGCGGCGCTGCTGCGACGGGTCGCCGACCTGCTCCAGCGCGACCGCGAGTCGCTCGGGCTCCTGGAGAGCCGCGACGCCGGCAAGACCGTCGAGGAGGGCCGCGTCGACGTCGACTGCGTCAGCGACGCCTTCCGCTACTTCGCCGACCTCGTCGTCCACGAGAGCGGCGGACGCGTCGTCGACGCGGGGGACCCCGACGTCCACAGCGTCGTCGTGCACGAGCCGGTCGGCGTGTGCGCGCTGATCACCCCCTGGAACTACCCGCTCCTCCAGGCCAGCTGGAAGATCGCCCCGGCCCTCGCCGCGGGCAACACCTTCGTCGTCAAGCCGAGCGAGATCACGCCGCTGACGACGATCGCCCTGATGCGGCTCCTCACCGAGGCCGGGCTGCCGGCCGGCGTCGCCAACCTCGTCACCGGCCCCGGTGCCACCGTCGGCGCCCGCATGGCCGAACACCCCGACGTCGACCTGGTCTCCTTCACCGGCGGCCTCGTCAGCGGCACCAAGGTGATGCGCGCCGCCGCCGACGGTGTGAAGAAGGTCGCCCTCGAACTCGGCGGGAAGAACCCCAACGTCGTCTTCGCCGACGCCTGCACCACCCCCGAAGCCTTCGACACCGCCGTCGACCAGGCCCTCAACGCGGCCTTCATCCACAGCGGCCAGGTCTGCTCGGCCGGCTCCCGGCTGATCGTCGAGGAGTCCCTGCGCGAGCGGTTCGTCGCCGAACTGGCCCGCCGCGCCGACCTGATCCGCCTCGGCCGCGGCACCGAGCCCGGCGTCGAGTGCGGCCCCCTCGTCTCCGCGCAGCAGCTCGCCCGCACCGAGGAGTACGTCGCCTCCGCCCTCGCGGAGGGCGCCGTCCTGCGCGCCGGCGGGCAGCGCCCCACCGGACCCGGCCTCGACGACGGCTGGTTCTACCGGCCCACCGTCCTCGACCACTGCGACCGCACCATGCGGGTCGTCCGCGAGGAGGTCTTCGGGCCCGTCCTCACCGTCGAGACCTTCCGCACCGAGGACGAGGCGGTCGCCCTCGCCAACGACACCGAGTACGGACTCGCCGGCGGCGTCTGGTCCGCGGACGCCGGCCGCGCCCGCCGCGTCGCCCGCCGGATGCGCCACGGCACCGTCTGGATCAACGACTTCCACCCCTACCTCCCCCAGGCGGAGTGGGGTGGCTTCGGCAAGAGCGGCATCGGCCGCGAACTCGGCCCAGCCGGCCTCGCCGAGTACCGCGAGAGCAAGCACGTCTACCAGAACCTCGCCCCGCGCCCGGTGCGCTGGTTCAAGGGCTGAGCGGCGAGCGAACAGGGACGCAGGACAGGACGTAGGACACACATGACCACGGACACCGCCCATACCGAGCAGACCCCCGAGACGGAGTACGACTACGTGATCGTCGGAGGCGGCACCGCCGGCTCCGTCATCGCGCGCCGCCTCACCGCCGACCCCGACGTCACCGTCGCCGTCATCGAGGGCGGCCCCGACGACCGCGACCGGCCCGACGTCCTCACGCTGCGCCGCTGGCTCGGCCTCCTCGGCGGGGACCTCGACTACGACTACCCGACCGTCGAACAGCCCCGCGGCAACAGCCACATCCGGCACAGCCGCGCCCGCGTCCTCGGCGGCTGCTCCTCCCACAACACGCTGATCTCCTTCAAACCCCTCCCCTCCGACTGGGAGGAGTGGTCCGAGGCCGGCGCCACCGGCTGGCACGCCGCCGCCATGGACCCCTACTACGACCGGCTCCTCAACAACATCGTCACCGTCGACGAGAAGGACCGGAACGCCATCGCCCGCGACTTCGTCGACGCGGCGCGCACCGCGCTCGGCGTCCCGCACGTCGACGGGTTCAACCGGAAGCCGTTCCACGAGGGCGCCGGCTTCTTCGACCTCGCCTACCACCCCGAGGACAACAAGCGCTCCTCCGCGTCCGTCGCGTACCTGCACCCCGTCATGGACGAGCGCCCCAACCTCCGGATCTGGCTGGAGACCTGGGCGTACCGGCTCGAACTCGACGGTGACCGCGCCCGCGGCGTCCACGTCCGCCGCGCCGACGGCACCGAGACGCTCGTCACCGCCCGCCGCGAGGTCGTCCTGTGCGCCGGCGCCGTCGACACGCCCCGGCTGCTGCTGCACTCCGGGATCGGCCCCCGGCGGGACCTGGAGGCGCTCGGCATCCCCGTCGCCCACGACCTGCCGGGCGTCGGCGAGAACCTGCTCGACCACCCCGAGTCGGTCATCGTCTGGGAGACCCACGGCCCGATCCCCGAGAACTCCGCGATGGACAGCGACGCCGGACTCTTCGTCCGCCGCGACCCCGCCGAACCCGGGCCGGACCTGATGTTCCACTTCTACCAGATCCCCTTCACCGACAACCCCGAGCGCCTCGGCTACGAGAAGCCCGCGCACGGCGTGTCGATGACGCCCAACATCCCCAAGCCGCGCAGCCGCGGCCGCCTCTACCTGACCAGCGCGGACCCCGAGGTGAAGCCCGCCCTCGACTTCCGCTACTTCACCGACGAGGGCGACTACGACGCCCGCACCCTCGTCGACGGCATCCGCCTCGCCCGCGAGGTCGCCGCCACCGAACCGCTCGCCTCCTGGCTCAAGCGCGAGGTCTGCCCGGGCCCGGACGTGACGGGTGACGAGGAGCTCGGCGAGTACGCCCGCAAGGCCGCCCACACCGTCTACCACCCCGCCGGCACCTGCAAGATGGGCGCCGCCGACGACCCCACGGCGGTCGTCGACCCCGACCTGAGAGTCAGGGGACTGCGGGGCCTGCGCGTCGCCGACGCGTCGGTCTTCCCGACCATGACGGCCGTCAACCCGATGGTGGCGGTGCTGATGGTCGGCGAGAAGGCCGCCGACCTGCTGGGTGGTGACGCCCGATGACCACGACCCCCGCGACCGCCGCCGGTACCCCCGGCACCGCCGGCACTCCCGGTACCCCCGGCACCGCCGGCACGCCCGCCACCGCCGGTACTCCCGCCACCGCCGGCACGCCCGGCACCGCCGGTACTCCCGGCACTTCCGTGACTGTTGGCACTCCTGGTGCTGCCGGTACTCCTGCTACGGACGCGTCGCCCGACGTGCCCGTCTTCGGCGTCCGCAACCTGTGGAAGGTCTTCGGCCCCAAGGCCGGCCGCGTCCCCGCCGACCCCGCCCTCGCCGACCTCTCCCCGGCCGAACTGCGCGCCCGCACCGGCTGCACCGCCGCCGTCCGGGACGTCTCCTTCGACGTCCGCCAGGGCGAGGTCTTCGTCGTCATGGGGCTCTCCGGCTCCGGCAAGTCCACCCTCGTGCGCTGCCTGACCCGGCTCGTCGAACCGACCTCCGGCAGCCTGGAGTTCGACGGCGGCGACGTCCGCGCCATGGACCGCGCCCGGCTGCGCGAACTGCGCCGCCACCGCGCCGCGATGGTCTTCCAGCACTTCGGCCTGCTGCCGCACCGCACCGTCCTCGACAACGTCGCCTACGGCCTGGAGATCCAGGGCGTCGGCCGCGCCGAACGGCGCGCCAAGGCCGCCGAGTTCGTCGCCAAGGTCGGTCTCGCCGGACTGGAGCACCGCAGGCCCGGCCAGCTCTCCGGCGGCCAGCAGCAGCGCGTCGGCCTGGCCCGCGCGCTCGCCGTCGACCCCGCCGTCCTGCTGTTCGACGAGCCGTTCAGCGCGCTCGACCCGCTGATCCGCCGCGACATGCAGGAGGAGGTCGTCCGGCTCCACCGCGAGGAGGGCCGCACGATGGTCTTCATCACCCACGACCTCAGCGAGGCGCTGCGCATCGGCGACCGCATCGCGCTCATGCGCGACGGCCGCATCGTGCAGCTCGGCACGCCGGAGGAGATCGTCGGCGCGCCCGCGGACGACTACGTACGCGACTTCGTCCGGGACGTGCCGCGCGAGCAGGTCGTCACGGTCCGCACCGCCATGCGCCCGATCTGCGCGGACGACGCCCCGAACGGGCCGGCGCTGCCGCCCGGCGCGACGGTCTCCGAGGCCATCACCGCCGCCGCCCTCGGCGGCGGCGCCCCGGTCCGCGTCGTCAAGGACGGCCGCTGCCTGGGCGTCGTGGACCACGAGGCCCTCCTGGGCGTCGTCGCGGGGGTCACACCCCCGGCCGGGAAGGCGGCGGCATGACCCCGACGAAGGCCCCGAACCACAACCCCCCGAACAAGCCCCCGCTCCCGCACGGCACGTCCCCCGCGGACAGGCCCGACGGAACCGCGCCCCCGGCGTCCCCCGGCGCGGTGACCCGCGCCCCGGACGCGGTGACCGGCCACGGCCGGGACGCCAAGGCGTCCGGGGCGGTGAGGGCCGACTCTTGCGTGCCGGGTGTGAGCCCGAGCGGTACCGGCGGGCCCGCGACCGCGGCGACCGGCTCCTCGGACGCGGTGGCCGGCCACGGTCGGGACGCCGGTGCGTCCGGGGCGGAGGCCGCTGCGCCGGGCGCGGCCGGGGGCTTCTCGGACGCGACCCCCGCCGACGGTCGGGACGGCAAGGCGGCCGGCGGCTGCGGCACGAGCGCGCCTCCCTCGGACGCGACCCCCGCCGAGGGTCGGGACGCCGGTGCGTCCGGGGCCGTGCGGCGGTGGGGGGTTCTCGGGGGCCTCGTCGTCGTCCTCGGCGTGCTCGGTGCGTGGCTGCTCGGCGGTGGCGCCTGGCCCGCCGGGTTGACCGTCGACCTGTCGACACCGCTCGACGCCGCCAACACCTGGGTGCTCGACAACCGCGACACCCACCCCGTCTTCCTGTACTTCCTGCTGCACCTCTCCAACACCGCCACCGACGCCGTCGACGCGGTGTACCAGCTCCTCGCCGCGATGGGCTGGCCCGGCGTCCTGGCCGCCGCGGTGCTGTTCGCCTGGCGCGCCGCCGGCTTCGACCGCCGGGGCGCCCGCGTCGCCGCCACGGCCCTCGGCGCGTTCGCCGTGTGCGGGTTGCTCGGCATGTGGGACGCCACGCTGCTCACGATCGCGCTGATGGTCGTCGCCGTGGCCCTGGCCGCGCTGCTCGGCGTGGTGATCGGGCTCGCCGCCGGGCTGTCCGACCGTGTCGACCGCCTGCTGCGCCCGGTGCTCGACACCATGCAGGTGCTGCCGGCCTTCGCGTACCTCCTGCCGTTCGTGCTGGTCTTCGGCACCGGCACGCCCGCCGCGCTGTTCTGCACGGTCATCTACGCCGCCCCGCCGATGGCCCGCCTCACCGCGCTGGGCCTGCGCTCCGCCGACCCCGGCGTGCTGGAGGCGTCCGTGTCCCTGGGCGCGGGCCGCCGCCAGCGCCTGTGGACCGCGCGCCTGCCGCTGGCCCGCCGCCAGATGCTGCTCGGGCTCAACCAGACGATCATGATGGCGCTGTCCATGGTGGTCATCGCCGCCCTCGTCGGCGCCGGCGGCCTCGGCGAGGAGGTGTACTCGGCGCTGTCCACCGTCGACGTGGGCAAGGCGCTCGCCGCGGGCGTCCCGATCGTGCTGATCGCGATCTGGCTGGACCGTACGACCGCGGCGGCGGGCGACCGACTGGGCGCCGCGGACTCGGCTCCCGACGGGCGCGCCGGTCCGCTGCACGGCCGTTCCGCGTGGGCGCTGGCCGCTGCCGGCACCCTCACCGCGACCCTCGTCGGGCTCGCGCTCGGCACGCGCTGGCCGCGCGGCTGGACGTACGACATCTCCGCGCCCGTCAACCGGGCACAGGACTGGGTCGTCGACCACTTCTCCTCCGGCGTGCCCGTCGTCGGCGGCACGGAGGTCTGGTCGGAGACGTTCACCGTGTGGCTCCTCAACCCGCTGCGCGACGCCCTGCAGGGGCTGCCCTGGTGGGCACTGCTGCTGGTGGTCGCCGTGCTGGCCCGGCTGGTCGGCACCTGGCGCACCGCGCTGACGGCGACGGTCGCGCTCGCCGCGACCGGTGTGCTCGGCGTGTGGACGCAGTCGCTGGACACGCTCTCGCAGGTCGTCGCCGCCCTCGCCGTCACCCTGGTCCTCGGCGTCCTGGTGGGCGTGGCGTGCGCCCGGCTCGGGTGGGTGGAGCGCTGGCTGCGGCCGGTGCTGGACACGCTGCAGACCCTGCCGCAGTTCGTGTACCTCATCCCCGTGGTGGCCCTGTTCGGCGTCAGCCGTGCCGCGGCGATCATCGCGGCGGTCGTGTACGCGCTGCCCGCCGTCATCCGCATCACCACGCAGGGCATCCGCGAGGTGGACCCGGCGGCCATGGAGGCGGCCCGTTCGATGGGCGCGTCGCCGCGACAGCAGCTCTTCCAGGTGCAGTTGCCCCTCGCCCGCCCGGCGCTCCAGCTCGCCGTCAACCAGGGCGTCGTCCTGGTCCTCGCCGTGGTCGTCGTGGGCGGCCTCGTCGGCGGTGGCGCGCTCGGCTACGACGTCGTGAAGGGGCTGTCCCGGGGCGAGATGGGCGTCGGCGTGACGGCCGGCCTCGCGATCGTCTGCCTGGGCCTGGTCCTGGACCGGCTCACGCAACCGACGGCGCGCACGCCGAAGCACTGACCGCACGCGCCCCACAGGAGCACCCCCATGCGCACCACAGACAGCAGCACCACCCGCACGACGAGTACCGCCGGTACGGGCTGCAGCGCCGGTACCGCCGGTGGCGCCGCCCGTACCGCCGGTGGCACCCGCCCCGCCCGCCCCGCTCGCCCCGCCCGCGCGGCCCGTACCGCCCGCGCGGCCACGGCCGTCGCCGCCGCCCTCGGCGTGCTGGCGCTCGGGGGCTGCGGGGCGGCCGAGACCGGCAGGTCCCAGTACGCGGGCGACGACGCGAAGACCGTCCGGCTCTCCGTCCCGTCGTGGGTCGGCGCCCAGGCCAACGCGGCCGTCGCCGAGTACCTGCTGGAGAAGGAGCTCGGCTACACGGTCAAGACCCAGCAGATGGGCGAGGTCCTCGCCTGGGACGCCCTCTCCCGGGGCGACGTCCACGCGGTCCTGGAGGACTGGGGCCACCCCGAGCAGGAGAAGCGGTACGTCGGGGAGAAGAAGACCGTCGTCAGTGGCGGCGACCTCGGTGTGACCGGCCACATCGGCTGGTTCGTGCCGAAGTACTTCGCCGACGCGCACCCCGACGTCACGGAGTGGAAGAACCTCGACAAGTACGCGGACCGGCTCGCGACCCCCGAGTCCGGCGGCAAGGGCGAACTCCTGGAGGGTTCGCCCGACTACGTCACGCACGACGAGGCACTCATCCGGAACCTCGACCTCGACCTGAAGACGAACTACGCCGGCTCCGAGGCCGCGCAGATCACCGCGATCAGGAAGAAGGCCGAGGACCGCAAGCCGTTCCTCACCTACTGGTGGACGCCGCAGTGGCTGAACTCGCAGGTCGAGATGGTGGAGGTGAAGCTGCCCCCGTACGAGGAGGGGTGCGACGCCGACCCGGAGAAGATCGCGTGCGCCTACCCGGACACGCCCCTGCAGAAGTTCCTCAACGCCGACTTCGCGGAGAAGGGCGGGGAGGCGGCCACCTTCCTGAAGAACTTCCGGTGGACGACCGAGCAGCAGAACGACGTCGCCCGGATGATCGCCCACGAGAAGCTCTCCCCGCAGGAGGCGGCGGAGAAGTGGGTCAAGGGGAACGAGGCCACCTGGAAGACCTGGCTCCCGCGCTGACCCGGCTCCCGCGCTGACGGGGTGCCGGCGCCGGCCCGGCAGCCGCGCCTGAGGGGGCACGCGGGTGCCCGCGCCGATCCGGCGCCCGCGCCCGACGGGGTGCCCGCGCCGATCCGGCGCCCGCGCCCCCGCCGCGGGCCGCGCCCCCGCCGCGGGCCGCGCCCCCGCCGCGGGCCGCGCGCCCGCCGAGGGGCAGCGTGCCCGCCGGGCCGCGCCGCGCGGCACCCACCGCGCCGCGCCCGTCCGGCCGGGTGACGGCACACCGTCACCCGGCCGGACGCACCTCGTCCGCCACCGCCCGCAGGGCCGCCATCGTGCGGCCGTGCATCCCCGCGCCGAACGTGACGCGGCCCGCGCCCAGCCGCCCCAGCTCCGCGACCCCGGGCCCGCCGGGCAGGGCGAGCGCGTTGACCGGCACCGGGACTTCCGCGGCGAGCAGCGGCAGGTGCTCCGGCGGGGCGAGGATCGGGTACACGCCGTCCGCGCCCGCCTCGACGTACAGCAGGCAGCGGCGGACGGTCTCCTCCGGGTCCGTCACCCCGTGGCGGTACGTGTCCACCCGGGCGTTCAGGAACAGCTCGCCGCCCGCCTCCTCGCGGAACTCCGCGAGCCACGCGGCGTGCGCCCCGGCGTCCCGCAGCCCACCACCGGACGGCGCTCCGGCCCCGCCGGGCCCACTCGCCGCACTCGTCGTACCCGCCGCACCGGCTCCGCCGGCCCGGCCGCTCCCGAAGTCCCCACTGTCCTCCAGGTTCACCCCCGCCAGCCCGGCGTCGCGGACCCGGGCGGCCAGCTCGCGCGGCGGCAGCCCGTACCCCGCCTCCAGGTCCGCCGAGACCGGCACGTCCACGGCGCGGACGATGCGGGCCACCGCCGCGAACATCTCGTCGGCAGGCGTCCGCCCGTCCTCGTACCCGAGCGACGCCGCCACCCCCGCGGACGGCGTCGCCAGGGCCGGGAACCCGGCCCCGGCGAGGACCCGGGCGCTCCCCGCGTCCCACGGGCCCGGCAGGACCAGCGGGCCCCGCCGGGGCCGGCCGCGGTGCAGGGAGCGGAAGTCCGCCGCGAGCCGGGCCGTCCGCTCGCGGGCCGCCCCCTCCGTCACTTGTACCGGCCCGGCGTGTAGTGCCCCGGCACCGAGCGGCACGTCACGGCGATCCGGTTCCAGGAGTTGATCACGACGATGGAGGCGATCAGGTGGGAGAGCTCGACCTCGTCGAAGTGCTCGGCCGCCCGCGCGTAGACCTCGTCCGGCACGAAGCCGTCCGTGAGGACGGTGACCGCCTCCGTCAGTTCGAGGGCGGCGAGCTCCTTCTCCGTGTAGAAGTGGCGCGACTCCTGCCAGGCGCTCAGCTGCACGATCCGCTCGACGGACTCGCCCGCCGCGAGGGCGTCCTTGGTGTGCATGTCCAGGCAGAAGGCGCAGTGGTTGAGCTGCGAGGCGCGGATCTTGACCAGCTCCACCAGCACCGGGTCCAGGCCCTTGTGGGCGGCGGCGTCCAGTCTGATCATCGCCCGGTACACCTCCGGGGCGTGGTCGGCGAGCGCCAGCCGGGCGGGGTGCTCGGCGGCGAGGCCGGCCGGTGCGGCGGCGGTGCCGGTGGTCTCGGTGGCGTCGGCGGGCTGCGCCCGCGTCGTCGCGTCGGTCGTCGCGTCGGTCGTCACATCGGTCGTCATGTCCTCGAACGTACGCCCCTGTTGGCGCAGCGGTATGGTCCATTTCCATGACGGATCACCGGGCCACCTCGGACGCCATGGCCGCCTTCGGCACCGACCTCCACCTGGACATCGGCGGCGGCACCGGTCTGCGCGCCGGGCTGATGGACGCCCTGCGCGAGGCCGTCCGCAGCGGCCGTCTCGCCCCCGGGACCCGGCTGCCCTCCTCCCGGACGCTCGCCGCGGACCTCGGCGTGGCCCGCAACACCGTCGCCGACGCCTACGCCGAGCTGGTCGCCGAGGGCTGGCTCACCGCCCGCCAGGGCTCCGGCACCCGCGTCGCCCGCCGCGCCGCCCTCCTCCCGGCGCGCAGGGCGCAGGCGGGCGGCACCTCGCCGCTGCCGTGGCAGCGGGCCCGCGCCCGCGCCCGCACCGGCCGACCGCTGCACACGCTCCACCCCGGCACCCCCGACGTCGGCTCGTTCCCGCGCGCGGAGTGGCTCAAGGCGGCCCGGCGGGCCCTCGCCGACGCCCCGCACGACGCGTTCGGCTACGGCGACCCGCGCGGCCGCCCCGAGCTGCGGGCCGCCCTCGCCGAGTACCTGGCCCGCGCGCGCGGCGTGCACGCCGACCCCGACCGCATCGTGGTGTGCTCCGGCTTCGTCCACGGCCTGATGCTCGTGGGCGGCGTGCTGCGCGCCCGCCGCGTGAGGGACGTCGCCGTCGAGTCGTACGGCCTCGACGTGCACTGGCGGCGACTGGCCGACGCCGGGCTGCGCACGTCGCCGCTGCCGCTCGACGGGCGCGGCACCCGCACCGAGGCGCTCGCGGAGGGCGCCACCGGCCGGCCCGGCGCGGTGCTCATCACGCCCGCCCACCAGTTCCCGCTGGGCGGCGCCCTTCCCCCCGACCGCCGCGCCGCCCTCGTCGACTGGGCGCGCGCCTCCGGCGGGCTCGTCCTGGAGGACGACTACGACGGCGAGTTCCGCTACGACCGGCAGCCCGTGGGCGCCCTCCAGGGCCTCGACCCCGACCGGGTCGTGTACCTCGGCACCGCCAGCAAGTCCCTCGCGCCGGGGCTGCGCCTGGGCTGGATGGTGCTGCCCCCGCACCTGGTGGACGAGGTGGTCGCCGCGAAGGGCGACGTGGAGTGGGCGCCGGGCGCGCTGGACCAGCTGACCCTGGCCAAGTTCCTCGCCTCCGGCGCGTACGACCGCCACGTGCGCTCCATGCGCCTGCGCTACCGGCGCCGCCGCGACCAGCTCGTCACCGCGCTCGCCGCCCGCGCGCCGGGCGTCCGCGTCAGCGGCATCGCCGCCGGCCTGCACGCCGTGCTGGACCTCCCGCCCGGTACCGAACGCCCCGTCCTGCACGCCGCCGCCCTCCAGGGCCTGGCCCTCCAGGGCCTGCACGCCTTCCGCCACCCCGCCGCCACGACCACCCGCGACGGCCTCGTCGTCGGCTACGCCACCCCCACCGACAGCGCCTGGCCGGGAGCCCTCGAAGCCCTGTGCCGGGTACTGCCGTAGCAGGAACGACGCAGGCGTTCTACGCTGTCCGGCGTTCCACGCTTCAACGGGGGAGAACCACATGCGCAGACTCAGGTCGAGCCACGTCGTACTGGGAGGGATGGGCGCGCTCGCGTTGACGCTGACCTCCTGCGGGAGCTCCGAGCCGGACAGGCGGTGCGTCGACCCGGTCACGCGCGAGGTCCTGCCCGACTACAAGTGCCGCGGCGGCGGCAGCGGCGGCAGCGGGGGCGGTTCCGGCTCGTACTACTACGGCGGGTCCGCCAACAGCGGCAAGGTCGAGGGCGGCAGCTTCGACAAGGCGACCGTCCAGCGCGGCGGCTTCGGCTGCTCGGGCAGCGGCGGCGGCTGACCGGCGGCGCGCGCACACCATGGAACGCCACACCACCGAACCCCGCCCGGACTGGCAGCGCATCGTCGAGGAGCAGGGCTGCGTCTACCCGCTGACCCGGCACCCGGACGGCTCGCTGCGCCCGTACTGGGACGAGTCCGCGTACTACTCCTTCACCCTCCCCGAGGTCGAGGCGCTGGAGGAGGTCGTCGAGGAGCTGCACGCCATGTGCCTGGCGGCGGCCGCGCACATCGTCGAGCGCGACCGGTTCGCCGACCTCGGCATCACCGACCCGCGCCTGGCCGGCCTCGTCGCCGAGTCGTGGCACCGGCGCGCCGAACTGCCGTCGCTGTACGGAAGGTTCGACCTGCGGTACGACGGCCGGGGCCCGGCGAAGATGCTGGAGTACAACGCCGACACCCCCACCTCGCTCGTCGAGGCGGCCAGCCCGCAGTGGTTCTGGATGGAGGAGCGGTTCCCCGGCGCCGACCAGTGGAACTCGCTCCACGAGCGGCTCGTCGACGCGTGGCGGCGGCAGGCCCGCCTGCTGCCGCCCGGCCCGCTGCACTTCGCGCACTCCGACGGCGACGAGATCGGCGAGGACCTGATGACCGTCGCCTACCTGCGCGAGACCGCCGAGCAGGCCGGCATCACCACCGAGGCGCTGTCGGTGGAGCGGATCGGCTGGGACCGGCTGTCGGGCCGCTTCGTCGACGACCGGCTGCGGTACATCCGCAGCTGCTTCAAGCTCTACCCGTGGGAGTGGCTGGTCACGGACGCGTTCGGCCCGCACGTCCTGGACACCCTCGACAACGGCGGCGGCACGGGCAGCACCTGCTGGATCGAACCGGCGTGGAAGATGCTGCTGTCCAACAAGGCGCTGCTGGCCGTCCTGTGGGAGCTCTACCCGGGCCACCCCAACCTCCTGCCCGCCTACCTCGACGGCCCGCGCGAGCTGGCCGCCGAGGGCGGGTACGCCGCCAAGCCGCTGCTGGGCCGGGAGGGCGCCGGCGTCACCCTCCACGAGCCGGGCGCCGACCCGGTGCTCCGCCCGGAGCCGTGCTGCTACCAGCAGCTCGCCCCGCTGCCCGACTTCGACGGCAACCGCGTGGTGCTGGGCGCCTGGGTGGTCGAGGACGAGGCCGCCGGGCTCGGCATCCGCGAGTCCTCCGGCCCCGTCACCGACACCTACGCCCGCTTCCTGCCCCACGTCATCCTCTAGACGGGCCCGCCGACCGCACGGGCCCGCCGACCGCACGGGCCCGCCGACCGCACGGGCCCGCCGACCGCACGGGCCCGGCACCCGCGACCGGCCCCGCCGGGGGCGGTCGCGGTCGCCGGGCCCGTCTGCGGCCGTCAGACCGCGAGCACCTCCCGCAGCTGCTCCAGGCCCCAGTCCAGGTCCTCCTTGGAGATCACCAGCGGGGGCGCGATGCGGATGGTCGAGCCGTGGGTGTCCTTCACGAGCACCCCGCGCGCCATCAGCCGCTCGGAGACCTCACGCCCCGTCCCCCGGCCGGGGTCCAGGTCCACGCCGGCCCACAGGCCGCGCCCGCGCACCTCGCGCACCGCGCCCGGGCCGACCAGCAGGTTCAGCTCCCGGTGCAGGTGGTCGCCGAGTTCGGCCGCCCGCTGCTGGTACTCGCCGGTGCGCAGCATCGCCAGCACCTCCAGCGCCACCGCGCAGGCCAGCGGGTTCCCGCCGAACGTCGAACCGTGCTCGCCCGGCCGGTGCACGCCCAACACCTCCGCGCTCGACACGACCGCCGACACGGGGACGACCCCGCCGCCCAGCGCCTTCCCGAGCAGGTACATGTCGGGGACGACGCCCTCGTGTTCGCACGCGAAGGACCGGCCGGTGCGGCCGAGGCCCGACTGGATCTCGTCCGCGACGAACAGCACGCCCCGCTCGCGGGTCAGCTCCCGCACGCCCGCCAGGTAGCCGGGCGGGGGCACCAGCACGCCCGCCTCGCCCTGGATCGGCTCCAGCAGCACGGCCACCGTCTCGTCGGTCACCGCCGCCGCCAGCGCCTGAAGGTCGCCGTACGGGACGACGTCGAAGCCCGGCGTGTACGGGCCGTGGTCCTCGCGCGCCTCGGGGTCCGTGGAGAAGCTGACGACGGTCGTCGTGCGGCCGTGGAAGTTGCCCGCCGCCACGACGATCCGCGCGGCGCCGTCCGGGACGCCCTTGACCCGGTAGCCCCACTTGCGGGCGGTCTTCACGGCGGTCTCCACCGCCTCCGCCCCGGTGTTCATGGGCAGCACCGTCTCCATGCCGCAGAACTCCGCGAGCTGCGTGCAGAAGTCGGCGAACCGGTCGTGGTGGAAGGCGCGCGACGTCAGCGTCACGCGGTCCAGCTGCGCCTTGGCGGCTTCGATCAGACGGCGGTTGCCGTGGCCGAAGTTGAGCGCCGAGTAGCCGGCGAGCAGGTCGAGGTAGCGCCGCCCCTCGACATCCGTCATCCACGCGCCCTCCGCCGTCGCCACGACCACGGGCAGCGGGTGGTAGTTGTGCGCGCTGTGCGCCTCGGCGGCAGCGATCGCGTCCTGCGTTCTCGACACGGGGTCTCCGTTCGTCATCGTACGGCCGGTCGTCTCTATCGTCGCTCGCCGCGGGACCGGGGAAACCTGGCCCCGCGCGGCGCCGATAGGGTGGACGGTACGCGCGGCGACTGGCGTACGGGGAAGCGACCCCGGGGGAGCCGTGCGCGGCAGACCGCACGGGGAGCCGCCCGCCTGGGCCCCCGGGGGACGACACCCGAGCTGCCCACCCCGGAGGACGCCATGACCGGACCCGCCACGCCCACCCCCGCCCGCCCCGCGGCACCCGACGGACCGCACGCCGGAACGGCCACGACGGCCACCGCGGCACCCGCCGGACCGCACCCCGCGACGGCCGCCGCGGCGCCCGCGGCCGCGCACCCCGCGCTCGCCGCGGGCGACCCCGAACTCGCCGCGCTCGTCCGCGCCGAGGAGCGTCTCCAGGCCGGGACGCTCCGCCTGATCCCCAGCGAGAACTACGTCTCCGCCGCCGTCCTGGAAGCCTCGGGCACGGTCCTGCAGAACAAGTACAGCGAGGGGTACCCCGGCCGCCGCTACTACGAGGGCCAGCAGGTCGTCGACCAGGTCGAGCGGCTCGCCGTGGCCCGCGCCAAGGCCGTCTTCGGCACCGACCACGCCAACGTCCAGCCCTACTCCGGCTCGCCCGCCAACCTCGCCGTGTACCTCGCCTTCGCCCGCCCCGGCGACACCGTCATGGGCATGGCCCTGCCCATGGGCGGCCACCTCACCCACGGCTGGGGCGTCTCCGCCACCGGCACCTGGTTCCGCGGCGTGCAGTACGGCGTGCGCCGTGACACCGGCCTCGTCGACCTCGACCAGGTCCGCGACCTCGCCCTGAAGGAGCGGCCGAAGGTGATCTTCTGCGGCGGCACGGCCCTGCCCCGCACGATCGACTTCGCCGCGTTCGCGGAGATCGCCCGGGAGACCGGCGCCGTCCTCGTGGCGGACATCGCGCACATCGCCGGCCTCGTCGCCGGCGGCGCGCACCCCTCGCCCGTGCCGCACGTCGACGTCGTCTCCACGACCACCCACAAGACCCTGCGCGGCCCGCGCGGCGCGATGCTGATGTGCCGCGAGGAGCACGCCAAGGCGATCGACAAGGCGGTCTTCCCCGGCCTGCAGGGCGGCCCCCACAACCAGACGACCGCCGCCATCGCGGTCGCCCTCCGCGAGGCCGCCCAGCCGTCCTTCCGCACCTACGCCCACCGGGTCGTCGCCAACGCCCGCGCCCTCGCCGACGCCCTCCTCGCCCGCGGCTTCGACCTCGTGTCGGGCGGCACGGACAACCACCTCGTCCTCATCGACCTCACCGGCCGGGACGTCCCCGGCAAGATTGCCGCGAAGGCCCTCGACCGGGCGGGCCTCGTCGTGAACTACAACACGGTCCCGTACGACCCGAGGAAGCCCTTCGACCCCTCCGGCATCCGCATCGGCACCCCCTCGCTCACCTCGCGCGGACTCGGGCCGGAGCACATGGAGACCGTCGCCGACTGGCTCGACCGGGGCGTCGCCGCAGCACACGCGGGCGACGAGGACGCCCTCGCGGCGATCCGCGCCGAAGTGGCCGACCTCATGGCCCGCCACCCGGCGCCCGGCATCCCCGCCTGACCCTCCGGCGGGGGCCCCGCGGGCCCCCGCCGAACGGAGTCCCGCGCTCCGGCGGGGAGTCCCGACCTGTCCGCCGGACCTGAGAGAATGGCGGACATGGCCTCCACGCAGCGACCTCGTGTGCTCTCCGGGATCCAGCCCACCGCGGGCTCCTTCCACCTCGGCAACTACCTCGGCGCGGTCCGCCAGTGGGTCGCCCTCCAGGAGACCCACGACGCCTTCTACATGGTCGTCGACCTGCACGCGATCACCGTCCCGCAGGACCCGGCGGAGCTGCGCGCCAACACCCGGCTCGCCGTGGCCCAGCTGCTGGCCGCCGGGGTCGACCCGGAGCGGTGCACGCTCTTCGTCCAGAGCCACGTCCCCGAGCACGCCCAGCTCGGCTGGGTCATGAACTGCCTGACCGGGTTCGGCGAGGCCTCCCGCATGACGCAGTTCAAGGACAAGGCCGCCAAGCAGGGCGCCGACCGCGCCACGGTCGGCCTCTTCACGTACCCGATCCTCCAGGTCGCCGACATCCTGCTGTACCAGGCGCACCAGGTCCCGGTCGGCGAGGACCAGCGCCAGCACATCGAGCTGACCCGCGACCTCGCGGAGCGGTTCAACGGCCGCTTCGGCGAGACCTTCACCGTCCCGGCGCCGTACATCCTCAAGGAGACGGCGAAGATCTACGACCTCCAGGACCCGACGGCGAAGATGTCGAAGTCGGCGGCGACGCCCAAGGGCCTGATCAACCTCCTCGACGAGCCGAAGGCCACCGCCAAGAAGGTCAAGAGCGCGGTCACCGACACCGACACCGTGATCCGCTTCGACCCCGAGGGCAAGCCCGGCGTCAGCAACCTCCTCACGATCATGTCGACGCTCACCGGCACCCCCGTCGACCGGCTGGTCGAGGGGTACGAGGGCAAGATGTACGGCGCCCTCAAGACGGACCTCGCCGAGATCGTCGTGGACTTCGTCACGCCCTTCCGCACCCGCACCCAGGAATACCTGGACGACCCGGAGACGCTGGACTCGATCCTGGCCAAGGGCGCCGAGAAGGCCCGCGCCGTCGCGGCCGAGACCCTCGCGCAGACGTACGACAGGGTGGGCTTCCTGCCCGCCAAGCACTGAGGCCGGACGGCTCTGGCCACGGGAGGGGTCGAGGCGCCACACTGGCGACCGCATCGTGGTGCGACCGCAGCGCCCGCAGCGCATGGACGACCGTGGATGACCGAAGGATGAGGAGAACGACGTGGGGACCGTAACGCTCGGCGTTTCGATCGCGGTCCCGGAGCCCTACGGCAGCCTGCTCCAGGAGCGGCGCGCGGGCTTCGGCGATGCCGCGGCCCACGGCATCCCCACGCACGTCACCCTGCTCCCGCCGACCGAGGTGGACGCCGGGCGGCTGCCGGAGATCCGTGCCCACCTGGCCGCGGTCGCGGCCGCCGGCCGGCCCTTCCCGATGCGGCTGAGCGGCACGGGCACGTTCCGGCCGCTCTCCCCGGTCGTCTTCGTCCAGGTCATCGAGGGCGGCTCGGCCTGCGCCCGGCTCCAGCAGCGCATCCGCGACGCCTCCGGTCCGCTGGTGCGGGAGCTCCAGTTCCCGTACCACCCGCACGTCACCGTCGCCCACGGCATCGCGGAGGAGGCGATGGACCGCGCCTACGCCGACCTCGCCGACTTCGAGGCGGAGTGGACGGTGTGCTCCTTCGCCCTCTACGAGCAGGGCGCCGACGCCGTGTGGCGCAAGCTGCACACGTACGACTTCGGCTCCGGCCGCCCCGCCGGGACGGTGCCCGCCCAGGGCTCACCGGTCGACCAGCCGGCCGTCACCCCGCACGGCGCCTGACGGCCACCGGTCCCGCACGGCGCCGTCCGCCGCCCGCCGCCACCTCCGCACGGCGCCGGCCGCCGCCCCGGCCGGCCGCCGCCCCCGCGGGGCCGTTGGCGCCCGGATCGGGGCGCCCGCCGGATCCGGTCGTGCCCGCCCGCGGTGGCGCGGCCGTCCGGTGGTAGGCGTACGCCATGGACTGGCTCACCAAGCTCCCCGTCATCGGCCCGTGGGCCGTCCGGCTCACGCGCACCCACACCTGGCGCGCCTACGAGGCCCTGGACCGGTCCCACTGGTCCCGGCTGGCCGCCGCGATCACCTTCATCAGCTTCCTCTCCCTCTTCCCCCTGATCACCCTCGGCGCCGCCGTCGGCGCCGCCCTCCTCAGCGACGACGGGCTGCGCTCGGTCGAGGAGAAGATCAGCGAGCAGGTGCCGGGCATCTCCGACCAGCTGGACATCGGCGCCCTCGTCGCCAACGCCGGCACGGTCGGCCTGGTCGCCGGCGGGGTGCTGCTCTTCACCGGTGTCGGCTGGGTCGGCTCGATGCGCGAGTGCCTGCGCGTGGTGTGGGGGTGCGACGACGCCGACGACGGCAACCCGATCGTCCGCAAGGGCAAGGACGCCCTGCTCCTGCTGGGCCTCGGCGGCACGGCCCTAACCTCGCTCGCCGCCTCCACGCTCGGCTCCACCGCCGTCGGCTGGACCGCCGAGCGGCTCGGCATCCCCGACGGCGGCGCCGGCGGGGTCCTGCTGCAGACGGCGGCGCTCGCCATCGCCGTGCTCGCCGACTTCCTGCTCCTGCTGTACCTGCTGACGCTGCTGCCCGGCGTGGAGCCGCCCCGCCGCGACCTGGTGATCGCGGCGCTGATCGGCGCGGTCGGCTTCGAGCTGCTGAAGCTGCTGCTCGGCGGCTACATGGCGGGCGTGGCCGGGAAGTCGATGTACGGGGCGTTCGGCGTGCCCGTCGCCCTGCTGCTGTGGATGAGCCTCACCGCCAGGCTCCTGCTGTTCTGCGCAGCCTGGTCGGCCACCGGGCGGCGGGACGGGGCCGCCGCTACCCCCTGCGGACCGGCCACCGGCGGTTGATCACGAAGACCGCGCCGCACAGCAGGACCAGCACGCCGCCGACGACCGCCAGGGCGATCCCCGCGCCGCTCGACCCGGCCTCGGCCCGGCCGGCGGGCGCCGCCTCGACGGGTCCGCCGCCGTCCGTGACGGGCGTGGGCATGGTCGTACCGGTCCGCGCGGACTTCGGCGGCACCAGCTCACCCACCGGCCGGACCTTCCCGGCCGCCGCGAAACCCCAGTCCAGCAGCCGCGCGGCCTCCTTGTAGACGGCGAACCGCTCTGTCGACGACGGGTTCATCACCGTCACCAGCAGCACCCTGCCGTTCCGCTCGGCCACCCCGGTGAAGGTGGACCCCGCGTGCGTGGTCGTGCCGTTCTTCACCCCGGCGATGCCCTTGTACGGCGCTATGCCGTAGGCCCCGGTCAGCAGCCGGTTGGTGTTCTGGATCTCGAAGGTGCCCCGCTTCGAGCCGGGCTTCTTCTCGCCGGGGAACTGCGTCCGCACGGTCGAGCAGTACGCGCGGAAGTCCGCGTTCTGCATGCCGCTGCGCGCGATCAGCGTCAGGTCGTACGCGGACGACACCTGCCCCTGGGCGTCGTACCCGTCGGGGGAGACGACGTCCGTGTCGAGCGCCTGGAGCTCGTCGGCCCGCTCGTTCATCTCCCGGACCGTCTTGGCGACGCCGCCGTTCATCTCCGCGAGGGCGTGGACGGCGTCGTTGCCGGACTTCAGGAAGACCCCGAGCCACAGGTCGTGGACCGTGTAGCTCTGCTTCTCCTTGATGCCGACGAGGCTGGAGCCCGCGCCGACCCGCGCCAGCTCGCCGGTGGACACCAGGTGCGTGCGCGTCTTCGGGAGCTTCGGGAGCAGGGTGTCGGCGAAGAGCATCTTCAGCGTGGAGGCGGGGGCGAGCCGCCAGTGCGCGTTGTGCGCGGCCAGCACGTCGCCGCTCTCGGCGTCCGCGACGATCCAGGACCGGCCGCTCAGCTCCTTCGGCAGGACCGGCGCCCCGCCCGCGAGCCGCACCTGCGTTCCCGGCTTGCCCAGCAACGCCCCGCCCACCGTCGACATGGCCGCCGGCGGCTTGGGGTGCGGCTTCGGCTGCGGGCTCGGCGCGGCGAGGGCGGGACCGGCGGCGGCGAGGGGGAGCAGCACGGCGGCGGCCACGGAGGCGGTGGCCTTCTTGAGAGCAAGCACGTTCGAGAACGTACAACCACCCGGCTCGGCTCCCGACACCGGTGCACCGGATACTGGGGCCATGAGACTCAGCCGCTCCGCCTCCTGGTTCCTGCTCGCGTTCGGGGTGTGGAGCTGGTTCATCTGGATCACTTTCGTCAAGAACCTGTGGAACGACGCGAGTGGCCTCGCCTTCGACGACGCGGGTGACCCCACCGGATACTTCTGGGTTCATCTTCTGCTGGCCGTCACGTCCTTTCTCCTGGGGACGGCCATTGGCGTGATCGGGTTGCGCGGGGTGCGGGCCCTGCGGCGCGAACGCGACGAGAAGTAGGAGGGCGGTCGTGCTGGTGGCCCTGCTGGTCGTCCCCCTGGTCCTGGCCCTCTTCGGCGGGGTGCACTGGTACGTGTGGCGGCGGCTCGTCCGCGACACCACCCGCCCGGGCGGTGCTGCGCGGCGGGCCGGGACGGTCGCCGCGGTGGCCCTGCCGCTGCTGTCGCTCGGCGCGTTGACCGCGGGCCGGGCCGGCGCCCCGTTCGCGCTCCAGCAGGTCCTGGCGTGGCCGGGCTTCCTGTGGCTGGCGGTCCTCCTGTACCTGGTGCTGGCGCTGCTGGTCGGGGAGGCGGTGCGCCCGCTCCTCCTGCGCCTGCCGGCCCGCCGGCCCACCGCCCCGACGGCCCCCGCCCCGGGCTCGGGCCGGGCCCCGGCCCCGGCGCACGCCCAGGTTCCCGCGCCCCGCGAGGCGGCGGTGACGACGGCGCCCGTGCCCTGCCCGGCCGGACCGGCCGCCGAGGCCGCCGAGGCCGCCGAGGCTCCCTCGGCCGCCGCCCGGGCCGCCGAGGCCACCGACCCGCCCGCCGCCCCCGCAGCCGGGGCGGTCCCCGCCCCCGAGGCGCCCGCCGCCCCCATCCCCGAGGGGCCCGTCCTCGCGTCCGGGATGTCCCGGCGGCTGTTCGTCTCCCGCGCCGTGGGCGCCGCCGCCCTGGCCGCCGCCGCGGGGACCGTCGGACACGGCACCCACGGCGTCCTGCGCGGCCCGCGCGTCAAGCGGGTGACCGTGCCGCTCGCCAAGCTGCCCCGCAGCGCCCACGGGTACCGGATCGCCGTGGTGAGCGACGTCCACCTGGGCCCGATCCTGGGCCGCGCCCACGCCCAGCGGATCGTCGACGCCGTCAACGCCACCCAGCCGGACCTCGTCGCCGTGGTGGGGGACCTGGTCGACGGCAGCGTCGAGAACCTGGGCCCGGCGGCCGAGCCGCTGGCCGGGCTGCGCGCCCGGCACGGTAGCTTCTTCGTCACCGGCAACCACGAGTACTTCTCCGGCGCCGAGGAGTGGGTCGACGAGGTCCGTGAGCTCGGACTGCGCCCTCTGCGCAACGAGCGCGTCGAGCTGGCCGGATTCGACCTCGCCGGCGTCAACGACGTCGCGGGCGCCACCTACGGCGACGGCCCCGACTTCGCCCGCGCCCTCGGCGACCGCGACCGGGCCCGCACCGCGGTGCTCCTCGCGCACCAGCCGGTACTGATCCACGACGCGGTCCGCCACGGCGTCGACCTCCAGCTGTCCGGCCACACCCACGGCGGGCAGATGTGGCCCGGCAACCTCCTCGCCGACCTGGCGAACCCGACCCTCGCCGGTCTGGAGCGGTACGGCGACACGCAGCTGTACGTCTCGCGGGGCGCCGGCGCGTGGGGGCCGCCGGTCCGGGTGGGGGCGCCGTCCGACATCACGGTCGTGGAGCTCGCGTCGCGCCAGGCGTGACCCCGCGTTCCGCAGGCCGTGGTGCGGATGTGGCTGTGAAGTGAAGGTTTTCCCTTCCGCCGGTGAACACCCTGTGGTTGAGTTTGCGCCATCGCACAGGGGAGGGCGTGAAAGGAATCACGGCTATGCGATCGATCCGGGTACGGATCATTGTCATCTGCATCGCTCTGGTGGTGGCCGGGATAGGGGCCTGGCGACTGCTTCCCGCAGACAAGGAGAACGATCGACCCATCACCGTCGGCACGACCGACGAAGTGTCGTCACTGGACCCGGCCGGGGCGTACGACGCCGGCTCCTGGGCCCTGTACAGCAACGTCTACCAGTCGCTGCTGACCTTCAAGCCGGGCTCCACGACCCCGGTGCCCGACGCCGCCGAGACCTGCGGGTTCGCCGGTGCGGGCCTCACCACCTACCGCTGCACGCTGCGGGAGGGACTCGCCTTCTCCAACGGGCGCGCGGTGACCGCCGAGGACGTCGTGTACTCCTTCGACCGGATGCGCGGCATCGGCGCGGACGTGGGGCCGGCGGCCCTGTTCCCGACGCTGAGGAGCGTCACCGCCGACGGCCGGGAGGTCGTCTTCCGGCTCGGCGCCCGGGACGCCACGTTCCCGCTGAAGCTCGCCACCGGCGCGGGCGCGATCGTCGACAGCAGCCGCTACCCGAAGGACCGGCTGCGCGAGGGCGACGCCGTCGACGGCTCGGGGCCGTACGTGCTGAAGGAGTACCGGCCCGGCGTCCGGGCCCTGTTGGAGCCCAACCCGCGCTACCGCGGCGCCGTCCACCGGTCGGGGACCCCGGTGGAGGTGCGGTACTTCGCCGAGGGCGAGCAGCTGGCCTCGGCGTGGCGGAGCCGCCAGGTCGACGTGACGCACCGGCAGCTGCCGCCGGAGGCGATCTCCGCGCTCGACCCGGGCGCGCAGGACGTACGGATGACGGAGGCCACCACGGCCGAGATCCGCAGCCTCGTCTTCGACGTCCGGAAGGGCTCGCCGATGGCCGAGCGGGCCGTACGGCGGGCGGTGGCCGGGCTCGTCGACCGGGCGAGGATCGCCACCGGGCCGTACCACTCCACCGTGGAGCCGCTGTACTCGCTGATCCCGCGGGGCTTCGTCGGCCACAGCACGCCGTTCTTCGACACGTACCCCGAGGGCGACGAAGCCGTCGAACGGGCCGGGGAGCTGCTGCGCGAGGCGGACGTCGAGACGCCGGTGACCTTCACGTACGGCCACCGGGCGGGGGAGACGTGGGCGGCGGAGGCGGCCGAGCTGCGCCGCCAGCTGGAGGCGACCGGACTGTTCCGGGTGCGGATCGTCGCCGCCGAGTGGAAGGAGTTCCAGAAGGGCTACACGAGCGGCGCCTACGACGCGTACGGGCTGGGCTGGCTACCGGACTTCCCCGACTCCGACAGCTTCACGCAGCCGCTGGTCGGCCGGGACAACGCCCTGCACAACGGCTACGCCAGCGCGCGCGTCGACCGGCTCATCGCCGCCACCCAGAGCCACGGCGACCGGGCCGGGGCGGTCGGCGACTTCAAGGAGATCCAGGCGCAGGTGGCACGGGACGTGCCGCTCGTGCCGCTGTGGCAGAAGAAGGACTACGTGCTCA
Organism: Streptomyces changanensis; assembly: GCF_024600715.1. NCBI lineage: Bacteria > Bacillati > Actinomycetota > Actinomycetes > Kitasatosporales > Streptomycetaceae > Streptomyces > Streptomyces changanensis. Next base: position 4,165,725 of record NZ_CP102332.1, read on the forward strand.
GCACCCTCGACGTCACCGGCTCGCAGTACCTGTCCGACGGCACCGGCATCTGGCGCCTGTGGCAGCTGGACTGGATCTAGGGATGCCCGTGCCGCAGCCGTGGGCGGGTCCCCGGGAACAACACCCCGGGAGGCCCCCGCGCGTCCCCGGGGAGCCCCGGGGAGCGCCCTAGGCGTCCCCCGCCGACGGGCCCTTCGCGGGCCGGTCCCGCGTCGGCCCCTCACCGCCGGGCGTCGGGTGCGCGTCCTCCGCGACCGCGTCCTTCTCCAGCGCGTCCTTGGCGCCCGGCATGAACTCCACGATGACGTCGTGCGCCTGGCGCGCGAGCGGCCGCAGCACCCGGAACCGGGACAGCGCGATGGCCCGCGCGGTGAGCGGCGCCGTCCGCTCCACCAGCCGGCGGCTGCGCTCGGCGCCCTCGCTGCGGTCGTACACCCAGAACAGCACGAGACCCATGTGCATCAGCCACATCAGGTGCGGGAGCAGGTCGGTCAGTTCGGGCGCGGTCTTGGTGTCGGAGCCGTGCAGGACCTCCTCGTGGATGGAGATCGCGGCGCGGCGCGCGTCGACCGAGTCGGGCGAGAAGGGGCTGAGGGGGCTCTCCGGGTCGGCGGCGTTCTTGAAGAACTGGGCCGCGAACCGGTGGTAGGGCTCGGCGACGTCCAGCCAGGTCAGCAGCGAGCCCCGGATCCGCGCCGCGAGGTCGCGGTCGCCGTCCAGGACGGGCCGGACCGCCGCGGCGTGCTCGGCGGCGATCCGGTCGTAGAAGCCCTGGACCAGGTGTTCCTTGGAGGCGAAGTAGTAGTAGGCGTTGCCCACGGAGACCCCTGCCTCCTGGGCGATGGCCCGCATCGTGGTCTTGTCGTAGCCCCGCTCCTGGAAGAGCCGCAGGGCGGTCTCCAGGATCAGGGTGCGGGTCTGCTCGCTCTTCGCCACCTTGCCGGCCTTCTGGTCCTTCACAGCACCCGAGCCTAGCCGGAGCGCCCGGGTGCCCCGCACGTGCCGCCGTCGCAGGTGGGGCCCGCCGTCGCCGCCCGCCACCGGGAGGCGGCGAGGACGGTCATCCGGGCGAGGGGCCGCCCGGTCGGGCTCGCCAGCCAATGGGCCTTCGCCCGGTGCTCGGCGAGCGCCCAGAGGCAGACGATCCAGGCGTCGGCGGAGCGGTAGACCTGCCCGCCGTCGCCCACGACGGTGATCTCCTCCAGCGTCGCCGCGTGGTCGAGGGCGGGGAACCGGCGCCGGGCCTCGACCGAGCCGGCCGGCACGAGGTCCATCGGGACGAGGGCGCGCTGCCGCAGCAGCCAGTGGCGCACGTGCACGCAGAGCGGGCACTGGGCGTCGTACAGGACGGTCAGTCGCCGCACGGGCTTCACCGGGGCCACCGCGGGCTCACGCGCGGGCGGCGGGCGGGGTCCAACCCTGCGGCGGGACGGGCGGCTGCTGCTCGCGGTCCAGGGCGCCGCGGCGGCGGATGCGGTTGAGGACGTAGACGTTGCCGAGGTGCATGACACCGAGGACCAGGAGGACGACGCCGAGCTTCACCGACAGCCCCTCGAAGAGGTACCGGACGGTGTCGATGGTGGCGTCCTGGCGCAGGTAGAGCGCGACGAAGCCGAAGTTGACGAGGTAGAAGCCGACGACGAGGAGGCGGTTCACCGCGTCGGCGAGCCCTTCGTCCCCCCGCAGGACGTCGGCGAGGAAGACCCGCCCGTTGCGGCTCAGCGTCCGGGCCACCCACACGGTGAGGACCACGCTGATGACCAGGTACGCGATGTAGGCGACGACTGTGAGGTCCATGCCCCACCCTCCTTGAACACGTTCAAAAGTAGTGTCGGCATGACTGTAGACCTCCTTTTGAACATGTTCAAGCGGCGGGTGAGGGGCGACGCGTGAGGCCGGCGGAAGGGCGCCCTCCCCTGTGTCCGGGCCGGGGGCGCCCCCGCATGCGAAAGGGCCCCGGGGCGGCGCGGTGCGGCGGCTCCGGGGCGGCGGGAGGGGTGGGAGGGGTGAGAGGGGTGAGAAAGGGGTGGAAGGGGCGGACGGGGGCGGCTAGGGCCCCGCGACCGTGATGGCGCGGACCGGGCAGGCGCGGGCGGCCTCCCGGACCATCGGGTCGTCCTCGTCGTGGCCGGGCACCAGGGCGCCGTAGCCGTCCTCGTCCTGGGTGAAGACGCCGGGGGCCGTCAGGGCGCACTGGCCCGCCCCCATGCAGCGGTCGTGATCGATGGAGATGCTCATGGCCCCACCCTCCTCACCGGGACGCCGGCGACTCCACCATCCCGCGCAGCGTGTCGCCGGGTTCCGGGCGCGGCGCCGGTGGGCGCCGGCGCCGCAACGCGGACGGCCCGCGCCCGTGCGGAGTACGCAGGGGGGCGCGGGCCGTCGGCGGAGCCTGGCCGGTGGGTCAGAAGCGACGCGTGATGAGCGCGCGCTTGACCTCGGCGATGGCCTTGGTGACCTCGATGCCGCGGGGGCAGGCGTCGGTGCAGTTGAACGTGGTGCGGCAGCGCCACACGCCGTCCTTGTCGTTGAGGATCTCCAGCCGCTGCTCGCCGGCCTCGTCACGCGAGTCGAAGATGAAGCGGTGGGCGTTCACGATCGCGGCCGGACCGAAGTACTGGCCGTCGTTCCAGAACACCGGGCAGGAGGACGTGCAGGCGGCGCACAGGATGCACTTCGTCGTGTCGTCGAAGCGCTCCCGGTCCTCGGCCGACTGCAGGCGCTCACGCGTCGGCTCGTTGCCGGACGTGACCAGGAACGGCATGACGTCCCGGTACGCCTGGAAGAACGGCTCCATGTCGACCACGAGGTCCTTGAGGACCGTCATGCCCTTGATGGGCTCGACCGTGATCGGCTTCTCCGGGTTGATGTCCTTGATCAGCGTCTTGCAGGCGAGCCTGTTCTTGCCGTTGATCCGCATCGCGTCGGAGCCGCAGATGCCGTGCGCGCAGGAGCGCCGGAAGGTGAGCGAGCCGTCGACGTCCCACTTGATCTTGTGGAGACCGTCGAGCACGCGCTCCTTCGGGTCGATCTCGATCGTGAAGTCCTGCCACTGCGCCTCGTCGGTGACCTCCGGGTTGAACCGGCGGATCCGGAACGTGACCGTGATGTACGGCGAGGCGGCGGAGTCCTTCTCCACCTTGTCCAGTACGGGGGTAGCCATCAGTACTTACGCTCCATCGGCTGGTAGCGGGTCTGGACGACCGGCTTGTAGTCGAGGCGGACGGTCTCGGTGCCGTCGTCGCCGACCTCGCGGTACGCCATGGTGTGGCGCATGAAGTTGACGTCGTCGCGGTTCGGGTAGTCCTCGCGGTAGTGACCGCCGCGGGACTCCTTGCGCGCGAGCGCCGAGACGGCCATGACCTCGGCCAGGTCGAGCAGGTTGCCCAGCTCGATGGCCTCCAGCAGGTCCGTGTTGTACCGCTTGCCCTTGTCCTGGATGGCGACGTTGCGGTAGCGCTCGCGCAGCTCGCCGATCTTCTCGACCGCGGTCTTGATCGTCTGCTCGGTGCGGAACACCATGACGTTGGCGTCCATGGTCTCCTGCAGCTCGCGCCGCAGCTCCGCCACGCGCTCGGTGCCGGTGGAGTTCCGCAGCCGCTCGACCTGCTCCGCCACGAAGGCCGCCGGGTCCTCCGGCAGCTCGACGTAGTCGGCCGTCGCCGAGTACTCGGCGGCGGCGATGCCGGCGCGCTTGCCGAAGACGTTGATGTCGAGCAGCGAGTTGGTGCCCAGGCGGTTGGCGCCGTGCACCGACACGCAGGCGACCTCGCCCGCGGCGTACAGGCCCGGCACGACGGTGGTGTTGTCGAGGAGGACCTCACCCATCACGTTGGTCGGGATGCCACCCATGGCGTAGTGCGCGGTCGGCTGGATCGGGATCGGGTCCGTGTACGGCTCGATGCCCAGGTACGTCCGCGCGAACTCGGTGATGTCGGGCAGCTTGGCGTCCAGCTGCTCCGGCGGCAGGTGCGTCAGGTCCAGGTAGACGTGGTCGCCCTCGGGACCGCAGCCGCGGCCCTCGCGGATCTCCGTGTAGATGGAGCGCGAGACGACGTCACGCGAGGCGAGGTCCTTCATGACGGGCGCGTACTTCTCCATGAAGCGCTCGCCGTCCTTGTTGCGGAGGATGCCGCCCTCGCCGCGGGCGCCCTCCGTCAGCAGGATGCCCATGCGCCAGATGCCCGTCGGGTGGAACTGGAAGAACTCCATGTCCTCCAGCGGCAGGCCGCGCCGGTAGCAGGCGGCCTGGCCGTCACCGGTCAGGGTGTGCGCGTTCGAGGTCACCTTGAAGAACTTGCCGGTGCCGCCGGACGCGTAGATCACGGCCTTCGCCTGGAAGATGTGGATCTCGCCGGTGGCCAGCTCGAAGGCGACCACGCCGGCGGACTTCTTGACGCCGTCGACCTCGGTGATCAGCTGGTCCAGGACGTAGAACTCGTTGAAGAACTCCACGCCCTCCTTGACGCAGTTCTGGTACAGCGTCTGGAGGATCATGTGGCCGGTGCGGTCCGCGGCGTAGCAGGACCGGCGGACCGGGGCCTCGCCGTGGTTGCGGCTGTGGCCGCCGAAGCGGCGCTGGTCGATGGTGCCGTCCGGGGTCCGGTTGAACGGCAGGCCCATCTTCTCCAGGTCGAGGACGGCGTCGATGGCCTCCTTCGCCAGGATCTCCGCGGCGTCCTGGTCGACCAGGTAGTCACCGCCCTTGACCGTGTCGAAGGTGTGCCACTCCCAGTTGTCCTCCTCCACGTTGGCCAGCGCGGCGGCCATGCCGCCCTGCGCGGCGCCCGTGTGGGAGCGGGTGGGGTAGAGCTTCGTCAGCACGGCGGTGCGGCTGCGCTTCGTCGCCTCGATGGCGGCGCGCATGCCCGCGCCGCCGGCGCCGACGATGACGGTGTCGTACTTGTGGATCTTCATGGTGTGGATTACCCCAGCCCGTGCCTAGCGGATGTTCGGGTCGAAGGTGAAGATCACCAGCGTGCCCAGGAGGATCGTGAACACCGTGGCGGTGTAGAGCAGGCCCTTGAGCCACAGGCGCGTGTTCGGGCGCTCGGCGTAGTCGTTGATGACGGTGCGCAGGCCGTTCGCGCCGTGCAGCATCGCGAGCCACAGCATCAGCAGGTCCCAGACCTGCCAGAACGGGGACGCCCAGCGGCCCGCCACGAAGGCGAAGCCGATCTTGGAGACGCCGCCGTCCAGCACGAGCTGGATCAGCAGGTGGCCGATGACGAGGACGACGAGCACGACGCCGGAGAGGCGCATGAAGAGCCAGGCGGCGAGCTCGAAGTTGCCGCGGGTCGACTTCGGCGTCTTCTTGGTGCGCTTGCGCGGCGGCTCGATGAGCGGGGCCGGGTTGTCGACGTCGTAGAGGCTCACGCCCTCGACCGGGCCGACGGTGGACTTGGTGAGGTCAGCGGACATGTCTGGCGTCAGCTCCCGAACAGTTCACGTGCGGCGTGGCCGAGGACCGGGTAGACGGACCCCGCCATCAGCACGATCCAGATGCCCATGACGGTCCAGAGCATGTGCTTCTGGTAGCGCGCGCCCTTGGACCAGAAGTCCACGGCGATCACACGCAGGCCGTTGAGCGCGTGGAAGAGGATGGCGGCCACAAGGCCGTACTCCAGCAGCGCGACGATCGGGGTCTTGTACGTCGCCACGACCTCGTCGTAGGCCTCGGGCGAGACGCGGACGAGAGCGGTGTCCAACACGTGTACGAACAGGAAGAAGAAGATGAGGACGCCGGTGACTCGATGAGCCACCCACGACCACATGCCTTCCCGGCCGCGGTACAGCGTTCCAGCCGGCACGGAAAAACCCTCCGGGAGCGGGGATCAGGGTCGGCCGGCTTCTCTGTCGGTCAGACCCGGCCGGGTACGGTCCACCGGCCCCGGTCATGGTAGCGACGACTTGTCGGTTCCCTCGCGCGGGGTCCGTATGTGTGATCAAACAGGCAATCAAACAGGCACGGACGGCCTACCGAAACCACCCGAACCGGCACATTCTCGAATGAGCCGGGCGAGTCGCGTCCTCGCCAGCCGCCGCAGCTCGTCGGCGGCCACGGCCCGCTCCTCCTCCGGCTCGTTCCCGAGCCGGGCCCGGATCCCGCCCAGCACCCGGTCGAGGTGCTCCTCGGGCCGGTCGGCGTCGAGGCAGACGACGAAGGCGTGGCCGAAGCGCGCCTCGTACGCGTCGTGCGCGGCGCACAGCGCGGTGTGCGCGGCGGCGGGTGTGCCGGGTGGGAGCACGGGCGCCGCCTCGTCGCCCAGCGCCTCGTCGAGGTCCGCGCCGGACAGGTCGTACCCCGCCTCGTCGGCGGCCGCGAGCAGCGCGTCGAGCGTCGGGTAGGGGCGGTGCGCGGCCACGCGGTGCGCCCAGCGGACGCTGCCGCAGCAGGCCAGCAGGGAGGCTTCCGCGGCGGGGGAGGGGGCGGCGTTGAACACCGCCAGGGCGTCCGCCGGGAGGCCGCGGGCCTGTACCGGGACGGCGGCGGCCGTGCCGAGGGTCTGCGGAGTTCCGGAGGCGGGTTCGCGGGACAGCGTGGGCTCCTCGGACGAAACGGCGGAGGCGGTATGCGGAAGTCGTGCGAAACGTGTGAGGGAAGGGACACAACGTTACCCAGGGTGAGCAAGTGTGGTCTCAAGGCTTTCCGTATTTCACTCGGAAGGCAGAGTTTCAGCACAGTGGATGGACGCACTCGGCGCGTCGGGACCGGGGCCCGAGGACCCCGAAGGAGGAGGCGGAGGCGTGAACGCACGACACGAACGCACAGGTGAGGCACCGATAGCGCCCGCGCCCCCACGCCCGGGCCCCTCCGACGGCCCGGAAACCCCCCACCGGGCCGCCCCCGACGCCCGCCGGGCCGCCCCCGACGCCCCCGGGGGCGGCCCGGCGGCCCCGCCGCCGGCCGCGGGGGCCCCTGCGGGCGCGCCGGTCCCGAGCGGCGCGGTCCGGTCGCTGTGGCGGCGGCGCGGCGGGCGCGGGGTGGGGCTCGGCCTGGTGTTCGTGCTCGGGTTCGGGCTCGTCGGGTGCGGGGGCGGTGACGATGCCGGGGTGGGTGCCGGGCCCGCCTCGACGACGGCCCCGCCGTCCGCCGCCAGCCCCACGCCCACCCCGAGCCCCACCCGGACGTACCCGCTGTCCACCGCGCCGCGCACCATCCCCGCCGTGCGGGAGCACGTCCCGGCGCGGGGCCCCGGCTGGCGGCCCGGCCCCGGGAGCGCCGTCGTGGTCGCGCCGGGCAGCGACGGGCTGGCCGACGAGGCGCGGCTGCTCGCCCGGGAGCTGGGCATCCCGACCCGGGGCGAGGCCCGGCCCCGCGCCGGCGACGTCGAGCTGGCACTCGCCCCGGGGGGGTCGGGCGCCGCGACGCCCGAGTCGTACACGATGACCGTCCGCGACGGCCGCGTGCGGATCTCCGGACCCGACCAGGCGGGCGTCTTCTACGGGACGCGGACCGTGAAGCAGGCCGTCCGCTCCGGTGGGGCCGTCCCCGAGGGCGTCGTCCGCGACCGGCCCGACCGGCCGCAGCGCGGGCTGATGGTCGACATCGCCCGCAAGCACTTCACCGCGGCCTGGCTGGAGGCCCGCGTCCGCGAGGCGGCCGACCTCAAGCTGAACCAGCTCGGCCTGCACTTCTCCGACGACCAGGCGTTCCGCATCGCGTCCGACAGTCACCCCGAGGTGGTGTCCCCGCAGCACCTGACCAAGGCGGAGGTGCGGCGGATCGTCGCCCTCGCGGCGAGCCTGCACGTCACGGTCGTCCCGGAGATCGACTCGCCCGGGCACCTCGGCGCCGTCCTCGCCGCCCACCCCTCGCTGCGGCTGCGCGACGCCCGCGGCACCGTGGCGCGCGGTGCGATCGACATCGCCCGGCCGCAGTCGGCGCGCATCGTCGACGACCTGCTGCGCGAGTACGCGGCGCTCTTCCCCGGGCGGTACTTCCACGTCGGCGCCGACGAGTACCGCGCGCTGATGGCCCAGGACCCCGAGGCGTCGTACCCGGCGCTGGCGGCCGAGGCCCGCCGCCGGTACGGCGCGGCGGGCCGGGTGCAGGACCTGGCGACCGAGTGGCTGAACGACCGGGCCGCCGTGGTGCGCGCGGCCGGGAAGCAGCCCAAGGCGTGGAACGACGGCATCTTCCGCGGCGGCGTGGTGAAGGCCGACGAGGACGTGGAGGTCGAGTACTGGACCGGCCGCGAGCTGGGCGCCCGCCCGCCGGCCGAGTACCTGGCCGAGGGCCGCCGGGTCGTCAACGTCAACGACCGGTACCTCTACTACGTCCTGGGCCAGCCCAACCAGTTCACCTACCCGACCGGCCGCGAGATCTACGAGAAGTGGACCCCGCTGGTGCTGCGCGGCACGCAGCCGGTGCCCGAGCGGTACTCCCGCCAGATCCTGGGCGGCCGGTTCGCGGTGTGGTGCGACCTCGCGAACGCCCAGACACAGGCCCAGGTGGCCGCGGGCATCCGCACGCCGCTGCGCGCCGTGGCGCAGAAGGTGTGGGACCCCCGCCGGCCGGCCCTGCCCTGGCAGGACTTCGCGGCCCTCTCCCGGCGTCTGTGACCCGGTGGGTGAGTGGAGTGGTGGGTGCCTGGGCCGGCGGTGGGTCGGTGCACTGGTGGGGCGGCGGGTCGGCGGGTCGGTGAGCCGGTGCACCGGTGCACCGGTGGGTCGACAGGACGGGCTGCGGGGGCGGGTGAGCGGTTCCGTCCGGCGGGGGGAGATGTGACGTTCCCGCGACCGTGAGTGACGCTTTGCCCCCGGGCGGCGCAGAAAGGGGAGTACCGCGTCAGCGACGGGAGACGTCCATGAGTCCGAGCACGACCCCGAGCCTGGTGGAGCTGATCGGGCGGGCCGACGAGCGCGGCCTCGCCGCCGCCGCGCTGGCCTGCCTCGACCGCTGCATGCCGCTGCTCGTCCCCGAGGCGACCGACCAGCTGCGTCCCCTGTGGCTGGGCGTGGCCCGCGGCGGGGCCGGCTGGTCCCGCCGCCTCGCCGAGACGACGGCGGTGCTGGAGGACGCCCGTCCGGCCCCGGTCGGCGACGAGGAGGCCGCGCTGGTCCGCTCCATGCTGGACGCGGCTCCCGCCGGGTGGGCGCCCGGGTCCCTGCGGGCGTGGGCCGACACCTGCTCGCTGACCGCGCTGGAGCTGCACCAGCGGCTCGGCGCCGCCGCCACCCCGGAGCTCGCGCGGGCGCTGGACCGCTGCCGCGCGGGGGACCTCGACGCGGTCGGCCCCCTGGCCGGCGGCGAGCTGCGCCGCCAGGTGCGGGCCCTGGAGATCCTGGCCGAGGGCGGGGCGTACGGGCTGCGCCGCGTCCTGGAGCTCTCCGCCGAGGGCCGCCGGATCCTCCAGGCGGTCGTCTCCCGGCGCGCCCGCATCGCGTAGGGCCCCGCGCGCCGTCGCGTGCGCCCCGGGCCGTCGCGCAGGCCCCGGGCGCGCGTTGCCCGGGCCCGTCCCGCTCAGGGCCCGCGTCGTCGTGGACCCGCGTCGTCGTGGCGCACTGTCGTGGAGCCGCGCCGCGAGGGCCCGTGCCCCTGGGCCCGTACCGTCTGTGGGGGCCGCCGCTACAGCTCGCCCGCCGCGCCCTTCACCAGCCGGTGCGCGGCGAGGAGGCTCAGTTCCGGTACGGCGCCGCGCACGGCGGTCACGGCCTTCACGTGGTCGCGGGCCGGGTCGACCCCGGCGGCCTCGAGGACGCCGCGCGTCCACTGGGCGAGCACGTCGTCGTCGCCGCGCGCGCACTGCGCCTCGACGAGGGCGAGGGCCCGTTCCAGTCCGGGCCGCTCGGCGTCGGTCGCCGACGCGAGCGCCAGGCGCAGGTCGCGGCGGATGTCGTCCCCGTCGCGGAACAGGACCAGGGGCGGCTTGCTGATGGCCATGTGCGGCTCCCTCGTGCACGGGCCCGCGGACGCCGGGGTCCGCGGACCTGCGGATGTCACCGGGGGAGACGCGTGGGGCGGGCCGCGGGTCACGCACTTGAGCGAATCCTGAGCCACCCGCGTACCGGCCCGCGGTACCGGCGCGCCGTACCGCCCCCGCCGGGGCGCGCACCGGCAGGGGCGCGCAGCCCCGCGCCGTAGCGCCCCGCCGCACCGCGCACGCCGCATGGTCAGAGCAGGAGCAGGACGGCCGCCCCCCACAGGACCGACGCCGCCGCGAGGAGCGGGCCGACCGGCATGCCCTGTTCGCCGGGGCCGGCCGCCTCCACCGGGCGCAGCTCGGGCCGGCGCAGCAGCGCGTACGCCTCCTCGGCGGCGCGCGGCCCGGCCGGTTCGCGGCCCGACCGCCGCTCCAGCCACGCCCAGCCGACGGGGGAGAGGGTCAGCTCGGTGGCCTCCTCGCGGGCGATGACGATGTCGCCGCCGCTGCGGTGGCGGACCGTCAGGACCCGGTCCCACGGCACGTGCCGCACCCGCCACGCCCCGGCGACCCACAGGCCGTCCCGGTCCGCGGTGAGGCGCCAGCCGAGCGCGGTCGACGCGGACGACACGACGAAGAACAGGCCGACCAGCGGGACCACCGACGTCCAGGTGAACTCGTCGTCGAGCAGCGCCCACACGCCGCCGCCCTGCACCAGGAGCAGGAAGACCCCGACCGCCCGGGACACGCCGTTCGCCCCCCAGACGCGGGGCGCCGTGGACGGCGCCAGCGTCGCGGCGACCTCGTCGACGGACCGGCCCCGCGGCAGCCGCTGCCCGCTCGCGGTGGGCCCGGGGCCCCCACCACCGAACGGGCCGGGCACGGCCGGCTTCACGGCGGTGACGCTGCACTCCACGGAGACCTCGGGGCTGTCCTCGTCGTCGCGGGCGGCGAAGACCAGTTCGGCGCCCGCGTACGGCAGCCCGTACAGCACGGCCTCGCGCAGCGGAGGCGGCGGGTCCTCGCCCTTGAGGATGGCGCCGACCTTGCGCAACTCCTCGACCAGGTCGTCCTCGCGCCCCCACGCGCCCTCGTCGTCGTCCTCCGGACCGCCCGCGCCGCCCCCTGCCCCGAACGGCGCGGCGCCCTCGTCCTCGTCCTCGACGGCGTACAGGGAGTGGAAGTGGAGCAGGGGCCGCTCGCCCGCGAGGTCGTCGGCGGCGTACACCCACGTCCTGCCGTCGTCGTGGCCCTCCCGCACCAGCACCCGCAGGACGGGCAGCGGACCGTGGTGCGCCCACCGCGAGCGGGTGCGCCCGTCGACCGCGTTGGCGAGGAAGGCGAACCCGCCGACCAGCGCGCCGAGCACGAGCAGCTCCCACCCGGCGATGTCGTACGGCTCGGCCACGAGCCGCACCCAGTCGCCGTCCACGAGGAGGTCGACCTCGCTGTCGACGGGGAAGTCCTCCGGGAACACGGCCTCGATGTCGTACGCGCGTTCCAGGGACGGCACCGACACGCGCAGTCCGTCCTCGTCCGACCGGACGACCGTCCCGGTCACGGGCGTGAGGCGCGCGGCCCGTTCCTCGTACGCGTCCGCGACCACCTGGCCCTGCCGGCAGCCGAAGGCCGCGACGGCCAGCAGCAGCGCGGCGACGTAGGTGGAGAGGCGCCCGCGGCGGAAGGTGAGCGCGGCGGCGGGGACCGGGTGCGCGGCGGGCCCGGCCGCCTCGCCGGCCAGCGCCCGCTGCCGGGCCGCGACGGACAGCCGGTGCAGCAGCCCGGCGGCGGCGAAGCCGGCCGCCACGACGAAGGCGAGCCACGGCGGCGTGCCGAGGGCCTGGGTGCCGCCGTCCGTGACGTGCCCGGCGAGCAGCAGCACCAGGCCCGCCAGCGCGAGCCGGGGTTGGCGCGCCACCCAGTACAGGGTGAGCAGCAGCAGCGCGGCGAAGCCCACGCCCAGCCAGTCCGCCCCGCAGGGGGACGCGGTGGTGCAGGGGGCCGCGGGGCCCGCCGCCACCTGCCACACGGTCCCGGCGACCAGGGCGAGGACGGCCCACAGGGGGTGCGCCCACGCGGCGGGCGAGGCGGTCAGCCAGCGGTGCGCGTCGGCCGAACGCCACTCGGCGGCACCGGGCGGTATGTGGTCGGCGGGGAGCGGTACGGGTGCGGTGGTCACCCGCGCATTATCGCGACGGCCCGGCGGAGGACCGCCGGTACCCGCCACCGGGCGGCGGCCGCCGGGCCCGGCGGCCGCCACGGGGCGGTGACGGGGGTGCGGCCGGCATCGGACGGCCCGCCGCCGGACGGCCCGCCGCCGGACGGCCCGCCACCGGACGGCGGCCGCCGGGCCCCGCACACGGGGCCGGGGTCAGAGGTTGTCGCCCCACCCGCCCTGGATCATGGTCTGGAACGCCCACGCGCCCCGCCGCCGCACGAGGACGTCCGCGTAGCGCAGCCGGCGGGTCGTGCCGCCCGCGGTCATGGTGGAGTCGGTGAAGACGACGGCCATGGCGGGCGACAGGAAGACCGGGGTGCGCGTCGACTCGAACGTGATGTCGTCGCCGCCGTCCCCCATCACGTGCGTCATCGTGGCGACGAACTGCTCCCGGTCCCACTGGGCGGACCGGCCGTCGCCCGCGCTGTCGTCGCTGACCAGGTTCAGCGGGAAGACCGCCAGGTCGGCCATGCCCTCCACGTCGCGCCGGGCGCTGCGCGCGTCGTACTCCGCGAACCAGGCGTCCAGGCTCGCGCGGTCCTCGGGTGTCGGGGCGTATCCGGTGTCGGGCAGGAAGGTCACGCGGTCTCCTCGGTGGGCGTCTCGCCCGTCTCGTCAAGTTTGACTACACGGACGGTATGCCCGGTCGGGCGGGCTAGTCAAACTTGATGAGAGGTGATCCCGGTCACTCTCACGCCCGTTCCGGACCGGCTCCCTCCCCCCGGCCCTGTGACACTTCCCCGCGGGCGCACGCAGGCTGAGGTATGGGGGGACACGATGCGGAACTCGGCGCCGCGGTCCGGCAGGCGCAGCACGGCGACGAGGCGGCCTTCGCCCGGGTGTACCGCCTGGTACAGCCGCAGCTCCTCACGTACGTGCGCGGCCTCGTCGGGGACGACGCCGAGGACGTGGCCGCGGAGGCGTGGCTGGAGATCGCCCGCGACCTCGGCCGGTTCCGCGGGGACGGCGGCGGCTTCCGCGGCTGGGCGGCGACGATCGCGCGCCACCGGGCCTTGGACCACCTGCGCCGGCAGCGCCGCCGACCGCGTACCGCCGCGCTCGACGAGGACGTGCTCGACCTCCCCGACGGCCGGGACACGGCCCTGGTCGCGCTGGAGTCCCTCGCCACGGGGGAGGCGCTCGCCCTCGTCCGCGAACTGCCCCGCGACCAGGCGGAGGCGGTGCTGTTACGGGTGGTGGTCGGCCTGGACGCCCCGGCGGCCGCGCGGTTGCTGGGCAAGCGCCCCGGCGCGGTGCGCACCGCCGCGCACCGGGGTCTCCGAAGGCTCGCGGGCCGGCTGCGGGAGGAGGCGGGGGCGGGGATGGCGCGGGAGGCGGAGGAACGGGCGCCCGGATCAGGCCAAGAGGCGGACGGGCGGGCCGGTCCGGAGGACGACCGGGGCCGCCACCCCCCACAGGAGAGGCCCCGGTCGCCGTCCGCGGGTCCGTAGGACGGCCCCGTACTCCTATCAGCGCCCGGGGTGCGTTTTCTGTCACACCACCCGCCGGCGTATGCCGTTGCATGTTGTACAAACATGGACGAGATACGGCAGGAGCACGTAGCGTGCTCCTGCGCGCTGGGCGGAGCGGCCCGGCTTTGCCGGCCGCGAGACGAACGGGTTGTGGAGTGCTGGGGGACGACGCGGAGCTGACCGCCGCAGTGCTCGCGGCGCAGGACGGGGACGAGGACGCCTTCCGTACTGTGTACCGCGCCGTGCACCCGCGGCTGCTCGGGTACATACGCACGCTCGTCGGCGAGGTGGACGCCGAGGACGTGGCCTCCGAGTCCTGGCTCCAGATCGCCCGCGACCTCGACCGTTTCAGCGGGGACGCCGACCGCTTCCGCGGATGGGCGGCGCGCATCGCCCGCAACCGCGCCCTCGACCACCTGCGCATGCGCGGCCGCCGCCCCGCGCAGGGCGGCGACGAGACGGAGCTGACGGACAAGCCCGCCGACGCCGACACGGCCGTCGAGGCCATGGAGGCGCTCGCCACCGGCCACACCATGGACCTGATCGCCCAGCTCCCGCAGGACCAGGCCGAGGCCGTGATCCTCCGGGTCGTCGTCGGCCTCGACGCCAAGAGCGCGGCCGAGGCCCTGGGCAAGCGCCCCGGCGCGGTCCGCACCGCCGCCCACCGGGGGCTGAAGCGGTTGGCCGAGCTGCTGGGGGCCGCCGACCCGACCGGCGTCGCGCTGAGCGCCGTACCGCCGCAGCCGGGCCCCCGGACGAGGACCGGCGCACGGGCCGCTGCCGTGCGCCGTGCAGTGACGCATTCGCGCTCGCGGACGCAGAAGGACATGTGATGGCCGACGAGCGGTATGAGTGGCTCGACCACGAGGCGGCGGAGCGACTGCTGCGTGGTGAGCCGGTCGACGCCGACGACGACTACACACGGTTGCAGGCCGAACGCCTCGCGGAGGCGCTGGAGTCGGCCCGGGCCGACGCGGCGCGCACCCGTACCGGCCCCGCGGGCGCGCTGCCCGGCGAGGAGGCGGCGCTCACGGCGTTCCGCGCGGCCAGGTCGACGCGCGTCGACGGCCGGGCGCCGGGCGCGGGCAGAGACCTGGGCGCCGTGCGCATCGGGGGCTCCCCCCGTCCCGCCGGCCGGGCCCGCGCCTGGACCCGCCCCGCCCGCTGGGGCCTGGCCGCCTCCGTCGCCGGACTGGCCGTCGGCGGCGTCGCCGTCGCCGCCGGCACGGGCGTCCTGCCCGACTTCGGCCGGGACGCCGCCCCCGTGCCGGCCGCCTCGGCGTCCGCGCCCATGGAGCTCGACGCGCCGGACGGCGTGGCCACCCCGCGCGGGTCGACCCGCCCGGTGACGCCGCCGCACCCGGACGGCCCGACGCCCCCCGGCGCGTCGCTCCCCGCCACCGGCGGCCCGGACGCGACGGCCGGCTCCGACGGGACCGCTGACAACGATGGCGCCGACCGCGGGCACGCCGACGACGAGTACTGGGCCGGTGGCGACAAGCGCGCCCCGGGCGGCGCCTGGCCCGACCGCACCACGCAGGCGTGCCGCGACTACCGCGACGGCCACCTCGACACGGCGCGGCGGCAGCAGCTGGAGCTGTCGGCGAAGGCCGACGGC
Source organism: Streptomyces changanensis (assembly GCF_024600715.1). Taxonomy (NCBI): domain Bacteria; kingdom Bacillati; phylum Actinomycetota; class Actinomycetes; order Kitasatosporales; family Streptomycetaceae; genus Streptomyces; species Streptomyces changanensis. The sequence continues at coordinate 4,180,899 of NZ_CP102332.1, forward strand.
GGGATCGAGCGCTTCTGCGACCAGGTCCTGTCCGGGCGCGTCTCCGGCGGCACCTCCATCGGCGCCACCGGCGCCACCGGCGACCCGGAGTCCGACGGCGGCGGCGGTGGCAGCGGCGGTACCGCCGGCGGCAAGCCGGGCGGTGGCGCGTCCGGCGGTACGACCTCGGGCGGCACGTCGTCGGGCGGCACGTCGTCGGGCGGGAGGACGTCCGTCGGCACCACCTCGGGCGGCAAGGCGTCCGGTGGCCAGGCTTCCGGTGGTCAGCCGTCCGGGGGCAAGGCGTCGGGCGGGAAGTCGTCGGGGGGCGCGGGCGGTTCCGCCTCGGCGGTCTCGTGGACCGTTCCCCTGACCTCCGCGCCCCGCGCCACCCTCTGACCCTCGCGCCCCATTCACCCCTCTGACCTGCGCTTTCACAGCAGTGCGGCCAAGGTGTGACACTTTTCGAGCCGGTGACGCAGTAATGAGTGAGCCGACTGGTCATCGGCGGCGCACGAGCCGGGGTTCCCCCCGTACCTACGGCTCAGCGCACATGGCGCGGGCGGGACACGTTCCCCCGGTCCCGCCCGCGCCCATCTCCACCGCCCGGCCCCCGCGCCGGGCCCGGGAGCTCCGGGAACCCGGCCGCCCGTCCTCGCGGCCCCCGCCGCCCGGTCCACCGGTACCCGGCCCACACGGCCCCCCGGCGCACACGCCCCCCGGCAGCCCGCCGCCGGACGGTCCCGCCGCCCGACGGCCCTGCGGACACCGGCGGGTCACCAGTGGACGACGACCTTGTCCCCCACCTTCACCTGCGAGAACACCGTCGCGAGCCGATCCTTGTCCCGGACGTTGACGCAGCCGTGCGAGCCGCCGTCGTAGCCGCGCGCCGCGAAGTCGGCGGAGTAGTGCACCGCCTGCCCGCCGCTGAAGAACATCGAGTACGGCATGTCGGAGTGGTAGAGCGTCGACTTCCACTCGACCTCCTTGCGGTCCACCTTGAAGGTGCCCTCCCGCGTGGGCGTGTTCACCGCGCCGAAGCGGACGTCCATCGCCGAGACGACCTTCCCGTCGACCATCCAGGCGAGGGTCCTGCTCTCCTTGCTGATGCAGAGCACCCGACCCGTCATGCAGCGCTGGTCCGGCGTGTCCACCTCGTTGGTGGTGGACGGCCGCAGCTCGTCGCCGGTCGGCTTCCGCGTCGCCGCGACCAGCGCTCGCCAGGTCGCCGCGTCCACCTCGCCGGTCGCCGTGAGGCCCTTCGTCCCCTGGAAGGCGGAGACGGCCTCGGCGGTCATGGCGCCGTAGAAGGCCGTGGGGCTGCGGTGGAAGTGGCCGAGCTGGCGCAGCCGCGCCTGCGCCTCGCGGACCTGCTCGTTCTCGGTGCCCTTGGCCAGCACGGCCGGTGAGGCGGACGTGGACGGCCCGTCACTGCCCGACGCGGACGGCGAGGCGGGCCCGGAGGACCCGGACGGCGAGGCCGACCCGGTCGGCGAGGAGGACGGCGCCCCCGAGGACTCCGCCGACGGCGAGGCCGTGCCCGGCGCCGACGCGGCGGGGGCCGGCGACCCGGTCGCCGGAGCGGCCGACGACCCGGCCGGCCCCGCCGCCTGGGCGGTGCAGCCCGCGGCCAGCGCCACCGCCACGGCGGCCAGCAGCCCTCTGCCTATCGCGGTCGAACGTCGGTACATGGTGGCCCCCCGGGTCTGGTTCGTGTGTACGTAGGGATCGTCGGCACCCGGCGGCGGTTGCCCCCCACCGGAGTGGTGTGACGATGCTGTGACGAAGGCCCCGGGGAATGCTGTGAGCAAGGTCCCAGCGTGCGGCCCTCCACCGGCCGCACGCCCGCCGCTACAGTCCGTCGCGAGGGTCGGTACCTGCGAGTAGGTCTATCGGAAGGCACAGCACATGGCGCGCGAGTCGGAGTCGGGACTGCCCATCGAGCCGGTGTACGGGCCGGACGCGCTGTCCGGCTGGGAGCCCGGCGAGAAGCTGGGCGAGCCGGGCTCGTACCCCTTCACGCGGGGCGTCTACCCGACGATGTACACGGGCCGCCCCTGGACCATGCGGCAGTACGCCGGCTTCGGCACCGCCGTCGAGTCCAACGCCCGCTACAAGCAGCTGATCGCCAACGGCACCATGGGCCTGTCCGTCGCCTTCGACCTGCCCACCCAGATGGGCCACGACTCGGACGCCGCCATCGCGCACGGCGAGGTCGGCAAGGTCGGCGTGGCGATCGACTCCGTCGACGACATGCGCGTCCTGTTCGGCGGGATCCCGCTGGACAAGGTCTCCACCTCGATGACGATCAACGCGCCCGCCGCGCTGCTGCTCCTGCTCTACCAACTCGTCGCGGAGGAGCAGGGCGTCAGCGCCGACAAGCTGACCGGCACCATCCAGAACGACGTGCTGAAGGAGTACATCGCCCGCGGCACGTACATCTTCCCGCCGAAGCCGTCCCTCCGGCTCATCGCCGACATCTTCAAGTACTGCAAGGCCGAGATCCCGAAGTGGAACACCATCTCGATCTCCGGCTACCACATGGCGGAGGCCGGTGCCTCGCCCGCGCAGGAGATCGCCTTCACCCTCGCCGACGGCATCGAGTACGTCCGCACGGCCGTGGCCGCGGGCATGGACGTCGACGACTTCGCGCCCCGCCTCTCCTTCTTCTTCGTCGCCCGCACGACGATCCTGGAGGAGGTCGCCAAGTTCCGCGCGGCCCGCCGCATCTGGGCCCGCGTCATGCGCGAGGAGTTCGGCGCGAAGAACCCCAAGTCGTGGATGCTGCGCTTCCACACCCAGACCGCGGGCGTCCAGCTCACCGCCCAGCAGCCCGAGGTCAACCTCGTCCGCGTCGCCGTGCAGGGCCTCGCCGCGGTCCTCGGCGGCACGCAGTCGCTGCACACCAACTCCTTCGACGAGGCCATCGCGCTCCCCACCGACAAGAGCGCCCGCCTGGCCCTGCGCACCCAGCAGGTCCTGGCGTACGAGACGGACGTCACCGCCACCGTCGACCCGTTCGCCGGGTCCTACGTGGTCGAGAAGATGACGGACGACGTGGAGGCCGCCGCCCTCGAACTCATGACGAAGGTCGAGGAGCTCGGCGGCGCCGTCAGCGCCATCGAACGCGGCTTCCAGAAGAACGAGATCGAGCGCTCCGCCTACCGCATCGCGCAGGAGACCGACAGCGGCGAGCGCGTCGTCGTCGGCGTCAACCGCTACACCCTCGACACGGAGGAGCCGTACGAGCCCCTGCGCGTCGACCCGGCCATCGAGGCCCAGCAGGCCGAGCGCCTCGCCAGGCTGCGGGCCGAGCGGGACCAGGCGGCGGTCGACGCGGCCCTCGCGGAGCTGAAGAAGGCCGCGGAGGGCAGCGACAACGTCCTGTACCCGATGAAGGACGCACTGAAGGCCCGGGCCACGGTCGGCGAGGTCTGCAACGCGCTGCGCGAGGTGTGGGGCACGTACGTCCCGACGGACGCGTTCTGAGCACCCCTCGCCCCCTCCGGTGATCCGGCGCGCTCGATCCGGCCTTGACCCTGACACCGTGTGAGGCCGTGTCGTAGGAGGCGTCATGTTCACCATCGGAGACTTCGCCAGGCACGGCCGGGTGTCGGTCCGGATGCTGCGCCACTACGACGCCGTCGGACTGCTGCGCCCCGCCCGTGTCGACCCGCACAGCGGCTACCGCTTCTACGGGGCCGGTCAGCTCGCCCGGCTCAACCGCGTCATCGCGCTCAAGGACCTCGGGTTCACCCTCGACCAGGTGCGGTCGATCCTCGACGAGGAGGTCGGGCCCGAGGAACTGCGCGGGATGCTGCGGCTGCGGCAGGCCGAGCTGGAGTCGGCCGTCAGCGAGGCGGCCGCGCGGCTGGCGCGGGTCGCGGCGAGGCTCCGAGCCATCGAGAGCGAGGGACACATGTCCACGCAGGACGTCGTCGTGAAGAGCGTGCCGGCAGCCCGGCTGGCCGAGCTGACCGGAGTCGCCGCGGGGTTCGGACCGGGCGAGATCGGCCCGGTCATCACCCCTCTGTACCAGGAGCTGTGCGCCCGGCTGGAAGCCGCCGGGGTCACCGCCTCCGGCCCGGGCATCGCCTACTACGAGGACGCCCCGGAGGGCGACGGCTCGATCGTCGTCCACGCGGGGATGACCGTTCCCGCGGGGGTCGTCGACGTACCGGGCGTCCGGATCGTCGACCTGCCCGGGCTCGAGCGGGCGGCGACGGTCGTCCACCGGGGGGCGATGGAGGAACTGCTGCCCACCATCCAGACCCTGGCGACCTGGGTCGACGCCAACGGCTACCGCTCGGTGGGGTACTCCCGCGAGCTGTACCTGGAGTGGTCGGAGGACCCGGCGGACTGGGTGACGGAGCTCCAGGAACCGGTCGAGCCGGTCGAGCAGGCCGCGCCGGTCGAGTAGGCGGGCCGCCGGGCCGCGGGGTGGTCGGGGGCCGGGACGGGCGGGCAGTCCGTGCCGGTCCCGCCCGGTCCGCCGGCCCCGGCCGGCCGCCTCGCGGCGCAACCGCCGGATCCACGGGCGGTCCTCGGCCGTGCGCACCCCGTCCGTGCGGCGCAGGATCCCCCTTCCGTACAGCCGCCGGTGGTGCGTCCCCGCCCAGGCGTACGGACAGTCCACCGACGTCGATCGGTCGGCGGGCAGGATGGCGTCGCGGGGCCCGCAGGACCTCGCCGCGCCGGCCCGCCGGGACGCGCCGCAGCACGCGCTCCCGGCCGGTGCACCGGACGTGGTCCGTGCGCACGAAGTCGCACCCCGACCGTTCGACGGCGGCCGGCGCCCGGGCGAGGCGCCCCGGCGCCGGCCAGCCGTCGCCGTCCAGGAAGGCGAGGTACGCGCCGCGCGCCGCGTCCAGCCCGGTGCTGCGGGCGGTCGCCAGGCCGGCGTCGGGTTCGTGCCGCAGCGGCACCGCGCCGGGCACCTCCCGCACGGCACGCCGCAGGACCTCCGGCGTGCCGTCGGTGGAGCAGCCGTCCACGGGGAGGAACGCGCAGTCCTCCCGGCATCGGTCCGGAGGTTTCGGAGGCTTCGGAGAGCGTCGGGCGCGTACCGCTGCACGCTGCAGAAGGGCACGACGACGGCCATGGCCCGGAGACGAGGCGCCGCACCCGGCATTCCTCACCACCGGGAAGAAGAGGCGTGGTGAACGCTCGGCGGCGGGGTGGTTGACCGGACGGCCGCCCGGCGCTGTTCACCCTTTGTTGCGGTCGCGTTGGGCCGCGCACCGGAAGGGATTCCTAACGTCCTCGACGTGCCTTCCCCCACGCACCGGATCGCGGTCGTCGCGGATTCCGGGTCCCCCGTCACCGGGTACGTGCTGCGCGGTCGCGCCACCCCGACCGCCCGGCAGCTCGCCGAGGCCGGGCAGGACACGCCCCGCGAGGTCACCGGCGCCGAGTTCCTGCGGGCCACCGGCCGCACGGTCGCCACCCTGGCCCGCCCTCACCCTCGGCGCGGTCTTCGTCGAGAGCGGCACACCACCCTCGACAGCGCGATGCGGGGGTCAGGCCTCCTCCGTCGAACCGCAGGGCCTCACCCGTCTCGTCCGGGACATCCGCACCATCGAGACGCCCTCGCCGACGGTGTGAAACGGGTGTACGAGTCCGAGCTCGCGCCCAGGAGGAAGCTCCGCAGGCTCCCGGCCCCCGCACGAGCCCCAAGAAGCACAGGAAACACAGGAAGCCCATGCATTCCACAGATCCCGTAAACCGCGTGCACCCCACAGGGCCGCCAAGCCCCCAGAGCCGCCCGAGCCCTCAAAGCCCCCCGAGCCCCCAAAGCCGCCCGAGCCACGCAAGCCGCCGGAACGTCGCCCTCGTCGAGAGTCCCGTCCAGGTCCTGAACGCCCTGGAGTGGGCGTGCGCGCGGGGCGGCGGCCCCGGCCGGCTCACCGTCGTCGTCCTCCCACCGACCGACCCCATGTCCCGCGGCCAGCTCCGCCGCATGGCGGGGATCGCCCGGGACGAGGACGCCACCGTCCGCTGGCAGGAGGCCCGCGGGCACCGCGGCGGCCTGCCCCGCACCCTGCGGGAGCTCGCGCCGCTGCTGCGCCACGCGGACCGGGTCCTCGTCGGCGACCCCTTCTCCCGCTACGTGCAGCTGCTGCTGGGCCTCTTCCGGCCGCGCCGCGTCACCATCGTCGACGACGGCACGGCCACCATGGAGTACGCGGCCCAGCTGGTCAGCGGCGAGCGGCTGGCGCGCTGGCACCGCGGCGGCGTCCGCTCCCCGCGCGAGCTGGCCCTCGCCCCGGTCGGCGCGCTCGCCCGGCGCCGGCTGTCGCCCGGCCGCCGGCGCGCCCTGGAGATCTTCAGCGCCCTGCCGGTCGAGGCGCCCGACGGCGCCGAGGTCAGCCGCAACGCCTTCGCCTGGACCCGGGCCCGCTACGGCCCGCCCCGGATCACCGGCGGTGCCGACCTGGTCGGCACGTCGCTCGTGGAGACCGGCGTGGTCGACCCCGACCGGTACGTGGACGCCGTCGCCGCCCTGGCCGCGGCGCACGGCGTCACCCGCTACTTCGCCCACCACCGGGAGGACGTCACCAAGCTGCACCGCATCGCCACCGCGACCGGCCTGGAGGTGGTCCGCTCCGAGCTGCCACTGGAGATGACCGCGCGGCGCGGCCCGATCGGGCGTACGGTGGTGAGCTTCCCCTCGACCGTCGTGCACACCCTCCCGACGGCCCTCGCGGGCAGCGGTGTGACGATCACGGTGTGCGACGTGGCCCCGGAGTGGCTGCGCGCGAGCGCCCCGCCCCGGGCGCGCGGTTTCCTGGCCGCGGTGGCCGAGACGGCGCGCACCGCGCACGGGCTGACGCTCACCGGAGCGTGAACGAGTGTTAACGGCGGAGAGTCAGGGTACCCGAAAAGCCCAAGACAACCCCCAAATCGCGTGAGCTTACCCACTTCGAACCCGACTCAAGCCCGGTCAGCGTGGTTTCTTTCCCCTATCGGGCTGAAGTTTTGTAGATCACACGTCAGTTGAGGGGTAAAGACGCCTACCCTTTGATGGGTGAACAAGTTGATGTCCCGCGATCCCGAAGCCGACGTTCCCGGCGAAACGCCCCTCCTCGGTACGCTGCCGGAGTCACTCCGTACCGAGCTGATCGCTTTCCGCCGGGATTTGCACATGCACCCGGAGCTGGGCAACCAGGAGTTTCGCACCACCGCGGCGCTCAAGGCCCGGCTGGAGGCCGCCGGCCTCCGCCCCCGGGTCCTGCCCAGCGGCACCGGGCTCACCTGCGACATCGGCACGTGGGACGGGCACCGCGCCATGCTCGCGATCCGCGCGGACATCGACGCCCTGCCCATCCCGGACACCAAGGTGGACTGCGCCTACCGCTCCACCGTCCCCGACCGCGCGCACGCCTGCGGCCACGACGTCCACACCACCACGGTGCTGGGCGCCGGCCTCGTCCTCGCCGACCTGCACCGCCAGGGCCTGCTGCCGCGCCCGGTCCGCCTCCTCTTCCAGCCCGCCGAGGAGGTCCTGCCCGGCGGAGCCGTGGAGGCCGTCGAGGCGGGCGTCCTGGACGGCGTCGGCCGGATCATCGCGGTCCACTGCGACCCGCGCGTCGACGCCGGCCGGATCGGCCTGCGCGTCGGCCCCATCACCTCGGCGTGCGACCGCCTGGAGGTCACCCTCGACGGCCCCGGCGGCCACACCGCCCGCCCGCACCTGACGACGGACATGGTCACCGCCGTGGCCCGGGTCGCGACGGACGTCCCCGCGCTGCTCGCCCGCCGCGTGGACGCCCGTTCCGGCCTGGTCCTGACCTGGGGCCGCATCGAGGCCGGCCACGCGCCGAACGTCATCCCCCAGCACGCCGAGCTGGGCGGCACGGTCCGCTGCCTCGACCTGGAGGCGTGGCGCGGCGCCCCGGACCAGGTGTACGCCGCGATCGACGAGGTCGCGACCCTGCACGGCGCCAAGTCCCAGATCAACTACGTACGCGGGGTGCCGCCCGTGGTGAACGACCCGGTCATCGCCGAGCTCCTGCGCGAGGCCATGGAGCGCCGCTGCGGCCCGTACTCCGTGGAGGACACCGAGCAGTCCCTCGGCGGCGAGGACTTCTCCTGGTACCTGGAGCACGTCCCCGGCGCGATGGCCCGCCTCGGCGTCCGGCGCCCCGGCGACCCGGCCCGCCATGACCTGCACCGCGGCGACTTCGACGTCGACGAGGCCGCGATCAAGGTCGGTGTGGAGCTGTTCACCGCCGCGGCCCTGATCGACGCGGGCGCCGCCTGACACCTCCCACCCCCGGCCCCCGCCCGACGGGGGGCCGGGCCCCCACCCGCGCCGGGTCCCTCGCGTGGGGCCCCGGTGCACGCGCACCGACCGTGCACCACCCGCACCGACTCCGCGCGTCCCCGCAGCGTCACCCCCCGCCCCGCCGCTTCCCTCCCCACGCGGCCCGGCCGCCCGGAGAGCGGTACTCCCTGCCTCGGCGGCCCGCCCCTCGATCGGCCCGCGCCCCGGCCCCCTCGATCGCCCCCGGCCCGGCTGCCCGAGAGCGGTACTCCCCGCCCCGACGGTCCGCCCTCCGAACGCGGCGCCGGCGGCCCGCCCCTCCGAACGCCGCCCCCGGAACGCCCCGCGCCCCGGCGGCCCGCCCCCCCCGAGCCCCTCGACCGCCGCCGTCCCCGCACCCCCGAACTCCCCACCCGAGAGTCCCCGAACTCCCCGGCCGTGGCCGAAAGACCACCCCCGCCAACCCGGCGCGCCCGCGTACCGGGCCCCCTCCGCCATCCGGCCGCACCGCCGCCCCCTCCCGGGTGTTCCGGGCGGACCCCGCGTGCACGGGTCGACACGCTGAGGCAGCCTCTTACTCGGTGCGGGCGGCCGGGAGGCGGCCTGCGGGCAGCCTGTACGCGACGAATCGATAACGGCTTCCGTACAGGGCTTTATTAGACATCTACGCGCGTTACGATCGCCCGCGAAACCAGCGCCGGAAGAGGCGCTTCGGTAGGTCGAAGGAGCCCCCCTTGCGCCGGATCACCAGGATCGCCACCGCGGGTATCGCGTCCGCGGCCCTCGCCCTCAGTGTCACCGCCTGTGGTGGAGACAAGAAGTCGGACGCCGGTGCCGACTCGAAGGGCGGCACGGCCGCCATCGCGTACGACATCGGTGGTCGCGGCGACCAGTCGTTCAACGACGCCGCCTACGCCGGTCTCGCCAAGGCCGAGAAGGACTTCGGCGTCAAGGGCACGGAGGCCGAGCCCAGCGAGGGCGAGGGCGACCCGGACAAGGTCCAGCGCCTCACCTCCCTCGCCCGCGCCGGCAACAACCCGGTGATCGGCGTGGGCTTCGCGTACGCGCCCGCCATCGCCGAGGTCGCGCCGAAGTTCCCGAACACCACGTTCGGCCTCATCGACGACACGTCGAAGACCGGCAAGAACATCGCCAACCTGGTCTTCAACGAGGAGCAGGGCTCCTACCTGGCCGGCGTCGCCGCCGCCAAGGTGACCAAGTCCAACACCGTCGGCTTCATCGGCGGCGTCGAGACCCCGCTCATCAAGAAGTTCGAGGCGGGCTTCGTCCAGGGCGTCAAGGACACCAACAAGAACGTCAACGTCAAGGTCCAGTACCTGACGCAGCCGCCGGACTTCGGTGGCTTCTCCAAGCCCGACCTGGGCAAGGCCGCCGCGCAGGGCCAGATCGACGCGGGCGCCGACGTGGTCTACGCCGCCGCCGGCCTCGCCGGCTCCGGCTCCATCGAGGCCGCGGCGAAGGCGAAGAAGTGGGCCATCGGCGTCGACTCGGACCAGTACAACCAGTCCGGCCTCGCCGCGTACAAGGAGTACATCCTCACCTCGGTGACCAAGGACGTCTCCGGCTCGGTCTACAACCTGATCAAGTCCGTCAAGGACGGCAAGCCGCAGAGCGGTGAGATCCGCTACGGCCTGGACAAGGACGGCGTGGGCCTGGCCCGCTCCAACCCGGCCTTCACCAAGATGACCGACGTCATGACCGCGGTGGACCAGGCCAAGGCCGGCATCACCGCCGGCAAGATCAAGGTCAAGACCGCTCCGTAACCCGCAGCCACGGGGCCGGGGCCCCGACCCGGGGGTCCGGAGGACGGTGCACCACACCGTTCTCCGGACCCCGGGTCACGTCCTGGCCATGGGTTTTGGCATTAGGGATCGCTACGCGCGTAGAAAACTCTCCGGCGCGATAACTTCGGCCACACCGAGCCCCCACCGTGCCCAGCGTGCCCGCCCGTCCCCCGCTTCTTCGCTCCTTTCTCGCCAAGGAGAGTGCGTCATCAACGCGTCCAGCCCCCCCGCCGTCGAACTGCGCGGCATCACCAAGCGCTTCCCCGGTGTCGTCGCCAACCACGACATCCACCTCACCGTCCGCAAGGGCACGGTCCACGCCCTCTGCGGTGAGAACGGCGCCGGCAAGTCGACCCTCATGAAGATCCTCTACGGCATGCAGAAGCCGGACGAGGGCACGATCACCATCGACGGCCGAGACGTCACCTTCAGCAGCCCGGCCGACGCCATCGCCACCGGCATCGGCATGGTCCACCAGCACTTCATGCTGGCGGACAACCTCACCGTCCTGGAGAACGTCGTCCTCGGCGGCGAGAAGCTGTACGGCATCGGCGCCAAGGCCCGCGACAAGATCAAGGAGATCTCCGACGCGTACGGGCTGAACATCCGCCCGGACGTGCTCGTCGAGCACCTCGGCGTCGCCGACCGCCAGCGCGTGGAGATCCTCAAGGTCCTCTACCGCGGCGCCCGCACGCTCATCCTGGACGAGCCGACCGCCGTGCTCGTGCCCCAGGAGGTCGAGGCGCTCTTCGACAACCTGCGGGAGCTCAAGGCCGAGGGCCTCACCGTCATCTTCATCTCCCACAAGCTGGGCGAGGTGCTGTCCGTCGCCGACGACATCACCGTCATCCGGCGCGGTACGACCGTCGGCACCGCCGACCCGAGGACGACCACCACCAAGCAGCTCGCCGAGCTGATGGTCGGCGCCGAGCTGCCCTCCCCGGAGACCCGCGAGTCCACGGTCACCGACGTCCCGATGCTCACGGTCGAAAACCTGCGGCTCGCCCAGACCGACCCCGACGGCGTCGTCCGCGAGGTCCTCGGCGGGATCGGGTTCACCATCCACAAGGGCGAGGTCATGGGCATCGCTGGCGTGGAGGGCAACGGCCAGACCGAGCTGATCGAAGCCCTCATGGGCATGCGCGACCCCGACGGCGGCGTCATCACCCTCGACGGCGCAGACATCTCCCACGCCCCGACGCGCAGGCGCCGGGAGGGCGGCATCGGCTACATCCCCGAGGACCGGCACCGCCACGGCCTGCTGCTGGAGTCCCCGCTGTGGGAGAACCGCATCCTCGGTCACGTCACCGAGGCCCCCAACAGCAAGCGCGGCGTCCTCGACCTGAAGGCCGCGCGCCAGGACACCGAGCGGATCGTGCGCGAGTACGACGTGCGCACCCCCGGCATCGAGGTCACCGCGGCCTCCCTGTCCGGCGGCAACCAGCAGAAGCTGATCGTCGGCCGCGAGATGAGCCACCAGCCGAAGCTGCTGATCGCCGCCCACCCCACCCGCGGTGTGGACGTGGGCGCGCAGGCGCAGATCTGGGACCAGATCCGGGAGGCCCGGCGGGAGGGCCTCGCGGTACTGCTGATCTCCGCCGACCTGGACGAGCTGATCGGGCTCTCCGACACCCTGCGGGTGATGTACCGCGGCCGCCTGGTCGCGGACGCCGACCCCGCCACGATCACCCCCGAGGAGCTGGGCTCTGCCATGACGGGCGCCGCCACCGGTCACCTCGAGCACAACCACGACGCGGACGGTGAGGGCCGATGAAGAAGTTCGACAAGGACAAGGTGCTGCTGGGTCTGGCGGGCCCGGCGCTCGCCCTGGCCGTGGCCTTCGTCCTGACCTCGATCGTGCTGCTGGCCTCGGGCCGCGACCCGATCCAGCCGTACGTCCTGATGATGGAGACCGCGGAGTTCCCGGACGTCCAGGTCCTCATCATCAACCAGACCGGCACGTACTACCTGGCAGCCCTGGCCGTCGCCATCGGCTTCCGGATGAACCTGTTCAACATCGGCGTCGACGGCCAGTACCGCCTCGCGGCGATGCTCGCCGCCGTCGTCGGTGCCTCCGTCGAGCTGCCCGGGCCGCTGCACCTGCTGCTGATCGTGCTCGTCGCCGTGCTCGTCGGCGCCTTCTGGGCCGGCATCGCCGGCTTCCTGAAGACCACCCGCGGGGTCAGCGAGGTCGTCTCCACGATCATGCTGAACGCCATCGCGACCAGCCTGATCGCCTGGATGATCCTGCCGGCCAACCTCGGCGTCCAGCCCCCCGGCTCGAACGACCTCACCACCGGTGTGATCGCCGAGTCCGGCTGGCTGACCGGCCTCGCCGTCGAGGGCGGCAACATCTACGGCTTCACCTTCGTCGCGTTCGCCCTCGGCGTCGTCTACTGGTTCGTCCTCAACCGCACCCGCTTCGGCTTCGACCTGCGCGCCACGGGCGCCAGCTCGACCGCCGCGCAGGCGAGCGGCGTCGACGCCAAGAAGATGGTCCTCACCGCGATGCTGCTCTCCGGCGGCGTCGCCGGTCTGACCGGCCTGCCGCTGCTGCTCGGCCAGACCCACACGTACAGCCTGAGCTTCCCCGCCGGCGTCGGCTTCGTGGGCATCACCGTCGCCCTGCTCGGGCGCAACAGCCCGATCGGCATCTTCTTCGCCGCCCTGCTCATCTCCTTCCTGGAGAAGGCGTCCGGATCGGTGATCGACGCGGACTTCGAGAAGGAGATCGCCACGATCATGCAGGGCCTCATCGTGATCTCGGTCGTCGTGTCGTACGAGGTCGTCCGGCAGTACGGGCTCCGCCGGCAGCAGCAGAAGGTCGGCGAGGAACTTGCCGCCCAGGCCCGCAAGAACAAGGAGGACGTGGCGGCATGAGCGAGATCGAATCCACGAGCACGGTGACCGCCGCGGGCGCCACCGCGCCGGCCAAGGGCGGGGGGCGCCGCAAGCTGACCCTGCCGGTCATCCTGCTGTTCGTCGCGGGCGGTCTGCTCCTGTTCTCGCTGGTCCGCGCGGTCAGCGGCGCCGACGACCTGACCTCCGTGGGCCAGGTGTCCGGCGCCCTCCAGCTCGCCGTGCCGATCGGCCTCGCCGGACTCGGCGGCCTGTGGGCCGAGCGGGCCGGCGTGGTCAACATCGGCCTCGAGGGCATGATGATCCTCGGCACCTGGTTCGGTGCCTGGGCCGGTTACCAGTGGGGCCCGTGGACCGGTGTGGCCGTCGGCATCCTCGGCGGCGCGCTGGGCGGCCTGATCCACGCGATCATGACCGTCACGTTCAACGTCAACCACATCGTCTCCGGTGTGGCCATCACCATCCTGGCGACCGGCGCCACCCGCTACCTGTCGAACTTCACGTTCGCCGAGGCCCCGGGCGGCTCCTCCAAGCAGTCCCCGCGCGTCGAGGGCATCGACCGCATCACCGTCCCGGGGTTGTCGGACTGGCTCGGCGACCTCCAGGAGAAGCACTGGTTCTTCGTCTCGGACCTGGCGGGCCTGCTCGGCGGCCTGGTCACGAACCTGTCCGTGCTCACCGTCGTCGCCCTGCTCCTCGTCCCCGGCACCTGGTGGGTCCTGTGGCGCACCGGCTTCGGCCTGCGGCTGCGCTCCTGCGGTGAGAACCCGGTCGCGGCCGAGTCCCTGGGCGTGAACGTCTACAAGTACAAGTACATCGCGGTCCTCGTCTCCGGCGCCCTCGCCGGCCTCGGCGGCGCCTTCCTCGCGATCGTCTCCACCGGCATCTACCAGGAGGGCCAGACCGGCGGCCGCGGTTACATCGGCCTCGCCGCGATGATCTTCGGCAACTGGATGCCCGGCGGCCTCGCCCTCGGCGCCGGCCTCTTCGGCTTCACCGACAGCCTCAAGCTGCGCGGCGGCGCCGAGAACGTCCACGCGATGCTGCTCCTGCTGGCGATCCTGCTGGTCTTCGCGTGCGCCTGGACCCTGTACAAGAAGAAGTACACGGCCGCGGTGGTCTCCGCCGTCTTCTCCGCCGTGCTGTTCCTCTGGTACTCCGCCACCGACATCCTGCCCAGCCAGTTCGTCGACGCGGCGCCCTACGTCACCACCCTGCTGGTACTGGCGTTGTCGGCGCAGCGGTTGAGGATGCCCAAGGCGAACGGCATGCCGTACAAGAAGGGCCAGGGCAAGTGACCCCGGCCGGGCGGTCGTCCTTCGACTGGGAGACCCTGCGCGCCGCCGCCCGGGACGCCATGTCCCGCGCGTACGCGCCGTACTCGGGCTACCCGGTCGGGGCGGCCGCCGTGGTCGACGACGGCCGCACGGTCACCGGCTGCAACGTCGAGAACGCCTCGTACGGCATCGGCCTGTGCGCCGAGTGCGGGCTCGTCTCCCAGCTCCAGGTCACGGGCGGCGGCCGGCTCACGCACTTCGCGTGCGTGGACGGGCGCGGCGAGACGCTCGTGCCCTGCGGGCGCTGCCGGCAGCTCCTCTTCGAGTTCGGCGGCGGCGAGCTGCTGGTGGACACCCCCGACGGGATCCGCACGCTGGACGAGATGCTGCCGCAGGCGTTCGGCCCGAAGCACCTCACCTGACCGACGCGGCCCTTCCGCCCCCGGGGTGGAAGGGCCGCGCCGCTTTACCATCTCTATGCGCGTAGACACCGCGTTTCGCCCCGCTGGAAGGAACACTGAGCCCATGGACGCGATTTCCGTCATCCGCACGAAGCGGGACCGAGGCGAGCTGACCCCCGAGCAGATCGACTGGGTCATCGACGCGTACACGCGCGGCGAGGTCGCCGACGAGCAGATGTCCGCCCTCGCCATGGCGATCCTGCTCAACGGCATGAACCGCTCGGAGATCGCCCGCTGGACCGCCGCGATGATCGCCTCCGGCGAGCGGATGGACTTCTCCTCCCTCTCCCGCCCCACGGCGGACAAGCACTCCACCGGCGGCGTCGGCGACAAGATCACCCTGCCGCTCGCCCCGCTCGTCGCCGCGTGCGGCGCCGCCGTGCCGCAGCTGTCGGGCCGCGGCCTCGGCCACACCGGCGGCACCCTCGACAAGCTGGAGTCCATCCCCGGCTGGCGCGCGCTGCTCTCCAACGAGGAGATGCTGCACGTCCTCGACACCACCGGCGCCGTGATCTGCGCGGCCGGTGACGGGCTGGCCCCGGCCGACAAGAAGCTGTACGCGCTGCGCGACGTCACCGGCACGGTCGAGGCGATCCCGCTGATCGCCTCCTCGATCATGTCGAAGAAGATCGCCGAGGGCACCGGTTCGCTGGTCCTCGACGTGAAGGTCGGCTCCGGCGCCTTCATGAAGACCATCGAGGACGCCCGCGAGCTGGCCTCCACCATGGTGGGCCTGGGCACCGACCACGGCGTGAGGACCGTCGCCCTCCTCACCGACATGTCGACCCCGCTCGGCCTGACCGCGGGCAACGCCCTGGAGGTCCGCGAGTCCGTCGAGGTCCTCGCCGGCGGCGGCCCCGCCGACGTCGTGGAGCTCACCGTCGCGCTCGCCCGCGAGATGCTCGACGCGGCCGGCATCAAGGACGCCGACCCGGCGAAGGCCCTCGCCGACGGCTCCGCCATGGACGTGTGGCGCCGCATGATCGCCGCGCAGGGCGGCGACCCGGACGCCACCCTCCCGGTCGCCCGCGAGCAGCACGTCGTCACGGCCCCGTCGTCCGGCGTGCTCACCCGCCTCGACGCGTACGGTGTCGGCGTCGCCGCCTGGCGCCTCGGCGCGGGCCGCGCCCGCAAGGAGGACCCCGTGCAGGCCGGCGCGGGCGTCGAACTGCACGCCAAACCGGGCGACACGGTCACGGCGGGCCAGCCGCTGATGACGCTGCACACGGACACCCCGGAGAAGTTCGACTACGCCCTGAAGTCCCTGGACGGCACCTACGACGTCGCCCCGGCGGGCACGTCGTACGAGCCGACCCCGGTCGTCCTGGAGCGCATCGCCTGACCCCTCGCCCGTACGGCCTAACGGGACCGATGGACCTCCGTCGGTCCCGTTCGGCATGCTGGGATCGGTGACGCACCGAATTTGAGGAGACCGCCATGAGCGCACTCGCCATCGAGCCGGAGCCCCCCTGTGGCGACGGCTGGGACGAGCTCGTCCGTATCTGGGAGGCGACGGACGCGCCCGAGGGGTGCAAGGTGGAGATCATCGAAGGGGTCGTCACCGTGACACCTGGGCCTGCCAACAGCCACAACGACACTGCCGACTTGGTCCAACGCCGTTTGTACGGGGTGATCCCAGAGGATTGGGGAATCTACCAAACGCAGACCGTGGCCATCCCCTCGCGACAGGGGATGTTCATTCCCGACCTGCTTGTGGCGCCCCGGGCGGCCCTGAAGGAGCACGGCCACTATGTCCCCCTCGCCGTCGCCGAACTGATCGTCGAGATCACGTCGAGATCGAACGCGAACCACGACCGTGTCGAGAAGCTCCACGGCTACGCCACGGCGGGCGTGCCGCTCTACCTGCTGCTCGACAGCTGGCACTCGGGTCGCCCCACCGCGACCCTGTACGGAGAGCCGAGGAACGGCATGTACCGCGTGCTCGACACCGTCAAGTACGGCGAGGAGCTGCGGCTCCCCGCCCCCTTCGACCTCGTCCTCGACACCGGCGAGTTCCCCGGCGCCTGACGGCTGCCACCATTGGTACCGGCCGCCCTGCCGGGGGCCGGCGGCCCGCCGTGCCGCGTACCGATGAGTTCCGGGGCGCGCACGGGTCTCCCCCCGTGTGGACGCCACCGATCCGAAAGTCTTCCACGTCGCCGGCCCCGTCGAGCCGGCCGACGTCCCGCGCCTCTGCGAGGAGCTGAGCGCGCTGCTCCGCGAGGGCACGGCCGCCGGCGGCGAGGTCGTCTGCGAGGTCGGCGGGGTGGGCCGGCCGGGCCTCGCCACCGTCGACGCGCTGGCCCGGCTGCACCTGACCGCCCGGCGCCTCGGCCACCGGATGGCCGTGCGCGGCGCCGGGCCCGACCTGCGGCTGCTGCTGGAACTGGTCGGTCTGGCCGGGATTCTCAGCCCTCCAGCCGGTCCGGCAGGTCGAAGAGGGGGAACCAGCGCTTCACGTCCAGGAACGACGTGATCCCCGAGACCTTCCCGTCCACGATCTCGATGACCATGAGCGCCCACGGACTGAACCCGCCCTCCGGGTCCGGGTGGTAGTGGGCGAACGCCGGCGTGCCGTTGGCCACCACCGGCACCAGGCGCGAGCCCCGGCACACCTCACCGACGCCGAGCATCCAGCCGACGATGTCGTCGTGGCCGCGCAGCCACAGGTCGTAGGGCGGCATGGAGAGCGTCGCGTCCTCGTGGAGCAGCGCCGTCAGCGCCGCCATGTCGTACGCCTCGAAGGCCGCCACGTACCGGTCGAGGAGGCCGCGCTGCTCCTCGTCGAGCGGGTCCGCCGCGTCCGTCCGCGCCGGGTCGGACGCGGCGAGGGTGGCCCGCGCGCGCTGGAGCGCGCTGTTCACCGAGGCGACCGAGGTGTCCAGGAGCTCCGCGACCTCGCTCGCCTTCCAGGCGAGCACCTCGCGCAGGATGAGCACCGCCCGCTGCTTCGCCGGCAGGTGCTGGAGCGCCGCAACGAACGCCAGGCGCACGGACTCGCGGGCGAGCGCCGCCTCCGCCGGGTCGGCGCTCTGGGGGAGCACCCGCCCGTCGGGCACCGGCTCCAGCCAGGTGACCTCGGGACGGGCCGTGAGCTGGGCCTGGGCGACGGGCGTGGCCGCCGTCAGGTCCATGGGGCGGGCGCGGCGGTTGCCCGCGTTGAGCGCGTCCAGGCAGACGTTCGTCGCGATGCGGTAGAGCCAGGAGCGCAGCGACGAGCGGCCCTCGAACCGGTCGATGCTCCGCCACGCGCGGACCATCGTGTCCTGTACGGCGTCCTCCGCCTCGAAGGCCGAACCGAGCATCCGGTAGCAGTAACCGGTCAGCTCCGTCCGGTACTCCTCCAGCCGGGTCTCCGGATCCTCCGGAGCCGCCACGTCCGCCATCGCGTCCACCCCTGTCGCGCCGCTGTCACCGCCGTCCCTCCGGAAGTTACCGGAGGGCACTGACAACGCGGACCGGATCGCGCGTTCACGTGCCGGGCTTGCGCCCGTACACGAACACGTCGTCGCCGTTCTTCAGCAGGTTCCAGTATGCCTTCGCGTCGTTGGGCCGCATGTTGACGCAGCCCCCGGAACCCGGCGGGTTCCACATCGACTTGGTCGTCGAGTGGAACGCCTGCCCGCCGTCGAAGAACTGCGAGTACGGCATCCACACCTTGTAGAGGGTCGACCAGTGGTTGAGCGTGCGCTGGTAGACCTTCTTCGCGCCGGTGCGCGTCTCGGCGCCGTCACGGCCCGTGCGGACCGGCACCGGCCCGTACACGAGCTTCGACCCGTCCTGGACCCAGCTGAGCTGCCTGGTCAGGTCGACGCAGGCGATGCGGCCCTTGTTGACCGGGCACTTGCCCGCCTTGTTCGGCGTCTTCCCCGCGGCCCGCTGCTGCAGCATCGTGTCCATGGTCCGCCAGGTCAGCGGCCCCGCGTAACCGGCGCTCGGCGTGATGCCGTGCGTCTGCTGGAACGAGCGGATCGCCTGGCAGTCACCCGTGGACTGCTTGCCGTCCACGGTCCTGCCGAGGAACTTCTCCACCTGCTTCTGGTACGGTCCCGTCCCCGCCGTGCACGCCGTGGCCGCGTGCGCGGAACCCGCGCCCACGGTCAGTGCCAGCGGCACGACGAGCCCGGTGGCGCCGAGCACCACTCCGGTGCGCCGCCGCCATGCCCCGCCCTTGACCCCCATAGCCACTCCCCTTGCCTCCGATGAGGTTGTCGTACCCGTAGGACGCTCGTGACCGCCTCGCGGTTGTACCGAAAATGCGCGCGATGCGTCCTCGTGACCCACCCGTCCGCGCGAAGGGGTCAGCGCGTTCCGCCGGCCGCGACGAGCACGCTCCGCTCCGGTGCCGGCCGGGGGCCGACGCGCCGCGCCGCCACCCGCGCCCGGTGCGTGCCGTACAGGGTGAGGGAGACGACGCCGAGGACCGCGACCAGCCCGAGCAGGACCGTGCCGCCCCAACCGGCCCGGTGGTAGGCGACGGCGCCGAGGGTGCCGCCGACGCTGCTGCCGAGGTAGTACGCCGACTGGTACAGGGCGGACGCCTGGGCGCGGCCGGTGGTCGCGGCCCGGCTCACCGACGACGAGGCGACGGCGTGGCCGGCGAAGAACCCCGCGGTGATCAGGACGAGCCCGCCCAGCACGGCGGTCAGCGACCCGGACAGCGACAGCAGCAGACCGGCCGCCGTCGTGGCGACGGCCAGGTACAGCGCCCCGCGCCGCCCCATGCGGCCGACGAGCCGCCCGGCCGCGGCCGAGGCGGCCGTGCCCACCAGGTACACGAGGAACACCGAACCGACGACGCCCTGCGGCAGCGAGAAGGGGGCCTCCACGAGCCGGTAGCCGATGACCGTGTACACCGCGCCGAACACCGTCATGAACAGCGCGCCGATGGCGTACAGCCGCATCAGCAGCGGGTCCGACAGGTGCGTGCGCACCGTGCGCGCCAGGGCGCGCGGGTCGAGGGTGCCCGGCCGGAAGTGGCGGGCGGGGGGAAGCAGCAGCCGGTACGCCACCGCGCACACCACCGCCAGCACGCCGACGGCGGCCAGCCCGGCCCGCCAGCCCCACAGCTGTGCGGTCCAGCCGGTCACGATCCGCCCGCTCATGCCGCCGACGCTGTTGCCCGCGACGAACAGCCCGATCGCACCGACCAGCGCCTTCGGACGCACCTCCTCCGCCAAGTACGCCATCGCCGACGCCGGCACCCCGGCCAGCGCCGCGCCCTGCACGGCGCGCAGCGCGACCAGCCACTCCAGGTCCGGCGCGAACGGCACCAGCAGTCCCACGGCGGAGGCGACCACGAGGGAGGCCGTCATCAGGGCCCGCCGCCCGAACCGCTCCGACAGCGCGCTGAGCGGCAGGACGCACAGGGCGAGCGCGCCCGTCGCGGCGGAGACGGTCCAGCTGGCGGCCGACGCGGAGACCGCGAAGTCGGCGGAGACGGCGGGCAGCAGGGCCTGCGTCGAGTAGAGGAGGGCGAACGTCGCGACGCCGGCGGCGAAGAGGGCGAGGCTCATGCGGCGGTGGCCGGGTCGTCCGGGGGCGAGGCGCGTGTCGGCGTCCACGGGAGCCGTGGACGCCTCGGTACTGGCGGGAGACATGCCTCGACCGTACGGAGACGGCCGTTCATGCGTCCAATGCACGGAACGGCTTTAATCGTTCCCATGGTGCATGAGTACAGGCCACAGCCACGGCTGTCACTGAACAGTAACGAAGAAGAAATGGGCCTGCTGCTTGCCCCTCGCCTGGCGTACTTCGCGGCGGTCGCCCGCCACGAGCACGTGACCCGGGCGGCGCGGGAGACCGGAGTGCCGCAGTCGACCCTGTCGCGCGCGATGGCGCGGCTGGAGGAGGACCTCGGCGTCACGCTCTTCGCGCGCCGGGGCCGCGCGCTGTCCCTGACCCCGGCGGGCCGCACGTTCCTCCTCTCCGTGCAGCGGGCCCTCGGCGAGGTGGAGCGGGCCGCGGAGGCGGTGCGCGCGGACGTCGACCCGACGGCGGGGCGCGTCGCGTTCGGCTTCCTGCACACGATGGGCTCGGAGACCGTCCCGGGCCTGCTGCGGGCGTTCCGCGTCGACCACCCGAAGGTCCGCTTCACCCTCGTGCAGAACTACGGCGAGGCGATGCTCGAACGCCTGCGCGCCGGTGAGCTCGACCTGTGCCTGACCTCCCCGGTGCCGGACGCCCCCGACCTGGTCGCCCGGCGGCTGGACGAGCAGCGGCTGCGGCTCGTCGTACCGGACGACCACCGGCTGGCCGGCCGCAAGCGCGTCCGCCTGGCGGAGGCGGCCGACGAGGCGTTCGTGACCCTCGAACCGGGGTACGGGCTGCGCCGCATCACCGACGACCTGTGCGCGGAGGCCGGGTTCCGGCCGCGCGTGGCGTTCGAGGGCGAGGAGGCGGAGACCCTGCGGGGCCTCGTCGCGGCCGGCCTCGGCGTCGCGCTGCTCCCGCCGCCGGCCGTGCGGCGCCCGGGGGTCGTCGAACTGACGGTGACGGCACCGCGCGCGGCCCGCGAGATCGGCGTCGCCTGGCAGGCGGGCCGCCCGGACACGCCCCCGGTGGCGGCGTTCAAGCGGTTCCTCCTGTCCCGCCGCGGCAAGCTCCTCGGCGAGGCGGAGCACTAGGGGGTCGCGCCGGTCAGGTCGGGCGCGCGGCGCCGGCACTCCCCGACGCGACCTGGTCGACAAGGCACCCGCGGGGGCCACCGAGGACCGGGTCCGGCCTGCATCGGGCGGCGGGGCCGGGTACCCGACGGGCACGACGCACCACGACGAGAACCACTCCGTGGACCGCGTGGACCCCGTAGACCCCGTGGACCACCGCGCCGGCCACCAGGCCGAGGCGGCGGAGGCGGCCCGGAAGGCCGAGGAGGAGCGGGCGGCGTCGCAGCCGTTCGGTTACCCGTACCCGGAGCGCCGCCCGGGTGTCCGCGCGACCCGCCGCATCGACCGGGAGCGCGCGGACGCCGACAGCGTCCCCGGCGTCCCGGGCGGTCACGGCGCCACCGGTTGGCGGACAGCCCGGCGGCAGCCCGGGCATCGCGCCCGACCGGAGGGGGACCATCGACCCGGCCGAGTACGCCGACACGATCGCGGGCGGCGAGCCCGACCCGCGCCGCAGGACCGACCAGGACTGACGCCCGCCGAGCCCGGACACACCGCCCGGGCAGGTCCGCCCTGGCGTCCGCCCGCACGGCGGATTCCGGCCGGTACGCGCACCACCCACGCCGCCCCGGCGCTCGCCCCGGCCGCCCCGACGCCCGCCCGCCGACGCCCGGCCGGTAGGCGCCTCAGTGCCGCAGGGACCGGCCGAAGCCCGCCGCCAGCGGCATGCGCAGGCCCAGCGGGGGCGGCGCGGCGAAGGCGTCCACCACGGGGCGGGAGTGGGGGCGTCCGAAGAGCGAGCCCAGCACGAAGTCCTCGGCGAGCGCCAGGACCTCGCCGTGGTGCTGGCGCAGCGCGTGCCCGTCGGAGTGCACCTCGAACCGGCACGTCGCCCGGTTCGCCTTCTTCGCCCGCACCGCCAGCCGGTACGACAGGTCCGGGTGCGCCGCCGCGTCGTTCGTCCCGTGCACGAACATCACCTGACGCCCCACCAGCTGCCCGACCGGCTCCGGCTCGGCGGCCACGTCGTCCTCCGGCAGCCACGGCGCCAGCGCCAGCACGGACACGACGGCCGCGTGCCCCGCCGCCCGCAGCGCCGCGCGGCCGCCCATCCCGTGGCCGACGAGGCAGACGGGTACGTCGCCGTGGCGCCGCACCACCTCGGCGACCGCCCACCGCGCGTCCACGGCGAGCCGCTCGTCGGCGCCGTTCCAGCCGCGGCACCCGTACCGCACGACGTGCGCGGCCATTCCGTCGTCGCGGCCCGCCCGGGCGAGCCGTCGGGCCAGCGGCGCCAGCGCGGCGCGGTGCAGCGGCGAGGCGCGGCGCACCGACTCGGCGCAGCCGTCCGGCAGCAGCAGCACCACCCCGCCGACCGCCGCCGTTCCCGAACCCCCGACCGCCCGCCCCAGGCGCGCCTCCCGGGCGGTGCCCGGGCCTACGAGTGCGTGGTGTGCCATGGCAGAACAGTCTCAGAAGAGGAGGTGTACGCCACTCGTACACGCGGTCACCGTTCCGTATCGGGTGACCCCCGCGAACCACGCGCCCCCAGCCCGCCCCTGCCCGCCCCCGGACCGGCCCACGGCCGGTTCGCGCCACCACCGGTCCCTCTACGCGCGTAGGGACTACAGTGCCGGAATGACGAGCCAGAGCCTCACCACCCCGACCGCGGACCAGCTCCGCCGCGCGCCGAAGGTCCTGCTCCACGACCACCTCGACGGGGGCCTGCGGCCCGGCACGGTCGTCGACCTCGCCCGCGACGGCGGCTACGCCGGCCTCCCCGAGACCGACCCCGCACGGCTCGGCACCTGGTTCCGCGAGGCCGCCGACTCCGGTTCGCTGGAGCGGTACCTGGAGACCTTCGCGCACACCTGCGCCGTCATGCAGACCCGCGACGCCCTCTTCCGCGTCGCCGCCGAGTGCGCCGAGGACCTCGCGGAGGACGGCGTCGTCTACGCCGAGGTGCGCTACGCCCCCGAGCAGCATCTGGAGGCCGGCCTCACCCTGAACGAGGTCGTGGACGCCGTCAACGAGGGCTTCCGCGAGGGGGAGCGCCGCGCCCGCGCGAACGGCCACCGCATCCGTGTCGGCGCCCTCCTCACCGCGATGCGGCACGCCGCGCGCTCCCTGGAGATCGCCGAACTGGCCAACGCCCACCGGGACGCCGGTGTCGTCGGCTTCGACATCGCCGGCGCCGAGGCGGGCTTCCCGCCCACCCGGCACCTCGACGCCTTCGAGTACCTGAAGCGCGAGAACAACCACTTCACCATCCACGCCGGTGAGGCGTTCGGGCTGCCGTCGATCTGGCAGGCCCTCCAGTGGTGCGGCGCGGACCGCCTCGGCCACGGCGTCCGCATCATCGACGACATCGGGATCGCCGACGACGGGACGGTCACGCTGGGCCGCCTCGCCGCGTACGTGCGCGACAAGCGCGTCCCGCTGGAGATGTGCCCGACCTCCAACCTCCAGACCGGCGCCGCCACCTCGTACGCGGAGCACCCCATCGGCCTGCTGCGCCGCCTGCACTTCCGGGCCACGGTCAACACCGACAACCGGCTGATGTCGGGCACCACCCTGAGCCGGGAGTTCGCGCACCTGACCGAGGCGTTCGGCTACACGCTCGACGACGTCCAGTGGTTCACGGTCAACGCGATGAAGTCGGCGTTCATCCCTTTCGATGAACGACTGGCGATGATCAATGACGTGATCAAGCCGGGCTTCGCCGCGCTGAGATCCGCTTGGCTGTTCGGGTCGACCGGCCCCACCAGCGGTTCTCCCGCCCAGGACGCCTGACGCCGCGCCGCTCCCGGCCGGTGCGGGGGACGCGGGCGCCGCCGAACGGCCCACCGTCGGGTGTTTGCGGGGTCCGGCGGCCCGTGGCTACGTTGCAGAGCCGCTCCACCCCCCGAGTCACCCCAAGGACGAAATCCGATGAAGCAGTCCGCTGCCAAGACCCTCGGCGTCGCCGCCCTCGGTGCCGCCTTCGCCGCCTCCGCCGCCGGCAGCGCCTCCGCGCTCACCTCCGTCCCCACCGGCCCGGCCCTCCAGACCGTCACCTCGATGCTCCCCGTCGCCGAGACCGTCGCGCAGCTGCCCGGCGGCGCCGGCGAGACCGCCACGGTCACGCAGGGCGTCCTGGACTCCCTCACCGACGCCGCCCCCGCGGTGCCGGTCAACACCCCGGCCGACCCGGTGGTCGGGCTCCTCGGCGGCCTCCCGGTCGGCGGCGCCCTCCCGGCGGCCGGCCTCTGAGCCGACACGCACGACGAGGCGACACGCACGGCGAGGCGGTGGGCGCGCATCCGGGAAGGATGCGCGCCCACCGCCGTACGTACGTGACGCCCCGGCTCCGGCGGGCTACCAGGCCGGCTTCGCGCCCCGCTCCACCGGCAGCAGCATCCACAGTGCCAGGTACAGCAGGAACTGCGGGCCCGGCAGCAGGCAGGACACCACGAAGATCACGCGCATCGTCGTCGCCGAGGTGCCGAAGCGCCGTGCCAGCGCCGCGCACACTCCGCCGATCACGCGTCCGTCACGGGGGCGGGTCAGTGCGGCCATGGTGGGCTCCTTCGTGAGCTGTGTCGCGGAAGCCTCTCGTCGGCTCCCGATGACTCCATCCTGCCCGCACCCACCGGACAAAACGTCAGGCTACGGGGCGGTCCCGACCCTGGGAATCCTCGGGGTCGCCCCCTGGGGGCCGTCCTCCCGGCGCAGGGTCCCACCGGGCCCGCGGCTCCGCCCGGGGGAGGACCAGCCGCCCGCACCGGCGCCGACCCGGGCCCCGATCCCGGCCCGCGGGCCGCCCGCGCCCCCGCCGCCCGGCCCGTACAGCCTGCGCCGCAGCCTCGCCCGCCAGGCCGGCACCACCGCCAGGTGCGCCAGCGCCACGCCGGCGGCGTTGAGGAGCACCGCGTCGACGTCCACCACCCGGCCCGGCACGGCCGTCTGCAGCAGCTCGATCCCCAGGGACAGCAGGGCGCCCGCCGACACCGTCCGCACCAGGGACGCCCACGGCGCCACGTCGAGGCGCGCGTCCGCGAGCGGCAGCAGCACCCCCAGCGGCGCCAGCAGGAGGAGGGACTCGCCGATCCGCCGCGCCGCCTCCACCGGGCCCAGCGCCAGGTCGGCCCTGATCCCGGCCAGCGGCTCCAGATTGGCCGCCGTCACCCACATCACGTCCAGCGGCCGCAGCGTCAGCCACCCCACGAACACCAGATGGACGAAGAGGAGGACGAGCCCCGCCACGCGGTAGCGGAGGGCGGCGCTGCCGCCCGAACCTTGACGCTGCACGCCCCCCAAGACGCGGGGACCGGCGGGATCGGTTCCGCGTGCGGCCCACGGGCCGCACCCGCACCCGGATCAGAGGGCTCCACGTCCGACCCACGGGCCGCGCCCGCAGTCACATCCGCGGCGCAGCGCCGCACCCGGAACAGCGGTCCCCCATCCGCCACACCAGCCGCACCACACCCGGAACGGGGCTCGGCGTCCGGCCCACCAGCCACAGCGCCACAGCCACACCCGACCACCGGCCGGACCCGCAGCCACAGCCACCCCCGCACCACCGCAAGCCGCAGCCACACCACCGCAGCCCCACAGCCACCCCCGCACCACCGCACCCGCAGCGCCACAGCCACCCCGCATCACCGCAAGCCGCAGCCCCGCAGCACCGCAGCCGAATCAGGGGCTCCGCGTCGGCACGGCCGACTCCGGCCGCTCCTTCACACCCTCGTCGCACACGTACCGCCGCACCGGGTACTTCCCCGGCCCGCCCAGCACCACCGTGCCGCCCACCGACGTCGCGTCCGCACCGGCGTACGTGCACACGATCTGCGCCAGCGCCGCCGGCGGCAGGTCCTCCGGCTGCCGGCTGAGGCGCAGCGCGCCCTCCGGGTCGCCCTCCCGGCCCGCCGACACCGTCAACGGCTCCTCGACGTACGTGGTGAAGCCCGCCTGCCGCTCGTCCTGCGACGGCCGCTCCCGCATCGCCTCCACCAGTGCCCGGGCGACGGCCACGCGCCCCGCCTCGCCGGTCGCCGCGTCCGACGGCGGCAGGGTGCGGTCCACCGGCTCCAGCCCCGACGCGCAGACCAGGTACACCCGCGCGGTCGTGCCCCCGTCCGGCGTCCGCGACCCCGTGGCCGCCTCCGACAGGCTGCACGGCACCCGCGAGGGCGCCCCGCCCGCGTCGACCGGCACCGACGTCGTGCGGATCCCGCACCCGGCGGTCAGCGCCGCCACCGCCGCCAGCGCGGCCGCACCGGCGAGCACGCGCCTGCCGCCGCGGGCGGGGCGCGGTCCGCGCCGGCCGGCCCGCGCGCCCCGGACGCCGCCCGGACGGGACCGTCCGCCGCCGGCCTCAGGCACCCGCATCCCGCTCGTCACTCCGCTGTCCCTCATCCCCTGGACCGCCGTTCCCTCGGCCGCCGTTCCCCGGACCACCGTTCCCTCGCCCGCTCCGTCCGCGGCCGCCGTCGCCCGTCCCGCTCCGCGCCGGGCCGTCCTCCCCGGCGTCCTCACCCGCCGCGACCGCCGAACCGTCGCGCGGCAGGCGCAGCGTGAACACCGCGCCGTCCCCGTCCGGGGAGTTGGCCGCCGTGATGTCACCGCCGTGGATCAGCGCGTTCTCCATGGCGATCGACAGCCCGAGACCGCTGCCCTCCGAACGGGGACGGGACGCGCTCGCCTTGTAGAACCGGTCGAAGACGTGCGGCAGGACGTCCTCGGGGATGCCCGGCCCGTGGTCCCGCACCCGCACGATCAGGTCGTCGCCCGTCGTCCGCACCGACACCCGCACCGGCGAACCGCCGTGCTTCAGCGCGTTGCCGATGAGGTTCGCCAGGATCACGTCCAGGCGCCGCGGGTCCAGCCGCGCCATGGTGCCCCGCTCGGCGTCCAGCTCCACCGCGTCCAGCCACGCCCGCGCGTCGATGCACGCCGTCACCTGGTCGGCCACATCCACGTCGTCCAGGACCAGACGGGCCGTGCCGGCGTCGAACCGGGTGACCTCCATCAGGTTCTCCACCAGGGTGTTCAGCCGCCGCGTCTCGCTGATCACCAGCGACACGGCCGGCGCCACCATCGGGTCGAGACCGTCCTGCTCCTCCTCCAGCACCTCCGTGACCGCCGTCAGCGCGGTCATCGGCGTGCGCAGCTCGTGCGACATGTCGGCCACGAACCGGCGGCTGGACTCCTCCCGCGCGCTCATGTCCGCGACCTTCTTCTGCAGGCTCTCCGCGGCGTCGTTGAACGTCCGGGCCAGCTCAGCCAGTTCGTCGGTGCCCGACACGCGCAGCCGCGTGTCCAGCTTCCCCTCGCCGAGCCGCCGCGCCGCCTCGCCCAGCCGGTGCACCGGCTTCAGCACCGTCGTCGCCGCCACCTGTGCCAGCAGCGCCGACCCCAGCAGCGCCAGCAGCGTCGCCACCCCCAGCGACCAGCCCAGCGAGTTCAGGTCCTGCCGCTCCGGCTCCAGCGACTTCAGCATGTACCCGGTCGGGCCGCCGCCGATGATCCGCGTCCCGCCCACCAGGTACGGCTTCCCGCGCAGCGTCGTCCGCAGCCAGAACACGTGGTACGAGTGCCGGTTGCCGGACGTGAGCTCCTGCTCCTCGTCCACGGCGGCCCGCAGCGACGGCGGCACGTCGCTCAGCGTGAACCGGTCCGCGTCGGACACGCCGACGATGGGCTTCCCCGCGTCCCGCTCACCGAGCAGCACCACGCTGTACCCGCCCCCGCCGACGGCCATCAGCTCGGCCGTCCGCCGCAGCTCCTCCTCCGTCGGCCGCAGCGGCAGCGCCGCCGCCCGGTTCTGCATCTCCTGCTTGAAGTCCCCGAGCGCCGCGTCCTGCGTACGCTTCAGCACCGCCTCGCGGTTCAGCCAGTACGCGATCCCCGACGCCGACACGGCGGCCGTCAGCGCCACCAGGCCGAACACGATGATCAGCCGGACGCGCAGGCTCGTCCACCGCTTGCCCGCACTCAGCGCCCGCTGCGCGCCCTTCGCGGCCCCGCTCAATGTGCTGCCCCGTCCTTCACGAATCCTCACGCGGGGCTGTCGAGCCGGTAACCGACGCCGCGCACCGTGCGGATGAGCGTCGGCGACGACGGAACGTCCTCCACCTTCGCCCGCAACCGCTGCACGCACGCGTCGACCAGACGCGAGTCGCCGAGGTAGTCGTGCTCCCACACCAGCCGCAGCAGCTGCTGCCGCGACAGCGCCTGGCCCGGGCGGCGGCTCAGCTCCAGCAGCAGCCGCAGCTCCGTCGGCGTGAGCTGGAGCTCCTCGCCGTTCTTCGTCACCGTCATCGCCGACCGGTCGATGACCAGCGAGCCGAACGTCGCCGAGTCCGTCGTCTCCCGCTCGCCGCGGCGCAGCACGGCACGGATCCGCGCGTCCAGGACACGCCCCTGCACCGGCTTGACGACGTAGTCGTCCGCGCCCGACTCCAGCCCGACGACCACGTCGATGTCGTCGCTGCGCGCGGTCAACAGGATGATCGGCAGCTGGTCCGTCCGCCGGATCCGCCGGCACACCTCGAAACCGTCGATCCCCGGCAGCATCACGTCCAGGACGATCAGGTCGGGCCGCTGCTCGCGCAGCAGTTTCAGGCCGTCCTCACCCGTCGCCGCGGTGGCCACGCGGTGGCCCTGGCGGGACAGCGAGAGTTCGAGGGCCGTGCGGATGGCGTCGTCGTCCTCGATCAGCAACAGGAAAGGCACGGCGTCATTCTGTCCCATGGGGGGAGACGAGTTCGACACATGGAGCGCTCCCACGGCTCGTCCGGTACCGGACCGGTATGTCAACCGCCCCTGTGACACGGCTGTGACAGTCGACGGACACCGTCATGAACTGGCCTGGGCAAGCTTTTTTTCACACGGATCAGCCGACTCCACGACGACAGGGGGGCGTGATGAACGCAGTGCAGCACAGCACCACCTCGAACGCAGTAGTCACGCGTCTCCACGACGTCGCCAGGAGCACGGAGAAGTCCGGCGCCGTGAACGGGCGGGGGTGCGTTCGCGGCGCCGGGCGTCAGCACAAGGCGCCCTACATGGTCGCCCTGTCTGACGGGGGAAGCGCGTACGGGGAGGTCAAGGGGGAGCGGCAGGCCCCGGCGAAGCGGGGGAGCGCGGACATCGCGTTCACCGCCTACGTCCAGGAGCGCCGCGCCTCCCTGTACGCCACCGCCTACCACCTCACCGGTGACCGCCACGAGGCGGAGGACCTGCTCCAGAGCGCGCTGTTCTCGACGTACCGCGCCTGGGACCGCATCAGCGACAAGGCGGCCGTCGGCGGCTACCTGCGCCGCACGATGACCAACCTGCACATCAGCGCCTGGCGGCGCCGCAAGCTCAACGAGTACCCGACGGAGGAACTGCCGGAGACGGTCGGCGACTCCGACGCGATGCGCGGCACGGAGCTGCGCGCGGTGCTCTGGCAGGCGCTCGCCCGACTGCCCGAACTGCAGCGCACCATGCTGGTGCTGCGCTACTACGAGGGCCGCACGGATCCGGAGATCGCGGAGATCCTGGACATCAGCGTCGGCACGGTGAAGTCGAGCATCTGGCGGTCGCTCCGCCGGCTGCGCGAGGACGAGGTCCTCAGCTTCGGCCGTGACCAGGAGGAGTCCTTCGGGCAGCTCGTGGCCTGAAGGCAGGGGGGCGGTCCGGGGCCCGGGGGGACCACGGACCGCGCACGGGGGAAACACCTGCGCCGGACAAGCTGGGGGGCTTGTCCGGCGCACGCGTGTGCGGGGGACGGGGCCCTACGCCGGCTCGGGCGTCCTCGGCGTGCGGTGACGGCCGGTCGCCGCTGCGGCCAGACGCCCCAGGGCCTCCTCCTTGCCGCAGGGGTGGGCGCCCAGCTCCGTCTGCCGGGCCACGATCGACCGCTCCGCGCGCATCAGCCGCCAGCCGCGGCGCAGCAGGAACGGCACCGACTTGCGGCCCTCGCGCAGGTCCCGCAGCAGCCGCCGGCGGAACGTCGTGGACGGCCGGCCGCGCAGGCACAGGGCGTCGGCGAGCACCCCGAGCTCCTCGCAGTGCCGCACCACGTCGGCGGCGAAGATGCCTTCCGCGACGAACAGCGGTGTGCGGCCGATGTCCAGGGTCTCGCGGGAGACGCGGGAGCTGGTGGAGATGTCGTACACCGGGACCGAGGTGCGGCCGGTGGCGCAGAGCTCGACGATGGCGGACACGGCCGCCTCCGCGTCCCAGGACCCGGGCGAGTCCCAGTCGATGTCCGTGCTGCCGGGGACGAGGGGCAACGTCGGGTCGTCGCCCTCCTTGTAGAAGTCGTCGAGCCGGAGCACGGGAAGACCGGCACGGGCGGCGAGGGACGACTTGCCGGAGCCTGAGGGGCCCGCGAGCAGCACGACGCGGGTCGGGATGGGTTGGGAGCTCACGGGACACCAGTGTGAACCATTGCCCCGGTAGGGGGACCCCGTCGGGGACCCGTTGGTATCGAGCATCACACCTCCACTACGGTGAGTGCCCGACCGATCACCCACCAGGCAGGAACTCCCATGAACCCCTTGCTGAAGGCCGGACTCGCCGTCACGGCCGTGGGCGCCGCCCTCGGCGCCGCCGCCGGCACGGCCCAGGCGGCGGACCTGCACGAGGTCGACGCCCAGGCGGCCCTGCAGGCCGTGACGGCCGCCGTGCCCCACGCGACGGCCCCGGTGAAGAACCTCAAGGTCAACCCGCTGGCGGAGACGGGCGTCGACCCGCTGAACAACGGTGTCGGCACGCAGGTGTCGGACTTCCGGCCGGTCTCCACGACGTCCGCGACCGGCTCCCTCACCAACGCGCCCAACCTCCCCGTAGCCGGCCCGCTGCTCGGCGGCCTCATCCCGGGCTGACCACCGCCCCCAGCCGGAGCGCAACTCACCCCACCCGAGGGCCCGTACGCGGCCCGAGACTCCCCGCACGGGCCCACGGCGGCCGTGAGGGTCCGTACTGAGCCGATCCCGACACTCCCCGCACGGGCCCACGGCGGCCGTGGAAGGCCCGTACTCAGCCGATCCCGACACTTCCCGCACGGGCCCACGGCGGTCGGGAGGGGCCGTGGTGGGTTGCCCCCGCAGGGGTTGGCGGCGTCAGCGGGTTCACTTCCGCGGTACCCGAGGCCGCCGACCCCGAGGAGGTGACCCACCGCGGCCCCGACCCCACCCACCGACCGGCGCCCCGTGACGTGCCGCGGCAGGCACGGCACGCGCGAACGACCCCACCCACCGACCGGCGCCCCGTGACGTGCCGCGGCAGGCCGGCAGGCACGGCACGCGCGAACGACCCACCCACCGACCGGCGCCCGGTGACGTGCCGCGGCAGGCACGCGACCCGAGCACGGAACGGCCCCGCCTCCCCCGGACGGAGGGAAGGCGGGGCCGTGGTCGTGCGGGCGGCGTGCGGCTCAGTACGCCGAGCCGGACGCGCCCAGGGAGCCCGTCGGGTGCCAGACCGTCTTCGTCTCCAGGAACGCCGTCAGCCGACGCGTACCCGGGTCGGCCGTCCAGTCGGCGCCGCCGTCCACAGCCTGTGGACGCAGGACGCGCTTGAGGTTGTCGGCGGCCGCGACCTCCAGGTCCCGCGCCAGCTCGGCGTCCGCGCCCGTCAGGTCGATGGCGTTGACGTCCTGGTGCGCGGCGAGCGGCGCGGCGATCTCCGCCGTACGGCCCGACAGCACGTTCACGACGCCGCCCGGCACGTCCGACGTGGCCAGCACCTCGGCCAGCGACAGCGCCGGCAGCGGGGCCCGCTCGCTCGCCACGACCACCACGGTGTTGCCGGTCGCGATCACCGGGGCGACGACCGACACCAGACCGAGCAGCGACGACTCCTGCGGCGCCAGCACGGCGACGACACCCGTCGGCTCCGGCGTGGACAGGTTGAAGTACGGCCCGGAGACCGGGTTGGCGCCGCCGACGACCTGGCTGATCTTGTCCGTCCAGCCCGCGTACCAGACCCAGCGGTCCACCGCCGCCTCGACGACCTCCGCCGCCTTCGACTTCGACAGGCCCTCGGCGTCGGCCACCTCGCGGACGAACTGGCCGCGGCGGCCCTCCATCATCTCGGCGACCCGGTACAGGATCTGGCCGCGCAGGTACGCCGTCGAGCCGGCCCAGCCGCCGAACGCCTTGCGCGCGGCGACCACCGCGTCACGGGCGTCCTTGCGGGAGGAGAGCGGCGCGTTCGCCAGCCACTTGCCCTTGTCGTCGGTCACTTCGTACACCCGGCCGCTCTCGCTGCGGGGGAACTTGCCCCCCACGTACAGCTTGTAGGTCTTGAAGACGCTCAGCCGCGTCGCCGTCTCAGACATCGAGGTACGCCTCCAGACCGTGGCGGCCGCCTTCGCGGCCGAAGCCCGACTCCTTGTACCCGCCGAACGGCGAGGCCGGGTCCAGCTTGTTGAACGTGTTGGCCCACACGACGCCCGCGCGGAGCCGGTCGGCGACCGCGAGCATGCGGGAGCCCTTCTCCGTCCAGACGCCCGCCGACAGGCCGTACTGGCTGTTGTTGGCCTTGGCGACGGCCTCGTCCGGCGTGCGGAACGTCAGTACCGACAGCACCGGGCCGAAGATCTCGTCGCGGGCGACGGTGTGGGCCTGCGTGACGCCCGTGAAGAGCGTCGGCGCGAACCAGTAGCCGGTGGACGGCAGCTCGCACGGCGCCGACCAGCGCTCGGCGCCCTCCGCCTCGCCGGTGTCCGCCAGCGCCGTGATGCGGGCCAGCTGCTCGGCGGAGTTGATCGCGCCGATGTCGGTGTTCTTGTCCAGCGGGTCGCCGAGGCGCAGCGTCGACAGTCGGCGCTTGAGGGAGTCCAGCAGCTCGTCCTGGATGGACTCCTGCACCAGCAGACGCGATCCGGCGCAGCAGACCTGGCCCTGGTTGAAGAAGATGCCCGTGACGATGCCCTCGACGGCCTGGTCGATCGGGGCGTCGTCGAAGACGATGTTCGCGCCCTTGCCGCCCAGCTCCAGCGTGAGCTTCTTGCGCGTGCCCGCGACCTGGCGCGCGATGGCCTTGCCGACGGCGGTCGAGCCCGTGAAGGCGACCTTGTCGACGTCCGGGTGCTGCACCAGCGCGGCACCGGCGTCACCGTAGCCGGGGAGGATGTTGACGACGCCCTTCGGCAGGCCCGCCTGGCGGCAGATGTCCGCGAAGAACAGCGCGGAGAGCGGGGTCGTCTCGGCGGGCTTCAGGACGACGGTGTTGCCCGCGGCGAGCGCCGGGGCGATCTTCCACGCGAGCATCAGCAGGGGGAAGTTCCACGGGATGACCTGGCCGGCCACGCCCAGCGGGCGCGGGTCGGCGCCGAAGCCGGCGTGGGACAGCTTGTCCGCCCAGCCCGCGTAGTAGAAGAAGTGCCCGGCGACCAGGGGGAGGTCGTGGTCGCGCGTCTCCTTGATCGGCTTGCCGTTGTCCAGCGTCTCCAGGACAGCCAGCTCGCGGGAGCGCTCCTGGATGATCCGCGCGATGCGGAACAGGTACTTGGCGCGCTCGGAGCCGGGCAGCGCCGACCACTTCTCGAACGCCTTGCGGGCGGCCCGCACGGCCCGGTCCACGTCCTCGGCGCCGGCCTGGGCGACCTCGGAGAGGACCTCTTCGCTGGAGGGGGAGACGGTCTTGAAGACCTTGCCGTCCGCGGCGTCGGTGAACTCGCCGTCGATGAACAGGCCGTAGGACGGCGCGATGTCCACGACCGAGCGGGACTCGGGGGCGGGGGCGTACTCGAACTTGGTCATCGTGATCAGTCCACCGTCACGTAGTCGGGACCGGAGTAGCGTCCGGTGGCCAGCTTCTGACGCTGCATGAGGAGGTCGTTCAGCAGGCTCGACGCGCCGAAGCGGAACCAGTGGTTGTCCAGCCAGTCCTCGCCGACGGTCTCGTTGACCAGGACCAGGAACTTGAGGGCGTCCTTGGTGGTCCGGATGCCGCCCGCGGGCTTCACCCCGATCTGTACCCCGGTCTGGGCGCGGAAGTCGCGCACGGCCTCCAGCATGAGGAGGGTGTTCGCGGGGGTGGCGTTGACGCCGACCTTGCCGGTCGAGGTCTTGATGAAGTCCGCCCCGGCGATCATGCCGAGCCAGGAGGCGCGGCGGATGTTGTCGTACGTGGAGAGCTCGCCGGTCTCGAAGATGACCTTCAGCCGGGCGGGGCCGGCGGCCTCCTTCACGGCGCGGATCTCGTCGTAAACCTTGAGGTAGTGGCCCGCGAGGAACGCGCCGCGGTCGATCACCATGTCGATCTCGTCCGCCCCGGCGGCGACGGCGTCACGCGTGTCCGCGAGCTTGACGTCGAGGGCGGCGCGGCCGGCCGGGAAGGCGGTCGCGACGGAGGCGACCTTCACGTCCGTACCCGCCAGGCCGGCCTTGGCGGTGGCCACCATGTCGGGGTAGACGCACACGGCGGCCGTGCGCGGCGTGGTGCGGTCGGTGGGATCGGGGTGGACGGCCTTGGCGGCGAGCGCCCGGACCTTGCCCGGGGTGTCCGCGCCTTCGAGCGTCGTCAGGTCGATCATCGAGATGGCCAGGTCGATGGCGTACGCCTTGGACGTGGTCTTGATCGAACGGGTTCCGAGGGACGCGGCGCGCGCTTCGAGACCGACGGCGTCGACGCCGGGCAGCCCGTGGAGGAAGCGGCGCAGTGTGCTGTCGGACGCGGTCACGTCAGCGAGTGCATTGGTGGGCATGGTCACCAGGGGAGCATATCTACGCGCGTAGCGTCCTGTACAGCCCCCGGGAGTGCGAGGGCGCAGAAGTGACGGGGAACGCACAGGTGAGCGGCGCGCTGTGAGGCGGGTCACGTGGGGTGGTGATGCGGTGCGGCCGGGTGCGGTGCGGTGTCGCGCGGTGCGGTGTCGCGCGGTGCGGTGCGGTGCGGTGTCGCGCGGTGCGGTGCGGCGCGTGGGGTCGGTGGGGGCGGGCGGTGTTCGGCGGCTGGGCGACGCGTGGGGCGCCCGAGGCCGGTGGGTGGGGCGGGGCCGCGGCGGGTCACCTCCTCGGGGTCGGCGGCCTCGGGTACCGCGGAAGTCACCCCGCTGACGCCGCCAACCCCTGCGGGGGCAACCCGCCACGGCCCCGCCTCCGGCCGTCGGCGACCGCGGCGACCGCCGGGCTGTACGTGCCGAGCCGGGCCCGTTGGTACGGAGTGCGTCCGCGCTTCGCTTCGGGGCAGCGTGCTCACCGGACGGGAGACCGGGCGTCGGCGCCTTCTGCCGGCTAGAAGAGGCCGATGTACCTGTGGTGGGTGAGGTTGTCGAGGATCTCGCGCAGCCACGGGCTGCGGACGGCCGACAGCCGGGCCAGGGTGTGGTGGAACGTTCGGCGGTCGATCCGGAACAGGTGGGGAGGGCGCGGCGGGTGCGAGTCGTCGAAGTCCGGCCGCCAGCCGCTGCCGCCGCCCAGGCGGCGGCCGACCGGCTCGCGGAGGACGTCGTCGGGTACGCGGCCCGACGCGGGAACTGGTGGATGCGGCGGAGGGAAGGCCATCCACAGCCACACCCCGAACGGCAGCGGCACCGGGTATGCCGATGTGGCCGCGCCGCCGGGGGCCCAGGTCTGTCCCGTCTGCGGATGGACCGGTACGAGCTGGATGTCGACGCCCGCCTCCGGGGTGGGCAGTCCTGGTCCGGTCAGGGCGGCGCGCCGCTTCTGCGGACCTGCGGGCAGGAGTGCGTCGAGGGCGCGTTGGAACACCTCCTCGGCCAGGCCGTCCGGGACGGTCACCGGCTGCCCTCCGGAGGCCACGAGGAGGTGGGCGAGCGCCCGGCCGGCTGCTGCCTCCCACTGCGGGCTCCATGTCCAATGGCGGCTCGACCCGAGCCGAGACGCCCATGTGGCGACCGGCTCGCATGGGGGTGTGCTCCGCCCCTCCTCCATCAGCCCCTCCCACGAGAGGGGTTCGGTGTCGACACCGTCGAGAGGGAGGCGCTGTACGGCGTCGGGGGCGAGCCACACCGCCTGCCAGAGCGAACAGTCGTCCATCCTGGTCGCCACGAGCAGGCCGCACGCCTCGCAGGCCATGTTGGGGCCGCCGGTCCCGTCCAGGCCGCAGCAGGCGCCACCCCGCTCCTCGGGGACCAGCAGAACGCCGCGGACGTCTCCGGGTGCGATCACGATCGCGTCGGGCGCGCCGTCGGAGGGGCGTGGACCGGTGCGTGGACACCGCGGACGGCTGCCTCGTGCGGATGGATGTGCTCCCACTTGCGCCACGGCGGCCCCCAAGGCTCCGGGTCGACGGCGAAGGTCCCGGTCTCCATGAGCACCGGCAGCTGGGCACCGTTCCCGTAGACCTGATGGGCGTGAACCGGAAGGCAGACCTGGGACAACGGGGCGGTCAACTCGACGCCGCACCCCGCACACACGAAAACGAACACCGATCCTCCGCCTGGGAAACAGAGGCATCCTCGCAGCTCGGTGGCGGCCCGCCAACGGGCTTTCCGACCGACAGCGGCGAGCGGTGTGCCCCCCGCGTCTCGGCGGGTCAGGGTGTCCGGTCGGGGCTCGTCCTTTGCCGCGCCTGGCCGGCGGCCGACCTGCGGGCATGGTCCCGGTCCGGTGTGAGGTCCAGTTCGGCCCAGACCGTCTTGCGGGGGGTCGGGCCCTCCGTGACGCCCCACCGGTCCGCCAGCGCTTCGACGATCAGCAGCCCGCGTCCGCTCTCGCCGTCGGCCGTGGGTGCCTGCGGGGTGGGCAGTCGGTCGCAGCGGGTGTCCGTCGCTTCGATGCGCAGGACGCTGCCGGCGGAGGTGAGGCGGAGAGTGAGGAGGAAGGCCCGTCCCGGGACCCGGCCGTGGACGGCGGCGTTCGCGGCGAGTTCGGCGACCACCTGGAGGGCGTCGTCGGCCACCGGGCGGGTGACCGCGCCGCCGCGCAGCCATACGGCGGCCAGGTCCCGCGCGAGCCGCGCACCCGCTCGGGACGGGTGTGGCTGCACGGTGAAGACCCCCTGCTGGGAGAGGGGTTGGGTGGCGTTGTGGCTCATGTCACAGATCCTGGAGGTGGAGGATCTGTGGCGGCCAGTGATCCGCCGCATGCGTACAGTCACTGTCCGGACCTTGTCGGCTCGTGTCCGGCCTGTGCGGAGGGGCGGGTGGGCAAGGGGTGCACGACTGTGGCGGTACGCGGGAGGTGGCGCGGTTGACGGCGGAAGTGAGCGGGGCGGAGCGACTCAAGGGAGACGCGGACGAGCCGGGCTGGGAGGTGGACCCGGACGACGAGTCCGGTGCCGCGGTCGTCGCGACGGTGGGGCGCCAGCTCAAGCTGCGCCGGGAGGCCGCCGGCCTGAGGGCGGCGGAGCTCGGAGACCTGATCGGGTACGGCGAGGACCTGGTCTACAAGGTGGAGGCGGGCAAGCGGATTCCCCGGCCGGAGTACCTGGACAAGGTCGACAGGGTCCTGAAGGCGAGCGGGTTGATCGCCGCGATGAAGAAGGACGTGGAGGAGGTCCGGTACCCGAAGAAGGTGCGGGACCTGGCGAAGCTGGAGGCACGCGCCGTCGAGTTGCTGTCGTACGGCAATCACAACCTGCACGGCCTGTTGCAGACCGAGGAGTACGCGCGGGCGCTGTTGGGCACTCGGCGTCCCACCCTCACCTGCGACGAGCTGGAGCGGGCGCTCGCGGCTCGGATGGCCCGGCAGGGCATCTTCAGTCGAACACCTCCGCCTGACATGAGCTTTGTCCTGGAAGAGGTGACCCTGCGCCGCCCCATCGGGGGGACAATCGTGCAGCATCGGCAACTCGAACAACTGCTGGAGCTCGGGCGGTTGCCCAACGTCGACATCCAGGTCATGCCGACCGACCGATGGGACCACCCCGGTACGGGCGGGCGGATCCAGGTGCTCAAGTTCGACGATGGCGCGGCGGTGGGGCGTGCCGACGAGGAGTTCGGGGGGCGTCCCGTATCGACCCCGAAGCACGTAAGAGTGCTCGAACTGCGCTATGGAATCATCCGAGCTCAGGCTCTCACCCCCCGGGAGTCGCTGGCCCTCATCGAGGAAGTGCTGGGAGAGACATGATGCGCAAGACCGTGCGTGAACGTGACGGACTTGTCTGGTTCAAGAGCAGCTACAGCGACAGCAGCAACCCGAACGACTGCGTCGAGGTCGCGATGTCCCCCGCCGTCGTCCACGTGCGCGACTCCAAGAACATCGACGGTTCGCGCCTCGCGGTCGGGCCGGAGGCGTTCGCCGTCTTCGTCGCGTACGCGTCGCGGAGCTGATCGTTCCGCCGCTGCGGGGGTGTGGGGACCCGGTGCGTGGGGTTCTCGGGGGGTGTGAGGCACAATCTGCCGCATGACGAGCCCTGAGCAGCCCGGTACGTCGGGTACACCTTCGCAGACCCCCTACGCGGAGCGGGTCTACCGGTCGCCGCTGGCCATGGCGGGTGGTGTGCTGCTGCTGGGCATCGGGCTGTGGATGGGCGGCGACGCCCTCGTGCGGGGCGAGGGGATGACGCGCTGGGTCGCGCTCGCGGCGCTGCTGGCCGGTGTGCCGCTCGTGGTGGCGTTCACCTTCCGGCCCGCCGTGTACGCGAACGACGACCGGATGCGGGTCCGCAACCCGTTCCGCACGGTCGACGTGCCCTGGGCTGCCGTCGAGGCGCTGCGGGCGACGTACTCGACCGAGGTCGTGACGCGCGGCGGCGAGAAGTACCAGCTGTGGGCCGTGCCCGTCTCGATGCGGCAGCGGAAGCTGGCCGTCCGTACCGGGGGCAAGGTGCTGGTCGGCGCCGAGAGCACCCTCAGCGAGCTGCGGCAGCTGGCCGAGCAGAACGCCGTGCGGCCGTCGGCGAAGGGGGAGCCGCAGGTCCGCTGGGCGTACGAGGTGATCGCCCCCGCCGCCGTCGGATCCGTGGCCTTGGTGATGTCGCTCGCGTTGCGCTAGGGGCGCTGGCGGGGGCCGTCACGGAAAAGCGGTGGCCGGAGCCGGGGGCGGGGCGGCACCATGCCCGGATGAGCGAGCAACCCGAGCGATGGACCCAGGCGACCGTCCACCCCGACATGTGGGCCGACCCGGACGACGACCCCCGTGACAAGGAGGGTGCCGGTCCGGACGGTGAGCTCGCGACGCTGGAGGACTTCCTGGCGGGGTACCGCCTGACCCTGCGGATGAAGTGCGAGGGCCTGGACGCGGACCAGCTGGCCCGGCGGTCGGTGCCGCCGTCGACGATGTCGCTGCTCGGCCTGGTCCGGCACCTCGCCGAGGTGGAGCGGGACTGGCGCAACTGGATCAGCGACGGCGAGCCCTTGCCGAAGCTCTACGGGCGGCGCGACGCGGACTTCCACGGCGCCGTCGCCGAGCAGGCCGTGGTCGACGCCGCGTACGCCGACCTGGAGCGTGAGCAGGCCGCGACCGACGCCGCGCTGGCCGCGTACGCGGACCTGGGCGAGCGCGTCGGCGAGGAGCGGATCGCGGTCCGGGAGCTGCTGGTGCACCGGATCGAGGAGTACGCCCGGCACTGCGGCCACGCCGACCTGCTGCGCGAGTGCGTCGACGGGAGGGTGGGTCAGTGACGGGAGTCGCCCACGGCGACGGCCCCGTCGCTCCCGGGGGAGCGGCGGGGCCGTCGGGGTGAGGTGCGTCAGATGCCGGCTGCCGCGGCGAGGTCCTGCTTGATCGCGGCCAGGACGCCGGACGCCCGGGTGCGGGCCTCCGGGAGGGCGGCGGCGTCCGCCACGGGGACGACGACCTCCAGGTAGCACTTCAGCTTCGGCTCGGTGCCGCTCGGGCGGACGATGACCCGCGCCCGGTACTCGCCCTCCAGGTAGTACCGCAGCCCGTCGGTGGGCGGCAGCGCCTCCGAGCCGTGCGTGAGGTCCTCGGCGCGCGCGACCGTCAGCCCGGCCAGCGACGTCGGCGGGGCCTGGCGCAGGCGGCGCATCGCGTCGGCGATCACCGTCAGGTCCTGGACGCGGACCGACAGCTGGTCGGTGGCGTGCAGGCCGTGGGCGACGGCCAGGTCGTCCAGCAGGTCGGTGAGGGTCCGGCCGCGCTCCTTCAGCTCCGAGGCCAGCTCCGTGACGGCCAGCGCCGCCGTGATGCCGTCCTTGTCGCGGACGCCCTCCGGGTCGACGCAGTAGCCGAGGGCCTCCTCGTAGCCGTACCGCAGGCCCTCCACGCGGGCGATCCACTTGAAGCCCGTCAGGGTCTCCTCGTGGCCCACGCCGGCCGCCGCGGCGATCCGGCCCAGCAGCGACGACGACACGATCGACTCCGCGAACACGCCCTTCGCGCCCTTGTCGACCAGGTGCGCCGCCAGCAGCGCGCCCACCTCGTCGCCGCGCAGCATCCGCCAGCCGCCCGCCGCCGAGTCGTCGGGTACGGCCACGGCGCAGCGGTCGGCGTCGGGGTCGTTGGCGATGACGAGGTCGGGTCGGGCCTCGCGGGCCGTCGCGAACGCCAGGTCCATGGCGCCCGGCTCCTCCGGGTTGGGGAAGGCGACCGTCGGGAACGCCGGGTCCGGCTCCGCCTGCGCCTCGACGAGCACCGGCGTGGGGAAGCCCGCGCGCGCGAACGCGGCCAGGAGCACGTCCTTGCCCACGCCGTGCATGGCCGTGTAGACGACCCGCGCCGAGCGGGAGGTGCCCGGGGTGAGGACCTTGTCGGTGCGCTCCAGGTACGCGTCGAGCACCTCGTCGCCGAGGACGTCCCAGCCTTCCTCCGCGCGCTCGACGTCCGCCAGCGACCGGACGTCGGCGATGCGGGCCGCGATCTCCGCGTCCGCCGGGGGCACGATCTGCGAGCCGTCGCCCAGGTAGACCTTGTAGCCGTTGTCGCGCGGCGGGTTGTGGCTGGCGGTCACCTCGACGCCGGCGACCGCGCCCAGGTGCCTTATGGCGTACGCGAGGACCGGCGTCGGCAGCGGGCGCGGCAGGAGCGCGGCGCGCAGCCCCGCGCCGACCATCACGGCGGCCGTGTCCCGGGCGAAGTCGGCCGACTTGTACCGGGCGTCGTAGCCGATGACCACGAGCCCGCCGGCCTGCCCCTGGTCCTTCAGGTAGGCGGCCAGGCCGGCCGCGGCGCGGATGACCACCGAGCGGTTCATCCGCATCGGGCCCGCGCCCAGCTCGCCGCGCAGCCCGGCCGTACCGAACTGCAGCGTGCCGGCGAAGCGGCCGGCGAGCTCGTCCAGGTCGCGGTCGGCGAGGAGCCGCGCGAGTTCGTCGCGGGTCTCGGCGTCCGGGTCCTCGGCCAGCCACGCCTCGGCCTGCGCGATGAGGTCCGGCTGGTCGGGCCGCAGGTTCTGCTGCACGGGGTCTGCCTCTCTGCTGAAGTCGTACGCGTCGCGTCGCGTCGTCGGGGGTGTGGATCCGTTACCCGATGCCGGTCGGGCGCAGACCCCCTCCGTTACGGCCGTGGCCGCCCCTCAGGGGGTGCGCCGGGCCCCGG
The DNA here is from genome assembly GCF_024600715.1 of Streptomyces changanensis. Lineage (NCBI taxonomy): Bacteria > Bacillati > Actinomycetota > Actinomycetes > Kitasatosporales > Streptomycetaceae > Streptomyces > Streptomyces changanensis. Next base: position 4,222,538 of record NZ_CP102332.1, read on the forward strand.
CCCCCGGGTCCGGGGTCAGATGCGCTCCAGGACGCGGGTGAGCAGCTCGCCCATCCGCGCGGCCGAGTCGCGGCCGGCCTGGAGGACCTCCTCGTGGTTCAGCGGCTCACCCGAAAGGCCCGCGGCCAGGTTGGTGACGAGGGAGATGCCGAGGACCTCGGCGCCCGCCTCGCGGGCCGCGATGGCCTCCAGGACGGTGGACATGCCGACCAGGTCGCCGCCGAGCACGCGGACCATGTTGATCTCGGCCGGGGTCTCGTAGTGCGGGCCGGGGAACTGGACGTAGACGCCCTCCTCCAGGGTGGGGTCCACCTCCTTGCACAGGGCGCGCAGGCGCGGCGAGTACAGGTCCGTCAGGTCGACGAAGTTGGCGCCGACGATCGGGGAGGCCGCGGTGAGGTTCAGGTGGTCGCTGATCAGGACCGGCTGGCCGGGGCGCATGCCCTCGCGCAGACCGCCGCAGCCGTTGGTCAGGACGACGGTCTTGCAGCCGGCGGCGACGGCCGTGCGCACGCCGTGGGCGACGGAGGCGACGCCGCGGCCCTCGTAGAAGTGCGTGCGGCCCAGGAAGACCAGGGCGCGCTTGTCACCGATGCGGTACGAGCGGATCTTGCCGCCGTGGCCCTCGACGGCCGGCGGGGGGAAGCCCGGCAGCTCGGTGACGGGGTACTCGGCCTCGGGGGCGCCGAGGGCGTCGGCGGCCGGGGCCCAGCCGGAGCCCATCACGAGGGCGACGTCGTGGGTCTCGGCACCCGTCAGCTCGCGCAGGCGCGCGGCGGCGGCCTCGGCGGCGGCGTGGGGGTCGTCCTGGCGGTGGTCCGGGGTAACAGTTGCGTTCACGCGGACGAGGGTAACCCGTCTGGGCCTACGCGCGTAGATGACAGGGCCTACGGTGTTCGTTTCGTTGTCTTGTCGCTTCCGACGAACCGGCGGGCCGCCCGGTCAGCAGGGGCGTTTGCGCAGTTCCATGACGTAGTCGTGGGGCGCGCCGGCGGACTCGGCGGCGTCGGCGATCTCCCCGAGGTAGCGGGCGGAGGGCAGCCCGCCCTCGTACCCGTTCAGGACGTACACCCACGCGGGCTCCTCGCCGTCGAGGGTGTGCACCCGCAGGCGCATGCGCCGGTAGATGTCGAGCCCGACGCCCTCCCAGCGGTCCATCGAGTCCTCGTCCATCGGGGCGATGTCGTAGAGGGCGACGAAGACCTGCGAGCGGGGGGCCTCCACGATGGTGGCGAGCGCCCCCTCCCACCCCATCTGCTCGCCGCCGAAGGTCAGCCGCCAGCCGTTCAGCCAGCCCGTGCCGCGCAGCGGGGAGTGCGGTGCGCGGCGGGTCATCAGCCGCGCGTCGAGGTTGCCGGCGTACGCGGCGTAGAGCGACATGGGATCGAGGGTACGGGAGGGGTGGGGGTGGGCGCGGTCCCACGTGCGCCGAAGGTGGCCCCGGGGCCGAGCGCGCCCGCCCGGTGCGGGAGAATGAAGCCGGATCGAACAGTGCGGGACAATGACGTACGTACTCCCTTCCCATGAGGACGACCCCGACCCCTTGGCCAACCCGACGGCGGGGTCGCCGTGACGAGAGCGCGAGGCGTAACCCCAGTGACCCGGATCGTGATCATCGGTGGCGGACCCGGCGGATACGAGGCGGCCCTGGTGGGCGCCCAGCTCGGCGCGGAGGTGACCGTCGTCGACCGCGACGGCCTCGGCGGAGCGTCCGTCCTGACGGACTGCGTCCCTTCGAAGACGCTCATCGCGACGGCCGAGGTCATGACGACCTTCGACTCGTCCTACGAGGAGCTGGGGATCATCGTCGCCGACGACACCCCGCACAAGGAGCAGGCCGCCCGGGTGGTCGGCGTCGACCTCGGCAAGGTCAACCGCCGCGTGAAGCGGCTCGCCCTGGCCCAGTCGCACGACATCACCGCCTCCGTCACCCGCGCCGGCGCCCGTGTGATGCGCGGCCGCGGCCGCCTCGACGGGCCGCAGGACCTCGGCGGGTCGCGCCGCGTGGTCGTCACGGCCGCCGACGGCACGGAGGAGACCCTCACCGCCGACGCCGTGCTGATCGCGACCGGCGGCCACCCGCGCGAGATCCCCGACGCCCAGCCCGACGGCGAGCGCATCCTGAACTGGACGCAGGTCTACGACCTGGACGAGCTGCCCGAGGAGCTCATCGTGGTCGGCTCCGGCGTGACCGGCGCCGAGTTCGCCGGCGCGTACCAGGCGCTCGGCTCCCGCGTCACGCTCGTCTCGTCCCGCGACCGGGTGCTGCCCGGCGAGGACCCCGACGCGGCGGCGGTCCTGGAGGACGTCTTCCGGCGCCGCGGCATGAACGTCATGGCCCGCTCGCGCGCCCAGTCCGCGAAGCGCGTCGGCGACCGGGTGGAGGTCACCCTGGCCGACGGGCGCGTCATCTCCGGCACGCACTGCCTCATGGCGGTCGGCGCCATCCCGAACACGGCCGGCATGGGCCTGGAGGAGGCGGGCGTCCGGCTCCGCGACTCGGGCCACATCCTCACCGACAAGGTGTCCCGTACGTCCGCGCCCGGCGTGTACGCGGCGGGTGACGTGACGGGTGTGTTCGCCCTCGCGTCCGTCGCCGCCCAGCAGGGCCGCATCGCGATGTACCACTTCCTCGGCGAGACGGTCACGCCGCTGAACCTGAAGACCGTCTCGTCGAACGTCTTCACCGACCCCGAGATCGCCACGGTCGGTTACACCCAGGCCGACGTCGACGCCGGCAAGATCGACGCCCGGGTCGTCAAGCTGCCGCTGCTGCGCAACCCGCGCGCCAAGATGCAGGGCATCCGGGACGGCTTCGTGAAGATCTTCTGCCGCCCGGGCACCGGCATCGTCGTCGGCGGCTGCGTCGTGGCGCCGCGGGCGAGCGAGCTGATCCACCCCATCTCGATCGCGGTCGACAACAACCTGACGGTCGAGCAGATCGCGAACGCGTTCACCGTGTACCCGTCGCTGTCGGGATCGATCGCGGAAGTGGCACGACAGTTGCACACCCGGAAGACGACCGCGGAGGCGTGAGTCGGGGGGACAACCCCCGGCAACCCCCGGCAAGTCGGGACACCGAGCGGTCAGGGTACGCACACGGACGGGACCGCCCATAGCACCCGGCGGCCCCGTCTGTTCGCAACTTCTCGGATTCGGTGCATACGGCTGCAAACTCTCGGGCGCTGGGGTTACTGTCAGTTCCGTGTTCGCTGCAGAACGTCGCCAGTTGATCCTTGAAATGGTGCGTGCCAACGGGGCGGTCTCGCTCCGGGAGCTCGCCCGCGTCGTCCAGACCTCCGAAGTGACCGTACGGCGGGACGTGCGGGCGCTCGAGGCCGAAGGACTCCTCGACCGCCGGCACGGCGGTGCGGTGCTGCCGGGCGGTTTCACGCGTGAGTCCGGCTTCCCGCAGAAATCCCACCTCGCGACCGCGGAGAAGACGGCCATCGCCGACGTCGCCGCGGGCCTCGTCCAGGAGGGCGAGGCGATCGTCGTCGGAGCCGGTACGACGACGCAGGAGCTGGCCCGCCGCCTCGCCCGCGTCCCCGGGCTGACCGTCGTGACCAACTCGCTGCTGGTCGCCCAGGCCCTGGCGCACGCCAACCGCGTCGAGGTCGTCATGACCGGCGGCACGCTGCGCGGCTCCAACTACGCCCTGGTCGGCAGCGGCGCGGAACAGTCCCTCCAGGGGCTGCGGGTGTCGCGGGCGTTCCTGTCGGGCTCCGGGCTCACCGCCGAGCGCGGCCTGTCCACCTCCAACATGCTGTCGGCGAGCGTCGACCGGGCGCTCGTCCAGGCGGCCGCGGAGGTCGTCGTCCTCGCCGACCACACCAAGCTCGGCACGGACACGATGTTCCAGACCGTGCCGACGGACGTCATCACCCGGCTCGTCACGGACGAGCCGCCCGGCCACGACGACCGGGCCGCGATGGAACTCCAGGCCCTCGCCGACCAGGGCGTCCACATCACCGTCGCCGGCTCGGGCCCGGGCACGGCGGGCGCCGAAGCCGCCCCGCGGGGACGCCAGCCCCGGCGCGGGGACGTGCCCCTCCCGGGCCAGCGCGGCAGCCGCCACCCCGGCCAGCAGCTCCGCAGCGCCCCCCTGACGGGCGACCCCCAGGACCGCCAGGCCCGCGTCGCGGACCTGCGCCGCCGCTGACCCCGTCCGCGTCAAGCGCGGCGCTGCGGGCCGGGGGAGATGCGCGGGTCCGGCCGGCGGGACGGGCCCGGGGCGTACGGGAGGCTCCTGGTGGCCGGCCGCGAGCCGACGGGGACCCGGGCGGGGGCCGGCCGCGGCGCGTCGCCGTGGTGCCGCTCGTCGACGACCGTCCGCCGCGCGCTACGGGCCCCCGGGGGTGCGGGTGGCGATGGACCCGCGTCCGGGGTCGTCGGCGGTTCGCGACGGCCGGGTGTCCCGTGCGTGGGACCGGCCGCGGGCGCGGCGGCCGTGCACCCGCCGGCGTGCCGCTCCCCGGGACGGGCGCGGGGCCGGGCGTCAGGGCGGCCCGGCGGGTCAGGGCTTGAGGCCCCGTAGGGTCAGGGTCAGGAGGCGGTCCGCGAGGTCCGGGTCCGTCGGCGCCTGCTCCGCCGCCAGGGCGATCGCGTTCGTCAGCTGCATCAGGTCGCCGATCGAGACGTCCCGCCGTACCGCGCCCGCCTCCTGCGCGCGGACCAGGAGGCGCGCGCCCGCCTCCCGCAGCGGCACGCTGCACCCCGACAGCGCCGAGCCCGGGTCGGACGACACCGCCAGCAGCGCCCGCGCCAGGCCCCGGTACTCGCCAGCGTGGGTGACGATCGCGCGCAGCCACGCCACCAGCGCCGTACACGGCTCGTCCGCCTCCGCCAGCTCGCGCGACCGGGCGAGCAGGGCCGTCACGGCGTCCTGGAACACCGCGTTCATCAGGGCGTGGCGGTTCGGGAAGTGGCGGTACAGCGTGCCGATGCCGACGCCCGCCCGCCGCGCGATGTCCTCCAGTGCCGCGTCCGTGCCGTGCTCCGCGAAGGCCGCGCGCGCCACGTCCAGCAGGCGCTCGTGGTTGCGGCGGGCGTCGGCGCGCATCGGCCGGGTCGTCGTCATCGCGGGTCCTCCCTCGTCCCTCCAGGATGCCATCGCGCCCATGCGTGAGGGCCCGCCGGTCACACCGGCGGGCCCTCACCCCGTCTCACCGCGGGCGGCGGGACGTCAGTCCTTGATCTCGCAGATCGGGGCGCCCGACGTGACGGACGCGCCGACCTCCGCCGACAGGCCCTTCACCGTGCCCGCGCGGTGCGCGTTCAGCGGCTGCTCCATCTTCATGGCCTCCAGGACGACGATCAGGTCGCCCTCCTTGACCTCCTGGCCCTCCTCGACGGCCACCTTCACGATGGTGCCCTGCATCGGGGAGGCCAGGGTGTCGCCGGAGGCGGCCGCCGCGGACTTCCGCTTCGCGCGGCGCTTGGGCTTCGCGCCCGCCGCCAGACCCGTACGGGCCAGGCTCATGCCGAGCGACGACGGCAGCGACACCTCCAGGCGCTTGCCGCCCACCTCGACGACGACCGTCTCGCGCCCGGTGGTCTCCTCGTCCTCCGCCTCGGTGTCGGCCGGGGCGGTGAAGGGCGGGATCTCGTTGACGAACTGGGTCTCGATCCAGCGCGTGTGCACCGTGAACGGGCCCTCTTCCGGCGCGAAGGCCGGGTCGGCGACGACCGCCCGGTGGAACGGGATGGCCGTGGCCATGCCCTCCACGTGGAACTCGGCCAGCGCGCGCCGCGCCCGCTCCAGCGCCTGCCGGCGCGTCGCGCCCGTCACGACCAGCTTCGCCAGGAGCGAGTCCCAGGCGGGGCCGATGACGCTGCCCGACTCCACGCCCGCGTCGAGCCGGACGCCCGGGCCGGACGGCGGCGAGAACCGCGTGACCGTGCCGGGGGCGGGCAGGAAGCCCCGGCCCGGGTCCTCGCCGTTGATGCGGAACTCGAACGAGTGGCCGCGCACCGGCGGGTCGTCGTAGCCCAGCTCCTCGCCGTCGGCGATGCGGAACATTTCGCGGACCAGGTCGATGCCGGTGACCTCCTCGGTCACCGGGTGCTCGACCTGGAGGCGGGTGTTGACCTCCAGGAAGGAGATCGTGCCGTCGTTGCCGACGAGGAACTCGACCGTGCCGGCGCCGACGTACCCGGCCTCCTTGAGGATGGCCTTCGACGCCCGGTACAGCTGCGCGTTCTGCTCGTCGGTCAGGAACGGCGCGGGGGCCTCCTCGACCAGCTTCTGGTGACGGCGCTGCAGGGAGCAGTCACGCGTCGACACGACGACGACGTTGCCGTGCTGGTCCGCCAGGCACTGGGTCTCCACGTGCCGCGGCCGGTCCAGGTACCGCTCGACGAAGCACTCGCCCCGGCCGAACGCCGCGACGGCCTCGCGGACCGCCGAGTCGTACAGCTCGGGGACCTCCTCCAGGGTGCGGGCGACCTTCAGGCCGCGGCCGCCACCGCCGAACGCCGCCTTGATGGCGATCGGCAGGCCGTGCTCCCGGGCGAACGCCACGACCTCGTCCGCGCCGGACACCGGGTCGGGCGTACCGGCCACCAGCGGCGCGCCGGCGCGCTGGGCGATGTGACGGGCCGCCACCTTGTCGCCGAGGTCGCGGATGGCCTGCGGCGGCGGGCCGATCCAGATGAGACCGGCGTCGATGACGGCCTGGGCGAACTCGGCGTTCTCCGACAGGAAGCCGTACCCCGGATGGACGGCGTCCGCCCCCGAGTCCTCGGCTGCCTGGAGCACCTTCGCGATGTCCAGATAGCTGGCCGCCGGGGTGTCACCGCCCAGGGCGAACGCCTCGTCCGCCGCACGGACGTGCAGGGCGTCCCGGTCCGGATCTGCGTAGACGGCTACGCTGGCGATCCCGGCGTCCCGGCAGGCACGGGCGACACGGACAGCGATTTCGCCACGGTTGGCGATGAGCACCTTGCGCACGATGGCTCCCTCCATTCCCAAAACACGCTGAGTTTAGGGACTGCCGACACGACGTTTCGACTGTTCCCCAGTCGTGAGGTTGCCCACACGGAGCGTGATACGGGGTTCGCTCAGACCCCGAAACCCCTTGTCCCGCCTCGGTACGCAGGGTTTCCACACTGCACAGTAACCCTGTGGTGTGGTCAAGGTCTCTGTGCTGGGGGCCAGCGGGGCGTCCTGTTTCTTTGTGGAGTCCCTACGAATGGGCGAATGATTCTTTGCTGCTGTGTCCCTACCCTTGCCCAGAGGTTTACTCGTGAGTAGCCTGCGCGGTGTCGTCCGTACTGCTGGTAACAGGCAGGGGGTACCCGTGTGACCCGCAGACCGATCGCCCTCACGACGGCTGTCGTGCTCCTCGCCGAGGCCGTCGGCGTCGTCCTGCTGCACGGCGTCCTCGCGGCCGTCCTGGGGGGCCAGCGGATGTCCCTGGCCGGCCTCGATCCCGACGCGATGATCACCGGCACATGGGTGATGGGCGGCGTCTTCGGCGCCTACCTCGCCCTGTGCGGCGCCGTGCTGCTGCGCGTCGCCGTGCGCGGGGTGCCGCCCGGCCGGTGGGCCCGCATCCTCCTGGTCACCTGCGCCCTCACCCACGCCGTCCTGGGCGCCGTGGTCGTCGGCCTCGTGGGGTGGGGCGCCTTCGCCTGGATGATGGTGGTGATGGGGCTGGTGGTGCTCACCCTCGTGGCGTACGCGCCCGTGGAGCCCGGGGTAGCCGGAGGGCCCATGACGCCCGGGGGGCCCGTCGGCGGGGAGGGCGGCGGCCCCGGTGCCCGGGAGGAGGGCGTCCAGCCCGTCTGAGCCCCGCTTCGCACCGGCGCGCCGCCCCCGCGGCTACGACCAGAGGTCGGTGACGGAGACGCCCAGCTCGGCCAGGAGACGCCGCAGGAGGGGCAGGGAGAGGCCGATGACGTTGCCCGGGTCGCCGTCCACGCCGTCGATGAAGGGCGCCGAGCGGCCGTCCAGGGTGAACGCCCCCGCCACGTTCAGCGGTTCGCCGCTCGCCACGTAGGCGGCGATCTCCTCGTCCGTGGGCTCGCCGAAGCGGACCACCGTCGACGCCGTGGCCGACGCGTACCGCTTCGCCGCCGTGTCGTGGACGCAGTGACCGGTCTGGAGCACCCCGACGCGGCCGCGCATGGCCTTCCAGCGGGCGACGGCCTCCTCGGCGTCGGCGGGCTTGCCGAGTGCCCGGCCGTCCAGTTCGAGCACCGAGTCGCAGCCGACGACGAGCGCGCCCGACGCCTCCGGGCGGGCCGCCACGAGGGACGACTTCGCCTCGGCGAGCGCCAGGGCCAGCTCGGCGGGGGTCGGCGCCGTCACCTTGCTCTCGTCGAAGCCGCTGACGATGACTTCCGGCGCCATGCCGGCCTGACGCAGCAGTCCGAGGCGGGCGGGGGACGCGGAGGCGAGCACGAGGCGGCGGCGCTGAGCAGTCATACCGCCATCGTAGGCAACCTCAGCGCAGTCCCGCGGCGAACATCGCCACCACCATCGCGAGGGCGAGGAGGACGCCGGCCCGGCGGAGCATGGCCTGCATGGCCCTCATCTCCTCGGGCGGTTCGTCGTCGGGATCGGACCACAGCATCCTTCGATCCTGCGCGCCCCGGGTACGGCCCCGCCTGAGTACGCGTACTCAAGCGGGGCCGTACGAAGGGACTAGGGACGGTCTCGCGGACCTTGCCGGGCTGGCGGTGTCCGGCACGCACGCTCGCCGCGTTGTCGTCGGTCGCCATGGCTCCGCCATGACTCCCTCCTCCGCCGTGCGATCGCACGCACCGGACGCCGCTCCCCGATCCGGCCTGATCCGAAAGACAGGCCCTGGACGGTGTCCCGGGGGCCGCCGCCCGTCACGCGGCGGACGGGCGCAGCAGCGCCGCCGGCGGGACGGCGTGGCGGCGGGGGCAGCGCGGGTCGGCGCACAGCGCGTCGTGGGCGAGCACCGACAGCACCGCGGCCTGGAGCCGCGTCTGCTGCCCGAGCTTCTCCACGATCCGCGCCACGTGCGCCTTCACCGTCCGCTCGGCGATGCCCAGCTCCCTGGCGAGCTCGCGGTTGCCGAGGCCGGTGCCCAGCAGGAGGAGCACCTCCCTCTCCCGCTCCGTCAGCCGCTTCAGGCCCCAGATCCCGTGCACCGGGTCGGTCCCGGCGCGCCGGTAGGCGCAGGCCGTGTTCCCCGTGTCGGACCGCTTGGTCATGGCGGGTCCTTCCTGTCGCCGCTGCTCCCAGCAGAGCCCCGTGCCCTGGGTGTGCGGCGATCGGATCCCAACCTAGCCGCCGGCGGTGACACCGGCGGGGCAGGGGTGGTTCCGGGCCACCGGGCCGGCGGGCGACCCGGCGCGCGACCCGGCGCACCGGCCGCGTACTGCCTCGGCGGGCATTGCCCGAAGAGACAATGTCGGCCAACTCCCCGGATCCCTAATGTCGTTGCGAACATGACACAGCGACGGAAGGTGCTCCACTCGATGGGACGCATGCGCAAGACCAGCCGAGTCATAGCCGTGGCGATCGCTCCGGCGCTCCTGGTGGGCCACACCGCCACCGCGGCCCCCCACCCGGCGCCGGCCGGCGGGACCGCGGCGTTCTCCCTCTCCGGCATCGACCAGCAGCGGTTCGCCGACGTCACCGGCGTCGCCGCGGCGACCCCGCAGGGCCGGGCGATGAAGACCCACGGGTTCAGCGTCCTGCGGGCCGCCTCCGGCCAGACGGCCGTCGTCGACACCTCCATGGCCGACCAGGGCATCACCACCGCCGCCGCCCCGGACTTCGTCGACGTCTCCTGGAAGCCGTACGCCGACGACGCCCGCTACACCGTCAGCCGCGACGGCCGTACCGTCGCCACCACCGCGCCGGGCGCCGGCGCCTTCCGCGACACGGCGCTCACGCCGGGCGCGACCTACCGCTACGACGTCGCGCCCGTGTTGCCCGACGGCGCCACCGCGCCCGGCGCCCGCATGTGGAGCATGCAGGTCACCGTCCCGGCCGTCGGGAAGGGCGAGAGCGCGGTCAGCGCGATGCGCGCCCAGGCCACGGCCCGGGCCACCGCGGCGGCGGCCGCCAAGACCACCACCGTCAGCTGGGTCGCGTTCATCCCGCAGAAGCGCATCGACGCGCCCTCCGCCGGCTGCGACTACGGCAAGGGCTACCAGTTCGCCGGCGACGGCCGCTCGAACTTCGACTGGAAGTCCTCGAAGTACCGCACGGCCGTGCACGGCACGGTCGACTGGAGCAGGAAGTCGGTGACCGGCAACAAGAGCATCCACGCCACGCACGTCTACAACAAGAAGACCGGCAAGCTCGTCGCCACCAAGACGGCCTCCGGCAAGAACACCTACGCCAAGAAGATGGGCTCGGGCTCCAACTACGTGGACGTGCGCATGGTCACGCACGCCTCCAACCCGTTCTGCAAGTTCGGGGCCATCGACGGCGCCTTCTCCATGCACCTCACCACCAGCGGCAACTACTCCATCTTCAGCGGCAAGCACCGCCTGATGCCCAACCACCACGTCTACATCTACAACGGCGGCAAGGTCACCAACGTCTACACCCGTAAGTACGCCAACGCCCTGTGCCTGGTCGGTCCCGTCCTGTGCCAGGAGGCGACCTTCTACGGCTCCGGCAAGTTCTGATCCCGGCGGTCCCACCGCAGCAGGCGCCCCCGGGCCGGTCCGCACCGGCCCGGGGGCGCCCCGCGCGTTCCTCCGGAGCGGGGGCCGCTCCGCGCGCGCTCCCTACGCCGGCCAGTAGGTGCGGGTCCAGGAGCGCGGGCCCGGGGGCGGCGTCGCCGTCCGGGCGATGCGGGTGGGCGCGGACCACGCCTCCGGCACGCGGGGGGCGTCACCGCCCCCGGCGGCCGCCACGGCGGCGGCGCGGGCCCGGACCACCGCGAGGGCGGCGGCCAGCTCCTCGGGGGTCGGGTTCCCCCGTACGACCTTGATCATCGAGGCTCCTCTACAGGGGGATGTTGCCGTGCTTCTTCGGGGGCAGGTTTTCCCGCTTCGTGCGCAGCTGACGCAGGCCCTTGACGATCTGCGTCCGGGTCTCCGACGGCATGACCACGCCGTCCACGTACCCGCGCTCCGCCGCCGTGTAGGGGTTGAGCAGCGTGTCCTCGTACTCCTGGATCAGCCGGGCGCGCAGCGCCTCCCGCTCGTCCTCCGGGGCGGCGGCGATGGCCCGGCGGTGCAGGATGTTGACCGCGCCCTGGGCGCCCATCACCGCGATCTGCGCGGTCGGCCAGGCGAGGTTGAGGTCCGCGCCGAGGTGCTTGGAGCCCATGACGTCGTACGCGCCGCCGAACGCCTTGCGCGTGATCACCGTGATCAGCGGGACCGTGGCCTCCGCGTACGCGTAGATCAGCTTGGCGCCGCGCCGGATGATGCCGCCGTACTCCTGGTCCACGCCGGGCAGGAAGCCGGGGACGTCGACGAAGGTCAGGACCGGGATGTTGAACGCGTCGCAGGTGCGGACGAAGCGCGCGGCCTTCTCGCTGGCGTTGATGTCCAGGCACCCGGCGAACTGCATCGGCTGGTTGGCGACGACGCCGACCGGGAAGCCCTCGACGCGGCCGAAGCCGGTGACGATGTTCGGCGCGAACAGCCCCTGGACCTCCAGGAACTCGCCGTCGTCCACGACGTGCTCGATGACCGTGTGGATGTCGTACGGCTGGTTCGCCGAGTCCGGGACGAGCGTGTCGAGCTCGCGGTCCTCGTCCGTCACGTCGAGGTCCGCCTCCTCCGGGAAGGCGGGCGGCTCGGAGAGGTTGTTCGACGGCAGGTAGGACAGCAGCGACTTGACGTACTCGATCGCGTCCTTCTCGTCCGCCGCCATGTGGTGGGCCACGCCCGACGTCGTGTTGTGCGTCCGGGCGCCGCCGAGCTCCTCGAAGCCGACGTCCTCGCCGGTCACCGTCTTGATGACGTCGGGCCCGGTGATGAACATGTGCGACGTCCGGTCCACCATGACCGTGAAGTCGGTGATCGCGGGGGAGTACACGGCGCCGCCCGCGCACGGGCCCACCACCAGGCTGATCTGCGGGATCACCCCGGAGGCGTGGGTGTTGCGGCGGAAGATCTCGCCGTACATGCCGAGCGCGCTGACGCCCTCCTGGATGCGGGCGCCGCCGGAGTCGTTGATGCCGATCACGGGGCAGCCCGTCTTCAACGCGAAGTCCATCACCTTGATGATCTTCTGGCCGAAGGTCTCGCCGAGCGCGCCGCCGAACACGGTGAAGTCCTGCGAGAACACCGCCACCGGGCGGCCGTCGACCGTCCCGTACCCGGTCACCACACCGTCGCCGTAGGGGCGGTTGCGCTCCAGCCCGAAGTTGGTGGAGCGGTGCCTGGCGAACTCGTCCAGCTCGACGAAGGAGTCCTCGTCCAGGAGGAGGGCGATCCGTTCGCGGGCCGTCAACTTGCCCTTCGCGTGCTGCTTCTCGACGGCACGCTCGGAACTCGCGTGCGTCGCCTCCTCGATTCGGCGCTGCAGATCCGCGAGCTTCCCCGCGGTCGTGTGAATGTCGATCTCTTGACGCTCGGACATCGGGATGCGGCTCCCTGCCTGGTCACGTGTGGTCACGGGTACGGTGGCTACTGGCCCGTAGCGTATCGGCGGGGATGCCGTTCGGCAGTGCGGTCTTTGCCACACCTAGGCTGGGTTGCATGACGCCCCCACTTGGTCCAGTCACCGGCTCGGCCGGCCGCTGGAGCGACCTCGAACGACCCCCGCTGAACGCCCCCGCGCTGCGCCGGGCCCTGGTCCGCCCCGGAGCGCTGTGGACCTCGCTCGACGTCGTGGGCGCGACCGGCTCGACCAACTCCGACCTGGTCGCCCGCGCCGCCGGGCTGCCGGAGGGCGCCGTCCTGGTCGCCGAGGAGCAGACCGCGGGGCGCGGCCGGCTCGACCGGGCCTGGTCGGCGCCGGCCCGCTCGGGCCTCTTCCTCTCCGTCCTCCTCACCCCGGACGTGCCGGTCGGACGGCTGGCCTGGCTGCCGCTCCTCACCGGCGTCGCGGTCGCCACCGGCCTCGCCCGGGCGGCCGGCGTCGACACGGCCCTGAAGTGGCCCAACGACCTGCTCGTCCGGGTGGGCGGGGAGGAGCGCAAGGCCGGCGGCATCCTCGCCGAGCGGGCCGGCGACCACGGGGTCGTGGTCGGCATCGGCCTCAACGTCACCCTCCGTGCCGACGAGCTGCCCGTGCCCACCGCCGGGTCCCTCGCGCTGGCCGACGCCGTCTGCACCGACCGGGACCCGCTGCTGCGGGCCGTGCTCCGCTCGGTGGAGGAGTGGTACCGCCGCTGGACCGCGGCCGGCGGCGACCCGGCGGCGAGCGGGCTCCAGGCGGCCTACGCGGCCGGCTGCGCGACGCTCGGCAGGACCGTCCGGGCGGAGCTGCCCGGCGACCGCGAGCTGACCGGTGAGGCCGTCGCCGTCGACGGCGACGGGCGGCTCGTCGTGGCCACCGCCGACGGCTCCCGCGAGGCGGTCGGGGCGGGCGACGTCGTCCACCTGCGCCCGGCCGGCTGAACGCGCAGGCCCGTGCGGACGTGAGCCAGGGCACACCTGCCGTATCGTTGAGGCGATTCGCCGACCGGGTTCGCCGAGGCGGTCGACGAGGGCGTCGACCTGGCGGGTCGCGACAGAACGGCAGGCAGGGCAGTGCGTACGGATCGGGCAGGAGGCGGCCGGTGACCGTCGACGACGCGAACGCGGGCGGAGCGGAACATCCCACCCCCCACCATGTCGTCGACCACACGGCGGAGCCGACCGACAACCCCCTGGCCATCCGCCTGGAGCAGCTGATCCTCGGCGCCGAGCGGCGCTACACCCCCTTTCAGGCGGCCCGCACGGCCGGCGTCTCCATGGACCTCGCCTCCCGCTTCTGGCGGGCGATGGGCTTCGCGGACATCGGGCAGGCCAAGGCGCTCACCGAGGCGGACGTCCTGGCCCTGCGGCGGCTGGCCGGCCTGGTCGAGGCGGGGCTGCTCAGCGAGCCGATGGCCGTCCAGGTGGCCCGGTCGACGGGGCAGACCACGGCGCGGCTCGCCGAATGGCAGATCGACTCCTTCCTGGAGGGGCTGACCGAGCCGCCCGAGCCGGGGATGACCCGCACCGAGGTCACGTACCCCCTGGTGGAGCTGCTGCTGCCGGAACTCCAGGAGTTCCTGGTGTACGTGTGGCGGCGGCAGCTCGCCGCGGCGACCGGCCGGGTCGTCCAGGCGGGTGACGACGACGAGATGGTCGACCGGCGGCTCGCCGTGGGCTTCGCGGACCTCGTCGGCTTCACCCGGCTGACGCGCCGGCTGGAGGAGGAGGAGCTCGGCGAGCTGGTCGAGGCGTTCGAGACCACCTGCGCCGACCTCGTCGCCGCGCACGGCGGCCGGCTGATCAAGACCCTCGGGGACGAGGTGCTCTTCGCCGCCGACGACGCGGGGACCGCCGCCGAGATCTCCCTGCGGCTCATCGAGACGCTGCGGGGCGACGACACCATGCCCGCCCTCCGCGTCGGCATCGCCTTCGGCACGGTCACCACCCGCATGGGCGACGTCTTCGGCACGACGGTGAACCTCGCGAGCCGGCTCACGTCGATAGCGCCGAAGGACGCCGTGCTGGTCGACGGGGCCCTGGCGGAGGAGCTGGCCCGTACGGGCGAGGCGCCCGTGTCCGAGGCGCAGGCGGCGGAGGAGGCGGCCCGCGCGGAGAAGGAGGGCCGGGCCCCGGCCCCGTACCGCTTCGCCCTCCAGCCCATGTGGCAGCGGCCGGTCCGCGGCCTCGGCGTCATCGAACCCTGGCTGCTGTCGCGGCGGGAGCCTAAGATCCCCGGTGAGACGCGATAACGCTCGTTAACCGGGAGGGTGGGCGCCACATGTCCGAGCAGCAGACCGAGGACCGGGCCGGAGCCGGGGCGCCGGGGGGAGCCGCCGGCGCGGCGGAGGAGGAGCGGTACGGCGAGTTCGTCGCCGTCCGGCGGCACGGCTTCACGGCCGAGCTGGTCCTCGACCGGCCGCAGGCCATGAACGCCGTCTCCACCGCCATGGCCCGCTCCATCGGCGCCGCCTGCGACGCGCTCGCCGCCGACCCGTCGGTGCGCGTCACGGTGCTGACCTCCACCCATGACCGGGCCTTCTGCGTCGGCGCCGACCTGAAGGAGCGCAACTCCTTCACCGACGCCGAGCTGCTGCGCCAGCGGCCCACCGCGCGCGCCGCCTACACGGGCGTGCTGGAGCTGCCGATGCCGACCGTCGCCGCCGTGCGCGGCTTCGCGCTGGGCGGCGGCTTCGAGCTGGCGCTCGCCTGCGACCTGATCGTCGCCGACGCCACCGCGGTCGTCGGGCTGCCCGAGGTGTCCGTCGGCGTCATTCCCGGCGGCGGGGGCACGCAGCTGCTGCCGCGCCGCGTGGGCGCCGCCCGCGCCGCCGAGCTGGTCTTCACGGCCCGCCGCGTGGCCGCCGCCGAGGCGGCCGCCCTCGGCCTGGTCGACGAGCTGGTCGAGGACGACGCGCGCGGCGCCGCGCTGGAGCTGGGCGCCCGCATCGCGGCGAACTCGCCCGTCGGGCTGCGCGCCGCCAAGCGCGCCCTGCGGCTGGGGCAGGGGCTGGACCTGCGGGCCGGGCTGGAGGTCGAGGACGCGGCGTGGCGGTCCGTCGCCTTCTCCGGCGACCGCAAGGAGGGCGTCGCCGCCTTCAACGAGAAGCGCCCGCCGAGCTGGCCGGGGGAGTAGGACGCCGCCGGCTCGGGCCTCGGCCCGGGGCCCGCGGCCGGGGTCCGGGGGCGGGCGCGGGGGCCGGCTCCCGGCCCGGCCCGGATCCGGCGTGGGTTCCGGCGCGGGCGCGGGGGTCGGCCCCGGGTCCCGCCCCGGCCGCGGCTTTGGCGTGGGTTTCGGGCCCCCGCGTGGGCTCCCGGCCCGGCGGGTGCCGCGGGGCGCGTGGTCACCTGGAGTAACCAGTGGGGCCCTTGGGTGAAAAGTTCGGACACCTCCCTAAGCTTGAGGAATGCGTGAGGATGTCCGACTGCAGGCCGTGGTGGCGCTGGCGCAGGCCATGGCGGCGGCGCACACGCCGCGGGAGTGCTGGCGGGCCGCGGCGCTGGGCGCGTGCGACGCGCTCGGCGGAACGTTCGCGGCGCTGTCCACCTGGCAGCGGGACCTGGGCCGGCTGAAGGTCCTCGTGAACGCCGGTCGGCGGACGCCCGACGAGGAGGAGTTCCCCGACTCCGAGACGTACCCCGTGCACCAGTTCTCCGAGATCACCGAGTTCCTGCACGACCGGTGGGCGGGCGGGGGCGAGCCGAACGCCTGGGTGGAGACCGCCGACGACGGCGACCCCGCGCCGGGCGCGTACGGCCGGGGCGGTTCCGTCGGCGGCCCGGGCGGCGGCCCCGTCCGGCCCGGCGGCCTCCCCGGCCGGGCGGAACCGCGGTCCTGGGGCCGGGTGGCGGCGCTGCGCCGGCGCGGGCGCGGCAGCTGCGTGGTCGCGCCGATCGTGCTGCACGGACGGGCGTGGGGCGAGCTGTACGTCGCCCGCCCGGTCGGGGCGCCGGCCTTCGACCGGGACGACGCCGACTTCGCGACCGTGCTGGCCTCCGTGGTGGCCGCCGGCATCGCCCAGACCGAACGGCTGGAGGAGGTCAGGAAGCTGGCCTTCACCGACCCGCTGACCGGGCTGGCCAACCGCAGGGCCGTCGACACCCGCCTGGACGAGGCGGTCGACCGCTTCCTCACCGACGGGGCCGTCGTCAGCCTCGTCGTGTGCGACCTGAACGGGCTCAAGCACGTCAACGACACCCACGGGCACGCCGTCGGCGACCGCCTCCTGGAGCGCTTCGGGTCGCTGCTCTCCTGCTGCGGGGCGCGGCTGCCCGGGGCGCTGGCCGCGCGTCTCGGCGGGGACGAGTTCTGCCTGCTCGCGGTGGGGCCGGAGGCCGACGAGGTGGTCGCGGCCGCCGACGAGTTGTGCGTACGCGCCGGCGAACTGGAGTTCGGCGAGGGCGTGGCGTGCGGGGTGGCGTCGACGGGCGACCCGATCGGGCCCGTGCGGTCCGCCCGGCGGCTGTTCCGGCTCGCCGACGCCGCCCAGTACCGCGCGAAGGCCGCCCGGTCGCCGAAGCCGGTGGTCGCCGGGCGGGACGGCTCCGTCGTACGGCTCGCCGACGCCCCGCCGGCCGGCCACCGCGACCGCCGGCGCTTCCGCGACGCCCGCCCGGGTGGCTGACCGGGGGCCCGCCCGGCGGGTGTGTGGGCGGGTGGGGGGCGCCGCCGTCCGGGTGGGGTGCGCCCGGTGGTGGGGGGCAGGCTCGGGGGTGAGGGGCGGTCGGGGGTAAGGGGCTGCCTCGCCGCAGGGTAGTGACACGTTGGGATTCAGTCCGTAGGGTGCTGAATATGGATATGCACACTGTCGTGGTGGGGACGTCCGGTACCACCGCCGCCGACGTCATCGCCGTCGCCCGCGGCAACGCCCGCGTCGAGCTGTCCCAGGAGGCCCTCGACGCCCTCGCCCGCGCCCGGGAGATCGTGGACGCCCTCGCCGCCAAGCCGGAGCCGGTCTACGGCGTCTCGACCGGGTTCGGGGCGCTCGCCACGCGGCACATCGACCAGGACCTGCGCGGCCGGCTCCAGCGCAACATCGTCCGCTCGCACGCCGCCGGCATGGGCCCGCGCGTCGAGCGGGAGGTCGTCCGGGCCCTGATGTTCCTGCGTCTGAAGACCGTCGCCTCCGGGCACACCGGCGTGCGCCCGCACGTCGCCCGGACCATGGCCGACGTCCTCAACGCCGGCATCACCCCCGTCGTCCACGAGTACGGCTCGCTCGGCTGCTCCGGCGACCTCGCGCCGCTCTCCCACTGCGCGCTCACCCTCATGGGCGAGGGCGACGCCGAGGGTCCCGACGGCGAGGTCCGCCCCGCCGCCGAGCTGCTCGCCGCCCACGGCATCACCCCCGTCGAGCTGCGGGAGAAGGAGGGGCTCGCCCTCCTCAACGGCACCGACGGCATGCTCGGCATGCTCGTCATGGCCCTGGCCGACCTGGACACCCTGTACAAGACGGCCGACGTCACCGCCGCGCTCTCCCTGGAGGCCCTGCTCGGCACCGACAGGGTCCTGCGGCCCGAGCTGCACGCCATCCGCCCGCACCCCGGACAGGGCGCGGCCGCCGCCAACATGCTCGCCGTCCTCGACGGCTCCGGCCTCGTCGGGCACTACCAGGCCGACGAGGCGCCCCGTGTGCAGGACGCCTACTCGGTGCGCTGCGCCCCCCAGGTCGCCGGCGCGGGCCGGGACACCCTGGCGCACGCCCGGCTCGTCGCCGAGCGCGAGCTCGCCTCCGCCGTCGACAACCCCGTCGTCCTGTCCGACGGCCGCGTCGAGTCCAACGGCAACTTCCACGGCGCCCCGGTCGCGTACGTCCTCGACTTCCTCGCCGTCGCCGCCGCCGACCTCGGCTCCATCGCCGAGCGGCGCACCGACCGGCTCCTCGACAAGAACCGCAGCCACGGCCTGCCGCCGTTCCTCGCCGACGACGCGGGCGTCGACTCCGGTCTCATGATCGCCCAGTACACGCAGGCCGCGCTGGTCAGCGAGATGAAGCGGCTCGCCGTCCCGGCCTCCGCCGACTCCATCCCGTCGTCGGCCATGCAGGAGGACCACGTCTCCATGGGCTGGTCCGCGGCCCGCAAGCTGCGCACGGCCATCGGCAACCTCAACCGGATCCTCGCCGTCGAGCTGTACGCGGCGACCCGCGCGATCGAGCTGCGCCACGGCCTGACCCCGGCCCCGGCCTCCCGCGCCGTCATCCACGCGCTGCGCGCCGCCGGCGTCGAGGGCCCCGGCCCGGACCGGTTCCTGGCGCCCGACCTGGAGGCCGCCGACGCGTTCGTCCGGGCGGGCGGGGTCGTCGCGGCCGCCGAGCAGGTCACCGGGCCGCTCGCCTGACACCCCTGGAGGCGGGACCGTCCCGGAGGGGGCGGCCCGCCTCCGGGGCGACTTCGGGCCGCGCGTCCGAAGGGCCTGCCTCCCGGGGGGCGCCTGCGGGGGTTCGCCTCCGGGGCCGGCTCCCGGGTCCCGCCTCCCGGGGGTTCGCCTCCGGGGGGGGGGGTACGCCTCCCGGCGATTCGCCTCCGGGGGGCGACTCCCGGGCGTTCGCCTCCTGGGGGTTCGTCTCCAGGGGGCAGCCTCCCAGGGTTCGTCTCCGGCCGGAGCGGCGCCGTCCGGTCGGGGCCCACGCGCCCGGCGGGCGGTGCGGGTGCCGGGCGTACGCGTCAGGACGACGCCGGTGCCCCGCGCCGTACCGCGAAGGTCACCAGGCCGACGCCGACGGCGAGGAACGCCGTGCCGCCGAGCAGGTACGGCGAGGCGTCGACGCCGGTGCCCGTGTCGGCCAGCCGCAGCTGCTGCGCGGCCGTCCCGGACCCGGCGCCCGGCGCGCCGCCGGCCGCCGCGGCGCGCACGTCGGAGGCGTCCGCCGCCTTCCGCCGGGTGGACTCCGAGGCGCCCGGCTCCTCGCCGGTGGCGTTGGCCGAGGGCACGAACCACAGGGCGCCGAGCAGCGTCCCGGCGGCGGTGGCGGTCAGCAGAGGTCGGCGTGCGACGGACACAGATTCAGATCCCCTTGCGGAACCGAGAATTGGGTGTTGCGCAGATGCTAGTGAACACAGCGGGTCGCAGAAAAGTCGCGGGCTCGGGCGGCTTACCCTCCGTCATATGACCTCTTCTGAGACCTCACGATATGTACGGCTTCGCGTGGACCTGGTGCTGGAGGTGACCGAACGGGACGAGCTGACCGACGCCGCACTGCGACGGATCGGCGACGACGAGTACATGCCCGACGAGGAGCGGGCGCACGCCGGAACGACCGTCCGCGAGGACGAAGCGGAAGCGCTCGCGTACCTCGTCGAGCCCTTCCAGCTCGTCGGCGAGGTGCCCGGGGTGGAGCTCGTCCAGGCGTCGTGGAGCAGCGAGCAGACCGCGTACGACCCCGACGTGGACGCCTTCCTCGTCGACGACGAGGACTTCGACTTCGACGACGACGGTGACGGCGACGCCGACCAGGGCGGGCCCGGCGAGGGGCGGGGCGACAGCCGCGCCGGCGACGGTCGCATCGTGGACGGGCGGCGCGGCTGAGCCGTCGGCGTGACATCCTGCGGGCCCCGGCAAACCGCGCCCCCGGCGCGTGTGGCCGGGGCCACACCCTGCCGGGAACCGACCCGCCCGCTCGTGCGTCGATCAGTGGTGTTCCCCACACCTTGCCCGAGGGGGGAACGGGGCAGGGTGATAAGGGTGTTCTGGTGAAGAGGCGAGCAGGATATCCGCGACGATGGAGAAGCGTGTGATGACGGACGGTAAGCGGCGCAGGGGCCTGGTGGCCGCGTCCGCACTGCTGAGCGGCGTGCTGGCGCTCACGGCCTGCAACGACGGTGACAAGGCCGACGCCGCCAACGGAAGCAGCGGGAGTCCGGACAGCTCACAGGCCCAGGTCGACGAGGCAGCCGCGCAGAAGACCTCGCAGGCCCGAATAACGATCACCCCGAAGAACGGCGCGAACAACGCGTCGATCAACAACGACGCCAAGGTCACCGTCGCCGACGGGACGCTCACCTCCGTCGTCATGACCTCCCCCGGGGGCGAGCCGGTCAAGGGCGAGATGTCCGCCGACGGCAAGAGCTGGGCCCCCTCCGAGCAGCTGGAACGCGCGACGACGTACAAGATCGCCGCGACGGCGAAGGACTCCGAGGGCCGGGAGGCCCACGAGAACTCCTCCTTCACCACCGTCTCCAAGGACAACAGCTTCATCGGCAACTTCACGCCGGAGGACGGCTCCACCGTCGGCGTCGGCATGCCGGTCTCGATCACCTTCAACAAGCCGATCACCGACCGCAAGGCCGTGCAGTCGGCCATCGAGGTGTCCTCCTCCAGCGGCCAGGAGGTCGTCGGCCACTGGTTCAACAACCAGCGCGTCGACTTCCGCCCCGAGCAGTACTGGAACGAGGGCTCCACGGTCACGCTGAAGCTCAAGCTCGACGGGGTCGAGGGCGCGGACGGCGTCATCGGCGTCCAGCAGAAGACCGTCACCTTCAAGGTCGGCCGCAACCAGGTCTCGACGGTGGACGTCGCCACCAAGAAGATGACCGTCCAGCAGGACGGCAAGACGATCAAGACGATCCCGATCTCCGCCGGCTCCCCGGACAACCCGACCTACAACGGTCAGATGGTGATCTCCGAGAAGTTCAAGGAGACCCGGATGAACGGTGCGACCGTCGGGTTCACGGACGACGACGGCGAGGGCGAGTACGACATCAAGGACGTGCCGCACGCCATGCGGCTGTCCACGTCGGGCACCTTCATCCACGGCAACTACTGGGGCTCCGACTCCGTCTTCGGCAACGTCAACACCAGCCACGGCTGCGTGGGCCTCAACGACGTGAAGGGCGCCGGCGACCCGAACCAGCCCGGTGCGTGGTTCTACGACAACTCGCTCATCGGCGACGTGGTGATCGTCAAGAACTCCAAGGACAAGACGATCAAGCCGGACAACGGCCTCAACGGCTGGAACATGAACTGGGCCGACTGGAAGGCCGGCTCGGCGCTCTGACCCGCGCCCGTCCGACGCCCCGGCGCTTTCGGCGCACGCGGGGTCCGGGCCACGGCATGACGGAGGCGGCGGTGCACCCCGGGAGGGCACCGCCGCCTCCGTCGTCCACGCGCCGGCCCGACCGTCCGGACCACTACCACCCGTGGCGCACCGCCGGCACCGCCCGCGCCGCTCGGTACCGCCGGTAGTCCGCCCTCCCGCCGTTCCACCCTCCGCGCGTCGCCGGCACGTCCTGTCCCGCCCCGCCCCGCCCAGTCCTGTCCGTCCGGACGGGACCGGGCCGGAGTGGGGCAGGGGGCTCAGGGGTCGCGCGGGTCGGCCGGGGCCACGGAGGTGGACGTGACGTGCGTGGTGGTCGAGGCGTCCGCTGCGGCGGAGGCGTCCACGCCCCAGTTCGCCAGCAGCCGCAGCGACTCCGCGGCGGGGGAGCCCGGCTCGGCCGTGTACGCCAGCAGGCTCTGGTCGTGGTCGCCGGGGATCCGCAGCGTCTCGTACGACAGGGTCAGCTCCCCGACCAGCGGGTGGCGCAGCCGCTTCACCCCGTGCCCCTTCTCCTGCACCGTGTGCGCGGCCCACAACGACCGGAACTCGGGGCTCCGCACGGACAGGTCCCCGACCAGCGTCGCGAGCTGCGGGTCGTCGGCGGAGCACCCGGCGTACATCCGCAGCACGCTCACCACCTCGGTCGCCTTCGCCTCCCAGTCCACGTACAGGTCGCGCGCGACGGGGGAGAGGAAGACGTGCCGGGCCATGTTCCGCTCCTGCGGTTCCAGCGCGGCGAAGTCGCCGAACAGGGCCTGGGCGAGCCGGTTCCACGCGAGCACGTCCAGCCGCTGCCCCAGGACGAGGGCGGGCACCGAGTCCATGGAGTCCAGCAGATGGCGCACGGCGGGCCGTACGGTCTGCTGTCGGAAGCTGCGCGACCGCTTCCGCTTCTTGTGCGCGGGCTTCGCCAGGTGCAGCAGGTGGTCCCGCTCGGCGTCCGTCAGGCGCAGCGCGCGGGCGATGGCGTCCAGCACCTCGGTGGAGACGTTCTGCCCGTTCCCCTGCTCCAGCCGCGTGTAGTACGCGACGGACACCCCGGCCAGCAGCGCCAGCTCCTCCCGGCGCAGCCCCGGCACGCGCCGCAGCCGCCCCACGGCGGGCAGTCCGACGTCCTCGGGCTTCAACCGGGCACGCCGGGAGCGGAGGAACTCGCTGAGCTCGGCACGCTGGTCCATACCCCCAGTATCCCGGCCGCCCGGCCCGGTCGGCTCCCTGTCCCTGTCCCCGCCAGTGGTAGGAACGCCGGTGGTACGAACAGCAGAGGGCTGGGTGGATCCGCAGGTGGGAGGCAGGATCGACGGTATGACCACGAACGTACCCGCATACGCCGCCCCCGCCCCCAAGGCCCCGCTGGAGCGCACCACCGTGCCGCGCCGCGCGGTGGGGGAGCACGACGTCCTCATCGAGATCCGGTACGCGGGCATCTGCCACTCCGACATCCACCAGGCCCGCGACGGGTGGGGCCAGGGCATCTACCCGATGGTGCCCGGCCACGAGATAGCCGGCGTGGTGACCGGGGTCGGCCCGTCCGTGACGCGGTTCCGCGTCGGCGACCGCGTCGGCGTCGGCTGCTTCGTCGACTCCTGCCGCGAGTGCGCGTACTGCCGCCAGGGCCTGGAGCAGTACTGCGTGCGCGGCATGACCGGCACCTACAACGCCCTCGACAAGAACGGCGAGCCCACCTACGGCGGCTACTCGACGCACATCGTCGTCGACGAGAACTACACCGTCCGCATCCCCGACGCGCTCCCCCTCGACGAGGCCGCGCCCCTGCTGTGCGCCGGCATCACCCTGTACTCGCCGCTCGCGCGCTGGCAGGCGGGCCCCGGCAAGAAGGTCGCCATCGTCGGCCTGGGCGGCCTGGGCCACATGGGCGTGAAGATCGCCCACGCCATGGGCGCCGAGGTGACCGTCCTCAGCCAGACCCTCCGCAAGGAGGCGGACGGCCGCAAGCTCGGCGCCGACCACTTCCACGCGACGAGCGACCCCGCCACCTTCGAGCGGCTGGCCGGCACCTTCGACCTGATCGTCTCCACGGTCTCCGCCCCGCTGGACTTCGGCGCCTACCTCGGACTGCTGAAGACGGACGGCGCGCTCGTGAACGTCGGCGCCCCGGAGGAGCCCGTCTCCCTCAACCTCTTCTCCCTCATCAACGGCCGCAGGACGCTCGCCGGCTCCATGATCGGCGGCATCGCGGAGACCCAGAAGATGCTGGACTTCTGCGCCGAGCACGGCCTGGGCGCCGAGGTCGAGGTGATCAGCGCCGACCGGATCAACGAGGCGTACGAGCGCGTCCTCGCGAGCGACGTCCGCTACCGCTTCGTCATCGACACCGCGACGATCTGACGGCGCGGCGTCCCCTGCCGCGCGGGCGGCCGGCGCCTCCCCCGAGGGGTGCCGGCCGCCCGTCCCCGATGATCGACGGCCCTTCCCCTCACCCCCGCCGTCGGGCAGTCTGGTGGATCGACTCCGCCTGGCGGCAGGCGGATCGAGGAGAGGGGACTCCATGCCCGCGTACGCGATAGCCAGGCTGCGCCCGCCCAGGACGCTCCACGAGGAGGTCCTCACCTACATGGAACGGATCCAGTCCACGCTGGACCCGTTCGACGGCCGCTTCCTGGTGCACGGCGCACCCGCGCGCGAGGTCCTGGAGGGCGACTGGCCGGAAGCCCTGGTGATCATCGGCTTCCCGTCCCTGGTCCACGCCCGCGACTGGTACGCATCGGAGGCCTATCAGGCCCTGCTGCCGCTGCGCACCCGCCACATGGACGGCGACGTCCTGCTCATCGACGGCCTAGCCCCGGACTACGACCCGGCGACGACGGCCGCGGCGCTCCGCCTGGCCCAGCTCCCCTGACCCCGCGCTGAGCCGCCCCGCCCGGCGCCGCTCACGGGGGCGGGGCCGGCGAGGAACGCGCCCGGCGTCAGTGCCGCGCCCGGCGGGAGCGGGTCAGCCGTCAGCCTTCGCGACGCCGACCGGGCAGGAGACGCCCGTGCCGCCGATGCCGCAGTAGCCCGCCGGGTTCTTGTCCAGGTACTGCTGGTGGTACGGCTCGGCCGGGTGGAAGGGGTGGGCGGTCGCCGGCCGCAGTTCCGTGGTGATCGCCCCGTGGCCGGCGGACGTCAGGACGTGCTGGTACGCGTCGCGGGACGCCGCGGCGGCCTCGGCCTGCGCCGGGGTGTGGGTGAAGACGGCGGAGCGGTACTGGGTGCCCACGTCGTTGCCCTGGCGGTGGCCCTGCGTGGGGTCGTGGGCCTCCCAGAAGACCTTGAGGAGCCGCTCGTACGGGACGACGGACGGGTCGAAGACCACCCGGACGGCCTCCGTGTGGCCGGTCAGGCCCGAGCAGACCTCCTCGTACGACGGGTTCGGCGTGATGCCGCCCTGGTAGCCGACGAGGGTGGTCCACACGCCGGGCGTCCGCCAGAAGACGCGCTCCGCGCCCCAGAAGCAGCCCAGGGCGAAGTCCGCGACCTCCAGGCCGTCCGGGTAGGGGCCCCGCAGGGGGTTGCCCAGGACGGTGTGGCGGTCGGGGAGGGTGAACTCCGGGTCCGGGCGGCCCTTCGGCGCCTGCTCGGGCGTGGGCATCTCGGGCGTACGGCGGTACGAGAACATCGCGTCTCCTCCAGAGGGGCTCGTGGGGGGAACGCCCGCGCCCGGCCGGGGATTCCTCAGCGCCGGCGCGCCCCCTTGGCCGCCTCCTCCCGCCACCGGCAGTACGCCGCCGCCGGGTCGCCGTGGTACGCCCACGGGAAGGCCCCGACGTGGCCGTCGACCAGGCGGAACTGCTCGAGCGCGGCCTCGTGGCGGCCCTGCCGCGTCAGGAAGTACGCCAGGACGTGCCGCACGGTCGCCGCCCGCGGGTGGCCGGGCGGGGCGGCCGCGACGTCCGCCAGGGCCGCGTCGACCAGCGCGACGAGCTGCGGGGTCCGGTAGTCGCCGGCCTTCGCGCCGTCGTCGTGGTGCTCCCACCAGGCCACCAGCGGCAGTACCGCCAGGAGGCTGCCGGCCGGGGCCGCCGCGGCCGCCGAGCGCGCGAAGGACTCCGCCAGCTCGGCGGAGCCGTGCCACTTGGCGCACCAGTACTGGAGCGCCGAGGTGTGGGCGTCGAAGTGGTACGGGTCCCGGGCCGTGACCTCCGCCCAGATCCGGTGCACCCGCGCGTGCGGGTAGCCCAGGCCGCGGGCGGTGTGGAGCTCCGCGACGTACGGGGTGGGGTCCGCCGGGTTCAGCTCGGCGGCGCACTCGATCTCCGCCGGTGCCTGGGCGAGCGTGCGGTGGAAACCGGCGAACTGCTCCCGGCTGGTGTCCTTCGCGTATGCCGCGCCCCGCAGGCGCCACGCCACGGAGACCGTCGCGTGGGCGCGGACCACCGCGACGTCCGGGTCGTCGGGCCCGGCGACGTGCGTCCAGGTCTCCAGCCACGCCCCGTCGCCCTCGGCGGCCGCGTCGCCGAGGGCGCGGGCGTAGCCGCAGCGCAGCGACCAGTCGCGGTCCTCCCGGGTCGCCGCCATCAGACGGGCGGCCGGTTCCCAGCCGCCGTGGGCGGCGGCGGCCAGGGCGCGCTCCAGGGCGGGCGCGGGGGTCGACAGGAGCGTGTTCTGCCGGGAGCGGGGGAGGAGGCCCAGCTCCTCCGCCACGCCGGTCGACGCCGGGCGCTCGGAGGGGCCGACGACCCGCCGGTACACCACGACGCCCACCGCGACCGCGAGGACGAGGGCGAGGACGCGGGCGATCTCCACGGTCACGCGGCGGCCCGCCCGTCGGCGGCGTTCACCGCGGACTCGTCGCGCATCCGGCAGAACTCGCCCGCCGGGTCGCCCTTGTACCGCCACGGGAGCGCGTCGACGTAGCCGTCGACCAGGCGGAACTGCTCCAGGGCCGGCTCCCACCGGTCCTGGAGGTACAGGTAGTACGCGAGGAGGTGGCGGACCTCCGCCAGGCGGGGGTGGTCGGGGTCGGCGGCGGCCGCGTCGGCGAGGGCGGCGTCCACGGCCGCGTACATCTCCGGGGTGCGGTCCACGTCGGCGGAGTCCGACTCGTCGTGCTCGAAGTGCGCGATCAGCGGGAACGCCCGCATCAGCGTGCCGGGGGGCGCCTGCGCCGCCGCGCGCACGGCGAACGCCCGCGCCAGCTCCTCCGAGCCGTGCCACTTGCCGCACCAGTACTGGAGCGCGGAGAAGTGCGCCTCGTAGTGGTGCGGGGCGCGGCTGGTGATGTCCCGCCAGATGCGGTGCATCTCCTCGTGCGGGTAGCCGAGGCCGATCGCCGTCCAGATCTCGCCCACGTACGGGGAGGGGTCGTCGTGCGGGGCCAGCTCCGCCGCGCGCGCGTGCTCGCCACGGGTGCGGGCCAGGGTGCGGTGGAAGCCCTCGAACTGCTCGGACGTCGTGTACTGGGCGCGCTTCGCGCCGCGGATCCGCCACGCCAGGAAGACCGAGCTGCGGGCCCGTACGAGCGCCGCGCCCGGGTCGTCGGGGTGGGCCGCCTCCCAGGCGAGCAGCCAGGTGTCGTCCTCGGCGGCGACGTCGGCGAGCTTCTCGCAGTACGCGGTGCGGCGCTCCCAGTCACGGGCGGCGGCCGTCTCCTCGAAGAGGGCGGCGGCGGGCTCCCAGTCGCCGGCGCGAGCGGCGGCGACGGCGACGGTCAGGGCCTGCGGCTGCGGTGCGGCGAGCTTGGTGTGCTGCCGCTCGGGCGGCAGCAGGCCGAGCGCGGCGACGCGTTCGGCGGCCCGCGCGGTCGCCTCCTCGGCGTCGGGGTCGGAGCGCCACCCCTCGATCGCGCCCTGCACGATCGCCTTGAGGAAGTAGACGCCGACCCCCAGGACCAGGAGGACGACGGGGGTCAGGACGACCCAGAGCAGGATCTTCACGGTGGGTGGCCTCGGGGGTGTGGGAGGTGGGCGGTGCGAGTGGTGTGGGTCGTGACTGTGGTGCTGGTACTGGTCTTCTGGTGCCTGTGTGCCTGTGTGCCTGTGTGCCTGTGTGCCTGTGTGCCTGTGTGCCTGTGTGCCTGCGGGCCTGCGTGCCCGGGGGTGCCCGTGGTGCCTGGGGTGGCGGTGGGGAGCCACCGGCGTCCCGGCCGCCCGCTGGTCAGGCGGGGGTGGCGAGCAGGGCGCGCAGCGGCGCCGTGTCGGGGCGGTCGGCGACCGCCGCGTCCAGGGCGTCCGGCAGCCGCTCCTCGTACGCGTCCGGCATGACCAGCGCCGCGGGCTCCGACCAGGACAGCTCCCAGCGGGCGACCCCCCGGGCGATCAGCTCGCCGGCGACGAGCCGGGCCAGGCCCCTGCGCAGCACGGGACGGGCGAACTCGCGGGCCGCGCGCCCCTTCGCCGCGCCGGCCTGCTCCGACTTCGGCAGGTGGTCGGCGATCTCCCAGCCGACGCCCAGGTCGAGCGCGTTCAGCAGCGACGTCAGTGAGCCCTCGCCGCCGGTCACCTCGGCGGTCGCCCGCCGCAGCGGCTCGGCCTCCCGCGCGAAGTGCGCGGTCATCGACTCGTGGACCAGCTCGGGCCACTCGACGCGGCGCATCCGCAGCGCCTCCGGGGTGAGCGAGACGTCCTCCACGGCGGCCAGCGCCGCGTGCGCGTCGCCGAGCAGGCCCAGCGCGGGCAGCGCCGGCTCGGAGGCGCGGCCGTCGTCGGGCAGGGACTCCAGGCGGGCGACCCGCTCGGCGACCGGCGGGTGCGAGTCGTACGGGGACGCAGGCT
Organism: Streptomyces changanensis; assembly: GCF_024600715.1. Lineage (NCBI taxonomy): Bacteria > Bacillati > Actinomycetota > Actinomycetes > Kitasatosporales > Streptomycetaceae > Streptomyces > Streptomyces changanensis. The sequence continues at coordinate 4,250,862 of NZ_CP102332.1, forward strand.
CGGTCGGCAGGTCGCGGCGCATGGCCGCCAGTTCGTCCGCGCGGGCGGCCAGCAGGTGGCGGACGCCGCCGAAGACCTCGCCGCGCGGCGGCAGCAGCCCGGCGCCGACGCCCAGCGTCGCGTACGAGCTCATGTAGAAGCCGTGCGCGGCGTCCAGGGCGGGGAGTCCGCGCAGGGCCGCCGCGGTGGCGTCCCGGCCGGCGATCCGGGCGGCGGCCAGGTCGGCGGCCAGCTCCTGGCGGCGCGAGGCGGCCAGGGTGGCGCGCAGGTAGAAGTGGCCGTACGCGCGGTAGATCCGGGCCATGGCCCGGTAGGTGAGGCCGACGCCGGTGGTGTCGACCTCCTTGGCGTCCTTGCCCCGGGCGAGTTTCCTGGCGTTCCTCTTCTCCTGCTTGGCCCGCTCCTTGGCGACCTTGCCACCGGCCCGCTCCTCGAAGTGGGCGATGGTGCGGGCGACCTGGACGCGGCCGCGGACGGTGATGGCGGACAGCCGGGTGTCGGCGTTGCCGTAGTGGCCCATCTCGTGGGCGAGGACGGCCCGCAGCTGCGCCTCGGTGAGGCCCGCCATCAGCGGCAGGCCCAGGTAGAGGCGGCGGGTGCCGCCGAGGAGGCCGAGGAAGCGGGCGTCCTCGCTGACGGCGGCGTTCATGTCCGCGGTCAGCCGGATCTCGTCGGGAGCGCGCGTGCCGACCCCGTCGGCGAGGTCGCGCACGGCCCGCCACAGCCGGGGCTCCCGCTCCTCGGTGACGAGGACGCCGTGCGCCTCGTCGCCCTTCGGCGTGCGGAGCATGAACATGCCGCGGACGATCGGCACGGCCAGCAGCGCGCTGACGACGTACAGCTTCAGGGCGAGGCTGCTGGGAGTCCAGGTGTACGCGGCCCAGTCGGCGACGGCCAGCGCGGCGAGCAGGCCGAGGCCGAGCAGATAGAAGCCGGCGAGCAGCACGGAGGCGCGCAGCGCGCGCAGGAAAGCGCCCATCGGGCAGGGTCCCCCCACGGGATGAGAAAGAATGCGGAGCCGAAAACGGCATGGCGAAGCGGCGTGGGGGGAAGCGGAGTATCACCTGGCAGAGGGTCACTTCGCAAACGCGTTCCCGCCCGTGGGCCCGGGCCGCGGTACGGGCGGGACCGGCGCCGCGGGCCGCGCCTCAGCGGGGCAGTGTCGCCGGGCTGCCGCCGTTCGCCTCGTACCCGGCGACCGCGAGCGCCCGGTACACCGCGTACTCGGCCGCCGGGTCCTCGCTCATCGTCCACGGCAGGGCCCCGACGTGCCCGTCGACCTGGACGATCTGGTGCATCGCCTCACTCCAGCGCTGTGCGCCCACCAGGAAGTGGATCAGCAGGTGCCGCACGTGGGCCAGCATCGGGTCGTCGGGCCGCGCCGAGTGCACGGCGTACAGCGCGCCCTCCATCGCCTGCGACACCACGCGCGTCCCGTAGAAGTCACGCACCAGCGCCAGGTCGGGCAGGTGCTCCCACACGGCGAACAGCGGCAGCGCCGCCAGCAGCGAGCCCTGCGGGGCGCGCGCCGCGGCGGACGTGGCGAACCGGTCGGCGTCCTGCCGCGTACCGTGCCACTTCTCGCACCAGTAGTGCAGCGCCGCGATGTGCGCGCCCATGTGCCCGGGGTCGCGGTCCATCACCTTCGCCCACACCTGGTCGAACCGCTCGTGCGGGTAGCCGAGGCCGCGGGCGACGGCCAGTTCGACGATGTACGGCACGGGGTCGCCGGGCGCCAGCAGCGCGGCCTCGCCGCACACCGTCCGCGCCTCCTCCAGGATGATCCGGAACTCGTCCGTCCCGACCGTCGCCGTCCGCCACGCCTGCTGCACCAGGAACTCGGCGTGCACCGCCGCGCCCCCCGCGTCCTTCGGGGCCTCCGCCCGCCACGACCGCAGCCACGCGCCGCCGACGCCGGGCCGCTGCCGGAGTTCCAGCGACGCCGCCCCGGCGAACGCCTGCACCCGCTGCCAGCGCGCCTCGCCCTCCTTGGGCGTGCCCGCCAGCAGCTGCGAGGCGGCCCGCCAGTCCTGGGTGCGCTGCACGACGTCCAGCACCTCCACCAGGTCCTCGTCCGGACCCGGCATGCGGACGTCGAGCAGTTCCTGCCGCACGAAGCCGTACGCGAGCGGGTCGGCCGCGTCGGGCGCGCCGGGCTCGGCCAGGCGGATGCCGCCGGAGCGGCGGCGCAGCAGCCACGGCGCGACGACCGCGGCGATCAGGCCGACGGCGAACAGGAACCAGAGAATCTCCACCATGCGCCCATTGTCCCGGACGGCCGCCGGAAGGCGCCGGGCGGACCGCTCGCACTACGCTCGCACCATGAGCGACGAGCACATCCACCAGAACTTCGAGACCCGCGCCATCCACGCGGGCAACACCGCCGACCCGCTGACCGGCGCGGTCGTCCCGCCGATCTACCAGGTGTCCACCTACAAGCAGGACGGCGTGGGCGGGCTGCGCGGCGGTTACGAGTACAGCCGCAGCGCGAACCCGACCCGCACGGCGCTGGAGGAGAACCTCGCGGCGCTGGAGGGCGGTCGCCGCGGTCTGGCCTTCGCGTCGGGGCTCGCCGCCGAGGACTGCCTGCTGCGCGCGCTGCTGGTCCCCGGCGACCACGTCGTGATCCCCAACGACGCCTACGGCGGCACCTTCCGCCTCTTCGCGCAGGTCGTCTCCCGCTGGGGCGTGGAGTGGTCGGTCGCCGACACCTCCGACCCGGCGGCGGTGCGGGACGCGCTCACCGACCGCACGAAGCTGATCTGGGTCGAGACGCCCTCGAACCCGCTGCTCGGCATCACCGACATCGCGGCCCTCGCGGACGTGGCCCGCACGGCGGGCGTCAAGCTGGTCGTCGACAACACCTTCGCCTCGCCGTACCTCCAGCAGCCGCTGGCGCTGGGCGCGGACGTCGTGGTGCACTCGCTGACCAAGTACATGGGCGGCCACTCGGACGTGGTGGGCGGCGCGCTGGTCACCGCGGACGAGACGCTCGGCGAGCAGCTCGCGTACCACCAGAACGCCATGGGCGCGGTCGCCGGCCCGTTCGACTCGTGGATCGTGCTGCGCGGCATCAAGACCCTCGCCGTGCGCATGGACCGGCACGGCGAGAACGCCTCGCGCGTGGCCGAGATGCTGACCTCGCACCCGAAGGTCACGCAGGTCCTCTACCCGGGCCTGCCCGAGCACCCGGGCCACGAGGTGGCCGCCAAGCAGATGCGGTCCTTCGGCGGCATGGTCTCGTTCCGGGTGGAGGGCGGCGAGGAGGCGGCCGTCGAGGTCTGCAACCGCGCGCGGCTCTTCACGCTCGGTGAGTCGCTGGGCGGCGTGGAGTCGCTGATCGAGCACCCGGGCCGGATGACGCACGCGAGCGTCGCCGGGTCGCTGCTGGAGGTCCCGGCGGACCTCGTGCGGCTCTCCGTCGGCATCGAGAACGTCGACGACCTCCTCGCCGACCTGCGCCAGGCGCTGGGCTGAGCCACGCGCCACCGGCCACGGACCACCGGCCGGATCCCGCCGGCCGGGGCCGCCCCGTGGATCACCGGCCGGGATCACCAGGGCTCCAGGGGCGGCGTCGTCCGCATGGGGGGCGCCTCCCAGGGCTCCACGGTCCAGGCCCACACCGTGAACGCCACGGCCGCGGCGGTCAGCACCAGCCACAGCAGCAGGCGCCGCCACCGCTCGTGGCGGCGGGCGCGGCCGCCGTGGGCGAGCGCCCGGGCGAGCAGGTCGGGCGGTACGCGCGGGCGGGCCGCCGCGGCGAGCAGGCGGCGCACCTCCTGCTCCTTGCGGTCCCCGCCGCCGACCACCGCCCCGCCCCCGGCGCCGTCCGCGCCCGCGCCGGTCGGGTCGGCGGCGCCCGCGCCCATGCCGGGCGTCCCCGCGCCGGCGCCCGTACCGGTCCCGTCCGCCGGGCTCACCGGGCCACCGCCCGGCGCGGGGTGCTGCGCAGCGTCCCGACGGCGTGCTCGCACAAGGCGCGCACCCGTTCCACGGACAGCCCGAGCAGCGCGGCGACCTGTTCCTCGTAGAGCCCCTCGTACAGCCGCAGCACCACGGCGAGCCGCTCGCGCGGCGTGAGCGCCGAGAGCGGGCCGCCCCGCCCGCGCCGGAACCGCCGGGCCGCGCGTGCGAACCGCACCGCGAGCTCACGCCGGGCGTACACGTACGGGTCCTCGTCGCGCATCCGGTCCCAGTGGGCGTACGTCGCCCCGAACGCGGCCGCCACGAGCCGCTGGGCGTGCGGGTTGGCGCCGGAGGGCCGGGCGGGCTCGCTCGTCAGGAGCGTGGCGACGTGCAGCAGCCGGCCCGCCGTCCCGGCCACGAACGCCCCGAACCCGAAGTCCTGTGCGACCACGTCCTCATCAGAGTCCAGCGGTCCGGCGCGGTCAAGACTCCCGCACCCACCCCTCCGCCAGGGGCGGGCACCCGTCCGCCGAGGACGCTCCCTGTCCACCAGGGACGCGGAACCCCGTGCACCAGGGGGGGCGGAACCCCGTGCACCAGGGGGGCGGAACCCTGTGCGCCGGGGGCGTGGACCCCGTCCCTCAAGGGCGCGCACCCTTCGGCAGGGCCGTGGGCCCCGTCGATCACGCGCGTGCGCCCGTCAGGAGGCGTGCGCCCCCGTCAGGAGGGCTGGTCCGTCTCCGGGTCGGCCGGGGGCAGCCCCAGCTGGCGGGCGGAGAGCGCGGAGTTGAAGCGGGTGAGCAGGGTGCAGAACGACTCCCGCTCGTCGGGGGTCCAGCCCTCCGTCACCCGGGCCATCAGGTCGCGGCGGGAACTGCGCACCTCCTCCAGGCGGGCCTGGCCGCGCGGCGACAACTGGAGCACGACAGCACGCCCGTCCTCCGGGTGCGAGGTCCGCTTCACCAGGCCGGTGTCGACCAGCGGCGCGACCTGGCGGGTGACCGTCGAGGAGTCGATGCCCATCCCGGCCGCGAGCGCCTTGACGCCCATCGGGCCTTCCTGGTCGAGCCGGTTGAGCAGCAGGTACGCGGCCCGGTCCATCGAGTTGCGGAGCTGACCGGTCCCACCGAGGCGGGTCTGCTCGGCCCGCCGGGCGAAGACGGCCACCTGGTGCTGGAGGGCATCGAGGAGACCGGAGTCAAGATCAGTCGTCATGTCCTGTGAAGTGGGCATGGCTGGGGCTCTCTCGTGCGGCGGTCGGTGTGGTGGTGGGGGACAGAGTACGCGGCCCGCCGCGCCTCCGTACCGGCGCTGCGGAAACGATATGGAGCACTTCCCGAGCTGCGAGACTTGCTGTCATGAGCTTCCGCACCACTCGCCCCTTGCACACCGTCCTGCTCGATGACGTCAGGGGTGCGCAGAAGATGCTCTCCGGGGTCGCGCGGACGACCGCGCTGGAAGGCAGCCGGCACCTGTCGGCGCTGGTCGGCGCCCCGGTGCACCTCAAGTGCGAGAACCTCCAGCGGACCGGCTCGTTCAAGCTCCGCGGCGCGTACGTGCGGATCTCCGGGCTGCGGCCGGAGGAGCGGGCGGCCGGGGTGGTCGCGGCGTCCGCCGGCAACCACGCCCAGGGCGTGGCGCTGGCCTCCTCCCTCCTCGGCGTGCGCTCGACGGTCTTCATGCCGGTCGGCGCCCCGCTGCCGAAGGTCGCCGCGACCCGCGAGTACGGCGCCGAGGTGCGGCTGCGCGGGCAGGTCGTGGACGAGACGCTGGCCGCGGCCCAGGCGTACGCGCGCGACACGGGCGCCGTCTTCATCCACCCCTTCGACCACCCCGACGTCATCGCCGGTCAGGGCACGGTCGGCCTGGAGATCCTGGAGCAGTGTCCGGAGGTGCGGACGATTGTCGTCGGCATGGGCGGCGGCGGGCTCGCGGCGGGGATCGGCGTCGCGGTGAAGGCGCTGCGGCCCGACGTCCGCGTGGTCGGCGTGCAGGCGCGGGCCGCGGCCGCCTACCCCGGGTCGCTCGCGGCGGGCCGCCCGGTCGCCGTGGACTGCGGGCCGACCATGGCGGACGGGATCATGGTGGGGCGGCCGGGCGACGTGCCGTTCGCGCTGGTCCAGGACGTGGTGGACGAGGTGCGCACGGTCTCCGAGGACGCCCTGTCCGCCGCGCTGCTGCTCTGCCTGGAGCGGGCCAAGCTGGTCGTCGAGCCGGCGGGAGCGAGCCCGGTCGCCGCGCTCCTCGCCGACCCGGAGGCGTTCGACGGCCCGGTCGTGGCCGTGTTGTCGGGCGGCAACATCGACCCGCTGGTCCTCCAGCGGACCCTGCGCCACGGCATGGCCGCCGCGGGCCGCTACCTGAGCCTGCGGCTGCGCCTGCCGGACCGGCCGGGCGCCCTGGCGAACCTGCTGGGCGTGCTGACCGGGGTCGACGCGAACGTCCTGGACGTCGGCCACGTCCGTACGGACCCGCGGCTGGGCCTGACGGAGGTGGAGGTGGAGCTCCACCTGGAGACCAAGGGCCCCGAACACTGCGAGGAGGTCGCCGCGGCCCTGCGGGAGGCGGGCCACACGGTGATGTCCTGACGACCCCAGGGCGCGGGACCGCGCGGGACCGCGCGGTCCCGCGCGCCTGTGGCCGCGCCCACATATTCGCGCGCGCGTCCGGCCCCCCGTCCCTAGGCTTCGGGTAGCGATTCACCCCATCAACGGGAGAACCCACATGCCAGGCGCAATCCACGCCGAAGGTCTGGTGAAGACCTTCGGCGACGTACGGGCTCTGGACGGCGTGGACCTCGACGTCCCCGAAGGGACCGTCCTGGGGCTGCTCGGCCCCAACGGCGCGGGGAAGACCACCACCGTGCGCGTCCTCACCACGCTGCTCAGGCCGGACAGCGGCAAGGCGGTCGTCGCGGGGATCGACGTCCTCAAGCACCCCAACGAGGTCCGCCGGGCGATCGGCCTGTCCGGCCAGTTCGCCGCCGTCGACGAGTACCTCACCGGCCGTGAGAACCTCCACATGGTCGGCCAGCTCTACCAGATGTCCGGCCGGGCCGCGAAGGCCCGCGCGGTGGAGCTGCTGGACCGCTTCCACCTCGCCGACGCCGCCGACCGCCCCGCCAAGACCTACTCCGGCGGCATGCGCCGCCGCCTCGACCTCGCCGCCGCGCTCGTGGTGTCGCCCCCCGTGATGTTCATGGACGAGCCGACCACCGGCCTCGACCCGCGCAACCGGCAGCAGCTGTGGGACGTCATCCAGGAACTGGTCGCGGGCGGCACGACCGTGCTGCTCACCACGCAGTACCTGGAGGAGGCCGACCACCTCGCCCACGACATCTGCGTCGTCGACCACGGCAAGGTCATCGCCCGCGGCACCGCCGACCAGCTGAAGGTCCGCACCGGCGGCGAGCGCGTCGAGGTCGTCGTCCACCGGCCCGAGCAGATCGAGCCGGCCCGCGCCGTCCTCACCGGCTTCGGCAAGGGCGAGGTAGCCGTCGAGACGCACACCCGCAAGCTCACCGTCCCGGTGACCGGCGGCGCCAAGCTGCTCGCCGAGGTCATCCGCGAGCTGGACTCGCGCGGCGTCGGGATCGACGACATCGGCCTGCGCCGGCCCACCCTCGACGACGTGTTCATCTCCCTCACCGGCCACGCCGCCGAGCGGGACGAGGAGGGCGGCCCCGAGAGCGGCGCCCCCGGCCGCGGCCGGCGGGACGGCCGGCGAGACGGTGGCAGCGGCGGCCCCCGGGACGACCGCGACGCCGACCGCGACGCCGACCGCAAGGAGGGTGTCGCGTGAGCACCGTGTCCGAGACCGGCCCCCGCCTCGCCGCGCCCACACCGCGCGGCGGCATCGCGCAGTCGGTCGCCGACTCCCTCGTCATCGCCCGGCGCAACCTCATCCGCATGTCCCGGATCCCCGAGATGATCATCTTCGGGCTCATCCAGCCGATCATGTTCGTGGTGCTGTTCAGCTACGTCTTCGGCGGCTCGATGAACATCGGCGGCACCACGGACCCCGACGTCTACCGCAACTTCCTGATGGCCGGCATCTTCGCCCAGACCGTCACCTTCGCCACGGCCGGCGCGGGCGCGGGCATCGCCGACGACATGCACAAGGGCCTCATCGACCGCTTCCGGTCGCTGCCCATGGCCCGCGGCGCGGTCCTCACCGGCCGTACCCTCGCGGACCTCGTGCAGACCGCGCTCACCGTCGTCGTGCTCACGGTCGTCGCCCTGCTCGTCGGCTGGCGCATCCACGAGGGCGTGCCCAAGGCGCTCGGCGCCTTCGTGCTGCTGCTCCTGCTCGGCTACGCCTTCTCCTGGATCGGCGCGCTGATCGGCCTCTCCGTGCGCACGCCCGAGGCGGCCACGTCCGGTGGTCTGATCTGGCTCTTCCCCGTGACGTTCCTGTCCAACGCGTTCGTGGACTCGTCCCGGATGACGCCGTGGCTGCGGCACGTCGCGGAGTGGAACCCGTTCAGCGCCACCGTCCAGGCGTGCCGCGAGCTGTTCGGCAACCCGGGCGTCTCGGAGTCGACGGCCTGGCCCATGCAGCACCCGGTGTGGGCGTCGATCATCTGGTCGCTGCTCATCATCGCGGTCTTCCGCACCCTGGCCGTGCGCAAGTACCGCTCCGCCTCCTGACCCGCGGGAGGCCGGACACGACGGAGGGCCGGGCCGCGCACCTCGCGCGACCCGGCCCTCCGGTGTCCGTACCCGCTCCGGGCGTCAGGCCGAGTACGGCTTCGCGTCCAGGATCCGGACCGAGGCCTTCTTCCCGTTCGGCAGCTCGTACTCGGCGTCCTCGCCGACCTTCTTGCCGTTCACGCCCGACCCCAGCGGGGACTGCGGGGAGTACGTCTCGATGTCGGAGCTCGCGTACTCGCGGGAGGCGAGCAGGAACACCAGCGTGTCGTCCTCGTCGCCGTCGAAGGCGATGGTCACGACCATGCCGGGGGCGACCACGCCGCTCGCCGCGGGGGCCTCGCCCACCTTCGCGTGCTCCAGGAGCTGGGTGAGCTGGCGGACGCGCAGCTCCTGCTTGCCTTGCTCCTCCTTGGCCGCGTGGTACCCGCCGTTCTCCCGCAGGTCGCCCTCCTCGCGCGCCGCCGCGATCTTGGCAGCGATCTCGGTTCGCGCGGGACCAGACAGGTACTCCAGCTCGGCCCTGAGCTGGTTGTACGCCTCCTGGGTGAGCCAGGTGACGTTGTCGCTGGTCTGGGTCACAGGTGCTCCTCGTCGGTGCTGGGAATACAAAGCATCGCCCTACCAGAAGCATGCGGCCTGAACCGGAGGGCGAAACCACGAGCCTAACAATTACCTGCCCAAAGGGGGAGGACGAATGTCATGGAACCGAGGACTCCGCAGGTCACCCCGGACGGCCGGGCGTCCGCCGCCGGCGTGTGCGCCCGGCGGCGCGGGCGCGGGGGCGGGGCGGGCGGGTCAGTCCGAGGTGCAGCCGAGCAGCTCGGCGGCGGTGGCGCGCTCCGTGGTGCGCACGGTGATCACCTCGTCGACGCGGGACGCCGGCTGGTCGAAGCGGACCTCCTTGCGCCCCACCTCGGCACCGCTCTCCGCGAGGGCCCGGACCGTGCAGAAGCCCTTCGCGCCGTCGTCCTTGCGCACCTCCAGGTGCACGTCCACACGGCCCGCGTCGACGACGTCGAACTTGATCATCTCGGCGCTGACCTTCTCGCCGGCCACGTAGTCGTACCCGAACCAGGCGACCAAGGCGACGAGTCCGGCGCCCAGCACCGCGCCGACGATCCTGAGCCCGCGGTCCGTGCGCTCCTCCGCCGCGCGGCCGTACCGGCCCTCGGGGGGCCGCCCGCCCGTCACGCCCATGATCGTTCCTCTCGTGCGCCGAACGACGGAATATCCGCTGCGTCGATTCCGTCACTATAGAAGCCGAGCGACCCTGACCAATCATTGAGGATCCCGTCTTGACTGAGCAGCTGCGACTGATGGCAGTGCACGCGCACCCCGACGACGAGTCGAGCAAGGGCGCGGCCACCATGGCCAAGTACGTGTCCGAGGGGGTGGACGTGCTCGTGGTCACGTGCACGGGCGGCGAGCGCGGCTCCGTCCTCAACCCCAAGCTCCAGGGCGACCCGTACATCGAGGAGAACATCCACGAGGTGCGCCGCAAGGAGATGGACGAGGCGCGGGCGATCCTGGGCGTGGCACAGGAGTGGCTCGGCTTCGTCGACTCCGGTCTGCCCGAGGGCGACCCGCTGCCCCCGCTGCCGCAGGGGTGCTTCGCGCTGGAGGACGTCGACGAGGCGGCCGGGCGCCTGGTCCGCTCCATCCGCGCGTTCCGCCCGCAGGTGATCACCACCTACGACGAGAACGGCGGCTACCCGCATCCGGACCACATCATGACCCACAAGATCTCGATGGTGGCGTTCGACGGCGCGGCCGACGCGGAGGCGTACCCGGAGGAGGAGTTCGGCCCGGTCTGGCAGCCCCTGAAGCTCTACTACAACCAGGGCTTCAACCGCCCGCGCACCGTCGCCCTGCACGAGGCGATGGAGGCGCGCGGCCTGGAGTCGCCGTACGGGGAGTGGCTCAAGCGGTGGGACGAGTTCCAGCGCTCCGAGCGCACCCTCACCACGTACGTGCCGTGCGCGGAGTTCTTCGAGACCCGCGACAAGGCGCTGATCGCCCACCGCACGCAGATCGACCCGGACGGCGGCTGGTTCCGCGTCCCGATGGACCTCCAGCAGGAGGTCTGGCCGACCGAGGAGTACGAGCTCGCGAAGTCGCTCGTCGGTACGTCCCTCCCCGAGAGCGACCTCTTCGCGGGCATCCGGGACAATGCCTGACATGAGCGCACACCAGGCACTGACCCAGCTCGTCCCGCTCGCCGCCGAGCTGGACAAGAACAAGGTGACCCCCGGCGTCCTCGGCTTCGTCGTCTTCGCCGTCATGGCCGTGGCGGTGTGGGCCCTGATGAAGTCGATGAACCGGCACATGAACCGGGTCGACTTCGAGGAGGCTCCCGAGCGGGGCGCCTCCACCACCGGCAAGGCGCCCGCCGCGCAGGAGTGACCGCCGCGCGGACGTGACCGCCGCAGCCGGGCCGGCGCCGGGGCCCGCCCGCCCCCGCGCCGGCCCGGCGCGCCCGGACGCGGCTGACTCGCGAGACCCCGTCGCGGGCGCCCGGCGGTACACCCGCGCGGCTCCGATCCGGCTCCCCCGCCCGCGACGGCAGGCGGGCGTCAGCGGTCGTCTCAGCCTTGTCCCCGCCAAGCGAGGGGGCGGGATGCCGAAGGTGCCCGAGAGCCGGCGGGTCGGACGCATGGCCGTGAACGAGGTGCGTGCGCTGCTGGAGCGGCACGGGCACATCGTGCAGGAGATCGACGGCGGTAACGACCACGGCGAGGACCTGCACGTCACCTTCGTGCAGGACGGCCGGCGGACAGCGGACTCCGTGGCCCTGCAGGTCAAGGGCGGGATCTCGACGCGTCGTACTGCTCCGCGCTGATCTGGGCGTGCTCCACGCGGGCGCCACCATCTCGGCGGTCATGGTGCCTCCTTCGAGGAGCCTCGACAGTTCCGCGCTGCCGGGCTTCAGCCCAACGGCCTGCGACGCCGAGCCGCGCGATGCCGCAGGAGCGCGCTCGCCTCCCCCTCTGCGCCGCGTCCCCCGTCCCGGCGCACCGGCGGATCCGGGAAGGGCCCGTGCGGGTCCCACCGACCCGGTAGGGCGTTGTGAGAGGCTGGATCACATGAACCGGTTGGCTGGTGTGACCTCGCCGTATCTGCTTCAGCATGCCGACAATCCCGTCGACTGGTGGCCCTGGACGCCGGAAGCGTTCGAGGAGGCGCGACGGCGTGACGTGCCCGTTCTCTTGTCGGTCGGGTACTCGGCGTGCCACTGGTGCCACGTCATGGCGCACGAGTCCTTCGAGGACGAGAAGACCGCGGCGTACCTCAACGAGCACTTCGTCCCCGTCAAGGTCGACCGCGAGGAGCGGCCGGACGTGGACGCCGTGTACATGGAGGCCGTGCAGGCCGCCACCGGGCACGGGGGCTGGCCGATGACGGTCTTCATGACCCCGGACGCCGAGCCCTTCTACTTCGGTACCTACTTCCCGCCCGAGCCGCGCCACGGCTCCCCGTCCTTCCCGCAGGTGCTGGAGGGCGTCGCGGTGGCCTGGCGGGACCGGCGCGACGAGGTGGGCGAGGTCGCGGGGAACATCGTGCGCGAGCTGTCCGGCCGGTCGCTCGCGGTCGCCGGAAAGGGCGTGCCCGGCGAGCAGGAGCTGGCGCAGGCCCTCCTCGGCCTCACCCGCGAGTACGACGAGCGGCACGGCGGCTTCGGCGGGGCGCCGAAGTTCCCGCCGTCGATGACCGTGGAGTTCCTGCTGCGCCACCACGCCCGCACGGGCGCCGAGGGCGCCCTGCAGATGGCCGCCGACACCTGCGAGGCGATGGCGCGCGGCGGCATCTACGACCAGCTGGGCGGGGGCTTCGCCCGGTACTCCGTGGACCGCGAGTGGGTGGTGCCCCACTTCGAGAAGATGCTCTACGACAACGCCCTGCTGTGCCGGGTCTACGCCCATCTGTGGCGGGCCACCGGGAGCGACCTCGCCCGGCGGGTCGCCCTGGAGACGGCCGACTTCATGGTGCGCGAGCTGCGCACCGCCGAGGGCGGCTTCGCGTCCGCGCTGGACGCCGACTCCGACGACGGCACGGGCCGGCACGTCGAGGGCGCCTTCTACGTGTGGACCCCCGCCCGGTTGCGCGAGGTGCTGGGCGACGACGACGCCGCGTACGCGGCGCACCACTACGGCGTCACCGAGGAGGGCACCTTCGAGGAGGGTGCCTCCGTGCTGCGGCTGCCGCAGGACGCCGGGGTGGCGGACGCCGAGCGGCTCGGCCGGATCCGGGAGCGGCTGCTCGCCGCGCGGGCGGAGCGGGCCCGGCCCGGGCGGGACGACAAGGTCGTCGCCGCGTGGAACGGCCTGGCCGTCGCCGCGCTCGCCGAGACCGGCGCGTACTTCGACCGGCCCGACCTCGTCGAGCGGGCCACCGAGGCCGCCGACCTGCTGGTACGGCTCCACCTCGACGAGGCGGGGCGACTGGCGCGCACGTCGAAGGACGGGCGGCGGGGCGCGAACGCCGGGGTGCTGGAGGACTACGGGGACGTCGCGGAGGGCTTCCTCGCGCTGGCGGCGGTCACCGGGGAGGGCGTCTGGCTGGACTTCGCCGGCTTCCTCCTGGACCACGTGCTGGACCGCTTCACCGGCGAGGGCGGGCAGCTGTACGACACCGCCCACGACGCCGAGGCGCTGATCCGCCGCCCGCAGGACCCCACCGACAACGCCACGCCGTCCGGGTGGACCGCCGCGGCCGGGGCGCTGCTGTCGTACGCGGCGCAGACCGGGTCGGAGCCCCACCGCACCGCCGCGGAGCGGGCGCTCGGCGTGGTGCAGGCGCTCGGGCCGCGCGCGCCCCGGTTCGTCGGCTGGGGGCTGGCGGTGGCGGAGGCGGTGCTGGACGGCCCGCGAGAGGTCGCGGTCGCCGGTCCGCGCGGCGAGGACGCCACGCGCGCGCTGCACCGGGCCGCGCTGCTCGGCACGGCCCCGGGCGCGGTGGTCGCCGTGGGGGAGCCGGACGGTGAGGAGTTCCCGCTGCTGCGCGACCGGCCCCTGGTGGACGGCAGGCCCGCGGCGTACGTGTGCCGCCACTTCACCTGCGACGCCCCGACGACCGACCCGGACCGGCTGGCGGAGCTGCTCTCCCGCTGACCGCGCGGCACCGCACGGCGACGGCCCCCGGGACGCCCCGGGGGCCGTCGCCGTGCCGCTCGTGCCGCTCGTGCCGCTCGTGCCGCTCGTGCCGCTCGTGCCGTAACGCCCGTGCCGCGCCTTGCTGCTGTGCCGTGGTCCGCCGCCGCGCGGGGCTACGCGTGGCGGTAGGCCACGAGCGAGATGCCCACGTAGTGGACGACGAACGCGGCCAGCGTGAGCAGGTGGAACACCTCGTGGAAGCCGAACCAGCGGGGCGAGGGGTTCGGCCGCTTGATCCCGTACACCACGCCGCCGGCGCTGTAGAGGAGCCCGCCGACCACGACCAGGACGAGGACGGCGACGCCGCCCGTCCGCAGGAAGTCCGGCAGGAAGAAGACGGCCGCCCACCCCATCGCGATGTAGCACGGCGTGTACAGCCAGCGGGGCGCCCCGACCCAGAAGACGCGGAAGGCTATGCCCGCCACCGCCGCCGCCCAGACGGCCCACAGCAGCACCCGGCCGGTGGACCCGGGGAGCAGGAGCAGCGTCAGCGGGGTATACGTGCCCGCGATGATCAGGAAGATGTTGGCGTGGTCCAGTCGGCGCAGCACCGCCGTGGCGCGCGGCCCCCAGTCGCCCCGGTGGTACAGCGCGCTGATGCCGAAGAGGAGGCAGGCGGTGAGCGTGTAGACGGCGCAGGCGAGCCGGCCTCGCGCGGAGTCGGCGAGTGCCGTGAGGGCGAGCCCGGCGACCAGCACGGCCGGGAACATCGCGGCGTGCAGCCAGCCCCGGAGCAGCGGTTTCAGCAGGGACGCGGTCGTCGCGCTGTCGGAGTCGGTCTCGTCGGTCACGGCGGCGGCGGTCATGCCGAAATGCTACCTACGGTCCAGTAGCCGCCCGCACGGGGCAGCGGACACAAGTGGCGATGCTCACGTGAGAGGCCCTCTGGACATATGCGCATTCACGTCGGATGATCAAATGAGTGCGGTCGGCACCGGATGAGCGCAAGGGGTAGCGAGAACAGCGCAGCGTCCGGGTCGCAGCCCCCACGGGGCAACAACCACAAACCCCTCAACAAGGAGCAACCGTGGCGCGCGACAACGCGGCTCCCAGCACCCCGGCCCCCACCCAGCACCAGGCGCTCGTCGCCTGGGTCGACGAGATCGCAGCGATCACCCAGCCCGACGCAGTCGTGTGGTGCGACGGGTCCGAGGCCGAGTACGAGCGCCTGTGCGAGGAGCTCGTCGCCAAGGGCACCTTCCGGAAGCTGGACCCGACGCTGCGCCCGAACTCGTACTACGCCGCGTCCGACCCGACCGACGTCGCGCGCGTCGAGGACCGCACCTTCATCTGCTCCGAGAAGGAGGAGGACGCCGGCCCGACCAACCACTGGAAGGCCCCGGCGGAGATGAAGGAGCTCTTCGCCGGCGAGCGGGGCATCTTCCGCGGCGCGATGCGCGGCCGCACGATGTACGTGGTGCCGTTCTGCATGGGCCCCGTCGGTTCGCCGCTCTCCGCGATCGGCGTCGAGATCACCGACTCCGCGTACGTCGCCGTCTCGATGCGCACCATGACCCGCATGGGCCGGGACGTCCTGGACGAGCTGGGCGACGACGGCTTCTTCGTCAAGGCCGTGCACACCCTCGGCGCCCCGCTGGAGCCCGGCCAGGCCGACGTGCCGTGGCCGTGCAACAGCACGAAGTACATCTCCCACTTCCCCGAGACCCGCGAGATCTGGTCCTACGGCTCCGGCTACGGCGGCAACGCCCTGCTCGGCAAGAAGTGCTACGCCCTGCGCATCGCGTCCGTCATGGCCCGCGACGAGGGCTGGCTCGCCGAGCACATGCTCATCCTGAAGCTGACCCCGCCGCAGGGCGAGTCGAAGTACGTCGCCGCCGCCTTCCCGTCCGCGTGCGGCAAGACGAACCTCGCGATGCTGGAGCCCACGATCTCCGGCTGGACCGTCGAGACGATCGGCGACGACATCGCCTGGATGCGCTTCGGCGAGGACGGCCGCCTCTATGCCATCAACCCCGAGGCCGGCTTCTTCGGCGTCGCGCCCGGCACCGGCGAGCACACCAACGCCAACGCCATGAAGACCCTGTGGGGCAACGCCGTCTTCACCAACGTCGCGCTCACCGACGACGGCGACGTGTGGTGGGAGGGCATGACCGAGGAGGCGCCGAAGCACCTCACGGACTGGAAGGGCAACGACTGGACGCCCGAGTCCGCGACGCCGGCCGCCCACCCCAACGCCCGCTTCACCGTGCCCGCCGCGCAGTGCCCGATCATCGCGCCCGAGTGGGAGGACCCCAAGGGCGTGCCGATCTCGGCGATCCTCTTCGGCGGCCGCCGCGCCTCCGCGGTCCCGCTGGTCACCGAGTCGTTCGACTGGCAGCACGGCGTCTTCCTCGGCGCGAACGTCGCCTCCGAGAAGACCGCCGCCGCCGAGGGCAAGGTCGGCGAGCTGCGCCGCGACCCCTTCGCGATGCTGCCGTTCTGCGGGTACAACATGGGCGACTACATGGCCCACTGGATCAAGGTCGGCAAGGACGCGGACGCGTCGAAGCTGCCGAAGATCTACTACGTGAACTGGTTCCGCAAGGACGACGCGGGCCGGTTCGTCTGGCCCGGCTTCGGCGAGAACAGCCGCGTCCTGAAGTGGATCGTCGAGCGTCTCGACGGCCGCGCCGAGGGCGTCGAGACGCCGATCGGCGTCCTGCCGACCCGGGAGGCCCTGGACACCGCCGGTCTCGACCTGCCCGAGGAGGACCTCGACTTCCTGCTCAAGGTCGACCCCGAGGTCTGGCGCGAGGAGGCCGCCCTGATCCCCGGGCACCTGGAGACCTTCGGCGACCACACCCCGAAGGAGCTGTGGGACGAGTACCGCGCGCTCGTCGCGCGCCTGGGCTGACGCGGCCCACCCCGGACCCGCGGCCGGGCCGTACGACAACGCCCTGACCTGTGGAGTCATCCCGGCCGGCCGCGGCTGACGACCCCCGGAACGACATCGGCGTCGTTCCGGGGGTCTTTCGCGTGCGGGCGCGGGCGCGGGACGCCGCCGGCGCCGTCCGCGCCGCGCCGGGCCGGGCCGCGGGCAGGGCGGCGTGCGGGCCCGCCGGGTGCCCGGTGGGCGCGGCGGGGAGGGTGGCACCCGGTCCGCGTGCCTCGTCGGTCGCGGACCGGGGCCGTCAGGGGGCGCCGACGAAGCTGCCCTCGCCGGACGCGGCGGCGTGCGCGTCCATCCGTTCGGCGGCGAGGATCGCGGCGGCGGTGTCGGCACGGGAGGCCGCGACGACCAGGGCCCGTCCGGCCAGCGCGTGGGCGCGGCGGTGCAGCGAGGACGCGTCGGCGCCGGTCAGCCCGGCGTGCCGGGCCGGCGGGGCGCCGCGCAGTCGGGCCACCTGCCGGGCGATGCGCTCCGCGGCCGGGTCACCGAGCTCGTCGGTGACGGCCAGCAGCGCCGACAGGTGCCCGGCGAGCTGGATGTCCAGCTCCTCCTCGCGCGAGCGGTGCGGGAAGGTGCCGTGGTCGTCGTCGGCCATCCGGTGGACCGACTTGGTGCGGATCGGTTCGTACATGGGACGGCCTCCTGCTGACTGACAGGAGACCATCCTACATTGGATCCAGTCTAAAGTTGAGTCGGGCCCAAGGTGGCGTCGCCACTGCCCGTCAGTGCTGGCCGTAGCCGTCCAGGAAGGTGCCGATACGGGTCACGGCGTCGGTGAGGTCCTTGGTGTTGGGGAGCGTCACGATGCGGAAGTGGTCCGGCTCGCGCCAGTTGAAGCCGGTGCCGTGGACCACCATGATCTTCTCGGCCCGCAGCAGGTCGAGGACCATCTGGCGGTCGTCCTTGATCTTGTAGACGGCCGGGTCGAGGCGCGGGAAGAGGTACAGCGCGCCCTTCGGCTTCACACAGCTCACGCCCGGGATGTCGATCAGCCGCTCGTACGCCGCGTCGCGCTGCTCCAGCAGGCGGCCGCCCGGCGCCACCAGCGCCTCGATCGACTGGCGGCCCTGGAGGGCGGCGGCGATGGCGTGCTGCGCCGGCATGTTGGCGCACAGTCGCATGTTGGCGAGGATCGTCAGCCCCTCGATGTACGAGGAGGCGTGCCCCTTCGGGCCGCAGACCGCCAGCCAGCCGCTGCGGTACCCCGCCACCCGGTAGTTCTTCGACATGCCGTTGAAGGTGAGGCACAGCAGGTCGGGGGCGATGGCGGCGGTCGGCGTGTGGGTGGTGCCGTCGTACAGGATCTTGTCGTAGATCTCGTCCGAGCAGACCACGAGGTTGTGGCGGCGGGCGATCTCCGTGAGGTCGCGCAGCATCTCGTCGTCGTAGACGGCGCCCGTCGGGTTGTTCGGGTTGATGATGACGAGCGCCTTGGTGCGATCGGTGATCTTGCGCTCGATGTCGGCGAGGTCCGGCATCCAGTCCGACTGCTCGTCGCACCGGTAGTGCACCGGAGTGCCGCCCGACAGGGCCACGGAGGCCGTCCACAGCGGGTAGTCCGGCGCCGGGACGAGGACCTCGTCGCCGTCGTCGAGCAGCGCCTGCATCGCCATCTGGATGAGCTCGGAGACGCCGTTGCCGATGTAGACGTCCTCGACGGAGAGCGGGATGCCCCGCGTCTCGTAGTGGCTCATGACCGCGCGGCGCGCCGCGAGCAGGCCCTTGGCGTCCCCGTAGCCGTGCGCGTCGCCGAGGTTGCGGAGCATGTCCTCGAGGATGGCGGGCGGGCACTCGAAGCCGAAGGCGGCGGGGTTGCCGGTGTTCAGCTTCAGGACGCGGTGGCCCGCCGCCTCCAGCCGCATCGCCTCGTCCAGCACGGGGCCGCGGATTTCGTAACAGACGTTGGCGAGCTTCGTGGACTGGATGACCTGCATGCCCGCGAGCTTACGGTCGCGGCGGTGGGCGCGCCTCGTGTTTTGTGCCACGTCCCTCCCCGGCGGACGTGGCCGGCGGACGTCCGGCCGTGCCCGAGCGGGCGTGCGGCGCGGGCCCTGGGCGGGCGTCCGGCGGGCGTCCGGTCGGGGCGGGGGGCGTCGGGGCGCGGCCCCTTCCGCTCGCCCGAACGGGCGGCGGGCCGGGGGTGCGGCCGAAAACCCTCTCTTGTCGCGGACATGCCCATTCCTGAGAATGCGCGTGACCATCCGTCGCAGGAGGGACCCCCCACATGAAGAAGCCCCTCGCCGGTGCGCTGCTCGCCCTGGCACTGCTCGGCCTCGGCTCCGCGCCGGCGGAGGCGGCGGGCCCGCGGCCCCCCGCACCGCCCGCGGCCACCACCGCGTCCACCACCCCCACCGCCCCGGCCGCGGCCGCCGCCCCGGCCGCCGCCGTCGACTTCGCCGGCACCGTGGCGCTCAGCAACTGCTCCGGCTCCGTCGTGCGGCTGCCCCAGTCGCGCCCCGACGACCGCGCGCTGGTGCTCTCCAACGGCCACTGCCTGGAGTCCGGCATGCCCGGCCCCGGCGTCGTCGTCGTCAACCGGCCCTCGACCCGCAGCTTCAGCCTCCTGAACGCCGCCGGCACCCGCGTCGCCACCCTCCGGGCCGGCAGGATCGCCTACGCCACGATGACCGACACCGACCTCGCCCTGTACGAGCTGACCAGCACCTACCGGCAGATAGAGGACCGCCACCGCGTCCGCGCCCTCGAACTCGACACCGTCCGGCCCGCCCAGGGCGCCGGCATCGCGGTCGTCTCCGGCTACTGGAAGCGCGTCTACACCTGCGCCGTCGACGGCTTCGCCCACCGCCTCCAGGAGGGCGACTGGACCTGGAAGGACTCCGTCCGGTACACCGCCGCGTGCGACACCGTCGGCGGCACCTCCGGCTCCCCGGTGATCGACACCGCGACGGGCAAGGTCGTCGCCGTGAACAACACCGGCAACGAGTCCGGCGGCCGCTGCACCCTCAACAACCCCTGCGAGGTCGACGCGAACGGCACGGTGACCGTGCGCCGCGGCATCAACTACGCCCAGCAGACGTACACCGTCGCCGCCTGCGTCGGCACCGGCAACGCCGTCGACCTCGGCCGCCCCGGCTGCGCCCTGCCCAAGCCGTAAGCGGCGTCACGGCGGCCGGATCCGGACACGGCGGGAGGGGACCGGCGGCGCCCGGGTAGGTTGACACGTCATGTGGTCCTTGAGGAGCGTCGCCGGTTGCAGGCACCTGGGCGCGGTCGGCTCGCTGGCCGTCGCCCTCGGCGGGTGGGCGGCCGGCACCATGCCGGCCCGCGACCCCTTCGGCCTGTGGTTCCCGCGCGCCGCCGACACGGCCCGCCCCGGCGTCCTGCTGGCCCTGGCCGGGCTGACGCTCCTCGTCGTCGCCTGGTGGCGGTACGGCCGGCTGGTCGCCGACGGCGCCGACGTCCGGGTCCGGTCCACCGCCGTCACGCTCGTGTGGTGGACCGCCCCGCTCCTCCTCGCCCCGCCGCTCTACAGCGCCGACGTGTACAGCTACGTCGCCCAGGGCGCCATGGTCCTGGAGGGGCACGACGTGTACCGCCACGGCCCGTCCGTCCTCGCCCCCGACGGCATCGGCGGGGCCGCGGCCGCGAGCGTCGGCGGCCACTGGACCGAGACGCCCGCCCCGTACGGGCCGGTCTTCCTCCTCCTCGCCAAGGCGGTCGCCGCGGCCACCGCCGGACACCTGCTGCCCGCCGTCCTGGCCCTGCGGCTGCTGTCGCTCGCCGCGCTCGCCCTGCTCTTCTGGGCCGTGCTGCGGCTCGCGCCGCGCGCCTCCACCGCGGGGGCCCTCTGGCTCGGCGTCCTCAACCCCCTGCTCCTCCTCCACGTCGTCGGCGGACTGCACAACGACGGCCTGATGGTGGGCCTGCTCCTCGCCGGCACCGCCCTCGCCGTGCGCCGCGGCCGCTGGGTCGCGGGGAGCGCCCTGGTCGCCCTCGCCGTGATGATCAAGTCACCGGCGGCGCTGGCGCTGCTCTTCATCGGCGTCGTCGTCGGCCGGGAGACGGCCGGCCCCCTCATACGGAGGGCCGCCAAGGGCGTCCTCGGGCCGGGCGCCGTGGCCGCGGCCGTCGCCGTCGGCGCCACGCTGTGCGCCGGCACCGGCTTCGGCTGGCTGCGCACCCAGAGCGTCGCCGGGAGCATCCACACCGCGCTCTCCCTCACCAGCGACCTCGGCGTCGCCCTCGGCGAGACCATGTACTTCCTGTCCGGCGCCGAGACGGACCCCGTCAAGCGCGCCGTCCAGGCCATGGGCCTCACGCTCGCCCTCGCCCTCATCGCCTACCTCGCCTCGTGCACGGCCCGCCGCATGCTCGACCCGCTGCACGCGCTCGGCCTCGCCCTCCTCGCCCTGGTCGCGCTCTCCCCGATGGTGCAGCCCTGGTACGTCCTGTGGGCCGTGCCGCTGCTCGCCGCGACCGCCTGGAACGGCCGCGCGGGCCGCGCGCTCGCCATCCTGTCGGCGGCCCTCGTGTACGTGACGGCGCCCGACGGCCGCACCCCCGCCTACGGGTTCGCCCTGGCCGTCGTGGCGTGCGTGATCGGCGGGCAGCTGCTGCTGCGCCGCTCCGACTTCGCCGCCGGCGTGTGGCTGCCGTCCCCGCGCCGCCCCGAGGACCGCGAGCCCTCCCGCGCCTGACCCCGGCCCGTACCCGTACCCCCGCCCGGGGCGCCCGGCGGCGCGGTCACGGCGTGCGGCGGACCGAGCGCCCCGCCAGCACGTCGGTACGCCGCCCGTCGCGCACCGCGAACCGCCCGTCGACCAGGACGTGCGGGATCCCCACCGGCAGGGTGCGCGGCGCGGCGAACGTGGCACCCGCCGCCACCGTGTCCGGGTCGAACAGCACCAGGTCCGCGCGGTACCCGACCCGTACGAGCCCCCGGTCCGGCAGCCGCAGCCGCGCCGCCGGACGGGACGTCAGGTGGGCGACGGCCTCCTCCAGCGACAGCACGGCCAGCTCCCGCACGTACCGCCCCAGGTAGTGCGGGAACGTGCCGTAGGCGCGCGGGTGGGGCTTCGCGCCGTGCAGGATGCCGTCCGAGCCGCCGGTGTGCGCCCGGTGGCGCATGATCGCCCGTACGTTCCCCTCGTGGCCGACGTGCTGGAGGACCGCCGTGCCGAGCCGGTCGGCGACCAGCAGCCGCCGGGCCGCCGCCCAGCCGGGCAACCGCGTGCCGACGTACGCCGCCAGCGCCGGGTCGGACACGCCCGACACCTCGACGGACGCCCAGTCGACCGGCACGCCGTGGCAGCCGTCCGAGCCGGTCACCTCCAGGGCGTACCGGATCCGCTCGGCCGTCGCGTCGTCCCGCAGCCGGGCCAGCAGCGCCCGCGGGCCGCCCTCGTGGGCCCAGCCGGGCAGGAGCGCGGCGAGCGTCGTGCAGCCCGGCGTGTACGGGTAGGTGTCCAGCGAGACGTCGACGCCGTCCGCGAGCGCCGCGTCCAGCAGCGTCAGCAGCTCGGGCGCCCGGCCCTCGTTGACGCCGAAGTTCAGCGTCGCGTGCGCCAGGTGCAGCGGGCAGCCCGTCGCCCGCGCCAGGTCCAGCATCTCGGCGTACGCCGCCAGGGCGCCCGCCCCGTACGAGCGGTGGTGCGGGCAGTAGTAGCCGCCGTGCCGGGCCACGACCCGGCACAGCGCGGCCAGTTCGGCGCCGTCCGCGTACATGCCGGGCGGGTACGTCAGCCCCGACGACATGCCGACCGCGCCCTGTGCCAGGCCCTCGGCGACCAGCCGCCGCATCCGGTCCAGCTCGGCGCCGGTCGCCGGGCGGTCCGTCCAGCCGACGGCGTACGCGCGGACCGTGCCCTGGGGCACCAGGTAGGCGGCGTTCACGGCGACGCCCTCGCCGTCGAAGCCCCGGTCCAGCCGGTCCAGGTACCCGCCGACGGTCCGCCAGTCCACGTCGACGTCGGCGCCGTCGCCGTTCCAGCCGCCGATCGCCGCGCGGACCTCGTCGAGCGTGCGGTCGTCCACCGGCGCGTACGACAGGCCGTCCTGGCCCAGGACCTCCAGCGTCACGCCCTGCGCGACCTTCGCCTCGTGCGCCGGATCGCGCAGCAGGGCCAGGTCGCTGTGGGCGTGCATGTCGACGAAGCCGGGGGAGAGGGCGAGCCCCGCCGCGTCCAGGACGCGTGCGCCGAACAGCGCCGGCTCGCCCTCGCGGCGCACCGCGGCGATCCGGCCCCGGTCGACGCCGACGTCCGCGCGGTAGGCCCGGCCGCCGGTGCCGTCGACGACCCGTGCGTCCCTGATGACCAGCTCCACCGCCCGCCGCCCCTCCCGCCGCCCCGCGCGTCACCGCCGTGCCTCGTGCCCGCCGTGCGTCCCGCGTCCGCCGCCCCTCCCGCGCCGTGCGTCCCGCGTCCGCCGTGGTGGTCAGAAGAAGGTGCGGACGTAGTCGACGACCGTGCCGTCGCCCTCCACCAGGGGGATGAGCGGCCACTTCTCGAACACCGTGCACGGGTGGGCCAGCCCGAGGGCCACCCAGTCGCCGACCTCCGGCAGCGCGCCCCCGGGCTCGGCGCGCACCCACGCGTGCTGGTCCGACAGCGCGGTCACCGTCAGCCCGTCCGCCGCGCGCTCGGTGCCGTCCCGGCCGGAGCGCACCCGCCGCGGCACGGGCAGCGCCAGGTCGTACGACACGTCCCGCTTGCCGGCGTTGAGGAACGCCTCGTCCGGCGTCGGCCGTGACACCACCTGCGCCCACAGCAGGAACGCCGGCTCCAGCGCCCCCTCCTCCGGGACCCGGTTGAACGGCGTCAGCCGCTCGTAGTGCCCGTGGTCGTGCGAGACGTACGCGCCCGAACGCAGCAGCCTCAGCACGGGCGCCGACAGCGGCGGCAGCTCGGCGAGGACGTCGGCGACGGCGTCGAACCACTCGCTGCCGCCCGCGCTCACCACGATCTCGCCCGCGTCCGCGAACAGCCCCGCGCCGTCCAGCCGGACCGCGAGCCCGGTCAGCCGCCGCAGCCACGCCCGCACCGTCTCCGGCGACGCCCCCGGCACCTGCGCCTCGTACCCGGCGACGCCGACCAGCCGTAGCGCCGCCGCGCCCGCCACCGCCCCGGCGACCTCGACGGCCTCCGCCTCCGTGCGCACCCCGGTCCGCGCGCCCTCGCCCGCCGCCAGCTCCACCACGACGTCCACCGGCCGCGGCGACCCGGCCAGCGCGCGGTCCATCAGCTCGACGCCGCGCACCGAGTCGACGTAGCAGACGAACCGGAACTCCGGGTCGGCCGCCAGCTGCCCGGTGATCCAGCGCAGGGCGGCCGCGTCGACCAGCTCGTTGGCGAGGAACACCCGCCGCACCCCGAACGCCCGGCACACCCGTACCTGGTGCGGGACGGCCACCGTGATGCCCCAGGCCCCGTGGGCCAGCTGACGGGCGAACAGCCCAGGAGCCATCGTCGTCTTGCCGTGCGGCGCGAAGGCCAGGCCGTGACGGGCGGAGTACGCCCCGAGCAGGGCCAGGTTGTGCTCCAGCGCCCCGGCGGAGAGGGTCAGGACCGGCGTGGTGAAGCCGTCGGTGAAGACGTTGCGCCGCTGGGCGGCCAGTTCGCCGACCGTGAGGCCGTCGGCGTCCGGCGGGAGCCCCTTGAAGCGGTGATCCAGCCGCTCGTCCGCCAAGCGTGCGGCGAGCACGTCCGGGCCCGGCTGTCCGGCGGCCATCCGGCCTCCCTCCCCGTTGCGTGTCGCGCAACGGTCATTGCGTCGGTCGCTGACCGGTGTCTAACATCCCGGCCGGCGCGGGGTCAACGGCCCCGGCCCCGGAGGAGGCGACCGTGACGGCAGCACCCGACGTCGACGTGGTCTGCCTGGGCGAGTCCATGGTGGCCCTCCTGCCGTCCCGTCCCGGCCGCCTCGCCGACACCCCCTCCTTCACCCGGTCCGTCGGCGGTGCCGAGTCCAACGTCGCCTGCGCCCTGGCCGCCGCCGGACACCGTGTCCGCTGGATCAGCCGCGTGGGCGCCGACGGCTTCGGCGACCACCTGCTCGCCGCGGTCGCCGCGCACGGCGTGGACGTCTCGGCCGTCCGCCGGGACCCCCACCGCCCGACCGGCGTCTACTTCCGCACCGCCGCGGACCGGGCCGACCCCGCGTACGAGGTCGTCTACCACCGGGCCGGCTCGGCCGCGTCGGCGATGTCCCCGCACACGGTCCCGTACGAGGAGGCCGCCGCGGGTCGCGTCCTGCACCTGTCCGGCATCACCGCGGCGCTCTCGCCGGGCTGCCGCGCCCTGGTGGCCGCCCTCACCGCGCGCCGCCCCGGCCGGCCCCGGCCCCTGGTCTCCTTCGACCTCAACCACCGACCGGCCCTGTGGCCGGACCCGGCGACCGCCCGCCGCGCCCTGGGCGGGGCGGCCCGCGGCGCCGACCTGGTCTTCGCCGGGGCCGACGAGGCCGCGCAAGCCCTCGGACCGCGCGGCGCGGACGCGTTGCGCGCGGCGCTCCCCGAACCGGACGTGCTGGTCGTCAAGGAGGGCGCCCGCGGCGCGACCCTCTTCGCCCGCACCCCGCCCACCGGCCCCCCACCCACCCGCGCGGTGACGGCCGCCCCGCCCGGAGCCACCGCGCCCGGAGCCACCGCGCGCGGGGCCACCGTGCCCGGGGCCACCGCCAAGGCCCCTGCGGGTGGCGCCGCCACGCGCCGGGCCACCTCGGCGGGCGCCCCCCTCCGCATCCCCGACGTGCGGATCTCCGTCCCCGCGCCCCGTGTCGACGTCGTCTCGTACGCCGGCGCCAGCGACGCGTTCGCCGCCGGGTTCCTGGGGGCGACGCTGCGGGGGCTGCCGCTCGCCGCCCGGCTGCGCCACGGCCACCTGGCCGCCGCCGCCGCGCTCACCGCCCCCGGCGACCTCGCCCCCGTCCCGGACGGCGCCCTCGTCGACCGGCTGGCCGGGCTGGACGGGACCGCGTGGGGGAGACTGCGTCTCGGTCCCGGCTGGACGGACGCGGGACCGGACGACGAGGAGGTACGCACGCGATGAGCCAGAGCGTCGACCGGGCTTTGAGCATCCTGCCGCTGCTCGCCCGGGGCCCCGCCGACCTCGGGCAGGTCGCCGAGCGGCTCGGCGTCCACAAGTCGACCG
Source organism: Streptomyces changanensis (assembly GCF_024600715.1). Classification (NCBI taxonomy): domain Bacteria; kingdom Bacillati; phylum Actinomycetota; class Actinomycetes; order Kitasatosporales; family Streptomycetaceae; genus Streptomyces; species Streptomyces changanensis. The sequence goes on from NZ_CP102332.1 coordinate 4,276,570, forward strand.
CCCTGCGGCTGCTGCGCACGCTCCACGAGCACGGACTCGTCCACCGCCGGCAGGACCAGCGGTACCGGCTCGGCGCCCGCCTCTTCGCGCTCGCCCAGGAGGCCGCGGAGAGCCTGGACGTCCGGGAGAGCGCCCGCCCGCACCTCGTACGCCTCAACGAGGAGACCGGCCACACCGTGCACCTCGCGGTGCGCGAGGGGGACGAGGTCGTGTACGTCGACAAGATCGACAGCCGGTACCCCGTGCGCATGTACTCGCGGATCGGCCGCCCCGTCGCGATCACCGTCGCCGCCGTCGCGAAGGTCCTCCTCGCCGACCTGCCCGAGCCGGAGCGCCACGCGCTCACCGACCGGCTCGACTACCCGCCGTACACGCCGCGTTCGACGCCGAACGCCGCCGCCTTCCGGACCGAGCTGGCCACCGTCCGCGAGCAGGGCTGGGCCGCGGACCTCGGCGGCCACGAGGAGTCCATCAACTGCGTCGCCGCACCGGTCCGGGGACCCGACGGGCGTGTCGCCGCCGCCCTGTCGATCTCCGCGCCCAACGTGGTCGTCACGGCCGACGGACTCCTCGCGCTCCTGCCCCTGGTGCGCCGCACCGCCGAGGCCGCCGGCCACGACCACTCCGGCACCACCCCACCGAAGGACGCCGCATGAGCGAGAAGACCGCCGTCACCCCGCCCACCCACACCACCCCTCCGGCCCGCTTCTCCCACGGCGTGCGCAAGGGCGGCCTGCTCCAGGTCGCCGGCCAGGTCGGCTTCCTCCCGGCCGCCCCCGGCGAGCCGCCCGCCGTCGCCGGGCCGACCCTGCGCGAGCAGACCCTCCAGACCCTCGCCAACGTCGAGGCCGTCCTCCGGGAGGGCGGCGCCACCTGGGACGACGTGGTGATGACGCGCGTCTACCTCACGCACACCGACCACTTCGCCGAGCTGAACGCCCTCTACGACGAGTACCTCGCGGGCGTCGCCGTCCCGCCCGCCCGCACCACCGTCTACGTCGGCCTGCCCACCGGGCTCCTCGTGGAGATCGACGCCCTCGCGGTCCTCGGCTGACGCCGGGGCCTCACCGCACCCGCGCGCAGACCACGGCGCGCCCGTCGTCCACCGCCCAGTACCCGTACCGGGCGCCGTCGTTCCCGCGGTCGACGCGGCCGTCCGGGCTCCGCCTCCCGTTGCCGGGCCCGCTCCTGCTCCGCCTCCCGCTGCTGCGCCTCCGCGCGCTGCCGCTCGCGTTCCCGCTCCCGTTGCCCGGTGTCGGCGCGCGTCGGGCCGGGGGGCGGGACCGGGGCCGCGCGGTCGTCCGCCGCCGGCGGCGTCCCGGGGCCGGCGGGCAGGGCGCGCCGCCACTCCTCGCCGCGCCGCTCGTACGTGGCGATCGGCTCCGTCCAGCGCGGCGGCAGCCGGCGGCTCCCGCCGCGCGGGGTCGGCAGGCGGCGCAGCTCCGCCAGGAACCGGTCCAGCACGTCCGCCGGGCGCGGCCGGTCCGAGGGCTCCACGGCGAGGCAGGGGCGCACCAGCGGCAGCCCTGCCCCCGTCATACCGCCGTCCCCTCCCGCGGACCCCCGGCAGCAGGGCAGCCCGCGACGCGACGCCGCACACCGGTCCGTGACCGCCCCTGCGGTGACACGGTTCCCCGTGTCACCGCAGGAACGATTCAGCAGGAAACGGCCGGCGCGGGAGGCGCGCCGGTGCTCAGGAGGCGGCAGCGCAGTACTGCTGCTCCTTGCCGATCGACCGGTACATGCAGTCGGCGTTCTCCACGAGCTGGAGGACCGCGTCGCGGTTGCGGCTGGTCTCGCGCTCGATGACCTCGTCGGGCGGGTAGAAACCGCCGCCGGAGGCCGAGCGCGGGTACATCTCGAAGGTGTAGCCGAAGATCTTGTGCGTGCCCCACAGGAAGTCGTCGATGGACCCGTCCGTCACGTACAGGTCACTCGACTGCTGGGGGGTGTAGCCGTTGCTCGCGGCCATCTTGCGGCCGACCGCCGCGAAGGCGTCCCGGTCGTCCTGGGTCATGCCGGGGGCCGTGTCGGCGTACGTGTAGCCGAACGGCCACAGGACCAGCTCGCTGTACGTGTGGAAGTCGATGGCGGCCCGGATCTGCTGCTTCCCGCCGACGGCCCGCGAGCGGACGAAGTCGGCGACGACCTTCACCTCGGGCGCCGACTCGGGGGCGCGGCCCCGGTAGGTGTCCGAGCTCGGCGAGCTCGAGGAGCCGCCGCAGCAGCCCCACTTGTAGTCCCAGTTGCGGTTCATGTCGGTGCCGACGTAGGACGAGCCCGTGTTGGGCTGCCGGTTCTTGCGCCAGCTGCGGTAGGAGCCGGTGGCGATGTCGTACTCGCCGCCGTCGGGGTTGAGGTCGGGGATGATCCAGAGCTCGCGGCTGTTGACGGCGTTGGTGACGCGGGCGTCGGAGCCGTAGCCGGCCCCGAGTTCGCGCAGCAGGTACAGCGCCATCTCGACGGTCAGGTGCTCCCGGGCGTGCTGGTGGTGCGTGAAGAGGACCTCCGGCTCGTTCTCGTCCGTCGCCACGTTGTCGCTGATCTTGATGGCCACGATGTCGCGGCCCTGGTACGACTTGCCGATGACGCGGCGGCTCATGATGTTCGGATACTGCTGGAGCCGCTGGGCGATCTCCGCGTTCATCTCCGCGTAGGTGTGGTAGCGGGAGTCCGCCGAGGGGAAGTCCATGGGGGAGACGGGGGCGCCGCCGGTGCGGTTCGGGGGTCCGGGCAGCGGCTCCAGGGTGTGGCCGAGCGCGCGGAGGCGCTTGGCCTGGGCGGCGTTGGCGCTCACCACGACCGCGTGGTCGTCGACCTCGTCGACGGAGACGCCGGTGGCGGCGACGGCGGACCGCTCGGCGGGGGTGGAGGGGCCGTGGATCTCGTACTGGCGGATGACCTCCTCCGCCGCGGCGGCCGGGGCGGCGGGCGGGGTGGGGGCCGCGCCGGAGGTCGTGGCGGCGGTGAGCGGTGCCACAACGGCGAGGGCGAGGGCGGCCGCGAGGGTGACGGACCGTCCGCCTCTGATGCGTAGTCGCATGCTGTCTCCTGGGTGGGGGTCGGGGTGGTGTCCCCGTGGGACGCAGGATGCGCGTATGGCATGAGCGCGTCAAGATGGCCCTTCGGTCACGGGCGGACCGCCCCTTCGGCCACGGCCAGAAGGCCCACCCCTCTTGCGCGATCACCGCGCACCCGCTTTCGTGACGTGGCACGAGTGGACGAGGGGAAGGCGGACAGCGCATGGCGGACACCGCGGACACCACGCCCGGCCGGCGGCCGGACCGCGACGGCGGGGGACCGCACCACGGCGGCCCGGCCCCCGGCGGCCCCGGCCCCGACGGCCGGCAGACACCCGCGCCGCGGAAGGCGAGCTGGCGGTACATCGGGCCCGGCATCGTCGTGGCGGCCACCGGCGTCGGCGCCGGCGACCTCGTGGCCACGCTCATCGCGGGCGGCAGGTTCGGCTACACCCTGCTGTGGGCGGCCGTCGTCGGCTGCCTCGTCAAGATCTCGCTCGCCGAGGCCGCGGGACGCTGGCACCTGGCGACCGGACGCACCCTCTTCGACGGCTGGCGCAGCCTCGGCGCCTGGACGACCGGCTACTTCGCCGTGTACGTCGCCATCTGGGGCTTCGTCTACGGTGCCGCCGCCATGTCCTCCAGCGCGCTGCCCCTCCAGGCGCTGTTCCCGGGCGTCATGGACCTGAAGTGGTGGGCCGTCCTGTGCGGCCTGGCCGGGCTGGCGTTCGTCTGGTTCAACCGGTACGCCGTGTTCGAGAAGGTCATGACGCTCCTTGTCGGCGTCATGTTCGTCGTCACGCTCTACCTCGCCGTGCGCGTCACCCCGAACCTCGGGCGGGCCCTCGCCGGTCTCGCGCCCGTCCTCCCCGACGGCTCGCTGATCTACACCCTCGGCCTGATCGGCGGCGTCGGCGGCACGATCACGCTCGCCGCGTACGGGTACTGGGTCAACGCCAAGGGGTGGACGGACACCTCCTGGATCAAGGTGATGCGGCTGGACAACCGCGTCGCCTACCTCACCACCGGCGTCTTCGTCGTCGCCATGCTCGTCGTCGGCGCGGAACTGCTCCACTCCTCCGGCATCGCCCTCGCCAAGGGGGACAAGGGCCTCCTCGACCTCTCCGGGATCCTGGCGGACCGGTACGGCACGGTCACGTCCAAGCTGTTCCTCGTCGGCTTCTTCGCCACTTCCCTCACGTCCCTCATCGGCGTGTGGCACGGCGTGAGCCTGATGTTCGCGGACTTCGTCGCCCACTTCCGCTCGCGCGGCGCGGCCACCCCGGGCGAGGCGGCCGCGGTCGGCGCCCGTGAGCGGTCGCTGCCCTTCCGGGCGTACCTGCTGTGGCTGACGTTCCCGCCGATGGCGCTGCTCTTCCTGGACCAGCCGTTCGGCCTGGTCATCGTCTACGGCGTGATCGGCGCGTTCTTCATGCCGTTCCTCGCCGTCACGCTGGTGTGGCTGCTGAACTCCTCCCGCACGCCCGCCGAGTGGCGCAACGGGCCGCTGAGCAACGGCGTCCTCGGCGCGGCCGGACTGCTGTTCGTGGTGCTCTGCGTGCAGCAGGTGCGCGAGCTGCCCTGGTAGGCGCGGTACGGCCCGCCCGCCGGCGACGCGGTGCGCCGGCGGGCGGGCCACCGCGTCACGGCAGGTTGTGGACGTGCGGGCCGACCGCGTTGGACCAGGTGTTCGAGGCGGTCGCGTCCCAGTTGGTGGACCAGGTCATCGCGCCGCGCAGCGACGGCCAGGTCTTCGACGGCTTGAACGAGCCGCAGCCGGTGCCGCGGGTCAGGCAGTCCAGGGCGTTCTTCACGATCGACGGGTCGACGTAACCGCTGCCGGCGCCGCGCGGCGAGGCGGGCACGCCGAGGCCGACCTGCGAGGGGTCGAGGCCGCCCTCCAGCTGGATGCAGGCGAGCGCGGTGAGGAAGTCCACCGAGCCCTGCGCGTACACCTTGCCGTCGCAGCCGAGCATCGACCCGCTGTTGTAGTACTGCATGTTGACGACCGTGAGGATGTCCTTCACGGCGAGCGCCGTCTTGAAGTACTCGGTGCCCGTGTTCTGCATGTCGATGGTCTGCGGGGCCATCGTCAGCACCATCCCGGGGCCGGCCTTCGCCGACAGCTGGCGCAGCGCCTTCGTCAGGTAGGCGGAGTTGATGCCGTGCTCCAGGTCGATGTCGACGCCGCTGAAGCCGTACTCCTGCATCAGCGCGTACGCGCTGTTCGCGAAGGCCGTCGCCGACGCGTCGCTGTTGATCGTGACGTTGCCCTTCTCGCCGCCCACCGAGATGACCACCGACTTGCCGGCGGCCTTCTTCGCCGCGACGTCCGCCTTGAAGTCGGCGACCGAGGCGTAGCCGACGGCCGGGTCGAGGTTGAAGACGATCTGGCCGGGCGTGTTCGTCGAGTCGGCGAACGACACCGCGATGATGTCGTACTGCGCCTGCACGTCGCGCAGCTTCTGGACCTTGGCGCCGTTGTCGAAGTTCTGCCAGTAGCCGGTCAGCGCGTGCCTGGGCACGGTGGGGTGGGGGTTCGTGCCGCCGGGTGCGGTGCGGGCGGTGACGGTGGCCGACCGGGCCGACTCGCCGGCCGCGTTGGCCGCGGAGACCTGGAAGCCGTACGAGGTGTCGGCGGCGAGCCCCGTCACGGTCGCCGAGGTGCCGGAGACGGACTGGACCCGGGCGCCGTCCCGGTAGACGTGGTAGCCGGTCGCGCCGCTGACGGGGCTCCAGCTCAGCGAGACGGACGACGGGGTCACCGCCCCGGCCGCGAGCCCGGCCGGGGACGCGGGCACGACCGGGTCCGGGTCGCCGCTGCCGCCGCCGTCCGGCCCGAAGACCGAGACGTCGTCGACGTGGTAGGCGGCCTGCCCGTACCAGCCGTGCGTGTAGACGGTGACCGAGGTGGTGCCGGGGCCCGTGGTGAAGGAGGTGGTCAGCTGCTGCCACCCGGCCGCGCCGGGCGTCCAGGTCGACACGTCGGTCGTGCCGGTGCCGGACGCGCCGAGGTAGGCGTACCCGCCCTGCACCCAGGCGCTCAGCCGGTACGTGGAGCCCGGCTTGACGGTGACGGTCTGGGAGCAGCGGGCGTTGTCCAGCCCGCCGGGCGTCGCCTTCAGCGCGCCGGTGCCCGCGTGCACGGGCGAGGTGACGACGGCGCCGCTGCCGGCGGAGCACGTCCAGCCGGTGAGGCCGGACTCGAAGCCGGCGTTCCTGGCGACGTTGCGGTCCTCGGCGGCGGCGGGGGCGGTGCCGCCGGTCAGGACGAGGCCGGACGCCACGGCGAGCGCGAGCGCGCCGCCGGTGAGCGTTCTGGTGCGGTCCACTGTGCTGCCTCCGGTGGGGGAGTGGGGAAGTGGGGTGCGGGGGTGGGGAGTCGGCAGGGGGCGTGCGGGACGGTGGCCACCGTGGTGCGTGCCCGTACAAGTTGGTCCAGACCAATGCCCTTGTCAAGGTTCCCGTCCCCGCCCGGACTTCGGCCGCGGTCCGATGGGGCGCCATTCGCGCGGCCCGGCTGGGCCCGGTCGGGCCCCGTCGACCGGCCGCTGATGCCGACGTTCGGTCAACTTCCGCCACCTTCGCCCCATTTGCGGCCGCACGCGGTGCGCAGGGACCGCCACGAGGAGTCCGAAAGCGGTTCTCCCGCCCCGTCCCCGCCGATAAAGTGCGGGGTGGGAGCACACACGGAGCAGCAGTGTCGCGGGCGACCGCGACGCGCCGGGAACACCGGTGGCCGGACCGAACGGGGAACCAGCGTGCCGACCGCGATTGCCGTCACCAGTCCCGACCTGGTGCTGCCGCCGACCGACCACCACACCCCCGCCGCGGCCGTCCTCCCGGCCCCCGGCGAACAGCCCCTGGCCGCCGCGCTCGCCGACGTCCGCACCCTCCTCGACCAGCACGGCCACCTCATCGCGCTCTACCCGTCCTCCACGCCCGCCGACCACGTGCGCCGCCTGCACACCGTCCGCGCGCTCCTGGAGAGCGACCGCATGGCCCTGCTGCCGCTCGACCTGCCCCCGCTCGGCGTCGCCGTGCTCGCCCGCCAGCTGCGGCAGCTCTCCCTCTGCGACTTCGGACCCGGCGTCCTCGCGACCGCCGCCCGGCTCCTCGCCCACTACGTCCACGCCGGCGCCGTCCTCAACTCCGTCGCCCGCCTCGACCGCGTCCCCGTGACGCTCAAGGCGCACGCGAAGTCCTGGATGCCCGGCTCCCAGTTCGCCGTCCTCGCCACCCCGGCGCCGCACCTCACCCGGCTCGGCTCCCCGGACGACCGGCCCCTGCCCGGGCCCGACTTCGCCACCCGCATGGTCGTCGCACGCGGCCCGCTCACCACCGACTGGGTCACCGGAACGCTCGCCCCCGCCTGGCGCGTCCAGGGCGTCGACGAGGTCCCGCCACCGGCCGGATCACGGGCCTGGTGGGGTACGCCCAAGCTGGTCGAGTTCGCCGCGTACCTGCCCGATCTGCCCGTCCTCCACCAGCTCGTCTCGTCGGTCCGCCGCGAGACCTGCCCCTGGTGCCGCAGCGAACTCCTCGGCGACCGCTGCGGGTTCTGCTCCGCCCCGCTCGTACCGCCCCAGCCCGGGACCGGCGCGCCCAGTGGCCCGGCCGCCGCGCTCCCCCCGGGGGCCGCGATGAGACACGCGTCGTGACCGCCCCCGGGGCAGCGCCCCCGCGCCCCCGCCCCTCCTCCGCCCGCACCCCCACGAGGTCGTCCCGCCGATGAACGCACGCCAGCGCCGTGGTGTCATCCTGCTCGTCCTGTCCGTCCTGTGCGCCCTCGGCGCCTTCGCCGGCGTCGTCGTCGTGATCAGCGACGTCCAGGCGAAGGTGGGACCGGAGGTCACGGCGTACCGCGTCAAGGCGGACGTACCGGCCTACGCCGCGCTCCGGCCCGCCCAGTTCGAGAAGATCACGATGCCCGAGCGGTGGCTCTCCACCGGCGCCATACGGGACCTCACCGCCATCCGCGGCAAGATCGCCGTCGCGGAGCTCCGGAAGGGCTCGCTCCTCCAGAAGGACATGGTCGCCGACCGGCCCGCCCTGGAGAGCGGCCAGCAGGAGATCGCCATCATGATCGACGCCTCCACCGGCGTCGCCGGCAAGATCACCGCGGGAGCGCGGGTGAACATCTTCGCCACCTTCGACGACGAGGGCCGCGGCAAGAACGCCGTCGCCGAGTCGCGCCTCATCGTCGCCGGGGCCCGCGTCCTCGACGTCGGCCGGCTCACCCCGATCGACCAGCGGGACAACGACCGCACCGGTCCCGCCGGCGGCGAGGCCGTGCCGATCACCTTCGCCCTCACCACCGCGGACGCCCAGCGCGTCGCGTACGCCGAGTCGTTCGCGGAGCACGTACGCCTCGCCCTGCTCCCCTCCGACGGCCCCGCCACCCTGAAACCCGGGGAATCGACGTACACGCTCGACGAAGACAAGAACAAGTGAGGGGACAGGCAGCAGGATGACCACTCGCGTCCTCCCCGCCGTCGGCGACCCCGACGCAGCCCGGGCCGTCACCACGCTGCTCGGCCAGCTCCCCGACACCGAACCGGCGCTCCCCGTGCCCGTCGGCGACTCCACCACGCTCATCGACACCCTCGCCCGGTCCGCCGCCGTCTCCGTCGACGAGCTGCCCGAGGTCGTCCTCGTCCACGAACGCATCGGCCCCGTCCCGGCCCTCGACCTCATCCGCGAGGTCGCCCTCCGCTTCCCCGCCGTCGCCGTCGTCCTCCTCACCGCCGACACCGGCCCCGGCCTGTACTCGGCCGCCATGGACTCCGGCGCCCGCGGCCTCGTCGGCCTCCCCCTGTCGTACGAGGAACTCGCCCAGCGCGTTCACTCCGCCGCCGCCTGGGCCGCCGGGGTGCGCCGCCACCTCGGCCAGGGCGGCGACGGGCCGACCGGGCCGGGCGGCACCGTCGTCACCGTCAGCGGCGCCAAGGGCGGCGTCGGCACCACCGTCACCGCCGTGCAGCTGGCCCTCGCCGCCCGCGCGTCGGGCCGCAGCACCGCCCTCGTCGACCTGGACCTCCAGGCCGGGGACGTCGCCTCCTACCTCGACGTCCAGTTCCGGCGGTCCGCCGTGGACCTCGCCGCCATCCAGGACCTCACCCCCCGCGTCCTCCAGGACGCCCTGTACACCCACCCCACCGGCCTCGCCCTGCTGCTCGCCCCGGCGGACGGCGAACGCGGCGAGGAGGTCACCGACCGGTCCGCCCGCCAGATCGTCAGCGCCCTGCGCCACCGCTACGAGGTCGTCGTCGTGGACTGCGGCACGCAGATGGGCTCGGCCAACGCCGCGGCCGTGGAGATGGCCGACACGGCCGTCCTCGTCGTCACCCCGGACGTGGTCGCCGTCCGGGCCGCCAAACGGCTCGTCAGGCTCTGGGATCGGCTGCGCATCCGCAAGGCGGAGGACACCACGACCGTCGTGAACCGCCACACCCGCAACACCGAGATCCAACCGTCGCTCGTCGAGAAGATCACCGGCACCCGGACCGCCCGCACCGCCGTACCGGCCGCCTTCCGCGAACTCCAGCCGTACGTCGACTCCGGCCGCATGCACGAACTGGAGGCCAAGTCGGCGGTCAAGCAGGCACTGTGGGCACTCGCCGGGGAGCTGGACCTCGTGAAGGCCCCGGAGTCGGCCGCCGACCGGCCGGGCAGGCTCCGGGGGGACCGCGGCGCGGCCGGTCTGCGCCGCGCCCGCCGGAAGTAGCGGAGACAGGGGAGAGGGGAGGGGCGGCCCATGGGACCCGTACCCGCACGGACACCCGGCGCACGCCGCGACGGGGGCGACCGACGCCGCGAGGGGGACGGCGGACGCCCCCGCGGGGTCGGCGAACGTCCCCGTGACGTCGGTGGCGTGTGCGATGGCGGCGCGGAGGCGGGCGGCTCGGCGCCTCCGGCGGCCGGGGCGCCGGGAGCGCCCGCGGGGCCCGGTACGGCCGCGGAGCCCGGGGCGGTCGGAGGTGCGGCCGTGGGCCTCGGCGTGGCCGGGGCGACCGGTGCGGCCCCGGCCTCCGGGGCCTCTGGGGCCTCTGGGGCCTCCGGCCGATGCCGGCGGCCCCGGCGGCCCCGATGGTCCCGTCAGCCCCGCAAGCCTCGAGGGCCCCGATGGTCCCGGCGGCTGCGGGGGCCGGCCGGTGACCGGGGACAGGTCGCCGTCGAGTTCACCGGCCTCGTCCCCGTCGTGCTCGGCACGCTCCTCCTGCTGTGGCAGGCGACGCTCATCGGCTACACGTACGCCCTCGCCGGCAACGCCGCCGACGAGGCCGCCCGCGCCGGAGCGGTCGGCGGCGACTGCGCCGCCGCCGCGCAGTCGAAGCTCTCCGGCGCCTGGTCGGCCAGTACCTCCTGCGGGGGCGGTGGCGGCCTGGTGACCGCCGACGTGTCCCTCCAGGTACCCGCCCTCTTCCCCGGCGCGAACCTTCCCTTCACCGTCCGGGGCCACGCGGCCGCGGCCGACGAGCGGGAGGAGTGAGGCGGATGAGGCCCCCGACCCCGACCCGAGCCCCGGCCTCGGCCCCCGCCTCGGCCCCGACTTCGGCCTCGGCCCCGACTTCGGCCTCGGCCCCGACTTCGACTTCGGCCTCGGCCCCGACTTCGACTTCGGCCTCGGCCCCGACTTCGACTTCGGCCTCGGCCCCGACTTCGACTTCGGCCCCGACCCCGACTTCGACTTCGGCCCCGACCCCGACTTCGGCCCCGACTTCGACTTCGGCCTCGGCCCCGACTTCGGCCTCGGCCCCGACTTCGGCCCCGGCCCCGACTTCGACCTCGGCCTCGGCCCCGACTTCGGCCCCGGCCCCGGCCTCGGCCCCGGCCTCGGCCCCGGCCGGGACCGCAGTCCCGACCCCGACCCCGACCACAATCTCGCCCCCGGCACCGGCACCGGCACCGGCACCGACCTCGGCCACAGCCACGGCCCCCGCCGGGCCCCGGCGCCCCCGGGACCGGGGCCAGGCGGCCGTGGAGTTCGCCGGCTGGGTCGGCATCCTGATGCTCGCCGCGCTCGCCGCCGTCCAGCTCGGCATCGTCGCGTACGCCGTCCAACAGGCCGGTATGGCCTCCCGGGCCGCCGCGCGTGTCGCCTCGCAGGGCGGCGACGGCGCGTCCGCGGGGCAGGCCGCCATGAGCGGCTGGCTCGCCGACGGGGCCTCCGTCAGCGCGCCCTCCGACGGCGAGGCGGTGACGGCCTCCGTCACCGTCTCCATCCCGGCCGTCCTGCCCCTCCTCAGCTTCGACCCGGTCACCAGGACCACCACCATGCCCGTGACCAGCAGCGAGGGAGGGACCCCGTGAGCCTGCGCGCCCGCATCACCACCCCGGAGCCGGCCGGCGGCAGGGACGGCGAGGAGAACCACCTCGTCGGCGTCTACCGCGGCAAGCTCCTGGAGGAGATCGACCTCGCCGAGATGTCGGCCCTCCCCGCCGCCGACCGCCGGGCCCGCCTCGAACGGGTCCTCGGTCACATCATCAGCCGCGAGGGCCCGGTCCTGTCCTCCACCGAGCGCGCGCAGCTCATCCGCCGCGTCGTCGACGAGGCTCTGGGTCTCGGCATCCTCGAACCGCTCCTGGAGGACGCCTCCATCAGCGAGATCATGGTCAACGGCCCCGAGCAGGTGTACGTGGAGCGGCACGGCCGGCTCGAACGCCTCCCGATGCGCTTCTCCTCCACCGAGCAGCTCATGCAGACGATCGAGCGCATCGTCTCCACCGTCAACCGCCGCGTGGACGAGTCGAACCCCATGGTCGACGCCCGCCTCCCCTCCGGCGAACGCGTCAACGTCGTGATCCCGCCGCTCTCCCTCAGCGGCCCCGTGCTCACCATCCGCCGCTTCCCCCGCGCCTTCACGCTCCACGAGATGGTCGCCCTCGGGTCGCTGGACGAGCACATGGTGATGCTCCTCGCCGGACTGGTCCGCGCCAAGTTCAACGTCATCGTCTCCGGGGCCACCGGCACCGGGAAGACCACCCTCCTCAACGCCCTCTCCGGCCTCATCCCGGACGGCGAGCGCATCGTCACCATCGAGGACTCCGCGGAACTCCGGCTCCAGCAGTCCCACGTCATCACCCTGGAGTCCCGTCCCCCCAACGTCGAGGGCAAGGGCCGCATCACCATCCGCGACCTCGTCCGCAACTCGCTGCGCATGCGCCCCGACCGCATCATCGTCGGCGAGGTGCGCGGCGGTGAGACGCTCGACATGCTCCAGGCCATGTCGACCGGCCACGACGGGTCCCTCGCCACCGTCCACGCCAACAGCGCGGAGGACGCGCTGACGCGGCTGCAGACCCTGGCGTCCATGTCGGAGGTCGAGGTGCCGTTCGTCGCCATCAAGGACCAGATCAACAGCGCCGTCGACGTCCTCGTGCAGCTCACCCGGCACGCCGACGGCTCCCGACGGATCACGGAGGTCGCGATGCTCGACTCCCACGGCCGCGAGGAGTACCGCATCGTGACCGTCTGCCGGTTCGAGGCGCAGCCGATGGCCCCGGACGGCCGCGTGTACGGCAGGTTCACCCACCACCCGCTGCCCCGGCGGGTCGCCGAACGGCTGTACATGTACAACGAGCCCACCCCGGCGGCCTTCGGCGTCGCCCTGGACGACGCCCAACTGGCGACGCGCGGCACGGCCGCGTAACCGAGGCCACCTCCCCCCGCCGCTGCCAAGCCCCTCCGAGCCCCGACGGACCACCGACCGACGACCGAACGACCGACGAGCGAGCGACGAGCGAACGGCCGACGAGTGACCGCCGAGCGGACTACCGACGGACGGCGACAGACGACGACAGACGACGACGAACGACGACGAACGAGACGACGGACGAGACGACGACACGATGGACAACCTCCCGCTCCTCACCCTCGGCGTGACGCTGCTCGCCGGCCTCCTGGCCGTCGTGGGCGTCCACAGCTACGCCGCGGGCCGGGCGCAGCAGAAGGCGCTCGTGGCCCGGATGACCCACACGGGCCCGGTACCGATCGCCGGCCGCGGCCGCCGGTTCCCCCGTCTGGACCGCCGGCTGCGCGCGACCGGGGCGGGCCGCCGCCTCGAACGGAAGCTCGCCGTCACCGGCCTCGACGTCACGCCCGGCGAGTACACCGTCTACGCCGCCGCGGTCCTCCTCGCCGCGTACCTCGTCGTGTCGGCCGTCTTCGCCCCGTTCTTCGGCGTCCTCGCCGTCCTCGCCGGCCTGTGGGGCGCGGACGCCTTCCTCGGCTGGCAGCGCCAGCGCCGCACCGAGGCGTTCATCAACCAGCTGCCCGAACTGACCCGCGTCCTGGCCAACGCCACCCAGGCCGGGCTCGCGCTCCGCACCGCCATCGCCATGGCCGCCGACGAGCTCGACGACCCGGCGGGCGAGGAGCTCCGCAGGGTCGCCGACCAGCTCGCCGTCGGCCACAGCCTCGACGACGCGCTCGGCGACCTCGCCGACCGGCTCCCCTCCCGCGAACTGGTCGTCCTCGTCACCACCCTCGTCCTGTCGAACCGGGCCGGCGGCCAGGTCGTCGGCTCCCTGCGCAACCTCACCGGCACGCTCGACGAGCGCAAGGAGACCCGCCGCGAGGTGACCACCCTGCTCTCCCAGGTCAAGGTGACCGCCTTCGCCCTGCCGCTGCTGGGCCTCGGCTTCCTCCTCATGATCAACGGCATGAACCCGGGCGCACTCGACAAGATGACGGGATCCGTCGCCGGACAGGTCGGCTCGGTCGTCGCCTTCGCGCTGTACACGGCCGGCTTCGTGATGATCCGCCGCCTCTCCCGGGTGCGGGTCTGAGGCGCCGGGGAAGGAACGGAACCCGACATGGTCCTCCTGCTCGCCGCCCTGGCGGCCCTCGCGGTGTACGGCGCCTTCCACGGCGTACGCCTCTACCGGGCCGAGGCCCGGCTCCCCGGCGACCTCGCCGTCGCCCTGGAGGTGGGCGCCACCCGCACCACCGCCGTCGCCTCGGGCGTCGACCGGCTGGGCATGCGCCACGCACCGGCCGTACTGCGCCTGATGGGCCCCCGGCGGGTCGACGCCCTGCGCCGCCGCCTCGACATGGCCGGCAACCCGGGCGGCCTCACCGTCGACCGGTACGCGGCCCGCCGCGCCGTCTACGGCTCCCTCGGCGTGGCCGCCGCCCTGGCGATGCTGCTGCGCGGCCAGGCGGTCGTCGCCGCCGTCGTCCTCGCGTACGGCCTCACGTGGACCGACGTCCTGCTGCGCATCGCCATCCGCCGCCGCAGGGACGACATCGAACGGACCCTGCCGGACTTCCTCGACGTCCTCGCCGTCGTCGTCTCCGCCGGCCTGGGCTTCCGCCAGGCGCTGGAGCGGGTCGCCGAAAAGTACTCCGGCCCCTGGGCCGACGAACTGCGCATCACCCTGCGGCAGATGGACATGGGCGTCAGCCGCCGCGAGGCGTTCGACCAGCTGCGCCGGCGCAACGCCTCGGAACAGGTGTCGATGTTCGTCACCGCCCTGCAGCAGGGCGAGGAACTGGGCGCGCCGATCGTCGACACGTTGATACAGATCGCCAACGACATGCGCAGGACCGACGCGCAGAACGCCCGCCGCGCCGCCGCCAAGGCCGTACCGAAGACCACGCTCGTGGTGACGCTGGTGATGCTGCCGGCCACGATGATCCTCATCGCGCTGAGCTTCTACTACGGCTCGGGCGTCGACCTCGGCGACCTCCTGGGCGGCTGACATGACGCACAGCGGCACCCGGCCGCCGTCTGCGACCGCACACACCCCCCGCCCCGATCGGGACCGCTCGGCGCCAACGGCCCCTCCGCGCACTGACATCGAGCCGGAAAATCACCGCGCGGAATGTCCCGAAGACCCTTCGCTTACGCAAGCGGATATGGGACATTCGTTGCCGAGTCAACGGCAGGGGGACGTGGGCACCCCGACCCCGCCGGGCGATCCGGCACAGTCGGGACGAAGGGGGGCAGGACGGACCGTGACCGACCACCGAATCACATCCCGGTTCCCGATTCGGTCCCACGCAGGGGCGTTGGGGCCCATGATGAAGGGGGCTCACCCTGAGTACGGCCACGCCATCACCCGCGTGACCACCGGGACGACCTCCGCACCACGCACACCCGTCACAGAAGACCCGCACGATCCCGATCCCGGAGGGGACCGCCATGTCGAACATCGCACTGAAGGCCCTGACTCAGGCCAAGGTGTACGTGGGCACCTGGGTGAAGACCACGACGGACCACCTGAAACACCGCGCGGACCGAGGCCAGGGCGCTGTGGAGTACGTGGGCATCATCATCCTGGTCGGGGTGATCATCGCCGCGGTGGTGGGGTCGGGCATCGGCAACACCATCGCGACCGGGCTGCGCACCCAGGTCAGCAAGATCATCGGCAGCTGACCGCCGAAAACCCTTTCCGTCGGGACACCGGACAGGCCTCGCCGCTGTACGTCTTCATGGTGGCGAGCCTGCTCTTCCTCGCGCTGGCGTTCTTCGCGGTCGGCCAGGCCGGAGCCACACGCAACGGCGCACAGTCGGCGGCGGACGCCGCCGCGCTGGCTGCGGCCAAGGAGTCGAGGGACCGGTACCGGCTGGGTGGTCTCGACGGTGACGCCCTCGGTGACCTCTTCGACGGCGTGCTGGTCGGGGAGGACGGCTGTGGAGCGAGCCACGCCTACGCGGCCCGCAACGGCGCCGCGGTGGAGGGCTGTGCACCACTCGGCGACGGCCGCTGGGGCTTCACGGTGACGGTGCGGTCGGCGAAGCCGGTGGGGGACACCATCCTGCCGGGTACGGAAGGACAGCATGCGGTCGCCACGGCCACCGCAGTCGTCACACCCCTGTGCGCCTTCGAACCCGCCGAGCCGCCAGAGCCGGCCGAGTCCTCCGAACCCGATCCGGCCGATCCGGCCGATCCGGACGAGTCCGCCGAGCCGGCGGACGGCACCGGAGACGTGGACGCCCCGGTTCTCGGCTCGTTGGACTGTGACGGCACACAGCTGGAACTGGACCCCGACGACCTTCCGGACATGGCGGACCTCTTCGAGATCCGGCTGGCCGGGAACTGACCGTGAAGGAACGCAGAAGGAATGGCACTCATGGGTAAGCGATGCAGAGCGACCACGCGTGCTGCCGTGACAGGCGTGGCGGCGGTGACGCTGTCCCTCCTGCTCACGGCCTGCGGTGGAGACGCCGGGGGTGGCGACGGTGCAGAGGGGCAGCAGGGGAAGTCGGGCAGCGTCTCATCCGCACCCGCCGCCCCCGACGGCCCGAAGAGTGGGAGCGAGGCCGAGGACTCGATCACCGACAAGACCTTGGCCACAATCAACGGTGCCGGTGGCTTCGAGCTCGTCATCCACAGCGCCGCCAGGGAGCAAGGGGGCTTCCTCACCGTCACGGGCACGCTGAAGAACACCACTTCCGGCACCCTGGACGCTCCCCTCGAATGGAACGGGGAGGAGTTGCACGTCAAGAAGACGGGACCGTCCTTCGCCGGCGCGACGCTCATCGACAAGTCGGAGAAGAAGCGGTACTACGTGTTGCGGGACACCGAGGGCTTCCCTCTGACGACGACGGGCGTGACCACCATGAAGGGGGGCGAGTCGATCGTCATCTTCGCCCAGTTCCCCGCCCCCCCGTCGACCATCACCCAGGTGGAGTTCCAACTGCCGAAGATGTCCCCCGCCACGATCGAGCTCTCGTGATGGGTACGCCGATCCCGGCCCGTCGCCCCGTCGCGACGCTCCTCGCCGCGCTGGTCCTCGCCACCGCCGTCCAGCTCACCGTTCCCCCTGCCGCGCGCGCCGACGAGACGCCGAGCGTGCCGCCCGGTACGGAGTCGACGGTGCCGCCGCCCGAGGTGGACCCGACCGCGCCCGGCCTCAAGATGCGCGACGGCGCCACGCTCGCCGGCGCCAAGGTGCTGCCCATCGTCTCCATCGTGGAGTCCCAGGGCGGTGAGGAACGGCGTGAGGAGACCAGCACCAACCTCAAGTTCGCGCTGCAGGCGGAGGTCCTCTTCGGCAAGGACAGCGCCAAGCTGACGCCCGAGGCGAACTCCCGCATCGCCGCCATCGCCGAGGAGATCAAGAAGCGGAACGCCTCCAAGATCCGCATCTTCGGCTTCACCGACGACCTCGGCTCGTCCGTCCACGGCGACGTCCTGTCGAAGCAGCGCGCGGACGCCGTCCACGGCGTCCTCTCCCCGATGCTGGCCTCCTCGAACGTCACGTACGAGATCCGCGGCTACGGCGAGCAGTACGCCATCGCCGACAACAGCACCGAGGAGGGGCGCAGGAAGAACCGCCGCGTGGAGGTCTCCTTCCCGACCGGCGGCTGACCCCGTCAGCCCGTCCGCCCGTCCGCCCGTCCGCCCGTCAGGCGCCCGGCACCGCCACCTGGACGCTCGCGCTCCACTGGACGGTCGCCGGCGCCTCGACCTCGACGGCACCCCCACCGGTGCTGGAGACCTCCATCTGTGTGGCCTGCCGGTGCACCGCGTCCCCGCTCCCGTCGCCGTCGCCCTTCCCGCCGCAGGTGAAGGACCAGGACATGCCGGTGCCGACGGTGATCCGGACCCGGGGCGACGGGGGCGCACCGGGATCCGCCAGGCAGTTCACGTCCACCCAGGTCACGCCCGGGGGCAACCGGACCGTCCCCAGGTGACCGTGGCCCCGCCGCGGACCACCCGCCGCGACCTGCCGGTGCCCCTCCCGCACCTCCGGCCGGGGCACCTGCGGCAGGGGCTTCCCGGACCGGGACGCCTCTGGCCGGGGCGGCTCCGACCGCCCGCCCGGCGACTCCGCCACCGGCGAGGGCCGCTTCCTCGCGGAGACTCCCTCCCCGCCCGCACCCGCGTCCCCGCCCGCCGTGCACCCGGCGGCCGACAGGCCCGCCCCCGTCACCACCATCGCCACCACCACGGTCATCGCCCGCGCACGCATCGGTCCCCCTCCCCGGCGGCCGACCGGTCGTCGACGCGCCCCGCCCCCGACCCAACCAGCCGGCCCCCACCGGACGACAGCCCTCCGCCCCGCCCCGGGCCCCCCGACCCCACCCCGGCCCACCTCCCCGCCTCGCCGGGACGTACCTCACACCACCGACCCCGCCCGCCCCCGCACCCCCGGCGGCATAATCGGCCAGTGCTCCTGGACCCCCCCGATCGGCCGGCAAGACCGCACCGCCTCGCCTCCGCCGCCCCCGCCCTGCTGGGGTACGCGGCGGCGCGCCTGGCCGGTGTCGCCGTCCTCCTCGTCGCCGCAGCGGCGGCCGGAGAGGACCCCTGGCACCGCCTGTCGGGCCGTTGGGACGCCGTCTGGTACGTCCGCGTCGCCGAGCACGGATACGGGTACGAGACCGTCCTTCCCGACGGCAGCGTCCACTCCGACCTGGCGTTCTTCCCGCTCCTCCCCGCCCTCGAACGGGCCCTGTCCGACGTGCTGCCGCTCACCGCCGCCGGCGCCGGGCTCGTCGTCGCCTGGGTCGCGTCGCTCGCCGCCGCCTGGGGCATCCACGCGGTGGGCTCCCACCTCGCGGGGCGGCGCGCCGGGATCGTGCTGGCCGTGCTGTGGGGTGTGTACCCGACCGCGTTCGTCCAGTCCATGGCGTACACGGAGACGCTGTTCACGGCGCTCGCCGCTTGGGCCTTGTACGCCGTGCTGCGCGGCCGCTGGGTCGCCGCCGGGGCCCTCGCCGCGCTGGCCGGGCTGACCCGACCGTCCGCCGTCGCGGTCGTCGCGGCGGTCGGCGTGACCGCGCTGGCCACCGTGGTCCGCGAGCGGCGCGTCACCCCCGGGCTCGTCGCGGGCGTGCTGCTCGCACCGCTGGGCTGGCTGGCGTACGTCGTGTACGTCGCCGTGCGGGTCGGCAGCCCCACCGCGTACTTCGACGTCCAGGCCGCCTGGGGCAACAGCATCGACGGCGGCGCGGCCCTCGCCCGGTTCACGTGGGGGCAGCTGACCGGCCCCCAGCCGCTCGCGGGCGTGGGCCTCCTCGCGGCGTTCGCGGTCCTCGGCTGGGCCGTGTGGCTGTGCGTGCGGCAGCGGCAGCCGCTGCCCGTCCTCGTCTACACCCTGGCCGTCGTCGCGGTGTCGCTCGTCGGCGCCGCCTACTTCGGCTCCCGGCCCCGCCTGATCATGCCGGCGTTCCCGCTGCTGCTCCCCGCCGCCGTCGCGCTCGCCCGGCTCCGCGACCGGTACGCGGCGGCCGTCCTCGCCGTCCTCGCGGCGGCGTCCGCGGCCTACGGGGCGTTCGCGCTGCTCGGCCCCGGCCCGCCCTGACCGGACGGGTCCACGGCGAGCCGCACGCCCGGCCGCACGCCCCACCGCTCCATCGCCCCGGCCTCCGCCTCCAGCACGTGCCGGGCGCGCATCCGGGGCAGCCCCAGCCGCCCGGGCCGCATCCCCGGCACGACCGCGAGGACCGTGAGATCACGCCGGAGGTACGCCACGTCGATGGCGAACCGCATCCGGAAGGTGTGCACGCTGCCGCACGGCGTCAGCAGCATCGCCCCGTCGATCCCGTCCCGGCCCAGCAGCCCCCGCGCCCGCGCCCGGTACGTCGCCGCGACCTCCACCGGGACACCCGCGTCCCCGTCCCCGTCCCTGTTCCCGCCCCCGCTCCCGGCGCTGCCGCCCTCCACGACCCTGAGGATGCCCGTCCCGTCCCGCCACTTCGCCATGCCCGAACGGTACGACCCCACCGCCTCGCCCACCCCCACCGCCGCAAGCCACCTGGAACACCCCCGCCACCGCCCCCCGCCGGAAGCCCCCGGAACGCCCCTGCCACGCCCCACCGCCGAAACCCCCCGGACCCCCCGCCCCGCCGGAAGCACGCCCCGGACCATCTCCCCACCGAAAACACGCCCCCGGCCCCGCCCACCGGACCCCCGCCCCGCCGCGAACACGCCCCCGGAGCGCCCCCGCCGTCCCCGCCTGAACCGGCCCGGCCCCATGACCTGCTCACGACATCCACCCGGCATCCCCCACTAAGGTCGGCCCTGTGGACGTCACCCTGATCGTCGCCGCCGCCCTGTGGGGGGCCGTCGCGGGGGTGCTCGTGCAGCGCGCCGCGTACCGGCTCGCCGTCGAACCGGACCAGCCCTGGCACGCCGCCTGCCCCGCCGGGCACCCGTACGCCCCCGGCCCGCGCGGCTGGCTCGGCCCCGCCCACTGTCCCGTCTGCGCCCCCGCCGCCCGTCCCGCCACCGCCCCGCCCGGCGCGGCGCCCCCACCACCGCCCCCCACCGACCGGTCCCGACCGCGTACCCGCCCGGCGGTCGTCCCGCCCGTCGTGGGCGCCGCCGCCTGCGCCGCCCTCGCCGCCGCGACCGGTCACCGGCCGGAGCTGGCCGTGTGGCTGCTCACCGTGCCGGTCGCCCTGCTCCTCGCGGTGGTCGACCGGCGGGTGCACCGCCTCCCCGACCCCCTCACCCTGCCGCTCGCCGCGGCCGTGCCGGTGCTCCTCGCCGCCGCCGCGCCGCTGCCCGGCACCGCCGGCTCGTGGCGGACGGCCGTCCTCGGCGGGCTCGTGCTCGGCGCGGCGTACCTCGCGCTGTTCCTGGTGAACCCGAACGGCATGGGCCTCGGGGACGTGAAGCTCGCCCTCCCGCTGGGCTGCGCGCTCGGCTGGTACGGCTGGGACGTGCTGCTGGCGGGCGCGTTCGCCGGGTTCGCCCTCGGTGCCCTGTACGGGCTCGGCCTCGTCGTGCTGCGGCGCGCGCACCGCCGGACCGCGATCCCCTTCGGTCCGTTCATGCTCGGCGGTGCGCTGCTCGGCGTCCTCCTCGGCGCCCTCGCCCACCGCTGAGGCCCGCCCATCACGCCCCACCCCCCCCAACCCCCGGAGCGTCAACCCTGGGCCCCGGCCGTGGGGTCCCCCCTGGGGAGGACACGCCGGGCCTCCCCACCGGGCTCCGCACCACCCCGGACCATGCCCGGAGCGCGACCGGGCGTTTCCGGAGCGTAGTGGCGGCATGTCGTGGCGCGCGCCACGACTTATGAAGGGTTATGGTGGAAACCCCCCCTCGGGCCGGTCCGTATCCCCCCCACGGACCGGCCCGTTTTCTCTGCCCCCGCCCCGGCCGCCGAGCCCGACGCCCCCGCGGGGCCCCTACCGCTCGGCGGCCGGTCGGGCCGCGCCGGTCAGCCCCGCGCGGCCCAGATGTTGACGCCCTCGGTGTCGACGGCGTACGAGTCGATCTCCCGCAGCTCCTCCTCGGTGAGGGCCGGCCCCCCGAGCGCCGCGACGTTCTGCTCCAGCTGCCCCACGCTGGACGCGCCGATCAGCGCGGACGTCATCCGCTCGTCGCGCAGCACCCACGTCAGCGCCAGCTGCGCCAGGGACTGGCCGCGCCGCCGCGCGATCCCGTCGAGGCCGTGCAGCCGCCGTACGACCTCCTCGGAGAGCAGGCCGGGGTCCAGCGACTTGCCGAGCGAGGCCCGCGAACCCTCCGGGACGCCCTTCAGGTACTTGTCCGTGAGCAGTCCCTGCGCCAGCGGCGCGAACGCGATGCAGCCCATCCCCTCGGCCTCCAGCGTGTCGAGGAGGCCGTCCTCCTCCGTCCACCGGTTGATCATCGAGTAGGACGGCTGGTGGATCAGCGCCGGGACGCCCATCTCGCGCAGCAGCCGGGCCGCCTCGACCGTCTGCTCGCCGGAGTACGACGAGACGCCCGCGTACAGCGCCTTGCCCTGCCGCACGGCGGTGGCGAGCGCGCCCATGGTCTCCTCGAGCGGCGTGTGCGGGTCGAAGCGGTGCGAGTAGAAGATGTCGACGTACTCCAGGCCCATCCGCCGGAGCGAGGCGTCGAGCGAGGAGAGCAGGTACTTGCGGGAGCCCCACTCGCCGTACGGACCGGGGTGCATGAGGTACCCGGCCTTCGTGGAGACGACCAGCTCGTCCCGGTACGGGCGGAAGTCCTGCGCGAAGATCTTGCCGAAGTTCAGCTCGGCGGAGCCGGGCGGCGGGCCGTAGTTGTTGGCCAGGTCGAAGTGCGTGACGCCCAGGTCGAACGCGCGGCGCAGGATGGCGCGCTGGGACTCCAGGGTGCGGTCGTCGCCGAAGTTGTGCCAGAGGCCCAGGGAGACGGCGGGGAGCTTGAGGCCGCTGCGGCCGGTGCGGCGGTACTCCATGGAGTCGTACCGGTCGTCGGCGGCGCGGTGCACGGGGGATGCGGACATGCTTTCTCCCTATCACGGAGTTGTGACACACCTGGGTTGGGCCGTCGTCCGCCGGGCCCAGTAATGTGGCGGGCTCCGGGGCGTCCGCTGCCCCGTAGGCGAGAGGTGGGATCGGTGAACTTGCGCGACCTGGTGTACGGGCTCTACGCGCGCCGGGTGGAGGGCCGCCTCGACCACGCCCAGGTGCCCAAGCACATCGGCGTCATCCTCGACGGCAACCGCCGCTGGGCGAAGGCGTCCGGCGGCACGCCCGAGCAGGGCCACAAGGCCGGCGCCAGCAAGATCATGGAATTGCTCGGCTGGTGCGCGGAGACGGACGTCGAGGTCGTCACGCTCTGGATGCTGTCCACCGACAACCTCAACCGGCCCGAGGCGCAGCTCGTGCCGCTCCTCGGCATCATCGAGGACGCGGTCCGGACCATCGCCTCGGACGGCCGCTGGCGCGTCCACCACGTGGGCACCATGGACCTGCTGCCGCAGCGCACCCAGGCGGTCCTGAAGGAGGCCCAGGAGGCGACGCGGCACATCGACGGGATACTCGTCAACGTCGCCGTCGGCTACGGCGGCCGGCAGGAGATCGCCGACGCGGTCCGCTCGCTGCTGCTGGACCACGCCGAGCGGGGCACCTCCTTCGAGGAGCTCGCCGAGGTCGTCGACATCGACATGATCGCGGAGCACCTGTACACGCGCGGCCAGCCCGACCCGGACCTGGTGATCCGCACCAGCGGCGAGCAGCGCCTCTCCGGCTTCATGCTCTGGCAGAGCGCGCACTCCGAGTACTACTTCTGCGAGGTCCACTGGCCGGCCTTCCGCAAGGTCGACTTCCTCCGCGCGCTGCGCGACTACGCCGCCCGCCACCGCCGCTACGGCACCTGACCCCGCGCCACCCCGTACGCCGCCTCACCCCGTACGCCTCGCCCTCCCGCCGGGCGGCCCTGCGCCCGGGGCCCCGCACCCGGACCCCACACGGCTCCCGGCAGCGGCCCGGCCGCCCGGCTCCCGTAACGGCTCCCGGCAACGGCCCCGCGCCCACCCCGGGCCGCGCCCCGGCCGCGCCCACCCCCCCCGCCGCGCGCCCACCCCGGCCGCGCCCCCGCCAGGGCCGCACCCTCGGTGGGCCGCCGCCGCGCCGGCGCCCGCCCCCGCGCCGACACCCGCCCCCGCGCCCCAAACGCGCCCCCGGCGAGCCGCCGCCCGCCGCCCGTCGTCGGCGCGCCCCGCCCCCCGACGCCCCGAACCGACGACCGTCCGCGGCCGGTCGAGGCCGGTCGAGGCCGGCCGCCGGACGGGGTGTCATATGCCAAGGGCTCTCCTGGCATGGTGGGGCGGCGAGAAGGGCATATCCCTTGCGAGAGTGAGCGGTACGAAGCCCGCTCACCCGGGAGGCCCTTTGCACCAGGACGACCGAGGGCCGGTGTCGCGGCCCCGCGCATCGTGGCCCGAGCCCGGTCCATCCCCCCGCGACGCCACCGCAGTCGCAACCGACCTCACGTGCCTCTAACAGAGGGGGTCTGTCCTTCCGTGGTGACCAGCACCAAGCGCCGTATGAACGACCGGCGCACCTACGTACTCGACACCAGCGTCCTGCTGGCCGACCCCAACGCCATGTCCCGCTTCGAGGAGCACGAGGTCGTGCTGCCGATCGTGGTGGTGACGGAGCTGGAGGCCAAGAGGCACCACCCCGAGCTGGGCTACTTCGCCCGCCAGGCGCTGCGGCTGCTGGACGACATGCGCGTCCGGTACGGCCGCCTCGACGCCCCCATCCCGGTCGGCGACCTCGGAGGGTCCCTGCGGGTGGAGCTCAACCACTCGGACCCGGGCGTCCTCCCGGCCGGTTACCGGCTCGGGGACAACGACTCGCGGATCCTCGCCGTGGCGCGCAACCTCCAGGCCGAGGGGTACGACGTCACCGTCGTCTCCAAGGACCTCCCGCTGCGGATCAAGGCGTCCTCCGTCGGCCTCCTCGCCGAGGAGTACCGGGCTGAGCTGGCCATCACCGAGTCCGGCTGGACCGGCATGTGCGACGTGCCGCTCTCCGCCGAACAGGTCGACCTGCTCTACGCGCAGGAGACGCTGGAGCTGCCCGAGACGGCCGGGCTGCCCGTGCACACCGGGCTGGTCCTCCAGTCGGCGCGCGGCAAGGCGCTCGGCCGGACCACACCCGACGGAGCGGTGCGGCTGGTGCGGGGCGACCGGGAGGCGTTCGGCCTCCGGGGCCGCAGCGCCGAGCAGCGCATCGCACTGGACCTGCTGCTCGACCCGGACGTGGGCATCGTGTCGCTCGGCGGCAGAGCCGGCACCGGCAAGTCCGCGCTGGCGCTGTGCGCCGGCCTCGAAGCGGTCCTGGAGCGCCGCCAGCACCAGAAGGTCATGGTCTTCCGGCCCCTGTACGCCGTGGGCGGGCAGGAACTCGGCTACCTGCCGGGCAGCGAGGCCGAGAAGATGAGCCCGTGGGCGCAGGCGGTGTTCGACACGCTCTCCGCCGTCACCTCCCGCGAGGTCATCGAGGAGATCACCGCCCGCAACATGCTGGAGGTCCTGCCCCTGACGCACATTCGGGGCCGCTCCCTCCACGACGCCTTCGTCATCGTCGACGAGGCGCAGTCCCTGGAGCGCAACGTCCTGCTGACCGTGCTCTCCAGGATCGGGGCGAACTCCCGCGTGGTGCTCACCCACGACGTCGCCCAGCGGGACAACCTGCGCGTCGGGCGGTACGACGGAGTCGTCGCCGTCGTCGAGAAGCTGAAGGGTCATCCGCTCTTCGCGCACGTCACGCTCACCCGGTCGGAGCGCTCGCAGATCGCCGCGTTGGTGACCGAAATGCTGGAAGACGGACATATCTGACCGTATCCCAGCCGACCATCACCCAACGGAGTTGGGGCCGCCCGGCGGAGCGCGAGAGCTTAGCCGGGCGGCTCCGCGTCGCGCGCCCCTTTCGTCAAAACTCCTGTGACGGGCGGGGTGTGAGCTTTCACACGCGGCGAGGAATTGCCACCCGCCGAGCGCTTCCGGCAGAGTCTTGCTTCCGTCAGGCCCCGCATACGGCACAGCCACATCCTCACGGATCCGTGGCGGTCACAACTCAACAGCCGTCCGCCGTATGCCGCCCGAGCACCACGCGGCGCTCCCGCAGGGGAGTCGCCCACCGGGCCCGTGTCCCCCGTGACCCAGTGAGTGGGGGACCAGTGTCAGGGGCACGATCGCGCCCGCGAGGTCACCCGTGCGGGCGATGCTGGAAGGAAACCGTGTGAGCCGGATCTCGGTCCGGGGATTCGCGGTGGCGTCGGCCACCGCGGTCACCACTGTCGGCGCCGTCGTCGGCGTCGCCGCGGGCAACCCGCAGGCGGCCCCGGAGAAGTTCGAGGCGACCGCCGCCGACGCCACGCTCCTGGCGGACATCCCCGCCGGCGAGCAGGCCCAGGTACAGGTCGCGTCCCTGACGCAGCAGGCGGAGGCGCAGGCCGCCGCCGCGGACACCGCCGCCCAGCAGTCCGCCTGGGAGGCCGCGCGCCTCCAGGCCGCCAAGGACGCCGAGGCGAAGAAGGCCGCCGCCGAGAAGGAGAAGGCCGAGAAGGAGAAGGCGGAGAAGGAGCGCGAGGAAGCCCGCGAGCGGGCCGACCGCGACGCCGTCCGCGACGCCTCCAGCTTCGCCGCCCAGTCCTCGTACTCCGTCGCCGAAGTGCAGGCCATGGCACGCCAGATGGTGCCGGGCGGCCAGTTCCAGTGCTTCAGCAACATCGTGGACCACGAGTCCACCTGGAACTACCGTGCGCAAAACCCGTCCTCGGGCGCGTACGGCCTGGTCCAGGCGCTCCCCGGCTCCAAGATGGCCTCCGCGGGCGCCGACTGGCGGACCAACCCGGCCACCCAGATCAAGTGGGGCCTCAACTACATGAACGAGCGCTACGGCAGCCCCTGCGGCGCCTGGTCGTTCTGGCAGGCCAACCACTGGTACTGACGCCGGCCCCCGACATCACGGAGCCCCTCACCGTCCTTCGGTGAGGGGCTTTGTGCGTGTACCGTCGGGGAACCGGAACTCCGGGGGAGTGGTGGGGGAAAAGGGAAGAACATGTCGAGAGTGCCAGGGTGGCTCGGCCGGCTGGGTGCCGGACTGAGCCGTATGGGGCGGCAGCTGGAAGAGCGTCGCGAACGGGCCGAGGCGGAGGCCGACGGCCCCGGCGGCGTACCCCCCACCGGCCCGTCGGGCATGCGGCGCGGCGCGCCGGGCCCCGGAGCCGGGACCGCGGCGGGCGCCGGCGGACCCGGCGAGGACGCCCCCACCCCCGGGATCGTCCCCGCGCCGCCGGCGTACGCGCCGGCCGTCGCCGCCCGCCCCGACCCCGCGGACGCCGTGCCGTGGGGCGTGCGCGTCGCCGCCGAGGCCGGCTGGCGGCTGCTCGTCCTCGCGGGCACCCTGTGGGTGCTGATGAAGATCATCAGCGCGGTGCAGCTGGTCGTGCTCGCCTTCGTGGCCGCGCTCCTCATCACCGCGCTGCTCCAGCCGACCGTCGCCCGGCTGCGGCGGACCGGACTGCCGCGCGGCGTCGCCACCGCCGTCACGGCCGTCACCGGCTTCGTCATCATGGGGCTGGTCGGCTGGTTCGTCGTGTGGCAGGTCATGGACAACCTCGGTGACGTCTCCGCGCGCGTGCGGGACGGCATCGAGGAGCTGAAGCGCTGGGCGCTGGACAGCCCGTTCCACGTGACCGAGAGCCAGATCAACGAGATCGCCGAGAACCTCAGCGACACCATCGGCACCAACACCGAGGAGATCACCTCCGCGGGCCTCACCGGCGTCACCGTCATGGTCGAGGTGCTCACCGGGATGCTGCTGGCGATGTTCTCGACCCTCTTCCTCCTCTACGACGGGCGGAAGGTGTGGGAGTGGACCCTGCGGCTGATGCCCGCCCAGGCCCGGGCGGGCGTCGCCGGGGCCGGGCCGCGCGCCTGGCGCACCCTCACCGCGTACGTCCGCGGCACGGTGATCGTCGCGCTCATCGACGCGATCTTCATCGGTCTCGGCATCTACTTCCTCGACGTGCCGCTCGCGGTGCCGCTGGGCGTGTTCATCTTCCTCTTCGCCTTCATCCCGCTGGTCGGCGCGGTCATCTCCGGTGCCCTCGCCGTGGTCGTCGCCCTCGTCACCAACGGCGTGTTCACCGCGCTGATGGTGCTCCTGGTGGTGCTGGCCGTGCAGCAGATCGAGGGGCACGTCCTCCAGCCGTTCATCCTCGGCCGGGCCGTACGGGTGCACCCCCTCGCCGTCGTCCTGACGGTCGCCACGGGCGGTCTCGTCGCCGGCATCGGCGGTGCGGTCGTCGCCGTGCCCCTGGTCGCCGTCACCAACACCGTCGTCGTCTACCTCCGCGCGTACAGCGAGGAACAGGCCCTGCGCCGGCTGCCCGCGCCGCACGGCGCGACCGCGACGGCGACCGCGAGCGCCGCGGCGACCCCCGCCCCCGCGCCCGTGCCCGGGTCGGGGGCGGAGTCGCGGCCGGCACCCCCGACGCCCCCCGGTCCCGCCGCCGACCCCGCCGACCGGACCGACCCCTCGGACCGGACCGACCCCTCGGACCGGACCGACCCCTCGGACCGGACCGACCCCTCGGACCGTGCCGACCCCTCGGACCGCTCGTGATATCCGACCTCGAACTGCTCGACGACGACGGGGAACCGGTCCGCGGCCCCGACCCCGGCGCCCGAGCGCCCGGCAGCGGCGCCGCCGGGCCGTACACCGGCGCGTCGGCTCCCCGGGCGGGGGCCGCCGGGCCGTACGCGGGCGGCGGCGGAGGCGTCGGTGGCCCGCCGTCCGGCGGTCCCGGCGGCGGGCCACGGGTCCCGGCGGGCGACGCCCCGGCCGCCGGCGTCCGCGACCCGCGCGGCCGGCCCTGGCCCTGGGCGCTCGGCGGGGCCCTGGTCGCCTCCGTCGTGTGGGGCGGCGGGCTCGCCGTCCACCAGGCGCTCGACCGCGGCCCGGACCTCGGCGGCTACCGGGCCACCGACGGGCTGTGCGCCGAGGCACCGCTCTCCTCCCTCGTCGCCGCCTACGGCAAACGCGGCGCGACCACCAGCGACGACTCCACCCGGCACCCGGCGCTCGACCGCGCGTACTGCTCCGTCCAGCTCGGCGAACAGCCCACGACGTACGAGGTGACGATCCGCTACGAGCTGCACCGGCAGGTCGACCCGGGCGCCGAGTTCGACGCGAAGGAGCGCCAGTCGCTGCTCGACGAGGGGCCCGAGCCGCAGCCGGTGGTGGGACTCGGGGAGCAGGCGTACTTCGGCGACGGCGCGTCGTACGCCGACCTCGTCGTGCTGGACGGGCACACCGTCCTCGGCCTCTCCGTCAGCCTGGTCCACGAGTACGACCTGGACGGGGAGGACCACGAGTCGCCCGACGAGCAGGAGGTCCCCGCGCTCACCGACGTGAAGGGGCCCATGGTGGAGGACATGCGGAAGCTGATGGAGGTGCTGCGCGGCGCGCCCCCGGAGGGGATCCAGCCCTCGTCCGTGCCGACCCCCGGCGCCGACTGAGCACACGACGGAGAAGGGCCCCACCGGCATCCGCTGCCGGTGGGGCCCTCCTCCACGTCGCGTCGTGCGGCGATTACTCGGCGAGCACCGCTTCCGCGTCCAGCGTCGCGCCGACCGCCTGGATCACCGCGGCGATCTTGAACGCCTCCTGGATCGTCTCGCGCGCCACGCCGGCCTTGCGCAGCACCTGCTCGTGCGAGTCGAGGCACTGGCCGCAGCCGTTGATCGCGGAGACGGCGAGCGACCACAGCTCGAAGTCGACCTTCTCCACGCCCGGGTTGCCGATGACGTTCATCCGCAGACCGGCGCGCATCGTGCCGTACTCCGGGTCGGAGAGCAGGTGGCGCGTGCGGTAGAAGACGTTGTTCATCGCCATGATGGCGGCGGCGGACTTGGCCGCCGTGTACGCCTCGGGCTTGAGGTTCTCCCGGGCCTCCGGCTCCAGCTCCGCCAGCACCTTCGGCGAGCGCGAGGCGATCGCGCAGGCGAGGACGGTGCCCCACAGCTGCTGCTGCGGGAGGTCGCTGTTGCCGATGACCGAGCCGAGGTTCAGCTTCAGGTCCTTCGCGTAGTCCGGTACGGCGGACTTCAGGGCGTCAAGGGACATGGTGGTTCACCCGTTCCGGTTGGTCACTCGCCGGCCAGCAGCGCGACCGGGTCAAGGGTCTCGTCGCCCTTGCTCCAGTTGCAGGGGCACAGCTCGTCGGTCTGCAGGGCGTCCAGGACCCGCAGGACCTCCTTGGGGTTCCGGCCGACGGAGCCGGCGGTCACCATGGCGAACTGGATCTCGTTGTTCGGGTCGACGATGAAGACGGCGCGCTGCGCGAAGCCGTCCTCGCCCTCGACGCCGCACGCGCGCATCAGCTCGTGCTTGGAGTCGGCGAGCATCGGGAAGGGCAGGTCACGCAGGTCGTCGTGGTCCTTGCGCCAGGCGTGGTGCACGAACTCCGAGTCGCCGGAGACGCCGAGGACCTGCGCGTCGCGGTCCGCGAACTCGTCGTTCAGCTTGCCGAACGCGGCGATCTCGGTCGGGCAGACGAAGGTGAAGTCCTTCGGCCAGAAGAACACCACACGCCACTTGCCCTCGTAGGACTTGTGGTCGATCTGCTCGAACTCCTTGCCGCTCTCCAGCGACACACAAGCGGTGAGGTCGTACGTGGGGAACTGGTCACCGACAGTGAGCACACGCTCTCCTAGTGGCGGGGATTTCCCTTGTGGGGTCATCCGTGGGGGTTGGACGATCGCCAGCATGGCACGGCGTGCATTGATCAGGGAAATAGCTAGACTGGGTCGCGTTGATCGAAGGTGGTTATCAGTGGTCTCCTCCATGACATCCCTACAAAAGGGTAAACAGCCCAGCCTGGCGCAGCTCCGCGCGTTCGTGGCAGTGGCCGAGCACCTCCACTTCCGGGACGCGGCGGCCGCGATCGGCATGAGCCAGCCCGCCCTCTCGGGCGCGGTGTCGGCACTCGAAGAGGCACTCGGTGTCCAGCTCCTGGAGCGTACGACCCGTAGGGTCCTGCTCTCCCCGGCGGGGGAGCGCCTGGCGGTACGGGCGAAGGCCGTGCTCGACGCGGTGGGCGAGCTGCTGGAGGAGGCGGAGGCCGTCCAGGCGCCCTTCACGGGCGTCCTGCGGCTCGGCGTGATCCCGACCGTCGCCCCGTACCTGCTGCCGACCGTCCTGCGGCTCGTCCACGAGCGGTACCCGGAGCTCGACCTGCAGGTGCACGAGGAGCAGACGTACTCGCTGGTGGAGGGCCTCGCCGCCGGGCGGCTGGACGTCCTGCTGCTGGCCGTGCCGCTCGGTGTCCCGGGCGTCACCGAGCTCCCGCTCTTCGACGAGGACTTCGTGCTGGTCACGCCGGACGACCACCGGCTCGGCGGCCGCACCGACATCCCGCGCGACGCGCTGCGCGAACTGCACCTGCTGCTCCTCGACGAGGGGCACTGCCTGCGTGACCAGGCCCTCGACATCTGCCGGGAGGCCGGCCGCACGGACGGCGCCGCCGTGACCACGACGGCCGCGGGCCTGTCGACGCTCGTCCAGCTCGTGGCCGGCGGGCTCGGCGTGACCCTGCTGCCGCGCACCGCCGTGAAGGTGGAGACCGGCCGCAACCCCAGCCTGGTCACCGGGTACTTCGCCGATCCGGCCCCGTCGCGCCGGATCGCCCTCGCCATGCGGACCGGGGCGGCCCGGCAGGCGGAGTTCGAGGAGCTGGCCGGGGCGCTGCGCGAGGCCCTGGCCTCGCTGCCC
This sequence comes from Streptomyces changanensis, assembly GCF_024600715.1. Taxonomy (NCBI): domain Bacteria; kingdom Bacillati; phylum Actinomycetota; class Actinomycetes; order Kitasatosporales; family Streptomycetaceae; genus Streptomyces; species Streptomyces changanensis. The sequence continues at coordinate 4,307,540 of NZ_CP102332.1, forward strand.
GTGCGGGTCGCCCGGGTCGACAGCCCCTGAGCGCCGGAACGGCCGGGGCGCGCCCACCGCGAGCGGCGGGGCGCCCCGGCCGGGGCACGCCCGTACGCCCGGTCGCCGGTGGACGGCCGGGCGCACGGGCCCCGGTCGGCGGTCGGCGTCGGGCGGTCGGCGGGTCGGCGGGTCGGCGGTCAGGTGGTCGGCGGCCGGTGGACGGCGGACGCACGGGGCCCCGGTCGGCGGCGTACGGACGTGCCGGTCGCCCGCCGCCCGTCGCGTACGGCCGCGGCTGCCGCCCGGAGCCGGCGGGTCACTCCGTGCGGAGGCCGTCCGGGCGCATCAGGCGCCACAGGGGTGGCAGGCTAAGCAGCGTCACCACGAGTACCAGCCCCGCGCCCACCCCCACCACCGGCAGGAACACCCACCAGTCGACCACCGTCTTGTCGATCATCCGCAGCAGCGCCGCCCCCAGCGCCAGCCCGCCCGCCACGGAGATCGCCAGCCCGAGCGCCACCGGCAGCGCCGTCTGCCACAGCACGGACCAGCCGAGCGTCGTACGGCGCGTGCCGAAGGCGACCAGGGAGGCCAGCAGCCCGCGGCGCTCCCGCAGCTGCTCGACCATCGACACCAGCAGGGACAGCGCGATCAGCCCCATCGTCACCGTGGCCGCGGCCAGCACCCCCGTGCGGACGCTGGTGTACTGCCGGTCCCGCTCGATGTCCTGGATGCCCTCCACCCGCGCCAGCGGATCGACCCGCGCCGCCGCGTTCCGCGCGTGCTCATCGGCGTCCGGCACGGCCGGGTCCAGCCGGACCATCACCACCGTCTCGGCGTCCTCCAGCAGCGCCGCGTCCAGCGCGCCGGGCGTCGCGTGGATCCCGAACGGCATCCCGCCCATCGGGTCGCGGCGCGCGTCCACCAGCCGGGCCGTCGCCGGGACCCGCCACAGCACCGGCCGTTCGCCCTCGTCGCGCAGGTCCACCAGCGCGCCCGGCCGCGCCGTCTCGGCCAGGTACGCGTCGTCCGGGCCCTCCCGGCCGTGCGCACGGGCGATGAAGACGTCCCCGTCCCGGCAGGAGGGCAGCTCGCCCAGCTCGCGCAGGGACGGGCACTCCGCGACGGTCAGCGCGGTCCGCGGGACGAAGCCCTCGCCGGGGCGCAGCGGACCGGGTCGCCGGGCGCCCGCCTGGACGACACCGACGACGCCCTCCACGCCCGGCGCCGCGTCCACCTCGTCGATCAGCCCGCGGGCCGTCCGGGCGTCCGCCGTGGCCGACCACACCTGCAGCTGGGCGCGTGCCTCGTCCATGTTCGTCGGCCGCATGAAGTCGCTCTGCACCGCGCCGAACATCATCAGCAGGGCGATGGCCCCGGCTCCCGCGACGACGATCCCGCCGACCGCGCGGGTCGCGGTACCGCTGCCCAGCTGCAACCGGCGCACCGCCAGCTGCCAGGAGGGCGGGCCGCCGCGCAGCGGCCGCACGGCCGCCTCCACCAGCCACGGCAGCAGCGCGGTGAACCCCGTCAGCGCCAGCAGGGCGCCGACGGCGACCCGGTACGTGTCGAGCGACGCGACCTCGGCGTACAGCCGCCCCGCGGGGAGCAGCAGCGCGAGACCGGACGCGGCGAGCACCAGGCGCCACCACGACCGCCGGGGCCGCGGCACACGGCCCGCGACGACGCCCAGTGGTTCGACGACGACGCCGCGCAGCGCGAACAGGGTCACGACGAGCGCGCAGAGCGGCACCGCCGTCACCACGGCGGCCGCGAGCACCGGCTCCGGGACCAGGTCGCCGGGGAAGGCGTTGACGTTCCACACCGTGACCCGGCCCGCGAGCTGCCGGCCCAGCAGGAAGAACACCCCGCCCAGCACCAGGCCGAACACCGCTCCCACCAGTGCCTCGCCCGCGGCGGCGCGCCGCGTCATGCCCGCGTCCGCGCCGACCAGGCGCAGCGCCGCCAACCGCCGGTCGCGCTGCTCCCCGCCGAAGCGGACCGCCACCGCCACGAACACCAGGACCGGCAGCAGCAGCACGACGCAGGCCAGGACCACGATCAGCAGCAGCGGGCCCTCCAGGGGCCGCTCTCCGGTGCCGTGCCCGAACCGGTCGGCGCGCGACGCCCGGGGCGCGTCGGCGATCCCGGGGTCGTGGGCGTACAGGAACAGCTCGCCGGGTCCGGCGAGGCCCGCGTCACCGATGGTGCCCACCTGCCGGTAGGGGAAGCGGCCCTTCAGCAGCGCCCCTTCCGGCGAGGCGAGCAGCTCGGCGAGGGCGGGCGACACGACCATCCCGCCCGGCCCGGGGAGCGCCGCGACCCCGGGCGGCACGGGAGCGTCCGGGCCGTCGGGGCGCAGCGCCACGCCGTGGACGGTGTCGTCGCGGTACAGCGTGGAGACCTCGACGTACCGGAACGAGCGGGCCGAGACGGGCGCCTCGTCCAGGGACGCCTGCCGCGCGTCGGTGCGGCCCTCGCGGGCCTCCAGCATGTGCGGGATCGACGCGGCGACGAACAGCAGGGCCACCCCCAGTCCCACCCCGACCGCCGTGAGGACCGTACGCGCCCAGGAGCGGCGGCCGCCCGTGACGGCGAACCGCGCGCCGAGCCCGAGATCCCGCAGGGCGCCGCGCGGACCGCTCACGCCACACCCGCCAGGTCCCGCACCCGGCCGTCGCGCACGACGACCTCGCGGTCCGCGTACGCGGCGACCCGCGCCTCGTGCGTGACGAGGACGACGGCGGCGCCGGTGTCCCGGGCCGCGTCGGTGAGCAGCTCCAGCACCCGTTCGCCGTTGAGTGAGTCCAGGGCGCCCGTCGGTTCGTCGGCGAAGACCACGCGGGGCGCGGTGACCAGGGCGCGGGCGACCGCGACGCGCTGGCCCTGTCCGCCGGAGACCTCCCCGGGCCGCTTGCCGGCGATGTCGGCGGTCTCCAGGCGCTCCAGCCACTCCACCGCCCGCCGCTCGGCGGACCTGCGGCGCTCGCCGGCCAGGCGCAGCGGCAGGGCGACGTTCTCCGCGCAGGTCAGCTCCGGCACCAACCGGCCGAACTGGAACACGAACCCGAAGTCGCCCCGGCGCAGCGCGCTCAGCCGGGCGTCCGACAGGGTGGCGAGGTCGCGCCCGTCGTAGGTCACCGTGCCGGAGTCCGGGCGGACGATCCCGGCCAGGCAGTGCAGCAGCGTCGACTTGCCCGAGCCGGAGGGGCCCATGACGGCGACGACCTCGCCGGCCTGGACGGCGAACGACACCCCGGCCAGGGCCGTGGTCGGGCCGTACGCCTTGTCGAGGCCCTCGGCGCGCAGCAGCGGCGCCGACGCGCCCGTCGCGCCACCCGTCGCGCCGGGCGCCTCCGACGGCGTGGCCGTCCCCGTCCCCGACGGCGTCCCTGTCCCCGTCGTCGCTGTCGTCGTGGCCGTTCCGTGCGTGGCCCCGTGGGCGGTCCCGTCCGCCGTCACCGGGCCGCCCCCCGGACCGTCTCGGCGAGCTGGTCCAGGCGCGCGGCGGTCAGTTCCAGCCAGCGCAGGTCGGCCTCCAGGTGGAACAGCGCGTGGTCGCAGATCAGCTGGTCGGCGAGGTCGCCGCCCTTCTTGCGGCGGGTCAGCTCCCGCATCAGCCGCAGGTGCTCGGCGCGCTGCGTGTCGAGCAGGTCGGTGGCGCTGCGGCCGGTGAGCAGGGCGAGCACCACCTTCGTGTACAGCGTCGACTGGAGGTACGGCTCCGGCTTCTCGGGGCTGGTGAGCCACCGCTCGACGTCGGTGACGCCGGCCCCGGTGATCGCGTACCGCTTGCGCTCGGGACCCTCGCCCGGCTCGACGGCGTCGACCTCGACGAGCCCGTTCTTCAGGAGCCGGGCCATGGTCGAGTAGACCTGCCCGTAGTGGAGCGGCCGATCGTGGCCGAACTTCTCGTCGAAGGCGCGCTTGAGGTCGTAGCCGTGGCGCGGCCCGGCCTCCAGGAGGCCGAGGAGGGTGTGACCGATGGACATGGACGCCACTGTACACCCGGCGTATACACGTCGTGTATACGTGGCCGGTTCCCTGCGCTCGCCTGCCCGCTGCTCGCTGCCGGTGCCCCCGGTCGTCAGTAGCTGAGGCGCGCCGCCACCGGCAGGTGGTCCGAGGCGGTCCGCGGCAGGGTCCACACGCGTGTCACCTCGGCGCGGCGGGCAAGGACCTGGTCGATGCGGGCCAGGGGTGCCGACGCGGGCCAGCTGAAGGCCGGGCGGGAGCGCGCGGTGTCGAGCCGCGCGGTGAGCGGCGCGAGCCCGCGCTCGTCGACGGTGCCGTCGAGGTCGCCGAGCAGGACCACCCGGTCCAGCCGCTCGGCCGCCAGGGCCGCCCCCAGCAGTTCGGCGCTCGCGTCGCGGCGGACGCAGTCGAAGCCGCGCCGCGCGGTGAGCCGTACGGACGGCGGGTGGGCCACGTACACCGCGAGGTCGCCGCGCGGGGTCGCCGCCGTCGCCCGCAGCGCGCGCCGCCACCCGGCGCCGATACCGGCGGGCCGGATGTCCGGTGCCCGTACGTCGCCGAGCGGATACACCGACCACAGCCCGACCGTGCCGCGCACCGCGTGGTGCGGGTAGCGCCCCGCGAGGGCCGCGCGGTACGCCGGGAGCGCCGCCGGTGTGACCTCCTCCAGTGCGATCAGCTCCGCCCCGACGCTCGCGAGGTCCCGGGCGGTGCCGGCCGGGTCGGCGTTCTCGTCGCTGACGTCGTGCTGCACCGCCGTGAGGTCGTACGGCCCGTCAGGGGCCGGCAGCAGTCCGTCCCCGAAGTGGCCCGTCCACGCCGCGGCCGGCAGCAGGGCGGCGAGCGGCGCGACCGCCGAGCGGCGCCCGAGGGCGGCCACCACGAGGGCCGGCACGGCCAGGCCGAGCCACGGGAGGAACGCCTCCAGCAGGCTCGCCGGCCGGCCGGGCAGGTCCGGCACGGTCCCGTGGAACACGATCAGCCAGGCGACGAGCGCGGCGAGCCCGACCACCACCCGCCCCCGCGACCAGGCCGTCCGCCCCCGCGCGTCCCGCCCCCGCGTCCCGCGCCCCGGCCCGCCGCCGGCACCCGGCGCGCCCGCGCCGTCCGCCGGGCGGCCGGCGGCGCCTCGGCCCATCGGGTCGCCCACCGGGCGGCCGGCGCATCCGGTGTGCCCGCGCCACCCGTCGGGCGGCCGGCGGTGTCCGGCGTGCCCGCGCCACGCGCCGGTCCGGCGCCGCGGCCTCCGGCCCCCGCGCCACCAGCGGTACCCCGCGGAACCGTGCCGCCCGCCGCGCCACTACCACCGGTACCCGGCGCGCCCGAGCCGTCCGCCGGACCGCCGCCGGTACCGCTCGTCGAAGCACCCGTGTCCATACCGGACGGTGACGCCCCGCCGCCCCGCCCGGTTCCCCCCGGGCGGGGCGGCGGCTACTCCGGCGGTGTCCGCCGGGGCCGCGTCGGGTGGGGCGGAGGCGCGGGCGGCTGTCCGGCCGGTGGCTCCTTCGGTGGGCGGCCGCGCCGGGGGAGCGGGGTCGGCGACGAGGGCATCCTCCCGGCCTCGGACAGCGCCCGGCGCAGCAGGAACTCGATCTGGGAGTTGGCGCTGCGCAGCTCGTCCGAGGCCCAGCGCGCCAACGCCTCGTACACCGCCGGGTCGAGGCGGAGCAGCACCTGCTTGCGCTCACGGCGGGCGGTCACTGGTAGAGCGTGCCCGTGTTGACGATCGGCTGGGCCGAGCGGTCACCGCACAGCACCACCATCAGGTTGGAGACCATGGCCGCCTTCCTCTCGGGGTCCAGCTCCACTATGTCGCGCTCCGCGATCCGGTCGAGCGCCAGCTCGACCATGCCGACCGCGCCCTCGACGATCTTCTGGCGCGCCGCCACCATCGCCCCGGCCTGCTGGCGCTGGAGCATCGCGGAGGCGATCTCCGGAGCGTACGCGAGGTGAGTGAACCGCGACTCGATGATGCGCACGCCCGCGGCCGCCACGCGCGCGTGCAGCTCGACCGCCAGCTTCTCGGTGATCTCCTCGGCGTTGCCCCGCAGCGACAGGCCGTCCTCGTCGTGGGAGTCGTAGGGGTACTCGATCGCGATGTGCCGGACCGCCGCTTCCGTCTGCGTGGAGACGAACTGCTCGAAGTCGTCGACCTCGAACATGGCCTGCGCCGTGTCCTCGACCCGCCAGACGACGACCGCGGCGAGCTCGATGGGGTTGCCGTAGGCGTCGTTGACCTTCAGGACCGCGGTCTCGTGGTTCCGCACGCGGGTCGAGATCGCCACCCGGGACGTCAGGGGGTTCACCCAGCGCAGCCCGTCCTTGCGGACCGTCCCCCGGTAGCGGCCGAAGAGCTGGACGACCCGGGCCTCACCGGGCGCGACCATGTTGAGCCCGCACATCGCGAACAGCGCCGCGAGGCCCACGAGCACGCCGGCCGCGATGAGCCCGACCCGCGCGCCCAGCGAGGTGTCCTCACCGACGGAGGCGCCCGCGACGACCAGGCAGACTCCCGCGGCCAGGCCCACCAGGCCGGCGAGAAGCGCGAGCCCGCCGCCGACGCTGTACGCCGCGAACTCCCGTATCCCCGGCTGCGCGGCCCGCGTCCCGTCCTGGCCGCCCGTCGCGACGCCGGCCGTGGCGGACGCGGCGGCCGTCGTCCCGCTCGCCGTGCCGCTCACGGTCCCCTGCGTGGCCCCGGACGCGGTCCCGCCGGCCCCGGACGTGGGTGTGGTCATGGTTCCCCCCGATTCTGTGCTCTCTTCGGTGAAGCAAAGTGATATCACTTTAGCGCGCGTCGCAACCTTGTCCACCCCCTGTGAGTCGGTTCCTTGGGGACGGGTGCTCTTTGTCACGTCCGGAAAAGACAGGATCCGTTGGTCTATGTCGGCTGGTGCGGGTTAGCTTGCTGAGCTGATCCGGACGTAGGTGACCGAAAAGCGCGACGGAACGAACATCGACAAACGGGAGCGACGGAGCCATGGGCCGAGCGGAATCGCGTCGGACCCGGCAGCGCGGGGCGCGCCGGGCCGAGAGGGGTGGCGGAGGCATACGCCGCTTCTTCACCTGGCGGAAGCTCCTGGGAACGCTCTTCGTGTTCTGCCTGCTCGCCATGGGCGGCTTGTACGCCGTCTACCTGCTCGTCCCGGTCCCCACCGCCAACGCCGAGGCGGAGCTCCAGAGCAACATCTACAAGTACGCGGACGGCACGATCCTCGCCCGCAGCGGCAAGGTCAACCGCTCCAACGTCGGCCTGGAGAAGATCCCCGACCCGGTCGAGAAGGCGTTCGTCGCCGCGGAGAACAAGACCTTCTACGAGGACTCCGGCGTCGACCTCAAGGGCACGGCCCGCGGCGTGGTCAACACGGTGACCGGCAAGGGCAAGCAGGGCGGCTCGACCATCACCCAGCAGTACGTCAAGAACTACTACCTCGACCAGAGCCAGACCGTGACGCGCAAGCTCAAGGAGCTGGTCATCTCCCTCAAGGTCGACCAGCGCAAGAGCAAGGACGACATCCTCGAGGGCTACCTCAACACCAGCTACTACGGGCGCAGCGCCTACGGCATCCAGGCCGCCGCGCAGGCGTACTACGGCGTCGACTCCGACAAGCTGACGGTCCCGCAGGGCGCCTACCTGGCGGCGCTGCTCCAGGCCCCCAGCCAGTACGACTGGACGTCCGCCTCGCCCTCCAGCCGCAAGCTCGTCCTGGAGCGCTGGGACTACGTCCTCGACAACATGGTCGAGGAGAACTGGCTGGACCCGGCCGCCCGCAAGACGATGGTGTTCCCCGAGCCGCAGGCCCCGAAGGCCGCCCCCGGCATGGAGGGCCAGACCGGTTACCTGGTCGAGGCCGCCAACCAGGAGCTGGCGCGGCAGGGCGTCAAGGAGGAGGACATCCGGGCCGGCGGCTGGACGATCACCCTCACCGTCGACAAGAAGCGCCAGAAGGAGCTCGTCGAGGCGGTCGGCGATGAGCTGGAGGACCAGCTCGACCGCGAGGGCAACGAGGTCGACGCGACCGTCCAGGCCGGCGCCACCTCCGTCGACCCGAAGACCGGCCACGTCGTCGCCCTGTACGGCGGCGTCGGCGCCACCCAGCACTGGATGTCCAACGCCACCCGGCGCGACTACCAGCCCGCCTCCACCTTCAAGCCGCTGGTCTTCGCCTCCGCCCTGGAGAACTCCTCCCGGACGCAGGACGGCCGCCGGATCGGCGTCAACACGCACTACGACGGCACGAGCAAGCGTCCCGTGAAGGGCGGCGACACCCCGTTCGCCCCGGAGAACGAGGACGACATCAGCTACGGCCAGGTCACCGTCCAGCGGGCCATGAACAAGTCGATCAACTCGGTCTTCGCCCAGATGATCGTCGACGTCGGCCCCGGCAAGGTGAAGAAGACCGCCCTCGACCTGGGCCTGAAGGACGGCGACGCGTTCGTCGAGTCCCCCGCGATGTCCCTCGGCACGATGGGCGCCTCCACCTGGGACATGGCCGGTGCGTACGCGACGCTCGACAACCACGGCAAGAAGGTCACGCCGTCGATCGTCAAGGCGGCCGAGCACCAGGACCGCACGGTGCAGCCGGCCGACCCGATCGGCGCGCAGGTCGTCAGCCGGGAGACCGCGGACACCGTCACCTCCGTGCTGACCGGCGTCGTCCGCGAGGGCTCCGGCCGCGCGGCGAGCACCCCTGCCTACCAGGCCGCCGGCAAGACCGGCACCTCCGAGAACAACAAGTCCGCGTGGTTCGCCGGGTACACCCCCGAACTGACCACCGTGGTCGCGCTGTTCGGCGAGGACACCAAGAAGGGCACCCAGGTCACCCTGACCGGCACGGCCAACTCCGGCCGCGCCAACGGCGGCGGCTTCCCCGCTCGCATCTGGGCCGACTACACCCTGGACGCCCTCGGCGGCGGCTCCGACGCCCGCTTCGACCTCGACGTCATCGAGTACGGCGACGGACAGCCGGAGCCCGGGACCGGATCGCCGTCCCCGAGCACCTCGCCCTCGCCGTCCCCCTCGCCCAGTGACACGCCGGACGACGAGCCCAGCTCCACGCCGTCCTCGTCGCCGTCGACCCGCGACCCGGTCACGTCGAGCAGCCCCCCGCCGGCCCCCACGCCGAGTCAGTCCACGGGCTCGCCGTCGAGCTCGCCGTCGCGGAGCCCGGAGCCGGGCACCATCGGCGGGTCGGGCTTCGAACCGGAGACCGGGGGCGGCCCGGACGACGGCGCCCGCATCCGGCCGTAGCACCGGCGCGACCGTCCGGGGCGCTTGCCGCAAGCCCCGGCGCTCGCGGCGCCCGCGGTACGCGAGACGGCTGCGACAACCGCAGGCCGTACGACGAAGGCGGCCGGGCCCCTGGTGGGGCCCGGCCGCCTTCGTCATACCCATCGGGCGCGTACGCCGCGACCGCGCCTTCGACAACGACGCGGGCCGGCGCATCGGCTACCCACCGGGCGCCCCCGCGCGGTGCGTACGCGCCCGCCGGACACGCGCCGCCCGGCCGCACCCGCCGGGACCCGTACGCCGGACACGCGCCCGCCGGGGCCGTGCCCGGACCCGCACCCGCCAGGACCCGCCCACCGCCCGCCGCCGTGCCGCTCACCCCGGCGTCGGCAATTCGAACCACACCACCTTGCCGGTCGACAGGCGCGTCGCGCCCCAGCGGCGGGCCAGCCGGTTGACCAGGAACAGGCCCCGCCCGCCCTCGTCGGTGTCGCGCGCCCGGCGCTGTCGGGGCAGCTGCGGCGAGTCGTCGCCGACCTCGCAGCGCAGCACCTCGGTGCGCAGCAGCCGCAGGGTGACCGGCCGGGACGCGTACCGCACGGCGTTGGTCACCACCTCGCTGACCAGCAGCTCCACCGAGTCCGTCAGTTCCTCCAGGTCCCAGCGGGCCAGCGCCTTGCGGGCCAGCCGGCGGGCCCGGCCCGGAGCGGCGTCCTCCGGCTCCAGGAACCAGTACGCGACGTCGCTCGGCGTGATTCCGTCGAACCGGGCGGCGAGCAGCGCGATGTCGTCGTCCCGGTCGCCCGGCCCGAGCATGTCGAGCACGTCGTCGCAGAGCGCCTCCAGCGGCGGCGAGTGGTCCGGGCCCGTCAGCTGGGCCGTCGCCGCCAGCCGCTCGCGCAGCTGCTCTATCCCGGTCCACACGTCCCGCAGCCGCGACTCGACGAGGCCGTCGGTGTACAGCAGCAGCGTCGCGCCCGCCGGGGCGTCCAGTTCGACGGCCTCGAAGTCGACGCCGCCCACGCCGATCGGCGCGCCCGGCGGGACGCGCAGCACCTCCGCCCGGCCGCCCAGGTGGAGCAGTATGGGCGGCGGGTGGCCGGCGTTGGCGATGGTGATGCGGTGCGCGACCGGGTCGTACACCGCGTAGAGGCAGGTCGCCATGCGGTTCTCGCCCAGCCGCTGGGCCTGTTCGTCGAGGTGGTGCAACACCTCCTGCGGCGGCAGGTCGAGCCCGGCGAGGGTCTGCGCCGTCGTCCGCAGCTGGCCCATGATCGCCGCCGAGGTCATGGAGTGGCCCATGACGTCGCCCACGACGAGGGCGACGCGGCTGCCGGGCAGCGGGATCGCGTCGTACCAGTCGCCGCCGACCCGGGCCGTCTCGGCGGCCGGGAGGTAGCGGGACGCCAGGCGCACGCCGGTCGGCTGCGGCAGGTTCTCCGGGAGCATGGTGCGCTGGAGCTCGTCCGCGATGTACGCCTCCCGGCCGTACAGCACCGCCTTGTCGATGCCGAGCGCCGTGTGCGTCGCCAGCTGCGCCGCGACGAGCAGGTCGTTCGGCTCGAAGGCCGCGCGGTCGGGGCGGCGCAGGAAGACGGCGGCGCCGATGACGCGCCGGCGGCCCCGCAGCGGCGCGAGGATCGCGCGGTGCCCGGACGGCAGGGAGCGGCCGTCGCCGACCAGCTCCGGCAGCGCGGCCCGGGCCGCCGCGGAGTCGCCGAACACCGGCCTGACCCCGCGCAGCACCTCCGCCAGCGGGCCGCCGGGGCGGACCTCGCACAGCTCGGCGGCCGGGGTCTGCTCGGTGTCGGGCGCGACGACGGGGCCGGCCGGGAGGAGGCTCAGGTCCAGGGTGTCGTCCCCCGTCAGACGCAGCCGGTCGGCGCGGCGCAGCCGGAGGACGAACGGGTCCACCGGCCGCTCGTCGCCCACGGGCAGCGGGTCGCGCAGGTAGACGAGGATCGCGTCGGCGAAGGTCGGCACGGTCGCCCGGCACAGCCCCAGCACGATCTCGTCCAGGTCGATGCCGCGCGCGATGCGGCGCGTCGCCGCGCCGACGAACCGCAGCCGGTCGCCCTCGCGCCGCGCGGTGCCCACCGGCTCCTGCGGCCCGCCGGGGGTGCCGCCGGACTGGCCGGGGAGGGTGCCGTGCGCCGGGGTGGCGGCGCCGGACACGCTGGTGGGGCGCGGCAGGGCGGCGGCGTCCGGCAGGTCGCGGGGCCCGCCGGCGCCGCCGTCCGGGCCTTCGCCGGGCGGGGCCGCGCTCGCGGCGGCGCGCGTCCGGGCGTCTCCGGGGGCGGCCGCGGCGCGCTTGCCGGCGGGGGTCGCGGCCGCCTGCCGGGCGGCGGCGGCCGCCTCGCCCGACCGGGCCGCCTGCCGGGCCGCCTCCGCCTCCGCGCCGCCGCCCGACGCGGGCGTGCGGCGGCCGGACCCGGGCGGCACCGGGGCGCCGGGACGCGGCCGGCCGTGCGCGGGCGCGGGGGAGGTGCCGCCCGGCTCGGGGGCCTCCTGCCGGGGCCGGGTGCGTTCCTGCGGCCGGGCAGCGAACGGCTGCCGGCCTTCGTGGGACGTGGGCTGCTCCGTCACGCGTGGGATTCCGTCCGTCCGGGCCGGTGAGGCGATGCACTCGCTCTGTCAGGCGCTATACCCGCTCTGGGTGCGGCGTCGACACGGGATGACGGATCCGTGCACACCTCCGCCACGGCTCCACCCCCTCGTAGGTGACTTACGGTCAGTTCGTATCCGGTACTCGGTGGTTGATGCTGCGGGGCCGGGTCGGCCGTCCGGCGGAGGACGATCCTACGGTTACTCCCCAGGGGCGCATCAAGGGTCTCATGGAGCCGTGCGCGCCGGGGTGCGATCCCAGTCGGCCGGGAGCTCCGGCACGCCCCACGCCGGATCGGGCCGCCAGTTCTCCCAGCCGTCCGCGAACGGGGCGCCCCAGGCCCGGATGACCTCGACGGCGGCCGCGCCGGCCTCCCGGACGCGCCGGGCCTGCGCGGCGTCCATGAGCCCGGCGCGCTGGGCCTGGGCGAACTCGTCCTCGTCCCGCCACAGCCAGGTGCGGTCGGGGAAGACGGAGATGTCGAGGAAGTGGTCCTCCGAGTCGACGCCCCCGGACCACCGGACCCGCGGCGCCTCCAGGTTGACGTACCAGCTGCGGAAGTCCCAGCCGTGGTCCCAGAACAGCCAGACGGACCACGGTTCGTCCGGGCGGGCCAGCTTGAGGACGCCCGTCCCGATCCACCGCGCCCGCGTGGTGGTGCGCGGAGCGGTGTAGCGGGTGGCGAGCGGTTCGTCGTGGACGGGAGTGCCGTCGACGAGCACGGGCTTGACGCACTCGGTGCCGGGCGCCATCCAGACGGCGAGCAGGTCCGGGGTGTCCCGGACGACGGTCACGGGCCGGCAGATGTGGACGTGGCCGTCGCCGTTGTCGCGGTACCGCCACAGGATCCGGTCACCCGGCGCCCAGCGCGCACCGTCGTCGTCCGCCCCACCCGCTGCCCCCGGTACCGGGCCCGTCGTCTCCGCTGTCATGCGCAGATCTTAGGACCGGACCGGGGCGCCCGTCCGCGATCCACGTCACGGGCCGCCGACGCAGGGGGCGCCGACACCGCAGGTCAGCGGCGATGAGTGGGCGGTGGGGCCCACGGGTGGCGGCCGCGGCGGACGGACGCGGACACGGGTGGCCCGAGCGACGCTTTTCGGCCAGTGGCCCGTCGGTCGCGCGTCAGTGGCACGTCACGGGCGGGTCATCCGCAGGACGTCCAGGGCCTCGTCGAGCTGGGCGAGCGTCAGTGCGCCGCGCTCCACGTACCCGGCCTCCAGGACGACCTCGCGGATCGTCTTGCGCTCGGCCAGCGACCGCTTGGCGACCTTCGCGGCCTCCTCGTACCCCAGGTACTTGTTGAGCGGCGTCACCACGGACGGCGACGACTCGGCGTACTCCCGCGCCCGTTCGACGTCGGCGGTGACGCCGTCGACGGTCCGGTCGGCGAGCAGGCGGGAGGCGTTGGCGAGGAGCCGGATCGACTCCAGCAGGTTCTTCGCCATCACGGGCAGCATGACGTTCAGCTCGAAGTTGCCGGCGGCGCCGGCCGTTGCGACGGTGGCGTCGTTGCCGACGACCTGCGCGGCGACCATGAGGACCGCCTCCGGGACCACCGGGTTGACCTTCCCCGGCATGATCGACGACCCGGGCTGGAGGTCCGGCAGGCGGATCTCGGCCAGGCCGGTGCGCGGCCCCGAGGCCATCCACCGCAGATCGTTGGCGATCTTCGTGAGGGAGACGGCGATCGTGCGCAGCTGGCCCGACGTCTCGACCAGCCCGTCCCGGGCGCCCTGCGCCTCGAAGTGGTCGCGCGCCTCGGTCAGCGGCAGCCCCGTGTCCCGCGCCACCTCGGCGATGACGGCGGCGGAGAAGCCGGGCGGGGTGTTGATGCCCGTACCGACGGCCGTACCGCCCAGGGGCAGTTCGGCGAGGCGGGGCAGGGACGCCCGCAGACGCTCGACGCCGTACCGCACCTGCGCCGCGTACCCGCCGAACTCCTGGCCGAGGGTGACGGGCGTGGCGTCCATCAGGTGCGTGCGGCCCGACTTGACGACGTCCGCGAATTCGGCCGATTTCCGACCCAGCGCCGCGGCCAGGTGCTCCAGGGCGGGGATGAGTTCGCCGGTCACCGCCGCGGTCGCCGCGATGTGGATCGAGGAGGGGAAGACGTCGTTGGACGACTGGGAGGCGTTGACGTGGTCGTTGGGGTGCACGGACCGTCCGTCGCCGAGCCGTTCGCCCGCGAGCGTGGCCAGGACCTCGTTCATGTTCATGTTCGAGGAGGTGCCGGAACCGGTCTGGAAGACGTCCACGGGGAAGTGGTCGTCCCAGCGGCCCTCCGCCACCTCCGCCGCGGCCGCCCGCACCGCCTCGGCGACCTCCGGGTCCAGGACGCCCAGCTCGGCGTTGACCTTCGCCGCAGCGGCCTTGATCCGGGCCAGCGCGGCGATGTGGGCCCGCTCCAGCCGCTGGCCCGAGACCGGGAAGTTCTCCACGGCCCGCTGCGTCTGCGCGCGCCACTTGGCGTGCGCCGGGACGCGTACCTCCCCCATCGAGTCGTGCTCGATCCGGTGGTCGCCGTCGGCGCCGCCGCGCTGGTCCCTCGTGTCGGTCATCGTCCCAACCTCCCGCAGAAACTGAGCGCCCGTCCGGCGCACGCTATTCCCAACTGCTCTACCGGCCAGTAAAAACCGTGGGTAACCCCACTTCCAGGAGGCGCAATGGCGCGCACCAGACGGAAACTCGGATGCACGGTCGCGGTCACGGTCGCCGCGCTCGCGGCCGCCCTCACCGCACCCGCCGCCCAGGCGACCCCGCCCACCGCCGCCCCGGCCGCCGCCGCGCGGACCACCGCCCCGGTGCCCCTGCCGCCGGAGCTGGAGCGCGTCCGCGCGGCCGAGGCCACCGCCCTGTACGGCAGCCCCGCCGAACGCCCCTTCGCCGAGCGGAAGACCGCCCTGGTCTCCCTGGGCGACAGCGAGATCTCCGGCGAGGGCGTCGGCACGTACGAGCCCCCGACCAACGGCCCCGACAACTGGTGCCACCGCTCGCCGCAGGCCGCCATCCACCGCACCGGCATCCCCGCCGACGTCACCTACAACGTCTCCTGTTCCGGCGCCGCCACACCCCACATCCGCATCGGCGGCAGCAAGCAGTACGCCGACGAGCTCGTCCAGAGCGACAACCTCGCCGTCAAGGCCCGCAACACCCGCCTCAGGATGGTGCTCCTGGTGGCCGGCGCCAACGACGACCTCCAGTTCGGCCCCGTGATGACCGACTGCGTCCTGCGCTACCTCACCCTCCAGGGGCCCTGCGCGCCGAAGTACGCCCCCGGCTGGCAGGCCCGCGTCGACGCCCTCGTACCCAAGGTCGAGCAGACGATCCGCGACCTGCGGACCGTGATGCGCGACGCAGGCTACGCCGACGGCGACTACAAGCTCGTCGTCATGGGCTACCCGAGTCCCATCGGCCCCGACTTCCCCGACAACCCCGACTTCCCCGGCAAGCTCGTCTGCGGCGGCCTCGGCTACGACTCCGACACCGTCTGGGGCCGCGACACGGCCGTCCCCGCCTTCGCGCGCGGCATGCGGAGGGCGGCGGCGAACACCGGAGCCGTGTACCTCGACAACTCCCGGCTCTTCCACGGGCACGAGGTCTGCATGGACGACGCCTGGGCGCGCGGCCTGTACGTCGACCTGTCCAAGCCCGGACTGCCGGACGAGAACTCCGTCCGGCAGTCCTTCCACCCCAACGCGGCCGGCCACGCCGCCTTCGCCTCCTGCCTGACCCAGCTGTACGCCTCGGGCGCCCGCGAGGCCGGCTGCGCCGACCCGGCGTCCACGGGCAGGCCGGTCCTGCGGCCGGGGGCGTGGGACGACGCGTTCACGCCGCTGCGGGGCGAGGCGACCGGCACGTGCGTGGACGTCTCCGGGGCCGTCACCCGCAACGGCACGGCGGTCGGCGGCTGGGACTGCCACGCCGGGCGCAACCAGGACTGGTGGTACGACCCGGCGCGCGGGTCGATCCACACGGCCCTGACCCACGACCGCTGCCTGGACGTACCGGGCGCCGCCTACCAGCCGGGCAGGGCGCTGGTCCTGTGGAACTGCTCGGGCGCGGCCCACCAGCGGTTCGTCCGCGACGGCGCGACCCTGCGCCCCGCCGCGGCGCCCTCCCTGTGCCTCACCCTCGCCGCGGCCAAGGACCCGCTGCGGCTCCAGGCGTGCGACGGGACGGCGAAGCAGCGCTTCGCGTAGCCCCGGACACGCGGACGGGCCCGGCCACCGTGACGGTGACCGGGCCCGTGGCGCTCACACGGTCACACCAGCCCGGGGCCGCGCACCGGGATGGAGGTGAAGGTCGGCGCCGGGGCCGGGTCCTGGAAGAAGTCGTTGCCCTTGTCGTCCACCACGATGAACGCCGGGAAGTCCTCGACCTCGATCTTCCAGACCGCCTCCATGCCGAGCTCCTCGTACTCGACGACCTCGACCTTCTTGATGCAGTCCTGCGCCAGGCGCGCCGCCGGGCCGCCGATCGAGCCCAGGTAGAAGCCGCCGTGCGCGCCGCACGCGTCGGTGACCCGCTGCGAGCGGTTGCCCTTGGCCAGCATCACCTTGGAGCCGCCCGCCGCCTGGAACTGCTCCACGTACGAGTCCATGCGGCCGGCCGTCGTCGGGCCGAAGGAACCGGACGCGTACCCCTCGGGCGTCTTGGCGGGGCCGGCGTAGTACACCGGGTGGTCCTTCAGGTACTGCGGCATCTCCTCGCCCGCGTCCAGCCGCTCCTTGATCTTGGCGTGCGCGATGTCGCGCGCCACGACCAGCGGGCCGGTCAGCGACAGCCGCGTCTTGACCGGGTGCTTCGTCAGCTCGGCGAGGATGGCGTCCATGGGCTGGTTGAGGTCGATGCGCACCACGTCACCGGCCTCGTCCAGCTGCTCGTCCGTCGTGTCGGGCAGGAAGCGCGCCGGGTCGGTCTCCAGCTGCTCCAGGAAGACGCCCTCGGCGGTGATCTTCGCGACGGCCTGGCGGTCCGCCGAGCAGGAGACGGCGATGGCGACGGGCAGCGAGGCGCCGTGCCGCGGCAGGCGCACCACGCGCACGTCGTGGCAGAAGTACTTGCCGCCGAACTGCGCGCCGATGCCGATGCGCTGCGTCAGCTCGAAGACCTTCTTCTCCAGCTCCTCGTCGCGGAAGCCGTGGCCCAGCTCGGAGCCCTCGGACGGCAGCGCGTCCAGGTAGTGCGCGGAGGCGTACTTCGCCGTCTTCAGCGCGAACTCGGCGGACGTGCCGCCGACGACGATCGCGAGGTGGTACGGCGGGCAGGCGGCCGTCCCGAGGGAGCGGATCTTCTCCTCCAGGAACGTCATCAGGGAGGTCTCGTTGAGGACCGCCTTGGTCTCCTGGTAGAGGAACGACTTGTTGGCGGAGCCGCCGCCCTTGGCCATGAAGAGGAACTTGTACGCGCCGCCGTCCGTCGCGTACAGCTCGATCTGCGCGGGGAGGTTCGACCCGGTGTTCTTCTCCTCCCACATGGTGAGGGGGGCCATCTGCGAGTAGCGCAGGTTGAGGTTCTTGTACGCGTCGTAGATGCCGCGCGACAGGGCCTTCTCGTCCTCGCCCTCGGTCAGCACGTTCTGGCCGCGCTTGCCCATGACGATCGCCGTGCCGGTGTCCTGGCACATCGGCAGCACACCGGCGGCCGCGATGTTGGCGTTCTTCAGCAGGTCGAGCGCGACGAACTTGTCGTTGCCCGACGCCTCCGGGTCGTCGATGATCCGGCGCAGCTGCGCGAGGTGCGCGGGCCGCAGGTAGTGCTGGATGTCGTGGATGGCCTCCGCTGCCAGCTTCCGCAGCGCCTCCGGCTCCACCTTGAGGAACGTCCGCCCGTCGGCCTCGAAGGTGGACACACCCTCCGAGGTCACCAGGCGGTAGGGCGTGGTGTCCTCTCCCAGGGGGAGCAGATCGGAGTACGCAAACTCTGGCATGACGGCCATTCCTCACTCGGCAGACAGCGGCGCGGCCCCCATCGGCAACGCGTCCCCCAGCGTAAGACGCCCCGGCGCCCGGAGGTCTGTGAGGTAAGGCTCATCCCGCTCTGGTCGCGATCTATCGCGTTTCGCTACGCTGACGCGGTGGACCTCGAAAAGCAGCCCCAGAAGCGGCCCGAGCGGCACCCCGCGGCGCCGGCCCCGGCGGCCGTTTCGGGGACGGCCCCGGCGATGCGGGCCTCGGACGCCGACCGCGACCGGGTCGCCGACATCCTCGCGGAGGCGCTGGCCCAGGGGCGGCTCGACGCCGAGGAGCACGCCGAACGGATCGACGCCACGTACCGGGCCAAGACGCTCGGCGAGCTGGAGCCGCTCGTCGGCGACCTCCCCGCCGCGCCGGACGCGCGGTCCGCCCCGGGCACCGCCGCGGACCGCGGCCTCCCCGACGCCTCCGGGGCGTACGGCGAGCCGGAGGAGAAGCTCGTCGCGGTCTTCTCCAGCACCACCCGCCGCGGCCGGTGGCGCGTCGCCGCGCGCACGACGGCCTTCTCCCTCTTCGGCAACATCGAGATCGACCTCACCGAGGCCACCTTCACCCAGCGCCTCACCACCGTCAACGCCATCTCGATCCTCGGCAACGTCGAGGTGCGCGTCCCGGAGAACGTCTCCCTGCGCGGCAACGGCGCGGGCGTCCTCGGCAACTTCGAGGTGGTCACGTTGGAGGCCGCCGACCCCGAGGCGCCGGTCGTCGTCGTCAACGGCTACACGGTCCTCGGCAACGTCGAGGCGCGCCCCAAGCGCGGCAAGCTCATCGCGGACCTCCTCCACGCCAAGCTCCGCAAACACCTCGGCCACTGACCGCGCGCCGGCCGCCCGCCGCCCGCGCACGGGCCGCCGACCGCCCGACCACTGCCCGCGCGCGTCGGCCGCCGGCCGGGGTCAAGGCGGCCCGCCGCACCTCGACCGTCGCTTTTCGGCCGTACCGCGTCCCACCCCCTGGGAGCACACGCCACGCAGTGCATAGGCGTGCGTACAGCGGGTAGGGCTTGCTGCATCGTCTCTCTCGCCCGCGATAGCCGTCGTCAGGAGTAGACCGTGCTGCCACTGCCGCATCAGCCCCTCCAGGTCGCCGCCGTCCCGTCCCAGCGCGTTCCGGCGCGGGAGGACGAGGGTGGTCCCTGGCACACGGAGGCGGTGTGCCGCCGCGACGAGGCGGGACTGTTCTTCGCCCCCTCGAAGGAGCCCACGGCCGCCCGACTGGCCCGCGAGGAGGCCGCGAAGCGGGTCTGCGCCCGCTGCCCGGTCATGGTCGAGTGCCGCGAGCACGCCCTGCTCCAGCCCGAGCCGTACGGCGTGTGGGGCGGCCTCACCGCCGCCGAGCGCCGCGTCGTGCTGGCCCGCCGCCGGCGCCGCGACGTGGAGCTGAAGAAGGCGGCGACGGCCGGCCAGCAGATCGCCGCCGCCGGCTGACCGCCCGCCGGGCGGCGCGGACGACACGGACGGCACGGCCCTGAGCCACCGCGGGCGCGACGCGGCACGGCCCGCACGAGAAGGGGCGCTCCCACCGCACTGGGAGCGCCCCTCTTCGTACCGCCGAAAGCCCCGCCGCCGGCCCGGCCCGGGGCCGGCCCGCCCGGCCCGGCTACTTGGCCCGGTCGAAGTCGATCTGGCTGTACGCGCGCAGCTTCGACAGCCGGTGCGTCGAGTCGATCTGCCGGATCGTGCCCGACTTCGACCGCATCACGAGCGACGACGTGGTGGCGGTCTCGGAGCGGTACCGCACCCCGCGCAGCAGCTCGCCGTCGGTGATGCCGGTCGCGACGAAGAAGACGTTGTCGCCGCGGACGAGATCGTTGGTGGAGAGCACCCGGTCCAGGTCGTGGCCCGCGTCCAGGGCGCGGCCGCGCTCCTCGTCGTCCTTCGGCCACAGCTTGCCCTGGATGACGCCGCCCAGGCACTTGATGGCGCAGGCGCTGATGATGCCCTCGGGCGTACCGCCGATGCCCATGAGCATGTCCACGCCGGTGCCGTCGCGGACCGCCATGATCGAGCCGGCGACGTCGCCGTCCGAGATGAACTTGATCCGGGCGCCGGTCTCGCGGATCTCCTTGACGATCCCCTCGTGGCGGGGCCGGTCCAGGATGACGACGGTGACGTCCTCGGGGGTGGAGTTCTTCGCCTTGGCGACGCGGCGGATGTTCACGGAGACCGGCGCGTCGATGTCGACGTAGTCGGCCGCCTCGGGGCCGGTGACGAGCTTGTCCATGTAGAAGACCGCGGACGGGTCGAACATGGCGCCCCGGTCGGCGGCGGCGAGCACGGCGATGGCGTTCGGCATGCCCTTGGCGGTCAGCGTCGTGCCGTCGATCGGGTCCACGGCGATGTCGCACTCGGCGCCGGTCCCGTCACCGATGCGCTCGCCGTTGAACAGCATGGGCGCTTCGTCCTTCTCGCCCTCGCCGATGACGACGACGCCGTTCATCGAGACGGTGCTGACGAGGGTGCGCATGGCCCGCACGGCCGCGCCGTCGGCGCCGTTCTTGTCACCGCGGCCGACCCAGCGGCCCGCCGCCATGGCAGCCGCCTCGGTGACGCGGACCAGCTCCAGGGCGAGGTTGCGGTCGGGGGCCTCGGGGGAGACCACGAGTTCGGACGGCAGATGATGCTCGGTCATCGGAGCGCACCTTTCTGTACGGCGACGGCCGGTGGTGAAGAGGGTGCTGCGACTCTATCGGTACGTCGACAAATTGAGCAGAGGGGCCCACGTATGAGCACGACGCCCTGATGCGACCATAGGGGGCGTGGCAGGTATGCGAGGCAAGCAGACAGTGCGCGGGATGTTCCAGTCGATGACGGTCATCTGCGCCGTCGCGGCGGTGATCTACCTCTTCGTCCCGCACGACGACCAGGCCGACCCGATCAAGCCCGTCGACTACGGCATCGAGCTGGTGACGGCCCAGCGCGCCGCGCCCTACCCCGTGCTGGCCCCGAAGGGGCTGGGCGAGGAGTGGCGCCCGACGTCGGTGTCGTACAGCCGGCAGAACGACGACTCCTGGCACCTGGGCTACCTCACGCCGGAGCGCGAGTACGTCGGCGTGGAGCAGTCCACGGGCCCCGCGACGCGGTACATCGTCCAGGTCACCCACGACGCCCGGGACACGGGCGAGGTGCAGCGGATCGCCGGCCGGGCGTGGGAGCGCTGGGAGGGCGAGAAGTACGACGCCCTGGTCCTGCGCCAGGAGGGCGTCACGACGGTCGTCACCGGCACCGCGTCCTTCGAGCGCCTCGGCGAGATGGCCGCGGCCCTGAAGTCCGAGAAGGCGCGGAAGCCCGCGACGACCACCGAGACGCCCGCACCCGACGGGAAGCCCGCGACGGTCGGGAAGCCCACGACCGCCGCGAAGCCCGACACCGCCGCGGAGTCCGGAGCCGCCGCGGAGCCCGAGGCCGCCGGCAAGGGCTGAGCGCGCCCACCCACACGACCCACGGACCCGCCCGTCCGGCGCCCGGCATCTGCCGGGCGCCGGACGGGCGGGTCCGTGGGTCCGGGCGAGGCCCCGCGTCAGCGGGCCGGGTCCGGGACCGGGTCCCGGCCGGCGTCAGCGTGCCGCGGCCATCGCGGCGCCGACGATGCCGGCGTTGTTCTGCAACTGCGCGGGGACGATCTCCGCGCGCACGTCGTCGATCAGGGGCAGGAACTTCTCCGCCTTGCGGCTGACCCCGCCGCCGACGATGAACAGCTCGGGCGAGAAGAGCATCTCCAGGTGGGCGAGGTACTTGCGCACCCGGTGGGCCCACTCCTGCCAGCTGAGGTCCCTGTCCTCCTTGACCTTGGTGGAGGCCTGCTTCTCCGCCTCCTTGCCGTGCAGCTCCAGGTGACCCAGCTCCGTGTTGGGCAGGAGGCGCCCGTCGGTGAAGACCGCGCTGCCGATGCCCGTGCCGAAGGTCAGCAGGATGACCGTCCCGCGGCGGCCCCGGCCCGCGCCGTGGGTCATCTCGGCGACGCCCGCCGCGTCCGCGTCGTTCAGCACCGTCACCGGCAGGCCGCCCAGCCGCCCGCCGAGCAGCTCGGCCGCGTCCACGTCGATCCACGCCTTGTCGACGTTGGCCGCCGTACGGATCGTCGAACCGGTCACCACGCCCGGAAACGTCACGCCGACCGGCCCCGACCAGCCGAAGTGCGTGACGACCTCCGCGACGCGGTCCGCGACGTCCGAGGGCGTCGATGGTTGCGGGGTGAGTACCTTGTGGCGGGGCTGCGCCAGGTCGCCGAGCTCCAGGTCCACGGGAGCGCCCTTGATCCCCGACCCGCCGATGTCCACTCCGAAGACGTTCATGGACACCACGTTACGGGTCGGCGCCCGGCGTCACGGGCAGGACCGTCGACCGCGCCCGGACCGGGCCGCGACGGGCCCCGGCGGCGGCCCCGTACGCGGGGAAGGGCCCCCGCCCGGAGGCGGGAGCCCTTCCCCGGAGCCCCGGTCCCGCCCCTACGGGGAGGACCGGAGCCGGACCGGCAGGCGTCAGAAGGCGCCGTTCAGCCACTGCCAGTCGGTGGCCACCGTGATGCCCGGCTCCACCGAGCCGGTGCCGCGGCCCCTGTACACGAGCTGGCACCCCACGCCCCGGCACTCCTCGCCGACGAAGTCGCCCGTGGTGGTGGCGACGAGGTCGGCGAGGCCGTCCCCGGTGACGTCGCCCAGGCCGAAGACGCCGTCCATGACGTTCCAGCCACCGGAACCGACCAGCACCCGCGCCCCGAGCGTGCCGGTGGACGTGCCCGGGTACAGCCACAGCTTCCCGGTGGACGCCTCGCGGGCGATCAGGTCGGCCCGGCCGTCGCCGTTCATGTCGCCCGCGCCGACCAGGGCGTTCATGGCGTTCCAGCCGCCGTTGCCGATGAGCTTGCGCGCGCCGGGGGTGCCGGTGGACGTGCCCGGGTACAGCCAGATCCTGCCCGTGGTCTTCTCGACGGCCAGCAGGTCCGCGCGGCCGTCGCCGGAGAGGTCCCCGTAGCCGACGAGCCGGCTCATGGCGTTCCAGCCGCCGTTCCCGATGAGCGTGCGCGCGCCGAAACCACCGGTGCCGGTGCCCGGGTACAGCCACAGCTTGCCGGTGGCCGTCTCGCGGGCGATCACGTCCTCGCGGCCGTCACCGCTGAGGTCACCGTGCCGGACGAGGCCGTTGAAGACGTTCCAGCCGCCGCTGCCGACCAGCTTGCCCGTGCCGTCGCCGGGCAGGAACCACAGGCGGCCGGCCTTGTCGCGGACCAGGAAGTCGGCCCGGCGGTCGGCGTTCAGGTCGCCGTGGTCCTTCGCCCGGGGCGCGGTGCCGGCGTACCACTGGGGGAACGGCGGGGCGTGGCACTCGCGGAACGTGGGGACGAACCTCACCGAGCTGACGTTGCCCTGCGAGTGGCCCCACTCGGTGCCCCGCGCGTCGGGCGCCCAGGCGTCGACGAAGCCGGTCCGGCCGTGGTTCGGGTCGTCGTGCAGGCAGACGTGCCGGGACGTGCGGTTGACGACCGAGCGGAACGTGTTGTCCCAGGCCCCCAGCGTCGCCCTGTCCGTGTTCGTCTTGTACATGGTGCCGGTGCCGTTGTCGGTCTTCCAGGCACAGAAGTACCCCGCCGGGCAGTCGCCGATGGCGGCCTGCGCGGGCGCGGCGCCCGCGAGGAGCCCGAGCGAGGTGAGCCCCAGCGCCGTGGCCGCCGTGGCCAGGCGCCGGAGCAGTGATGTGCGCATGTGTTTCCCTCCCTGACGCGGCGCGGAGGGACGCTCGACGCGCCGCGGGAGGAAGATACCGCGCCGACGGTTTCAAGCCACCGGCACGTCGTTCCCGCCGATGGCCCGTCGGCCCGGACCAGCCCTGGTGTCTCGACCCGGACCAGCCTGGTGCCTCGACCCGGCTAGCCCTTGTTGAGGGCCGCGGCCTCCGCGCGCAGGTCGCGGCGGAGCTCCTTCGGCAGCGAGAAGGTGATGGACTCCTCCGCCGCCTTCACGATCTCCACGTCCGCGAAGCCGCGCTGCGCCAGCCACTCCAGCACGCCCTCGACCAGCACCTCGGGCACCGAGGCGCCGGAGGTCACGCCGACCGTGGACACGCCCTCCAGCCACGCCTCCTCGATCTCCTCGGCGAAGTCGACGAGGTACGCCTCGTGCGCGCCGGCCAGCTTGGCGACCTCGACCAGGCGCTTGGAGTTCGACGAGTTGCGCGAGCCCACGACGATGACGAGGTCCGCCTCGGCGCCCATCTGCTTCACGGCCAGCTGACGGTTCTGCGTGGCGTAGCAGATGTCGTCGCTCGGCGGCGATTCCAGCAGCGGGAACTTCTCCTTCAGGGCGTCGACGGTCTCCATCGTCTCGTCGACCGAGAGCGTGGTCTGGGAGAGCCACACGACCTTGGACGGGTCGCGGACCTCGACCTTCTCGACGTCCTTCGGGCCGTCGACCAGCTGGATGTGGTCGGGGGCCTCGCCGGAGGTGCCGATGACCTCCTCGTGGCCCTCGTGGCCGATGAGGAGGATGTCGTAGTCCTCGTGGGCGAAGCGCACGGCCTCCTTGTGCACCTTCGTCACCAGCGGGCAGGTCGCGTCGATCGTCGCGAGCTTCCGCTCGGCCGCCTCGTGGTGGACGGTCGGCGCGACCCCGTGCGCGGAGAACATCACGATCGAGCCCTCCGGCACCTCCTCCGTCCGGTCGACGAAGATCGCGCCCTTCCGCTCCAGGGTCTGCACGACGTACTTGTTGTGGACGATCTCGTGCCGGACGTAGATCGGAGCGCCGTACTGCTCCAGCGCCTTCTCCACGGCGATCACGGCGCGGTCCACGCCCGCGCAGTAACCACGGGGAGCGGCGAGGAGGACCCGGCGGGCAGGAGGCGTAGGAGTCATGCCCCCCATCGTAAGGGTGGGTGGATCAGCCCGGAGTTCCCGCACGCTCGCACGCCTCCGCAGGCCCGCACGCCTCCGTACCTCCGCGGGTACCCGTACGCCCGGAGCCCCCCGGCAGGCCGGCACGCCCCGCGGGCGCCCGTACGCCCGCAGGCCCCCCGTACGTCTCCGTACGCCCGTACGTTCCCGCGGGCCCGTACGTCCCGTACGCCGTGGGCCCCCAGGCGCCACCACCCGCCCCCGGACGGCGCCGTACGCCCCCGCCCCGCCCCGGACGGGGGACCGGCGTGTTGTCGGGGGTGGCGCGTACGCTCCCCGTATGCCACTGACTACGTCTGCCGAAGCCCCCCTGCCCGTCGGCGAGGTGTCGCGGCTCATCGGGCGGTGGATCGACCGGCTCGGGGCCATCTGGGTCGAGGGCCAGATCACCCAGCTGTCGCGGCGGCCGGGCGCGGGAGTGGTCTTCATGACGCTGCGCGACCCGTCGCACGACATCTCGGTGAGCGTGACGTGCTACCGCCAGACCTTCGACGCGGTGGCCGACCTGGTGACCGAGGGCGCGCGGGTCGTCGTGCACGCCAAGCCTGAGTGGTACGCGCCGCGCGGCCAGCTGTCGCTGCGGGCCGCGGAGATACGGCCGGTCGGCATCGGTGAGCTGCTGGCCCGGCTGGAGCAGCTGAAGCGGTCGCTGGCGGCGGAGGGCCTGTTCGCGGCGGAGCGGAAGCGGCCGCTGCCGTTCCTGCCGCAGCTGGTGGGGCTCGTGTGCGGCCGGGCGTCGGCGGCCGAGCGGGACGTGCTGGAGGTGGCGCGGCGGCGGTGGCCGGCGGTCCGCTTCGAGGTGCGCAACGTCGCGGTGCAGGGCGTCCACGCGGTGCCCCAGGTGGTGCGGGCGGTGCGGGAGCTCGACGGGCTGCCGGAGGTGGACGTGATCGTCGTCGCGCGGGGTGGCGGCAGCGTCGAGGACCTCCTGCCGTTCTCCGACGAGCAGCTCGTCCGGGCGGTGGCCGAGTGCCGCACCCCGGTGGTCTCCGCGATCGGCCACGAACCGGACTCGCCGCTGCTCGACCTCGTCGCCGACCTGCGCGCGGCGACGCCGACGGACGCGGCGAAGAAGGTCGTCCCCGACGTGCGCGAGGAGCTGGACCGCGTCCACGCCCTGCGGGAGCGGGCCCTGCGCTGCGTGCGCGGGGTGCTGGAGCGCGAGGAGCGCGGGTTGGCGCACGCGCTGGCCCGGCCCGTGATGGAGCACCCGCAGCGGATGGTCGAGGAGCGGCAGGCGCAGGTCGAGGCGCTGCTCGCGCGCAGCCGGCGGGTGCTGGGGCACCTGCTGGACCGGGCCGACTCCGAGCTGTCCCACACCCACGCGCGCGTGGTGGCCCTCTCCCCGGCCGCCACTCTGGAGCGCGGGTACGCGGTGCTCCAGCGGGCCGACGGCACGGTGGTGCGTTCGCCCGGCGACGTGGCGGGGGACGAGGAACTGAGGGCGAGGGTGGCCGCCGGCGCGTTCACGGTACGACGCGTGGACGGCGGCGGCGCCGGGGACCGACCGTAGGGTGGAGGGCATGGCAGTCAATTCGACGGACGCGGCGACGACGGACACGACCGTGGCGGTGACGGAGACCGGCGCGGCGATCGGGTACGAGCAGGCCCGCGACGAGCTGGTCGACGTGGTCCGCCGCCTGGAGGCCGGCGGTACGACGCTGGAGGAGTCGCTCGCCCTGTGGGAGCGCGGCGAGGAGCTGGCGAAGGTCTGCCGCCACTGGCTGGAGGGCGCCCGTGCGCGGCTCGACGCGTCACTCGCCGAGGAGCGCGGGGACGGCGCCGGGGCCGACACGTAGGCCGCGGGATCGACGGCGGGTGTGAGGCGGGGCACCGCGCCCTCGCTTTAGTTGAAGCTTCATCTATATCGGCGTACGGTGGAGGTGTCGCGCGGGCCGCGCGGCACCCCTGACCTCGTACGTCGGAAGGCACCACCCCCATGTCCCTCGTCCTTGACCCCGCCGCCCAGGACCTCCTGTTCCGCGAGGCCCGCACCGCCAACACGTTCACCGACGAGCCGGTGACCGAGGAGCAGGTCCAGGCGATCTACGACCTGGTCAAGTACGGTCCGACCGCCTTCAACCAGACGCCGCTGCGCATCGTCCTCGTCCGCTCCGCCGAGGCCCGCGAGCGCCTGGTGCCGCTGATGGCGGAGGGCAACCGGGCCAAGACCGCGACGGCGCCGCTCGTCGCGATCCTCGCCGCGGACAACGAGTTCCACGAGGAGCTGCCGAGGCTCTTCCCGGCGTTCCCGCAGGCCAAGGACGCCTTCTTCGCCGAGCGTGCCGCCCGCGAGTCGGCCGCCGGCATGAACGCCGCGCTCCAGGCCGCCTACTTCATCGTCGGCGTCCGTGCGGCGGGCCTCGCCGCCGGCCCGATGACCGGCTTCGACCCGGCGGGCGTCCAGAAGGAGTTCCTGGACGACGACCACACCCCGCTGATGATCGTCAACATCGGCCGCCCGGGCCCCGACGCCTGGTACCCGCGCTCTCCGCGCCTCGACTACACCGAGGTCGTCACCACCGTCTGACGGCCCCGGCTCCCGGCCCCCCGGCCCCCGGCGCCGCGCCCCGCGCGCGCCCCACAGGCGACGGCCCCGCGGCACCACCCCCCTGGTGCGGCGGGGCCGTCCCATGTCGTACGCCCCACCGCCCCGGCCCACGGCCACCGGTGCCCGGTCCCGCTGCGCGCCCCTGTCGAACCGCTCGACGTCAGGGGCGTCGCTGGGCCGCCGTGGCCCGGCCCTGGGCATGGGCCTGGGCTTGTGCCTGCGCCTGCGCCTGCGCCGCGGCGCGCTGCCGGCGGCCCATGAGGCGTACCTTCCGTACCGACGTGATGACGCCGGCCACCAGGGTCCCCCCGTACAGCCACCCGGCGTGCACGGCGAGCGCGGTGATGACGGCCATCGTGTGCCCGCCGATCCCGCCCTCGCCGCCGGCGATCGGCACGACCCCGACGGCGAACGCGATCGGGACGCTGATCGGCGCCGTCACCAGGTCCGGTCCCCGCACCCACAGCGCCGTCGCGGCGCTGACCGGCAGGAACAGCAGCCCGTACACCAGCGGCGAACCGTCGAAGAGCAACCAGTCCAGACAGCCGATGAGCAGCATCGTCGCCGAGGCGAAAAGACCGCCGCCGATCCCGGTCAGGCGCGGGTTCGGCAGCCGCCGCAGGGCGTGCACCACCGGCGGCGCGGTCCGCCGCCCACCGGGCCGCGCGCCGGGCGGCGCCGCGGGCCGGGGCCTCGCCGGGTACGCGGCCGGACCCTCCGCGATCGCGCCCCGGGGCGCGGCGGGGGCCTGCGGCCGCGGTCGCCGCGGGCGCCGGGGGGGACTGCTCCTGTGCTGCTCCACGTCAACAAAGTAGGCCGGGGAGGGCGGCAAAACCGGTATGGGACACACCTTTGGAGTGACCTTGGCGTGAAGTCCTCCCGTCGGGCGCCGTCCGCCCGCCCGTCGCGGCGGGGCCCGGCGCGCCCGTAAACTGGGGGGTCGGCCCACCATCCACACTTCTAGGGAAGTCGCCAACGTGTCGCTCACGATCGGAATCGTCGGCCTGCCGAATGTCGGCAAGTCGACCCTGTTCAACGCCCTGACCAAGAACGACGTGCTGGCGGCCAACTACCCGTTCGCCACGATCGAGCCGAACGTCGGCGTCGTCGGCGTCCCGGACGCCCGGCTGACGAAGCTGGCCGAGATCTTCTCGTCCCAGCGCATCCTCCCGGCGACGGTCGACTTCGTCGACATCGCCGGCATCGTGCGCGGCGCGAGCGAGGGCGAGGGCCTGGGCAACAAGTTCCTCGCGAACATCCGCGAGTCGGACGCGATCTGCCAGGTCATCCGCGCCTTCAAGGACGAGAACGTCGTCCACGTCGACGGCAAGGTCTCGCCCAAGGACGACATCGAGACGATCAACACCGAGCTGATCCTCGCCGACCTCCAGACCATCGAGAAGGTTCTTCCGCGCCTCCAGAAGGAGTCCCGGATCAAGAAGGACGTGGCGCCGAAGGTCGCGGCGGTCGAGGCCGCCAAGGAGATCCTGGAGCGCGGCGACACCCTCTTCTCGCAGGGCATCGTCCAGGGCGGCGAGAAGGCGGAGCTCCTCCACGACCTCCACCTGCTCACCACCAAGCCCTTCCTCTACGTCTTCAACGTCGACGAGGACGAGCTGACGGACGAGGCGTTCAAGGACGAGCAGCGCGCGCTGGTCGCCCCCGCCGAGGCGATCTTCCTCAACGCCAAGCTGGAGGCGGACCTCGCCGAGCTGGACGACGAGGACGCCATGGAGCTCCTGCAGTCCGTCGGCGCCGAGGAGCCCGGCCTCGCCACCCTGGCCCGCGTCGGCTTCACCACCCTGGGCCTCCAGACGTACCTGACGGCCGGCCCGAAGGAGTCCCGCGCCTGGACGATCAAGAAGGGCGCGACGGCCCCCGAGGCGGCCGGTGTGATCCACACCGACTTCCAGAAGGGCTTCATCAAGGCCGAGGTCATCTCCTACGACGACCTGGTCGCCACCGGCTCGGTCGCCGAGGCCCGCGCCGCCGGCAAGGCCCGCATGGAGGGCAAGGAGTACGTGATGCAGGACGGCGACGTGGTGGAGTTCCGCTTCAACGTGTGATGAATCCGTTACCGCGCTGGGTGATCCGTCAGGCGTGCGGTCGAAGGGGTCGACTCCTCCCGGAGTCGACCCCTTCGCTGTCACCGTGCTGGATGGGTGCGGGATGTTCTGACGCTGGATCAGTCGGCGTCAGGTGTCGTAAACGGTGGCGCGATGCCCGACGTGGACGACCCACACCACGAGCTCTCCGTTGTCGATCGTGCAGACGACCCGGTAGTCGCCGACTCGCAGCCGGCGGCGTTCCGGCTGAGACACGAGCGCGGTGGTGTTGAAGCCGAGGGGGTCGCTCTCCAGCTCGGTCAGCTTGGCCAGGATGCGCAGCGCCGTGTCGCGAGGGATCTTCCGAGGCCCGCGCCTCCGGTCGGAAGACGGTCCTCGGCGGCGTGAAAGGGCGCTACCTCATCGACAGGTCGGCGCTGGCCCGTCGGGGCGAACCGGCAGTGCGCGCACGGCTGGACGCGCTGGACCGCGATGGGCTCCTGGCGGTGTGCGCCCCGACCGAGTACGAGGTTCTGTAGTCGGCGCGCGGGAAGCCCGAAGCGCTGCGGCTGCGCTCCCTGCTTCGTGGATTCGACCATCTGCCCTGCACCGACGAAGAGTTCGAGCGGGCGCTCGAGATCCAGGCCCTGGCCCTGAACGCCGGTTTTCACCGGGCGCTGTCACCGGCGGGCGTCCTCATCGCGGCGACCCGAGCGACATCGGGCCATGGTCCTGCACTACGAGGGCGACTTCGACATGATCGCTTCGGTGAGCGGTCTGCAAGCGGAGTGGGTCGTGGAGCCGGGTACCGCCGACCGAGTCGGGAACGCGCACCGGCCCGCGCAGGCGTCGGGTAGCGTCCTCGGCCTCGATTCCCCTTGCGCTTCGCCGAGATTCCCGTGCTGGCGATGGTGCTGGGACGAGCACGCGTATCCGCAGGTCAAACATGGTTGCCGATCCGTAGGTCCGGCAGGGTGGTCGGCACCGCCTGAGTCGGGTCCCGCCCGAAGGCTCCCACGTGGTCCGGCCCCACAGCGCACCCTGATGCCCTCGCCGCTCGTGGGGAGAGTGGGTGGGGAGGGGGCTTTGTGGTGGTGGGTACTTGAGGGGCGAACCGCGTGATCGTTAGGATCGGGCGCGAAGTCGGGGGATTTCAGGGGGGCACGTCATGAAGGCACGTCGACCAGCCGTCGGCACCGCCGGTGCGGCCGTGGACGCGAGGCGTTCGCGTACCGCCGGCCGGTTCAGGTACCGGCCCTCCTAGCCGCCTCCACCGGGGCCGCGACCCGTCGGTGATCCGTCTCGGCGCCCTGTCGGCCCGCACGGTGACCCGACCGTCGCCGGTCGTGTGCTTCCGGTGTCGTACGGGCGCCGATCGCCATGCCGCCAGGTCCCTGATCGTCGGGCCCTCGCGTTCCCGGGGCAGTGCCCCGACCGTCGTACGACCGTACGAACCGCTCGCCCCACCGCAGAACCGTGCCCCGCCGCGACCGACCGACCGCGTCCTCGCGCGCCGGGCCCTTCCCGAAGGATGACGCATGCACGTACCCCGTCCGCGCACGGCACGGACCACCGGCCTCCTGGCCGCCGCCGCCGCGATGACCGTGGGACTCCTCCCCGCCACTCCCGCCGCGGCGGTGACCGGCCCGCAGGCCGCCGCCGGCACGCACCCGTACGCGGTGCAGCTGACGCTCGGCGAGGAGCCGACGACCCGCGGCTGCACCGGCACGCTGGTCGACCGCTACTGGGTGATGACCGCCGCGAGCTGCTTCGCCACCACGCCCGGCACGCCGGTCCCGGCCGGCAAGCCGGCCGTCAAGGCCACCGTCACCCTCGCCGACGGCAAGTCCGTCGCCCTCACCGAGATCGCGCCGCGCGCCGACCGCGACGTCGCCCTCGTACGCCTGGCCACCCCTGTCACCACCGTCCCGGTCGCCCCGCTCGCCGGCGCGACCCCGGCGGTCGGCGCCGACCTGACGGCGGCCGGGTTCGGGCGTACCCGGACCGCGTGGGTGCCGGACAAGCTCCACACCGGCGCCTTCACCGTCGACTCCGCCGACTCCACCACCCTGCGCATCACCGGCAAGGGCACCGACGCCATCTGCAAGGGCGACACCGGCGGGCCGCTGCTCAACGCGGCCGGCGAGGTCGTCGGCGTCAACTCCCAGTCCTGGCAGGGCGGCTGCTTCGGCGGTAACCCGGCCGAGACCCGCACCGGCGCCGTCTCCGCGCGCGTCGACGGCCTGGCGGAGTGGGTGCGGCAGCAGAGCCTCACCACCGCCTCGATCCGCAACGCGTTCAGCGACCGCTGCCTGTTCGTGTCGTGGCGCACCCCGGAGAACGGCGCCCAGGCCCGGCAGGCGGACTGTGAGCCGCAGTACGCCGACCAGGTGTGGAAGCTCCAGCCGGTCGCCGGTGGCGGCTACCAGATCCGCAACACGTTCACCGACCGCTGCCTCTTCGTGTCGTGGCGCACCCCGGAGAACGGCGCGCCGGTGCAGCAGTTCGACTGCGAGCCGAAGTACAGCGACCAGGTGTGGAAGCTGGAGCCCGTCACGGGTGGCGGGTACCAGATCCGCAACGCCTTCACCAACCGCTGCATGGTCGTCTCGTGGCGCACGCCGGACAACGGCGCGGCGGTGACGCAGTACGACTGCGAGCCGAAGTACAGCGACCAGGTGTGGAAGCTCTGATGCCGGTGCCGGTGCCGGTGCCGGTGCCGGTGCCGGCCGGTGGGTCGGGGCCGGGCCGCCTGCCCCTGCCGGTCTGACCGGCCGGCCGTGGGAGGCCGCCCACCCCGCGTGACGCGTGGGGAGGGTGGCCTTCCGTCGTGTACGGGGACGGGCGGGTCAGCGGCCCGCGGCGCCGGGACCGGTGGCGGCGAGGTGGGCCGCCAGGTGCTCGCGGGTGGTCGACGGGTCAGCGACCAGGGCGGACAGCGTGTCGTCCGCCAAGGGGGCCGTCGCCACGGCCGGACACCGGTGGCAGGCCGCGACACCCGTCTGGTGCCACCACTTGCAGTGGGCGCGCAGGTGGCAGCGCGGGACGGGGGCGCCCTCCGCGGACGGCAGGGCCAGCATGCGGTCGGCCAGCCCGCAGGCGGTGCCGACCCGGTTGGCGCACCCGCTCACGCAGTGGGAGGCGAAGCGGAGCACCCGGGTGGGCGGGACGCCGTCCGGGAGGGCGGCCACCACCTCGGCGGCCGGGAGGGGGGCGGCCAGGTAGTCGACCCGGCCGTCCGGCCCGGAGCGCACGCCGAGGACGACCGCCTCGGGGCGGTCGGGCGAGCCGCTCGGGCACCAGTGGAGCGGATCCGCCGGGGCTGCTTCCCGCGCTTGATGGGGCTGCTGGGGCACCCGGGCCGTCGGGGGGCTCGGGGCCTCCTGGGGCCGCTGGGCCGTTCGGGCTGCCGGGGCCGCCTGTGCTTCCCGGGGTGCCCGCGGTTCCGGGGGCCCTGAGGGCGCTGGGACTTCCGGGAGCGCCGTGGTCTCCCGGGGCGCTGGGGGGCGCGGGGTAGGCGAGGGGCCCGACGCGGTCATCGTCAGCAGGGCTTCGTGCCGGTGTCGCCCTGGGGCGCCAGGTAGCCGACCACGTTCCCGTCGGTGGCCCCACCGCCCGTGCCCGCCTCCAGCGCGACGGCCCGCAGGAGGCTGTCGGCGAGCTGCTGCGGGGTGGCGATGCGGCCGGCCGCCGGTGGGCCGGCCGCGGGGGCCGCTGACGTGGTCTCGGCCGAGGCCGCCGCAGGGGCCGGCGCCGCCGTGGCCGTCGTCACCGACGCGGCCGCCAGACCGGTGGCCAGGGCCGCGGCCGCCGCCGCGGAGCGCAGCGTGGACTTCTTCATCCGTCAACTCCCTTGTCATGAAAGGAACCCGGGCACGTACACCGTGCCCTGTGCGGTCCGCCGCGGCAAGATCCGTGCCGCGCCGCTGAGCGCGCCGGGACGACGGTGGGCGACGCGGGGGGATGTGTCCGGCCTGTTCGCCCCCGCCCGCCCGGGTCGCTCCGCGCGGTGGTCCGCGGCCGTCGGGCGCGCCCACCGCGTGGAGCGGCGCGGGAGGAGTGCCAGGCCAGGGGCGAAACGGGTGATCCGACTCCGCGATCCGGGCAGATGCCACGCGCACGTACCGTCGCGACGGTCGACGTATCAGTTGTGTGGCACAGCTGTTAACGACGGTTCAGGACCCTTGTGGGTTTCCTGTGGATCGGCGAACCTTTCGCTGGCAGACCGAGACGGAACACGCCGCGGACATCGTGGCGCACACCGCCGTGCATGCGTTCAGGGGTTGTCATGCACCTGCCGAGCCCCCACAGCAACGCACCACCAAATGAGGAGGACCCCTCACATGTCAGTGATGCGTACGTCGCGGCGAAGAGTCGCCGCGGCCAGTGCCACCGCCGTCGCCGCCCTCGCCCTGGGCTCCCTCGCCGCCTTCCCGGCCGCCGCCGCCGGGTCGGCCGCCGAGGGCGTCATCCAGTACGCGGGCGCCCCCAACGCCGTTCAGGGCAGCTACATCGTGACCCTGGACGAGTCGGCCGCCGACTCGGACGCCTCGTCCGGCAAGGCGGTCGCGGCCCGTTACGGCGCGAAGATCAAGAAGACGTACACCGCGGCCCTCAACGGCTACGCGGTGGAACTCTCCGAAGCCCAGGCGAAGAGGCTCGCCGCCGACCCGGCCGTCGCCTCCGTCGTCCAGGACCGCGTCTTCACGATCTCCGGCACACAGCCCTCGCCGCCCTCCTGGGGCCTGGACCGGATCGACCAGCGCGCCCTGCCGCTGAACCGGAGCTACACCTACCCGGAGCCGGGCGGGGACGGCGTCACCGCGTACGTCATCGACACCGGCGTCCGCATCAGCCACAGCGACTTCGGCGGCCGCGCGGCCAACGGCTACGACGCGGTCGACAACGACAACACCGCCCAGGACGGCCACGGCCACGGCACCCACGTCGCCGGCACCGTCGGCGGCTCCGCGTACGGCGTGGCCAAGAAGGCGAAGATCGTCGGCGTCCGCGTCCTGAACAACCAGGGTTCCGGCACGACCGCCCAGGTCGTCGCCGGCATCGACTGGGTGACCCGGAACGCCGTCAAGCCCGCCGTCGCCAACATGAGCCTCGGCGGCGGCGCGGACAGCGCGCTCGACACCGCCGTGCGCAACTCCATAGCCGCCGGCATCACCTACGCCGTCGCGGCCGGCAACGACAACAGCAACGCGTCGAACTACTCGCCGGCCCGCGTCGCCGAGGCCATCACGGTCGGCTCGACGACCAACTCCGACGCCCGCTCCAGCTTCTCCAACTACGGCAGCGTGCTGGACGTCTTCGCTCCCGGTTCATCCATCACCTCGGCGTGGAACAGCGGCGACAGCGCCACCAACACCATCTCCGGCACGTCGATGGCGGCGCCCCACGTCGCCGGCGCCGCCGCGCTGTACCTGGCCAACAACCGGACCGCCACCCCGGCGCAGGTCTCCTCGGCGCTCGCCACCGCCGCCACCAGCGGCGTGGTCGGCAACCCGGGCACCGGCTCCCCGAACCGCCTGCTCTTCGTGGGCGCCGGCGGCGACGAGCCCCCGCCCACCGGCTCCCGCTTCGAGAACACCGGTGACTACGCCATCGCCGACAACGCCACCGTCGACTCCCCGGTCACCGTCACGGGCGTTGCGGGCAACGCCCCGACCGGCCTCAAGGTCGAGGTCAACATCCAGCACACCTACATCGGCGACCTGCGCGTCCAGCTCGTCGCGCCGGACGGCACCGCCTACACGCTGAAGGACCACGGCACGGGCGGCAGCGCCGACAACATCAACACCACGTACACCGTGAACGCCTCCGCCGAGGTCGCCAACGGCACGTGGAAGCTGCGCGTGAGCGACAACGCCCGGTACGACACCGGCAAGATCGACTCCTGGGCGCTGCAGTTCTGACGCCCGGACCCGCGTGAGCTGAGTCGAGGGGCGGTCGCCGATCCGGCGGCCGCCCCTTGCGCGCGCTGCCCCTTGCGCGTGTCGCCCCTTCCGCGCGCTCGACCGGCCACCCGGGTACGCCCGGGGCCGAGCGGTCCACTCCTCCCGTGTACGCCCCGCTGTGTCCCGGGCGTCCCGCCGCCGGCCGGTGCGGGGCGCCGTCCATCGGTGCGGCTACCGGCGCGGGGCACGTCGGCCGGTTCGGGCATCCCCCGGTCGTCCAGTCAGGGCGCGTCCGCCGGTTCGGGTTTCCCGCCGGCGGGGCCGGTCCGAGGGCGCGCGGCGGCCGGTCCAAGGCGCCTCGGTCGGTGCGGAGCGTGCCCGATCGTGCCGGCGGTCCGTCAGTGGCCCCTAGTGGTCACGCAGATGCGGCCGGAGCGGGTGGCAGGCGGTGGTGGGGCGCCGACGACCCCGCGGAACGTCGGCCCCCCGGGCGCATTAGGCGGCCCGTCGCCGACCGCGTACGATGCGCGCCGCTCATACGTTTGTTCGCCCCCGCCCCGACAGGAGCACCCCACCCGTGTCATCGTCCCCCCAGGGCTGGCCCGCGCCCCAGCAGCCCTACCCGCCGGTGCCCCCGCCTCCCGGGGCCCCGCTCCCGTCGGCGAACACCAACGGCCTCGCCATCACCTCGCTCATCGCCGGTGTCGTCTGTCTCGTACCGCCGCTCGGTCTGGTCCTCGGCGCCGTCGCGCTGCGGCAGATCAAGCGCCGGGGCGAGAGGGGCAAGGGCCTCGCGATAGCCGGCATGGTCCTCTCCCTGATCAGCTCGCTGCTGATCGCCGTCGGCTTCGCCACCGGCGCGTTCGGCGACGCCCTGGACGGGGTCCGCAAGGTGAAGGACGAGGTGGCGAGCTCCCATTCCGCCTTCTCCCTGCGCACCGGCGACTGCTTCGACCAGCCGGGCGGCACGGCGAAGGAGCAGGAGGTCGAGCGGGTCAAGAGCGTCGACTGCGCCACGCCGCACGACGCCGAGGTGGCCGGCTCCTTCCAGCTCGCCGGGAGCGCCTACCCGGGCGTCCCGGCGATCGAGAAGCTGGCCGAGGAGCGGTGCGTCTCCATCGGCGAGAAGTACTCCCTGGACTCCTGGGCGGTGCCGGAGAACGCGGTGACGTTCTACTACCACCCGACCGCGGAGAGCTGGCGGCAGGTGAAGGACCGCACGGTGACGTGCGCCTTCGCCGCCGAGAAGGGGAAGCTGACCGGGTCGCTGCGCGCGGACGGCACCACCCTCACCGCCGACCAGCTGACCTACCTCGAAGCCCTGAACGCGGTCGACGCGGCGCTGCTGAAGGAGCCCGAGGACGATCCGGAGACCGACCTCGACGGCAACGTCGCCTGGGCGGGCGCGCTGGAGAAGACCCTCGGCAGCTCCGTCGCGCGGCTGAAGGGCCACACCTTCGCCCCCGCCGCCGCCCAGCCCGTGGCCGGTGTGGTGCGGAAGCTGGAGAAGGCCCGCAAGCACTGGGCCGAGGCCGCGGACGCGGCGGACGCCGACACCTTCTGGGAGCACTACGAGCCCGGTTACGAGGCCCTGCCGCTGGACCTCGGGAAGGACGCGCGCGGCGCGCTCAAGCTCTCCACCAAGGCGCCGGTCGAGCCGACCGGCTGACGCGGGGTCGCGCGGGTCCGCCTCCGGTCCCGGTGCCACCGCCAGGGGGTGTGCGACAGTCGCCCGCCGTCGCGCACCCCCTCGGTGCGTCGGTCCCCCCGCCCCCACGCGGCCGTCATCACTTCGAGTGATTCTCTGGCCCATGCTTGCGGGGTGGAACTCTCGGTTGCCACGCTGTAGCTGTCTGTCAACCTGATGGGAGTGGCCCGTGTCTTTCGGTGAGCAGCCGGCCTATCTGCGCGTTGCGAGCGATCTCCGCAAGAAGATCGTCAACGGCTCGCTGCCGCCGCACACGCGGCTTCCCTCGCAGGCCCGCATCCGCGAGGAGTACGGGGTCTCCGACACGGTCGCCCTGGAGGCCCGCAAGGTCCTGATGGCCGAGGGGCTCGTCGAGGGCCGCTCCGGCTCGGGGACGTACGTGAGGGAGCGCCCGGTCCCGCGCCGCATCGCCCGCTCCGGTTACCGCCCGGCCGGGGGCGCGGTGAACCCCTTCCGCCAGGAGCAGTCCGCCGAGGGTGCCCGCGGTACGTGGGAGTCAGGCAGCGAGCAGGAGAAGGCGACGGCGGAGGTCGCGGTCCGGCTCGGCATCACCCTGGGCGACCCGGTGATGCGCACGCGGTACGTCTTCCGGGACGCGGGCGAGGCGATGATGCTCTCCACCTCCTGGGAGCCGCTCGCCATCACGGGCCGGACCCCCGTGATGCTCCCCGAGGAGGGGCCGCTCGGCGGCTGCGGCGTCGTCGAGCGCATGGCCGCCATCGACGTCGTCGTGGACAACGTCGTGGAGGAGGTCGGTGCGCGCCCCGGCCTCGCCGAGGAGCTGCTGACGCTGGGCGGCGTCCCCGGACACGTGGTGATCGTGGTGGAGCGCACGTACTACGCCTCCGGGCGGCCGGTGGAGACGGCGGACGTCGTCGTACCGGCCGACCGGTACCGGGTCGCGTACCACCTGCCGGTGCGCTGAACGCCGCGGGTGGGGAGGCCGGGGCGGGAGGGGGAGGCGTCGCTGCCGGGACGGGAGGGAATGTCCCCCTTCGTGGCGGTTCAGGGGGGCGCACTCGGCCAGGTGCGCCCACTTTCCGGGGGCGCCCCCTGGCCGGATGCGTATCTCTTTGTGTAAAGGCGTATCCGGTCCGTGAAGGTCAGGCGTAAGCTCAGGCATATGCGGAGTGCGGTTTCAGCGGCATGTGCGGCGACAGGTGACCGGGCGGGGGGATCGGCATGATGCCCGACAGCGGTACGACTCTTCTCTGGCAGGTCATCCGCCAGGACGACAACGGCAACCACTACCGGGTCGGCAGGTACGCCACGCGGGACGAGGCGCAGAAGGTCGTCGACAGCCTCGACTCGCGCGGCCGGCAGCGGCTCTACTGGGTCGAGCGCATCGGGGAGCCCGCGCACTGACCCACGCGGGGTGGATACGCTCCGGCGCATGAAGGAGTGCGTGGACCGCGTCGTGGTCGCCGGAGCCGTGTTCGACCGGGGGCGGCTGCTCGCCGCGCGCCGCAGTGCGCCTCCCGAGCTCGCCGGGCGCTGGGAGCTGCCCGGCGGCAAGGTGGAGCCGGGTGAGGGCGGGCCCGAAGCCCTCGTGCGCGAGTTGCGCGAGGAGCTGGGCGTCGAGGTCGAGCCCTGTGAGCGGATCCCGGGGGAGTGGCCGCTCAAGCCCGGTTACGTGCTGCGGGTGTGGACGGCGCGGGTCCTCTCTGGCGAGCCGCGGCCGCTCCAGGACCATGACGAACTGCGGTGGCTCTCCCGTCGGGATTGGGACAGTGTC
Source organism: Streptomyces changanensis (assembly GCF_024600715.1). Taxonomy (NCBI): domain Bacteria; kingdom Bacillati; phylum Actinomycetota; class Actinomycetes; order Kitasatosporales; family Streptomycetaceae; genus Streptomyces; species Streptomyces changanensis. The sequence goes on from NZ_CP102332.1 coordinate 4,346,143, forward strand.
GACTGGCTGGATCAGGACGTTCCCGCGGTGATCGAGGCCGTCCGCCGCCTCCCCGCTCCGGACCCCGCCGATCCGGCGCGCTGAACCGGCCGGGGCGACCGGTGCGCCGCCCGCCGCCGGCCCGCGCTGACCCGGCCTTTCCGGCACGGAGCGGCCGGGTCCGGTGCGGCCGCGCGTGCCGGCTGCGCCCCTCCCGCCCGCGACGGCCGGTGCCGGTCGGTCCGTCAGGTGGGGCCCGGGCCCGGCGCCCCGTTGCGCCGTTCGTGCCACATAAGGTCCGACCTGACGGTAAATCGCACCGGATTTCGGGTATGTCACGATTGGCCCCCTCTCTCCGGGGCGTCGCCTCCTCGGTCTGGGAAGTGATCGGCGTGATCGACACCCAAGGCGCACGCGCCGAGTGGACCTTGCCCGGGGAGCTCGACGCGGTCCGCGCGGCCCGGCACGCCGTCCGCGACACCCTCCGCGGCTGGGAGCTGGAGGCCGCGGTCGGCGACCTCGCGGTCCTCCTCGTGAGCGAGCTCGTGACCAATTCCCTGCGGTACGCCCATGGACCGATCGGCGTACGCCTCATCCGTCTCCCGTCGCACGACGCGTCCGTCCCGTCCCGTGCGGCCCTCCTCGTCGAGGTCTCCGACCCCCTCCCCGACCCCCCGCGCGCCCGCCCCGCCGGCCCCGATGACGAGGGCGGACGCGGGCTCCAACTCGTCGCTTGCTCCGCGGCCCGCTGGGGTACGAGGAAGGGGAGGTCGGGTAAGACGGTGTGGTTCGAGCTGTCCCTGCCGGGTTAGAAGAGGGAAGGGACAACGATCACCGCAGGCTCGGCTCAAAACGAACGAGACCACCCTGTGATCGTGAACGGCGTGCCGACGGGGGCCGTAGTGCTGAATACTGCGGGAATGGCCGGTCCGGTGCGGTGAGCTGGAGGGGACGGTCGCGTGAGCGAGATACCTGGGACGGCGAACGGCGTCGTGTGGCAGAGCAACCCGCCTGGCTCGATCTACGACTACATCAGGGTCGCGTCGTTCTCCATCGGCCCCGACGGGCTCGTCGACCAGTGGAGCCTGCGGGCCGCCGAACTGTTCGGCGTGCCCGCGGAGGACGTCAGGGGCAAGGACCCCGTCGAGGCGTTCATCCCCGCCGAACTGCGCTCGCGCGGGCACCGCAAGGTCGCCGAGATCCTCGACGGCAAGGAGTGGACGGGCCTGGTCCCGTTCCGCGTCCCCGGTGAGCGCCACACCCGCGGCCTCGCCGAGGTCTACGTCATGCCGAGCGAGACCGAGCACGGCGAACGCGCCGCGCTCTGTATCGTCGTGGACGTACGTGCCCTCCGCCACATCGAGACCGACCTGGCCTCGTCACAGGCGATATTCGGCCAATCCCCCTTCGGGTTCCTGCTGTTCGGCCCGGACCTGAAGGTCCAGCGGGCCAACAAGCGCTTCGCCACCGTCTTCGGCGGCAGCGCCGACGACCACCGCGGACGGACCGTCCACGACTACCTGTCCCGCTCCGAGGCCGACCGGATGACCGCCGCGCTCCGCCGCGTCATGGAGACCGGCGAGTCCGTCACCGACCTGGAGTTCGTCGGGACGGTGCCCGGCTCCACCGACCGGCGCCACTGGTCGGTGAACCTCTACCGCGTGCACAGCGGCACCGGCCGCCCCATCGGCGTCGCCGGCCTCGGCACGGACGTCACCCGCCGTCACAACGCCGCGCGCGAGGCCGCCAACGCCCGCCGCAACCTCGCCCTCCTCAACGAGGCCACCGCCCGCATCGGCACCTCCCTGGACCTGGAGACCACCGCGCGCGAGCTCCTCGACGTCGCCGTCCCCGGCTTCTGCGACCTGGCGTCCGTCGACCTCTACCAGGGGCTCCTCAGCGGCGACGAGGCCCCGCCCGGGCGGGGCGGCGGACGCACCGCGGAACTCCGCCGCGTCGCCTTCGCCAGCGCCGTCTCCGACGCGCCTCTCGTCACCCCGCCCAGCGCCGGCACCCCCTGCTGCGAGACCGGCCCGACCCTCGTCGGCGCCGTGCACCGCTACCCCTTCCACTCGCCGTGCGCCCAGGCCCTGCGCACCGGCCGCCCCGCCCTGGTGCCCGCCGACGACGGCGGACTCGTGCACTCCACGCTCGCCGTGCCGATGGTCGCCCACGACACGGTCGTCGGCCTCGTGCAGTTCTCCCGCGCCAAGGGCAGCGAGCCGTTCGGCGAACGCGACCGGGCCCTCGCCGTGGAACTCGCCGCCCGCGCCGCCGTCTGCATCGACAACGCCCGCCTCTACCGCCGCGAGCACGAGCGGGCCCTGATCCTCCAGCGCAGCCTGCTGCCGCCCGGCGACCCCGAGGCCGCCGGGCTCGACATCGCCTGCCGGTACCTGCCGGGCAACGCCGCCACCGAGGTCGGCGGCGACTGGTTCGACGTCATCGACCTGCCCGGCCACCGCACCGCCCTCGTCGTCGGCGACGTCATGGGCCGCGGCCTGCGCGCGGCCGTCGCCATGGGCGAACTGCGCACCGCCGTCCGCACCCTGGCCCAGCTCGACCTGGAGCCGGCCGAGGTCCTCTCGCACCTCGACGAGATCACCCGCGGCCTCGGCGCCCCCATCGGCGCCCAGACCTCCCGCGCCGCCCACAAGCAGCGCGACCCCGAACTGTCCGAGGTGTACCTCGCGACCTGCGTCTACGCCGTGTACGACGCCGTCACGCGCCGCTGCACCTTCGCCAACGCCGGGCACCTGCCGCCCGTCCTCGTCGGACCCGGCCGGGAGGCCGAACTGCTCGACGTACCGCCGGGGATGCCGCTCGGCGTCGGCGGCGAACCCTTCGAGGAGGTCGAGGTCGAGCTGCCCGAGGACGCGCTGCTCGCCCTCTACACCGACGGGCTCGTCGAGTCGCGGGACCACCCGCTGGACGAGGGCCTGCAAGCGTTCCAGGAGGCCCTCACCGGGCCCCAGCGGCCCCTGGAGGACGTCTGCGACCACGTCCTCGGCAGCCTCGACACCCGCCACGGCCAGGACGACATCGCCCTGCTGATGGCGCGCGTGCGCGGCCTGCCCGCCGAGGCCGTCGGCGACTGGCGGCTGCCGCGCGAACCGCGCTCCGTGGGCCGCGCCCGCGAACTGGCCCGCGCCCAGCTCACCGCGTGGGACCTGGAACCCCTCGTCGACACCGTCGAACTGCTCGTCAGCGAACTCGTCACCAACGCCCTGCGGTACGGCGAGGGCGAGATCCGGCTGCGCCTGCTGCGCGACCGCACCCTCGTCTGCGAGGTGTGGGACGCGGGCCTCGTCCAGCCGCGGCGCCGACGCGCCCGCGACACCGACGAGGGAGGCCGCGGCCTCCAGCTCGTCGGGTTGCTCAGCGCGGGGTGGGGCTCGCGGCGCACGCCGCGCGGCAAGACGGTCTGGTTCGAACTCGCCCTACCCGACGGCGACGGCACGGCGGAGCCGACGGTCGACCAGCTGCTCAGCATGTTCTGACCACCGCGACCGGCACCGCGACCGGCACCGCGGCCGCCAGCGCGACCGTGTCCGCCTTCGCCTCCGCGCGGCTCCCGTCCCCGGGCCCCGCGGGCTCCTGGGCGGCCCGTCCCGCCGGACGGGTGCGGCTCCTGGGCGGGCCCGTCCCGCCGGACGGGTGCGGCTCCTGAGCGGCCCGTCCCGCCGGACGGGCGGGTCAGAAGGGGGCGTCGCCGGCCAGCCGGTCCCGGGTGCCCCCGCCACCGAAGCGGGCGGGGCCCCCGGGCCACCCGCTGCCGGGCATGTCGCCGGGCTCGCCGTCCGCCACGCCCCCGACGAGGATCCCGCCGAGCACCGCGCCGCCGACCCCGTCCCGGCCCCCGGGGCCCTCGGGACTCTCCTGCGGGGTGCCGCGCAGCCGGACGTCCTGCTCGGCGAGCGCCTGCGCCTGCCGGGCCAGCGCGTCCGCCCGCTGGGCGTCCGCCAGGGCCTCCCCCGGGTCCCGCGCCGCGGCTGCCTCCGTCAGGTGGTGCCGGGCCTGTGCGAGCCGCGTCCGCGCGACGCTCCCCACGGCGCCCCGGTGGGCCGTCACGTACACCTCTGCCGCGCCCGCCGCCGACCGGGCGGCGAGCAGCGCCTGCTCCAGGAACGCCCGCGACCGCCGCGTCCCCTCGTCCCGCGCCAGCGCCTCGTCCAGGGCGGCGTCCGCCTCCTCCAGCCGGCGCAGCGCGTCGACCGGGTCGTACCCGCCGGCCTCGACCGCCCGGCGCACGTCGCCGGCCACCGACTCCAGCCGCGCCGCGCGGCCCCGCAACCCGCCCGCCGAGGCGGCGCCGCCGGGCGCCCCCTCCAAGGTCCGCCGGGCCTCCGCGAGGTCCGCCTCCGCCTCGGCGAGCGCGTCCGGCAACCGCCCGGCCGCCCCGGCGATCTCCACCGCCCGCCGGTCCACGGCCTCGACCAGCTGGTCCGCCTGGTCCAGGGCTCCCTCGGCGGCCCGCAGGTACACGGCCGCCCGCCGCCCGTCCCCCGCCACGCCGTCGCCGGGGGTGCCGTGGCCGGCGTCCGGGGAGGCGGGGCGGCCGACGGCCCCGTGAGGGGTACCGGCACCGAGCCCGCCCGCGCCCGCCACGGGGTCGCGGGCACTGCCCGGTCCGGTGCCGGCGGTCCGGTCCGCCGGGGGGTCGGCGGTGTCGCCCGGCGGGCCGGGGTCCGTGGCGGGGTCCGCCGGGGCGCCGTCGGTGCCGGCCGGTCCGGGGCCGGTGGCGCCGTCAGCCCCCCGGTCGCCGGTGCCGTCCCGCTGCACGGCGCCGGTGCCGTCCGCCGCGCGGACCGGCGGGGCGTCCGGGGCGGGTGCGGCGAGGGCGGCGCGGGCGTGGGACAGGGCGGCCGCTGCGAAGTCCAGCCGGGCCCGGGCCACTTCGGGCGCGATCGCCACGGGCTCGGCGGCGGACCGCGCGTAACGGCCACGCATCGCGGTCAGCGCGGCCTCCGCCGTGGTGAGCCGCCCGACCAGCTCCCGGTGCGCCGCCTCCGCCGCTGCCAGGGCCACCGGAGCCGTGGCCTCCAGGTCGCGCAGCGTGTCGAAGTCCGGGGCCTCCTCGTCCAGGCGTCGCCCCGCGTCCGCGCAGCGGGCCACGACCTCCTCCAGTGCCGCCCGCCGGGCCGCCTCGTCCTCCGGGTGCCCGTCGTCCAGCCGCTGGCGCAGCCGGAACGCCGCCGCCACCTCATCCTCCGCGTACGCCAGTGCCTCGGCGGCGGACTTCACCGCCGCCTCGCCGTGCCCGGCCCGCGCCCAGGCCAGCTCCTCCCGGCTGGTGCGCAGCGCGTCGTCCGCCGCGACGAGGGCGCGCCGGGCCCGCTCGTCCAGCTCCGCCTCACGCGGTACGGCCGGGCCGCCGTGCGGCGTCGTGCGCGTCCGGACCCGCCGGCGGCGGGTGACGAAGGCGTACCCGGCCATCGCCAGCGCCGTCGCGAGCAGCGCCACCGGGACCACCAGGTCGACGCCGGGCGCCCCGCCCTCCGGAGCGGGCGCGCCCGGCGGGGCGGCGGCCACCGGTGCGGGCGGTTCCGCGCGCACGTCAGGGGCGGCGGCCACCGGTGCGGGCGGTTCCGCGCGCACGTCAGGGGCGGCGGGGCCCACCAGCCAGCACACCGCCGCCGTCACTCCGGCGATCAGGGCCACGAGGGCCCGGGTGGCACTGCGCATCACACGGGCGAGGTTAGGCGGTTCCCCGGTGTCCCGCGACCGCGCGTACGGCGCACCCATGTGAGCGAACCGTCCGGGCCCCGCCGCGGGAGGCGTTGCGCCGCACGGGTGGGGTTGGCGGGTCGCCCCGCCGTGTCGCCGACGCACCGGCCGTTCCGTCCCTTTCAGTGGACGGGCAATAGGTGTGATCATCTCCAAAGTTCAGAAACCGGACGAAGAGGAACAAGCCATGGCCCAGGTCGGCGCCCGCGCACTCCGGTCCGTCGCACTCCTCACCAGCGGGGTGCTCGCCGTCTCCGTACTCGCCGGCTGCAGCTCCGACGAGGAGGAGAGCAGCGCCCGCGCCGTGCCCGCGGACATCGCGGCGGCGCCGCGCGCACAGGTCAAGGACGGCGGAACCCTGCGGTGGGCGGTCGACGCGCTGCCCACCACCCTCAACGCCTTCCAGGCCGACGCGGACGCCACCACCGCGCGCATCACCGGCGCCGTCCTCCCCGCGCTCTTCACCCTCGACGAACGCGGCCGGCCGCAGCCCAACGGCGACTACCTGGAAACGGCGGAGATCGTCGAGCAGAAGCCGAAGCAGATCGTCCGCTACAAGCTCCGCCAGCAGGCCGTGTGGAGCGACGGCCGCGAGATCGGCGCTCCGGACTTCGTCGCCCAGTGGCGGGCCCTGAGCGGCCGCAACACCGCGTACTGGACCGCGCGCAACGCCGGTTACGAACGCATCGAGAAGATCGAGCGGGGCGCCTCCGACCTGGAGGTCCGGGTCACCTTCGCCAAGCCGTACGCGGACTGGAAGGCGCTCTTCACACCGCTGTACCCCAAGGAGGTCATGGGGTCGCCGGACACCTTCAACGACGGGGCGCGCACCCGGCTCGCCACGTCGGCGGGCCCGTTCCGCCTGAAGACGGTCGACACTGGGGCGGGCACGGTCACCCTCGTCCGCGACCCGCGCTGGTGGGGCGAGCCGGCCAAGCTCGACAGCCTCGTCCTGCGCGTCGTCCCGCGCGACCGGCGCGCCCAGGCGCTCACCGCGAAGACCGTCGACCTCGCCGCCGTCGACCCCGCCGTCGCCCAGCGCGTCACTCGCGCCACGGAGACGGCGAAGACCGCGCCGGGCGGGGCCCCGGCCGCCAGTGCCCCGGCCGGCGCGGCCGGTGCCACCGCCCAGGGCGCCCCCGCGCAGGCCCCCGCCGCCGCGGCCCGCACCCGGCAGGCGCGGACCGCCCAGGACGTCGAGCGCGACGCCCTGCGCGGCTACGTCGTCCGCCGGACCCTGGAGCCCGCCTACACCCAGCTCGCCCTCAACGGCGCGTCCGGACCGCTCGCCGACGAACGGGTGCGCCGCGCCATCGCCCGCGCCATCGACCGCCAGGAGCTGGCGCAGGCGGTCCTGGCCCCGCTGGGGCTGCCCGCCGAACCGGTCGGCTCCCACCTCGCGCTCGCCGGTCAGTACGCGTACGCCGACAGCAGCGGCGCCCTCGGCAACCAGGACACCGAGGAAGCGCTCGCCCTGCTGGCCGACGCCGGCTGGACCAAGGCGGGCGCGCGCCGGACCGCCGCCCCCAAGGCGGGCGCCGAGGCGTCCACCACCCCCTCCGGGGCCGCCTCGTCCTCCGCCCCCGCCTCGAAGGCGACCGCCTCCAAGGCGGTCGGCGCGGCGGCCAGGGCGGACGTGCCCTCCGACGAGGGCCTGTACATCGTCGGCGACGACAAGGCCGACCCGAAGGGCAGGCCCGGTACCCACGTCCTCGCCCCGGCCCCCGCGGCCGCCGTCCACAGCAGCCTCGTCTCCGCCCAGGCCCGGGCCCTCACGCGCGCCCTCACGGCCGCCGGAGCCGACGCCAAGGCCGACGACGCCAAGGCCGACGGTGACGCGAAGGAGCCGGGCGAGGGGCGGGCCGCCGCCAAGCCCGCGTCGGACGAGAAGAAGGCGACCGACGAGGAGAAGGCAGCCGACGGAAAGAAGGCCGCCGACGAGAAGAAGGCGACCGGCGCCAAGGAGACCGCCGACGCCAAGGAGGCCGCAGGCGCCAAGAAGGCCCCCGCCGCCGACGCCCCCGGTCCCCAGCGCCCCGAGGCGCAGGGCGGCGCCCCCGGCGCGTACGCCCCCGTCGGCACCGCCGCCCCCGGCAAGAAGGCGAAGCCGGCCGCCGGTCCGCTCGGCAAGGACGGCCGGCCGCTGACCCTGCGCTTCGTCCTGCCGTCCGGGCCCGGCTCCGAGGTGCTGCGCTCGGTCGGCGACCGGATCTCCCGGATGCTGGACCGCATCGGCGTCCGCACGGAGATCAGCAAGGTCCCGGACGAGAACTTCTTCAAGGACCACATCGCCTCGGGCGACTACGACCTGGCCCTGTACTCCTGGCCCGGCACGGCCTTCCCCGCCACCGACGGGCGGCCCATCTTCGCCAAGCCGGAGCCGGCCACCGACGGCTCCCTGCTGGTGGAGCAGAACTACACGCGGGTCGGCACGGACCACATCGACCAGCTCTTCGACCAGGCCGCCGCCGAGCTCGACGAGAAGGCCGCCCGCGACCTGGTCCGCCGGGCCGACGCCCGGATCTGGGCCGCCGCCGGCTCGATCCCGCTCTTCCAGCGGCCCGAGCTCGTGGCGGCGCGGAAGGACGTCGTCAACGCGGGCGCCTTCGGCTTCGCGACGCCCCGCTACGAGAACATCGGGTTCGCCGCGCGCAAGGCCGGGTGAACCCCCGGGGAACAAGAGCGCGGAGCCCCTCCGATCCGTTGCCCGCCGGCCCCGCCGGCGGGCACGATCATGCCCGGGAGGCCGAGTGTGCGGCAGCCCCGTACCATGGACACAGCCGTGGCGCGTCCGCCCGGCGGGCGTACGAGGAACAAAGAGACGCCGCACCCACGATCCGAGAGAAGCGCAAGCCACTCATGCCCACGCGCCACGACATCCGTAACGTAGCCATCGTCGCCCACGTCGACCACGGCAAGACGACCATCGTCGACGCCATGCTCAAGCAGGCCGGCGCCTTCGCCGCGCACCAGCTGGACTCCGTCGACGACCGCATGATGGACTCGAACGACCTGGAGCGTGAGAAGGGCATCACGATCCTGGCCAAGAACACCGCCGTGAAGTACCACCCCAAGGACGGCGGGGCCCCGATCACGATCAACATCATCGACACCCCCGGCCACGCCGACTTCGGCGGCGAGGTCGAGCGCGGCCTGTCGATGGTGGACGGCGTGGTGCTGCTCGTGGACGCCTCCGAGGGCCCGCTCCCGCAGACCCGCTTCGTGCTCCGCAAGGCGCTCCAGCGCCGGATGCCGGTCATCCTCTGCATCAACAAGACGGACCGCCCCGACTCCCGGATCGACGAGGTCGTCAACGAGACCTACGACCTGTTCCTCGACCTGGACGCGGACGAGGAGCAGATCGAGTTCCCGATCGTCTACGCCTGCGGCCGCGACGGCATCGCCTCGCTGACCAAGCCGGAGGACGGCACGGTCCCGGCGGACTCCACCAACCTGGAGCCGTTCTTCTCCACCATCCTGGAGCACATCCCGGCCCCGACGTTCGACGAGGAGGCCCCGCTCCAGGCGCACGTCACCAACCTGGACGCCGACAACTTCCTCGGCCGCATCGCGCTGCTCCGTGTCGAGCAGGGCGAGCTGCGCAAGGGCCAGACGGTCGCGTGGATCAAGCGTGACGGCACCGTCTCCAACGTCCGCATCAGCGAGCTGATGATGACCGAGGCGCTCACCCGCAAGCCGGCCGAGGTGGCGGGCCCCGGTGACATCTGCGCCGTCGCCGGCATCCCGGACATCATGATCGGCGAGACGCTGGCCGACCCGGAGAACCCGATCGCGCTGCCGCTCATCACGGTCGACGAGCCGGCGATCTCGATGGTCATCGGTACGAACACCTCCCCGCTGGTCGGCCGCGGCGCCACCGGCAAGGGCGCGGACAACAAGGCGGCCGTCAAGGACCGCAAGGTCACCGCCCGCCAGGTGAAGGACCGCCTCGACCGCGAGCTGGTCGGCAACGTCTCGCTGCGCGTCCTGGACACCGAGCGCCCCGACGCCTGGGAGGTGCAGGGCCGCGGTGAGCTGGCGCTGGCCATCCTGGTCGAGCAGATGCGCCGCGAGGGCTTCGAGCTGACCATCGGCAAGCCGCAGGTGGTCACCAAGGAGATCGACGGCAAGGTCCACGAGCCGGTCGAGCGCATGACGATCGACGTGCCCGAGGAGCACATGGGCGCCGTCACGCAGCTCATGGGCGTCCGCAAGGGCCGCATGGACAACATGTCCAACCACGGCTCCGGCTGGGTCCGCATGGAGTTCGTCGTGCCGTCCCGCGGCCTCATCGGCTTCCGTACCGAGTTCCTGACCCAGACGCGCGGCACGGGCATCGCCCACTCCATCCACGAGGGCCACGAGCCGTGGTTCGGCACCCTGCAGACCCGCAACAACGGCTCGCTGGTCGCCGACCGCTCCGGCGCCGTCACCGCCTTCGCGATGACCAACCTCCAGGAGCGCGGCGTGCTCTTCGTGGAGCCGGGCACCGAGGTGTACGAGGGCATGATCGTCGGTGAGAACTCCCGTTCCGACGACATGGACGTCAACATCACCAAGGAGAAGAAGCTCACGAACATGCGGTCGTCCTCGGCCGACTCGTTCGAGGCGATCGTCCCGCCGCGCAAGCTGTCGCTGGAGCAGTCCCTGGAGTTCTGCCGCGACGACGAGTGCGTCGAGGTGACCCCGGAGGCCGTCCGCATCCGCAAGGTCAACCTGGACGGGCGCGAGCGCGCCCGTGCGGCCTCCCGCGCCAAGCACGGCTGACGCCGCGGCAGCACCAGCGCACACAGCAGCACAACAGGACGCGCGCCACGGCGCGCGGGCCCACCGACGGCCGCCGGGTTCCCACCCGGCGGCCGTCGGTCGTTCCCGAGGGGGGCCGGTGGGGGCGGTGCGACGGTCGGTGCGCGTCGTCTCCGCGTGCGCCGCGGGCGGTGCCGCGCGGTACGTCCGACGGGTTCACGTCAACGTGTTTTCGATCGCGAAGCGTCCGGTTATCGATCGTCGCTCTCCGGAACATGTGTTAACAGTCCGTTTCGCGGGTGTCTGTCTGTGCTCAGTTTGTCTGGATTTCGGGCAGCGGCACTTGGGCGATGTTGTCAAAACGAGACCCTTTAAGTGTGGTTTACAGCCCGGACGTACTTAATAGTTGGCTCCACTGAGCTCGGGTCGATGGGTCACGCGCTGTGGGGAGCGCCGACTCACGAGCACACGTGGTACAGCACTTCGCCGTCAGGGGTGTCGGCGGAGTGCCCCGTACCCAACCATGCAGTGATACGTGGACTCATGAGGAGGAACCCATGCGCGGTGCCACGAGCGCCAGTGGGGTCGGGTCGTCGCAGCTGGCTCCAACGGCCGGTCACCCGTGTACGTCAACCGGTCGGGCCGCCTGCAGCGGTCGGCGATTCTGAGACCCGGTCAACCGCTCGGCTCGCGCTCCTTTGGGGGGTAATCCACCCCTGCCGACCTTCCCTTCCGGCCTCCCGCCACGGGTCCCACCCGTCCGGCGGGCGGTGCTGCCGCCTTACCCCTTCACGGGTGCCCGGCATGCCCGAAAGGCTCGTGAGGAACGTCGGGCAGCGGATCCGACGGACCGGGTGCACACCACCCGGTCGTCGCCGCACGCGCAGGACCGCGGGTCATCCGACACCCGTGAAATGGACACACCATGACCAGTCCAATTGAGATCGAAGGCCGCGAAGCCTCCGTCGCCTTGGACAAAGACACCACGGCCAAGACCGACGCCACGGAGGAGAAGCAGCAGGGCCACCAGGGCCGTTCGCCCGGGCAGCTGATGTGGATGCGCTTCAAGCGCGACCGCGTCGGCGTCGTCTCCGCCTTCGTGGTGCTCTCCTACTTCGTCATCGGCGCCCTCGCGCCCGTCATCTCCGCGCTGTACGGCAAGGACCCGTACACCCTGTACCCCACGGTGCCGGGTCACGAGAACGTGCTCGACGACTTCGGCATGCCGTACGGCACCTTCGGCGGCGTCTCCGGCGAGTTCTGGTTCGGTGTCGAGCCCAACCTCGGCCGCGACGTGTTCACCATGCTCGTCTACGGCATCCGCACGTCGCTGTACATGGCCGTGGTGCTGACGGTCCTGGCCGTGGTCACCGGTGTCGTCATCGGCATGGTCGGCGGCTTCTTCGGCGGCAAGGTCGACTACTGGCTCGGCCGGACCACCGACTTCTTCCTCGCCTTCCCGAGCCAGCTCTTCTTCATCGCCTTCATGCCCGTCGTGACCGCGATGTTCGTCGACCCGCGGGACGAGACGCCGACCTACCTCCGGGCCGTCGCCATCCTCCTCGTGATGTGGTTCCTCGGCTGGATGGGCATGGCCCGCCTCGTGCGCAGCTCCGTACTGACCCTGCGGGAGCGGGAGTTCGTCGAGGCCGCGCTCGTGTCGGGCGCCTCACGGTGGCGGATCGTCCGCAAGGAGATCCTGCCGAACATCGTGACGCCGATCCTGGTGCAGGGCACGTACATGCTGCCCAGCGCCATCCTCAGTATCGCGTTCCTCTCGTACGTCGGGGTCGGCTTCGTCGAGCCGACCCCGGACTGGGGCCGCATGTTCGCCATCGGCTCGAGGATCTACCAGCAGGACCCGGCGTTCATGATCTTCCCCGGCGTCGCTCTCGTGGTCTTCGTCCTCGCCTTCAACCTGCTCGGCGACTCGGTCCGCGACGCGTTCGACCCCAAGACCGGACGGTGACGTCCACGTGCGGGGGAGCTGCCGCCCCCGCACCGGGCAACCGGACGGCAGGCAGCACTTTTCTGGACAACCACTCACAGGTAGGTGCACAAGCATCATGAAGTCCATCCGATCGCGTTCCACGAGCGCCATAGTCGTCGCCATGGCGGCCGGCTCCCTCGTGTTGGCCGGCTGCAGCAGCAACAACGGCGGTAGCGGCCCCAAGGACAAGGCCCCCGACGCCAGCCACGCCGCCGAGCAGTCGAAGCCGGTCGCCTACGGCGACGCCGCTGCCTCCACCGGTCCCGCCAAGGAGGTCGCCGGTGCGAAGTCCGGCGGCTTCATCGAGGTCTACCAGCAGTCCGACCTCAGCCACATGGACCCGGGCCAGATCTACGTCTCCGACGCCGGCCAGTTCGCCAACCTGGTCCACCGCAAGCTGACGAACTACCAGGAGGACGCCAAGGGCAACCTGACCGTCGTCGGTGACATCGCCACCGACTCCGGCCAGACCACCGACGGCGGCAAGACCTGGAAGTACACGCTGAAGGACGGCATCAAGGACGAGGACGGCAACGTCATCACCTCGGCCGACATCCGCCACTCCATCGAGCGCCTGTACTCGAAGGTCATCTTCGACGGCCCGACGTTCGTCCAGACCTGGCTCTCCGGCACGGACTACCGCAAGGCGCTGCCGGACGGCCCGTACAAGGGCAAGCACCTGCCGAACACCGTCCTGGAGACCCCGGACGCCAAGACGGTCATCTTCAAGTTCAACCAGCCGCGCCCCGACCTGCCGCAGGCGCTCGCGATGGCCGGCTACGGCATCGTCCCCGCCAAGCAGGACACCAAGGAGAAGTACGACAAGGCGCCCAAGGCGCTCGGCCCGTACAAGCTCACCGAGTACAAGGCCGGCAAGTCCTTCAAGCTCGTGCGCAACACGCACTGGGACCCGAAGACCGACGCGGTCCGCCACCAGTACGTGGACGGCTACAACTTCACCAACACCGTCGACGCGGCCAGCCAGACCAAGCGTCTGATCGCCGACCAGGGCGAGGCGAAGAACGCCATCCAGTTCACCGACTCGGTCGAGACCACGCTCGTCCGCGACGTCGTGACCAAGCCCGCGGTCAACAAGCGCACCGTCAAGGGCTACCAGCCCTACGTCTGGCAGCTCACGTTCAACATGGACAAGCTGAAGGACAAGAAGGTCCGCGACGCGATCACGTACGCGATCCCGAACGAGCGGATGATCCAGGCCGACGGCGGCAAGTACGGCGGCGAGATCGCCGGCGGTCTGTTCGCCCCGACCCTGCCGGGCCACGACCCGAACTACGACCCCTTCGGCAAGAAGAAGAAGCCGAACGGCGACCCGGAGAAGGCCAAGCAGCTGCTGAAGGAGGCCGGCGTCAAGGAGGGCACCAAGCTGACGTACGCGTACTCCAACACCCCGCGCGGCCAGAAGCAGTCGGTCATCATCAGGGACGCGCTCAACGCGATCGGCTTCAACGTCCAGCTGAAGGAGGTCGAGCGCGCGAGCTACTACGAGCAGATCGGCAAGGTCAAGAACCCGTACGACCTGTACATGACCGGTTGGGGCCAGGACTGGTCGTCCCCCTCGACCGTCGTCACCCCGGTCTACGACGGCAAGCTGATCTCCGACGGCGGTTCGAACTACTCGCACATCAACGACGCGAAGGTCAACTCCCTGATCGAGGAGGCCCTGAAGCTCCAGCCGGAGCAGGCCGCCGCGAAGTGGGAGGAGGCGCACAAGCGCATCGTCGAGGAGATCAACCCGGCCGCCCCGGTCTACTACTCGAAGCAGATGCAGCTCTTCGGCTCCAACATCGGTGGTGCCCGCTACAGCACCAACTCGAGCTACATCAACATCAACGACCTGTTCGTGAAGCAGCCGTAGTCCCGGACATCGGCTGACCCGTGGGGGTGCGCGCCAGGCGGAGCGCGCCCCCACGGGCCCTGAACCCCTCACCGCCCCGCCGCTTCCGAAGAGAGCAGCTGCCCGCCATGCTTCAGTTCCTCATCCGCAGGGTGATCGGCGCGTTCGTGATCATGTTTTTGATCGGCGCCTTCACGTTCTTCCTGTTCTACACAATCCCCCAGGACTTCGCCGCCCTCTCCTGTGGCAAGAACTGCTCGCCGGAGAACCTGGCCGTCATCCGGGAGAACCTCGGACTCGACAAGCCCATCACCACACAGTTCTGGACCTTCATGGTGGGCATCGTCGCCGGGCGCGATTTCGCACAGGGCCACTGCGCCGCGCCGTGCCTGGGCATGTCCTTCGACTCGGGTGACTTCGTCTGGGACTCGATCGTCGACCGCTTCCCGCTGACGCTCTCGCTCACCATCGGCGGGCTCATCATCTTCCTGGTGCTCGGTCTCGGGTCCGGCATGCTCGCCGCCTGGAAGCGCGGTACGAAGGCCGACAAGTTCGTCTCCGGCGCCTCGATGGTGCTGAGCTCCTTCCAGATCTACTTCCTCGGCGCGGTCGTCCTCGGCGTCATGGTCTACCAGACGGGCTGGATGGAGAACCCCAGCTACACGCCGTTCACCGAGGACCCGCTCGCCTGGGCCACCGGCCTGCTCATCCCGTGGGCCGTGATGGCGACGATCTTCACCGCGCAGTACACCCGTATGGCGCGCTCCACGATGATCGAGCAGCTCCAGGAGGAGCACGTCCGCACGGCGAAGGCCAAGGGCATGGCGCAGCGGTACGTCTTCTTCCGGTACGCCTGGCGCGGGTCCCTGACGCCCATCGTGACCATCATCGGCATGGACCTCAGCGCGCTGCTCTCCGGCGCGGTCGTCACCGAGTTCACCTTCGACCTGGCCGGCATCGGCCGCCTCGCGGTCGACGCCTCGATCAGCAAGGACCTGCCGCTGACGATGGGCGTGATGCTGTTCGGCGCCTTCTTCATCCTGCTGCTGAACATCGTCGTGGACATCGCCTACGCCTACATCGACCCGCGCGTACGCCTCGCCTAGGAGAACGACCGTGACCACACTGACCAAGACCGAAGACACGCCGGCCCCGACCGGGCCGGGGGGCTTCCTCTCGGTCCGCGACCTGCGCGTGGCCTTCTCCACCGAGGACGGCGTCGTCCGGGCCGTCGACGGCCTCTCCTTCGACATCGAGCGCGGCAAGACGCTGGGCATCGTCGGCGAGTCGGGCTCCGGCAAGTCCGTGACCAACCTGACGGTCCTCGGCCTGCACAACCGCAAGTCGACGGACATCCAGGGCGAGATCATCCTGGACGGCCAGGAGCTGACCACCGCCTCCGAGAAGGAGCTGGAGAAGATCCGCGGCAACAAGGCCGCCATGATCTTCCAGGACCCGCTGACCGCGCTCTCCCCGTACTACACGGTGGGCCGGCAGCTCTCCGAGCCGTTCATGAAGCACCGCGGCGCCTCCAAGAAGGAGGCGAAGGAACGCGCGATCGAGATGCTGACCAAGGTCGGCATCCCGCAGCCGCAGACCCGCTTCGACGACTACCCGCACCAGTTCTCCGGCGGCATGCGCCAGCGTGCCATGATCGCCATGGCGCTGATGTGCGACCCCGAGCTGCTCATCGCCGACGAGCCGACCACCGCGCTCGACGTGACCGTGCAGGCCCAGATCCTGGACCTGCTGCGCGACCTCCAGCAGGAGTTCGGCTCGGCGATCATCTTCATCACCCACGACCTCGGCGTCATCGCCAACATGGCCGACGACCTGCTGGTGATGTACGCGGGCCGGGCCGTCGAGCGCGGCAGCGTCCGCGAGGTGCTGCGCGAGCCGAAGCACCCCTACACCTGGGGCCTGCTCAGCTCGATGCCGCGTCTCGGCGGTGACACCAGCGAGCCGCTCGTGCCGATCCCCGGCACCCCGCCGAGCCTGCTGAACCCGCCCAACGGCTGCCGCTTCCACCCGCGGTGCCGCTTCAAGGACGAGGTCCCCGGCGACCGCTGCTCGACCGAGCGGCCCCTGCTGGCGGACGGCCGCGCCGCGGCCTGCCACCTCACGGCGGAGCAGAAGCAGTCCATCTTCATCGACCAGATCAAGCCCCGGCTGGGCTAGGAGTCGCAGAGACATGAGCGAGAACGTCACTCTGCCGCAGCAGGGAACACCGCAGCAGGGAGAACCGCTGCTGAAGGTCGAAGGGCTGACGAAGCACTTCCCCATCTACGGCGGCTTCCCCTTCAAGCGACAGGTCGGCGCCGTCAAGGCGGTCGACGGGGTGGACCTCACCGTCCACCGGGGCGAGGCGCTGGGCCTGGTCGGTGAGTCCGGCTGCGGCAAGTCGACCACCGGCCGGCTGATCACCCGCCTGCTGGAGCCCACCGGCGGCCGGATCGAGTACGCCGGCATCGACATCACGCACGCCAAGCGCAAGCAGATGGCACCGATCCGGTCCGAGATCCAGATGATCTTCCAGGACCCGTACTCGTCGCTGAACCCGCGCCAGACCGTCGGCTCGATCATCAAGAGCCCGATGGAGGTCAACGGGATCAACCCGCCCGGTGGCCGCGAGAAGCGCGTCCGCGAGCTGCTCGAGACGGTCGGCCTGAACCCGGAGCACTACAACCGCTTCCCGCACGAGTTCTCCGGCGGTCAGCGCCAGCGCATCGGCGTCGCCCGTGCCCTGGCGCTGGAGCCGAAGCTGATCGTCGCGGACGAGCCGGTGTCGGCCCTGGACGTGTCGATCCAGGCGCAGGTCGTGAACCTGCTGCAGAAGGTCCAGGAAGAGATGGGCATCGCCTTCCTCTTCATCGCCCACGACCTGGCGGTCGTCCGGCACTTCTCGCAGCGCGTCGCGGTGATGTACCTGGGCAAGGTCGTGGAGGTCGCCGACCGCGACGCCCTGTACAACCGGCCCCGCCACCCGTACACGCACGCCCTGCTGTCGGCCGTGCCGGAGGCGACCGTCGACGAGCCGCAGCGCGAGCGCATCCGCCTCGCGGGCGACGTGCCGTCCCCGATCAACCCGCCGTCCGGCTGCCGGTTCCGCACCCGCTGCTGGAAGGCGCAGGACAAGTGCGCCACGGACGATCCGCCGCTCGTGCAGATCGCCGGCAACTCCGAGGGGCACCTGACCGCGTGCCACTTCCCGGAGGAGCCGACGATCAGGTCGGGCAAGGAGGTCGTCCTGGACCCGGCGCTCGCGTCCCTGGAGTCCGACGCCAAGTAGTCCGTCCGCGTACCGAGGCCCCCCGCCACCCGGCGGGGGGCCTTCCGGCGTACCCGGGACGCGCAGCCGGGGGGCTGTGACCGGTGCCGGGGGGCTGTGACCGGTGCCGGGGGGCTGTGACCGGTGCCGTAGGCGGGAGGTGCGGCCGGGAGCGGGCCACGTACCGGCCCGCCCCGTGCCCGGGACCCGCCCCGTGCCGAACCCCGCGACCGAGCCCGGACGCGGCCCCCGGCCCGGCACCCCGTTGGGTGCCGTGCGCGTGCACGGCCCACCACCCTGGGGCGATAGTGGGCCTACCTACCGCAAACCGGCACGGAACCCCCCAGGAGGCAGCCATGCGCGGAGCCAGCCAGCCCACGAAGTGGGTCGCCTGTGCCGTCGCCGTCGTGCTCGCCGCGTCCGCGACCGCGTGTGGCGGCGGGAACGGGGCCGGCGGCGACGGGATCCTCAGCTCCTCCTGGGGCGACCCCCAAAACCCCCTGGAGCCCGCCAACACCAACGAGGTCCAGGGCGGCAAGGTCCTCGACATGATCTTCCGCGGCCTCAAGCGGTACGACCCGGAGACCGGCGAGGCCAAGGACATGGTCGCCGAGAGGATCGACACGTCGGACTCGCAGAACTTCACCGTCACCCTGAAGGAGGGGTGGACCTTCAGCAACGGTGAGAAGGTCACCGCGAAGTCCTTCGTCGACGCCTGGAACTACGCCGCCCACCTCGACAGCAAGCAGAACAACGCCCCCTTCTTCGCCGACATCGTGGGGTACGAGGACGTCCACCCCGAGGCCGGCAGCCCCAAGTCGAAGACGATGCGCGGCCTCGTCGTCAAGGACGAGCGCACCTTCACCGTGGCACTGACGGACAAGTTCTCCACCTGGCCGGAGACCCTCGGGTACCAGGCGTTCATGCCGCTGCCGCAGGCGTTCTTCGCCGACCGTGCCGCGTGGCTGGACAAGCCCGTCGGCAACGGCCCGTACACCATCGAGGCGTACACCAAGGGCAGCGAGATGCGGCTGCGCCGCTGGGACGGCTACCAGGGCCCGGACAAGGCGCAGAACGCCGGTGTCGACCTGCGCGTCTACACCGACAACAACACCGCCTACCAGGACCTGATCTCCGGCAACCTCGACCTGGTCGACGACGTGCCCGCGCAGCAGCTGAAGAACGTCGAGGGCGACCTCGGCGACCGGTACATCAACCAGCCGGCGCTGATCATCCAGACGCTGTTCTTCCCCTTCTACCGGCCCGAGTGGTCCAAGCCCGGCATGGAGAAGGTCCGCGTCGGGCTCTCCAAGGCGATCAACCGCGAGCAGATCACCCGGCAGATCTTCCAGGGCACCCGCACCCCGGCCAAGGACTGGACCTCCCCGGCCCTCGGCGAGCAGGGCGGCTACTCCGACATCTGCGGCGACGCGTGCGTGTTCGACGCCGCCGAGGCGAAGCGGCTCATCGAGGAGGGCGGCGGCCTGCCCGGCGGCAGGATCACGCTCACCTCGAACGTCGACACCGGATCGCACCGCCAGTGGATGGACGCGGTGTGCAACAGCGTCAACAACGTCCTGGGCCGCGGCCCCGTCTGCACCGTCAACCCCGTCGGCACCTTCGCCGACTTCCGCAACCAGGTCTCCAACGCCCGCGTCACCGGTCCCTTCCGCTCCGGCTGGCAGGCCGACTACCCGCTCATCCAGAACTTCCTGGAGCCCCTGTACTACACCGGCGCCTCCTCCAACTACGGCAAGTTCAGCAACCAGCGCTTCGACGCCCTCGTCGACCGCGCCAACGCCGAGGCCGACGAGGCCGCCGCCGTGAAGCTCTTCCAGGACGCCGAGCGCATCCTCGCCGACCAGATGCCGGCCATCCCCCTCTGGTACCAGAACGGCAGCGCGGGGTACTCCGAGCGGCTCTCCGAGGTGAAGCTCAACCAGTTCAGCGTCCCCGTGTACGAGGCGATCAAGGTCGGCTGACCCCGCGCCACGGGCCCCGCGCAGCGGACCGCCCCGGGCCCGGGCCCCACCCCCGCCACGGGCCCCGGCCCCACCGCCGGCTCCTGGCACGGGAGACCCGCCACCCGCAACCCGCCACCCCCGAGGAGGGCTCATGGGGCGTTACCTGGTCCGGCGGCTGCTCCAGATGATCCCCGTGTTCATCGGGACCACTCTGCTGATCTTCCTCATGGTGTACGCGCTCGGGGACCCCGTCGCGGCGCTCTTCGGCGACAAGGCGCCCGACCCGGCCACCGCCGCCCGCATCCGCGCGGACCTCCACCTCGACGAGCCGCTGTGGAAGCAGTACGTCCTCTACATGGGGGCGATCTTCCAGGGTGACTTCGGCACCGCCTTCAACGGGCAGCCGGTCACGGAGCTGATGGCGAGCGCCTTCCCCGTCACCCTGCGCCTGACCGTCGTCGCCGTCGTCATCGAGATCGTCGTCGGCATCACCCTCGGCGTGGTCAGCGGCCTCAAGCGCGGCCGTCCCCTCGACACCGGACTGCTCGTCCTCACCCTCGTCGTGATCTCCGTCCCCACCTTCGTCTCCGGCTACCTCCTGCAGTTCCTCCTCGGCGTCAAATGGGGGTGGATCAGCCCGTCCGTCTCCTCGGAGGCCCGCTTCGACGAGCTGCTCCTGCCCGGCGTGGTGCTCGCCCTCGTCTCCCTCGCCTACGTCACCCGGCTCAGCCGCACCTCCATCGCCGAGAACCTCCGCGCCGACTACGTGCGCACCGCCGTCGCCAAGGGACTGCCGCGCCGCCGGGTCATCACCCGCCACCTGCTGCGCAACTCGCTCATCCCCGTCGTCACCTTCATCGGCGCCGACGTGGGGGCGCTGATGGGGGGCGCCATCGTCACCGAGCGGATCTTCAACATCCACGGCGTCGGCTACCAGCTCTACCAGGGCATCCTGCGCAACAACTCGCCCACCGTCGTCGGCTTCGTGACGATCCTCGTCATCGTCTTCCTGGTGGCGAACCTGCTCGTCGACCTGCTCTACGCGGTCCTGGACCCGAGGATCCGCTATGCCTGAGCCGCAGGAGCCCCATGACCCCCGTGACCCCAAGGACCCCAACGGCATCGGGGAGCCCGGCGGTCCCCACAGCCCCTACCGCCCGTACGACGACCCCCGCGAGGCCGTCGCCCCCACCGGTGCCGGCGGCGCGATGGACCTGGCCATGAGCGAGGCCGAGACACTCGACCGGCGGGAGACCGAACCGACCGGCGAGGAGGGCGTCCCGCCGGGCCCGGGCGGCAGGCCGCGCAGCCTGTGGACCGACGCCTGGCACCAGCTGCGCCGCAACCCCGTCTTCGTCGTCTCCGCGCTGCTCATCGCCTTCCTGCTGCTCGTCGCCGTCTGGCCGCAGCTGCTCACCGACACCGACCCGCTCCGCTGCGACCTGGACCGCTCGCAGGAGGGCTCCGCGCCCGGCCACCCCTTCGGCTTCGACACCCAGGGCTGCGACGTGTACGCCCGCACCGTCCACGGGGCCCGCGCCTCCATCACCGTCGGCGTCGCCGCCACCTTCGGAGCCGCCCTCCTCGGCAGCCTCCTCGGCGGGCTCGCCGGGTTCTTCGGCGGCTGGGGCGACGCCCTGCTCTCCCGTACCGCGGACGTCTTCTTCGGCATCCCCGTCGTCCTCGGCGGCCTCGTCTTCCTCTCCGTCGTCACCAGCACCACGGTGTGGCCCGTCGTCGGCTTCATCGTGCTGCTCGGCTGGCCCCAGATCGCCCGCATCGCCCGCGGCTCGGTGATCACCGCGAAACAGCACGACTACGTCCAGGCGGCCCGCTCCCTGGGCGCCGGCAGCGGCCGGCTGATGCTGCGCCACGTCGCCCCCAACGCCGTGGCCCCGGTCATCGTCGTCGCGACGATCGCGCTGGGCACGTACATCGCCCTGGAGGCGACCCTGTCGTTCCTCGGCGTCGGCCTGCGCCCGCCCACGGTCTCCTGGGGGATCGACATCTCCAACGCCGCTCCGCAGATCCGCAACGCCCCCCACATGCTGCTGTGGCCCGCGGGCGCGCTGAGCGTCACGGTGCTCGCCTTCATCATGCTCGGCGACGCGGTCCGCGACGCCCTCGACCCCAAGCTGCGCTGAGGAGCCGCCGCCATGCTGCTCGAAGTCCGCGACCTCCACGTCGAGTTCCGCACCCGCGAGGGCGTGGCCAAGGCCGTCAACGGCGTCAGCTACGCCGTCGACGAGGGCGAGACCCTCGCCGTGCTCGGCGAGTCAGGATCCGGCAAGTCCGTCACCGCCCAGGCGGTCATGGGCATCCTCGACGTGCCGCCCGGCCGGATCACCGGCGGACGGATCCTCTTCCAGGGACGCGACCTGCTGACCCTCAGGGAGGAGGAGCGCCGCAAGGTCCGCGGCGCCCGGATGGCGATGGTCTTCCAGGACGCGCTGTCCGCCCTCAACCCCGTGCTCACCGTCGGCGACCAGCTCGCCGAGATGTTCACCGTCCACCGCGGCGCGTCGAAGAAGGAGGCTCGCGCCCGGGCCGTCGAGCTGATGGACCGCGTCCGCATCCCCGCCGCGCTCGAACGCGTCGGCCAGTACCCGCACCAGTTCAGCGGCGGCATGCGCCAACGCGTCATGATCGCCATGGCGATGGCCCTGGAACCCGCCCTCATCATCGCCGACGAGCCCACCACCGCCCTCGACGTCACCGTCCAGGCCCAGGTGATGGAGCTGCTCGCGGAGCTCCGGCGGGAGATGCGGATGGGCCTCATCCTCATCACCCACGACCTCGGCGTCGTCGCCGACGTCGCCGACCGCATCGCCGTCATGTACGCCGGCCGGATCGTCGAGACCGCCCCCGTCCACGACCTGTACCGGGCGCCCGCGCACCCCTACACCCGGGGCCTGCTGGACTCCATCCCGCGCCTGGACCAGAAGGGCCGCGAGCTGTACGCGATCCGGGGGCTGCCACCGAGCCTCACCGCCATCCCCTCGGGCTGCCCCTTCCACCCACGCTGCCCCCGGGCCCGCGACGTCTGCCGCACCGACGTCCCCCCGCTGTACGAGGTCTCCGCGGAACGCCGCAGCGCCTGCCACTTCTGGCGGGAGACCCTCCACGAGGAGCCCTCCGGCAAGGAGCCCGCCGATGCCCCACGCTGAGCCGGTCCTGGAGGTCCGGGACCTCGTCAAGCACTACCCCCTCACCCAGGGCGTCCTGTTCCGCAAGCAGGTGGGCGCCGTCAAGGCGGTCGACGGGGTCTCCTTCGAGGTGGGGCAGGGCGAGACCCTCGGCATCGTCGGCGAGTCCGGCTGCGGGAAGTCGACCGTCGCCCGGATGCTCGTCCACCTCGAACGCCCCACCTCCGGCACCATCCGCTACCGGGGCGAGGACATCACCCGGCTGTCGGGCCGCGCGCTGAAGGCCGTGCGGCGCGACATCCAGATGGTCTTCCAGGACCCGTACACCTCCCTCAACCCGCGGATGACGGTCGGCGACATCGTCGGCGAGCCGTACGAGATCCACCCCGAGGCCGCCCCGAAGGGCGACCGCCGGCGCCGGGTGCAGGAGCTGCTGGAGGTCGTCGGCCTCAACCCCGAGCACATCAACCGCTATCCGCACCAGTTCTCCGGCGGACAGCGCCAGCGCATCGGCATCGCCCGCGGCCTCGCCCTGCGGCCCCGGGTCATCGTCGCCGACGAGCCCGTCTCCGCCCTCGACGTCTCCGTCCAGGCGCAGGTCGTCAACCTGCTGGAACGGCTCCAGGACGAGTTCGGACTCAGTTACGTCTTCATCGCGCACGACCTGTCGATCGTCCGGCACATCTCCGACCGGATCGGCGTCATGTACCTCGGCCGCATCGTGGAGACGGGGACCGACAACGAGATCTACGACCACCCCACCCACCCGTACACACAGGCGCTGCTCTCCGCCGTCCCCGTGCCCGACCCGCGGGCGCGGGAGCACCGCGAGCGGATCCTGCTCAGCGGCGACGTGCCGTCCCCGGCCGACCCGCCCTCCGGGTGCCGGTTCCGCACCCGCTGCTGGAAGGCGCGCGAGCGGTGCGCGCTGGAGGTGCCGCTGCTCGCCGTACCGGCCGTGTTCCGGGACGCGGCCACCCCGGCGCGGCACGACTCGGCGTGCCACTTCGCCGAGGAGATGCACGTGGTGCCGGGCGACACGACGGCCCGGGTCGGGGAGGTGGCGCCGCGGGGGGAGGCCCCGCCCGCCCCGCCGGGGCCCGGGGCCGGCGACCCGGGGCCCGTGTAACCGACAGGACACGGCGACGACCCCGTACCGATATACGGACGCGCCACCCTGGTGGGCGTACGGCCGTGCGGGTGCCGTGGACCGGCCGGGGCGCACCACGTCGCCCCGGCCGGTCGCACCCGGGCCCACGGGGGCTCACCCCGCGGGGAGTGCCCGGCGCAGGAAGTCGAGTTGGAGCAGCAGCAGGTTCTCCGCGACCTGTTCCTGCGGCGTCATATGCGTCACGCCCGTCAGCGGGACCACCTCATGGGGGCGGCCCGCCGCGAGCAGGGCCGAGGACAGCCGCAGCGTATGGGCGACGACCACGTTGTCGTCCGCCATCCCATGGATGATCATCATGGGCCGGGCGGGCTCCCGTGGCTCCACGAGCCCGCCGTCCCACACCAGTGAGTTCGCCCGGTAGACCTCCGGCACGTCCTGGGGCATCCCGCCGAGGTACCGCTCGGTGTAGTGGGTGTCGTAGAGCCGGTGGTCCGTCACCGGGGCCCCCACCACGGCGGCGTGGAAGACGTCGGGGCGCCGCAGCACCGCGAGCCCCGCCAGGAAGCCGCCGTAGGACCAGCCCCGGATCGCCACCCGCCCGAGGTCCAGCGGATACCGCCCGGCGAGCCCCCGCAGGGCGGCGACCTGGTCGTCCAGCGCCAGCGTGTGCCGCCCGGCGATGGCCTTCTCCCAGTCGGGCGAGCGCCCCGGCGTGCCCCGTCCGTCCGCGACGACCACCGCGAACCCCTGGTCGGCGAACCACTGGGAGGTCAGGTGCCGGTCGTGCGCCGCCACCACCCGCTGCCCGTGCGGGCCCCCGTACGGGTCCATCAGCACCGGCAGGGGCCCGTCCCCCTCCTCGTACCCGTGCGGCAGCAGCACCGCGCAGGGCACGCGGTGCGGGCCCGACACGGTGAGCGCCAGGCGGGGCGACAGCACGGGCGTCTCGGCGTACGAGGCGACCTCCGCGAGCGGCTCGCCGTCCCGCAGCACCCGCACCCGCGTCCCCGGCCGGTCGGGCAGCGCCGAGGCGAGGACGGTCACCGGGCCGCCGCGCACCGCGCCGTGGACGCCCGGCCCCGCCGAGACCCGTTCGGCGCCCCCGGGGCCCACCCGGTACACATGGATCGCGCCAATTTCCGGGTCGTCCGCCGACGCGCCCGCCGAGGCCGAGACCAGCACGTCACCGTCGCCCACGTCCAGCACCGCCCGCACGTGCAACCGCCCGTCCGTCAGGGGGCGGTCGCCGACGACGAGAACGCGCGCCCCGCCCTCGTCCGCGACCCGCACGAGCCGCCCGTCGGGTGTCCGGGAGGGAACGCCGGAGACAAGTTCCAGCCAACGGCCGTCCTCCTCCCGGTGGACGGCACGGGTCGCCCCGCTGTCCGTGTCGACCTCCAGGTACTCCTGCGTGCGCTGGTCACGGGCCTGTACGAGCAGCAGCGGGGGCCCCGCGGCCGACCAGTGCGCCCGTGCGAGGTACGGGAACCGGCCCCGGTCCCACACGACCTCCGTCCGCGCGCCGTCCGCCACCCCGAGCAGGAACAGGCGCACGTCGGCGTTGTCCGTCCCCGCCGCCGGGTACGCCACGCGCGCCGGCTCGCGCTCCGGGTGCGCGGGGTCGGCGATCCACCACCCCTCCACGGCGGCGTTGTCGACCCGCGCCACGAGCAGCCGGTCGGAGTCCGGCGACCACCAGAAGCCCCGCGAGCGGTCCATCGACTCGGCCGCCACGTGTTCCGCCGTCCCGTAGGCCACGTGCTCGCCCTCGGGCTCGGCGAGCGCCCGGTCCGCCCCGTCGCCGTCCTCGACCGGGACCACCCGCAGCGCCCCGTCCGACACGTACGCCACGAGCCGGCCGTCCGGCGACGGCCGCGGGTCGAGCACCGGCCCGCGCGCGGGCAGCGGGCGCGTCGTCCCGGCCCGCAGCTCGGCGACGTACAACCGCCCGGACAGGGCGAACGCCGCCAACTCGACCGCCGCGTCGACCGCGTAGCCGACCACGCCCCGCGCCACCTCACGGCTGCGCTCCCGGCGCGTGCGCTCCTGCGCCGACAGCCGCTCACCGGCCCCGCCCAGCAACTCCCGCGGGTCGGCGGCGACCCGCTCGCGCACCTCCCCGCCGGCCAGGTCCAGGACGTACAGCCGGTGCGCCGGCTCCGTCCCCGAGGGCGAACGCAGGAAGACGACCCGGGAACCGTCGGGTGACACGGTGAACGACCGTGGTGCTCCCAGGGCGTAGCGCCGGGTCCGCGCGTACTGGCGGGGGAACGAGCTCTGCTGCCGCGAGGTCATGTGACCGAAACTAGCGGCTGTGCGCCCCCCAATGCTGCCGTGCACCGATCGATGCGTACGAACGGAAAGTTATGATCCGTAGCGCAAGGTGGGTAAGTACCTCCTGGCACATGCGCGCTGCCCGTTCCGACCGACACGTATGGAGGTGAACCGCCGTGGCACTCTCGATTTCGGCGGTGGTGCTGCTGGCGATCGTCGTCTTCCTGCTCATCCGGAAATCGGGTCTGAAGGCCGGGCATGCGGTCGTGTGCATGCTGCTGGGCTTCTACCTGGCGAGTTCCTCCATCGCCCCCACCGTCAGCCAGCTGACCACCAGCGTCGCCGGCATGATCGGGAACCTCAAGTTCTAGCGAGCGCACCTCCCCGGGGTCCCTCGCCGGACCTCGTAGGGTGTCCGTATGACGGATCTCCCCGCCCGTCGTCTGCTCCTGGTGCACGCGCACCCCGACGACGAGTCGATCAACAACGGCGCCACCATGGCCAGGTACGCGGCCGAAGGCGCCCAGGTCACGCTCGTGACCTGCACACGCGGCGAGGAGGGCGAGGTCGTCCCGCCCTCCCTCGCCCACCTCGCACCCGACCGCGACGACCGCCTCGGGCCGCACCGCGTCGGTGAACTCGCCGCCGCGATGAGGGAGCTGGGCGTCACCGACCACCGCTTCCTCGGCGGCCCCGGGCGCTTCCGCGACTCCGGGATGATGGGCGTCCCGCAGAACCACC
The DNA here is from genome assembly GCF_024600715.1 of Streptomyces changanensis. NCBI lineage: Bacteria > Bacillati > Actinomycetota > Actinomycetes > Kitasatosporales > Streptomycetaceae > Streptomyces > Streptomyces changanensis. Next base: position 4,372,944 of record NZ_CP102332.1, read on the forward strand.
GCGAGGGCTCCTTCTACGGCACCCCCGTCGACGAGGCGGCCGCCCACCTGGTCGACATCGTCCGGGAGGTCCGCCCGCAGGTCCTGGTGACCTACGACCCCGACGGCGGGTACGGCCACCCCGACCACATCCAGGCCCACCGCGTCGCCGTCCGCGCCGCCGAACTGGCCGCCGACCCCGCGTACCGCCCCGACGCCGGCACCCCGCACGCCATCGCGAAGGTCTACTGGAACCGCGTGCCGCGCTCGGTCGCCGAGGAGGGCTTCGCCGCCCTGCGCGCCGCGACCGGCGTGACGTTCCCCGGCATCGCGGACATCGGCGACGTCCCGGGCGTGGTCGACGACGCGCTGGTCACCACGGAGATCGACGGCACGGCGTACGCGGACCGGAAGATCGCCGCCCTGTGTGCCCACGCCACACAAATCAGTGTGCAGGACAGGTTCTTCGCCCTCTCCAACCACCTGGGGCAGCCCGTCTTCGTCCGTGAGTACTACCAGTTGGTCCACGGCCCGTCCGGTGCGCCGGACGGGGAGCGCGAGACCGACCTCTTCGCGGGGGTGGAGGCGTGAGCACCGCGACGAAGGCCGCCGTCCACGCCGTCCTCGTCGTCCTCGGTGTCCTCGTCGGGCTGGCAGGGGCGCTGGTCCAGGGCGCCTTCCTCCCCGGCGGGTTGCTGCTCGCCCTCCTGGCCGGCGCCGCGCTGTTCCACGGGGGTCTGCGGGCGGCCGGCGGGCAGGCGGGCGTCATGACGTCCGGCCTCGGCTGGCTCGCGGCGGTCGTGGCGGTCGGTTTCGGCCGCGGCGAGGGGGACAAGGTCTTCTGGGGCGGCCTCGCCGACCTGGTGTTCGTCCTCGGCGGCATGGCGCTCGCTGTGATGTGCGCCACTTACTCCACTCTCCCCCAACAGCGCGGCCGCGCACGGGCACTTGACAGGTGACCTGCCCGAACTTGGGCGGCAATGCCCGGTGATGTTCCCCTGGTCGCGGGTGGTTCCGTGACCGCGGCCAGTATGGTGGTGCGCGCCGCCGGGCGCCCGTGGGTGTGAGAGCGGGCGGCGGAGCCAACCGGGAGAGCCTGCTTTGAGCCGTGAAACTGACACCTCGTCCTCCGGGCCCCAGGGGCGTGGCGGAGCCGCCTACCCCTCGGGGACCCCGCCGTACGGGTCGCCCCAGTACCAGGAGGCGTCCGGGTCCGGCGCGCCCGCGCAGCCCGAGGAGAAGAAGACCGAGACGACGCTGACGACCCGCATCCGGATCAACATCCCCGGATCGCGGCCCATCCCGCCGGTCGTCGTCCGCAAGCCCGTCGCCGCCGAGGACCAGGAGGCGGCCGAGGGCGAGCCGCAGCCGGAGCGCCCCGCCGAGCGCACGGCGGCGACGCCCCGCCCCGAGGTGGCGGAACCCGAACCGGCGGCGCCGCAGGAGTCCACCAGCGCCTGGTTCGCCCCGCGCAGGCCCCCGGCCGCCGCGCCGCAGGCCGCGGCGCCCAGGAACGCGCCGCGGCCGCCCGCAGCGGGCGGCCCCGCCCGCGACGGCGGTACGGGCACCCCCGCCTTCGGCACGCCGGCCTTCGGCACCCCCGCGGCGGGCACGCCCGCGGTCGGCGGCGGTGCCCCCGCACGCGCCGGGGCCAACGGCTCGGGGTACGCCGCGACGGCGGGAGCCCCGCCGCGCCAGGGCGGCCCCGCGCGGCGCGACCCCTCCTCCCCGGACGGCGGGAGTGGCGGTACCGGACACCCGGGCACGCCCGCCACGCCGTACTTCTCGGACGGGCCCGAGCCGCCCTCCGGCCCGACGACGGGTCCGGCGCCGGGCACGGTCGAGGTGCCGCCCGCCGCCGACGGCGGCCCCGTGGGCGCGTTCTCCGACGACACCGCGATCCTCACCCCGCAGCAGCCCCACCCCGGACCGGCGCCCACGCAGGTCTCCGGTGCGACGCTCACCAGCGGCATCCCCGTGGCCCCCCAGGACCACCACGAGGCGCCGTCGCCGTTCCCGATGTCGGGCCCGGCCCGCGCGGCGGACGACCCCGCCGGCCCGGACGCGTTCGACGCGTACCCGCCGGCCCTCGACGAGCCCGCGCCGCAGGCCCCCGCGCCGACCCCACCGCCGGCCACGCGCGCGGCGCCCGCGCCGAAGAAGAAGGGCCGCTCCAAGCTGGTCCTCCTCGGCGTCGCCACGGTCACCCTGGCCGGCCTCGCCTACGGCGCCGGGCTGCTCCTCAACCAGGCCGACGTGCCGAAGGGCACCACGGTCCTCGGCGTCGACATCGGCGGCTCGACGAAGGAGGAGGCCGTCCGCAAGCTCGACGCCGCCCTCGGCGGGCGCGCCACCACGCCGCTGAAGCTCGACGTGGGCGGCACGGACCGGAGCCTCGCCCCCGACAAGGCCGGCCTGTCCCTCGACAGCCAGGCCACCGTCCGGGCGGCCGCGGGCAGCGACTACAACCCCGTGTCGGTGATCGGCTCGCTCTTCGGCGTCGAACGCGTCGCGCAGCCGGTCATCCCCGTGGACGAGGAGAAGCTCGGCGTCGCCCTGAGCGACCTGGCCGGCGGCTCCGGCTCGGTCGCCGAGGGCACCGTCAAGTTCGCCCCCGGCAAGGTCGTCCCCGTCCCCGGCAGGGCCGGCACGGCCCTGGACGTCCAGCGGTCCATGCTCTTCGTCAAGGACGCGTACCGGGCGCAGGTCGAGACGGGCAAGCCGAACGTCGTCGAACTCCCCGTCGCGACCCGCGAACCGACGATCAAGCAGGAGGAGATCGACCGGGCCGTGGCGGAGTTCGCCGAGCCCGCCATGTCCGACCTGGTCACCATCCGCGCGGGCGGCCGGGAGATCCAGTTCGGCCCGCAGCGGTCGCTGCCGCAGATCCTCTCCATGAAGCCGGTCGACGGGAAGCTCGTCCCGTACTACGACAAGGAGGCCATCAACCGCCTCCTGGACGGCGTCTTCGACGGCGTGATGATCACGAAGGGCGACGGCAAGAAGCACCAGCTGTCCGCCGACGACGTGGCCAGCGCCATGCAGAAGGCGCTCATGGGCAAGAACCGGGCGGAGCGCACGGTCACCATCGAGCTCGACCCGCAGGGCTGACCCGGCGCCCGGGGCGTCCGGGCGCCGGCGTTCAGTTCAGCCGCGCCCGGGCGGCCCGCGCGTGGGCGCGCAGGGTGGCGGCCGTGGTCGGCTCGACCGCGTCGACGACCTCCGCGTACGCCTCGATCTCCGCCGCGCCCGCCGCGAACTCGCCCCGCCGCACGAGCAGCTGGGCGCGCTCGTAGCGCAGCCGCGCCGGGTGGGAGGGGAGCAGCAGGGCCAGCTCCACCGCCCACAGGGCCACGTCGGAGCGCTCGGGGCGCCCGGCGGCCCAGGCGCGGATGTTGTTCAGGACGCGCAGGACGACGTCGAGCGGGTCGGCGGGCGTCAGCATCGACGGCCGCAGCGGCTCCCCGGTGGCGCCGGCCACGAGCAGTTCCGCGTCGGCGCCGGTCAGCAGTCGGCCCCCGGCGAAGGGGTCGGCCAGCACCTGCTCCTGCGGGTCCCCGAAGCCGACGACGAAGTGGCCGGGCAGGGCGACCCCGTACACGTGGGCGCCGGCGCGCCGGGCGACCTCCGCCCACACCACCGACAGCAGGATCGGCAGGCCCCGGCGCCGCCGCAGCACGTGGTGGAGGAGCGAAGACTCCAGGTGCCGGTAGTCGGCGGGGGTGCCGTGGAAGCCGCACCGGGTGCCGAGCAGCGCGGCGAGCGCCGCCGCCCAGGCGCGCGGGGACTTCGGCCCGTACGGCAGGAGCCCGGCGAGGCGGTCCAGTTCGATCTCGGCGGCGTCCAGCTCCGGCTGTCCCAGCTCCGGCTCCGCCTCGGCGCCGATCAGCAGACAGAGCGCGGCCAGGTCGGGCCGCTCCTCGCGCGCCTCCCGCGCGAACCGCGTCCGCCACCGGTCCGCCTCCGGCCGGTCGTGCGCGCCGCTCACGCGCCGGCCCGGTCCGGGCGGAAGTGGTGGTAGCGGTGGTGGAGCGCGAAGCCCATGCCGTCGTAGAGGGCGCGGGCCGCGGTGTTGTCCTCCTCCACCTGGAGCCAGGCCGCGGAGGCGCCCTGGGCGAGGGCGCGGGCGGCGAGCGCCGCCATGACGGCCGTGGCCAGGCCCCCGCGCCGCCGCGCCGGGTCGACCTCGACGGCGGAGAAGCCCGCCCACCGGCCGTCGACCACGCACCGCCCGATCGCCGCCGGGGCCCCCTCCTCGCCGGCTACGGACGCGAACCACACCGACGGGCCGCCGGACAGCACCCGCAGCACGTGCGGGCCGGGCTCGCCGACCCGCTGGTAGCGGCGCAGCCAGGCCGCGTCGGGGGTCCGGGCCAGGACCACCCGGGTCGTGTCGGCGGTCAGGTCCGCGACGGGCGCCAGCCCCGCGACCCGCACCTCGGCCGTGACCTCCCGCCGCCAGCCCCGCTCCTGCAGGGCGGCGCACAGCGTCTCCTGGGTGCCCTCGGCCCCGGTGGCGGCCTGGACGTACGGGGTCAGCCCGCGCTCGCCGTACCAGGCCACGACACGCGCGAGGGCGTCGTCGAGCGGTACGCCGGGAGCGCCGAGGGGGAGCACCGAATTGGCCCGGCGGGTGAAGCCGCGCGCGGCGCGCAGCGTCCACTCTCCGAGTGGCTCGGCCTCCTCCGGCGGCCAGGACCGGGCCTGCACGCGCGCGAGCTCGGCGAAGCCCGCGGCGGGGCCCCGTCTGCGGGCGGGCGCGGCGGGCACGACCTTGCCCGCGACCAGCGAGGATTCCGCGATCCGGACGCTCTCACCGGTCCGCCGTGTGATCAGCAACACACCGTCGTCCCAGGATGTGAGAACCCCGACGGTGTCGGTGAACGTCTCCGGTCCCGACGCGGGGTCCCCCAACCGGCGGACAGACACCCGTTTACCCACGTCAGATGGTGTGATCTGGACTTCAAGGCGTCCGCCCGCAGTGAACTCCACAGTTCTGTCCGCCCCTCCTGTTCGGTTCGTCTCCAAGAACGGAGATACTAGGTGCGGGCATCGACGACGCCGCGCTCCCGCGCAGAGCCAGCCCTACCAAGGAGGAACGACAGCGTGACCTACGTCATCGCGCAGCCTTGTGTCGACGTCAAGGACAAGGCGTGCATCGAGGAGTGCCCCGTCGACTGCATCTACGAGGGCAAGCGGTCCTTGTACATCCATCCGGACGAATGCGTCGACTGCGGGGCCTGTGAGCCGGTCTGCCCGGTCGAGGCGATCTTCTACGAGGACGACACCCCGGAGGAGTGGAAGGACTACTACAAGGCGAACGTCGAGTTCTTCGACGAGCTCGGCTCGCCCGGTGGTGCCTCGAAGCTCGGTCTGATCGAGCGTGACCACCCCTTCATCGCCGCCCTGCCGCCGCAGAACGGCTGATCGCTCCATCCATCACCGCCCGGTCCCGTACGGTCCTTCCGCTGTACGGGACCGCGGCGTTTGTGCCCGCCGCCCGCACGAGAAAGTGAGCACCGTGTCCGCAGTCTCCTCCCGCCTACCCGTGTTCCCGTGGGACAAGCTGGAGCCGTACAAGAAGACGGCCGCGGCCCACCCCGACGGCATCGTCGACCTGTCCGTCGGGACCCCCGTGGACCCCGTGCCCGAGCTGGTGCAGCGGGCCCTGGTCGAGGCGGCCGACTCGCCCGGCTACCCGACGGTCTGGGGCACCGCCGCCCTGCGCGACGCGCTCGCCGGCTGGTGCGAGCGGCGGCTCGGCGCCCGCGCGGTCGCGCACACCGAGGTCCTGCCGGTCGTCGGCTCCAAGGAGCTGGTGGCCTGGCTGCCGACCCAGCTGGGCCTGGGCCCCGGCGACCGCGTCGCCTACCCGCGGCTGGCCTACCCGACGTACGAGGTCGGCGCGCGCCTGGCGGGGGCCACCCCGGTGGTCTACGACGACCCGACGGAGCTCGACCCGGCCGGGCTGAAGCTGCTGTGGCTCAACTCGCCGTCCAACCCCACGGGCCGGGTCCTCGGGAAGGACGAGCTGACCCGGATCGTCGCCTGGGCGCGGGAGCACGGCGTCCTGCTGCTGAGCGACGAGTGCTACCTGGAGCTGGGCTGGGAGGGCGACCCGGTCTCCGTCCTGCACGAGGACGTCTGCGGCGGCTCGTACGAGGGGATCGTCGCCGTCCACTCCCTGTCGAAGCGGTCCAACCTCGCCGGGTACCGCGCCGCGTTCGTCGCCGGTGACGCGGCGGTCCTCGGCGAACTGCTGCGGATCCGCAAGCACGCCGGGATGATGGTGCCCGCGCCGGTGCAGGCGGCGACGGTCGCGGCGCTCGGCGACGACGCGCACGTGCGCGAGCAGCGCGCGCGGTACGCGGAGCGCAGGACGGCGCTGCGGACGGCGCTGGTCTCCCACGGCTTCCGCATCGAGCACAGCGAGGCGAGCCTCTACCTGTGGGCCACGCGCGACGAGCCGTGCTGGGACACCGTCGGGTACCTGGCGGAGCTCGGCGTCCTGGTGGCGCCCGGCGACTTCTACGGCGTGGCGGGGGAGCGGTTCGTGCGCGTCGCGCTCACGGCAACGGACGAGCGCGTCGCGGCGGCGGTCAAGCGCCTCGGCTGACGGCCGCAGCCCCGCGCCCGAGGGACGCGGCCGGCCGGACGCACGCGAGGGCCACGGGCGGTCGGTGCGGGCCCGTGAGGCCCGGGCGACCGGCGGTGGGCCCGTGGGGCCCGGGGCGGTCGGTCGGCGGACGTGAGCGAGGGCCCGGGGGGCGTGTCTCCCCGGGCCCTCGCAGTGGGGCGGGCCGGCCGCTCGGAGTGGCGGTCAGCCGGGTGGGTGGATCAGCCGGGTGGGTGGGATCAGCTGAGCGGGGTGCCGGCCGGCAGGCCGCCCAGGAGGCCGCCGCCGAGCTCGCCGGTGGGCAGGCCGCCCTTGGTGGCGCCGCCCGCGGCGTCCTTGGCGGTACCGGCGGTGTCGCCCGCGACGTCGCGGACACCGCGCGTCACCTCCCCGCCGGCCTTCCGGGCGAGCGGGGCGGCCGCGCGGGTGGTCTTCCCGACGGCCTTGCCCGCGGTCGGGACGGCGTCGGAGCCCGCGTCGCCCGCCACGCCGGTGGTGCCCTGCGCGGTGGAGTCGACCGTGTCGGTGACCGTGGCCGTGTCGAGGGCGGAGACGCCGCCGGCGAGGTCGGTGTTCTTCGGGAGGTCCACGGCGCTCGCGGAGCCGGCCGCACCGACCACGGAGGCCGCTCCCGCTGCGGTCAGCAGCGCGGCACTGGCGATCCGGCGGGTCAGGGGGAGGGACATGATGCTCCTTCGACGGGGGAGGGTCGTGTCGGCGGTGATGCCGGTCCGACGATCGGACGCTGTGACAACCGCCGGGGGCCGGGGGGAGGTTGCGGTGGCCCGGGGTAAAGAGTTGGTAACGCGCCCGGTGGGGCGCCCCCTTCGAACGGGGCCGGGCGCAGGGCGCGCGGGGCGCGTGCAGAACCGTCACTCCGCGCCCCTTCCCGGGGAAACGCCCCGGAGGGGCCCGCCGGCAGGGCCCTTCACCCGAGCCGCCCGCGCCGTACCCGCCGCCGCGCGACGTGGCCCCGACGGGTGACGCGCCGGACGGCTGATCGAAGGGTGGGCGAGGGTGGCGTGATTACCCTGTGATCAGGGTCGATTACCATGCGCTGCGCCCAGCGGTGCGCGCTCCGCCGTCCCCGTACGACCACGCTCGCGGTGCTCGGCGCTCACCGGACTCGCGGCGCTCACCGGGCTCGACCGGGCTCGGGGTGCCCGCCGGGCCCGCCCGCGCCCGCCGGGCCCGCCCGCGCTCACCGAGCGAGGCGGACGACGACCTCACCCCTGTGCGGCGGTGTACCGGGCGGGGCCGTGCGCCACCCCTGCGCCGCGTCCCGCGCGCTCCACACCCGGCCCGCGTACGCCACCTCCGCGACGCCCAGGGACTCCGCCCGGGCCACCGCCCACTGCGCCAGCTCCCAGCCGCGCCGCGTGCCCCCGCCGGTCGCGCCCTCCGGCCCGACGGCGCCGGCGCCCTCCGTCGGAACGGGAAGCGTCACGGTCCGTGCGTCATTCCCCGGTGCGCCGCCCCCCGGACCCGTGGTGCCCGGACCGGTGGTGGCCCCGCCGGGTGTCCCCGGTGTGCCGCCGCCCTTGCCGTCCGCGGTGTCGCCCGACGTCCCGCCGAGCACGCCCGCGCCGAACGCCCGCACCAGCTCGCCGCGCACCCGCGCCGGGTCACCGGTCCTCGGGCCCTGCGCCGGGGCGCAGTTCAGCGACGCCGCCGAACGGCCGGTCAGCGCCGCCGCCAGCAGCGCGGCGTCCGGCTCGTGCTTGGCGTACGCCTGGGGGAAGCCGCTGCGCTGGACGCGCTGCGCGGCGACCGTCAGCGGCAGCCGCGAGTACCCCGGCACCTCGGCGAGGCGGTCGTAGAAGATCCCCGCCGAGTACACCGGGTCCATGATCTGGCCGGCCGTGCCCCACCCCTGCGAGGGGCGCTGCTGGAACAGGCCCAGCGAATCGCGGTCCCCGTAGTCGATGTTGCGCAGTGCCGACTCCTGGAGCGCGGTCGCCAGCGCGATCGTCACCGCCCGCTCGGGCATGCCGCGGGTGGTCCCCACGGCGGAGATCGTCGCGGCGTTCGCCGCCTGCTCCGGGCTCAGACTGTACGTGTGGCTCCCCGTGCCCACCGTGCACCCGGGGGAGCCGTCGCCACTCGTCCCGCACCGCAGCGCCACGTACCCCACGACGGCCAGCAGGACGGCGAACGACGCCGCGACCCGGGAACGACGGCCACCGCGGCGGGCGGGCGGGGGAGGGACGGCGGAATCGGACACGCAGCCAACCGTACTAGGGAGCGGGATAGGGTCGGTCACATGCCCGACTCCACGCCTGAGGCGTCCTCGCACCCTGCTCTGGACCTCACCCTGGACGGCGCCGCGCTGACCGCCGCCCTGGTCGACTTCCCCTCCGTCAGCGGCACGGAGAAACCCCTGGCGGACGCGATCGAGGAGGCGCTGCGGACCCTCCCGCACCTCACCGTCGACCGGTACGGGAACAACGTCGTCGCCCGCACCGCCCTGGGCCGCGCCGAGCGCGTCGTCCTCGCCGGCCACATCGACACCGTGCCGATCGCCGACAACGTCCCCTCCCGGCTGGACGGGGACGGCGTCCTGTGGGGCTGCGGCACCTCCGACATGAAGTCGGGCGTAGCGGTCCAGCTCCGCATCGCGGCGACCGTCCCCGCCCCCAACCGCGACCTCACGTTCGTCTTCTACGACAACGAGGAGGTCGCCGCGCACCTCAACGGCCTCGGACACGTGGCGGACGCCCACCCGGAGTGGCTGGAGGGCGACTTCGCCGTCCTGCTGGAGCCGTCCGACGCCCAGGTCGAGGGCGGCTGCCAGGGCACCCTGCGCGTCCACCTCAAGCTGACGGGCGAGCGCGCCCACTCGGCCCGCTCCTGGATGGGCTCCAACGCCGTCCACGCCGCCGCCCCCGTCCTGGCCCGCCTCGCCGCCTACGAGCCGCGCCGCCCGGTCATCGACGGCCTGGAGTACCACGAGGGGCTCAACGCCGTCGGCATCTCCGGCGGCGTCGCCACCAACGTCATCCCCGACGAGTGCACGGTCGTCGTCAACTTCCGCTACGCCCCCGACCGCACCATGCGGGAGGCCGAGGAGCACGTGCGGGAGGTCTTCGCCGACTGCGGGGTCGCCGAGTTCGTCGTCGACGACCACACCGGCGGCGCCCTCCCCGGCCTGTCCCACCCGGCGGCCGCGGCGTTCATGGCGGCGGTCGGCGGCACCGCCAAGCCCAAGTTCGGCTGGACCGACGTCGCCCGGTTCAGCGCCCTGGGCGTGCCCGCGGTCAACTACGGACCCGGCGACCCGATCTACGCGCACAAGCGGGACGAGCACGTCGCCGTCGACCGGATCGCCCACTGCGAGCGCCGGCTGTACGACTGGCTCACCGCCTGACCACCGCGATCCCGACCACCGTAATTTCGCCGTTCGTCACCCTCCCCGCCCTACGCTGACCTCAGCAAGCGATGTTCAGCGGAGGGAGCAGATCATGGGGAACCCCGAGGCCGAGGGTGTACGCGCCGAGCAGCGGCTGGGGCCGGTGCTCCGCCGCAGGGACCAGGTCCAGCCCGGCACCGCCGATCAGCGGCTGCTGGACACGGCGGGCGAATCGGACTGGGTCCACACCGACCCGTGGCGGGTCATGCGGATCCAGTCCGAGTTCGTCGAGGGCTTCGGCGCGCTGGCCGAACTGCCCAACGCCATCAGCGTCTTCGGCTCGGCGCGCACCCCGGCCGGCACACCGGAGTACGAGGCCGGCGAGCGGCTCGGCAAGGCCCTCGTCGAGGCCGGCTTCGCGGTCATCACGGGCGGCGGCCCCGGCGCGATGGAGGCCGCCAACAAGGGCGCGCGGGAGGCGAACGGCATCTCGGTCGGCCTGGGCATCGAGCTCCCCTTCGAGCAGGGCCTCAACCCGCACGTCGACATCGGCGTGAACTTCCGCTACTTCTTCGTGCGGAAGACGATGTTCGTGAAGTACGCCCAGGGCTTCGTCGTCCTCCCCGGTGGCCTCGGCACGCTCGACGAGCTCTTCGAGGCGCTGACCCTGGTCCAGACGCGGAAGGTCACCCGGTTCCCGATCGTCCTCTTCGGCACCGCGTACTGGTCGGGCCTGGTGGACTGGCTGCGCGACACCGTCATCGCGCAGGGCAAGGCCGCGGAGCGCGACCTGCTGCTCTTCCACCTGACGGACGACGTCGAGGAGGCGGTGGCCCTGGTCAGCAAGGAGACCGGCCGCTGAGCACGGCGGGCGGGGCGGCGGGGGCGCGCGCCCGGCGCACCCCCGCCCCGCCCGGCCCGGCCCGGCTCGGCGCGCCAGTCCGACCCGGGCTCGACCCGCCAGGCCGGCCCGGGCTCGCTGCCCGGCCCGGCTCGGCGCCGCGGCTTGGCGCCGTTGGTCCGTCCGGCTCCGGCTCGGCGCCGTCCGCGCTGCGGCGGCGCCGTCAGGCCAGGCCGCGCCGGGCGACCGCGGGCTCGCGGTGCCCCGCGATGGACGCCACCATGTCCAGGACCTGCCGCGTCTCGGCGACCTCGTGCACCCGGTACACCTGCGCCCCCAGCCACGCCGAGACCGCCGTCGTCGCCAGCGTGCCGACGAGCCGCTCCTTCACCGGCCGGTCCAGGGTCTCCCCGACGAAGTCCTTGTTGGAGAGCGACACGAGCACCGGCCAGCCCGTCGCGACCATCTCCCCGAGCCGCCGCGTGGCCTCCAGCGAGTGCCGGGTGTTCTTGCCGAAGTCGTGCCCCGGGTCGATCAGCACCGACTCGCGCGGCACGCCCAGTGCCACGGCCCGCTCGGCCAGGCCGACCGTCACCCGCAGGATGTCCGCCATCACGTCGTCGTAACCGACGCGGTGCGGCCGGGTCCGCGGTAGCGCACCGCCCGCGTGCGTGCACACCAGCCCCGCCCCGTACCGCGCGGCGACCTCGGCGAGCTTCGGGTCGACGCCGCCCCACGCGTCGTTCAGCAGGTCCGCGCCCGCCTCGCAGACGGCCTCGCCCACCTCGTGCCGCCAGGTGTCGACGCTGATCACCACGTCCGGGTGGCGCCGCCGCACCTCCGCCACGAAGCCGACCGTGCGCCGCGCCTCCTCCTCGGCGTCGACCTCCTCGCCGGGGCCCGCCTTCACCCCGCCGACGTCGACGATCGCGGCGCCCTCGGCGACCGCCTGCTCGACCCGGGCGAGCGCCGGCTCGTCGCGGAAGGTGGCGCCCTGGTCGTAGAAGGAGTCGGGGGTCCGGTTCACGATGGCCATGACCACCGGCTCGTGCGCGTCGAATTCGCGTCGTCCCAGGCGCAGCATCCCGTAAGTCCTCCTCGCATGACGTCCCTGCGACCCTAACGGCAGCGACCGCGTGGCACGATCGGCACCGGACGTTCTACGCTCCATGGTTTCCGGCCCCGGGAGAGGCGCACTGTGTTCTGGTTCTTGGCTGTAGCGATGGTCGTCGTCGTGGCCGCGGTGACCCTCGCGGTGGTCGGCGGCGCGGAGAACGAGGTGCTGCCCGAGGCGCCGCCCGAGCACCTCGTCGACCCGCTCCCGCCGACCAGGCCCGTCAGCCGCGCCGACATCGAGGCGCTGCGACTGCCGATGGCGGCCCGCGGGTACCGCATGCTCGACGTCGACGAGGTCCTCGACCGGCTGGCAGCCGAACTCGCCGAGCGCGACGCGCGCATCGCCGAGCTGGAGTCCGCGCTCGCCGGCGCCCAGGCCACCGCCGCCGGGCGGACGGACCTCTTCGACGAGCAGCCGCCGCGCCGCGACGCGGCGGAGGACGAGCGGTGACCGGCGGCGCCGTACCGGGCCCGGACGGGGCACCGCGCTGCCCGTGGGGCCTGTCGACGCCCGACTACCTCCGGTACCACGACGAGGAGTGGGGGCGCCCGGTCCACGGGGACGACGCGCTGTTCGAACGCCTCTGCCTGGAGGCGTTCCAGTCCGGTCTGTCGTGGCTGACGATCCTGCGCCGCCGGGAGGGCTTCCGGCGGGCGTTCGCCGGCTTCGCCGTCGAGGCGGTCGCCGCGTTCACGGACGAGGACCGGGAACGGCTCCTCGCCGACGAGGGGATCATCCGCAACCGCGCCAAGGTCGACGCGACCCTCGCCAACGCGCGCGTGCTCGCCGGGTGGGCCCCCGGCGAGCTGGACGCGCTGATCTGGTCCCACGCCCCGGACCCGGCCGCCCGCCCGGTGCCGCTCACCCTGGCGGACGTCCCGGCGGTCACGCCCGAGTCGACCGCGCTGGCGAAGGCCCTGAAGGCGCGGGGCCTGCGGTTCGTCGGCCCCACCACGGCGTACGCCCTGATGCAGGCGTGCGGGCTGGTCGACGACCACCTGGCCGACTGCACCGCCCGCACCACCCACCTGCCGGCGCCTGCCCGCCCGGGGGACGCCCGCCGGGAGGCGGCGCACCCGGGGGGCGCGGACCCGGAGGCGGCCGGCCGGCGGGAGGCGGACCCGGAGGCGGCGGGCCCGGACGCGGCGCGCCCGGACGCGGCGCGCCCGGACGCGGCGCGCCCGGGAGGTGTCCGCTAGCGGCCCACGTACTGGGGCCTGCGCTTGGCGAGGAAGGCGTCCACCGCGATCCGGTGGTCCTCGGAGGCGCCCGCCCGGGTCTGCAGCTCGTCCTCCTTCTCCAGGGTCTCGGCGAGGGTGTGGCCGGCCCCGTACGCCATGGACGCCTTGATCGCGGCGTACGCGACCGTGGGCCCCTCGGCGAGCGCGCGGGCCGCCGCCAGCGCCTCCGCGGCCAGTTCGGCGGCCGGTACCAGCCGGCTGACCAGGCCCAGGTCGTACGCCTCCTGGGCCGAGAGCGTGCGCGGGAAGAGCATCAGGTCGGCGGCGCGGCTCGGCCCGACCAGCCGCGGCAGCGTCCACGACATGCCGGAGTCGGCGGTGAGCGCCACCCCCGCGAACGAGGTGTTGAACGTCGCCGTCTCCGCGACGACCCGGTGGTCCGCCGCCAGCGCGAAGCCGAAGCCCGCACCCGCCGCGACGCCGTTCACCCCGGCCACCACGGGCTTCGGCATGCCGGTGATCGCCCGCACGATGGGGTTGTAGTGCTCCCGGACCGTGCGCATGGCCTCGCCGCCGGCCAGCGACTCGACGTGCTCCTTGAGGTCCTGCCCCACGCAGAACGCCCGCCCCGTGGCGGTCAGCAGCACCGCGCGCACGGCCGGGTCCGCGCCCGCCGCCTCCAGGGCGTCCCGCAGCGCGACCTTCGCCTCGGTGTTCATCGCGTTCATCGCGTCCGGCCGGTTGATGGTGACGGTCGCGAGCCCGTCGCTCACCTCGTACAGCACGGTGTCGGCCATGGCAGGTCCCCTTTGCGGCTCGGACGGCGTTGTCACGCCCAGCATGGCGGAGATCATCCGGCTCCGACATGTGACCTGCGTCAAACCGTGGCACTCCGGGCCAGGGCGGCCGGGGGCGAAGTATCGCAGGCGGATCCCCGATATGAGGGGTTTTGCGCGAGCGCGTTGCCCAAGCGATGCGGCCCTATGTTGGTCATCGGGTGTCACCATGCGGGATAATGACCTGGAAGCAATGTGTTCGACGCCGGTACGTGCCCTTCCATGGGGTCCGCGCGGCTGATCGATGAGCTGGTTCTAGGAAGGGGAACGAGCATGGCGGCCATGAAGCCGCGGACGGGTGACGGCCCGCTCGAGGTGACCAAGGAGGGGCGGGGCATCGTCATGCGCGTTCCGCTCGAAGGCGGCGGTCGGCTTGTCGTCGAGCTGACCCCGGATGAGGCCGTGGCCCTCGGCGAGGAGCTGAAGAAGGTCACGAGCTGAGGCCAACGCCCCACGTCCTTCCCGATCGCCCCGGCCGGTGCACGTCACCGCGCCGGGGCGATCGTGCGTCCGCCGGCCCCCACGACGCGCCCGAGGGCGCGCCGCCGGGGGCCGTGGTGTTCCGGTGAGGGGCGCGGGCCGGGGAGAGGCGCGGGCCGGGGAGGGGCGCGAGCCGGGGAGGGAGGCCCGGGGGCTTCCCGTACGGGCGGCGACGTCCATGGGGGCGGGTGCGGGGCGGCCGCGGGGTGGGGCCGGCCCGGCGTACGGCGGTCAGCCGCGGGGCGGGGAGGGCCAGCCGCGCGAGGGGCCCTCAGCCGCGGGACGGGACGGTCAGTGGCAGGGGGACGGTCAGCCGCGGCGTACGGCGCAGAGCAGGCCGTCGCCCACCGGCAGCAGTGAGGGCAGCAGCTCCTCGCTCTCCCGTACCGTACGCAGCAGCTCCCGCAGCGACAGCACCTCGGCCGGCTGGAGGCCGGAGTCGACCGTGCGGCCGTCCGCGAAGACGCCCTCGAAGCACACGAGCCCTCCCGGCCGCAGCAGCCGCAACGATTCAGCGAGGTACAGCAGGTACTCGGTGCGGTCGCCGTCGCAGAAGACGAGGTCGTAACCGCCGTCCGCCAGCCGGGGCAGCACGTCCAGGGCCCGGCCCGGGATGAACCGCGCCCGGTTGCCGGCGAAGCCCGCCGCGCGGAACGCCTGCCGCGCGAACTGCTGCCGCTCCGGCTCCGGGTCCACGGTGGTCAGCACCCCGTCCGGCCGCATGCCGAGCAGCAGGTAGATCCCTGAGACGCCGGTCCCGGTGCCGATCTCGGCGACGGCCTTGGCGTCCGCCGTGGCGGCGAGCAGCCGCAGCGCGGCGCCGGTGCCGGGGGACACCGACGGCAGCCCTGCCTCCCGGGCCTGGTCGCGGGCCCAGCGCAGCGGTTCGTCCTCGGCGGCGAAGGCGTCGGCGAAGGCCCAGCTCGTCTGCCGGTTGGCGGTAATGACCCTCTCCTGTTCCCGTAGTTGGCAACGGTGACTGTAGCCGCTCGTGGTCGGGAACCCGCAGATGGGACCAGGCGTTGGGAAGGGGTGGGGACGGCCGGCAGGACCAAGGGCCGAAGTCGGCCCCAAATGTTCGTAAAGATTCTTATCCGGAGCTAACGGGCGAGGTGGCTATGGTAGGGGCTCCGCTGGACACCACCAGAGCCGACAGGGGAGGTGCGGCTGCGCCTGTGGATCGGGGAGCAGTGCTGCGGTTGCGGCGCCTTCTCAGGTCGGCGGGTGAGCCGAAATCCGTGACCGACACCGCTGACAGCACCCGCGCCGCCACCGAGACCGCAGCCACGACGGCGACCTTCGCACCGGATGCGGAATCGCAGGCGTGGGCTCCGCCCAGCTGGGAGGAGATCGTCAGCACGCACAGCGGCCGCGTGTACCGCCTCGCCTACCGCCTGACCGGTAACCAGCACGACGCCGAGGACCTCACCCAGGAGGTCTTCGTCCGTGTCTTCCGGTCCCTGTCGACGTACACCCCCGGCACGTTCGAGGGCTGGCTGCACCGCATCACCACGAACCTCTTCCTCGACATGGTGCGGCGCAAGCAGCGCATCCGCTTCGACGCCCTCGGCGACGACGCCGCGGAGCGCCTGCCCAGCCGCGAGCCCTCTCCCCAGCAGGTCTTCCACGACACGCACTTCGACGCCGACGTCCAGCAGGCGCTGGACACGCTCGCGCCGGAGTTCCGCGCGGCCGTGGTGCTCTGCGACATCGAGGGCCTGTCGTACGAGGAGATCGCCGCGACGCTCGGCGTGAAGCTCGGCACCGTCCGCAGCCGCATCCACCGTGGCCGGTCGCACCTGCGCAAGGCCCTCAAGCACCGGTCCCCGGAAGCGCGGGCCGAGCAGCGCGTCGTCGTCGATCGGCGTGCGTTCGTCGCCGTGGGCGGGGAGGGCGGAGCCGCGTGAGTGGCACACGTCCGACCCCAGCGGAGCACCACCTGGGGGACCGTCTCGCCGCGCTGATCGACGGGGAGCTGGGCCACGACGCCCGCGAGCGCGTCCTCGCGCACCTCGCGACCTGCGCCAAGTGCCGTGCCGAGGCCGACGCCCAGCGCCGGGTGAAGAGCCTCTTCGCCGAATCCGCGCCGCCGCCACCACCGGCGGGCCTGCTCGCCCGCCTCCAGGGCCTGCCCGGAGGCGCGGACGGCGGGTCGCCGTTCGGCGGCCCCCTCGGCGTCGACCGGCTCGGTGGCGACCCGCGCGGGCCGCTGCCCACCGAGGAGTCGGGCCCCTCCGGTCCGGGCCTGTTCGCGGTGCGGCCGGGTGGCTTCGGCTATGTCCCGGCGGACGACCACCACGTCCCCGCCCCGGCCCGTTCGGGCTTCCGCATCCACGAGGCCAGCCGGCCGGAGGCCGAGCGCTCCCCGTGGCGCGGCCGGAGGTTCGCCTTCGCCGCCGCCAGCGCCGTGTCGTTCGCGGCGATCGCCCTGGGTGGCGCCGCCCCGACGGTCACCGTCGTCGACGCGCGCGGCGAGGGCTCCGGGAACAGCGTGACGCCGCTGCGCTCCTCCTCCGCCGGTCAGCCGACCGCGACGGGCGAGGGCAACCGCCGTCGCGCCGCTGCCGGCGCGGGCGCCGGACGCTCGGTCGACCGTCCCGGTACGGCCCTGCTGCCGGGCGGGCAGGTCCAGGCCCGGCATCCGGCGGCGCCGCCGTTCCTCCACACGGCGACCCCGCTGTTCGCGTCGAACGGCGTGTTCCCGATAGGCGTGGCGGGCCCCGCTCATCCGCCCTCCCCGAAACGCCTGGCGCCTCCGGTGCCGTGAGGGGCGCCCCGGGGGACCTGGTTGAATCCATGGTCCGGGGCGCCCGAGGGGCGCTGACTCGTGAGTGGCGGGGAGAGCATGGACGACGGGACGCCGACGCAGCCGAAGCCGAAGTGGTGGAGCCGTTCCACCCTCCCCGCCGCGCCCACGCCGGACCCCTCCCCGGCTCCGGGCCCCTCCGCCGCCGCCCCCGAAGACACGGCCCCGGCCGCGACGGCGGCCCCGGCCGCGACGGCGGCCCCGGCCGCGACGGCGGGTCCGGCCGCGACAGCGAGGGGCGGGTACGCCGTGGAGCCGGCCACCCCCGACGGCCAGGTCACCGCCGCGACCCCGGCCGCGGGCGAGGCACCCGGGATCGAGAGGCCCACCGCACAAGCGACCCGGGTCGGGACGCCCGCGGCGCAGGCGCCCGGAACCGAGCCGACCGAGGGTGGGACGGCCTCCGGGGCGGCACCCCGGCCCGCGGACCCCCAAACGACCGGCACCACCGGCAGCGGCACCCACCCCACCGACACCGCCCCGCAGGACGCCCCGGGAGCCCCGTACGAGACGGCGGCTTCCGCCCCCGTCCCGGCGGCCCCCGCCTCCGCCCCCGCCCCGCCCACGGCCACCCCCGTGGAGGGCGCGGGCGGCGGGGACGGCGTCGCGCCCGTACGTCTGGGGCCGCTGCACGCCCCGGACGAGTACCGGACGCCGCCCTACGGCGAGCCCGGCCCGTGGGCCCCCGCCCCGCCCGTCCAGCGCCCCGTACCACCCGCGCCCCCCGTCCCGGGCCCGGCACCGTCCCACGCGCCCGCGCAGCCCACCCCCGCCCCGCCGGCCGCCCCTGCCCACGCCCACGCCACCGCCCCGGCCGCGGCCCCTGGGCAGTGGGCGCAGTACGACCCGTGGAGCAGCCCGGCCGGCCCGCCGCAACCCCTGGCCGTCAGCCCCGCCGGGGCGTGGCCGCGGCGCCGGCCGCGGCGCGGGCTCGCCCTCGTGGGCGCGCTCGTCTTCGCCCTGCTCACCGGTGTCATCGGCGGTGCCGTCGGCGCGTACGTCGAGCGCAACGGCGGACTGAACCCCGTCGAGCTGCCCCAGGCCGGCGCCGCTCCCGGCGACCGCGCCCCGGACAGCGTCGCCGGCATCGCCGCCCGCGCCCTGCCGAGCGTGGTCACCCTCCACGTCAGCGGCGGCGGCGAGCAGGGCACCGGGACGGGCTTCGTCCTCGACCGGCGCGGTCACATCCTCACCAACCACCACGTCGTGGACGCCGCCGACGGCGCCGGGGACATCAGCGTCACCTTCAGCGGTGGCGAGACCGCCCGCGCCACCCTCGTCGGCGGCGACAGCGGCTACGACCTGGCCGTCGTCCGCGTCACCGGTGTGTCGAACCTGGCGCCGCTGCAGCTCGGCGACTCCGACGGCGTCCGCGTCGGCGACCCCGTCGTCGCCATCGGCGCCCCCTTCGACCTGCGGAACACGGTCACGTCCGGCATCATCAGCGCCAAGGGGCGGCCCATCACGGCGGGCGGCGAGAAGGGCGACGGCGGCGACGTCAGCTACGTCGACGCACTCCAGACCGACGCCCCCATAAACCCGGGCAACTCCGGCGGCCCGCTGCTCGACGCCCAGGCCCGCGTCATCGGCGTCAACAGCGCCATCCGCGCCGCCGACAGCGGCTCCGCGCTCGGAGGCGGCCAGTCCGGCTCGATCGGCCTCGGCTTCGCCATCCCGATCAACCAGGGCCGGCGCGTCGCCGAGGAGCTCATCAACACCGGCAAGGCCACGCATCCCGTGATCGGCGTCAGCCTCGACATGAAGTTCGCCGGCGACGGCGCCCGGGTCGCCGACAAGGCCCAGGGCGGTACGGCCTCCGTCACCGCGGGCGGCCCCGCGGCCGACGCGGGCGTCCGGGCCGGTGACGTCATCACCGAGGTCGACGGCGAGCGGGTGCACAGCGGCGAGGAGCTCATCGTCAAGATCCGCGCCCACCGCCCCGGCGACGAGCTCCGCCTCACCGTGGAACGAGACGGGCGGGAACAGGAGAAAACGCTCACGCTCGGCTCATCGGCCGACAACTGAACGGCTGAACGGCTGAACGTCCGAGGGCCAGTCCCGCCCCACCCGCCGAGCGGGTACCTTGGAGCAGCGGAGACCCGAGGAGGAGCGACAAGGTGTTCAGTGACATAGGCGCACTCGAGGTGGTGGCGCTGGTGATCCTCGCCGTGCTCATCTGGGGTCCCGACAAGCTGCCCCAGCTCATCCAGGACGTCAGCGGTTTCATCCGGAAGATCCGGGCCTTCTCCGAGAACGCCAAGCAGGACATCCGCAGCGAACTGGGGCCGGAGTTCAAGGACTTCGAGTTCGAGGACCTCAACCCGAAGGCCTTCCTCCGCAAGCAGCTCGCGGAGAACGGGGACCTCCGCGAGATCCGCGAGCTGCGCAGCAGCTTCGACCTCCGCAAGGAGATCGACGAGGTCGCGGACGCGGTCAAGGGTTCCGCCGCCGCGCCCGCGGCACCCGCCGCCGGCACGGCCGCCACGCCCGACCTGCTGAGGAAGCGCGAGACGCCGGAAACGGCCGAACGGCCCCCCTTCGACGTCGACGCCACCTGAGTCATCTGAGTACCGGCCTTCCGGAACAGGCCCGGGCGGATGGATATCCTCTCCATCTGTCCGAACGGATCGAGGAGGCGGCCGGGCAGATGGAGACGACGAGTCGGGTGGGCGCGCAGGCACAGCCGACGCCCAGCACCACATCCACGACCGAGGGGGTGCCGGCCGCCCGTCGCACGGTGGACGGGTACCTGCGGGCCCCCTTCCCCTGGTACGGGCTGGACGAGGCGTTCACCGGCCCCCGCTGGCTGATGCAGGTCGGCACGGCGGCGGACGGCACCGTCCAGCACGGTGCCACGGGCCACGGCGAGGAACCGACGACGAGACCCGAGGTCGCCGGGCCCGAGCGCGGCCGCTTCGCGGTGGTCGTCACCGTCGCCGCCAACCCCGTCCGGCGCTCCGGTGACGGCACGGGCGTCCTGGACGCCACCACGGCGTCCTCCGCGGCCTGGCTGGCCGGCTCGGGGCTCCTCGCCTACACCTGGCCCGCCCAGCTCGACCACGCGCTGCGCAGCGAGTGGCTCGACCAGCAGACGGAGACCGCGTTCGAGCTCGCCGACGACCTCGACGGGCCCGCCTGGACGACGCTCTCGCTGCCCGTCGACGGTGTGCCGCGGCCCTTCCACTACCGCGAGTCCGAGTTCGGCTGGGTCCTGGCCGGCTCGACCACCGCCGGCGTCCACCTCGGCGCGTACGGGCGAGGCATGAGCGCCTACGGGCTCGGGTTCTCCGTCATCGCCGACATCGCCGCCTACGCCTGACCGTCCAAGCACCCGGGACGCACCCCGCGGGACACACCACCCCGCAGGACGTGCCCCGTACGGCCCGCCCCGCACGGGCAGCCCGCACGACGCGCCCCGCAGGACGCACGGGCGGCCCCGCCCCCCGCACGACGCGCCACGCAGGAGGGGCGCCGCTCGACACGAGCGGCGCCCCTCGGCGCGTCACGGACGCACGGGTGTCCCGGCGGCGGGGCGCCGCCGCGACGTCAGAACTTGTTGCGCGGGGTGATCCCCAGCGACATGCCGGACAGGCCGCGCTGACGGCCTCCGAGCTTGCCCGCGATGGCGCGCAGCGCCGCGCCCGCCGGCGACTCCGGGTCGGACAGGACGACCGGCATGCCCTCGTCGCCGCCCTCGCGCAGCCGCACGTCGATCGGGATCGAGCCGAGCACGGGGACCGTCGCGCCGGTGGTCTTGGTCAGGCCGTCGGCGACCTTCTGGCCGCCGCCCGTGCCGAACACGTCGACCATCTCGTCGCAGTGCGGGCACGGCAGGCCCGACATGTTCTCGACGACGCCGACGATCTTCTGGTGGGTCTGCACGGCGATCGAACCGGCCCGCTCGGCCACCTCGGCCGCGGCCTGCTGCGGGGTGGTCACCACCAGGATCTCGGCGTTCGGCACCAGCTGCGCCACCGAGATCGCGATGTCGCCGGTGCCCGGCGGCAGGTCCAGCAGCAGCACGTCCAGGTCGCCCCAGTACACGTCCGCCAGGAACTGCTGGAGGGCGCGGTGGAGCATCGGGCCGCGCCACACGACCGGGGCGTTGCCCGGCGTGAACATGCCGATGGAGATGACCTTCACCCCGTGGGCGGACGGCGGCATGATCATGTTCTCGACCTGGGTGGGCCGGCCGTCGGCGCCCAGCATGCGGGGCACGCTGTGGCCGTAGATGTCGGCGTCCACGACGCCGACCTTCAGCCCGTCGGCGGCCATCGCGGCGGCGAGGTTCACGGTCACCGACGACTTGCCGACACCGCCCTTGCCGGAGGCGACCGCGTACACGCGGGTCAGCGAGCCGGGCTTGGCGAACGGCACCTCCCGCTCGGCGGTCGTGCCGCGCAGCGCGGCCGCGAGCTCCTTGCGCTGCTCGTCGCTCATCACGTCCAGCGACACGTCGACGCGGGTGACGCCCTCGACCCGGGAGACCGCCTCGCTCACGTTCTTCGTGATCGTCTCGCGCATCGGGCAGCCGGAGACCGTCAGGTACACGGCCACCGCCACCGCGCCGTCGGCACCGATCTCGACTGACTTGACCATGCCGAGATCGGTGATCGGTCGATGGATCTCGGGGTCGTTCACCGTCGCCAGTGCTTCGCGCACCGCGTCTTCCGTCGTCATACGGACGATGGTACGGCGCCGACCACGGCGCCCGGAAAGCCCGTCAGCGGTCGCCTTCGTCACGTCCCGGGGCGGCGGGGCGCGGGGCGGCGGCGCCGCGCTCCTCCAGCTCCCGCACCAGGTCCTCGAGCTCCGAGCGGATCCAGTCGCGGGTGGCGACCTCGCCCAGCCCCATCCGCAGCGCCGCGATCTCCCGGGTCAGGTACTCGGTGTCGGCGATCGACCGCTCGTTCTGCGCCCGGTCCTGCTCCAGGTTCACCCGGTCGCGGTCGTCCTGCCGGTTCTGGGCCAGCAGGATCAGCGGGGCCGCGTACGACGCCTGGAGCGACAGCATCAGCGTGAGGAAGATGAACGGGTACGGGTCGAACCGCAGCGGGTCCGGCATCGTGACGTTCCAGATCAGCCACGTGATGATGGCCACCGTCATCCACACGATGAACCGGCCCGTCCCGAGGAACCGGGCGATCCGCTCCGACAGCCGGCCGAACGCCTCCGGGTCGTACTCGGGCAGCAGCCGGGGCCGCCGGACCCGGGGCTGGTCCAGCGGCTGGTCGAGCCGGGTGCGGGGCGCGGGGCGCTCGCGAGGGGCCGTCCGCTCGCGCTGCCCGGCGCGCTCGCGGCCGGCGCCCCGCTCCGGGGTGCGGTCAGGCGCCATGCGCGGCCCCCCGTTCCTCGTCCGGTTCGAATTCCGTCTCGCGCCAGTCGTCCGGCAGCAGGTGGTCCAGCACGTCGTCGACGGTGACCGCGCCGAGCAGCGACCCGCTGTCGTCGACGACCGGCGCGGCGACCAGGTTGTACGCGGCGAGGTGGCTGGTGACGGCGGACAGCGGGGTGTCCGGCCCCAGCGGCTCCAGGTCGGTGTCGACGATCGCCGAGACCAGCGTGAACGGCGGGTCCCGCAGCAGCCGCTGGAAGTGCACCGTCCCCAGGAACTTCCCCGTGGGCGTCTCGTCCGGCGGGCGGCACACGTACACCTGCGCCGCCAGGGCGGGGGAGAGGTCCTGCTGGCGCACCCGGGCGAGGGCGTCGGCGACCATGGCGTCCGGGCGCAGCACGATCGGCTCGGTCGTCATCAGGCCGCCCGCGGTGCGCTCCTCGTACGACATGAGCCGCCGCACGTCCGCCGCGTCGTCGGGGCGCATCAGCGTGAGCAGCCGCTCCTTCTCCTCCTCCGGCAGCTCGGAGAGCAGGTCCGCGGCGTCGTCGGGGTCCATCGCCTCCAGCACGTCCGCGGCGCGCTCCGCCTTGAGCTCGCCGAGGATCTCGACCTGGTCGTCCTCGGGCAGCTCCTCCAGGACGTCGGCGAGCCGGTCGTCGTGGAGGGCGGCGGCCACCTCGGCCCGGCGCTTGGGCGTCAGGTGGTGCAGGGCGTTGGCGACGTCGGCGGGGCGCATCCGCTCGAAGGTGGCGAGCAGGCTCTCGGCGCCCTGCCCGGTCTCCTCCAGGGAGAAGCCGGTGACGGCCGACCACTCCACGGTCAGCGTCTCGCCGCGGCGGCGCAGCGCCCCGCCGCCGCCCCGGCGGACGAAGACCTTGTCGATCTCCCAGTCGCGGCGGGCGGGCAGCTGGCGCATGGCGACGTCGAGGACGGTCACCTCGTCCCCGCCGTCGACCAGCCGGACCCGGCGGTCGAGGAGCTCGCCGAGGACGAGCCGTTCGGTGGGGCGCTGCTCGAAGCGGCGGACGTTCAGCACGCCGGTGGTGATGACGTGGCCGGACTCCATCCCCGTCACCCGGGTCATCGGCAGGAAGATCCGGCGGCGGCCGATCACCTCCACGACCAGCCCGAGGACCCGGGGCGGCCGCCGTCCCACGCGCAGCATGGCGACGATGTCCCGCACGCGGCCGACCTGGTCGCCGCTGGGGTCGAAGACCGGCGCGCCGGCGAGGTGCGAGACGAAGATGCGGGGGGCGCCACCTGCCATGCCAGCGCCTCCTCCTCGGTCGTCCACCACGTGCACCACGTGCACCGCGCACGCCGCGTCCGCACGTCCGTGCGGGTGCGGTGATTCAGGCTAGCTCGTCATGGTTCGGGTCGCCCGGGCAGGGCGTCCGTACGGCTCCGTGCGGACCCGGCCACCGGGCCCCGGTACGCTGCCGTCTGCCGTCCCCCACGTGAAACACGAGAGGCAGCGCTGGTGACCGCTCTCCCCCCGGCTCGGCGAACCCGCCGCGCCGCGCTCCCCGTCGCGCTCTGCGTCGGGCTGGCCGCGGCACTGACCTCATGCGCGGAGGACCCGGACAAGGGCACGAACGGCGTCGGCAGACTCCCCGCGAACGAGATCGAGACCAAGGCCCGCACGACGGCGAAGGCCGCCGCGTCCGTGCGCCTCGCGGGCACGCTGGTCAGCAAGTCCGGTACGTACAAGCTGAACATGCGCCTCAAGGGCACGGGCGCCACCGGCTCCGTCACGACCAAGGCGTCGACGTTCGAGCTGCTGCGCGTGCGTGACGCCCTCTTCCTCAAGGCGGGAGCGGCGTTCTGGCGCCACGCCGAAGGGTCCGACGAGCCCACCGAGGCCGACATCGAGGCGGCGGACAAGCTCGACGGGAAGTACGTCAAGGTGCCCCAGGACGACCCCTCGTACAAGCGGCTGCGCGGCTTCACCGAGATGAACGTCCTCCTCGACGGCCTGCTGGAGCTCCACGGCGAGGTGCGCAAGGGCGACCGCGACAAGATCGCCGGGATCCGCACCATCAAGGTCTCGGGCGGCGAGCACGGCGAGGGCGGCACACTCGACGTCGCCCTCGACGGCACGCCGTTCCCGCTCCAGTTCGCCCGTGGCGGGGGCGGTGGCGTCGTGGTCCTGTCCGACTGGAACCGGGACTTCCCGCTGGAGGAGCCGGTCAAGGAGGACACCGTCGACTACGGCCGCCAGCTCCCCCGCACCAGCGACTGACCGCGGCCGGCCCGGCGCCGCCGGCGCCGCGGTCCGGGCGGGCTTCGGCGCCTGTCGTGCCGGCGGTACGGGGCGGGCCTCGCGCCCGTCGCGCCGCGTGGCACCGGCCCCGGTCCGGCGCCGCTCACGCCGCACCGCTCGGGTCCGCCGCCGCCCGCGCCGCACGGTCCGGGCGGCTTCGATTCCTGTCGTGCGGGCGGTACGGGGCGGGCCTCAGCGGCCGCGGCGGCGCAGGAGCAGGCGGGGGAGGGCCGGCGGTACCGGTCGGCGCGTGGTCGCCGGCGTCGGCAGCGGTACCGCCGAGAGCGAGCCCTGCGGCAGCTCGGTGACCGCCTCGCGGGGCGTGAGCCGCAGCAGCCGGCACTCGCGGGCCCAGCGCTCGGTCATCGTCTCGGCGTCCGGGGCGTTCAGCCGCTTCCCCTTCAGCTCGTCGGCTGCCGCGGTCCACGCCTCGGAACCGGGCGCCGGCGCGCTCACCAGCGCCGTCCAGGCGACGACCCGCCCGCCCTTGTCCTTGCTGCGCACGGTGACCTCGACGGTCGCGCCCTCGGTGAGGCCGTCGGGCAGCGGCTGTTCCCCGGGCCCGCCACCGACGACGTGCGCGGCGCCGTCGTGCCACACGTGCCACAGGGCCCGCGCGGGTCCCTCGCCGCGCACCCAGATGAGGCCGGACTTCTTCGTGGCCTCCTCGATGAGGGCATGGCCGAGCAGCGAGTCGTCAGTCATGCCCGCAGCTTAGCCAGCGACCCGCCGCCCCCACGCCCGGTGGCCCGGACCCGGCGGCCGGGGTGCGGCGGGGCTGCGCCGCCGCACGGCCGCCCCCGCGGGGGCGGGACGCCCCTACAGCCAGCCGTTGCGCTTGAGCGTGCGGTGGATGGCGAAGCAGATGCCGATGATGGCCGTCAGGACCATCGGATAGCCGTACTTCCACTGGAGCTCCGGCATGTGCTCGAAGTTCATGCCGTACACGCCGCACACCGCCGTCGGCACGGCGATGATCGCCGCCCAGCTGGTGATCTTGCGCATGTCCTCGTTCTGCGTGACCGTCGCCTGGGCGAGGTTGGCCTGGAGGATCGAGTTCAGCAGTTCGTCGAAGCCCACGACCTGCTCCTGCACCCGGGCCAGGTGGTCGGCGACGTCCCGGAAGTACTTCTGAATGTCCGGGTCGACCAGCCGCATCGGCCGCTCGCTCAGCAGCTGCATGGGCCGCATCAGCGGCGTCACCGCCCGCTTGAACTCCAGCACCTCGCGCTTCAGCTGGTAGATGCGGCCGGTGTCGGTGCCGCGCGTGCCGCCCTTCGCCGGGGGCGAGAAGACGTCGATCTCGATCTGGTCGATGTCGATCTCGACGGCGTCCGCGACCGCGATGTACCCGTCGACCACGTGGTCGGCGATGGCGTGCAGGACGGCGGAGGGGCCCTTCCCCAGCAACTCGGGCTCGGACTCCAGCCGGTGGCGCAGGTTGCGCAGCGATCCCTGCCCACCGTGCCGGACGGTGATGACGAAGTCCCGCCCGGTGAAGCACATCACCTCGCCCGTCTCCACGACCTCGCTGGTCGCGGTGAGCTCGGCGTGCTCCACGTAGTGGATCGTCTTGAAGACCGTGAACAGCGTGTCGTCGTACCGCTCCAACTTCGGCCGCTGGTGGGCGTGGACGGCGTCCTCCACCGCCAGCGGGTGGAGCCCGAACTCGGCGGCGATACCGGCGAATTCGGCCTCGGTCGGCTCGTGCAGCCCGATCCAGGCGAAACCGCCGCCCTCGCGGACGCGCCACATCGCCTCCCGGGGCGTCAGGCACCCCTCCTCCTCGACGCGCCGCCCGTCCCGGTACACCGCGCAGTCGACGACGGCGGTGGACGCGGAGGGGTCGCGGGTCGCGTCGTACGCGTTGTACGGCTGGTAGGGGGCGCCGCGCTTGCGCAGCGACGGGCGTACGACGGCACGCAGGTCACGGATCATCGACATGGCAGGCTCCTTCACGCAAGAAGCCGTCGGCGAGGCGTGGCACAGCCCGGAATGGGGACGTGGCGTTGCGTACGTCCGCAAAGCGGGCGGCACCGCGGAACGCGTGACGGAGTTCGCGGTTCGCGGTTCGCTACAGACAGGCAGGGACGACGTGCTCTTCCGTCGTGCGCGGTGCCCGGCGTGCGGAGTACGGGCGGAAACGCCTCAGACGCCCGTACGGGAAGACGTACGGGAGGTGGAGCGTGCACGGATGGTGCGCGGCGGGAGCTGCCCGCGCGGCGCGGAAGAGCGGCTGGTACTGCACGGTCGACTTCGATCCACCGCAGCCCCACCTCCTCCGGCCGGTCCCCCGTGGGGGATGACGTGTCGTCGGGACCGGAAGGCGCGCTCGGCGCACCGTCCCGACCAGCGGCCCACCCTATCAGCCGACTGAGGGTCAATCCTTTTCCCTGCCCGATCCGTACGCGGCCTATGCTCGCCGCATGGAAAAAGTTCTCGCGCTGGTCGAGGCGCGGCTGCGCTCGGCGCTCGGGGAACCCGACGCGCGGGCTTCCGTGACCTTCCTCGGCACGGACCGGATCGAGGTGCTCCGCTTCACCGACACCGAGAACGGCGGGGACAGGCCCGTGGTCAGGTACGCGACGCTCGGCATGTCGGCACGCCCCATGACCGACCCCACGTCGGTGGTGGCGGACCCCGTGGAGGGCCCCCGCGCGGAGCTCGTCCTGACCGTGCGGGCCGGTCTCGCCGACACCGACAAGGTCCTCCGCCCGCTGGCGGTGCTGGCCGCGTCGCCGCAGGTCGAGGGCCTCGTCGTGGCGCCGGGGGCGTCGCTGGACACCGGGGAGCCGCTCTGGCCGGGAGCGCCCTTCACCTCGGTGCTCGTCGCCGAGCCGGGCGGTCTGGTGCCCGACCTGGAGTTGGGGGAGGGGATGGACCCCGTCCGCTTCCTGCCCCTGCTGCCGATGACGCCCAACGAGGCCGCCTGGAAGCGCGTCCACGGCGCGCAGGCGCTGGAGGAGCGCTGGCTGGGCGCCCAGACGGACCTGCGCGACCCGCTGCGTGCCTCGGTCCGGCTGGACTGAGCGCGGCCGCCGTCCCCTCCCGCGGCACACCGGACGGGTGATCGTCCTTGACGCGGCGACGGTCGGGGAGGACCGTTGAACCCTATGAGGGGCGAACCCACATGCCCGAAGTGCGGAGGCAGGGTCAGGGCGCCCGGCCTCTTCTCCGACCGCTGGCAGTGCGACGCGCACGGCGCGGTGTACCCGCTGCAGCCCGTGGTGCCGCCCAGTCTCGAAGCGCTCCACGTCGTCGTGAACCGGGCGCAGGTGCCCGTCTGGATGCCCTGGCCGCTGCCCATCGGCTGGCTCTTCACGGGTGTCGCGCACGCCGGTGACGACCGCAGCGGCGGACGCGCCACCGCCATCGCCTGCTCGGGCCCCGGGCCGCTCGGCGGCGTGGGCGAGCTGCTGCTGGTCGCCGAGGAGCTGGGCGTCGGGCTGGGCGCGCGGTACGCCGGCCTGGAGGGCCCCGACCCCGGACCGCACCTGTGCCAGGACAAGGCGCCGCACGCCAAGGTCCTGGCCGGTGGCCGGCTGACCCCCATGTGGCACGTGGGCGACGTGCCCGAGGGGCGCGCCGTCTTCGCCGGTGAGGCGCGGGGCCTGTGGCTGTGGGCCATCGCCTGGCCGGAGCACTCAGGGTTGCTCCTCTACGACGAGCTGGTCCTCACCGACCTGCGCGAGGCGGGCCCCGAGGTCGACATGGTGCCGTGCGGGGCGCTGTCGCCACGCCTGCTGTCCTGACCCCTGGTCCGCGGCCGGTCGGGCCGCGGGCCGGTCGCGGCTCCCGGTCACGGGCCCGCCCGCACGGCCCGGCCGGCGGTCCCGCTCACCCCCTACGGCGGCCACGCCCGCGCGGCGTGGCCGGTCCCGGACCCGGGCGGCCCGGGTCCCGGTTGGTCCCGGTCCGGTTGGT
This sequence comes from Streptomyces changanensis, assembly GCF_024600715.1. NCBI lineage: Bacteria > Bacillati > Actinomycetota > Actinomycetes > Kitasatosporales > Streptomycetaceae > Streptomyces > Streptomyces changanensis. The sequence goes on from NZ_CP102332.1 coordinate 4,401,673, forward strand.
CCCGGACCCGGGTGGCCCGGGTCCGGCGGGCCCCGATACGGGCGGCCCGTGCCCGGCGGCCCCCGATTACGGGCGGCCCCGGCCCGGCGGCCCCGCGCAGGGTGGGTCCTGGGCAGCGGGGCTCGGTCCGGCGCGCCCCAGGGAGGGTGGGTTCCGGCCCGCGCGTGTCCCTGGTCGGCGGGCCCCGGACCCGGGCGGCCCCGGTCCGGGGGCCCCGGTCCGACGGGGCCCGGTCCGGCGGCCCCGGGCAGGGCGGGTGCCGGGCCGGTGGGTCCCGGGCGCGGCGGGGCGGTCCGGCGGGTCCCGGACCTGCGTGAGCCGGGCAGGGCGGGTCTCGGACCCGGGCGGACCCGGGCGGACCCGGGCCCGACGGGTACCGGTCCGGGCGGGGCAGGGGCCCTGGTGGGGACCGTCACAGCCGGGCGGGGCGGGCGCGCGGGGCCGTTATCCTTGGGTGTCCCCCGTCCGCAGCGAGCCCCGGAGTCACGCGTCGTGCGCATCGACCTGCACACCCACTCCACGGCCTCGGACGGTACGGACACCCCCGCCGAACTCGTGCGCGCCGCCGCCGCCCAGGGTCTCGACGTCGTCGCGCTGACCGACCACGACACCACGCGGGGACACGCCGAGGCCCTAACCGCGCTGCCCGAGGGGCTCACCCTGGTGACCGGCGCCGAGCTGTCGTGCCGCGTCGACGGCATGGGCGTGCACATGCTGGCCTACCTGTTCGACCCGGACGAGCCCGAGTTCGCCCGCGAGCGCGAGCTCGTGCGCGACGACCGGGTGCCGCGGGCCCGCGCGATGGTCGACCGGCTCCGTGGCCTGGGCGTGCCCGTCACGTGGGAGCGGGTCGCCGCCATCGCCGGGGACGGCTCCGTCGGCCGTCCGCACGTCGCGGAGGCCCTCGTCGAGCTGGGCGTCGTACCGGACGTGTCCGGCGCGTTCACGCAGGAGTGGCTCGCCGACGGCGGGCGTGCCCACGTCGAGAAGCACGAGCTGGACCCGTTCACCGCCGTGCGCCTGGTCAAGGCCGCCGGCGGGGTCGCCGTCCTCGCGCACCCGGGCGCCGCCAAGCGCGGCCGGACCCTGCCCGACGCCATGCTGGCCGAGCTCGCCGCCGGCGGCCTCGACGGCGTCGAGGTCGACCACATGGACCACGACGAGCACGCCCGGGCCCGGCTGCGCGGACTCGCGCGCGAGCTCGGCCTGCTGACCACGGGCTCCAGCGACTACCACGGCAGCCGCAAGACGTGCCGGCTCGGGGAGTTCACCACCGACCCGGAGATCTACGGCGAGATCACGCGGCGCGCCACCGGCGCCTTCCCCGTGCCCGGCACGGGCGGACGCCCGTAACCTCCGGCTCGCCCGTACCCCCGGCTGCCGCCGCCCCGCACTTCCGCCGTCCGGCGTCCCGCCGCACGACGCCCCGCCCGGCTCCGCCGCGCGTCCTTCCGTACCACCTCCTCGCAAGGCTCACTGTGTTCGACGTCGCCGTCTTCGGCTCCCTCTTCCTGACCCTCTTCGTCATCATGGACCCCCCGGGGATCACCCCGATCTTCCTCGCCCTGACCTCCGGCCGGCCGGCCAAGGTGCAGCGCCGCATGGCCTGGCAGGCCGTGGCCGTCGCCTTCGGCGTGATCGCCGTCTTCGGCCTCCTCGGCCAGCAGATCCTCGACTACCTGCACGTCTCGGTGCCCGCGCTGATGATCGCCGGCGGTCTGCTGCTGCTGCTCATCGCGCTCGACCTGCTCACGGGCAAGACCGACGAGCCGCAGCAGACGAAGGACGTGAACGTCGCCCTCGTCCCGCTCGGCATGCCGCTGCTGGCCGGCCCGGGCGCGATCGTCTCGGTGATCCTCGCCGTGCAGCACGCCGACGGCGTCCGCGGCCAGGTCTCGGTGTGGGCAGCGATCGGAGCGATGCACCTGGTGCTCTGGCTGACCATGCGCTACTCGCTGGTGATCATCCGGGTGATCAAGGACGGCGGCGTGGTGCTGGTGACCCGGCTCGCCGGCATGATGCTCTCCGCCATCGCGGTGCAGCAGATCATCAACGGCGTGACGCAGGTGATCAAGGCCGCCTGAGCGGCACCGGCCGGGACACGGCCGCGCCCCCGTACCGATCGTCGGTACGGGGGCGCGGTCGTCCGCGGCTCGCGGCGAGTGTCATGACGCGGTGGCGGCGGCCGGACGGATGTAGACGCGCTGGCCGGTGGCCGCGGCGTGCTGCACGATCCGGTTGACGGAGGCCGCGTCCACAACGGTGCTGTCCACGGCGAGGCCGTCGACGTCGTCGAGTCGCATGATCTCGAAGCGCATGGCTTCATCCCTTCGTCGGAGTGTGTTCGTACCACCTGCAACCAGGTGCACTACCCAAACATTCCCTAAACTAAAGAAAATCTTCGACCGTCTAACGAGGAGCGGCTGGCGGTGGGAACGCCCGACACGGACAATGAGGCCCCTATGAACGACGAGGACATCGCCCGGCGCCTGGAGCGCACCAATGAGCTCCTGCGACGCATGCTGGCGGAGGTCGCCAAGACGCCCTCCACGCACGCCATCTTCGTCGACGCCGGTTACGTCTATGCTTCCGCCGGATTGCTGGTCGCGGGCACCGAGGACCGACGCGCCTTCGACCTCGACGCCGAAGGGCTCATCGACGCCTTCATCGACACCGCCCGCACGATCTTCGCCGACAGCAGGCTCCTGCGCGTCTACTGGTACGACGGCGCCCGCCGCCGCATCCACACCGCCGAGCAGCAGTCCATCGCGGAGCTCCCCGACGTCAAGGTCCGCCTGGGCAACCTCAACGCCAACAACCAGCAGAAGGGCGTCGACTCCCTGATCCGCTCCGACCTGGAGTCCCTCGCCCGCCACCGCGCCATCAGCGACGCCGCCCTCGTCGGCGGCGACGAGGACCTCGTCTCCGCCGTGGAGGCCGCCCAGGGCTACGGGGCCCGGGTCCACCTGTGGGGCATCGAGTCCGCCGAGGGCCGCAACCAGGCCGAGCCCCTGCTGTGGGAGGTCGACAGCCAGCGCGTCTTCGACCTCGACTTCTGCCGCCCCTACATCACCCGCCGCCCGGTGACGACGTACGAGAACGAGGGCGAGCCGCCGCCGTCACGCGACGAGGCCCGCTTCGTCGGCGCCCAGATCGCCGCGACCTGGCTCGCGGAACGCGGCGCCGAGCAGATGGCGGAGCTGCTGCCCGGCCGCCCCTACCTGCCGGCCGGCGTCGACCAGGACCTGCTGGTGGAGGCCGAGCGCGTCCTCAGCCGCTCCCTGCGGGGCCACGCCCTGCTGCGCCGCGCCCTGCGCGACGGCTTCTGGCAGCACCTCCAGTCGCGGTTCTAGCCCGCCGCGCGGCGGTGCGCGGCCGACTCAGTACCGGTCCCAGAAGGCCGCGACCACGGCCGCCGTCTCCTCCGGCCGGTCGGTGTTGGGGGAGTGCTCGGCGCCGGAGACCCGCGTGCGGTGCGCGCCCAGCCGCTCGGCCATCGCGTCCAGCAGGGGGACCGGCCAGGTGTCGTCGCGCTCACCGGAGACGACGTGCACCGGCAGCGGCGGATCCAGCGCGGCGAGCTCCGCGACCCGGTCCGGTTCCGTGGTCAGCTGGCGGCCCGTCGCCACGAGCTGCGCCGGGTTGTGCAGCAGCCAGCGGTGGCGCAGGTCCTCACGGTCACCGCGCCGCGGGTCGCCGGCGTCCTCGGGCGGGTCCACCGCCCGCATCGCCTGCCACACCTGCTCCATGTCCATCACGCCGAGGGCGTCGCTCAGCAGCTTGATCTTCTGCCGCTGCTCCGGGGCGACCTCGGCGGGGCCGGACGACAGCAGGGTGAGCGTGCGGAACGGCGCCGAGTCCGCCAGCACCGCGGCCCGCGCGATCTGCCCACCGAGCGAGTGGCCCAGCAGGTGCACCGGCCCGCCCGCGTCGACGGCCTCGGCCTGCGCCAGTACGTCCCGCGCCAGCTCGGCCTGCGCGTACGCCTCGGGGACGCTCGGCCCCGACGTCTCGTACTGGCCCCGTCCGTCCACGGCCACGACCCGGTACCCCGCTTCGGTCAGCGGCTCCAGCATGGCGACGAAGTCCTCCTTGCTGCCGGTGTACCCGGGCAGGAGCAGCGCCGTCCCCGCGGGCGCGCGGTCCGCGGGCGGCGCCGCGTCCAGCACGGCGAACGAGCCGCGGGCGGTGTCGAGGACACGGGCGCGGGCACAGGGCGGCGGGACGAAGGTGGGCGGCCGGCTCATGGGGACGAGGCTAGCGGCCCGGAACGCCTCCTTCTGCCCGGCCCCGGCCACTCCAGGCGGGCGGCGGCGTACGGCAGCCCGCGGGCGGAGACGTACCGCCGCGGCGGGCGGAGACGTGCGAAGGCCCCGCCACCGGGAGCGGTGGCGGGGCCTTCAGCGGGTCGATCAGGCCTCGGCGGGCGCTGCGGCCGCCTTGGTCGTACGACGGCGCCTCGGCTTCGCCTCGGTCGCCTGCGCGGGTACTGCCGCGGTGTCGGCGGACGCGGCAGCCTTGCGGGCACGACGACGCGGCGCGGCCTCCACCGTGTCGACCCCGGCCTCGACGGCCTCGGCGGCCTCCGGGGCCTGCGCGGCCTTGCGGGTGCGGCGGCGGGGCTTGGCCTCGGTGTCGGCTCCCGGGGCGGTGCCCTCGGCGGTGGCGACGGTCTCGTGGGCCTCCGGGGCCTGCGCGGCCTTGCGGGTGCGGCGGCGCGGCTTGGCCTCGGCGTCGGCCTCCGGGGCGGTGCCCTCGGCGCTGGCGACGGCCTCGGCGGCCTCCGGGGCCTGCGCGGCCTTGCGGGTGCGGCGGCGCGGCTTGGCCTCGGCGTCGGCCTCCGGGGCGGTGCCTTCGGCGGTGGCGACGGTCTCGTCGGCCTTCGCCTCGGTGGCCTTGCGGGTGCGGCGGCGCGGGGCCGCCTCGACCTCGGCCTGCGGAGCGACGGCCGTCTCCACGGTGGCGGCGGGCGCCACCGCTTCCGGGGCCTGTGCGACCGGAGTCACCGGCGCGGCGGCCTCGGCCGTCGCGCCCGCACGGGTACGGCGCCGGCGGCGGGGCGTGCGGCGCTCGGCCGGAGCCGTACCGTCGGCAGTGCCCTGCGTCGTGCCGTCCGTCGTCGCGACGGGCGTCTGCGCGACGGGCGTCTGCGCGGCGGCCGGCTCGTCGAGCGAGGTCCCGCCACGGGTGCGGCGGCGCTGGCGCGGCGTGCGGGCGGGGCGCTGCTCGGAACGCTCCTCCTCGCGGCGCCGACCGCCGCGGGGCTTGCGCCCGCCCGGCTCGCCCAGGTCCTCCAGCTCCTCCGCGCCCAGCCCGGCCCGCGTGCGCTCGCCGCGCGGCAGGACACCCTTCGTGCCCTCCGGGATGTCCAGCTCGCTGTAGAGGTGCGGGGAGGTCGAGTACGTCTCGACCGGGTCGCCGAAGTTCAGGTCCAGCGCCTTGTTGATCAGCTGCCAGCGCGGGATGTCGTCCCAGTCGACCAGCGTGATCGCCGTACCGGACGCGCCGGCGCGGCCCGTGCGGCCGACGCGGTGGAGGTACGTCTTCTCGTCCTCCGGCGTCTGGTAATTGATCACGTGCGTGACGCCCTCGACGTCGATGCCGCGCGCGGCGACGTCGGTGCAGACGAGGACGTCGACCTTGCCGTTGCGGAAGGCGCGCAGCGCCTGCTCGCGGGCGCCCTGGCCGAGGTCGCCGTGGACGGCGCCGGACGCGAAGCCGCGCCGCTCCAGCTGCTCGGCGATGTCGGCCGCCGTGCGCTTCGTACGGCAGAAGATCATCGCGAGCCCGCGGCCCCTGGCCTGCAGGATGCGGGAGACCAGCTCCGGCTTGTCCATGGAGTGGGCACGGAAGACGTGCTGCTTGATGTTGGCGACCGTCGCGCCCGCGTCGTCCGGCGCGGTGGCGCTGATGTGCGTGGGCTGGGACATGTACCGGCGGGCGAGGCCGATGACGGCGCCCGGCATGGTCGCCGAGAACAGCATCGTCTGGCGCTTCGGCGGCAGCATGTTGATGATCTTCTCGACGTCGGGCAGGAAGCCCAGGTCGAGCATCTCGTCCGCCTCGTCCAGCACGAGCGTGCGGATGTGGGACAGGTCGAGCTTCCGCTGACCGGCCAGGTCGAGCAGGCGTCCGGGGGTGCCGACGACCACGTCGACGCCCTTCTTGAGCGCCTCGACCTGCGGCTCGTATGCGCGGCCGCCGTAGATCGCGAGGACGCGGACGTTGCGGACCTTGCCGGCGGTCAGGAGGTCGTTGGTGACCTGCGTGCACAGCTCGCGGGTCGGGACGACGACCAGGGCCTGCGGCGCGTCCGTCAGCTGGTCGGGGCGGGAGCGGCCCGCCTCGACGTCCGCGGGGACGGTGACCTGCTCCAGCAGCGGCAGCCCGAAGCCGAGCGTCTTGCCGGTGCCGGTCTTGGCCTGTCCGATGACGTCGCTGCCCGAGAGGGCGACCGGGAGCGTCATCTCCTGGATGGGGAAGGGGTTGACGATGCCGACGGCCTCCAGGGCCTCGGCGGTCTCGGGGAGGATCCCCAGGTCTCGGAAAGTCATGGCCTGCGTAGTCAGGGTGTCGCCTCTTCTGTGAGCCGCGGTACGAGGCGAACGCTGGGGGTCTTACCGCGCCGGATCACTGTCCGGCCGCACTGTGTGGCATCACAGCCGGGTGTCGCGGGACCACTGCCGTCGCTCGAGCGTCATACCGCTGAGGGGCCCCTCATGTGCGGTGGCGCACGGAGGGCTGTCAGGTCGGAGCCGATCGGGCCACCGACCGGGCATCCTCATTCATGGAACCGCCCCCCGAGCGCATACGGAAGCATCCGCGTACTCGACAGGGCGCTTTACCACTGTACCCCGGAATCCCGCAGGAGTGTCGGGACGATTCACAAGGAGGGGGACGTCACACTCGGGGGACAGGCCCCCGCGCTCACTGACCAGCGCCTTACCGGGTGCCACGGGCGGGCTATTGTGCGGTTCATGGAGACGCCTGACAACGCCACTGCCGCAGAAGAACCGACCGGGATCGCCGCCCTCGACTGGGCAGCCGCTTCCGCGGAGCCGCAGTACCGCGCGGCCGTCGTGGATCTGCTCGGCGCGCTCGCGTACGGGGAGCTGGCGGCCTTCGAGCGGCTCGCCGAGGACGCGAAGCTCGCCCCGACGCTCGGCGACAAGGCGGAGCTGGCGAAGATGGCGTCCGCCGAGTTCCACCACTTCGAGCAGTTGCGCGGCCGGCTCGCCGCGATCGACGTGGAGCCGACCGCCGCGATGGAGCCGTTCGCCAAGGCGCTGGACGACTTCCACCGGCAGACGGCCCCCTCGGACTGGCTGGAGGGCCTGGTCAAGGCGTACGTGGGCGACTCGATCGCCAGCGACTTCTACCGCGAGGTCGCCGTCCGGCTCGACTCGGACACGCGCGCGCTGGTGCTGGCCGTGCTGGACGACACCGGTCACGGGAACTTCGCCGTGGAGAAGGTCCGCGCCGCGATCGAGGCGGACCCGCGTGTCGGCGGCCGGCTCGCGCTGTGGGCGCGGCGGCTGATGGGCGAGGCCCTGTCGCAGGCCCAGCGGGTCGTGGCGGAGCGGGACGCGCTGTCGACGATGCTCGTCGGCGGCGTCGCGGACGGGTTCGACCTGGCGGCGGTCGGCGAGATGTTCTCGCGCATCACCAAGGCGCACACGAAGCGCATGGCGGCCCTGGGTCTCGCGGCCTAGCGGCCGCCCCGGTCATCCGGGCCGCCCTGGTCATCCGGGCCGCCCTGGTCATCCGGGGTCGTCCCGGTCACCCGGGGTCGTCCGGTCTTCCGGCGGGGAGCGGCGGCGTGGTTCACGCCGCCGCTGATCGGCGCAACCGGTGGGCCGCCGGGCGGATCAGCAGCGACAGCAGGACGGCGCTGATCGCGACGGCGCCCAGCAGCGTCCCCAGTACGAGGCCGGGGCCGAGCGCGGCGTGCGTGACGAGCGCGCCGAACAGCGCGCCGAGCACGCCGGTGACCAGCACCGTGCGACGCGGCGGGAGCCGGTCGGCCAGCCGGTGGAGGGCGGCCCAGGACAGGGCGAGGCCGAGCAGCACGGAGCCGAGAGCTTCCCAGAACACAGCATCACCTCGCGGACGGCGGGGCGGGCAGAGCGGTCGTCCCGGTCCTACCCGTGCCCCGTGGAACGCAACCCTCCCGCGCGCCCCGATCACGCCCGGGTGACCGCCGCACCCGAACACCCCTTCGTGACCGCCGCCTGACCGGCCGACAGGTGACCGACCGGGGACCGGCGGGGGCGCTGGGTCGCCCGCCGAGGGGGGTGGCGCCGAGGGGTGGACACCGACACGGGGACGGCGGAGGCACCGGAGGCACCGGGCCCGGGCAGGACCGGGGGTGGCGCCGCAGGGCGATACGGCGACGGCCACGGGGGCGGACACGGCGGAGGCCCGGCGGGGTCGCCCCCGCCGGGCCTCCGACTGTCGCTGTCGCGCTACGTCGTCACAGCGCGCCGAAACCGACCCGGCGCACCGTCGGCTCGCCGATCTCGACGTACGCGATCCGGTCCGCCGGCACGAGGACCTTGCGGCCCTTGTCGTCCGTCAGGCTGAGCAGCTTCGACGCGCCGTCCAGCGCGTCGGCCACCGCGCGCTCGACGTCCTCGGCGGACTGCCCGCTCTCCAGAACGATCTCCCGGGGCGCGTGCTGCACACCGATCTTGACCTCCACGGCTATGTCCCTCCGAACGGTCAGCGTTGCGCGATCACCGCGCCGTACGCTGCACACATTAGCCCGGAGAGGCGACCCGCCACGGCCGGGCGGCGCACGCCAGGAGCGAACAAGCCCCCGCGACGCCGTCCGACGTCAGTGGCCTTCGGCCGCGTGGAGCGGGAAGCCGGCGATGCCCCGCCAGGCGAGCGAGGTCAGCAGCTGCACGGCCGTGTCGCGCGGCACGGGCGAGTCACTGGCCAGCCAGTACCGGGCGACGACCTGCGACACCCCGCCCAGACCCACCGCGAGCAGCATGGACTCGTCCGGGGACAGTCCCGTGTCCTCGGCGATCACGTCGGAGATGGCCTCCGCGCACTGCAGGGAGACCCGCTCGACGCGCTCGCGGACCGCCGGCTCGTTCGTCAGGTCCGACTCGAAGACCAGGCGGAACGCGCCGCCCTCCTCCTCGACGTAGGCGAAGTAGGCGTCCATGGTGGCGGCGACGCGCTGCTTGTTGTCCGTCGTGGAGGCGAGCGCGGTCCGGACCGCGTGCAGCAGGGACTCGCAGTGCTGGTCGAGCAGCGCCAGGTACAGCTCCAGCTTGCCGGGGAAGTGCTGGTACAGGACGGGCTTGCTGACCCCCGCCCGCTCCGCGATGTCGTCCATCGCGGCCGCGTGGTAACCCTGGGCGACGAAGACCTCCTGGGCCGCGCCCAGGAGCTGATTGCGTCGGGCTCGGCGCGGCAGGCGTGTGCCCCTCGGGCGCGCCGCCTCTGTCTGCTCGATGGCTGTCACGCCGCCTCCCAAATTCGATCCAAATGCGCTGTGCGCCGCGCCGCCATCGTACTTTTGGGTAACCCGGCTGTGCGCGGTGCGAGCGCAGAATTTCACGTACCGGACGCCCGCGGTACCCGGAGCTTCAAGTTTGAACGAATCTGACCCCGGGCGAACGCGGCTCAACCCGGGCGACGCGCCGCGGGACGGTCCCGCGCCGCCGGGGCGGATCGCGCCGGGCGGGCCGACCGCAGGGCGGCGGCGGGCGGACGGCGGCGGGTGGACCCGGCCGGTGCCCAGCGTCGCCCGCCGTCCGCCCGCACGGGTCGCCACCCGTGCGCCGGTTCGCCGCCCGTCCGCCCTCCGTCCGCAGCCCGGTCCGGTCCGGTCCGGCCCGGGCGGGCGGCCGGTCACCCCTCGCGGTAGTCGTCCTCGTCCAGCTCGACCACCCTCGCCTGCTCCACCGCGTCCGCCTCGTTCGCCACCTCGGGGTCGATCCGCGTGAGGGGGTCGTCCGCCTGCGGCACCAGCTCCGTGTGCTGTTCGGCGGCGTCCGCCTCGGGTGTCTCCTCGGCCAGTCCGGTCGCGGTCGTGCCGTTCTCCCGGGCCAGCTCCGCCAGCGTCTCGGGATCCGTGGGGTCGACGGTCATGAGCTCCCCTTCCTCGCGGGCGTCTGCCCTTGCTACGAGCCTAGAAGGTTGCCCATTCCGACGCTATGCGATCCTGTGACGGCGAACACACCGTTCCGGACGTGATCGTCTCGTAACATTGGCGCATGTCTTCGACCGAGCTGCCCGCGTCCCCGACGGCCGCCGCGGCGGTGCCCCGCGTGGGTGCCGTACGGGTCGCCGAGGGGGAGCGGTTGCGCCGCGTGACGCTGCCGGGGCTGACGCTGAACGTCCGCTACCGGCCGTGCGACGACACGACCGGCAGGGCCCCCGCGCTGTACGTGCACGGGCTCGGCGGCTCCTCGCAGAACTGGTCGGCGCTCATGCCGCTCCTGGCGGACGTCCTGGACGGCGAGGCCGTCGACCTGCCGGGCTTCGGTGACTCCCCGCCGCCCGACGACGGCAACTACTCCCTGACGGGCCACGCCCGCGCCGTCATCCGGCTCCTCGACGCCGGCGCCCGGGGCCCGGTGCACCTGATCGGCAACTCCCTGGGCGGCGCGGTCGCCACCCGCGTGGCGGCCGTCCGCCCCGACCTGGTCCGCACGCTGACGCTGGTCTCGCCCGCCCTGCCCGAACTGCGGGCCCAGCGCGGTGCCTGGCCCACCGGGCTGCTGGCCGTACCGGGCGTGGCCCGGATGTTCGCGCGCATGACCCGGGACTGGACGCCCGAGCAGCGCGTCCGGGGCGTCGTCGGCCTCTGTTACGGCGACCCGCGCACCGTCACGGACGAGGGGCTGCGCGCCGCCGTCGAGGAGATGGAGCGCCGCCTCCGGCTGCCGTACTTCTGGGACGCGATGAGCCGTTCCGCGCGGGGCATCGTCGACGCGTACACGGTCGGCGGCCAGCACAACCTGTGGCGGCAGGCCGAGCGGGTCCTCGCCCCGACGCTGCTCGTCTACGGTGGGCGCGACCGGCTCGTGTCGTACCGCATGGCCCGCAAGGCCGCCGCGTCGTTCCGGGACGCCCGGCTGCTGACGCTCCCGGACGCCGGGCACGTGGCGATGATGGAGTACCCGGAGGCGGTCGCCCGCGCGGTGCGCGACCTCGTCACGGACCGGGGCCCCGGTGATCCGGTGCCGGCCGACCGCGACGGCGACCGGCGGGAGGTCGGGCCGCGGGACGGCGGTGACCGGCAGGGGGCCGGACGGCGCGACGGCGGCGAGCGGCACGACGGCACGGGGAGCTGATCCGGGGCGTGGGACGACATAGCCGCAAAGGCCCCGCACCCACCGACCGGGGGGTCGACCGCAGTACCGCGACCGCCGCCGCACAGGGCGGCCGCCGCCGCAGGGGACCGGCGACGACACCGCCGGCACCGGCACCGGGGCAGGCCGCACCACAGGCCGCACGGGCGCCTCAGGCCCCGCAGCGGCAGCCCGAAGGCATCCAGCAGCCACAGGACCGGCAGCAGCAGCCGCAGTCGCCGACGTCCGGGCAGTACGGCTACGGCCACGCCCACGACCAGGGCACCCCGGCGCACGGCACCGCCACCCCCTACTCCACGCCCCGTGACGCGCGGGGCGGTCACCCCGAGCAGCGCGAGCCGGGCGGCGGCTGGGGCGCCGCCCCGTACGCACCCCAGGAGCAGCCGGTGGCCGCGGCGCAGCCGCGCATCGCGCAGGCGGCTCCGCGCGTACCGGGTCCGCGCCGGGAGTTCGTCGAGGCGTTCGACGGGCCGGTGCCGCAGGAGGCCCGGCCCGGCGACGGCGTGGACGTGGTCGCGGGCGGCGGTGTGGGAGCCGCCGGGGGGCGTCGACGGCGCGACCACCGGCGGGACGGGGCACCGGCCACCGGTACCGCCCCGGCGGCCGCCGGCCCGCACGCCCCCGCCGACGGCGGGGGCCCGGTCGCCCACGACGCCCCGGCCGACGGCGCCGGTGACGCCGGGAGCGAGGGCGCTCCGGGCGAGGACCGCAAGGGCGGCCGGAGTCGTACGTACACCGGGATCGCGGCCGCCGCCGTCACCACCGTCCTCGCGGTCGTCGTCGCCGGTCAGGTCACCGAGGCCCGGCAGGACGGCCGCACCGGGCAGGCCGCCGACGCCCCCGACCTGCGGCCCGGCGAGGACGCCGCGTCCCGCTCCGACCAGCGGCCCACACCGCCGCTGGTGGTGCCGTCCCGCCCCGCCGTGCCCGTCGAGCCGCCGACGTACGATCAGCTGATGGCCCGCCAGTTCCCCCTGGCGCCCGCCCTCAAGGGGACCGGCGCGTTCGAGGCCGTGCCCGGGGCCGACCCGGCGCCCGGCAAGGGGCAGAAGGTCCGCTACCGCGTCGACGTGGAGAAGGGGCTCGGGCTCGACGGCAAGCTGTTCGCCACGGCCGTCCAGAAGACCCTCAATGACCCCCGCAGCTGGGCGCACGGCGGCGCCATGACGTTCGAGCGGATCTCCACCGGCCGCCCGGACTTCGTCGTCACCCTGGCGAGCCCCGGGACGACCGGCGTCTGGTGCGCCAAGTCGGGCCTCGACACGACGATCGACAACGTCTCGTGCGACTCCGCCTCCACCGACCGCGTGATGATCAACGCCTACCGCTGGGCGCAGGGCGCCGAGACCTTCGGCCCCAAGGCGATGCTCGCGTACCGGCAGATGCTGATCAACCACGAGATCGGGCACCGGTTGGGGCACAACCACCGCACCTGCCAGACGCCCGGCGCGCCCGCGCCCGTGATGCAGCAGCAGACCAAGTCGCTGGAGATCGACGGCGTCAAGTGCCGCCCCAACCCCTGGGTCTACCCGGGCGAGTGACGCCCCACGGCCTGGCCGGAGCCTGACGTGGCGTAGTCGCATCGCGCCTTAGCGCGACGGAACGCGCCCGGTGGGCGAAAGTTACGTGCATTCACCCCTTCCGGTGGCGCGACGGACAACCGTCCGTCGCGCCACCTGTTCGTCCGCTTACGGTCGTCCCGCCGCGAGTCGCCGGACCAACGACGGCCGCGCACAAGGGAGATCGGGGGTGTGCTCGTGCGGATCGGACTGCTCACCGAGGGTGGCTACCCGTACGCCGCGGGTGAGTCCAGGCTCTGGTGCGACCGGCTCGTGCGCGGGCTCGCGCAGCACGAGTTCGACCTCTACGCGCTGAGCCGCAGCGCACGCGAGGAGGACGCCGGGTGGGTGCCGCTGCCCCCGCACGTCCAGCGCGTGCGCACCGCCCCCCTGTGGTCCGCGCCGGCCGACCTCCGCGACGGCGCTCGCGGGCCGCGCCCCCACGGGCGGCGGGACCGCCGCCGCTTCACCGACCGCTTCGAGCAGCTGGCCACCGCCCTCTGCCGCGCCGAGCCGGCCGCCGGCACCACCTTCGCCGACGGCCTCTACGGGCTCGCCGAACTCGCCCGCGACCGCGGCGGTCTCGCGTCGGCCCTCCGCTCCGAGGCCGCCGCGCGCGTCCTGCAGGCCGCCTGCCGCGCCCCAGGCGCACGCCGGAGCGCACACGGCGCCACCGTGCCCGACTACCTGGCGCTCGCCCACGAGCTGGAGCGCGTCCTGCGCCCCCTGTCGCTCGACTGGTACGACGCCGACGGTCTCGGCGCGGTCGACCTGTGCCACGCGGCCTCGGGCGGCGCCGCGGCCCTCCCCGGCCTTCTGGCCAAACGCTTCTTCGGGGTTCCGCTGCTGGTCAGCGAGTACGGCGTGCAGCTGCGCGCGCACTATCTCGCCACCGGCGGGACGCCGCTGAGCCCGCCCGTGCGGGCCCTGCTGGCGGCCTTCCACGGCCGGCTCGCCACGGAGGTCTACCACCGGGCCTCCGTCGTGACCGCCGGCAACACCCACGCGCGCCGCTGGCAGGAGCGGTGCGGCGCCGACCGTGCCAAACTGCGCACGGTCTACCCGGGCCTCGAAGCGGAACGGTTCGCCGCCGTCGGGGACGGCACGGACTGCGGCGACCCGCGCACCCTCGTCTGGGTCGGCCGGATCGAGCCCGCCAAGGACCTCGTCGGCCTGCTGCACGCCTTCGCCGCGGTGCGCCGGGCCGAGCCGGGCACCCGGTTGCGGATCATCGCGGCCCCCCTGCGGGGCCCCGAGGCGTCCGCCTACCTCGGGCACTGCCGGGCGCTCGCCGCCCAGCTCTTCCCCGACGAGGCGGCCACCGCCCACGCCGTCGGCGACAACCCGGTCTCCTTCGAGGAGATCGGCGGCCCCGAGGCACCCGAACTCCCCGACGCCTACGCCGCCGGGTGCGTGACCGTCCTCTCCAGCGTCGTGGAGGGCTTTCCCGTCAGCCTCATCGAGGCCATGCTCTGTGCCCGCGCCACCGTCTCGACCGACGTCGGGGCGGTCGTCGAGGTCATCGGCGGAACGGGACTCGTCGTCCCCCCGCGCAACCCCCGGGCGCTCGCCGACGCCTGCCTCGCGCTGCTGCGCGACCCCGAGCGCCGGGAGCGGCTGGGCGCCGCCGCGCGCGCCCGCGCGCTCGAACTCTTCACGACCGAGCAGAACGTCGCGGCCTTCCGCGGCCTCTACCTCGAACTGCTGTCGCTCGCCCCCGTACGCCGCGCGTCCGAGGCCGTCGACAGCGACGGTCACCCGGTGCCCTTCGCCCACCCGGCGGAGGCGTACGTACCGGGGCACTGGACCGCCGCCCCGCGCCCCACCCCGACATGGGCGGTGGCGGCGGCAGCGGGGCCGCGGCCGGTGTCGGGGTCGGGCCTGGCGGTGGGTTCGGCGTCGGCGGTGGGTTCGGCCTCGGCGGCTCCGATCGCGGCGGCCACGGCGGTCACAGGGGGAGTGGAGGGTGGCCATGTCTGAGACACCCGCGCCTCCCGCGCCTCCCGCGACCTCCGGGGCGGCCGGGACGGCCCCTTCCCGGGGGCCGGGAGTGGGCGTGTCCGGGGCGGGCGCCTCCGCGGTGTCCCGGGCGGGCGCCTCCGCGCGCCGGGGCTCCGCCGATCCCGTCAAGGCGCTGCTGCACCGGCACCGGGAGCTGTGCGAACGGGCCGTCGACCCCCTGGAGATCGCCGCCGGGCTGGAGGCCCACGGCGTCACCGACCGCACCGCGGCCCGCTTCCGCCACCGCGACGTGTTCTCGCTCGCCGAGGAGCTCTACGCGCGCGTACCGCGCGACTCCGGCCAGGTCGCCGCCACCCGCACGAGCACCCCGGCCGACGCCCCGGACCGGGCGGAAGCGCCCGACCGGGCCGACGCCCGGGACGCCCACCGGACGGACGCTCGGGCCGGCGCCCGGGACGGTGCCACCGACCGGGCCGGGCGCCTGTGGACGCGGCGGGCGGGGACCGTCCTCGCCACGCTGCTCCCGGCCGCCGTCTGGGGGCTGACGCTCACCGGGCAGGCCCTGACCACCGGGCGGCCGCGGCTCGCCGTCACCCTCGCGGGGGCCCTCGGACTCGCGGTCGCGCTCGCCTTCTGCGTCCGGCGCGGGCCGCTGCGCACGCCGGGGCGCACGCCGGTCTCCGCGGCAGCCGCCACGACCCTGCTCCTCCTCTACGCGGCGTACGGCGACGGGCTGCTCGGCCGGCTCGTCGACGGTGCCCCCGACGGACCCTGGCCCCCCGCGACGGGCCCGCTGCTGGCCCTCACGCTGGCCCTGCCGCCGGCCGCCGGCTGCACCCGGCTGTTCGCCGTGCGGGCCCGGCGCCGGCTCGCGGGCAGCCGGGGCCTGGACGACTTCACCGCCCGGGCCAGGCCCCTCTTCCTCGCGGTCGTCGCGCTGTACCTGACGGCCCTGTCCGGTCTGCTCGTCCTGACCCGGCTCGTCCCGGGGGCCGCACCAGGGCCGCTCGTCCCGGCGCTGGCGCTCGGCGCCCTGCTGTTCCTGGCCAGGCTGCTCACCGTGCACGGCTTCGCGCCGGCGGGCGCCACCGCGCTCGGCGCCGCGTGCGCCGCCCAGTACCTCGCCTGCGCCGCGGTCCTCGCCGGACGGCTGCCCGGCCTCGACCCGGTGGCCGCGCCCGTCCGGGCCGTCGTGGAGACCTGGGGCCCGGCAGCCGTACCCGCCCTCGCGTGCGGCGGGGCGGCCGCCGCCCTGCTCGCGTACGCGTCCACCGTGCTCGCCCGGGCCTCCGCACACGCCCGCCCCTGACCACACCCGCACCGACCCGCACACCGCTCATGCCCATGACCCCGCACTGCCCCGGAAACCCCACCGGCCACCCGCCCCCGAAGGCCACGCGTCACCCCAGCGTCACGGGCCGCCCCAGCGCCACGACCCGCCCCGGGGCCCCGACCCACCCGCAGGCCACGGACACCCCACCGGCCACGGACACCCCGCCGGCCGTGCGCGCCCCACCGGCCACGCGGCCGCCGGGCGTCACCCCGGCCGCCACCGCTCCACCCGACCCACCGGCCCACCCCTCCACGTCCCGCCCCACCCGGCCTTCGCGCACCTCTCCCCACCCCCGCCCCGCATGCGACCCGACACCCCCAGAGCACCGAGGAGACACACGAGATGACTTCCCGACCCCCCGCCACGGCCGACCTGTGTGAAAGGGGCGCACGATGAGGGTGCTGCTGCTCGGCGCCACGGGATTCCTCGGCCGCTTCGTCGCCGACCGGCTGCTCGCCGACCCGGCGGTGCATCTCACCGCGCTCGGCCGCCGCGACGACTCCGACGTGCGCTTCGACCTCGCCAACGGCAGTCCCGGCGCGCTCACCCGGTTCCTGGACGCCGTCCACCCCGGCGTCGTCATCAACTGCGCCGGCGCCACCCGCGGCGGCGCCCGCGAGCTGACCCGGCACAACACCGTCGCCGTCGCCACCGTCTGCGAGGCCCTGCGCCGCAGCCGCTGCGGCGCCCGCATGGTCCAGGTGGGGTGCGCCTCCGAGTACGGCCCGTCCCAGCCCGGCTCCTCCACCGCCGAGGACTCCGTGCCCCGGCCCGGCGGCCCCTACGGCGTATCCAAGCTCGCGGCCACCGAACTGGTCCTCGGCTCCGGCCTGGACGCCGTCGTGCTGCGGGTCTTCTCACCGGTCGGCCCCGGCACGCCCGCGGGTTCGCCGCTCGGGCGGCTCGCCGAGGCCATGCGCCGGGCCATGCAGTCCGGTGACGCCGAGCTGAGGCTCGGCGGCCTCGGTGTGCAGCGCGACTTCGTCGACGTACGGGACGTCGCGCGGGCCGTGCACGCCGCGTCGCTCTCCGCGGCGCAGGGCGTCGTCAACATCGGCACCGGCCGTGCCGTACGACTGCGCGACGCGGCCGCCGTCCTCGCCCGCGTCGCCGGCTACACCGGCGCCCTCCACGAACTGGACGGCCCGCCGACCCGCCCCGTCATCGCCGCGCAGCGCGCCGACTCGGTCACCGACCACGCCCCGGTCGCCCCGCACCCGTACCCCGACGGCTGCGGCGCCTGGCAGCAGGCCGACGTCCGCACCGCCCGCGACCGGCTCGGCTGGCGGCCCCGGATCAACCTGGAGGAGTCCCTCGCCGACATCTGGATGGAGGCGGCGTGCCGCATCTGACCAGGACCGGCACCAATCTGTCGGCCACCGGCGCGGAGCGGCTCGGGTTCGGCGTCCCCGGCTACGCCCACCCGCTCCTCGCGCCCGTCGAGTGGGCGGAGCTGACCCGGCCGGGCGCCCCGGTGCACTGGGCCGTCCTCAACGTCGCGGACGGCCCCGGCGTCCGGCCCGACCCCCACTGCCTGGAGGCCGCGGGCCGGCTGCGCAACGCCGGCATCCGGATCCTCGGCCTCCTCGACCTGGTCGGCGGCGCCCGCCCCTTCGGGGACAGCGTCTCCGAGGCCCACCGGTACCTCGACTGGTACCGCGTGGACGGCTTCTTCCTGGACCGCTGTCCCACGGAGCGGGCAGACCTGCCCGCGGCGCGGCGGCTGACCGCGACCCTGGAGTCCGTCCTCGACCGGCCCGACGGGTGCCACCTGGTCCTCGGGCACGGTCGTCACCCGTACCCGGGATACGCCGAGATCGCCGACCAGCTGGTCACCTTCTCCGGGCCGTGGACGGAATACCGCTGGTCACAGGTGGCGGAGTGGACCGCCGACCACCCGCCGGAGCGGTTCGCGCACTTCGTCCACGGGGTGCCGCGCACCCACCTGGACGAGGCGGTGCGGATCGCCCGGTGGCAGGGCGCGGGGACGATCTTCTTCACGGACCGCACCGGACAAACCGACCCGTTCGCGGCGCTGCCCGGCTACTGGGACGAAATCGTCTCGCAGATCGGACCAGGTGTCTCGGAATGAGAAGGGCCGTGGCAGTGTTACGGGACATGTAGTCCCCGCCCGCGCGGGGGTAGTCCCGTACTGACATACGACCAACGGAGTCCCCGTGTCGCTGCCACCCCTGGTCGAGCCGGCTGCCGAGCTCACCGTAGACGAGGTCCGCAGGTACTCCCGCCATCTGATCATCCCGGACGTCGGGATGGACGGACAGAAGCGGCTGAAGAACGCCAAGGTGCTCTGTGTCGGCGCCGGCGGTCTCGGCTCGCCCGCGCTGATGTACCTGGCCGCGGCGGGCGTCGGCACGCTCGGCATCGTGGAGTTCGACGAGGTCGACGAGTCGAACCTGCAGCGCCAGATCATCCACAGCCAGGCGGACATCGGCCGCTCGAAGGCGGAGTCGGCGCGTGACACGGTCAAGGGCATCAACCCCTACGTCGACGTCATCCTCCACGAGGAGCGGCTCGAGGCCGAGAACGTGATGGAGATCTTCGGCCAGTACGACCTGATCGTCGACGGCACGGACAACTTCGCCACGCGCTACCTCGTCAACGACGCCTGCGTGCTGCTGAACAAGCCGTACGTGTGGGGCTCGATCTACCGCTTCGACGGCCAGGCGTCGGTCTTCTGGTCCGAGTACGGGCCCTGCTACCGCTGCCTCTACCCGGAGCCGCCGCCGCCGGGCATGGTCCCGTCCTGCGCCGAGGGCGGTGTCCTGGGCGTGCTCTGCGCGTCCATCGGCTCCATCCAGGTCACCGAGGCGATCAAGGTCCTGGCCGGCGTGGGCGACCCGCTGGTCGGCCGGCTGATGATCTACGACGCCCTGGAGATGCAGTACCGCCAGGTCAAGGTCCGCAAGGACCCGGACTGCGCCGTCTGCGGGGAGAACCCGACCGTCACCGAGCTCATCGACTACGAGGCCTTCTGCGGCGTCGTCTCCGAGGAGGCCCAGGAGGCGGCGGCCGGCTCCACGATCACTCCGAAGCAGCTCAAGGAGTGGATCGACGACGGCGAGAACATCGACATCATCGACGTCCGCGAGGTCAACGAGTACGAGATCGTCTCGATCCCCGGCGCCCGGCTGATCCCGAAGAACGAGTTCCTGATGGGCAACGCCCTCCAGGACCTGCCCCAGGACCGGAAGATCGTCTTGCATTGCAAGACGGGTGTCCGCAGTGCGGAAGTCCTGGCGGTGCTGAAGTCGGCCGGGTTCGCGGACGCGGTGCACGTCGGCGGCGGCGTCATCGGCTGGGTCAACCAGATCGAACCCGACAAGCCGGTCTACTGACCTGACCGCCCGCCCGGGCCCAGGGGGCCGGACCGCTCGGTCCGGCCCCTTTGCCGTCCCCGGGCCCCTGCCGTGCCGTGCGTGCGCGTGCCGTGCCCGTGCCCGCTCCAGCGCGGGCGGGGCGGGGCACGGGACGCCGGGGCGGGAGGCCGGGGGTCCGGTGGCCGGGGTGGGGCGTCGCGGGCGGGTGGGTCAGGAACAGGTCGTGCCGTCCTGGGGGACCTTGGCTCGGAGCAGGTAGTCGTCGACCGTCCGCGTCACGCAGGGCGACGAGCCGTACGCGCCGTGCCCCTCGCCCTTGTTCGTGACGAGCACGCCGACGCCGTCGCCCAGACCGTCCGCCATCCGGCGGGCGCCCTCGTACGGGGTCGCCGGGTCGCCCGTCGTGCCGACCACCAGGATCGGGCCCGCGCCCGGTGCGCTCACGTCCTGCGTCGAGCCCTCGCCCTTCACGGGCCAGTCCGCGCACCAGCCGGCCGTGTCCCACGCGAGGAACGCGCCGAACACCGGCGATATGCGGCGGAACTCCGGCAGCAGTGCCTTCGCCTCGGCGGCCGTCGGGCGCTGGTCGCTGTCGGCGCAGGAGATCGCCCGCTGCGCGTGGCTGTCCGTGCCGTAGCTGCCGTCCGTGTCACGGTCGTTGTACATGTCCGCCAGGCGCAGCAGGGCGTCGCCCCGGCCGTCCTCGGCCTCCTCCAGCGCCTCCGTCAGCAGCGGCCAGCTGCTCTCCGAGTACAGCGGCAGGACGATGCCGGTCAGCGCCAGGCCCTCCGTCAGCTTCCGCCCACCGGTCGTGGGCAGCGGCTGCCCGTCGAGCCGCTCCAGCAGCCGGGCCACGCGCGCGGTCCCGGCGGCGGCGCCCTCGCCGGTCGACGTGAAGTAGTTGTTCAGCGCCCGCTGGAAGCCCGTCGTCTGGTGCCGCGCGTGACCCTTGGTGTCGGCGGTCGGGTCGACCACCGCGTCCAGCACCGTCCGGCCGGCGTTCCCCGGGAACAGGTGCGCGTACGCCGCGCCGAGCTGTGTGCCGTACGAGACGCCGAAGTAGTGCAGCTTCGCGTCCCCGAGCACGTGCCGCAGCACGTCCATGTCGCGGGCGGTGTTGCTGGTGGTGACGTGGGCGATGAGCCGGCCCGAGCGGCGGGCGCAGCCGGCCCCGAAGTCGGCGCCGTCCTTCAGGTACGCCGCCTCCTCGGCCGGCGTGTCCGGTGTGAGGTCCGCGCGCGCCTCGGACGCGGCCTGCTCCTCGTCGGAGCGGCACACGACCGCCGAACTCCCGCCGACGCCGCGCGGGTCGAAGCCGACCAGGTCGTAGCGGGCGTTGAGCGCGTCGTAGTCCGGGGCGAAGTCCGGCAGCATCTCCACCCCGGAGGCGCCGGGGCCGCCGAAGTTGAACAGCAGCGAGCCG
The DNA here is from genome assembly GCF_024600715.1 of Streptomyces changanensis. Classification (NCBI taxonomy): domain Bacteria; kingdom Bacillati; phylum Actinomycetota; class Actinomycetes; order Kitasatosporales; family Streptomycetaceae; genus Streptomyces; species Streptomyces changanensis. The sequence continues at coordinate 4,422,621 of NZ_CP102332.1, forward strand.
ATCCGCCCGCTCCGGTCGCGCGCCTCCTTGCGGATCAGCGCCACCGACAGCGTCTCGCCCTGGGGCTTCGCGTAGTCCAGCGGCACCTTCACGCTCGCGCACCGCCACGACGCGCCCGGCGCGTCACCGCCCTCCGGCGCCTCGCACGACTGCCACTTCGGCTTCTGGCCGGTCAGCGAGGCCGGCAGGGTCGGCATCCCCGCCGTAGTACCGGGCCGGCCGGGCGCAGTGCTCGCCGACCCGCCCGGCGTCGCGCCGCTCCCGCCGCTCGCGGCACCGCCACCGCTCCCGCCGTCCCCGGCCTGGCAGCCGCTGGCCAGCCCGGCCACCACGGCCGCCGTGGCCACGATCGCCACGGCTCGTACACGCATCGTCATCCGTCCCCCAGAGCTTCCCGGACGAATCCGGCACCCCACCTGTGGAACGCCATCGTAGGTGCCGCCACCGTCGGCCCTCCCGGCCTGTGGAAAACCCTGGCCGGCGGACATCTCACGGACCCCGTCGCACCCCGCACGGACCGGCTGCCCGCTCACGGACGGACCGCTCATGGACGGATCGCTCACGGATGGACCTCCCGCGGACGATCCCTCCTGCATCGGCCGCTCACGGACAGACCGTGCCGGATGCCGGGACCTTGCCGGAGAGCAGGTACGCGTTCACGATCCGCTGCACACAGGCGTCGCCGCCGTTGTACGCGCCGTGGCCCTCGCCCCGGTACGTCACCTCGATGCCGATGCCCTTGCCGAGCGCCTTCGCCATGGCCCGCGCGCCCGCGAACGGCGTCGCCGGGTCGCCGGTGGTGCCGATCACCAGGATGGGCGGCGCGCCGGGCGCGGCGACGTCGGGGTGGTCCCAGGTGCCCGGTACGGGCCACTGGCCGCACGAGAGCAGCCCCCAGGCCAGGAAGTCGCCGAAGACCGGCGACGCCGCGCGGAACTCCGGCAGCTTCTCCCGTACCTGCTCCGCGGTGAACCGGGTCTTGTCGTCGACGCAGTTGATCGCCGCGTTCGCCGCCTGGAGGTTGGTGTAGCGGCCGCTCTCGTCGCGGCCGTTCATGGAGTCGGAGAGGGCCAGCAGCAGCGCGCCGTTGCCGCCGTCGGCCTCGTCGAGGCCCTGTTCGAGGTACCGCCAGTACTCCTTGGAGTACAGGGCCTGCGCGATGCCGTTGGCGGCCTGCGTCTGGGTGAGCCGGCGCTCGCCGATCCCGCGGATGGGCCGTTCGTCGAGCCGCGCCAGCAGGTCCACGACGAACTGCTCGATCTCCGCGGGCGTGCTGCCGGGCAGGGCGCAGTCGTCACCCTGGTCGAGGCAGTCGCGGGCGAAGTTGCGCAGCGCCAGCTGGAAGCCCTTCGCCTGGCCGAGCGACCCCGGCACGGCGGTCGCCGTCGGGTCGACGACCGCGTCGAACACGGCCCGGCCGACGCGGCGCGGGAACAGGTGCGCGTAGACGCCGCCCAGTTCGGTCCCGTAGGAGATGCCGAAGTAGTACAGCTTGTCGTCGCCCAGTACGCGCCGCATGAGGTCCAGGTCACGGGCCGCGTTGCGGGTGCCGACGTACGGCAGCACCTCGCCGGACCTCTCCTCGCACGCGTCGGCGTACTCCTTCAGCCCGTCCCGGAGGGCCTTCACCTCGCCGGCGTCGTCGGGCGTGGCGTCTTGGGCGTAGAAGGCGTCCAGCTCGCGGTCGTCCAGGCACTCCACGCCGCCGCTCTGCCCCACCCCGCGCGGGTCGAAGCTGACCAGGTCGTAGCGGGTGCGCAGGGCCGCGTAGTCGGGTGCGAACGACGGCAGGGCGGAGATGCCGGAGCCGCCGGGGCCGCCGAAGTTGAAGACGAGCGACCCGATCCGCTTCGCCCCGTCCCGGGCGGGGGCGCGGATGAGGGCCAGCTCGACGGTGTCGCCGCCCGGCTTGTCGTAGTCCAAGGGCGCGTCCATGAAGGCGCACTGCCACTTCGTGCCGTCCGGCAGCGGCGACGGCGCGGTGGCACCGCCCTCGGCGGCCGTGGGAGGCGTGCACGGCTTCCACGTCAGCTTCTGCGCGGCGAGCTCGTCCAGCGTGCCCCGGTCCGCGTCCGCGCCGTCGTCCCCGCCGCCGCAGCCCGCCGCGGTACCGGCGAGGAGGACGGCGGCGGCGAGCACCGCGGTCCGCCGCCGCGCGTCGGCGGTACGTCCGGCATCATCCCTGGTACGCCCGGCACCCGTGGTACGTCCGGTACCCGTGCTACCCCCGGCCCCCGTGGTAGGCGCCGTACCCGCGGTGGACGCCGCCTTCGGGACCGGCATCGCTCCCGCGGTACCCGCCCCGGCGATGCGCGCCGTGCCCCCGGTGCGCGCCGTGTCCGCCGTACGCGCCGTGTCCGCCGTACGCGCCGTGCCTGCGGTGCGCCTGGTGCGGGAGGTACGCCAGGGGGCCGACATGCGCCAGAGGGCGGTCGTGCGCCGGGGGACGCGAGAGGTGGGCATGCGACCATCGTCGGCGTGCCCGAGCCGGCCCGCCCGTGACGGGCGCCCATGCGGGTGGCGGCCCGCCGCCCCGGCAGGCCCCGGCGCCCCCTACAGGGCGCCCTTGCGCGTGAGGTGGTTGAACGAGAACCACCCCGGCAGCACCGGGAGCCACAGCGTCAGCAACCGGTACAGCAGTACCGCGGGCGCCGCGACCTCCTTCGGCACGCCCGCCAGCACGAGACCGGCCAGGAGCGCGCCCTCGACCGCGCCGATACCGCCCGGTGTGGGCGCCGCCGAGCCGATGGCGTTGCCCGCCAGGAAGACCACGGCGAGGCTCGCGTACGTCAGCGGCTGCGTGCCGCCGGTGAACGCCCGGATCGACGCGTCGAGGCACAGCACGAACATCGCCGTCAGCAGCAGCATGCCGCCGATGCCGGTGGCCAGCTTGACCGGCCGCTGGAGCACGTCCAGCATGCGCGGCACGACCCCGGCGAACAGCGACCGCAGCCGCGTCGAGACGAACTTGCGCAGCACCGGGACCGCCGTCACGACCAGCGCCAGCACCGCGATCGTCAGCAGTCCCGCGATCACACTCCTGGACGGCGTGAAGTCGTCCTGCGACCGCTCGGTGCCGGTCAGGTAGCCGAAGGCCAGCAGCAGCATGACGTGCGCGCCGAGCCCGAACAGCTGGGAAGCCCCGACGCTCGCCACCGCCAGGCCGGGGCGGACCCCGGAGCGCTGGAGGAACCGCGTGTTCAGCGCCACACCGCCGACCGCCGCCGGGGCGACGATCTTGACGAATGACCCGGCCACCTGCGCCACCACGGTCCGCGCGAACGACACCCGCTCGGGGACGAACCCGAGCAGGCTCATCGCCGCCGCCACGTAGCTGAGCGCCGAGAAGACGACCGCCGCGGACACCCAGGCCCAGTTCGCCTCGCTGATCGTCGACAGCGGGATGCTGGCGATCTGCGACAGCAGGAAGTACGCCGCGATGGCGCCCGCGATGAGGCTGATGAGGGTGCGCGGCCTGATCCGCTCCAGCCGCACCGGCTCCACCGGGGCCTGCGGCCTGATCTTCAGCACCTGGCGGCGGATCTGCGCGAGGAGGTCCTCCTCGCGCGCCCCGTGCAGCGCGTCCTCCAGCGCCCGCTTCTCGGCCTGCTTCTCCGCGCGGACCGCCTTGCGCTCGGCCTTCCCGTCGGCCTTGCCGCCCACCTCGCCGGTGGCCGTGGACGCCTCCAGACGGGCCTCCTTCGCCGCCTGCGACGCCGCCAGCACCGCCTCGCGCTCCCGCTGCGAACGCTCCCGGGCCAGCCTGCGCAGCGTGGCGCGGCTGGACCGGCTCAGGGCGATCGGCTGGAGCAGCGGCAGACAGTCCGCGACCTTGTCCGGGCCGAGCACGGCGACGGCGGCCGCGACCGCGCGCTCCGCGCCGACCCGCAGGCCCAGCGTCGTGAGGAGCTGCGCGGTGTCCATGCGCAGGACCAGGTCGCCGGCGGCGATCTCCCCGCCGCGCAGGTCCGTGATCACGACCTTGCCGGAACGATCCACCAGCAGGGCGTCGCCGATCAGCCTGCGGTGCGCGATGCGCCGCGACTGCAGCGCCCGCACCTGCTCCCAGCACCCCCGCACCACCGCGTCGGTGATCTCCTCGTCCGCCAGTGAGTCCAGGGAGCGGCCCTCCCGGTGCTCGTACACGAGCATCACGGCGTCCGGGCCCAGCTCGGAGGTGGCGATCAGCTTCGGCGCGTTCGCGCCGGCGGCGATCGCCGCGTACGCGAGGAGGGCCTCCTGCTCCAGCGCCTGGCGCAGCGACTGGATGGACCGGCGGGTGGTGATCCCGCGCAGGGTCAGTCGGCGCCACACCCGGTAGAAGAAACCGTGCGCCTGTTGTTCCCGGTCCACGACCGTCACGTCGAGGGGGGAGCCCTCCTCCAGGGTGACCAGGTAGCGGCGTCCGCGGTCCCCCTGTTCGGCGGTGTCCGGCACACCCTCCGCGCGCATCGCCGACACCGGCCGGAAGCCGACGTGGCGCAGGCCCGCCAGGAGCGTCTGCCCCGTGGGCCGGACGTTGGGGGAGCCGACCGTGTAGAGCGTGCCGTACGCGACCGTCCACCCGATCAGGACGGTCAGGATGATTGACAGGGGCGTGGTGTACCCGGCGACCAGCATGGTGAAGGCGTCGAGCAGCAGCACCACCCACAGGATGATCCGCCAGCGCGGCCTGCGGGCCATGCCGACCGCCGACATGTAGGCGATCACCGGGGCCAGGTAGCCGTGCACGGGATCGGTCAGCCCGCCGCCGCTCTGCGGCTGCGTCAGCGCCTCCTGGATGGCGAGCGGCGCGGCCCTGGCCACCCACAGATCGGTGGCGAGGGTCACCCCGTGCGCGAGGACCGCGGCGAGTACGCCGTCCGCGATGCGCAGCCCGTCCCGCTTGATGAGCCGCTCGATCGCGAACGCCACGGGGACGAGCAGCACGGCGATGCTGGAGACCAGACCGGCGACCTTGACGAAGACGGCCGGCGCCTGACCGGTGCCCTTGTTGATGTCCTGTTCGAGGCCCGAGGTGGTGCCGCTGGCGAAGGCGGCGATACCGATGACGACGATGATCGCGAGGACGCCGACGAGCAGGCGGAGCAGGTCGGAGGGGCGGTGCACGCGCGCGGCGAGCAGCGGTTCGTCACCGGAGACGTCGTTGTGCGGCTCGGCGAGGGCGTCCGGACCGTGCGGGGCGCCGGGGACCGGGGGGCGTGAGGGCTCCTCGGGGACCGGTGCGGGAGCGGGGGCGTCGGTGGGTCCGGTGGGGCCGGCAGCGTCGGGTACGCCGGAGTCGCGCGGCGCCGGGCCGTCGGAGTCCGGTCCGCCGCCGCCCGCCGGGGCGGCGTTCGGGTGCGGCTCGGCGCCCGGAGCGCTCGCCACGTCGGGAGGCCGCACGTCCCGTCCCTTCGCCTTCTCCGTGGGGTCGTCTTCTCGATCTCGTATCACCAGTCACCGCCCGGAAGATGGTGGCATGACCGGGAGGTGGGGGAGAGCATCAGGGTGTGGTGCCCGCCTTGTCGCACCCGTGGTGCAGGATGGAGCGGATGACTTCCGAGGACCACCCCGACCGGCTTCCGGAGTACGCCGAGCGCGTGCTGGAGGTCGCCGAGCTCATCCCACCCGGCCGGGTGATGACCTACGGGGACGTCGCCGAATGGCTCGGCGAGGGGGGCCCGCGCCAGGTGGGCCGGGTCATGGCGCTCTACGGCGGATCGGTCCCCTGGTGGCGCGTGGTGCGGGCCGACGGCCGGCTGCTGCCCGGCCACGAGCACCGCGCGCTCGGCCACTACCGCGCGGAGGGCACCCCCCTGCGGGACCCGGCTCCCGTACGGGACGGCGCACCGCTGCGGGCCGCCGCCCCCCTGCGGGAGGGCGGCTCCTCGCGGGGCACCGCGCCGGAGCGTGGCACGGCCGCGTCCGTGCCACGCCTGGACATGCGGCGGGCCCGGTGGGACGGGGACACCGGTGCCGGCAGCGGTGACGCGGGCGACACCGGGCATGCGATGGCTCACAATTGACAGCTTCCGCCATACGGCGGGGCCGCGCCCCTTCTCCACCGCACCCTCACCCTCAGCACACCCTCCAGGACCGGCGATCCACGTGAGTTCCTCCTCCACCACCCGGCGCGCGCCGTACCAGGACCAGGTACGGGCGGGTGCCCCGGGCGCGTACCGGCTGGTGCGCACCCCGCCGGACCCGATGGCTCCTCCTCTCCTGGACGCAGCCCAGCGCGGGGTGGTTGACCACGCCGGGGGACCGCTCCTCGTACTCGCCGGGCCGGGCACCGGCAAGACCACGACGCTCGTCGAGGCCGTGGCGGCCCGCGTCGCCCGGGGCGCCGACCCCGAGCGGATCCTCGTCCTCACCTTCAGCCGCAAGGCCGCCGTCGAGCTCCGCGACCGGATGGCCGCCCGCCTGCCCGGCGCGCGCGCCCCGCAGGCGACGACGTTCCACTCGTACTGCTACGCCCTCGTCCGCGCCCACCAGGACGCGGACCTGTTCGCCGAGCCGCTGCGCCTGCTGTCCGGCCCCGAGCAGGACGTCACCGTCCGCGAGCTGCTCGCCGGCCAGCTCGACCTGGAGCGGGAGGGCCTGGCCCGCGTCCACTGGCCCGACGAACTGCGCGCCTGCCTGACGACGCGCGGCTTCGCCGACGAGGTGCGCGCCGTGCTGGCCCGCTCCCGGGAGCTGGGCCTCGGTCCGCGCGCCCTCGCCGCGTTCGCCGCCCGCACCGGCCGGCGCGACTGGGCGGCGGCGGCCGACTTCCTCGCCGAGTACCTGGACGTCCTCGACATGCAGGGCGTCCTCGACTACGCCGAGCTGGTCCACCGGGCCGTGCTCCTCGCCGACCGGGTGGAGCTGCCCCGGTACGACGCCGTCTTCGTCGACGAGTACCAGGACACCGACCCCGCGCAGGTGCGGCTCCTCCAGGCGCTCGCCGGGCGGGGGAGCACCTTGTGCGCGTTCGGCGACCCCGACCAGTCGATCTACGCCTTCCGCGGCGCCGACGTCAACGGCATCCTCGACTTCCCCCGGATGTTCCCCGCCCCCGACGGCAGCCCCGCGCCGGTCGCCGTGCTGCGGACGTCGCGCCGTTCCGCGTCGGCCGTCCTCGACGCCACCCGGCTGCTCACCGCCCGGATGCCGCTGCCGCGGCTCCCCGCGGGGGCGGCACGGGCCCACCGTGATCTGGCGGCGGTACGCGACGGCGGCCGGGTGGAGGCGTACACCTTCCCGACCGCGTCCACCGAGCTGGACAACATCGCCGACATCCTGCGCCGCGCCCACCTGGAGGACGGCGTCCCGTGGAGCGACATGGCCGTCCTCGTCCGCGCGGGCGCCCGCTCCCTGCCCTCCCTGCGCCGGGCGCTCACCTCGGCGGGGGTCCCACTGGAGACGGACGGCGCGGACGTCGCCCTCCGCCACGAACCGGCGGTCGCGCCGCTCCTCACGGCCCTGCGCGTCACGGCCACGGCGGCGCTCCCGACCCGAGCGGCACCGGCGGCGGCGCGGCCGGCGGCGCCCGAGCCGCAGCAACAGGACGTCCCGAAGCCGGCCGGGGCGCCGCATGGCGCCGGGACGTCCGGCCCCGGGACGTCCGACGGCGGCAGTTCCGGCCCCGGGACGTCCGACGGCGGCAGTTCCGACGCGGAGCCGTCGGGAGCAGAGCCCTCCGGTACCTCCCCGCCCGGCGCCAAGGTGCCCGGTAGCGAGCACTCCGGTACCGGGCCCTCCGGTACGGATCCCTCCGATACCGCTCCGGCCGGTGAACAGCCGTCCGACTCCGAGCCGTCCGACTCCGAGCCCTCCGGTACCGCTCCGTCCGGCGACGAGCCATCCGACTCCGACCCGTCCGGCTGCGACCCGTCCGACTCCGAGCCCTCCGGCCCCGACCCGTCCGGTGCTGCCCGGACCTCCGGCGGTGACGCCGCGCCCTGGCTGGACAACGAGACCGCGCTCACGCTGCTCACCTCCCCCGTCGGCGGCATGGACGCCGCCGACCTGCGGCGCCTCGGCCGCGCCCTGCGCGACGAGGAGCGCGCGGCGGGCAACAAGGTCCCCCCGCCCTCCGACGACCTCCTCGCCCGCGCCCTCGCCGAACCCGAGCGGCTCGTCGCGCACGACCCCGCCTACGCGCGCGGGGCGCAGCACCTGGGCAGGCTGCTGCGCGAGACCCGCGAGCTGCTCGCCGCCGGAGGTACGGCCGAGGAGGCCCTGTGGCACCTGTGGAACGGCACGGGCTGGCCCCACCGGCTCCACCGCGCCGCCCTGCGCGGTGGCCCCGCCGGCCGCAACGCCGACCGGGACCTCGACGCCGTGTGCGCCCTGTTCGACACCGCGGCCCGCGCCGAGGAGCGCACCGGCGGGCGCGGCGCCCTGAACTTCCTCGCCGAGCTCGAAGCCCAGGACATCGCCGCCGACACGCTCTCCAAGCGGCAGGTCCGCCCCGACGCCGTACGGCTCATGACCGCGCACCGCTCCAAGGGTCTGGAGTGGAGCCTGGTGGTCGTCGCCGGGGTGCAGGAGGGCCTCTGGCCCGACCTGCGCCGCCGCGGCTCCCTCCTGGAGGCCGACCGCATCGGGCGCGACGGCCTCGCCGAACCGCTCACCCCCGGTGCCCTCCTCGCGGAGGAGCGCCGCCTCTTCTACGTCGCCGCCACGCGCGCGCGTGACCGGCTCGTCGTCACCGCGGTGAAGGCCCCCGCCGAGGACGGCGACCAGCCCTCCCGCTTCCTCACCGAGCTGGGCGTCGAACCGAAGGACGTCACCGCGCGCCCACGCCGCCCCCTCGCCGTCTCCGCGCTCGTCGCGGAGCTGCGCGCCACCACCGTCGATCCGGACGCCTCGCCCGCCCTGCGCGACGCCGCCGCCCGCCGCCTGGCCCGGCTGGCGGCGCTCGCCGACGACGAGGGGCAGCCGCTCGTACCGGCCGCCCATCCGTACCGCTGGTGGGGCCTGTACGAGCCCACGCGCGCCCCGGCACCGCTGCGCGACCGCGACCAGCCCGTCACCCTCTCCGGCAGCGCCCTGGACCAGCTGGCGAACACGTGCGCCCTGCAGTGGTTCCTGGGCCGTGAGGTGAAGGCCGACGCCCCGGCGACCGCCGCCCAGGGCTTCGGCAACGTCGTGCACGTCCTCGCCGACGAGGTCGCGTCCGGCCGGACCCCCGCCGACCTGGCCGTCCTCATGGAGCGCCTGGACTCCGTCTGGGACGCGCTCGCCTTCGACGCGCCCTGGAAGTCCGCGCAGGAGAAGGAGCACGCGCGCGTGGCTCTGGAGCGCTTCCTGCGCTGGCACGTCATGGACCGCGGCGGACGCGCCCCCGCCGCCACCGAGCACGGCTTCGACGTCACCCTGGAGGCGGGGGAGTACGCGGTGCGGATCCGCGGTTCCATGGACCGCGTCGAACGCGACGAGGAGGGCCGCGCCTACGTCGTCGACTTCAAGACCGGCAAGCAGACACCGACCAAGGACGAGGTCGCCCGCCACGCCCAGCTCGCCGTCTACCAGCTCGCCGTCCGCGAGGGGGCGCTCGACGAGGTGTTCGACGGACGCCGCCCCGAACCGGGCGGCGCCGAGCTGGTCCACCTGCGTCAGGCCGCCCCCAAGAAGGAGGGCGGCGACGTCCTGCCGCGCGTGCAGTCGCAGGAGCCGCCGGCCGAGGAGTGGGTCTCCGACCTCCTCGCCACCGCCGCGGGGCGCGTCCTCGACGAGCGCTTCACCCCCACCACCGGTCAGCACTGCACCACGTGCGCCTTCCGTGCCTCCTGCAGCGCCCGCCCGGAGGGCCGCCACATCGTCGAGTGAGACGGGGAAGGCCCGCCCCGACGGCGAGCACAGCCCCCAAGGGCGACGGCCCCAAGGCGTCGGCACCCGCGGCCGGCGTCCACGGGCCGGCACCCACGGGCGCAAGCCCCGAGGTGACGGCACCCGAGGGATGACGGCCCCCGAAGGGTGAGGTTCGGCACTCCCGCCCGCCTCGCGCCCGTCCCTCCCGGGCCTCGGCCCTTCCGACGGCGGGGCGCTGTCGGCGGCCCCGGTTAGCCTTCTCCGGGTGACCGCACGCATCACCGACCCCGAGCAGCTCAAGGAGCTGCTCGGCATCCCGTTCACCCCGGAGCAGACGGCCTGCATCACCGCGCCGCCGGCCCCGCAGGTCATCGTGGCCGGAGCCGGCTCCGGGAAGACCACGGTGATGGCCGCTCGCGTGGTCTGGCTGGTCGGTACGGGGCAGGTCGCCCCCGAGCAGGTCCTCGGCCTCACCTTCACCAACAAGGCCGCCGGCGAGCTCGCCGAGCGCGTCCGCACCGCCCTCGTCCGCGCCGGCGTCACCGACCCCGACGTCATCGACCCGGACGACCCGCCCGGCGAGCCGAGCATCTCGACGTACCACGCCTTCGCCGGCCGGCTCCTCACCGACCACGGTCTGCGCATCGGCCTGGAGCCCACCTCCCGCCTCCTCGCCGACGCGACGCGATACCAGCTCGCCGCCCGCGTCCTGCGCGAGGCCCCCGGCCCCTACCCGGCGCTCACCCGCTCCTTCCCCACGCTCGTCAGCGACCTCCTCGCCCTCGACGCCGAGCTGTCCGAGCACCTGGTGCCCCCCGAGGACCTCGACGCCCACGACGCGCGGCTGCTGACCGCCCTGGAGGCCGTCCGCCTCGGCAACGCCGACCTGCGCAAGGTCCCCGAGGCCGCCGCCGCCCGGCGGGAACTGCTCGACCTGGTCGTCCGCTACCGCGCCGCCAAGCGCGAGCGCGACCTGCTCGACTTCGGCGACCAGATCGCCCTCTCCGCCCGGCTGGCCCTCACCCGCCCCGAGGCCGGCGCGCAGCTGCGCGACGAGTTCCGGGTGGTCCTCCTCGACGAGTACCAGGACACGTCCGTCGCTCAGCGGCTGCTCCTCTCCGGCCTCTTCGGCGGGGGCACGGGCCACCCCGTCACGGCCGTCGGCGACCCGTGCCAGGCCATCTACGGCTGGCGCGGCGCCTCCGTCGCCAACCTCGACGACTTCCCCGAGCACTTCCCGTACGCCGACGGCCGCCCCGCGACCCGGTACGCGCTCAGCGAGAACCGCCGCAGCGGCGGCCGCCTCCTCGACCTCGCCAACGGGCTCGCCGAGCCCCTGCGCGCCATGCACGAGGGCGTGGAGGCGCTCCGCCCGGCCCCCGGCGCCGAGCGGGACGGCGTGGTGCGGATCGCCCTGCTGCCGACCCAGGCCGAGGAGATCGCCTGGCTCGCCGACTCCATCGCGCACCTCGTCCGCACCGGCAAGGAACCGGGCGAGATCGCCGTCCTGTGCCGCACGGCGACGGACTTCCCCGAGATACAGGCCGCCCTCGTCGCGCGCGACGTGCCGGTCGAGGTCGTCGGCCTGTCCGGGCTGCTGCACCTGCCCGAGGTCGCCGACCTGGTCGCCGTCTGCGAGGTCCTCCAGGACCCCGGTGCCAACGCCGCGCTCGTACGGCTCCTCACCGGCCCCCGCTGGCGCATCGGCGCCCGTGACCTCGCCCTGCTCGGCCGCCGCGCCCGCCTCCTCGTCCACCGCGCCGCCGACGGCGACGCCGACCCCGACGAGAGGCTCGCCGCCGCCGTGGAGGGCGTGGACCCCGCCGAGGTGATCTCCCTGGCCGACGCTCTGGACACCTTCCTGGACACCGGCGGCCACGACGACGGCCTGCCGTTCTCGGCCGAGGCGCGCGTCCGCTTCGCCCGTCTCGCCGCCGAGCTGCGCGACCTGCGCCGCTCCCTCGCCGACCCGCTGATGGACGTGCTGCACCGGATCCTCGCCACCACCGGCCTGGAGGTCGAGCTCTCCGCGTCACCGCACGCCCTGGCCGCCCGCCGCCGCGAGACCCTGTCCAACTTCCTGGACGTCGCGGCCCGCTTCGCCGCCGTGGACGGCGAGGCCACCCTCCTCGCCTTCCTCGGCTTCCTGCGCACGGCCGCCCAGTACGAGAAGGGCCTCGACAACGCCCTGCCGGGCGGCGAGAACACCGTCAAGGTCCTCACCGCGCACAAGTCCAAGGGCCTGGAGTGGGACGTCGTCGCCGTCCCCGGCCTCGTGACCGGCCAGTTCCCGAGCTCCCGCGCGCGTGAGGCGTGGACCGCCCAGCCGCAGGTGCTCCCGTACACCCTGCGGGGCGACGCCGACACCCTGCCGGGGATCGACACCTGGAACGCCGCGTCGCTGAGGGCGTTCAAGGACGCGCTGCGGGACCACCAGCACACCGAGGAGCTCCGCCTCGGGTACGTCACCTTCACCCGCCCCCGCTCCATCCTGCTCGGTTCCGCCCACTGGTGGGGGCCGTCCCAGAAGCGCCGCCGCGGCCCCTCCCCGTTCCTCCACGCGCTGTACGACCACTGCGCGGCCGGGTTCGGCGAGATCGAGGCGTGGGCGGAGGAACCGGACGAGGACGCGGAGAACCCCGCCCTCGGGGCCGCCGCCGACGACCACGCGTGGCCCCTGCCGCTCGACCCCGTGTCCCTGGCCCGCCGCCGCGCCGCCGCCGAGACGGTCCTCGCCTACCTGGAGGCCCCGCCCGACGACGACGCACGGGAGGCGGCCCACGCGCCGGACGCCGCCGCCGACGACGTGCCGTGGTGGCCGGACCTGGACGCACCGGACGACAGGGGCGCGCCGGACGACCTGGACGGCCCGGACGGCCTGGACGTCCCCTGGCCCGATGACGCCCCGCCCCCCGATGACGCCCCGCCCCCCGACGACGACCCCGATGTTCCGGGCGACGCCTCCCACACGCGGGGCGAGCTCCCGGACGGCTTCCCACTGCCCGCGCACGCGCTCCCGCACCAGCGCACCGGACGCCCGGGAGACACCACCAGGGGCCCCGACGCACGCCCCGGGGTCCCCCGCGGTGACGCCGCGGACCCCCGGGACGGCGCCGGCGACCCCCGCGACGACGCCAGCGATCCCCGGAACGAGGCCGGCGACCCCTGGAACGACGCCGGGAACCTCCGCGACGACGCCGGCGCCCTACGGAACGACGCCGGCGGCCCCCAAGACGACATCCCGCCCCCGCGCGACGACATCCCGGCCCCCCGCCACGACGCCCCGGCACCCCGTGGCGACACGGATCGGCTCGCACCCGAGGAGGCCCGCACCGTCGCCTCCTGGGACCGCGACCTCGACGCCCTCACCGGCGAGCTGCTGCGCGCCCGCAGCGCCACCAGGGACGTGCCGCTGCCCGCCTCGCTCTCCGCCTCGCAGCTGCTGCGCCTGGCGGCCGACCCCGACGCCTTCGCGGCGGAGCTGGCCCGGCCCATGCCGCGCCCGCCGCAGCCGGCGGCCCGCCGCGGCACGCGGTTCCACGCCTGGGTGGAGTCGCGCTTCGAGGCGCTGCCCCTGCCGCTGCTCGGCCCCGACGAGCTGCCCGGCGGCGAGGTCCACGCCGACGAGCCGGAGATCGTCGACGAGAGGGACCTGGCCGCCCTCAAGGAGGCGTTCGAGCGGACCGAGTACGCCCACCGCACGCCGCACCGCGTCGAGGCGCCCTTCCAGCTCGCCCTGGCGGGGCGGGTCGTCCGCGGCCGCATCGACGCCGTCTACCACGACCCGGACTCCGGCACGTACGAGATCGTCGACTGGAAGACCACCCGCCACCGCACCGGCGACCCGCTCCAACTGGCGGTCTACCGCCTCGCCTGGGCCGAGCAGCACGGACTGCCCCTCGACGCGGTCAGCGCCGCGTTCGTGTACGTCCGCACCGGCGAGGTCGTCCGCCCGGAGGGGCTGCCCGGCCGGGACGGGCTGGAGCGCGTCCTGATCGGTGGGACGGCAGACGGGACACCGCCCTCCGCCGGATAGGCTCAGCAGTATGAGCGACACCCCGGACAGCGCCGTCCAGACCGTACGGAAGTACGTGGAGCAGCACCGCGACGCCTTCCTCGACGACCTCGCCGAGTGGCTGCGCATCCCTTCCGTCTCGGCCCAGCCGGAGCACGCCCCCGACGTGCGGCACAGCGCCGAATGGCTCGCCGCCAAGCTCCAGGAGACGGGGTTCCCGGTCGCCGAGGTCTGGGAGACGGACGGCGCCCCCGCGGTCTTCGCGGAGTGGCCCTCCGGCGACCCCGACGCCCCCACCGTCCTCGTCTACGGCCACCACGACGTGCAGCCCGCCGCCCGCGAGGACGGCTGGCACACCGAGCCCTTCGAGCCGGTCGTCCGCGACGGGCGGCTCCACGCGCGCGGGGCGGCCGACGACAAGGGGCAGGTGTTCTTCCACACTCTCGGCGTCCTCGCCCACCTGGACCTGACCGGCCGCACCGCCCCCGCCGTCAACCTCAAGATGCTCGTCGAAGGCGAGGAGGAATCCGGCTCCCCGCACTTCCGCGCCCTGGTCGAGCACCACCGCGACCGTCTCGCCGCCGACGCCGTGGTCGTCTCCGACACCGGCATGTGGAACGAGACGACGCCCACCGTCTGCACCGGCATGCGCGGCCTCGCCGAGTGCGAGATCGAGCTGCACGGCCCGGACCAGGACATCCACTCCGGCTCCTTCGGCGGCGCCGTGCCGAACCCGGCCACCGTCGCCGCCCGCCTGGTCGCCGCCCTCCACGACGACGACGAGCGCGTGACCGTCCCCGGCTTCTACGACGGTGTCGTCGAGCTCGACGACAGGGAGCGGGAACTCATCGCCGAGCTGCCGTTCGACGAGGCGGCGTGGCTGGCCACGGCCCGCTCCCACGGCACCCTCGGCGAGGCGGGCTACTCCACCCTGGAACGCGTCTGGGCCCGCCCGACCGCCGAGGTCAACGGCATCGGCGGCGGCTACCAGGGCCCCGGCGGCAAGACGATCATCCCCTCGTCCGCCCAGCTGAAGCTGACCTTCCGGCTCGTCGCCGGACAGGACCCGGACCGGATCGAGCAAGCGGTCCACGACTGGGTCGCCGCCCGCGTCCCGGCCGGCGTCCGCCACCGGATCACCTTCGGCGCCGCCACCCGCCCCTGCCTGACGCCGCTCGACCACCCGGCCCTGCGGGCCGTCGCCCGCTCCATGAGCCGCGCCTTCGACGGGGCGAAGATCCGCTACACCCGTGAGGGCGGCTCCGGCCCCGCCGCCGACCTCCAGGACGTGCTGGCCGCGCCGGTCCTCTTCCTCGGCATCTCCGTGCCGTCCGACGGCTGGCACGCGCCGAACGAGAAGGTCGAGCTGGACCTCCTCCTCAAGGGCGTGGAGACGACCGCCCATCTGTGGGGCGAGCTGTCCACCGCACTCCGCTGAAGACCACGCCTGACAGACACCCATCAGACCCGGGGGAGTTGGAAGCATCAGTGAGCACCATCAGCAACGAGGCCGGTCACCGTCCGATCGGCTTCACCGCCCCGAGCGGTATCGACCGCGCCGCCCACCACCGCCTCGACGAGGCGTGGCTCGCGGCGGCGTGGAGCCACCCGACCACGCGCGTGTTCGTGGTTTCCGGCGGGCAGGTGCTGGTCGACGACACCCCCGACGGCCGGACCGAACTGGTCATGACGCCGGCCTTCGAGGCGCCGCTGACGGAGACCCACCGCTACTTCCTCGGCACCGACACCGACGGAGTCAGCTACTTCGCCCTGCAGAAGGACGCGCTGCCCGGCCGGATGGACCAGTCGGCACGCCCCGCCGGGCTCCGCGAAGCCGGGCTCCTGCTCGACGGGCGCGACGCCGCCCTGATGGTGCACGCCGTCGCCCTGGAGAACTGGCAGCGCCTCCACCGCTTCTGTTCCCGCTGTGGCGAGCGCACCGTGATCGCCGCTGCCGGCCACATCCGCCGCTGCCCCGCCTGCGGCGCCGAGCACTACCCGCGCACCGATCCGGCCGTGATCATGCTGGTGACGGACGAGCAGGACCGCGCGCTGCTCGGCCGCCAGGTGCACTGGCCGGAGGGCCGCTTCTCGACGCTCGCCGGTTTCGTCGAGCCCGGCGAGTCGATCGAGCAGTCCGTCGTGCGCGAGGTCTTCGAGGAGGCCGGCGTCACCGTCGGCACGGTCGAGTACGTCGCCAGCCAGCCCTGGCCCTTCCCGTCCAGCCTCATGCTGGGCTTCCTGGCCCGCGCCACGTCCTGCGAGATCGACGTCGACGGCGACGAGATCGAGGAGGCCCGCTGGTTCTCCCGCGAGGAGCTCACCGCCGCCTTCGCCTCCGGAGAGGTCCTGCCGCCGTTCGGCGTCTCGATCGCGTCGCACCTCATCGAGCTCTGGTACGGCAGACCGCTGCCGAAGCCGGGCGCGGCCGCACTCTGAACCCGCCCCGGAGAGGCGGCCGCCGGCCGGGTGCTGCCGAAGCGGGGCTCCCGGCCGGGCCGGCCGAGCCCCCCGGCTCACCCGCCGTGTCCCGGCCGGGCCCGCCGGGCCCCGGCCGGGGCTCCGCCCCGCGATCAGGAACGCGGACGCCCCCGCCGGTCGGTCGGCGGGGGCGTCCTGTCTGCGGGGGAGCGGCGCGGTGGCGTCAGCCGGCCAGCGCCTGCTGGACCTGCTTCAGGCTCGGGTTCGTCATGACGACGTCCTCGCCGCCGCCGTTCGGCGCCACGAGCACGGTCGGGACCGTCTGGTTGCCGTTGTTGACCTTCTCCACGAACGCGGCGGACTCCGGGTCCAGCTCGATGTTGATCTCCGTGTAGGCGATGCCCTCGCGGTCCATCTGGCTCTTCAGCCGCCGGCAGTAGCCGCACCAGGTGGTGCTGTACATCGTCACAGAACCCTGCATCGTCTCTTCCGCTCCTCGAATCGCTGGAGTGCGTGATCGCACTGGGGAGAACGTACGGGGACCGGCCGGGCATTCCCACCTCCGGTATGACCGGCGTCGCACCCCTGTGGACGACCGAGCCGTCCCCCTCCACCGACCTGGCAGCATGGCAGGGTGACACCAGCGACGCACTCCACCCTCTTCCCGCAGGTACCGGACTCGGCCGACGCGGTGCTCGACGGGCTCGACCCGGAGCAGCGCGAGGTCGCGACGGCCCTGCACGGACCGGTGTGCGTCCTCGCCGGCGCGGGCACGGGCAAGACCCGGGCCATCACCCACCGCATCGCGTACGGCGTCCGCGCGGGCATCCTCCAGCCCTCCGGCGTGCTGGCCGTCACGTTCACCAACCGCGCCGCCGGGGAGATGCGCGGCCGGCTGCGGCAGCTCGGCGCCGGCGGCGTCCAGGCCCGCACGTTCCACTCGGCGGCCCTCCGCCAGCTCCAGTACTTCTGGCCGAAAGCCGTCGGCGGCGACCTGCCCCGGCTCATCGACCGCAAGGCCCAGCTCGTCGCCGACGCCGCCACCCGCTGCCGCGTCCGCCTCGACCGCTCCGAGCTGCGCGACGTCACCTCGGAGATCGAGTGGGCGAAGGTCACCCAGACCGTCCCCGCCGACTATCCGGCGGCCGTCGCCAAGACCCAGCGCACGGCCCCCCGCGACCCGGCCGAAACCAGCCAGATCTACGCCATGTACGAGCAGCTGAAGCGGGAGCGCGACGTCCTCGACTTCGAGGACGTCCTGCTGCTCACGGTCGGCATCCTCCAGGACCGCCACGACATCGCCGACCAGGTCCGCCGCCAGTACCAGCACTTCGTCGTCGACGAGTACCAGGACGTCTCCCCGCTCCAGCAGCGCCTCCTCGACCTGTGGCTCGGCGACCGCGACAGCCTCTGCGTCGTCGGCGACGCCAGCCAGACGATCTACTCCTTCACCGGCGCCACCCCCGACTACCTGCTCGACTTCCGCACCCGCCACCCGCAGGCGACGGTCGTCCGACTCGTCCGCGACTACCGCTCCACCCCCCAGGTCGTCCATCTGGCCAACGGCCTCCTCGCCCAGGCGTCCGGCCGCGCCGCCGACCACCGGCTGGAACTGGTCTCGCAGCGCGCGCCCGGCCCCGAGCCCGTCTACGCGGAGTACGGCGACGAGCCGACCGAGGCCGAGGGCACCGCCCGCCGCATCCGCGACCTGATCGCCTCCGGCGTCCCGGCCGGAGAGATCGCCGTCCTGTACCGGATCAACGCCCAGTCCGAGGTCTACGAGCAGGCCCTCGCCGACGCCGGCGTGCCGTACCAGCTGCGCGGCGCCGAGCGCTTCTTCGAGCGGCAGGAGGTGCGGGAGGCGGGGGCCGCCCTGCGCAGCGCGGCCCGCTTCGGCGCGAACGACCCGCTCCTCGACGACGTCGTCGACCTGCCCTCGCAGGTCCGTGCCGTCCTGTCGACCAAGGGCTGGACGACGGAGCCGCCCGCGGGGTCCGGGGCCGTCCGGGACCGCTGGGAGTCGCTCGCCGCGCTCGTCCGCCTCGCCGAGGACCTCGCCCGTGCCCGCCCGGACGCCACCCTCGCCGACCTCGTCACCGAGCTGGACGAGCGGGCGGCCGCCCAGCACGCCCCCACCGTCCAAGGTGTGACGCTGGCCTCCCTCCACGCGGCGAAGGGCCTCGAATGGGACGCCGTCTTCCTCGTCGGCCTCACCGAGGGCATGCTCCCCATCACGTACGCGAGGACGGACGAGCAGATCGAGGAGGAGCGGCGCCTGCTCTACGTCGGTGTGACGCGCGCCCGCCGTCACCTGAGCCTGTCCTGGGCGCTGTCCCGCTCGCCCGGCGGCCGGGCCCACCGCGAGCCGTCCCGGTTCCTGAAGGGGCTGCGCCCCGGCAGCGCAGGGCAGACCATCCGCGCGACGCACGCGGGTGGTGTCGACCGGGCACCCGCCGCGGGCGCCCGGACCCGGCGTGTCCGCGGCCCGGTGCGGTGCCGGGTGTGCGGCACGACGCTGACGATCGCCGGCGAGATGAAGCTGATGCGCTGCGAGGACTGCCCCTCGGAGATGGACGAGGGCCTGTACGAGCGGCTGCTCGCCTGGCGCGCCCGGCAGGCGAGGCGCGCCGGCCAGCCCGACTACTGCGTCTTCACGGAGAAGACGCTCATCGCCATCGCCGAGACGGTCCCGTCCACCGACGGCGAGCTCGCCGCCATCCCCGGTGTCGGCATCCGCAAGCTCAATCGTTTCGGCGCCGACGTCCTGGCCATCTGCGCAGGTCAAGACGTCGGTGTGGACGACGCCGAAGACTGATCGCAACTCGTCGCAAAAATAGTTTGCGCCCGCCCCGGAGATCCCCATAGGTTCTTAACCACGCGAACAGCGGCTTCCTTGAAGCCCTGTCCTCGTGCTGTACTTATCCGAATACGCGTGGGGTCGGCTCCGGCCGATCCCCCCCCGAGACGCCGAGAGGAGGCGATTTCCAGTGATCAGCATCAAGACCCGCAACGTCAGCACCGCCAAAATGACCGATTGCTCGGTCGTCGCCTCCGCCTGCTCGCTCGGCCTCTCCGGTTCGGCGTTCCCTGGCACCGGTCTGCGTGGTCTCCGGGCCGCCCGTCCGTCGTCCTCCCTGTCGGCTCTCCCCGTCATCGAGGTCTTTGCGGCCAATGAGCGACCGACCAAGGCACTGGAAGCAGGAGTAGCAGCGGCGCAGGCCCCGGCCTATGCCCTTGCGGCGACCGGTGCCGACCTGACGGAGCAGACGCAGCAGCAGCACCACACGATGTGGGCCTTCCGTGGGCTCGAACCCTGGAGTGATCCAGCCTGATCCAGCATCAGGCCGGCGCCTTCAGGGCCGCGGAACCCCACCCGGGATCCGCGGCCCTTCTGTTTTGCCCGAACGGGCGGACCAGTACGAAGGGGCCTCGGGACCAGCAGAACCCGGTACCAGCCCACCGGCACACCCGCCGGACCGACAGACGAGGAAACACACCACCGTGCATCTCGAAGCGCACGCCCCGTCCGTACCGCCTTCCGACACGATCTCCCCGCCCGGCCTCATGAAGGACCACGACGTGACCGCCCTCACTGCGCTCACCGCGCTCGACGACGCCATCGAGAACCTCGGCGTGCCCGTACCGTGCCGCTCCTACGACCCGGAGGTCTTCTTCGCCGAGTCGCCGGCGGACGTCGAGTACGCCAAGTCCCTCTGCCGCACCTGCCCGCTCATGACCGCCTGCCTCGCGGGTGCGAAGGAGCGGCGCGAGCCGTGGGGCGTCTGGGGCGGTGAGCTCTTCGTCCAGGGCGTGGTGGTCGCCCGCAAGCGGCCGCGTGGCCGCCCGCGCAAGAACCCGGTCACGGCATGAACACCGGCACCGGAACGATCGACCGCCCCCTCACGCACGAACCCCAGAAGCAGGCCCCGATGACCTCTTCCACCAACGAGCCCCTGGGCTCCGCGACTTCTGACGTCACCACCCTCGGTGCGCACGCCGCGCGCCAGAACAGGACCCGAGAAATGCAACTCATCCCAGAAGCCCTGGCACGTGCGCATATGCACGAGCGCCTCCGGGAAGCCGACGAGCAACGGGCCGGCGCCCGCCTGATCACGGCCCGGCGGATGCAGCGGCGCGCGGAGCGTGCCTCGCTCCGCGCGCGCCGCGCGCTGGCCATGGCGGTCATGCAGTAGCCGACCGGCCGCGGCACCCGATCATCACCACAGCCCATCCCGTGGGGGCCGGTCTCACCGACCGGCCCCCACGGTGCGTTCGCCCCGGGATCCGGCGGCCGGTGGGGTCATCGTCTCGTGGTGAACGAGCGGACACCCGAACCCGCGCAGCCCCGCTCGGCCGCCGCGGTGTGCTCACGCTGCGGCACGACCGCCGACGGCCTCCCCGTCACCTGGACCTGCTCCGTCGAGAACGGCACCCGGCTGTACTTCCGCGACACGTGCGCCCGCGACCACCTGCGGTCCATCGAGAGCCGAGTCGACTCCGCCTGGTGGTGACCCACCGGGCCGCTGGTGGTGACTCCACCGAACCACCACCCCGCGCACCGGGTCACCACCCCGCGCACCGGGTCACCACCTCGCGCGGGACCACGGCCCGCGCGCCTGAGGGCCGACGAACTCACGTCCGCGGCCGCCGGCTCACAGTCCACGACCGGGAGCTCGGAGCCGCCCGAGCCGCCGCCGCGTCCCGTCAGGTCAGGCCGGTTCCTCCACCGGCTCCTCCGGCAGGAACCCCGGCAGCCACTCCTCCAACTCGTCGCGCAGGCGCACCGAGGCGTTCAGCTGACACAGCACGCCGATCGTGCTCAGCGTCACCCGATGGATCAGCAGGTACGCAGGGGGCAGGTTCAGCTGCTTGCCCAGCTGGTGTGCCGGAGAGCGCGGGTCGGCGATCCGCGCCGCCTGTGAGCGGATCCACTCGCGCGTGAAGAGGAACTCGTCCGCCTCGGCCGGCTCGATGATGGGCAGCAGGTAGTCGAGCACCTCCTCCGGGTCCAGTTCTATGGACTCCTTCACGAACCCCTCGTCGCACAGCAGCTCGTAGACGGTTTCCGCCTCGCCCTCCAGGGCCATGCGCAGACACAGGCCGATCGTCTCCGGCAGCCCGCCCGGAAGCCGGTCCACCGTCCCGAAGTCCAGCACTCCCAGCCGCGCCCGACCGCCGTCCTCCCCGGGCAGCAGCCGGAAGTTCCCCGGGTGCGGGTCCGCGTGGAGCAGGCCCGTCCGAGCGGGGCCCGAGAACAGGAACCGCGCCAGCAACTGGCCCGCCCGGTCCCGCTCCTCCGGTGTGCCGCCCGCTATGACCTCCGACAGCGGCACCCCGTCGATCCACTCCGTCACCAGCACCTGGTCCGACTGGTGCACCACGTCCGGCACCACCACGTCGGGGTCGTCCGCGAACTCCGCGGCGTGCTCCCGCTGGGCCCGCGCCTCCAGGTCGTAGTCCAGCTCCTCCGACACCCGGTCGCGCATCTCCGCGATGAGCGGCTTGATGTCCATGCCCGGCACCAGCGGCCCCAACAGCCGGGCGAACCGGCTCAGCTGAGCCAGGTCCGACAGCAGCGCCTCACCCGCCCCCGGGTACTGCACCTTCACGGCGACCTCGCGTCCGTCGTGCCACACCGCCCGGTGCACCTGCCCGATCGAGGCCGCGGCCGCCGGCTTCTCCTCGAACTCCAGGAACAGCTCACGCCAGTCCTCGCCCAACCGCTCCGCGAGCGCGGCGTGCACCGTCCTCGTCGGCATCGGGGGCGCCGCCTCCTGGAGCTTGGTCAGGGCGGCCCGATACGGCCCCGCGACCTCCTCCGGCAGTGCCGACTCGAAGACGGACAGTGCCTGCCCGAGCTTCATCGCACCGCCCTTCAGCTCGCCCAGCACCTTGAACAGCTGGTCAGCCGTGCGCTGTTGCAGCTCCCGCGCGACGATCTCGGCGGACTTGCCCCCGATCCGCTTGCCCAGCCCCCACGTGGCCCGCCCCGCGAAGCCCAGTGGCAGAGCGGCCAACTTGGCGGTCCGGGTGACCGCCTTCCGGGGAAGATCAGACATACGCCCCTCCAAAGCCCAGACTCCCGTGCCGCCTTGCCCTGACACGCGCCGCCGACGGCGGTTACCCCGCCATTGTGTCCTGCCCGCCGCGGACTCCCGAGGGCCGCTCCCGTTCCCCCTCCGACGGTTCCCGGTCCGCCGCCCCGCACGGGCACCCGCCATGCGGCCGCAGCGGCCGCGCCCGCCACTCCAGCAACGGTGACGACACCTCCCACCGCGCCCCCGCACTCGCCGCCACACCCCCGTCCAGGAACGCCAGCGCGTGCGCCGCCGCCAGCCCCGCCACGGCCGCCGACAGCCTCACGTCCCCGGCCGGCACCGCACTCCGGCGCCCCGACCGCCATTGCGCCAGCAGACGCGGCCACGCCGGATCAGCGTCCGTCCGGCCCATCTCCACACACCGCGCGCACGCCGTCTCGCCCGGCAGCACCAGCGGTCCCAGCACCCCGGTGGCCTCCACGACCCCGGCGAACAGATGCGGTGTGCCCGTCCCCACCCAGGTGTCCGCCGCCACCGGGTCCGGGGCGTACGCCGCCAGCCCGTCCCGGGGTGTGACCACCACGAGCGACAGACCCGGCTCGGGCCCGGTCGGCGCACGGGGCGCCCGCCCGCCGCCCGGTGCCGACCGGCCCACCAACCGCCGGGCCGCCGCGTCCCGCCGGTCGCCGACCGACTCGGCCGGGAAACCGCCGGGCGCCACGTCCCACGGCTCGACCCGCCCGCCGTCCATCACCTCGACCCGGCCGACACCGGACGCCGACAGCAGCCCGGCCACCGCCGCCCCCACCCGACCCGCGCCCCTCACCTGGACGCGCATGCCGCCGCGCGCGGCCAGGCGCCGTATCGCACCGCCCGGCTCGCGGTGCACCACCGAGAGCGACCCGAGATCGGCGCGCATCCGGTCGAGCACGCCGGCCTCCCGCCGCACGGCCTCCACCGCCCGGTCGCCCGGCGCCGTGTCGTCCAGCAGCCCCGCCGCGGCCAGCCGGTCGAGCAACGCCTCCAACCAGCCGTCCGGCACCCCGAGCGCCCGCGCCTCCTCCCGCAGCAGACCCACCCCGCGCGTCCCGTCCAGCAGCGCCAGCAGGCTCCCGGTCGTCGTGTCCACCGGGCCCACCACCACCGCGTGCGCGGGAGCCACCCCGAACTGCACGCACTGCAGATCTCGCCATGCGCGCCGCAGCGCCGGCTTCACCATCGGATGCATCCTCGCCACCTCCCTCGCTCGTCACGTGGATGCAGCATGCCGCCGTCGGCGCCATCACCTCCGGCCGTCGTCCACAGGGAGGCCGATCAGTCATACGAATGCTGCGGGCTGTGGACGGACCGCCGGGGTCAACGCCGCCGAGCGGCTTCAATGAGCCGGCCGGCAGGTACCGTCGGGTCGTGCCCGCCGACCCCCAGCCCAGCCCCACCACCAGCGACCCGTCCCACGCGGACCGGACGTCCGCCGTCGAGGTGCGCAGGAGCACCCGCCGCCGTAGGACCGTCTCGGCCTACCGCGAGGGCGACCGCACCATCGTCCTCATCCCCGCCCGGATGTCGCAGGCCGAGGAGCGGCGCTGGGTGACCCAGATGCTCGACAAGCTCGCCGCCCAGGAGAGCCGCCGCCGCCCCGGCGACTCCGAGCTGGCCGAGCGGGCCGAGCGGCTGTCCGCGCAGTACCTCGGCGGTCGGGCACGGCCGGCGTCCGTCCGCTGGGTCACCAACCAGAACACCCGCTGGGGATCCTGCACCCCGGCCGAGGGCAGCATCCGGCTGTCCCACCGGCTCCAGGGAATGCCCGAGTACGTCGTCGACTACGTGCTGCTGCACGAGCTGGCCCACCTGCTCGTCCCCGGGCACGGGCCCCGGTTCTGGCAGCTGCTCGACTCCTATCCGAGGACCGAGCGGGCGCGTGGCTACCTGGAGGGTGTGGTCGCCGCCGGCCGCCTGCCGCACCCTCCGTGTCCGTCCGGCGACTGACGTCCCCGGTCCTGTACCGAGTACGTACCGAGCCGGTCGCCGGCGTGGTCCACCATCGTGGCCAGCCGTTAGCCTGGCGCGACGCACACACATTCCGGGATGGGGGACGGTCTTCACGCATGGCCAGGGAATTCCAACGGGGCCACAAGGCCCGGATCAGTGACCTGACAGCCGGGACCGATCTGTACGTCGGCGTGCAGATCGCGGGACCGGGACTGTCCTTCGACATCAGCTGCTTCGGCCTCGACGCCGACGAGCGGCTCTCGGACGACCGGTACTTCGTCTTCTTCAACCAGCCCAAGTCCCCCGAGGAGTCCATCCAGCTGCTGGGCGCGCAGGCCGGTGACACCGAGTCCTTCCGCGTCACGCTGGACCGTGTGCCGGACGGCATCCACAAGCTGTCCTTCACGGCCACCATCGACGGCGCCGGACAGATGTCGCAGGTGGGCGCCGGTTACCTCAGGATCGTCGCGGGCGGTGAGGAGGTGGCCCGGTACGCGTTCAGCGGCTCGGAGTTCACCACCGAGCGCGCGGTGATGCTGGGTGACTTCTACCGCAAGGACGGCTGGCGCTTCGCCGCGGTCGGTCAGGGTTTCGACGGCGGCCTCGACGCGCTGCTGAAGAACTTCGGCGGCGAGGTCCTCGAGGAGGAGCCCCAGCAGCCCCAGGCCCCCCAGCAGCCCCAGCCCCAGCCCCCGCACGCCGCGCCGTCCTTCGCGCCGCCCGCCGGCCCGGCCGCCCCGGCCCAGCCCGCTCCGGCCTTCGGCGCCCCCGCGGCCGCACAGCAGCCTCCGGTCCCCGCCCCGGCCCGGCCGCAGCAGCCGCTGCACGCGGCACCCACGATGGCCGCACCCCTGGGCGCAGCGGTGGCCCCGCAGGTATCCCCGTCCCAGGCGCCCACCCCGCAGGTACCCGCGCCGCCGCCCACGCCCTACGGACAGGCGCAGCACCCCCAGCAGCCGGCCCCCTACGGGCAGGTGCCGGGGCAGACCCCGCCGCACGGGGCGCCCGCACCGTATGGGCAGACGCCGCCGCAGCACGGCGCGCCCACCCCCTACGGGCAGACCCCGCCGCACGGCGCGCCCACCCCCTACGGGCAGACCCCGCCGCACGGCGCGCCCACCCCCTACGGGCAGACGCCGCCACACGGAGCACCGGTCCAGGCGCCGTACGGTCAGGCGCTCGGGTACGGGCAGCCGGCCCCCGGCGCGTACGGGCAGCAGCCCGCGATGGGGACGCCGCCCGTCGGCACCCCCCACGCCGGTATGCCGCCCCTCGGTGCCCCGCCCGTCGGCACCCCGCCCGTCGGTGCCCCGCACGGCGTTCCGCAGGGCGCGCCGCAGGGTGCCGGGTTGGCGGCCGCGCTGCAGAAGTACCGCGAGACGCCGACCGGGCAGCGCTGGACGTCGCAGAACCCGCAGCTCATGCGGGTCGACCTCGCCATGGGCCAGACGCCCGTGCTCGCTCGGCAGGGCAGCATGGTCATGTACCAGGGCAAGGTCGAGTTCGGCTACAAGGGCGCCGGTTTCGCCGGCCGCATCGTCGGCAACGCCACCGGCCAGGAGATGCAGCTCATGCGCTGTACCGGCCGCGGCCAGCTCTTCCTCGCCGAGAACAACGCACAGCTGCACCCCATCGAGCTCCAGGGCGACGGGATCTGCGTCTCCGCCGAGAACGTCCTCGCGTTCGACGAGTCGCTGCACCACGAGGTCCGCCGCATCGAGGGGCACGGCATTCCCGGCGGGGCGCTGTTCACGATGCTCTTCCACGGCACCGGCACGGTCGTCGTGAAGACGCAGGGCACCCCGGTGGTCCTGCCCGTCACGCCCACCACCTTCGCCGACTGCAACGCGGTCGTCGCCTGGTCGGCCGCCTCCCAGGTGGTCCTCTCCAGCCAGGTCCGGCTGCGCCGCAACGCCTACCCGGGCCACAGCGGCGAGACCGTGAACCTGCAGTTCCGGGGAGCCCCCGGCAACTTCATCGTCGTCCAGCCCTACGAGGTCTGAGGGAGCCCGAGGAATGAACCAGCAGCTCGCGGGCTATGCCCCGACCCCCGTCACGGCCCGCATGGAGAACCACGGCAACGCCATGCTCAAGGTCGCCATGGCCACCGGCCAGGACCTGTTCGCCCGCACCGGCTCCGTCGTCGCCTACGAGGGCTTCGTCCAGTACGAGCCCAACCCGCCGGCGGTGCGGCAGATCGCCTCCTCCTGGGTCACCGGTGAGGGCGCGCCCCTCATGAAGTGCTCCGGCGACGGCCTGCTCTACCTCGCCGACTACGGGGCGGACGTCGTCGTCGTCCACCTCGACGGTGACGCCCTGTCCGTGAACGGCACGAACGTCCTGGCCTTCGACGCACACCTCCAGTGGGGCGTCGAGCGCGTCAAGGGCATGGCGAAGTTCGCCGGCCAGGGCCTGTGGAACGTCCAGATCGGCGGCACCGGCTGGGTCGCGCTCACATCGCGCGGCACGCCCATCGTCGTCGACTGCGGCCGGGGCGACGACGAGACGTACGTCGACCCGGACGCGCTCATCGCCTGGTCGCCTTCCCTGAAGGTCAAGGGCAAGCGCAGTTTCAAGGCGTCCTCCCTCATCGGGCGGGGCAGCGGGGAGGCGTACCAGATGGCCTTCTCGGGCCAGGGCATCGTCGTCGTACAGCCGAGCGAGGACAGCACCGACCGGCTACGGGTCCGGAACTGAGCCGGGGGAGCGAGAACAGATCATGCAGAGTCCGCTTTTCAGCCACACGGAACAGCAGAGCCAGGACCGGTACACGGTGCAGAACCCGCAGCTCCTGCGGGTCGCGCTCACCGGTCACGACGACGTCCTCGCCCGCAAGGGCGCCATGGTCGCCTACCAGGGACTGATGGACTTCGACGGCGAGATCCAGAACCAGAGCCAGCGCACGGCCCACGCCCACACCGGCGAGGGGCTCGACCTGATGCGCTGTTCCGGGCAGGGCACCGTCTACCTCGCCAACCTGGCCCAGTACGTCCACGTCGTCGACGTCGACCAGGACGGGCTGACCGTCGACAGCGCCTACGTGCTGGCGCTCGATTCGACGCTGCACACCGAGGTCATCGCCGTGGACAGCCAGTACGGCATCTCCGGCTCCGGCAAGTACCAGCTGAACGTCTCCGGCCGCGGCCAGGTCGCGCTGATGACGTCCGGCCGGCCCCTGATGATGCAGGTCACGCCCGACAAGTACGTCAACGTCGACGCCGACGCGATCGTCGCCTGGTCGTCGTCGCTACGGGTGCAGATGCAGGCCCAGACGCACTCGTCGAACGTCCGCCGGCGTCGCGGCACGACCGGGGAGGGCTGGGAGCTGAACTTCCTCGGCCACGGCTTCGCCCTCGTCCAGCCCAGCGAGGTCATGCCACCGCAGGGCGCGCAGATCGGGCAGGGCGTGGCGGCCCAGTTCGGCGTCGGCCAGCACGGCGCGCACGGGCAGAACCAGAACAACGCCTGGAACTGAACCCGCGTACCCGCCGGACCCGCCGGACCCGCCGGACCCGCCGGGCCGGCATCCCGCGCGCACGCGGCCGCACCGCCCGCCCCGCGCACCCGCCCGACGCGCGGGAGGGGCGCCCGCCTCCACGGCGGGCGCCCCTCCCGGCTCGGGGCTTCCGGCTCCGGCCCCAGGCTTCCGGTTCCGGTTCCGGGCTTTCCGCCCCGGTCGCCGCTACAGCCGCGTCAGCGTTCGCTGGACCAGCCGGACCACCGACGCGTCGGCCACGTCCGCCACGTCGTCGTACGCGTACCAGCGCAGGTCCAGCGACTCGTCGCTGATGGCCTCCACCGCGTCCGGCGGCGCCACCGCCGCGTACTGCACGTCGAGGTGCCAGGCGCAGGGCGTGGCGTGTCGGTCGAGCCGGACGGGGCCGCCCGGCAGCAGGTCCAGTCCGGGGATGCCTGACTCCTCGGTCGCCTCCCGCAGCGCCGCCGCGGCCATCGTCCGGTCGCCGGGCTCGCAGTGCCCGCCCATCTGCAGCCACATGCGCAGCTTCCGGTGCAGCGTCAGCAGCACCCTGCCCCGCTCCGGGTCCACGACCAGGGCGCTGGCGGTGAGGTGGCCCGCCGCGCACGCCTTCCACATGGCGTCCTCGTGCGCCGCGAGGTGATCCAGGTACGTCCGGCGCAGCTCTTCCTGGTCCCCGTACCCCTCCAGTACGCGGACCGCGTCGGTGTGCAGGCTCACTTGTCCTTGTCGCCCTCACCCGAGGCGTCGCTCTGACCCGAGGCGTCGCCCTGGCCCGGGGTGCCGCCCTTGCCCGGCGCATCGCCCTCACCCGAGCTGCCCTGACCCGAGGTGCCCTCGCCCGAGGAGCCGTCGGAGCCGTCGGAGCGGTCGGAGCGGTCGGAGCCGCCGGCCCGGTCCGGCCGGCCGGCCGCCTCGCCGAGCATCTTGTCCAGCTCGGAGAAGTCCATGTGCTCCCGGTGGACGAAACCGTCCGGGTCGTCCAGGTCGGAGGCGGTCGGCAGCATGTCGGGGTGCTCCCACAGCGCGTCCCGCCCGTCGACGCCGCGCGCGTCGGTGAGCGAGGCCCACAGCCGCGCCGCGTCCCGCAGCCGCCGCGGCCGCAGCTCCAGGCCGATCAGCGTCGCGAAGGTCTGCTCGGCGGGACCGCCCGAGGCGCGGCGCCGCCGCAGCGTCTCGCGCAGCGCGTCCGCCGACGTGAGCCGGGAGCCGGCCGCGGCGTGCACCACCGCGTCCACCCACCCCTCGACCAGGGCGAGCGCCGTCTCCAGACGGGCGAGCGCGGCCTTCTGCTCGGCCGTGTCCTCGGGCTGGAACATGCCCTGCTGGAGCGCCTCCTGCAGCTGCTCCGGACTGCTCGGGTCGAGCTGCGCGACCGCGTCCTCCAGCTTGGACGTGTCGACCTTGATCCCGCGCGCGTACCCCTCGACCGCGCCGAACAGGTGCGAGCGCAGCCACGGCACGTGGGCGAAGAGCCGCTGGTGGGCGGCCTCGCGCAGCGCCAGGTACAGCCGGACCTCGTCCTCCGGGACGCTGAGGTCCCGGCCGAACGCGGCCACGTTGAGCGGCAGCAGCGCGGCCTTGCCGGCCGGGCCGAGCGGCAGCCCGACGTCCGTCGAGCCGACCACCTCGCCGGCGAGCGCGCCCACGGCGTGCCCGATCTGCTGGCCGAACATGGCGCCGCCCATGGAGCGCATCATGCCGATCAGCGGGCCCGCCATGGCCTGCATCTCCTGCGGCAGCACGTCGCCCATGGCGGTGCCGACGCGCTCCGCGACGGGGTCCACGAGCTGCTGCCACGCCGGCAGCGTCGCCTCGACCCACTCCGCGCGGGACCAGGCGACGGCACCGGCCGCACCGGACGGCAGCGACGTGACGCCGTCGAGCCAGAGGTCGGCCAGGCGGACCGCCTCCTCGACGGCCTTCCGCTCGGCGGCGCCCACGCTGCTGTCCTTGCTGCCGTCCGGCGCGCCCTGGGAGACGGTCTGCCGGGCGATCTGCTTGGCCATGTCCCAGTTCACGGGACCGCCCTCGTAGCTCAGCATCTGGCCGAGCTGCTGGAAGGCCGCGCCCAGGTCGGCGGGGTTGAAGGAGCCGAACATGGCGGCGAACGGATTGTCCGCGCCGCCCTGGCCTCCGGGCAGCCCGCCGAACCCTCCGAAGGGGTTGGCACCACCCTCGGGCTTCTTCTTGCCCTGGTCGCCGTCGTCCGGCTCCTCCGGGGGAAGGCCGAATCCGAATGGGGTGTCGCTCACGGGTTTCCTCGGCTCGTTGGGCCGCCGGCTTCCTGCCGACGGCGGCTGCCCGACATCACACCCAGCGTAGACATCCGGGCCGGTCTGGGGCTCGGTGCTCCACTGGCGCAGTGCCTGCGGCAGGATGGACGCCACCTGGTGCGTGCGCGTTGACCGCGTACGTACTGAAGACAACCGCTGGAGACGCCTGGTGAGTTCCCCAGATCCGCAGGTTCGCGCAGCGCGAAACCGTTCAACCCCGTCCGCCGCCCGGGGGCCCGTCGTCGCGGTCACGGGCGCCGCGTCCGGCCTCGGCGACATGCTGACCCGGCGCCTGGCCGCTTCGGAGGAGATCCGGCAGGTCATCGCCATCGACGAGCGCCGCGGCGAGGTGGCCGAGGCGCAGTGGCACATCCTGGACGTACGGGATCCGGCCATCGCCGAGAAGCTGCGCGGCGCGGACGTCGTGGTGCACCTCGCCCTCGACCTGGACCTGGAGACGGACGCCGCCGCCCGTACCGCGTACAACGTGCGCGGTACGCAGACGGTGCTGACCGCCGCCGCGGCCGCGGGGGTCCGCCGAGCCGTGCTGTGCACCTCCGCCATGGTCTACGGCGCCCTCCCGGACAACGACATCCCGCTGTCCGAGGACGCCGAGCTGCGGGCGACGGCCGAGGCGACCGGTGTGGGCGACCTCCTGGAGATCGAGCGCCTGGCCCGCCGGGCGCCACGCGCGCACCCCGGCCTGCACATCACGGTCGTGCGCCCCGCCGTGCTCGTCGGCGGCACCGACACCGCCCTGACCCGCTACTTCGAGTCGCCGCGGCTGCTCGTCGTGGCCGGATCCCGTCCGGCCTGGCAGTTCTGCCACGTGGAGGACCTGGTCAGCGCCCTGGAGTACGCGGCGCTGGAGAAGGTCGAGGGGGAGTTCGCGGTCGGCTGCGACGGCTGGTTGGAGCAGGAGGAGGTCGAGGAGCTGAGCGGCATCCGGCGCATGGAGCTGCCGTCGGCCGTCGCGCTCGGCGCCGCCGCCAGGCTCCACCGCATCGGGCTCACCCCCTCACCGGCCGGTGACCTCGCGTACACGATGCACCCGTGGGTGGTGAGCGTGGGCCGGCTCCACGACGCGGGATGGCGGCCGAGCTGGACGAACGAGGAGGTGCTGACCGCGCTCCTGGAGGAGGTCGCGGGCCGGCACACCGTCGCGGGCCGCCGCCTCGGCCGCAAGGACGCCACGGCGGCGGGGGCGGCGGGCGCCACGGTGGCCCTGCTCGGTACGGCCGCCCTCGTCCGCCGTGCCCGCCGGCGCCGCGGCCTGTAGCGACGTACGACGGACCCGACCCGACCCGACCCGACCCGACCCGACCCGACCCGACCCCGACCGGCCCGACCGGTGCGGGCCGGGAACGGCCGTCCCGGGCTGACCGGTGACCGGTGCCTCGGCCGGGACGGGGCCTCCGACCCGACCCGGCCCGACCGGTGCGGGGCGGGAACGGCCGCCCCTCGGCGCCGTCCGCTGTAGGAGGCTCCAACGCACGCGCGCGTCCACCGGTCGAACAGGCAATACCGCGTCGCCGGGGTGTGCGGCACGATGGGTGGCATGGCACCCACCTACGACCACCCCGGCGAGCGGGCCGCCGCCGACCCGATCCGGTTGCTGGCCGTCCGCGACACCCCGCTCTCCCTGGACGAGGTGTTCCGGGCCGTCGGCGACGACGCGGCCGGCGGGACCGCGCTGTTCGTGGGCACCGTGCGCAACCACGACGGGGGTGCCGACGTCGACGCGCTCGGCTACTCCAGCCACCCCTCCGCCGAGGCGGAACTGCGGCGGGTCGCCGAGAAGGTCGTCGCGGAGTACCCCGTGCGCGCCCTGGCCGCCGTGCACCGGGTGGGCGACCTGGTCGTGGGCGACCTCGCGGTGGTCGTCGCCGTGTCCTGCCCGCACCGTGCGGAGGCGTTCGCGGCCTGCCGGAAGCTGATCGACGACCTCAAGCACGAGGTCCCCATCTGGAAGCACCAGCGCTTCTCGGACGGCACCGAGGAGTGGGTCGGCTCCTGCTGACCGGCCCGCGGTCGGCGTCCCCCGATCGGCGGTACCGGCCTCCGGCCGGCGTCCCTCGGTCGCGGTGGCACCGGCGCCTGCCGACGGCATCGCCCGGTCGGCGGTACCCGTCTGCCGGAAGCGCTCCCCGGCCGGCGGTACGGGCCGGCCGCCGGCACCCGCCGAACGGGTCGCCCGAGACCGAGGCTCAGCCGATTTGCGTAACCGCCTCCCCGGTACGAGCGTGGGGAGCACGGACGGTTAATCTGCTGATCATCACTTGCTTCGCTCTAGGGGACGGGAGGCCGCGATGGCAGCGCTCGCTTGGTTGCTCATCCCGTTGTTCGCCGCTGTCGGCGCCGCGATATGGGGCGTCTGGGCCGCGCGCAGCCGCACCACCGAGGACATAGCCGAGCTCGCCGGTTACGCCCGCTTCCGCGCCGCCATGGACCGGACCCACTCGAGCGGCGGATCCGTCTGACGGCCACCACGGACGGACCGGCCCCACGAGTGCACTGACAGACCCGTCCCGTACTGTCGTTCCATGCCACGCCGCACCGTGACGATGCTCGCCGCCACCCTCTCGCTCATCGCGCTGCTCTGTGCGGGAGTCCTCATCCCGGTGCCCTACTCCGAGATGAGCCCGGGCCCCACGGTCAACACGCTGGGTGACGCCAGGGGCGAGCCGGTGCTGCGGATCTCCGGCCACGAGACGTACCCGACCTCCGGCCACCTGAACATGACCACCGTCAGGGTCACCGGTGCGGAGTACCGGATGAACCTCGTGGAGGCCGTCGCGGGATGGATCGCCGAGGACGCCGTCGTCGTACCGCACGACACCCTCTACCCCGACGGCAAGACGGCGGAACAGTCCACGCAGGAGAACGCCGAGGAGTTCAGCCAGTCCCAGGAGAGCGCCCGCGTCGCCGCGCTCGGGCAGCTGGGCATCCCCGTCTCCGCCCGGGTGGTCGTCTCCTCGGTCCAGAAGGACAGCCCCGCCGAGGGCAGGCTGCACGCCGGTGACGTGATCAAGTCCGTCGACGGCACTCCGGTGCGCGACCCCAAGGACGTGGCGAAGATCGTCACCAAGCGGCGGCCCGGCAAGCCGGTCACCTTCACCATCGTCCCCGCGAAGGACGCCGCCGCAGCGGAGAAGGCGGGCCGCGCGCCCACCACCAGCGCGACCGTCACCGTCCCCACCAAGCGGGCGCCCGACGCGGACCGGGCGATCGTCGGCATCCAGGCGGGCAGGGACCACACCTTCCCGTTCGCGATCGACATCAAGCTCGACGACGTGGGCGGCCCGAGCGCCGGCCTGATGTTCGCGCTCGGCATCGTCGACAAGCTGACGCCCGGCGCGCTGACCGGGGGCCGGTTCGTGGCCGGCACGGGGACCATCGACGACACCGGCAAGGTGGGCCCGATCGGTGGCATCGAGATGAAGCTCGTGGGGGCGCGCGAGGCCGGTGCGCGCTACTTCCTGACGCCCGCCGCCAACTGCCCCTCCGCCGCGCCGGCCACGCCCGAGGGACTGACGCTCATCAAGGTCGACACCATCGCCGACGCCGTGAAGTCCCTGGAGAAGGTCCGCAAGGGCGACACGGCGGGCCTCCCCGACTGTTCCCCGGGCTGACGCACCCGGCCGCCGGCCCGCGGCGGCCGCCGGTCACCGGCCCGGGCATCGCGCGCAGACCGGCCCGCGAGCCGCCGGTGGACCGGCCCGGGCAGCGCCGGCAGAGGGGCCGGTACGCGCGGGGGGCGGGCCGGTGCCGCCTCCCCCCGCGGTCCGGGCCCGCCCCCCACCGGCGTACGGCGGTCAGCCCTCGAACGTGGCGGCCAGCGCCTCCGCGAGGCCCGGCACGAGGTCGGCGCCGGTGAGGACCTCCGTCGGCGAGTCCTTCTCGCGGAGCCGGATGGCCGACTCCCGCGCGCCGTCGCGCAGCACGGCCACCGTCATGCGGACCTCCTGACGCTTCGGGTGGGAGGCGACCCACCGGGCGAGGCCCGCCTCGTCGAGGCCGTCGGGGACGGAGCCCTCGACGGACGGCGGCAGCATCAGCCGCTCCACGGTCAGGGCGCAGCCGGTGACGGCGTCGGGCCAGGCGACCGTGGCGAGGAACTCGTCGAGCGGGGCGCCGGAGGGCAGCTCGTCCTGCTCGACGGGGGTGAGGGGGGCGGCGTCCGCGTCACCGCCGAGACCGAGCTGGGCGGCCAGTTCCGGCTCGTCGGCGCGCAACCGCACGGTGTCGACGAGGGCGAAGAGGCGGGCCGGCTGGTCCCAGCCGAGACCCGACGCGTACTCGTCGATCTCGAGGACCGCGCGGGTGAGCGGGCTTGCGGCCATCGGAGGGCCGGAGGGAGAAACATTGGGCATGGTCAATATCCTGCCTCTTCTCGACCCGGAGACGGGAACCAGGTAAAGCTTCAGTAAGTTGCATCAGTGGGGCGCCGGTGAATCCGGGGCCACAGCACGACACCCGCAGCACACACGACGCGAACTTCGAGGGGCGCACGTTGGCTTTCCAGATGCCGGACCGCGGCGGAGGCCCGACCGGGCCACGGATCAGAGTCGGCCGGCCGTCCCGGCGGGCCCGCACCCTGCTCATGACGCTGGGGGTGCTGGCCGTCCTGGCCATGCTCTTCGTCATGTTCGCCGGGTTCTGGACGGACTGGTTGTGGTACCGGTCCGTCGAGTACTCGTCGGTCTTCACCACCACCCTGTGGACGAAGGTCGGCATGTTCGCCGTCTTCGGCCTGCTGATGGCCCTGGCCGTCGGGTTCAACATCTGGCTCGCGCACCGGCTGCGGCCGCCGCTCAGCGCCATGTCGCTGGAGCAGCAGAGCCTCGACCGGTACCGCATGGGCGTGGCGCCGTACAAGAAGTGGGTGCTTCTCGGGATCACGGCGCTCGTCGGCCTGATCGCCGGTGCCTCGGCCTCCGGCCAGTGGCGCACGTGGCTCATGTGGGTGAACGGCGTGGCCTTCGGCCAGAAGGACCCGCAGTTCGGGATGGACGTGTCGTTCTTCGCGTTCGACCTGCCCTGGTACCGGTTCCTCCTCGGCTTCGGCTTCGCGGCCACGGTGCTGTCGCTGATCGCCGCCGCCCTCACGCACTACCTGTACGGCGGGCTGCGCGTGACGAGCCCCGGAGGGCGCGCCACCGCCGCGGCCACCGGCCACCTCTCCGTGCTGCTCGGCGTCTTCGTGTCGCTGAAGGCCGTGGCGTACTGGCTCGACCGGTACGGCCTCGCCGTGAAGTCCAGCGACTTCAAGGCGGCGGGCAACTGGACGGGCCTGCGGTACGTCGACGCCAACGCCTACCTCCCGGCCAAGACGATCCTCTTCTGCATCGCGGTCATCTGCGCCCTGCTGTTCTTCGGGACGCTGTGGCGCCGCACCTGGCAGCTGCCGGTGATCGGCTTCGGCCTGATGGTGCTGTCGGCGATCCTGATCGGCGGCCTCTACCCGGCGATCGTGCAGAAGTTCCAGGTCCAGCCGAACGAGCAGGCCAAGGAAGCGCCGTACATCAAGAAGAACATCGAGGCGACGCGCAAGGCCTACGACATCGACCGGACGGTCCCCGAGAACTACTCGGGCAAGGCGACGGTCAAGGCGAAGGATCAGCTGCGCGCCGACGCGACGACGGCGGCCAGCTACCGGCTCGTCGACCCGAACATCGTCTCGCCGACGTTCCAGCAGCTGGAGCAGCGGCGGAAGTACTACCAGTTCCCGGTGACCCTCGATGTCGACCGGTACAAGGGCCAGGACACGGTCGTCGGCCTGCGTGAGCTCAACATCAAGGGCATCCCGAAGCGGAACTGGATCAACGACCACTTCACCTACACCCACGGCTACGGCGCGATCATGGCCACGGGGACCTCGGTGGACAGCACGGGCGCGCCCCGCTTCACCGAGAACGGCCTGCCCACCACCGGCATGCTCCCGAAGTACGAGCAGCGGATCTACTACGGCGAGAAGACCGAGCAGTACTCGATCGTCGGCGGTCCGCAGAAGGAGCTCGACTACGAGGCCAACGGCGAGCGGATGACGAGCTACCGCGGGAACAGCGGCGTCAGCCTCGGCAACGCCTTCAACCGCGCCGCCTACGCCGTCGCCTTCAGCGAGCCGCAGATCCTCTACTCGGGAGCGATCGGCGACGGCTCGCGGATCCTGTACAACCGCACGCCGAAGCAGCGCGTCGAGGCCGTGGCCCCGTGGCTGACGATCGACGGCGACGCCTACCCCGCGGTCATCGGCGGCCGCGTCCAGTGGATCGTCGACGCCTACACGACGACGAACGGCTACCCGTACGCGTCCCGGACGACGCTCGGCGACACCACCGCCGACTCGCTGACCGCCGGCAACCAGACCCGCACGGTCGTGGCCCAGCAGAACCAGGTCAACTACATCCGCAACTCGGTGAAGGCCACCGTCGACGCGTACGACGGCTCGGTCGACCTGTACCAGTGGGACACCGAGGACCCGGTCCTGAAGACCTGGATGAAGGCGTTCCCCGGCACCGTGCAGCCCAAGAGCGCCATCGACGCCGACCTGAAGGCCCACCTGCGCTACCCGCAGGACATGTTCAAGGTCCAGCGGGAGCTGCTGACCCGCTACCACGTCCGGGACGCCGCGCAGTTCTACAGCGGCAGCGACGCCTGGCAGGTGCCCGCCGACCCGACGAAGAAGGACGGCAACGCGGTCCCGCCGTACTACCTGAGCCTGAAGATGCCCGGCGACGAGCGGCAGCGGTTCTCGCTGACGACGACGTTCACGCCCAACGGGCGGCCCAACCTGGGCGCCTTCATGGCCGTCGACGCCGACGCGACCAGCAAGGACTACGGCCGCATAAGGCTGCTGCGCGCCACGTCGGACGTGCCCGGCCCGGCGCAGGTGCAGTCCAAGCTCAACAGCCTCCCCGACGTGGCGACGTTCGTCCGCGACATGAAGGGCGCCGACTCGGAGATCGAGTACGGCAACCTCCTGACCGTGCCGATGGACGGCGGATGGCTGTACGTCGAGCCCGTCTACGCCCAGGGCCGCAGCGCGCTGTACCCGCTGCTGAAGAAGGTGGCGGTCTCGTACATCGACGCGAGCAAGCCGGAGGGTGACGCCACGAAGGACACCACCCGGTTCGAGGACACCCTCGGGGACGCGCTCAACGCGGTCTTCGGCGTGGACGGCGAGTCCCCCACCCCGCAGCCGCCGTCGACGGACCCGAACCCGGACCCGACGAAGCCGCCGGTGACGGGTGAGGCCGCCCTCAAGCAGGCCATCGCGGACGCCCAGAAGGCGTTCACGGACGGCGAGGCGGCGCTCAAGCGCGGCGACTGGGAGGCGTACGGCAAGTCCCAGCAGGCGCTCGCCGAGGCGCTCCAGCGCGCCGCGGCGGCGGACGCGCAGCGCAAGGCCGGCGGGCAGACACCCCCGGCAAGCCCCTCGACGCCCGCCCCGGGCGCTTCGGCGCCCGCCCCCGGTGCGTCGAAGCCGGCCACGCCGGACGCGTCGAAGCCGGCCGCGTCGGGCGGATCCGGTGGGTCGCCATCGGCCTCCCCGGACGCCGGCTGACCGGGTCGCGACCGGCCCCTCGAACGGGGGGCCGGTAACGCCCGCCCCGCGCCGTGGTACTGTGGATCACACAACGGCGCGGGGTGGAGCAGCTCGGTAGCTCGCTGGGCTCATAACCCAGAGGTCGCAGGTTCAAATCCTGTCCCCGCTACTGAAAGACCAGGGCCCGGATCCTTCGAGGATCCGGGCCCTGGTCATGTGTGCGGCCGGCCGAAGGCCGTGTCCGGAGTGGGGAGTTGACACCCCTTGTGTTTGACTTGTCTCTCTGTGGGCATGTCGACAAAACGCTGAAGTGACCTCACTGGCTGCGGTATACCAGGTGTAGGCGGGTTGCGGGTGGTGCGACGATGGGACGTATGGGGGACAGGGCGACGCTGTTGGAGAGTGGGCGGTTCGAGCGACAGCACTCCGGCGGGGCCTCGGAGGCGTTCGACGACGCCGACGCCGCGCCCGATCTGACGGGCGCGTGGAACACGGTCGGCATGGACTTCGCGGAGGCCGCCGCCGACACCGTCGAGGCGGAGGCACGGCACCGCCGCGCCGCCGATACCGGCGACACCGCGTCCATGAGCGTCCTCGGCGCCATGCTGCTGCGCCGCGGTGACCTCGACGCCGCCGAGCCCTACCTGCGCGCCGCCACCGCCGACGGCGACCGCGCCGCCGCCAACAACCTCGGCGTCCTCCTCCACCAGCGCGGCTACCCCGACGAGGCCGCCGGCTGGTGGCGCGTCGCCGCCGTCGCCGGCTCGGCCGCGGCCGCGCACGCCCTCGGCCGCCACCACCGCGAGCGCGGCGACGAGCCCGCCGCGGAGTACTGGCTGCGCCAGTCCGCCGAGCAGGGCCACGCCCTCGGCGCGTACGCCCTCGCCGACCTCATGGAGCACCGCGGCGACGCCGGCGCCGAGCGGTGGCTGCGCGCCGCCGCCGAGCAGGGGCACCGCGAGGCCGCGTACCGGCTGGCCCGAGCCCTGGAGAAGCGGGCGCCCCAGGGGACGTCCCAGGACGACCCCGCCGCAACCGAGCAGCCGGACGGGGCCGGCGGCACCGCCGCCGCGGACGGCGCCGAGCAGTGGTACCGGCAGGCCGCCGCGCGCGGGCACCGCAGGGCCGCGCTGCACCTGGGGGCGATCCTGGAGAAGCGCGGCGAGCTCAAGGAGGCCGGCCGCTGGTACCTGATGGCCGCCAAGGGCGGCGAGCCCCGTGCCGCCTGCGCGCTCGGCTTCCTGCTGCGCGACGCCGGCGACGAGGACAGCGCCGCCGTCTGGTGGCTGCGCGCCGCCCAGGAGGGCGACGGCAACGCCGCCAACGCGCTCGGCGCGCTGCACGCCGCGCGCGGCGAGTACCAGACCGCCGAGCGCTGGTACCGCGCCGCCACCGACGCGGGCGACGTCAACGGCTCCTACAACCTCGGCCTGCTCTTCGCCGCCCAGGGCCGCACCGCCCAGGCCGAGCAGTGGTACCGGCGCGCCGCCTACGCCGGGCACCGGGAGGCGGCCAACGCCCTGGCGATCCTGCTCCTGCAGGCCGACGACCCGCACGGCGCCGAGCCGTGGTTCTCCAAGGCGGCCGAAGCGGGCAGCGTGGACGCCGCCTTCAACCTCGGCATCCTCTACGCGGGCCGCGACGACGACCGCGCGGCCCTCGGCTGGTACGAGCGCGCGGCGGCGGCCGGCCACACCGAGGCGGCCCTGCAGGTCGGCATGGCCCGGCTCCGTGAGGGCGACGAGCAGGAAGCCGAGCGGCACCTGCGGTGCGCGGCGGGCGGCGGCAGCGCCGAGGCGGCGTTCCGTCTGGCCACCGTCCTCGACGCCCGTCAGCCTCCGCCCGAGCCGCACACCCTCGGCCAGCCGCAGACGCCGAAGAGCGAGTGCGAGGAGTGGTACGAGCGCGCCGCCGAGCAGGGTCACCGGCGCGCCCAGGTCCGGGTCGGCATGCTCGCCGCCGCGCGCGGCGACGTCGCGGAGGCGGGGCGCTGGTACCGCGAGGCCGCCGAGGCCGGCAGCCGCAACGGCGCCTTCAACCTCGGCCTGCTGCTCGCCCGCGACGGCAACGAGCGCGAGGCCGCCCTGTGGTGGAGCCGCGCCGCCCGGGCCGGGCACGGGCGGGCCGCCCTGCGCCTGGCGCTGCTCGCCGCCCGCAGGGGCGAGCTGGCCGAAGGGCGACGCTGGTGCGCCCGCGCCGTGGAGCTGGGGCCGGCCGAGGTGGCGGAGCGGGCGGCGCGCCTGAGCGAGGCGCTGCACCAGGAGCTGACGGCTTGAGCCCGGATTTGCGCCGGTCCACGCCGTCCCGTAAGGTGGTGTTCACCGACGCGGGGTGGAGCAGCTCGGTAGCTCGCTGGGCTCATAACCCAGAGGTCGCAGGTTCAAATCCTGTCCCCGCTACTGAAGTCCTAGGGCCCGGATCATTCGATCCGGGCCCTAGGCGTATTTCCGGCCACCCGCGACCCGTGACGCGGGCCGGGCGGCGGGTGTGCCGGGTGTCGGAGTGGGCCGAGTGTGGAGCCGGGGCGGGGCGGGCGCGCGAGACGCGGCCGGTGCCGCCCGGCGGGCCCCGTAGGGCGGCGACCTGGTGGTCCAGCGCCAGGGTTGTGCCGCCCGGTGATCGTCTCCCGTCTTGCCGGCCGGATCGGCGAGGCGTTCCCCGGGGGCGCGGCAAAGGCCCCCGGCGCGTCGTGCGCCGGGGGCTCTCGTCGTGCGAAGGGCGGGGGACCGGGACGGGGGCGCCGACGGTCCGGGGGGCGTGGCCTCAGGCGGTCGCGCAGTGCGGGCAGAGGCCGCGGTAGGTGACCTCCACGTCCGAGACCGTGAAGCCGAAGCGCTCCGAGTCCGGCAGGTCCGCCAGCGGGTTGCCCTGCGGATGGACGTCCCGTATCGCGCCACACCGGGCGCACACCAAGTGGTGGTGCGGACGGTGGGCGTTCGGGTCGTACCGCTTGGCGCGGCGGTCCGTGGAGACCTCGAGGATCTCGCCCAGGCTGACCAGCTCACCCAGCGTGTTGTACACGGTCGCGC
This sequence comes from Streptomyces changanensis, assembly GCF_024600715.1. NCBI lineage: Bacteria > Bacillati > Actinomycetota > Actinomycetes > Kitasatosporales > Streptomycetaceae > Streptomyces > Streptomyces changanensis. The sequence goes on from NZ_CP102332.1 coordinate 4,463,196, forward strand.
GGGAGATCTCCGGGAGCCGCTCCGCCGCCCGGGCGTGGACCTCGTCCGCGGTCAGGTGGACGTGCTCTCCGTCGAGGACCTCCGCCACGACGCGCCGCTGCGCGGTCATCCGCCAGCCGCGGCCGCGCAGGCGCTCCAACAGGTCACTCATGCGATTCAGCCTAACAGGCGGGGGACTCAGTCCCGAACGGGTGTGGCTTTGGATGCGGGCTTGACTTAGACAATGTCCATTGTAGGATCGGGAACGGCTTTGGCCAAGGGACAGGACTGAGTGCTGAGACGCAGGAGGCGCACGTGACGCAGGGACCCCTCACCACGGAGGCCGGCGCGCCGGTCGCCGACAATCAGAACAGCGAGACCGCGGGCGTCGGTGGTCCGGTTCTGGTGCAGGACCAGCTCCTGCTGGAGAAGCTCGCGCACTTCAACCGCGAGCGCATCCCGGAGCGCGTGGTCCACGCGCGTGGCGCCGGGGCGTACGGCACCTTCACCGTGACCGGCGACGTCACCCCCTACACCCGGGCGCACTTCCTCGGCGAGGTCGGCCGGGAGACCGAGGTCTTCCTGCGCTTCTCGACCGTCGCGGGCAACCTCGGCTCGGCGGACGCGGTGCGCGACCCGCGGGGCTTCTCGCTGAAGTTCTACACCGAGGAGGGCAACTACGACCTCGTCGGCAACAACACCCCGGTGTTCTTCGTCAAGGACGCCATCAAGTTCCCCGACTTCATCCACACCCAGAAGCGCGACCCGTACACCGGCTCCCAGGAGGCGGACAACGTCTGGGACTTCTGGAGCCTCTCGCCCGAGTCCACGCACCAGGTGACCTGGCTCTTCGGTGACCGCGGCATACCCGCGAGCTACCGCCACATGGACGGCTTCGGTTCCCACACGTACCAGTGGAACAACGAGGCCGGCGAGGTCTTCTGGGTCAAGTACCACTTCAAGACCGACCAGGGCATCAAGAACCTCACCCAGGCCGAGGCCAACCGGCTCGCCGGTGAGGACCCGGACTCGCACCAGCGCGACCTGCGCGAGTCGATCGAGCGGGGCGAGTACCCGACGTGGACCGTCGGCGTGCAGATCATGCCCGCCGCGGACGCCGCGACGTACCGCTTCAACCCGTTCGACCTCACCAAGGTCTGGCCGCACGCCGACTACCCGGTCATCGAGTTCGGCAAGCTGGAGCTCAACCGCAACCCGGAGAACGTCTTCGCCGAGGTCGAGCAGTCGATCTTCTCCCCGGCGCACTTCGTGCCCGGCATCGGCCCGTCGCCCGACAAGATGCTCCAGGGCCGGCTCTTCGCCTACGGCGACGCCCACCGCTACCGCGTCGGCATCAACGCCGACCACCTGCCGGTGAACCGCCCGCACGCCACCGAGGCGCGCACCAACAGCCGGGACGGCTTCCTGTACGACGGCCGCCACAAGGGCGCGAAGAACTACGAGCCGAACAGCTTCGGCGGTCCGACGCAGACCGGTCGCCCGCTGTGGCAGCCCGTCCCGGTGACCGGGGTGACCGGTGACCTGGAGGCGCCCGTCCACGCCGAGGACAACGACTTCGTCCAGGCGGGCAACCTCTACCGGCTGATGACGGAGGAGGAGAAGGAGCGTCTGATCGCCAACCTGGCGGGCTTCATCGCCAAGGTCTCGCGCGTCGACATCGCCGAGCGGGCCATCAACAACTTCCGCCAGGCGGACGAGGACTACGGCAAGCGGCTGGAGGCCGCGGTCCAGGCCCTGCGCGGCTGACAGCACTGGATCGCTTGCCGTGGACGGAGGGCCGGCTCCCCTTGGGGGGCCGGCCCTCCCGCGCGTGCGTACCGGCCCGGCCCCTCAGCCGGCCACCGCGGCCGCCGGGACCGCCGACACCCCCCGGCGGGCGGGGGCCCAGCGGCGCAGCAGGTCGCGGACGGAGACGACGCCGACCGGGCCGGTGCCGTCGAGGACGACGAGGTGCCGGAAGCCGCCGTGCGTCATGGCCGCCGCCGCCTCGTCCAGGGTCCAGTCGGGCGCCGCGAACACGACGTCCGTGGTGGTGTGCGCGCCCGCGGCCTCCAGGTCCGGGTTCTGCCCGGCGCCCAGGGAGTTGAGGATGTCGCGTTCGGTGAGGATGCCGATCTGGTTGCTGTCGTGGTCGAGGACGACGGCGGCGCCGACACGGCGCGCCGACATCAGCGTCGCCGCCTGGCGCAGGGTGTGGGCGGGGCCGATGGTGAGGACCAGGGTGCTCATGGCGTCACGGACGAGCATGGGGAGCCACCTCCTTGGTGAACCCTTCCACGCGAAGGGATTCACAAGTGCACAAGTGGGGGACCCCAGAGTGGCAGGGACGGGGGTGCCCGACAAGGGGGCGCGACACGGCTGCCGCCCCCTCGTCACCACCCCCGCGTGCGCCGTGCGCCGTGCGCCGTGCGCCGTGCGCCGTACGTCGGGCGCCCGCCCGTCGGCTGTCGTACCGCCGTCCGGCGCTCCGGCCCGTCCGGCGCTCCCGGTGCCGGGCGCGCAGTGCGCAGGGGTCAGCCCCGCTCGTCGCCCAGGTGACCGAGCAGGTCCGCGTGGAGCAGCCCGTTCGACGCGGCGGCGTTCCCGCTGTGGGGTCCCTCGCGACCGTCCAGACCGGTGAACCGGCCGCCCGCCTCCTGCACGATGACGGCGGTCGCGGCCATGTCCCACAGCGACAGCTCCGGTTCGGCGCAGAAGTCCACCGCGCCCTCGGCGACCAGCATGTACGGCCAGAAGTCGCCGTAGGCGCGGGTGCGCCAGCAGGCGCGCGTGAGGTCGAGGAAGCCGTCGAGGCGGCCCCGCTCCTCCCAGCCGCTCAGCGAGGAGTAGGCGAACGACGCGTCGGACAGCTCCGAGACCCGTGACACGTGGATGCGTGTCGCCGAGGTGAGGCCGCGGCCCGTGTACGCGCCCAGCCCCTCCGCCGCCCACCATCGGCGGCCCAGCGCCGGGGCGGACACCACGCCGACCACGGGCCGGTAGCCGTCGCCGGAGCCGTCCCCCGGGCCGCCGTCGTCACCGTCGCCGTTCCGCGAGCCCTCGCCGGAGCCCTCGTCCGTCTGCTCCATGAGGGCGATGAGCGTCGCCCACACCGGGACGCCGCGCACGTAGTTCTTCGTCCCGTCGATCGGGTCGACGACCCAGCGGCGCGGGCCCGAGCCCTCCACGCCGTACTCCTCGCCGAGGATCGCGTCGTGAGGGCGCGCCCGTTGGAGGTGGCCGCGGATCAGCTCCTCGGCGGCCCGGTCGGCCTCGCTGACCGGGGTCATGTCCGGCTTCGTCTCGACCTTGAGGTCCAGCGCCTTGAACCGTTCCATCGTGGCGGCGTCCGCGGCGTCCGCCAGTACGTGGGCGAGGCGCAGGTCATCGTGGTAATCGGCCATGCGCCCGACTCTATCCCGCGGGTCCGTCCGCCCCCTTGACAGTCCGTGGGGGCCGCCCGACCCTGGCCCCCAGAGCTGCCTGCCCCGGGGAGGCGCCGGTGTCCACCGCGCGAGAGGCCCTGCTCGACGCCGCCCACGAGGCCCTGTGCGAGCGGCCCTGGGCCACCATTCGCATGGTCGACGTCGCGGCGTCCGCGCGGGTCTCGCGGCAGACGCTGTACAACGAGTTCGGCGGCAAGGACGGGCTCGCGCGGGCCCTGCTGCGGTACGAGGCCGACAGCTGCCTGGAGCTGGTCGTCCCCGCCGGTACGGTCGCCCCCGGCACCCCCGGCACCCCCGGCACCCCCGGCAGCCCCGGCGCCCCTACCGATACGGGCGACCCCACCGGTACGGGGGACGACGTCGTCGAGTGCCTCGCCGCCCTCGCCGAGCGGCTCGTCCGCCGGGCCGAGGCCCGGCCCCTGCTGCGGGCGCTGCTCACCGGCTGCCGCTGCGCACACCTCCCCGACCCGCGCCCCGCGCGCCCCGGCGGCACCTCGCGCACCGGCACCGTCCCGCATCCGGCCGACGCGGGCGTCCCGCCCGGAGCCGGCGACCTGGTGACGCGGATACGGGACCGGGTGCAGCGGGCCACCGGGGCGCGCCCGCCCGCCGTCGAGATCGCGGTGCGGCTCGCCGTCAGCCAGCTCGTCGTACCGCACCCGGACGGGGCCGGTGCGCTCGTACGGGCCGCGCTCGGCCGTGTCAGTGCGACGAGCCCGACAGCTGGAGGCCGATGACGCCGACGATCACGAGCGTGATCGAGACGATCTTCAGCGCCGACACCAGGTCGCCGAGGAAGACCATCCCGTAGATCGCCGTACCGGTCGCGCCGATCCCCGTCCACACGGCGTACGCGGGTCCGATGTCGAGCTTGCGGAGCGACAGCGTCAGCAGGCCGAAGCTGCCCAGCGCGAACGCCGCGAAGGCGACCGTCGGCCACAGCCGGGTGAAACCGTGCGACAGCTTCAGACAGACCGCGAAGCCCGTCTCCAGCAGGCCGGCCACCACCACCAACAGCCACGCCATCGTCCGTGCCTCCCACGCCCTCGCCCGCCGGAAGGTGACGGTCCGTCCCCTCGCGCGCCGCGCGCCCGTGCCGTGCTCCGGGCGCCGTCCGCGCGCCCCGGCCGCCGTCGACGCGCCGCCTGGGTGCGATTATGCACTTACTCGCACCCAAGCCGGGCAAACCGGACCGGTCAGTCGCCCTCGCGTCGCTCCCGCGTCGTCAGCAGCCGCCGCAGCGAGTAGAGCCGCGCCGGGTCGGCGTGCCCCTCCTCGACCCACGCGTCCAGCGCGCAGTCCGGCTCGTCGTGGCTGCACGCGCGCGGGCAGCCGTCCGTACCCCGCTCCAGGTCCGGGAAGGCGCGGATGACGCGCGAGGGGTCGACGTGGTGCAGCCCGAACGACCGCACGCCCGGGGTGTCGATCACCCAGCCGCCCGCCTCGCCCGCCAGGGGCAGGGCCAGCGCGGACGTCGTCGTGTGGCGGCCGCGGCCCGTGACGGCGTTGACGTGGCCCGTCGACCGCCGCAGTTCCTCCGGGACCAGCGCGTTCACCAGGGTCGTCTTGCCCACGCCGGAGTGGCCGACGAAGGCCGTGGTGCGTCCCCACAGGTGGGCGCGCACCCGGTCCGCCGCGCCCCCGTCGTCCAGCTCGTCGCGGTTGGTCACCACGTACGGGATGTCGAGGGCGCCGTACAGCTCCAGCAGCTCCGAAGGGGGCGCCAGGTCCGACTTGGTGAGCACGAGCAGCGGCTCCAGGCCGCCGTCGAACGCGGCGACCAGGCAGCGGTCGATCAGCCGGGGCCGCGGCTCGGGGTCGGCGAGCGCGGTGACGATGGCCAACTGGTCGGCGTTGGCGACGACGACCCGCTCGTACGGATCGTCGTCGTCCGCCGTCCGGCGCAGCACCGAGGACCGCTCCCCGATGCGCACGATCCGCGCGAGGGAGTCCTTGCCGCCCGACAGGTCGCCGACGATCGACACCCGGTCGCCCACCACCGCCGCCTTGCGGCCCAGCTCCCGCGCCTTCATCGCGAGGACCGTGCGGTCCTCCACCAGGCAGGTGATGCGGCCCCGGTCCACGGTGAGGACCATGCCGTCCGCGGCGTCCTCGTGCTTCGGGCGGATGCTGGTGCGGGGTCGGTTCCCCTTGCGGTTGGGACGGACGCGGATGTCGTCCTCGTCGGCGTTCCTGCCGTAGCGGCGCATGTCGTTCAGGCCTCGGTCGCGAGCATCTCGGTCCACATCTGCGGGAAGTCGGGCAGGGTCTTGGCGGTCGTCGCCACGTTCTCCACGCGCACCCCTTCGACGGCGAGGCCGATCAGGGCGCCGGCCGTCGCCATGCGGTGGTCGTCGTACGTGTGGAAGACGCCGCCGCGCAGCGGGCGGGGCCGGATGTGCAGCCCGTCCTCCGTCTCGGTCACGTCACCGCCGAGGCCGTTGATCTCCTTGGTCAGCGCCGCCAGCCGGTCCGTCTCGTGCAGCCGCAGGTGCGCCACGCCCCGCAGCGTCGACGGCGAGTCGGCGAGGGCCGCGACCGCCGCGATGCCCGGGGTCAGCTCGCCCACCTCGCCGAGGTCCACGTCGATGCCGTGGATCCGACCCGATCCGGTGAAGGTCAGACCGGCCTCGTCCAGCTCGCAGGAGCCACCCATCTCGGTGAAGATCTCCCGCAGCGCGTCGCCCGGCTGCGTCGTCCGCGCGGGCCAGTCGGGGATGGTGACCCGGCCGCCGGTGACGAGCGCCGCCGCCAGGAACGGCTGCGCGTTGGACAGGTCCGGCTCGATGACGAGGTCCCGGCCGAGCAGCGCCGAAGGGGAGACCCGCCACACGTTGGGCTCGCCGCCCGTCTCCGGCTCGTCGACCTGCGCGCCCACCGCGCGCAGCATGTCGACGGTCATCCGGATGTGCGGCATCGAGGGGAGCCGCGGGCCGGTGTGCCGCACCTCGACGCCCTGGTTGAAGCGCGGCGCCGACAGCAGCAGCGCGCTGACGAACTGCGAGGACGACGACGCGTCGATGGCGACCTTGCCGCCGTCCAGGGCGCCGGCCCCGTGCACCGTCAGCGGCAGCGCGCCGCGCCCCTCGTCGTCGATCCGGGCGCCCAGCACGCGCAGCGCGTCGATCACGCCGTGCAGCGGACGCTCGTACGAGCGCGGGTCGCCGTCGAAACGGACCGGGCCGTCCGCGAGGGCGGCCACCGGGGGCAGGAACCGCATGACCGTGCCGGCGTTGCCCACGTCCACCGAGGCCGGGCCGTGGAGCCCGGCGGGGATGACGCGCCACGCCTCGCCCGTACCGGACGGGGCGCCTGCGGCGGAGGAGCTGGACGACACCGTCTCCTCGATGCCGACGCCCAGCGTCCGCAGCGCCTCGGCCATCAGCAGCGTGTCCCGGGACCGCAGCGGGCGGCGCAGCCAGCCCGGCTCGGAGGCGAGGGCGGCCAGGACCAGGGCACGGTTCGTGACCGACTTGGAACCGGGCACGGCGACGGTGGCGTCGACGGGGCCACTCGCGTGCGGTGCGGGCCAGGGGTCAGGGTGCACGGGGGTATCGGTCATGCCCCTCACTTTAGTGGGCCGAGCAGGTCACAGACCGAGCAGCCAGCGGCCGCCGCCGATCAGCGAGCAGAGCGCCACGGAGTGGAAGAGGAACAGCCAGAGCGCCGCCGGCGCGTGGGTCAGCCGGGCGAGCTGGTCGGCGTCGGAGTCCCACGCCTCGCCCCGCCGCCGCTTGGCCTGGAGCTCGAACACCGGCCGCACGCCGCCCAGCAGCAGGAACCACACCACGCTGTACGCGAAGGCCGCCTGCACCTGCGGTTCGGTCAGCCACGACACCAGCAGGAAGGTCCCGCCCGTCAGCAGGACCGTCAGCGCCCCGTAGGCGTTGCGCACCATCAGCAGCATCGCGATCAGCAGGGCCGTCGCCACCCACAGCAGCAGCGTGATCCGGTGCGCGGCGAGCAGCCAGGCACCGCCGAGGCCCAGCAGCGACGGCGCGGTGTAGCCGGCGGCCGCCGTCAGGATCATGCCGAGGCCGGTCGGCCGGCCCCGGCTCACGGTCAGCCCGCTGGTGTCGGAGTGGAGCCGGATGCCCTCCAGGCGGCGGCCGGTGAGGAGCGCCACCAGCCCGTGGCCGCCCTCGTGGGCGATGGTGACCGCGTTGCGCGACAGCCGCCACACCGTCCGCGGGGCCGTCACCGCCAAGGCGGCGACGGCGGTCGCGAGGACCAGCCACAGCTCGGGCGCCGGCTGGGTGCCGAGCACGTCGGACAGGAACTTCGTGGTGGCCATGGAGTGAAGGACTCCTCGGGGGACGCGGGGACGTGGCAGGGTGGGACAGTATGTGCGGACGTTACGCGGCCAGTCGACGGCCCGAGGACCTCGCGGGGGTCTTCGGGATAGAGAAGTGGGAGCCCCGGGAGGCCCTGGAGCCCGACTGGAACGTCGCCCCCACCAAAGAGGTGTACGCGGTACTGGACCGCCCCCTCAAGGACGCCGGTTCGCCCCGCCCGGTTCGCCAGCTGCGCACCCTGAAGTGGGGACTCGTCCCCTCCTGGGCCAAGACGCCCGAGGGCGCCGCCCGGATGATCAACGCCCGGGCCGAGACCGTGCACGAGAAGCCCGCCTTCCGCCGCGCCTTCGCGTCGCGCCGCTGCATCCTCCCCGCCGACGGGTACTACGAGTGGGTCACCGGCGCCGCCGAGCGCGAGCTGGAGGTCGAGGGGAAGAAGAAGCGGCCCCGCAAACAGCCGTACTTCGTGACCCCCTCCGACGGCTCGGTCTTCGCGATGGCGGGCCTGTACGAGTTCTGGCGCGACCCCACGCTGCCGCCCGACCACCCCTCCGCCTGGTGGGCCACCTGCTCGGTGATCACCACGGAGGCCGAGCAGGGCCCCCTCGGCGTCGCGCCCGCCGGGGGCCCGCGCTCCCTCGCCGACATCCACCCCCGGATGCCGCTCATGCTGACCCCCGACCGCTGGGACGCCTGGCTCGACCCCGCCCGCACGGACGTGGAGGAGCTGCGCGGCCTGCTCGCCCCGCCCCCCGAGGGCCTGATGCGGGCCTATCCGGTACCCACCGCCGTCAGCAACGTCCGCAACAACGGGCCCGAGCTGCTGACCGAGCTCGACGCCCCGGAGGAGAGCACCCTCTTCTGAGCCCGGCGGGCCGCCGGCGCTCCCGCCCCGCGCTCCCGCATCGCGCTCCGGCCCTCCCCGTCCGGGCCCTCCCCGTCCCGGTCTCCCCGCCCGGTCCTCCCCGTCCGGGTGCCGCACCGGTGGCGTGCGCGGCCCGGGCCGGTGCCACGGGCGAGGATGGGCCCGTGACCCAGACCGAGACCATCCCCACGGGCGCCGGCGACGCCCGGATCACCTGGTACGGCGCCGGCGCCGGCGCGCGGCTCGTCGTCGCCCTCGGCCACGGCGCCGGCGGCGGGATCGAGGCGCGCGACCTCCAGGCTCTCGCCGCGCACCTGCCGGACGCCGCCGCCGCGACCGTCGCCCTCGTCGAACAGCCCTGGCGCGTGGCGGGCCGCAAGCTCGCCCCGGCCCCCAAGGCCCTGGACGCGGCCTGGCGTGAGCTGTGGCCGGCGCTGTGCGCCCCTGGCCTGCCCGTCGTCGCCGGCGGGCGCAGCGCCGGCGCCCGCGTCGCCTGCCGCACCGCCCGCGAGCTGGGCGCCCACGCAGTCCTCGCGCTGTCCTTCCCGCTCCACCCGCCGGGCCGTCCGGAGCGCTCCCGCGCGGACGAACTCCTCGGCACCGGCCTGCCCACCCTCGTCGTCCAGGGCGGCAACGACCCCTTCGGCCGGCCCGGCGAGTTCCCCGCGGGCGACCACGCGCTGGTGGAGGTGGCCTGGGCCGACCACTCGTTCGCCGTGCCGAAGCGGGCCACCACCACGCAGGACGAGGCGCTGGGGACGATCACCGCGGGGGCGGCCCGCTGGCTCGCGGACCTGCCCTCCTGACCGGGAATGACGGGCGGGCCACCGCTGTTGTGCCGTACGTCGACGAACGACACAGGAGAGCCAGGAGAGGGAGTCCGCCGCATGGGTTCGACCATCTGCCCGAACCGGTCGCACGCCGCCGAGCTGGACTGGACCGTGCTGCCCGGCCCCGCGACCGGCTCCCCGAGGGCGTCCGCCGAGGGGAATAGGAAGGGACGGCCGGCGGCTGGTCGACTATTCTCCGATTCGAGCGGGTCCGCACTCGGTCTCGCCGCCGCGCTGGAGGAGGTGGGTCCGGTCACTGGGACCGACAGGGGGACCGACGAAGGCCCCGAGGAGACGGACCGCGAGCGCAACGCGCGCTTCGAGCGGGACGCCCTCGGCTACCTCGACCAGATGTACTCGGCAGCCCTGCGGATGACGCGGAACCCGGCCGACGCAGAGGACCTGGTGCAGGAGACGTACGCCAAGGCGTACGGCTCGTTCCACCAGTTCCGCGAGGGCACCAACCTCAAGGCGTGGCTGTACCGGATCCTCACCAACACCTTCATCAACTCGTACCGCAAGAAGCAGCGCGAGCCCCAGCGGAGCGCCGCCGAGGAGATCGAGGACTGGCAGCTCGCCCGCGCCGAGTCCCACATGTCGACCGGTCTGCGCTCGGCCGAGTCCCAGGCGCTGGACCACCTCCCGGACTCCGACGTGAAGGAAGCCCTCCAGGCGATCCCGGAGGAGTTCCGCATCGCGGTCTACCTCGCGGACGTCGAGGGCTTTGCCTACAAGGAGATCGCGGACATCATGGGAACGCCCATCGGCACGGTGATGTCCCGCCTGCACCGTGGGCGCCGCCAGCTGCGCGGCATGCTGGAGGACTACGCCCGTGAGCGCGGGCTGGTGCCCGCGGGCGCCGGAGAGTCCACGAACGACCGGAAAGGCTCGGGCTCATGAGCTGCGGAGAGCCGCACGAGACGGACTGCTCGGAGGTCCTGGACCACCTCTACGAGTTCCTCGACCGCGAGATGCCCGACAGTGACTGCACCAAGTTCGAGACGCACTTCGAGGAGTGCTCCCCGTGCCTGGAGAAGTACGGGCTCGAACAGGCCGTGAAGAAGCTCGTCAAGCGGTGCTGCGGACACGACGACGTCCCCAGCGACCTGCGCGCGAAGGTCATGGGGCGGATCGAGCTGATCCGGGCGGGAGAACCCGTCCCGGCCTCGGACGTCCACACCACCACCTCCCGGGACGTCCCCGCCACCGGTCAGGACGTCCCCGCCACCGCGCAGGAGTGACGGCAGGCGGCACGCCGACGCCCGGACGGGGCGCCACCGCGGACCACCGCGGGGGCGCCCCGTCCCGCGTCCACGGGCCCCGCCCGCACCGCGCGCCGCCAGGGCGGAGACCGCCGCGCCGCCAGGGCGGACACCTGCCCGCCCACGGCGCACGTCCCTGCGCCCACGCTCCCCCAGGGAGGACTCCGCTCGCGCAGGGCGGACACCGCCGCGACCGCGGGGAGGCCCAGGGCCCTCACCGCGCCCCGTACGCCGCCGCCGTACGGCGCCTCGCGGCCGGGCCCGCACACACGGCCGCCCCCACCGTCACCCGAACGTGCTAATCGGGTCCGTCCCGCCGCCCGCCCCCGACCGGCTCGTTAGCGTGGCCAGCCCCGGCGTCCGACCGGGCGGAGGGGAGGCGGAGCAGCGGTGGCGGCGATTCCGGGAGCGGCACGCGCGTACGTCGCCTGCGCCGCGCTGGGTGCCGCCGCGTGCGCCCTGCCGGCGGCCGCGGCACCGGCCGCCACTCCCTGGGGCGCCCTCGCGCTCCTCGCCGGGCTGTACGGACTGTGCGAACGCCCGGGCGTGCGGCCCCGCGCGGGCCGGCCCGGGGGCGCGGACCCGCCGGCGGGCCACGGCTCCTCCTTCCCCGTCCTCCTCGCCGCCGCGCTGCTGCTCCCGCCGTCCGCCGCCGCGCTCGCCGTCCTGGTCGGGGCACTGGTCGCGCCCGTCGAGCAGCGATCCGCGCGGCGGACCCGCCGGATCTGGCGGGCGGCCCGGCTCGCCCTCGCCGCCTGGGCCGCCGCCCACACCGCCGCGCTCCTCCACGGCCCCGCCGCCCTGGGCGGCCCCGGGCCCGCCGGGCCGCTCCCCCCCGACCTCCCGTACGCGCTGCTGCCCGCCGGCGCCGCCGTCCTCGCCTCGTGCGCCGTGCTCGCCGCCCTCGACGGCGGGATCCTCGCCACCGCCGAACGGGTGCCGCCGCGTGCCGCCTGGCGCGGGCTGTTCGGCCGCTCGCTCGCCGCGCACGTCGTGCACGGCCTCGTCGGACTGGTGATGGCGGTGCTCTGGTGCGGCCCGTACGGCTGGCCGGCCGCGCTGCTGCTGCTCCTGCCGATGTCCACGACGAGCTGGGCGTTCACCCAGTACCACCGTGAGCGCGCCGCCCACCACGCGACCATCCGGGCGCTCGTCCAGGCCGTCGACCTGAAGGACGCCTACACGCGCGGGCACAGCGAACGCGTCGGCCGGGCCTCGGTGATGATCGGCCGCGAGCTGGGCATGGCGGAGGAGCGCCTGGAGGTCCTCCGGTTCGCGGGGACCCTCCACGACGTGGGGAAGCTGGGCGTCCCCACGCGCGTCCTGCGCAAGAACGGGCCGCTGACGCCGGAGGAGTGCCGGATCATCGAGCTCCACCCGGAGTACGGGCACGAGATGACGCGCGGCATCGGCTTCCTCGGCGAGGCCCGCGCCGCGATCCTCCACCACCACGAACGGCTCGACGGCGGGGGCTACCCCTACGGCCTGCGCGGCGCCCAGATCCCCGAGATCGCCCGGGTCGTCGCCGTGGCCGACGCCTTCGACGCGATGACGTCCACGCGCTCCTACCGCCGCGCGCGGCCGGTCGGGGCGGCGCTCGCCGAACTCGACCGCTGCTCCGGCAGCCACTTCGACCCGGACATGGTGCGGGCGCTCGCCCGGGCGCTCGCCCGGCACGGGTGGCAGACGGCCGTGACGTCCGACGAGCCGGCCCCGCCCGACGGGCCGGCCCCCGGCCCCGCGCCGCGCACCCCTCCCGGGCTGCCCGCCCAGTCCGCCCGGTCCGCCCGGTCCGCCCGGTCCGCCGCGGGACCGGACCGCCCGCCCCGTACCGGGACGGCGCCGACCGCCGGCACCGGGCGCCCGTCCGGGCACGGGCACGGGCCCGGTACCGGCTCCGGCTCGGACTCCGGCTCCGGCCCCGGGGCAGGGTCCGGTACCGGTACCGGTACCGGTACTGGCTCCGCGTCCGGGGCAAGGTCCGGGGAGAGGCCGGGAACCGGGCCCGGGCGGACCGCCGGGGGCGGGCGGTGAGCGGGTGCCGCGGCCCGCGCCCGCCCCTCACCGTCCTCCTCGTGTACGGGGCCGCCGCCACCGCCACCGCCCTGTCGCTCGGATGGACCCTCTGGCACGGCCTCTCGGAGCCCGGCACGGCCCTCGCCTTCGGCGTGCTGATCGCGGTCGGCGTGCTCGCGCGCCGGGGCGGACCGCCGCGCGAACGCGAGCCGGCCCCGCTCGCGGCGGCCGGGGCGCTGGCGTACGCCCTGCTGGGGGTGCCGGCCGGCACCCCCGCGTGCGGGGTGGCCCAGGTCGTGACGGTCACCGCCGCAGGGGTGCTCGTGGGCGCCGTGCCGGACGTGGCGCGGGGCCGCGGGCCCGAGCCCGACCGGACCGCCCGGCGCGCGCTGACCGTCACCTTCGCCGCCGTCTGCGCCGGGCCCCTGCACGCCGAGCCCCCGTCGCCCCGGTACGTGCCGCTCCTGCTGCTGGTCCTCGCCCTGACCGCGCTGTGCGACGCCGTCCTCGCCGCCCTGCTGCTGCGCGCCCGCACCGGCTATCCGTACGGTCCGCTCCTCCGCGACGAGCTGCGGGCCCTGCCCGGGGTCGCGTCCGCCGTGTGCGCCACCGGCGCGGTGATGGCCCTGGCGGTCGCGGTCGCGGGCCTGTGGACGCTGCCCGTCCTGTGCGTACCGCTGCTCCTCACGCAACTGGCGTTCCGCCGGTACGCCGCCGTGCGCCGCACCTACCGGCAGACCATCGCCTCCCTCGCCCGGGCCACCGAGATCGCCGGGTACACCCCGCCGGGCCACGCCCACCGCGTCGCCGCGCTCAGCCGGGCCGTGGGGCGGGAGATGGGGCTGTGCCGCGAGGACCTGACCGTCCTGGAGTACGCGGCCCTCATGCACGACATCGGCCAGCTCTCCCTGGTCGACCCGGTCCCCGACGGGGCCACGGCCCTGCTGCCCGCCGCCGAGCAGCGCCGCATCGCCCTGCTCGGCGGCGCGGTGGTCCGCCAGACCGGTGTGCCGCCGGCCGTCGCCGTGGTCGTCGAGCGGCAGGCCGACCCGTACCGCGAGCAGCCCCTCGCGGCGCGCATCGTCCGGGCGGTCAACGCGTACGACGACCTCTCCGGGGAATGCGCCCACCGGGCGCTCGCGGCCTTGGAGCACCTGAGGCTCGGGACCGCCCGCGACTACCACCCGGCGGTCGTGGAATCCCTCGTCAGAGTCCTCGCCCGGGGCGGCGTCGAGGGGCGGGTGCCGGGGTAACCCATGGGTAATGAGCGGGCGTGCGACCGGGCATGGTTGGATGCCAACGAGAGGGTGTCCGGGGGCAGTGACCTTCAGCGACCGGCAGGCGGGAATCGTGAGGATCTTCGGGAAGGTACGGCATCGGCCCTCCGCCTCGTGGCGGCAGGCCACCGACCGCGCGTTCACGCTGATCGGGGACGGGCGGTACGAGGACGCGGGCGCGCTGCTGACGCGCGCGGCCGATCTGGAGCCCTGGCTCTCGGAGTCCTGGTTCAACCTGGCGCTCCTGCACAAGTTCCGGCACGACTGGGAGCAGGCCCGCGCCGCCGGGCTGCGCGCCGTCGCCCTGCTGGACAAGGAGACCGGGGCGCCCGACTGGTGGAACGTCGGCATCGCCGCGACCGCCCTCCAGGACTGGCCGCTGGCCCGCCGCGCCTGGCAGGCGTACGGGCTCAAGGTGCCCGGCGGCACCGCGCCCGGCGGGGAACCGGTCGGCATGGAGCTGGGCAGCGCCGCCGTGCGGCTGTCGCCGGAGGGCGAGGCCGAGGTCGTGTGGGGCCGCAGGCTCGACCCGGCCCGGATGGAGGTGCTGTCCATCCCGCTGCCGTCCTCCGGGCGCCGCTGGGGCGAGGTGGTCCTCCACGACGGCGTCCCCAACGGCGAGCGCACGACCGCGTCGGGGCACAGCTTCCCGGTGTTCGACGAGATCGAGCTGTGGGCCCCGTCGCCCGTTCCCACCTGGGTGGTGCTGCTGGAGGCCGCGACCGAGGCCGACCGGGACGCCCTGGAGCGGCTGGCGGCCGACGCCGGGTTCGCCGCCGAGGACTGGTCCTCGTCCGTGCGGCTGCTGTGCCGCACCTGCTCGGAGTCCCGGATGCCGAGCGCCGAGGGCGACGGTGAGCACCTCGACCCCCACGACCACAGCGAGCCGGGCCACCCCGGCCCGCTCGGCCACCGCACCGCCGGGGACCTGTGGGTGCCCGAGCGGGAGTGCGGCATCGCCGCGCCCGCCGGCCTCGTGCGGGGGCTCCTGGACGGCTGGGTCGCCGACAGTCCGGACAGCCGGGAGTGGCGCGATCTGGAGGAAGTCTGCTGATGCCCGCCGCAGGGGCCCCTTAGGCTGTACGGGCACACGGCAACGGGTACTCAGGGAAGGCGCGAAACCGGACATGGCGCAGCAGGAGACGGACCAGCAGGGCTTCGACGCCCTCCCCGTCGACGACGAGGGGTTCGTCGTCGACACGGAGCAGTGCGAGGAGCGCGAGCAGGCGTACCGCGAGCGCGGTACGTCGCGTCCGATCACGGTGGTGGGCAACCCCGTGCTGCACAAGGAGTGCAAGGACGTCACCGCCTTCGACGACGACCTCGCCCGGCTCGTCGACGACATGTTCGCCAGCCAGCGCACCGCCGAGGGCGTGGGTCTCGCCGCCAACCAGATCGGCGTCGACCTGAAGGTCTTCGTCTACGACTGCCCGGACGACGAGGGCGTGCGGCACGTCGGCGTCGTCTGCAATCCGGTGCTGGAGGAGCTGCCGGCGGACCGGCGCAACCTCGACGACTCCAACGAGGGCTGCCTGTCCGTCCCGACGGCGTACGCCTCGCTGGCGCGGCCCGACTACGCGGTGGTGCGGGGCCAGGACGTGAAGGGCAACCCCATCAAGGTCCGGGGCACCGGGTACTTCGCCCGCTGCCTCCAGCACGAGACGGACCACCTGTACGGGTACCTGTACATCGACCGGCTGTCGAAGCGGGACCGCAAGGACGCGCTGCAGCAGATGGCCGAGGGCACGCCCCGCTACCCGGTCGTCGCCAACGACTGACGCCGCCGTCGCGGCCCCGCACGTCCGGCCCGGCACGTCCAGGCCCTTCGGGCCCCGGACCCGTCCCTTACGTCCGGGCCCGTCCCGTCACGTCCGGTCCCCGTACGTCCAGGTCCTACGGGTCCCGGTCCGGTCACGCTCAGGTGACCGGGGCGGGACCCGTCCACGTCCGTCGGGGGTCGGGCGGGTGAAGGGCGGCACGCCCTGTTGACGCGCGTCGACCGCCCCGCCAGTCTCGGGAGCGGTACGGCGCCCGCGCCGTCCCGCCCGTCGCGCCCGGCGCCCGCCGGGACGCCCGCTCGGACACGGAGGCACGATGCTCGGACGGACCGGACGACTCCTGCTGTCTTTTGTCATGCTCATGTCTGCCCTGACGGTCGGCGTGGTCACCACGGCCGGCACCGCCCACGCCGACGGCTGCTACACGTGGTCGCGCACGCTCTCCCAGGGCGCCTCCGGCGCCGACGTCACCCAGCTGCAGATCCGCGTCGCCGGCTACCCCGGATACGGGGCCGTCCTCGCCGTCGACGGCTCCTACGGCCCGGCCACCACCGCGGCGGTCAAGCGGTTCCAGGCCGCGTACGGCCTGACGGCCGACGGCGTCGCGGGCCCCGCCACCTTCAGCAAGCTGTACGCCCTCCAGGACGACGACTGCACGCCCGTCCACTTCGGCTACGCCGAGCTGAACGACTGCAACACCACCTGGTCCGGCGGGGCCGTCAGCGCCGCCACCGCGAAGTCCAACGCGCTGCGCACGATGTGGAAGCTGGAGGCCCTGCGCCACGCGCTCGGCGACCAGCCCATCACCGTGACCAGCGGCTTCCGCTCCCACGCCTGCAACGACGCGGTCGGCGGCGCGTCGGGCAGCCGCCATCTGTACGGGGACGCCGCCGACCTCGGCGCGGGCCCGCACTCGCTGTGCCGGCTCGCCCAGCAGGCCCGCAACCACGGCTTCAACGGCATCCTCGGCCCGGGCTACCCCGGGCACGGCGACCACACCCACCTCGACCACCGGGCCGACCGGTTCTGGTCCGCCTCCGGCTGCGGCATCTGACGGCCGCGGCGCCGACGTCGCGGCATGACGGCCCGCGGCGCCGACGCCGCGGCGTCAGACGGCCGTGGTCGTCGTCCGGCGGCCGCGGCCCTCACGGCCCCGGGCGCGGCGGCAGGCGGCGTGGACCGCCCAGCCGGCCGCCGCGCCGATCGCGTACCAGAGCAGGTCCGGGGCGTGGAACGAGGTGCCGAGGACCAGCGGCGCCAGCCGGCTGTGGGCGGCGAGCCCGGCCGGTACGCCCGTCAGCTGGAACAGCTCCACCGCGCACGAGAACGCCAGCGCCGCCCCGGCCGCCGCCACCGGCCGCAGCCGGGGCGCGACCAGCACCACCAGCGCCACGACGAGCACGGTGTACAGCGCGTCCCCGGCGTACGTCGCCCAGGCGCCCGTCGCCGCGGACCTGGCTCCCAGGCCCGCGGCGACGGTCAGCGCGGCGGCGGCGCCGGCCGCGAGCCGCGTGGGCAGCGTCCCGGCGCTCCCCGTCAGAAGTCCTCGTCCAGGTCGACGGAGCCCTCCACGGCCACCTGGTACGCGGACGGGCGGCGCTCGAAGAAGTTCGTCAGCTCCTGGACGCCCTGGAGCTCCATGAACGCGAACGGGTTCTCCGAGCCGTACACCGGGGCGAAGCCCAGGCGGGTGAGGCGCTGGTCGGCGACGCACTCCAGGTACTGGCGCATCGACTCGGTGTTCATGCCCGGCAGGCCCTCGCCGCACAGGTCGCGGCCGAACTGCAGCTCCGCCTCCACGGCCTCCTTCAGCATGTCCGTGACCTGCTGCCGCAGCGCGTCGTCGAAGAGCTCCGGCTCCTCCTTGCGGACGGTGTCGACGACCTCGAACGCGAAGTTCATGTGCATCGTCTCGTCACGGAAGACCCAGTTGGTGCCGGTCGCCAGCCCGTGCAGCAGACCCCGCGAGCGGAACCAGTAGACGTACGCGAAGGCGCCGTAGAAGAACAGGCCCTCGATGCACGCGGCGAAGCAGATCAGGTTCAGCAGGAAGCGGCGCCGGTCGGCCCGCGTCTCCAGCCGCTCGATCTTCTCGACCGAGTCCATCCACTTGAAGCAGAACTGCGCCTTCTCGCGGATGGAGGGGATGTTCTCCACGGCGTCGAACGCGGCCGCGCGGTCCGCCGGATCGGGGAGGTAGGTGTCGAGCAGCGTCAGGTAGAACTGGACGTGCACGGCCTCCTCGAACAGCTGCCGCGAGAGGTAGAGGCGCGCCTCGGGGGAGTTGATGTGCTTGTAGAGCGTCAGGACCAGGTTGTTCGCCACGATCGAGTCGCCGGTCGCGAAGAAGGCGACCAGACGGCCGATCATGTGCTGCTCACCGGGAGTGAGCTTGGCGAGGTCGGCGACGTCCGAGTGGAGGTCGACCTCCTCGACGGTCCAGGTGTTCTTGATGGCGTCCCGGTAACGCTCGTAGAAGTCCGGGTAGCGCATGGGGCGCAGGGTGAGTTCGAAGCCCGGGTCGAGCAGGTTCTTCTCGGTGTGGGGGGACATCACTGACAGGCCTCGCAGGACTCGGGGTTCTCCAGGGAGCAGGCGACGGCGTCGGGCTCGGACACCTGCTGGGCGGGTACGGGGGCGGCGGCGGACGCCTGGGCGGCGCGGGCGATCCGGGTCGCCGGGCGGGAGCGCAGGTAGTACGTCGTCTTCAGCCCCTGCTTCCAGGCGTACGCGTACATCGACGACAGCTTGCCGATGGTCGGCGTCTCCAGGAACAGGTTCAACGACTGCGACTGGTCCAGGAACGGCGTGCGGGCGGCGGCCATGTCGATCAGGCCGCGCTGCGGGATCTCCCACGCCGTGCGGTACAGGGCCCGCACGTCGGCCGGGACCCAGGTGAAGCCCTGCACGGAGCCGCTGGACTCGCGCAGCGCCTCACGGGTCTGCGCGTCCCACACGCCGAGCTTCTTCAACTCGTCCACCAGGTAGGAGTTGACCTGGAGGAACTCGCCGGACAGCGTCTCGCGCTTGAAGAGGTTGGAGACCTGCGGCTCGATGCACTCGTAGACCCCGGCGATGGAGGCGATCGTCGCCGTCGGCGCGATGGCGAGCAGCAGCGAGTTGCGCATGCCGACCTCGGCGACGCGGGCGCGCAGCGCCTCCCACCGCTCGGGCCAGGCCAGTTCGACGTCGTAGTGGTCGGGGTGGAGCACGCCGCGCGCGGTCCGCGTCTTCTCCCACGCGGGCAGCGGGCCGTGGCGCTCGGCCAGGTCGGCGGATGCCTCGTACGCGGCGAGCATGATCCGCTCGGCGATCCGCGTCGACAGGGCGAGCGCCTCGGGGGAGTCGAACGGCAGCCGCAGCCGGAAGAAGACGTCCTGGAGGCCCATCGCGCCCAGGCCCACCGGGCGCCAGCGGGCGTTGGAGCGGCCCGCCTGCTCGGTCGGGTAGAAGTTGATGTCGACGACCCGGTCGAGGAAGGTGACGGCCGTGCGGACGGTCTCGTCCAGCCGCTCCCAGTCGATGGAGTCACCGGTCACGAACGCGCCGAGGTTGACGGAGCCCAGGTTGCAGACCGCGGTCTCGCCGTCGTCCGTGACCTCCAGGATCTCCGTGCAGAGGTTGGAGGAGTGGACCGTGTGGCCCGGCTCGGCGGTCTGGTTGGCGGTGCGGTTGGCGGCGTCCTTGAACGTCATCCAGCCGTTGCCGGTCTGCGCGAGCGTCCGCATCATCCGGCCGTACAGGTCGCGGGCCGGCATCGTCCGGCGGGCCAGGCCCTTGGCCTCGGCGGCGCGGTAGGCGGCGTCGAACTCCTCGCCCCACAGGTCGACCAGCTCGGGGACGTCCGACGGCGAGAAGAGCGACCAGTCGGCGTCGGCGTTGACGCGGCGCATGAACTCGTCGGGGATCCAGTGCGCCAGGTTGAGGTTGTGCGTGCGCCGGGCGTCCTCGCCCGTGTTGTCGCGCAGCTCCAGGAACTCCTCGATGTCCGCGTGCCAGGTCTCCAGGTAGACGGCGGCCGCGCCCTTGCGCCGCCCGCCCTGGTTGACGGCGGCGACGGACGCGTCCAGCGTCTTCAGGAACGGCACGATGCCGTTGGAGTGGCCGTTGGTGCCGCGGATCAGCGAACCGCGGGCGCGGATCCGCGAGTACGACAGACCGATGCCGCCCGCGTGCTTCGAGAGCCGGGCCACCTGGTGGTAGCGGTCGTAGATGGAGTCCAGCTCGTCCTGCGGGGAGTCCAGCAGGTAGCAGGAGGACATCTGGGGGTGCCGGGTGCCCGAGTTGAACAGGGTCGGCGAGGACGGCAGGTAGTCGAGGCGGCTCATCAGCCGGTACAGCGCCTCGACCTCGTCCAGGGCGCCCGCCGAACGGTCGGCGGCCAGGCCGCAGGCGACCCGCAGCAGGAAGTGCTGCGGGGTCTCGACCACCTTGCGGGTGAGCGGGTGGCGCAGCAGGTAGCGCGAGTACAGGGTGCGCAGGCCGAAGTAGCCGAACCGGTCGTCGGCCGCGGGGTCGATCACGGCGTCCAGCCGGTCGGCGTGGCCCGCCACGAGCTCGGCGGTGCGGTCGGCGATGAGCCCCTCGCGGTGGCCGACGGCGACGGAGGCCGAGAAGCACACCGCGCCCTGGCCCGCCGCCTCGTCGGCGATGGTCCGGGTCAGGAGCCGCGCGGCGAGCTTCGAGTACGCGGGGTCCTCGGCGATCAGTCCGGCCGCCGCCTCGGTGGCGAGCTCCCGCAGTTCGGCCTCGTCCGACCCGGCGTGCCGGCCGCGCAGGGCGGCGGCGGCGACCCGGCCGGGGTCGGCGTCGGGGAGGTCCGCGGTGAGGTCGGTCAGGGTCCGCAGCAGCGCGGTCCCGGGCGCGTCGACTTCGGTGGCTGAAGCCGGATCCGCTGGCGCGATGGTCACGTGGGGGCTCTCCCTCGCTCGGCTCGGGGTCCCGCGGGCGGGGGCGGGGGAGCGGGGCGCGCCTCACCCCGGGCACGGGGGCGTGCGTGACCGCGTCCACCGGCCCACTCCGCGAGGCCCGGACGTCTGGGCACCCGGGCCGGACGGTCCGGGCGCGCTGCCGGCAGGTCGTCGGACTCGCGGGTACGCGAAGGGCACACCGGTACACCGTTGCGGGACAGTTCCGGACTCTCACCGGATTCCCCTGCTGCGACAGCGAGGACGAGCATACATGTGGGGGGCACCCCTCACGGCACACCCCACATGTTGTGTCAGAGTGTCGGCGCGTACGCGAACAGTGGCAGCCCGGGGAGGGGTTCCGGCCCCGGCGGAGGGGTCCGCGCGGGGCTGCCACGGGGCTCTCGCGGGACCGGCGCGTGGCCCCTCGGGGAGGGCCGGCGCGGGCGGACACGGGGGCCGTCACGGGCCGCCGCGGGGCTCCCGCGAGCCCGCGGGGGCGGCGCGGCCGGGGTGGTGGGGCGGGGTCAGCCGCTCACGCCCACGCCGTTGTCGGGCGCCCCGTCACCCACGGGAGGCAGGTCCCCGCGCTCCACGGGCGCGCCGCCGGTGCCGCCGGGGCCGCCGCTGCCGGCCGTGCCGCTTGTGCCGCTCGTGCCGCTCGTGCCGCTCGTGCCGCCGGGACCGCCGTTGCCGCTCGTGCCGCCCGAGCCACCCGACCCGGGCGGGCGTTCGGGCAGTACCTCTGCCAACTCCTCGTCGGAGGCGCGGTGCGCCCGCTCGGCGGCGGCACGCAGGGTGGCGCGGTCCACGGCGGCGCGGTCGGCGCTCACGCGGATGCGCAGCCCGCCCTCGACGCGCAGGTACTCGTGTGCCGTGTCCCCGGAGCGGTACCACAGCGCCCCGTCCGCTGCGCACGGCCCGCCACCGGCCGCGCCCGTGCCGGTCGACGGGGCGGGTGGGGCCGACGGGACGGCGGCGCAGCCCACGTCCTCGAGGCGGCCCCGCTCGACGCCGAGGGTGAGCGTGCCGCCGCCCTTCGAGACGTACGACGCGGAGAAGCCGTCGTCGCCGAGGACGCCCACCGACTGCTCGGCGAGGTCGAAGCCGTCGGCCTCGGTCACGTACACGTGTTCCGCCCTGGTCTGCAGGGCGGCGGCGCGGGCCTCCAACTCCGCCCGGTCCGGGGCGCCGGAGCCGGCCACCTGCGTGCCGCAGCCGACGAGGAGCAGCAGCGGCGACGCCAGGGCGGCCAGGAGCGCCGGGGTGCGCCGGGGGCGCGGGGGGAGCGGTGCGGGCACCGGGCGTCGTGTCATGCGCACATCCTCGCCTACCGGCCCGGTACCGGACGAGGGCCCCCGTCGGCCCGGTACGCGCACGAGGGCCCCCGCCGCCCTGCCGGGACGGTGCGGGGGCCCTCGCCGCGGGGCGGTCCGGGGTTCAGTGCCCGGTGCCGACCTTGGGCATCGTCCGGCGGACGCCCGTGTCGCCCACGTCGGCGGTGTAGTCGCCGGCGGTCGTCTCGTCGACGCCCTCCGGCGCCCGCACCGCCCGCAGCGCGAACGTGAGGACCACCGTGACCAGGAGGTTCAGCACGAAGGCGGTGAGGCCGATGTACCCGATCTCCCCGATGCCGGGGATCTCCGCCGACGAGCCGCCGAAGTGCTTCTGCGTGGGGCCGGCGACGTTGTACGCGGTCCAGGTGCCGTACACCATGCCGACCGCCCAGCCACCGAGCAGCGCCCAGCGGTGGAACCACCGGGTGAACAGGCCGCCGACCAGCGCGGGGAAGGTCTGGAGGATCCAGATGCCGCCGAGGAGCTGGAAGTTGATGGCGACCGTCTTGTCCATCGTGAGGACGAACGCCAGCGCGCCCACCTTGACCAGCAGCGACACCAGCTTGGACACCTTGGTCTCCTGCTCCGGGGTGGCGTCCGGCTTCAGGAAGTCCTTGTAGATGTTGCGGGTGAAGAGGTTGGCCGCGGCGATCGACATGATCGCGGCCGGTACGAGCGCGCCGATGCCGATGGCGGCGAAGGCGACCCCGGCGAACCAGTCGGGGAACATGTCCTCGAACAGTTGCGGGATGGCCAGCTGGCCGTTCTGCACCTTGATGCCCGCGGCGATCGCCATGAAGCCGAGGAACGCCAGCAGGCCCAGCATCAGCGAGTACAGCGGCAGGATGGTGGTGTTGCGGCGAATGACGTCACGGCTGCGGGACGACAACGTCGCGGTGATGGAGTGCGGGTACATGAAGAGCGCCAGCGCCGAGCCGAGCGCCAGGGTCGCGTACGTCCACTGGCCGGCCTCGCCCGGCACCAGCGCGCCGCGCGGCTTGTCGGTCGCCGGGTTGACCTGGGCGTAGGCGTCGCTCGCGGCGCTGAAGATCGCGTCGAAGCCGCCGAGCTTGATCGGGATGTAGATGATGGCGACCGCGATGACCAGGTAGATGAGCGTGTCCTTGACGAACGCGATCAGCGCGGGGGCGCGCAGCCCGGAGGAGTACGTGTACGCGGCGAGGACGCCGAAGGCGATCAGCAGCGGGAGGTCCTTGACGAACCAGTGCGTGGACTCGCCGCCGCCCACGCCCATCACGTCCAGCACGGCCTGGATGCCGACCAGCTGGAGCGCGATGTACGGCATGGTGGCGAGGATGCCGGTGAGGGCGACCGCCAGCGACAGGCCCTTGGAGCCCCAGCGGCCGCGCACGAAGTCGGCGGTGGTGACGTAGCCGTGCCGGTGCGACACCGACCACAGGCGCGGCAGGAAGGTGAAGATCAGCGGGTAGACGAGGATCGTGTACGGCACGGCGAAGAAGCCGGCGGCGCCCGCCGCGTAGATGGCCGCCGGGACGGCGACGAAGGTGTACGCCGTGTACAGGTCCCCGCCGAGCAGGAACCACGTGACCCACGTGCCGAACGACCGGCCGCCCAGGCCCCATTCGTCCAGGCTCTGCTCGTTCTCGGCCCGGCGCCAGCGCGCGGCCAGGAAGCCCATGACCGTGACGAGCAGGAAGAAGAAGACGAAGACGGCGAGCGCGACGCCGTTCACACCGTCCTTCATCGCTCCGCACCCCCGTCCCGGGAGGCGCGGGCCCGCTGGTCACGGTGCCAGAGCCGGTACGCGAGCATGGTCAGCGCCGTGGACAGCACGACCCAGAGCATCTGGTACCAGTAGAAGAACGGGATCCCGATGAGCACCGGCTCCGTCCGGGCGTAGGAGCCCACCCAGAGCATCGCGACGAACGGGGCGACGAGACAGAACGCGATCACCACCCGCACGGGGGTGACGACGGGTGGTTTCTCTTGCGACATCTCCGGCATACGGCGGCACCGTCCCCTCAAGATCAGCCGTGCGATGCGGTGAATCTAGGGGACGGCCCGGCGCGAGGGAACCCGTCGCTTGATAACGGTGTGACTGCGGAGGCGTGTGTGAGGGGTGGGAATCCTGTGCCCGTCGCCGGGTCCGGCCGTCCGGGCCTACTCGTCCCTCGGCCGCTGGAGCCGGGCCACGAACTTGTACCGGTCGCCCCGGTACACCGACCGCACCCACTCGACGGGCGCGCCGTCCTCGTCGATGGAGTGCCGGGAGAGCATCAGCATCGGCAGGCCCACGTCCGTGCCGAGCAGCCCCGCCTCGCGCGGTGTGGCCAGCGACGTCTCGATGGTCTCCTCCGCCTGGGCCAGCCGCACGTCGTACACCTCGGCGAGCGCGGTGTAGAGGGAGGTGTACTTCACCAGCGAGCGGCGCAGCGCCGGGAAGCGCTTCGCCGACAGGTGGGTGGTCTCGATGGCCATGGGCTCGCCGCTGGCCAGGCGCAGGCGCTCGATGCGCAGGACGCGCCCGCCCGGCTGGATGTCGAGGAGTCCGGCGAGGGTGTCGTCGGCGGTGACGTAGCCGATGTCCAGCAGCTGGGAGGTGGGTTCGAGGCCCTGGGCGCGCATGTCCTCCGTGTAGGAGGTGAGCTGGAGCGCCTGGGAGACCTTGGGCTTGGCGACGAACGTGCCCTTGCCCTGGATCCGCTCCAGCCGCCCCTCGACGACGAGCTCCTGGAGCGCCTGGCGCACGGTGGTGCGGGAGGTGTCGAACTCGGTGGCGAGCGTGCGCTCCGGCGGCACGGGGGTGCCGGGGGGCATGGTCTCGGTCATGTCCAGCAAGTGCCGCTTGAGTCGGTAGTACTTGGGCACGCGAGCGGTCCGCGTCGCCGTCCCGTTCTCGGACGGGAGCGCCTTCCCGGGCTCCGTACCGCCACTGTGCGCGGCCATGGCTTGCCTCTCCGACTCCTGTGCTGTTGCCGTCACCGGCTCCTCCGTCTGTCGCGGCTCACATGGTGGCACGGACCGGTCACGGGTCGTCGCCCCTCCTCAGGTGTCGGTCCCATAACGGACGCAACAGCCCCTCTTATACACCCTTGACACCCCCAAAGGTCTAGGCCAAGCTCCGGGTTACTGGTCTAAACCATTAAAGATCAGGTCCCAGTCCCACGAGCAAGATGCGTCGTACGTCGCACGTCTCCGCGGTGGGCAGGGGTTGCAGGCATCCCTGAGGAGGGTGGCGTGAAGCGCAAGCTCATCGCGGCGATCGGCGTCGCGGGCATGATGGTCAGTCTCGCCGCTTGCGGCGGTTCCGACAACGGCGGCGACAAGGCGGGCGGCGCCAAGGAGCTGACCGTCTGGCTGACCGTCGACGCGCAGAACAACTGGCCGGACCTGGTCAAGGCGGCCGACGACGCGATCACCAAGAAGTACCCGGGCATCAAGATCAAGCACGAGTACTACGGCTGGCCCGACAAGAACACCAAGCTCGACGCCGTGCTGGCCACGGACAAGGCCCCCGACGTGGTCGAGATGGGCAACACCGAGATGATCGGCTACATGGCGAAGGGCGCCTTCGCCGAGGTCGACCCCGCGAAGTTCGAGAACTCGGACAAGTGGCTGGACGCCCTGAAGGAGTCCGTCACCTACAACGGCAAGACGTACGGCGTCCCCTACTACGCGGGCGGCCGCATCGGCACCTGGCGCAAGGACGTCGCCGCCGAGGCCGGCGTCACGACGGCCCCGAAGACCTGGGCCGAGCTGACCGCCGCCCTGGACAAGATCCAGGCGAAGAAGGGCGAGAAGTTCAGCGCCTGGTACCAGCCGGCGCCGGACTGGTACGCCGCGATGTCGTTCGTCTTCGACGCCGGCGGCTCCATCGCCGAGCAGGACGGCGAGACGTGGAAGGCGAACCTCTCGTCGCCGGAGTCCGTCAAGGGCCTCACCGAGTACAAGAAGGTCCTCGACGCCTACATGCACGGGGACAAGACGAAGGACGAGGCCGACCGCCCCGTCGTCTTCGGCCAGGGCAACGCGGCGACCGTCTTCGCCGCCGCGTGGGAGGGCGCCACCGCCGCCGACCCGAAGAACGACAAGGTGGGCGGCCTGAAGGACAAGCTGGAGAACTTCGTCATGCCCGGCCCGTCGGGCAAGAACCTCCCGGTCTTCCTGGGCGGCTCCGACCTCGCCGTGCCGGTCAAGTCGAAGTCCCAGGACGTCGCCGCCGAGTGGATCGCCGCCTTCACCGGCCCCCAGGGCCAGAAGGGCCTCGTCGCCAAGGGCAACCTGCCCAACAACAAGGCCGACCTCGCCCCGCTGAAGGCCGACCCGGCGACCGCCGTCCCGGCCACCGCCGCCGAGTCCAGCTGGTTCGTCCCGACCGCGCCCGGCTGGGGCCAGGTCGAGAAGGGCCAGATCCTCAAGACGATGCTCGTCGAGATCGCCAACGGCAAGAAGTCCGTCGAGGCCGCCGCCAAGGACGCGGACGCCGCGATCGACAAGGTCATCAACACCAAGTGACCTGTGGGCGGGGCCCCGTCGCCGCGACGGGGCCCCGCCGCCCGCACCACGAGAGGGATCGCTGAGGAGCACGGGATGAGTGCCGCTGAGACAACCACCGCGAAGGCGCCGCCGGTGCGGCAAGCGCCACCACCCGGCCCGGGCGCCGGACGCCACCCCGGGAAGCCGGCCGGGAAACCGTCGGCACCCGGCGCCAGGACCGGGGCGTCGGTCCCGTGGCTGCTGCTCGCGCCCTGCCTGACCGTCCTGGTCCTGGTCCTCGGCTACCCGCTGTACCGGCTGGTGGCCCTCTCCTTCCAGAAGTTCGGCCAGCCGCAGCTGTGGGGCTTCCAGGAGGCCGAGTCCGTCGGCTTCGCCAACTTCGCCAGGATCCTCGGCGACGGCGAGTTCTGGGCCGTCGTCCTGCGCACGGTGGTCTTCGCCGGCGGCGCCGTCGTGCTGACGATGGTCCTCGGCATGCTCATCGCCCTGCTGCTGCAGCGGGTCTCGCCGTGGGTGAAGGCACTGATCAGCGTTGTCCTCGTGGCCAGCTGGGGCATGCCGATCATCGTCGCCACGGCCATCTTCAAGTGGCTCTTCGACGCCGACTACGGCGTGCTGAACTGGCTGATCGACAAGCTCCCCGGCGTCGACATGATCGGCCACAACTGGTTCGCCAGCGGCCCCCAGGGCCTCGCCGTGATCATGCTGCTGGTCGTCTGGGGCGCCGTGCCCTTCGTCGTCATCACGCTCAGCGCGGGCCTCACCCAGGTGCCCAAGGAGCTGGAGGAGGCCGCCCGCCTCGACGGCGCCGGCGCCTGGGGCGTCTTCCGCTTCGTCACCCTCCCGATCCTCAAGCCGATCATCGTCATGCTGACGACCCTCTCCGTCATCTGGGACATGGGCGTCTTCCCGCAGGTCTACGTGATGCGCAACGGCCACCCCGAGCCCGAGTTCCAGGTGCTCACGACCTACTCGTTCGACAAGGCGTTCGTCGTGAACGACTACGGCACCGGCTCGGCCATCGCCCTCGTCACGGTCTTCCTGCTGCTCGGTGCGGTCGCCGTCTACATGCGTCAGATGCTCAAGATCGGAGAGGTGGAGTGAGCGCCAACGCCACGGCCGCCCCGGCCAACCCCGTGGCCCCGGCCGCCCCGACGGCCCCGGCCGCGAAGGCCCCCCGGACCGCCACCACCCGCCGCCGGCGCCCCGGCAAGCTCGGCTGGAACCTGCTCGGCCTGCTCGTCGTGGCCGTCCTCGGCTTCCCCGTCTACTGGATGGTGAACACGGCCTTCAAGCCGGCCAAGGACGCGATCGACCCGGACCCGCACTTCTTCCCCTCCACCTTCACGCTGGAGAACTTCAAGCGCGCCCTGGAGGTCGCCGACTTCTGGGGGCCCGTCGGCCGCAGCCTCGTCGTCTCGCTGGTCGTCGTGGTGATCGGCATCGCCGTCGGCATGCTCGCCGCCCTGGCCATCTCGCGGTTCGCCTTCCGCGGCCGCAAGATCGTCATCGTCGGCATCCTCGCCGTCCAGATGGTCCCGCTGGTCGCCATGATCATCCCGGTTTTCCTGCTCCTCAACGACCTGGGCCAGTACGACCGGCTCACCGGCCTGATCATCACCTACCTCACCTTCATCCTCCCGTTCACGGTGTGGACCCTGCGCGGCTTCATCGTGAACATCCCGAAGGAGCTGGAGGAGGCGGCCATGGTCGACGGCTGCACGCGCACCGGCGCCTTCGTCCGCGTCGTCTTCCCGCTGCTCGCCCCCGGCATGGTCGCCACGTCGGTCTACGGCTTCATCCAGGCGTGGAACGAGTACCTGTACGCGCTGATGCTGATGAGCCAGCAGAACCAGACCGCGACCGTGTGGCTCGGGAACTTCATCACCAAGAACGGCACCGAGTACGCCCCCATGATGGCGGGCTCCACCATGATGGCCGTCCCCATCGTGATCCTGTTCCTCCTCGTCCAGCGCAAGATGGCCGCGGGCCTCACGGCCGGCGCAGTGAAGGGATGACCGGGCCCATGACCACACTCGTACGCGACACCGCGGACACGCTGACCCGCGACGCCCTCACCGTCCTCCAGCCCGGTTTCGTCGGCACGACGCCGCCCGACTGGCTGCTCCGGCGCGTCGCCGAGGGGCTCTCCTCCGTCGGGCTCTTCGGCCGCAACATCGCCACGCCGGAGCAGCTGACCGCGCTCACCGCGCGGCTGCGCGCCGAGCGCGAGGACGTCCTGGTCGCCATCGACGAGGAGGGCGGCGACGTCACCCGGCTGGAGGTCCGCACCGGCTCCTCCTTCCCCGGCAACCTCGCGCTCGGCACCGTCGACGACCCGGAGCTCACCCGGGCCGTCGCCCACGAGCTGGGCCGCCGACTGGCGGCCTGCGGGGTGGACTTCAACTGGGCGCCGTCCGCCGACGTCAACTCCGACCCGAACAACCCGGTCATCGGCGTGCGCTCCTTCGGCGCCGACCCGGAGCTCGCCTCCCGCCACACCGTCGCCTACATCGAGGGCATGCAGGCCGCCGGCGTCGCCGCGTGCACCAAGCACTTCCCCGGGCACGGCGACACGAACGTCGACTCGCACCTCGCGATGCCCCGCATCGACGTGGATCCGGGGACACTGCACGCCCGTGAGCTGATCCCCTTCCGCGCGGCCATCGCGGCGGGTTCCAAATCGGTGATGAGCGCGCATATCCTGCTGCCCGCGCTCGACCCCGACCGCCCCGCCACCCTGAGCCCGCGGATCCTCACCGGACTGCTGCGACGGGAGCTGGGCTTCGAGGGCCTGATCGTCACCGACGGCATGGAGATGCAGGCCATCGCGTCGACCTACGGGATCGAGCGCGGCTCCGTCCTCGCCATCGCGGCGGGCGCCGACGCCATCTGCGTCGGCGGCGGCCTCGCGGACGAGGGGATCGTCCTCAGCCTGCGCGACGCGCTGGTGGCGGCGGTACGGAGCGGCGAACTGCCCGAGGAGCGGCTGGCCGACGCGGCGGCGCGGGTACGCGCCCTGGCGTCCTGGACCCGGGCGCACCGGGTAAGGGGGGCCGGAACGGAGCCGGGCGCGGCTGTGCAGGAGGGGACCGCGCCCGGCACCGACATCGGCCTGGTGGCGGCGCGCCGCGCCCTGCGCGTCACGCCCGGGGAGACGCCGTACGAGCCGCCGGCGGGCCCGGTCCACGTGGCGTCCTACGCGCCGGAGGCGAACATCGCCGTCGGCGACGAGACCCCCTGGGGCGTCGGCGTCGAGCTGGAGCGGCTCCTGCCGGGCACCCGGACCGGGACCTACGGCGCCGGGACCGGCGCCGAGGACGTGCTGCGGGCGGCGGGGGAGCGCCGGATCGTGGCCGTCGTGCGCGACGCGCACCGTCACGCCTGGATGAGGGAGGCGTTGGACGGGCTGCTCGCGGCCCGCCCCGACACGATCGTGGTGGAGATGGGCCTGAACCAGGCTCCGCCGCGCGGGGCGCTGCACATCGCGACGCACGGTGCGGCGCGGGTCTGCGGCATCGCGGCGGCGGAGGTCGTCGCGGGCGCGTAGCGCACGTGACGGAGGGCCGGGCACCCGTGGGTGCCCGGCCCTCCGTCACGCCCCCCGGGGCTACCGGCTCACAGGCCCTGCCAGGCGGGCTTGTTGGCGTAGGTGTGACGGAAGTAGTCCGCGAGCTTCAGCCTGGACGCGGCGGCCTCGTCGACGACGACCGTGGCGTGCGGGTGGAGCTGGAGCGCTGACGCGGGGACGAGCGCGGCGACCGGGCCCTCGACGGTCTGGGCCACAGCCTCGGCCTTGCCCTCGCCGGTGGCGAGCAGGACCAGGTGGCGGGCCTCCAGGATGGTGCCGATGCCCTGGGTGATGACGTGGTGGGGCACCTGGTCGATGTCGCCCTCGAAGAACCGGGCGTTGTCGATCCGGGTCTGCTCGGTGAGCGTCTTGATCCGGGTGCGCGAGGCGAGCGACGAGCACGGCTCGTTGAAGCCGATGTGGCCGTCGGTGCCGATGCCCAGGATCTGGAGGTCGACCCCGCCCGCCTCGGCGAGCGCCCGGTCGTACGCCTCGCAGGCCGCCTGCACGTCCTCGGCGGAGCCGTCGGGACCCATGAAGGCGTCCGCGTCCAGTCCGAGCGGCTCGACCACCTGGCGCAGCACGGTGGAGCGGTACGACTCCGGGTGCCCGGCGGGCAGTCCGACGTACTCGTCGAGCTGGGCGATCCGCGCGCGGGAGACGTCCACGGCGCCCGAGCGGACCTTCGCGGTCAGCGCGTCGTAGATGGGCAGCGGCGTCGAGCCGGTGGCCACGCCGAGCAGAGCGTCGGGCTTGCGGCGCAGGAGGTCGGCGATGCCCTCCGCGATGAGCTCGCCGCCTGCCTGGGCGTCCTGGACGATGACAACTTCCACGCTGGGCCTGCCGATCTGGGAGGAGGGGAAAGGGTCACATACCTCAAGGTGGTATAGACCAATCTAGCAGAAGCGCCCCCGCCGTCCCATGGCCCGGAACGCCCCTCGATCGACCCCCGCCCCCCACTGCCGACGGCCGCGCGCCCCGACGTCCGCCCACCGCTGGCGGCCCGGCGCGAACCCTGGTCGACTGGGAGCCATGAGCGACGAGCCTGGCCGGATCATGGCGGGGGAGATGGCGGAGCAGCCCGCCGTGCTGCGCCGGATCCTGGAGCGCGGCGTACCGGAGGTCCACGCCGTCGCGCGGGCCGTCGCGGCGCGTGGGTGCCGCTTCGTGCTGCTGACCGGACGCGGCACCTCCGACAACGCCGCGCTGTACGCCAAGTACCTGCTGGAGATCCGCCTCGGCATGCCCTGCGGTCTCACCTCCATGTCGACCACCACGGCCTACGGCGCCCGACCCGACCTGACCGACGTACTGGTGATCACCGTCAGCCAGTCCGGCGGCTCGCCCGACCTGGTGGCCTCCACCCGGGCGGCCCGGGAGGCCGGCGCGGTCACGCTCGCCGTGACCAACAACCCGGACTCACCGCTGGCCGCCGTGTCCGAGTACCACCTCGACGTCCTGGCGGGCCCCGAGCGGGCGCTGCCCGCGACGAAGACGTACACCGCCTCGCTGCTCACCCTGTACCTCCTCGTGGAGGGGCTGCGCGGCGGCGACGGCGCCGCCGCGCACGCCCTGCCCGACCTCGCCGAGCGGATCCTGGCCCGCCGCGACGAGGTGCGCACCCTCGCCGCGCGCTACCGCTTCGCCGAGCGGATGGTGCTCACCTCCCGTGGGTACGGCTACCCGACGGCCCGCGAGGCCGCCCTGAAGCTGATGGAGACCAGCTACGTCCCGGCGCTGGCCTACTCCGGGGCCGACCTGCTGCACGGGCCGCTGGCCATGGTCGACAACGTCTCACCGGTCATCGCGGTGGTCACCGAGGGGCGCGGCGGCGAGGCGCTCCAGCCCGTGCTCGACCGGCTGCGCGGCCGGGGCGCCGACCTGTTCGTCGTCGGCCCGCGGGCGCAGGTGGAGGCGGCATCGGCAGGCTTCGTCCTGCCGGTCGACGGCGTGCCGGAGGAGCTCCAGCCGATCCTGGAGATCCTGCCGCTGCAGCAGCTCGCCTACGAGGTGACCATCGCGCGCGGCCAGGACCCGGACGCGCCGAGGGCCCTCGCGAAGGTCACCGAGACGCGCTGACCCCGGACCCCCCGGAGGCCGCCCCTGTGGGGCGGCGCGGCGACACCCGCCGCCGGCCGGCGCGCAGCCGAGCCGGAGCCCCCCGCCGAGCCGCCCCCCAGCCCGCGCTCCACCGAGCCACCGGCCCGCCAGGCCGCCGCCCCCGCCGGCGCCGCCCCCGCCGGCGCCGCCCCCGCCAGGTCGCCGCCCCCGCCAGGTCGCCGCCCCGCCAGGGCGCCGTCCCACCAGCCTGCGGCGCCCCCCGCCGAGCCTGCGCCCCGCCGAGCCGCCTTCCCCCCAAGCCCGCCTCCCACAGGGCCGGTGTCCCGGCGGGCCGAGCGACCGGCCCGCCGTGCCCCGCGGAACGTCCTACGGCAGCGAGCCGTTCGTCGCGTCGATCCAGTGGCCCGTGACCGCCCGCGCCTCGTCCGACGCCAGGAACGCCACCACGTCGGCTATGTCCGACGGCCGGCCCACCCGGCCCAGGGCGGAGATGGCCGCCGCCCCGGCCCACGCCTCGTCGCTCCCCCGCAGCCAGTCGGCGTTGATGTCGGTGTCGACGATGCCGGGCGCCACGGTGTTGACGGTGATGCCCCGCGCGCCGAGGGCCTTCGACAGGTACGACGTGAACAGGTCCAGCGCGCCCTTGCTCATCGCGTACGCGATGTGCTCCGGCATCAGGGCCGCCCGCGACAGCCCCGTCGAGACGTTCACCACGCGGCCCCCGTCGCGCAGCCGGCCGAGCCCGGCCTGCGTCACGAAGAACGGCGCCTTGGTGTTGACCGCGAAGAGCCTGTCGTACGCCGCCTCCTCGACCTCGCCGAAGGCCGCCGGCGCCGCGATGCCCGCGTTGTTCACCAGGATGTCCAGCCCGTCCGCGTGCCGGTCGAACGCGGCCCACAGTCCCTCGGCGTCCCCCGGCACCCCCAGCTCCTGCCCGATCGCGAAGGCCGAGCCGCCGGCCGTCTCGATCGCGGTGACGGTCTCCTTGGCGGCGGTCTCGTTGACCCCGTAGTGCACCGCGACCCGCGCGCCGTCGCGCCCGAGGCGCTCCGCGATCGCCCGCCCGATGCCCCGGCTGCCGCCCGTCACCAACGCCGTCCTGCCCGTGAGCGTGCGCATGGACGCCCCCCTCTTTCTCTAGTGAGCGTTACAGAAAGAACCGTAGCAGCATTCCCTAATGCGCGCTATAAAATGGCGGCATGGCGACGACGCAGCGCGGCCGGCCCCGCTCCTTCGACCGGGCGACGGCCCTGGAGCGGGCCACGATGGCCTTCTGGGAGCACGGGTACGAGACGACCTCGGTCGCCGAGCTGACCCGGGCGATGGGCATCGGCGCGCCCAGTCTGTACGCCGCCTTCGGTGACAAGAGGTCCCTGTTCGAGGAGGTCGTGACCGAGTACGTCCGGTCGCACGGCTCCTTCGCGGCACGCGCCCTCGACGTCGAGCCCACCGCGCGCGCCGGGATAGGGCGGATGCTGCGCGAGGCGGCGGCGGAGTTCACCGACCCGGCGCACCCGCGCGGCTGCCTGGTGATCTCCGCCGCGGCCAACTGCGCCACCCCGGACGTGGCGGACTCCCTGCGCGACCGGCGCAACGCGAACCTGGCGGGCATGGAGGCGCGCATCCGCGCGGACGTCGCGGCGGGCCTGCTCCCGGCCGGCACGGACGCCCGCGCACTCGCCCGCTTCAGCGGGGCCGTGCTCCAGGGCATGTCGCAGCAGGCGCGTGACGGCGCGACACGGCAGGAGCTGGAGGCGGTGGCGGAGGCGGCCATGCGAGCGTGGCCGGAGCGAACGGTGGACGCGCCCTGACCCCGCGGGCCACCCGCGGGGGCCCCGGAAACACCCGCGGGCCGCGGCGCCGCGACGGGACCCTCAACCCGTCCGGCACCGCAGCCCGGAGTAGCAGCGGCCGGCGGGTGTGCGGTCCCGCGGCCGCGGGTGGGGCCCCGGCGCAGTCAGGGCAGAGAGCGCCGGTTCCCCGGTCCACCCTCCTGTGCGGGGAGGGTGGAGGTCCTCACGTCGCCATTGTGGACTAGACCATTTGGGGCTGTCCATCCACAGGACGCGGACTTTCCCGGCCCATCCTCCCCCACGGACGGGCAAAGCACCAGGTTCGGGCCCCGGGTACGCTCGCGGATGTGCCGTCCATGAACGACCTCGTCCGCCAGCACACCGCCCTCGGGGAGTCCGACCTCGAGTGGCTCCATCTGCTGGTCTCGGAGTGGCAGCTGCTCTCCGACCTGTCCTTCGCCGACCTCGTGCTGTGGGTGCCGACCCGAGACGGGACCCGGTACGTCTCGGTCGCGCAGATGCGCCCCAACACCGGGCCCACCTCGTACCAGGACGACATGGTCGGCCACCTCGTCCCCCGGGGCCGCCGACCGCTGCTCGACGCGGCCCTCGACGAGGGCCGGATCGTGCGCGAGGGCGACCCGGAGTGGCGGGAGGAGGTCCCCGTACGCGTCGAGTCGATCCCCGTGCGCCGGGCGGGCCGGGTCCTCGGCGTGATCGCCCGCAACACCAACCTGCTCACCGTCCGTACGCCCTCCCGGCTGGAGCTCACCTACCTCCAGTCCGCCTCCGACCTCGCCCAGATGATCGCCGCGGGCAGCTTCCCCTTCGCGGAGCAGCAGGTCGACATGGACGCCTCGCCGCGCGCCGGCGACGGCCTGATCCGGCTCGACGCGGAAGGCGTCGTCCAGTACGCCTCGCCGAACGCCCTCTCCGCCTACCACCGCCTGGGCTTGGCCGCCGACCTCGTCGGCCAGCACCTCGGCCAGATCACCGCCGAACTCGCGCCCTCCCGCGGTCCCGTCGACGAGGCGCTGGTCAAACTGGCCAGCGGCTACGCCCCGCGCGAGGCGGAGGTCGAGGGCAACGGCGGGGTGATCCAGCTGCGGGCCATCCCCCTCAAGCCCAAGGGCACCCGGATCGGCTCGCTCGTCCTCCTCCGGGACGTCACCGAACTCCGGCGCCGCGAAAGAGAGTTGATCACCAAGGACGCGACCATCCGGGAGATCCACCACCGGGTGAAGAACAACCTCCAGACGGTCGCCGCCCTGCTGCGCCTCCAGGCCCGCCGGATGGACTCCGACCAGGGGAGGGAGGCGCTGAACGAGGCGGTGCGGCGGGTCGGCTCGATCGCCATCGTCCACGAGACGCTCTCCCAGAACCTCGACGAGCGCGTCGAGTTCGACGACATCGCCGACCGCGTCATCTCGATGGTCGCCGAGATCTCCCCGGGCGGGGTCGTCTGCCGGCGCAACGGCCGCTTCGGCGTGCTCGACGCCGAGGTCGCCACGCCCCTGTCCATGGTGCTGACCGAGGTCCTCCAGAACGCCCTGGAGCACGCCTTCGCCCCCGGCGAGCACGGCACCGTCGAGGTGGCGGCGGTCCGCGGCGACGGACGGGTCGGCGACGCGCGGCTGCTCATCACCGTCCAGGACGACGGCCGCGGTCTGCCGCCCGGCTTCGACCCGCAGCGCACCGGGAACCTCGGACTCCAGATCGTCCGCACCCTGGTGGAGGGGGAGTTGGGCGGTACGTTCGACATGCGCCCGGCCCCGGAGCGCGGGACGCGCGTCGTGCTGGACGTCCCGGTGCGGGCCCAGAAGTAGCACCGGCAGGGCCCGCGCCCCCCCTCCGCCGCCGGCCCCGCCCCGCTCCCCGGCCCCCGCGGCCGGCAGCCGGCGGCGTGCACGCGGCACACGCGCGGTGTGCGGTGTGTGGTGCGCGCACGGTGTGCGGGCACAGCAGCGAGCCCCGGTCCGTGTCGGCACGGTCCGGGGCTCGAACGCTGTGGGTTACTGCTGCGCGCTGCTACTCGGGAGGCGCGGTGGCGGTGCTCAGGCGCTGGCGTTGCGCGCCCGGTTACGGGCGGCGCGGCGCTTCATCGCGCGGCGCTCGTCCTCGCTGAGGCCACCCCAGACGCCGGAGTCCTGACCGGACTCGAGCGCCCACTGCAGGCACTGCTCCATCACGGGGCAGCGCCGGCAGACGGCCTTGGCTTCCTCGATCTGCAGCAGCGCAGGACCGGTGTTGCCGATGGGGAAGAACAGCTCGGGGTCTTCCTCACGACAAACGGCGTTGTGACGCCAGTCCATGGCTGCTACCTCTCCTTGGTGTTGCATGCAAGTTGCTTGTGAATGTGAACGCTTTCACGAATCCCCCCGCGAGGGAAGGG
This sequence comes from Streptomyces changanensis, assembly GCF_024600715.1. NCBI lineage: Bacteria > Bacillati > Actinomycetota > Actinomycetes > Kitasatosporales > Streptomycetaceae > Streptomyces > Streptomyces changanensis. The sequence goes on from NZ_CP102332.1 coordinate 4,499,484, forward strand.
CCGACGGCCAGACGAACTGGTGTGGTCCTGGACTGAGGAGGGGTTCTGGCTTTCAGTGGAGGCCGGTGTTGCGGGCCGTCCCGATCGCCACGTAGAGACTCGCAAACCTCAGCGGCGGATACAACCCCTTCCGAAAAGTTTTTTTTGATTCCTCGGTGTCGGCTAGGTCACAGCCGTACTTCCATGGGGTGGACCCCAGCCCATACGTTCGAGATAAAGGGCCAGGGGCCCTTCCGCTCACACAATCACACCCAGTGCTCGGCGAACGCCTGTGAACGTCACGCTCGTGCGGAGCCCCAGGTGGTCTCCGTCCATCTGGAAGGGGAGCGGCACCTTCGAATGCAAGGCGAAGTCCGTCTGGTCGTGCAAGGTCACCGCGTCCTTGCCGTGCGGACCGCGTTCCGGGGTCGAGGTCAGCAACTGGGTGGCGTACCGGGCGACGGCGGGCGTCGACAACCGGCTCAGGGCGAGCACGTCGAGCGCGGTGTCGAAGGACGCCTCGGGCGAGGCGTACACCGGCCGGTTGCCCAGGTACGTCCACGGCGAGGTGTTGCAGACTATCGACAGCACGAGGTCCCGGACCGGGTCGTGCCCCGGCCGCTCCAACGTGATCGTGCCGTGCCGGCGGTGCGGGTCGCCCAGCAGCTGGCGGACCACCTGTCGCAGGTACAGCGCGTGCGTCGACCGCTTGCCCCGCTCCCGCTGCTGCTCGACCCGGCCGACCACCCCCGCGTCGAAGCCGAAGCCCGCACAGAAGGTGAACCAGCGGGGCGGGACCGCCTCGTCCTCCGTACCGGGCGTGCCGGCCGCCAAGCCGAGGCCGACGGTGCGGCTGCGTCGCCCGGCCAGCGCGTCCAGGATGGCGCCGGTCGCCTCGACGGCGTCGTTGGGCAGGCCCAGCGCGCGGGCGAAGACGTTCGTGGAGCCGCCCGGCACCACCGCGAGCCGCGGCAGCCGGTCGGGGTCCGGTCCCCGGTGCAGCAGACCGTTGACGACCTCGTTGACCGTGCCGTCGCCGCCGAGCGCCACGACCAGGTCGACGTCGTCGGAGTCAGCCGCCCGCCGGGCGAGGTCACGGGCGTGCCCCCGGTACTCCGTCGTCACCGCGTCCAGCTTCATCTCGCTGGCCAGGGCGTGGATCAGTACGTCACGGGTGCGGGCACTCGTGGTGGTGGCTGCCGGGTTGACCACGAGGAGTGCGCGCATGCCCGCCAGGTTACCTACCGCGCGGTACCGCGCCCAGGGGGGCCGGGAGCGGGCGGCTACCCTGCTGGGGTGAGCAGCAGCGAACAGCACCCCGCCCCCCGGACCCGTCCCACCCGCGTGACGGCCGCCGCCGCGGTGGCCGGCCTGGAGGCGCTGGCCCTCTTCGCCGGGGGCGTCTACGTCCTCGTGAACACCCTGACCGGCACGCCCGACGGCGTCACCCAGGCCCTCACCGGCGGGGCGACCCTCGTCGCCCTGGGCCTCATCCCGCTGCTCGCCGCGCGGGGCCTGCTGCGCTGCCGCAGCTGGAGCCGGGGGCCGGCGATCGTCACGCAGATCATGGCGCTGCCCGTCGCGTACACCCTGCTCACGGCGACCGGCGCGGCGATCCCGGCGGGCATCGCCCTGGCCGCCGCGGCGGTCACGGGGCTGGTCTGCCTCGTCCACCCCGCGACCACCCAGGCCCTCGGCATCGGCCGCGGCGGCGCCTGAGCGCTCCGGCGCGCGCCCACCTTGGGTCCCGTCCGCATCCCGGGCCCCGTCCGGCGGCCCACCGCCCCGCGCGCGGAGCACGGCGGGGCGGACGGGGTACCACTCCTCGGGCCGGGCGTTCCCCCCGGGCGGAGTGCCACCCCTCGGCCGGGCCTACTCCTCCACCAGCAGCTTCTCGCGCAGCTGTGCCAGCGTCCGGGCCAGCAGCCGGGAGACGTGCATCTGTGAGATGCCGACCTCCTGCGCGATCTGCGACTGGGTCATGTTCCCGAAGAACCGCAGCAGCAGGATCCGCTTCTCGCGCGGCGGCAGGTCCTCCAGCAGTGGCTTCAGCGACTCGCGGTACTCGACGCCCTCCAGCGCCTCGTCCTCCGCGCCCAGCGTGTCCGCGACGGCGGGCGACTCGTCGTCCGTGTCGGGCACGTCCAGGGAGAGCGTGGAGTAGGCGTTGGCGGACTCCAGCCCCTCCAGGACCTCCTCCTCCGAGATGCCGAGCTTCTCGGCCAGCTCGTGCACCGTGGGGGAGCGCCCGTGCAGCTGGGACAGCTCCGCCGTCGCCGTGGTGAGGGACAGGCGCAGCTCCTGGAGGCGGCGCGGCACCCGGACCGCCCACCCCTTGTCGCGGAAGTGCCGCTTGATCTCGCCCACGACCGTCGGCGTCGCGTACGTCGAGAACTCGACGCCCCGCTCCGGGTCGAAGCGGTCCACCGACTTGATCAGGCCGATGGTCGCGACCTGCGTCAGGTCGTCCAGCGGCTCGCCGCGGTTGCGGAAGCGGCGGGCCAGGTGCTCGACCAGCGGCAGGTGCATGCGGACGAGCTGGTTGCGCAGCTCCGCCCGCTCCGGGGAGCCGTCCGGCAGGTCGCGCAGGCGGACGAACATCGCCTTCGCGCCACTGCGGTCCTGGGGGTCGTGCTGGGTCCTGTTCCGCCGCTCGTGCCCGTGTTCGCTCATCTTGGCCGCCCGCTCTGTCCGCGCCTGCTCCGGCGCCTCCACCAGACCGTCCACCGGGTGCGGCCGCGCCTGCTGTTCCGGGATGCCCTCGATGCCCTCCGCCGCGCTGAAGGCCCGGGGGCCGCGCTCCTCGTTCCGCACCGGACCGTCCCCGTCCCTCACGCCGGCCCGGGTCCCGCGCCGCGCTGTTTGTACAGGCTGATCGAGACCGTACGGTCGTCCGCCACCGAGGAGTCCACCTTGCCCGCCAGGGCGGACAGCACCGTCCAGGCGAAGGTGTCCCGCTCCGGCGCGCGGCCGTCGGTCGTGGGCGCCGACACCGTGACCTCCAGGGAGTCGTCGATCAACCGGAAGACGCAGCTGAGGACCGAGCCGGCCACGGCCTGTTGCAGCAGGATCGCGCAGGCCTCGTCGACCGCGATGCGCAGGTCCTCGATCTCGTCGAGGGTGAAGTCCAAGCGCGCCGCGAGGCCGGCCGTGGCCGTACGCAACACGGACAGGTAGGCACCCGCAGCGGGCAGCCGGACTTCCACGAAGTCCTGGGTCCCGGGCTCGCCTGCGATCTGGGACACCCTCACCTCCAAGGTGGCACAAACTCGTTCGGGGGCCGGGGGGGTGTGAGATCCCCCCGGAACCGTGCGGTACGCAGGAGTGCGTAGTCGCGGTGACGCTATCGCGATCCATGGTGCCGTGTCGCCGGGGCCCCCGGGTCCGACGACTGTCACTCATAGTAGGCACACGAGTACGGACAGTGGCTAGTGCTCTGCGGCGACCAATCCGGAGAATCCGGCGGAGGGTTGACGTACCCAGGTGCCGGGGTGTCGAACCGTCCCGTTCTCAGCCGGGACCGCCTCCGGCCGGTTCCGGGCGGCCGGTCACCACCCCGGCCACGGCCGTCCCCGGCGTGAAGGCGCCCTCCTCGGCCAGGGTCACCAGCGCGTACAGCATCTTGGCGACGTACACGCGTTCCACGGCCAGCCCGTGCCGCGCCCCGAAGTCCTCGGCGAACTCCTCCAGCGCCGGACCGCTGCGGGCGTACCCGCCGAAGTGGAAGCGGTCGTCCATGTTCCACCGGCCGGCCGGTCCGCCGAAGGCCCGCTCCTGCAGGGCCCGCACCGCCCCGCCCAGGAAACCGCCCCGCAGTACCGGAATCCCCAGCGCGCGCTGCTGCGGCCCGAGGCCCGCCGCCAGCCCGGCCAGGGTGCCGCCCGTACCGCACGCCACCGCCACGACGTCCGCCCGGCCGCGCAGCTCCCGGCCCAGCCCGACGCAGCCGCGCACCGCCGCCGCGTTGCTGCCGCCCTCCGGGACGACCACCGTGTCCTCGGGCGCGCCGCGCAGCAGCCGCGCCACGACCGCCGGGTCGTCCTTCGCGCGGTACGTCGCCCGGTCGACGAAGACCAGGCGCATCCCGTCCGCCGCGCACCGCTGCAGCGACGGGTTCAGGGGCCGGCCGGCCAGCTCGTCGCCCCGGACGACGCCGACCGTCGGGAAGCCGAGCAGCCGCCCGGCGGCCGCGGTGGCGCGCAGGTGGTTGGAGTAGGCGCCGCCGAAGGTCAGCACGGGGCGCCCGGCCGCCCCCGCCAGGTTCGGGGCGAGCTTGCGCCACTTGTTGCCCACCAGGTCCGGGTGGATGAGGTCGTCCCGCTTGAGCAGCAGCCGCAGGCCGCGCCGGGTGAACCGGTCGTCGTCGACCGCCACCAGCGGGGAGGGCAGCCGCGGCTCCAGGGCGGCGGCGGGGTCGCGGGACGTCACCCGCCCATTGTGCGACCCGCCACCGCACGGCCCCGGGGCGGTCCCGCGGTACGGGCGCGGACGGGGTCGCGCGGCGGCCGGGCCGGCGGTACGGACGGGGGCGCGGTACGGGCGCGGCGGCCGGAACCGGTCGCTCCACGCCGCTCCGCGCGCCACCGCCACCGCCGCCGAATCGAAAAGGATCTCTAACTGCCCAGCGATATCTTCATTCAGTCCCACTCATTTGTGTAATGGCGTCCTCACGCCACGTGCTGAAAGGCTTCTGCCGCAGGTCCGTACGGAAAGATCGAGAGGGACGTCCATGTCGGTTGGTTCGGTTGGTTCGGTCGGCGACGAGGTCCGGGCGGAGCAGGTGCCTCCGCAGCAGAGCCTCGGCACCGCGGCGGCGCGGAACCTGGCCACCACCACCAAGTCAGCGCCCCAGATGCAGGAGATCACCTCCCGGTGGGTCCTGAAGATGCTCCCGTGGGTGCAGGTCCAGGGCGGCGCGTACCGGGTGAACCGGAGGCTCACCTACGCCGTGGGCGACGGGCGCGTCACCTTCGTGCAGACCGGCGAGCGCGTCGAGGTGATCCCGGCCGAGCTGTGCGAGCTGCCACCCCTGCGCGGGTACGACGACCAGGCGGCCCTGCGGGAGCTCGCCACGCGCTGCTCGCAGCGCGACGTCGCCCCCGGCGACGTCATCGTCGAGGCCGGCTCGGCCGCGGACCGGGTCTTCCTCCTCGCCCACGGCAAGGTAGAGAAGATCGGCACCGGTCCCTACGGCGACGAGGCCGTCGTCGACGTCCTGGCCGACGGCGCGTACTTCGGCGACGGCGCCCTGCTCGACGGCGAGTGCAGCTGGGAGTACACCCACCGGGCCGCCACGGCCTGCGTGCTGCTGGAGCTGACCCGCGCCGACGTCCTGAACCTCGCCGAGCGCGCCGGGTCCCTCTCCGCCCACCTGGCCGGCATGGCGTCCATCCCGCACCAGCGGACCAACCGGTACGGCGAGAAGGCGATCGACCTCTCCTCCGGCCACAGCGGCGAGCCGGTCATCCCGCACACCTACGTCGACTACGACCCGGCCCCGCGCGAGTACGAGCTGAGCGTCGCGCAGACCGTGCTCAAGGTCCACACGCGCGTCGCCGACCTGTACAACCAGCCCATGAACCAGACCGAGCAGCAGCTGCGGCTGACGGTCGAGGCCCTGCGCGAGCGCCAGGAGCACGAGCTCATCAACAACCGCGAGTTCGGCCTGCTCGCCAACGCCGACTACGGCCAGCGGATCCAGCCGCACGAGGGGGCGCCCGGCCCGGACGACATGGACGAGCTGCTCTCCCGCCGCCGGGGCAGCAAGCTCTTCCTCGCCCACCCCAAGGCCATCGCCGCCTTCGGCCGCGAGTGCAACCGGCGCGGCCTGGTCCCCGAGAGCATCGACGTCGGCGGCCACCGCATCCCGACCTGGCGCGGCGTGCCCATCTTCCCCTGCAACAAGATCCCGATCAGTGACGCCCGCACCACGTCCATCCTCTGCCTGCGCACCGGGGAGGCGGACCAGGGCGTGATCGGTCTGCACCAGACCGGCATCCCGGACGAGATCGAGCCGAGTATGTCGGTGCGCTTCATGGGTATCGACGAACAGGCGATCATCTCGTACCTGGTCACGGCGTACTACTCGGCCGCCATCCTGGTGCCCGACGCCCTGGGTGTCCTGGAGAACGTCGAAATCAGCCGCTGGAGGTGAGGACCGGGTACGGGCGGGGCGCCCTGCACCGGCGCCCCCGCCCGTACCCCTGCCCGGAAGAGGACACAGGCCCAGGGAGCGGAGGAAGAACCGTGACGATGACCCACACGGACGGGACCGGTACGCGGCACGAGGGCGACGGCCGGGACGCGTTCGCGCTCCTCGACCGCACCCACGCCGCCGTCACCCCCCGGCTGCGCGCCGGCCTGGACTCGCTGCCCGGCCCCCTGCGGCGGGTGGCCATGTACCACTTCGGCTGGGAGCACGCCGACGGGACACCCGCCTCCGGCCGCCCCGGCAAGGCGCTCCGCCCGGCCCTCGTCCTGGCCGCGACCCGTGCTCTCGGCGGCGACCCGGCCGTCGCCGTGGGGGCGGCCGCCGCCGTGGAGCTGGTGCACAACTTCACGCTGCTCCACGACGACATCGTCGACGAGGACCGCACCCGCCGCGACCGGCCCACCGCCTGGACGGTCTTCGGCGTGCCCGACGCCCTCGTCGCCGGGGACGCCCTGCAGGCCCTGGCGCTGGGCACGCTCGTCGCCGAGGGACACCCGGCCGCGCCGGCCGCGGCGGCCCGGCTCGGCGCCTGCGTGGTCGAGCTGTGCGCGGGCCAGCAGGCGGACTGCGCCTTCGAGGAGCGCGGCCCGCTCGACGTGTCGCTGGACGAGTGCCTGGCGATGGCGGAGGCCAAGACCGGTGCGCTGCTCGGCTGCGCCTGCGCGCTCGGCGCCCTGTACGCGGGCGCGGGGGAGGCGCAGGTCGCGGCGATGGACGCGTTCGGCCGGCAGGCCGGGCTGGCGTTCCAGCTGATCGACGACCTGATCGGCATCTGGGGCGACCCCCGGCACACCGGCAAGCCGGCCGGGGCGGACCTGGTCGCCCTCAAGAAGTCGCTGCCCGTCGTCGCCGCGCTCACCTCCGGCACGGCGGAGGGCGCGGAGCTGGCCGAGCTGTACCGGCGGCCGGCGCCGACGGACGAGCACGTGGCCCGCGCGGCCAGGGCCGTCGAGCGGGCCGGCGGACGGGACTGGGCCCAGGCGGAGGCCGCCGACCGGATGGCGCGGGCGGTCGACGAGCTGTCGCGCGCGGTGCCCGACCTGGCGGCGGCCGGTGAGCTGCTGTCGCTGGCGGAGTTCGTCACCCGGCGCTCGTACTGAGCGGACCGGCGGACCGGCGGGCCGCACGGGCCGGGCCGTGGTCCCGGCCCGGCCCGTGCCGTTCCTCAGCCGGCGGGGACGATCCGCTCCACCACGAGGTCGACCACCCGGTCCAGCTCCCTGCCCGCGAGCACGCCCGGCAGTGTCAGCCGCTCCAGGAGCAGACCGGTCATGGCCAGGTAGAGGAGCAGGACCGTGTCGGCGTCACCGGGCAGTCCCGCGTCCATGTGGAAGCGGATGTTCCGGTCGAGTTCCTCGCGGACGGCCCGGTCCAGCTCGGCCCGGAGCGCCGGGCGGCGCGTGGCCTCCAGGCGCAGCTCCAGCAGAGCCAGGTAACCGGTGCGCTCCTCGGCCGTCCGCCGCACCAGCCACTTCATCAGCTCGGCGACCAGCTCCCTGCCGGGCGCCGGGCGCGTCACCGTGTCGACCTGCTCGGGGGCCGGGCTCATGCGGACGTGGATGCGCGCCCCGGCCTGGGTGAGCAGGTCGTCCCGGTCGGAGAAGTAGTTGGACGCCGTGCCGGCCGGGACGCCCGCCCGGGCGTCCACGGCCCGGAACGTCAGGCCCCTCGCGCCCTCGTCGGCGAGGACGTCGATGGCGGCGTCGAGCAGCGCGGACCTGCGCTCCGGATTCCTGGCCATGACGGCCTCCTTCTCCCGTGTCCGAGGGGCGAGCGCGATTTTCCTTGCATTGTCCACTACGCCTGTAGCACTCTGTCCGTAGTGGTTCGGGGGTCGGTCCTCGTGCCGTGTGCCCGCCCCCCACCGCGAAGGATCCGTATGCGCACCTTGACCTACCTCGTCGCCTGCTCGCTCGACGGCTTCATCGGTGATCCGCAGGGTGACGCCACCTCCATGTTCCGCTTGCTCGACGAGGAGTACCTGGCCTTCCTCACCGGCGAGTACCCCGAGACGATCTCCGCCGAGGGCCGTCGCGCGCTCGGCATCGCCGACGCGCCGAACCGCCGCTTCGACACCGTCGTCCAGGGCCGCGGCAGCTACCAGCTCGGCCTGGACGCCGGCATGCCCAGCCCGTACGGCCACCTGCGCGAGATCGTCGCCTCCCGCAGCCTCACCACCTCCCCGCACCCGAACGTGGAGATCGTCGCGGGCGACCTCGTCGCCCGCGTCCGCGAGCTCAAGGCCGAGGAGAGCCCGCTCGGCATCTGGCTGTGCGGCGGGGCCCGGACCGCCGGGGAGCTGGTCGACGAGGTGGACGAGCTCGTGATCAAGACGTACCCGCAGCTCTACGGTTCCGGCATGCCGATGTTCGGCGGCGCCCCCTTCGCCGTCGCCGACTTCGCGCTGGAGGACGTCCGCACCTTCGGCAACGGCGTCGTCGTCCGCACGTACGGCCGGAAGCGCTGAACCGTCCTACCCTGGAGGTATGGGCAGCGAAGGACGCCGCACCGTCCGCCGCCCGCAGGAGACGGGGGCCACCGAGCCCGCCTGTCCCTCCTGCGGACAGCCTGTCGGTACGGAAATACAGCGACGCAAGGTCCTCGGCGCGTGGGTCCCCACCTGGCACCCCCGCCCGTGCGGCAACCCCGATTGCGCCCGCTTCGGCGAGGCGCCCGAGCGCGGGTCCCGCAGGACGCCCGGGACACCGGAGGCACACAGGACGCCCGACGGGGCGCCGGACGGGCCGCCGCCGCGGAACGAGCCGGGCAACAGCACCAAGATCGGCTGAACTCCGGCCCGGAGGGTGTCCGGCGTCACGCCGGGGGAGGCCGTACCGCTACAGTCCGCGCCATGTCATCGGAGTCGACTGAAGTCTGGACCGGCTGGTACCGGGACCGCCGCGGCGCGGAAGCGATCGTCATCACCTCGCAGGGCCGGGGCGTCAGCACCCGCGTCCGGGGCGTGCGGTACGGCGGCGGCGGCTTCGCCGCGCTGCGGGCGGCGGAGGAGGACGGCGGCCGGCCGCTGGCGGGCTGCGTCCTGGAGTGGGACCTCCCGCTGCCGGTCGTCCACGGCGGCACGACCCAACAGGGCACCCTCAGCTGCCTGTTGGCGCTCGGTGAGGCACTGCCCGACGGCTCGCCCGAGCGGGTGGACCTGCAACTCACCCTCCACTGCGGGGGAGCGGCGTACGAGTCCGGCGTCACCGGTGGCGACTTCGAGCAGGCCCTCGGCCGGATCCTGCGGCAGCTGCCCGCCGGCACGCGCTTCGCGCGCGACCTCCTCCAGGCGGCCTGAACGCCCCGGCCGGGCGGCCCGGAACGCACCGGCGCCCCGCGGTCGCTCCGCGGGGCGCCGGTGCGTGCGGTCGGTCAGGACACGCGGGCGACGGCAGCGGCCAGGCCGTTGCGCCACAGCGAGTCGACCCGGGAGCGCTCCTGCGCGTTCGGGGTCGCGTTCTGGCACGACGGGCCGGGCCCGCCGCCGGACATCAGCTCGCTGCACGGCCCCGAGTAGTGGTCCGGTAGGCCGAGCACGTGCCCCGTCTCGTGGGACGTGACCCGGGTGGAGTTGTAGATCTGGTTCTGGCGGTAGTCGAGGAAGATGTAGCCCCGGCCGTGCCCGTCGGTGCTGGCGTACGAGCCGCGCGAGTCGTTGCCCTCGTAGTACCGGAAGTCGGGGTTGCTGCCCTCCTGCAGCTTCACGTTGACGACCGAGCTGTTCCAGATCTGCGTCGAGCGGGCTATCTGCGTGCGGAAGCTCGGGGCGTTGGCCGCCGAGTACACGACCGTCACGGCCTGCGTGCCGGGCGTCGTGGCGCGCTTGCGCGCCACGGAGTCCATGACCGCCTCGAAGAAGGCGCGATTGGCCTTCGCCTCCTCCGACGAACCGGCGTACGCGGCGTACGGGGCGTGCGCGGCGCTCCGGTCGGCGGCTGGGGCGGGCGCCTCCGCGGCGGTGGCGGTGGTCGCGGCGGGCACGGCGGCGAGAGCGGCGGCGACGCTCAGCGCGGCGGCCAGCACGGCCCTGGGGTGCTTCATGGGGGGCTCCTACTCGTCCTGAACGGCTGGGGGGACGCGTTCGGTTGGACGAAAGTGTCGGGGAGCCCCGGGCGCCCGCGGATGATGCCAGAGGGCGATAGCACGGACGCATCGCCCCCCACAACTCCCTTCGGCCTGGGGGAAATTCACGGGCTCACGGTGTCTGGTGCGGCGCGTGGGGACCGCCCTACGCTCGGGTCATGGAGCTGGAGGTGAGACACCTGCGGGCGCTGTGCGCCATCGCCGACACGGGCAGCCTGCACAAGGCCGCCAGGTTCCTGGGCATGAGCCAGCCCTCCCTCACCACCCAGCTGCGCCGCATCGAGCACGCGCTCGGCGCCGAGCTGTTCACCCGAGGCCGCACCGGCTGCCGGCCCACCCCGCTGGGCCGCGTCGTGCTGAGCCGCGCCCGCCCGCTGGTGGCCCAGATGGGCCTGCTCGTCAGTGAGGCGCGCGCGGCCGCCGCCCGCGCCGACGGGGCCCGCCTGCGCGTCGGCTCCACCGCCAGCCGGGCCCTCGCCGGCTGGCTGCGGCGGCTGCGGCAGCGGCTGCCCGGCACGGACATCACCCTGCACATGGACGTCTCCGCCAACGGCCTGCTGCGCGCCCTGGCCGCCGGCCAGCTCGACGTGGCCTTCGTCCACGAGGTCGAGGGCTGCCCGTTACAGGTGCCGGACGGGCTGGAGCGGCGCGTACTCGTCGAGCGCGAACCACAGTTCATCTCCATGGCCCGCGACCACCCGGCCGCCGCCGCGCCCGTCGTCGACATCACCGACCTGGCCGAGGACCGCTGGATGGTCGACCCGACCGTCGACGGCGAGTGGGACGGGCTGCGCCGTGTCCTCGGCGCCGCGGGGATCGACCCGCCGCTGATGCACGCCGACTACCACACGGCCGCGTCCCTCATCGTCGCCGGCGAGGCCGTCGCCCCCTGCCAGCCCACCTCGGGCCCGCGCGACGACATGGCGATCCGGCCCCTGCGGGACGACCCCCTCGCGGTCCGGCTCCTGCTCTACCACCGGCCGGGCGACGAGGGCGCCGCCCTGTACGGCACGGCCTACGCCGCGCTCGCCGCCGCCTACCGCGAGGCGGCCCTGCGCACCTCCGCGTACCGCCACTGGCTGCAGCGCCACGGCACCCCCCTGCCGTGCCCCGGCTGACCCACAGCCCCCGCCCCGCGCCGCCCGCCGCTGCCCTGCGCCCACCGCCACCCCGACCCGCCGCCCGCCACCGGGAGCGGCCGCCGTGAGCCGCCGCCCGCCACCATGAGCGGCCGCCGTGAGCCGCCGTCCGTCACCGGGAGCGGCCGCCGCCCGCCTGCGGGAAACGACCGCACCCGGCCCCGCGGCCGCCGGGTGGGCGGTGCGGGACCGGGTGCGGGGGCGTCCGACCGGCGGACAGGAACCGCCGGTCAGCGGGGCCGGACCGGGTGGGTCAGGCCTTCTTCGTCTCCCAGAAGATCTTGTCGATCTGGGCGATGTAGTCCAGGGCCTTCTGGCCCGTCGCCGGGTCGGTCGACGCCTTGGCGGCCGAGAGGGCCTTCAGGGTGTCGTTGACCAGCTGGTGCAGCTCCGGGTACTTCTCGAAGTGCGGGGGCTTGAAGTAGTCGCTCCACAGCACGGAGACGTGGTGCTTCGCCAGCTCGGCGCGCTGCTCCTTGATGACCGTGGCGCGGGCCTGGAAGTGCGGGTCGTCGTTCGCGGCCATCTTGTCCTGGACGGCCTTGACCGACTCGGCCTCGATGCGGGCCTGGGCGGGGTCGTACACGCCGCACGGCAGGTCGCAGTGGGCGCTGACCTTCACCTTGGGGGCGAACAGGCGGGAGAGCATGCTGCTGTCCTTCCTCGTGATCGTCTTCTCAAGGTGGGACATTACTCGGTGACAGACCGGTTTTCGCGAGCAGCCCCCGGGGCTTAGGACGAAAGTCCAGGGGGATCATGGGACTCGTGGAGGAACCGCGCGGCATGCCCGGCAGGTGGTGGAGGCGGATGACGGACCGAGGACGGGGGCCCCTGTTCCCGTACGGGGTCGCCGAGGTGACGGGGCCGTCCATGGTGCCCACGCTGCGCCACGGCGACCGACTGCTGGTGCGGTACGGGGCGCCGCCGCGCCCGGGGGCCGTGGCCGTGCTGCGCCATCCGTTCCGGCAGGACCTGCTGATCGTGAAGCGGCTCGTCGAGCGGCGGGACGGCGGCTGGTGGGTGCTGGGCGACAACACCGACGCGGAGGCCGCGGACAGCAGGACGTTCGGGACGGTCCCCGCCGGGCTCGTGCTGGGCCTGGTGCGGGCGCGGTACCGGGGGATCCGTCCGGGGCGTCAGCGCTCGGCGGCCGTCGTGCTGGCGTGGCTCGTCTCGGCGGTGCGGCCGGTGCCCGCCGACCGCTCGCTCTCCAGGCGCTTGCGGGCCCGGTAGGCGGCCACGTTGGCGCGGGTGGCGCAGCGGTCGGAGCAGTACCGGCGGGAGCGGTTCGTGGACGTGTCCAGGTAGGCGTTGCGGCACGGGGCCGCCTGGCACAGGCCGAGCCGGTCGGCGCCGAACTCGGTGAGGTGGAAGGCGAGCCCCATCGCGGCGATCGCGGCGTACCCGGCGGTGGCGTTCGACGGGTGCTCGGCGAGGTGCATGTGCCAGCGCGGCCGGCCCTCGTCGTCCAACTGGTCGTGGCCGGAGATCTGCGGGCTGACGGGGAACTCCAGCAGCAGCGAGTTCAGCAGGTCCACGGCCCGTCCCTGGTCGCCCTCGTCGGCCGCCGTGAAGACCGCGCGCAGCCGCGCCCGCACCGAGCGGAAGCGGGTGACGTCCGCGTCGGTGACGCGCCGCGCCATCTGCGTCATCTCGCCGAACAGCTCGCGCACGGCCTCGACGGAAGTGAGCGCGTCCTTGCCGCGCGCCGGCTCCTCGGTGTTCACCAGCTGCACGGCGTAGTCCGAGTAAGAGGCCAGTTCCACTTGTCGTCCTCACAAGAGCGGTCCGGGGAGTCGAACGGACCCAGCGTAAGGGATAAGGTCCGAAAGGGATTATTACCGCAGATGATCGTCCCCCTGAGGGGAACGGGTCGGCCGGATGTCGTCCTCGCGGAGTGACCGGTAGGGCGGTGCGGTCTTTTCCGGTGAAAAGCGGGTGCCCGTCAAGTATCACGGAAATTCCGGCGGCCGGGTGGAAAATCCGCGGGAGCTCTTGACGGATTCCGGTGGGTGGGGTAGCGAAAGCGGCGCCGTCTCACCATGTGGGCGAAGGGCGAAAGGGGGCCGGCCACCGGATCGCGCACCCGGTGGCCGGCCCCTTTTCCTCGTCGTCGTCCCTTTACAGCACCTTCGACAGGAACGCCTGCGTCCGCTCGTGCTGCGGGTTGGTGAGCACGTCGCGCGGGCTGCCCGACTCGACGACCACGCCGCCGTCCATGAAGACGAGCGAGTCGCCCACCTCGCGGGCGAAGCCCATCTCGTGCGTGACGACGACCATCGTCATGCCCGACTCGGCGAGGTCCCGCATGACGTCCAGGACGTCACCCACGAGCTCCGGGTCGAGCGCCGACGTCGGCTCGTCGAACAGCATCAGCTTCGGCTCCATCGCCAGCGCCCGGGCGATGGCCACGCGCTGCTGCTGGCCGCCGGAGAGCTGCGAGGGGTAGTGGCCGGCGCGGTCGCCCAGGCCGACCCGGTCCAGCAGCTTCAGCGCCCGCTCGCGCGCCACCGCCCTGGACTCGCCCTTCACCTGGACCGGCGCCTCCATGACGTTCTCGACGGCCGTCATGTGGGGGAACAGGTTGAAGCGCTGGAACACCATGCCGATGTCCCGCCGCTTCAGCGCCACCTCGTTGTCCTTGAGCTCGTACAGCTTGTCGCCCTTCTGGCGGTAGCCGACCAGCTCGCCGTCGACGTACAGCCGGCCGGCGTTGACCTTCTCCAGGTGGTTGATGCACCGCAGGAAGGTCGACTTGCCGGAGCCGGACGGGCCGATCAGGCAGAACACCTCGCCGGGCGCCACCTCGAGGTCGATGCCCTTGAGGATGTGCGCGGCGCCGTAGGACTTGTGGACGCCCTCGGCCTTCACCATGGCGGTCATGCGGTGCCTCCCTGCCGGCTGGAGAACGACATCAGGTGCGTCTTCACCTTCTGCCAGGGCGTGTCCGGAAGCGAGCGGGAGCTGCCGCGCGCGTAGTACCTCTCCAGGTAGTACTGCCCGACGCTGAGGATCGAGGTCATGATCAGGTACCAGGTGGCCGCCAGGAAGAGCATCTCCACCGGCGCGCCGGACGACTGGCCGATGTCCTGCGCGTTGCGGAGGAGTTCGTAGTACTGCACCGCCGCCACCAGCGAGGTCGTCTTCAGCATGTTGATGACCTCGTTGCCCGTCGGGGGCACGATGACGCGCATCGCCTGCGGGATCACGATCCGGCGCAGCGTCTTGCTGTGGCTCATGCCCAGGGCGTGGGCCGCCTCGGTCTGGCCCTCGTCGACCGCGAGGAGGCCCGCGCGGCAGATCTCGGCCATGTAGGCGGCCTCGTTCAGTCCGAGCCCCAGGAGCGCCGTGAGGAACGGCGTCATGAAGTCGGACCACTCGTCCTTGTAGAACGGGCCGAGGTTGATGTACTCGAAGACCAGGCCCAGGTTGAACCAGACGAAGAGCTGGACCAGGACCGGGGTGCCGCGGAAGAACCAGATGTAGAACCAGGCGATCGACGACGTCACCGGGTTCCTCGACAGGCGCATCACCGCGAGGAGGATGCCGCCGACGATGCCGATGGTCATGGACAGGACGGTCAGCAGCAGTGTCTGGCCGACGCCCTCGATGATGCGGTCGTCGAAGAAGTAGTCCGGGATGGCGTCCCAGTTGATCTGGCCCTGCGCGAACGCGAAAACGATCGCGGCGAAGGCCGCCAGGGCGACGACGGCGCTGACGTACCGGCCGTAGTGGCGGACCGGGACCGCCTTGATCGCCTCGGGGCCGGCGGGCGGGACGTCGTCCTCCGGGCCCTTCTTCTTCATGTCAGTTGTCACAGTGGTGGTGCCTCTCAGTGGCCTGTCGGTGCCGGCCGGGGGATCAGGAACCGCCGTTGATCTTGGCCTCGGTGACGGCGCCCTGGGCCACGCCCCACTTCTCGAGGACCTTCTTGTACTCGCCGTTGGCGATGACCGCGTCCATGGCGGCCTTGATCGCGTCGCGCAGCTGCGTGTTGTTCTTGGCGACCGCGATGCCGTACGGGGCGGCCTCGACCTGCTCGCCGACGATCTGGAAGTCCTTGCCGCCGCCCGAGGTCTTCACGGTGTACGCGGCGACGGGGAAGTCCGAGGAGCCGGCGTCGGCGCCGCCCGCGCGCAGACGGGTCTGCGCCTGCTGGTCGGTGTCGAACGCCTCGATCGTGATCGCGGGCTTCTTGCCGTCCACGCACTTCTTCGACTCGGCCTTGGCCAGGTCCTCGGAGACGGTGCCCCGCTGGACGACGATCTTCTTGCCGCAGAGGTCGGCCCAGGTCTTGATGCCCTTGTCGACGCCCTTCTTGGTGTAGACGGAGACACCCGCGTTGAAGTAGTCGACGAAGTCGACGCCCTCGCCGACCTTCTTCCCCGTCTCCGAGTCGATGCCCTGCTGGCGGTCCTTGGTGTCCGTCATCGCCGACATCGCGATGTCGTACCGCTTGGACCGCAGGCCGGTGATGAGGGTGTCGAAGGTGCCGTTCTCGAACTGGAACGTCACGCCGAGCTGCTTGCCCATGGCCGCGGCGAGGTCCGGGTCGATGCCGACCGTCTTGCCGGCCGCGTCCTTGAACTCGACCGGGGCGTAGGCGATGTCCGAACCGACCTTGATGACACCCTTGTCGCGGATGCTCTGCGGCAGCTTGTCCGCGAGGGGAGCGGTGGAGACGGTGGTCCCCTTCGTGGCCCCGTCGGAGGCCCCGCTCTGCGTCTGGTCGCCACACGCGCTGAGCAGCATGGCGCCGGCGACCGCGGTCGCAGCGACCGCGGCGGTCCGGGACGTCCGCGGCGTCCGGGTCTTCGCGGCGGTCGAGCGGCGGGTGGTGCTTGCGGTCATGGTCGGTTTCCTCCGGCGGGTGAAAGGAATGCCAATGGGTCGGGCACGCACCTTCGGGTGTCGCGACCTCGTGTGATTACGGCATCTTGCCATTCGGACCACCCGTAACAAGGGCCTCAGCATGTCAAAATCGGGTAACGGGTGACCCCCGATGCTCATGACACCGGCCCACGACGGCCGCACCTTCTGCGGGATCCATGCCGCCACGCCGGAAAATCTCCCGTGGATGTCGGCATCCGGACCTCATTGCGGCCGCATTCCGGGGCTCAGTCGACTTGTCCAGACATTCGCCTATGAGTCATGTCACCGGGGTGGCGAGGCCCCTGGGCGAATAGCCGGATATGCGGTCCCCCGGCGGGGCCCCGCGGACCCCGGGCCGGACCCTCTGCCGGACCTCGGGCCGGACGCCTGTCCGGGTGCCGGGGTGGACCCGGACGCACGCGGCGATCAGCCGTCCGGGACACTTCTCGTGTGAGGGGTGTCGCGGGGAAACGGACTCGTCGGCGGTGCCCTCCGTCCGGTAAGAAGGATCCTTACACCCCTCATCCGGGGCTCAGGGCGCGTTGTGCGGCGCGCCCGCGCGTACGACCGATCCCCCGCAGGGGCGGGCCAACCGCCCGGGCGGGGGACGTACGCGGTGCCAGCCCACCCCTCCTCACCAGGAGTGGCCACCCTCAGACAATGAAGACTAAAGGGGTCATCCCAATGGCAGCGGAGATCGTCAACCCTCGTAGCGACAGCGATACCGACACCGGTACGCAGAACGCTTCGGACGAGCCCTTCGATCCGGCTTTCGCCCTCCACCGGGGCGGGAAGATGGCGGTGCAGGCCACCGTCCCCGTGCGCGACAAGGACGACCTGTCCCTCGCGTACACCCCCGGCGTCGCCAAGGTGTGCAGCGCCATCGCCGAGCGTCCGGAGCTCGTGTACGACTACACCTGGAAGTCGCAGGTCGTCGCCGTCGTCACGGACGGCACCGCCGTCCTGGGCCTCGGCGACATCGGGCCGGAGGCCTCCCTCCCCGTGATGGAGGGCAAGGCCATCCTGTTCAAGCAGTTCGGCGGCGTGGACGCGGTGCCCATCGCGCTCGCCACGACCGACACCGACGAGATCATCGACACCGTGGTCCGGCTCGCCCCGTCCTTCGGCGGGGTCAACCTGGAGGACATCTCGGCGCCGCGGTGCTTCGAGATCGAGCGCAGGCTCCAGGAGCGCCTCGACATCCCGGTCTTCCACGACGACCAGCACGGCACCGCGATCGTCACCCTGGCGGCCCTGCGCAACGCCGCCAAGCTGACCGGCCGCGGCCTCGGCGACCTGCGCGCGGTCATCTCCGGCGCGGGCGCGGCGGGCGTGGCCATCGCGAAGTTCCTGCTGGAGGCCGGCATCGGCGACGTCGCGGTCGCGGACCGCAAGGGCGTCGTCAGCCGGGACCGGGAGGACCTCACCCCGGTCAAGCGCGAGCTCGCCGAGCTCACGAACAAGGCGGGCCTGTCCGGCTCGCTGGAGTCGGCGCTCGCCGGCGCCGACGTGTTCATCGGCGTCTCCGGCGGTACGGTCCCCGAGCCGGCGGTCGCCTCGATGGCGCCGGGGTCGTTCGTGTTCGCCATGGCCAACCCGAACCCGGAGGTCCACCCCGAGATCGCGCACAAGTACGCGGCGGTCGTGGCCACCGGCCGGTCGGACTTCCCGAACCAGATCAACAACGTGCTGGCCTTCCCCGGGATCTTCGCGGGCGCGCTCCAGGTGCGGGCCTCCCGCATCACGGAGGGCATGAAGATCGCGGCGGCCGAGGCGCTGGCGGGTGTCGTCGGGGACGAGCTCGCCGCCGACTACGTGATCCCGTCGCCGTTCGACGAGCGGGTCGCCCCGGCGGTCACCGCGGCCGTCGCGGCGGCGGCGCGCGCGGAGGGGGTCGCCCGGCGCTGAGCCGGCGCGTCGCCGCCGGCGCGCAGCCGGCGCAATGGCGTGACGAGGGCCGTGTCGCATCCCGTGCGGGGGCGTGACACGGCCCTCGTGTGCGCCCGGGGCCCGCGGGGGGCCCGCCACCGGCCGGCGACGGTGGAGGGCCATGCGGAACACGGCCGGGGCGGGGCCCCTCCGGGGTGCCCCCGCAGGGGTTGGCGGCGTCGGAACGGTCGTACCGGGACCCGAGGCCGCCGGCCCCGAGGAGGTGCGCCGGAGGGGCCCGCCCCACCCCCGGCGTGTGGGGGGCCGGCCACCGGCCGGCGGGGCGCGTGGGGAGGGTGGGGACGGGTGGGACGGCTCGTGGCCCGCCCGCGGACCGGGCACCGGGGGGTCATGCGGAGGTCTTCCTTCCGTCACCCGCGGGTGTTCTGATGCGCACGCCCCACCCCCTACCCGCCCCGGGAGGCGCGAGTGAACCTGGTCGTCAACGGAGACGCCGAGAGCGGACCCGGCGGAACCCCAGAACCGGTCGGCGCCGTGACGGGCTGGCAGATCGTCGAGGGTGCCCCCGCGCTGGTCGCGTACGCCCACGGCGGGGGCTACCCCACCGCCAAGGACCCCGGCCCCCCGCGGCGCGGCAGCCGCTTCTTCGCCGGCGGCAACGCGCCGCGCACGGTCCTCCTCCAGGACGTCGCCCTGCCCTCCGACGGCGCCACCGGGCACGCCGCCGTCGACGCGGGGCGCGTGCGCTACGCCCTCGGCGCCTGGCTCGGCGGGTACGCGGCCCAGGAGGACGGCGCCCGGCTCTCCGTCGAGTTCCGCGACGCCGCCGGCACGCCCGTCGCGCTCAGCGTCCTCGGCCCCGTCACCTCCCGGGAGCGGGGCGGCCGTACCGGACTGGTCGAACGGACCGCCGCCGCGGCCGTACCGCCCGGCGCACGCCGCGCACGGCTCCTCCTCGTCCTCACCCGCACCGGCGGCGGCACCTCCAACGACGGCTACGCCGACGGGATCGCCCTCACCCTGACCGCCACCGGGAGCGCCCTGTGAGCCTCGACCGACGGAACCTGCTGAAGGCCGCGGCCGCCGCGGGCGTCCTCCACACCGTCTGGCCGCTCGGCCCTGGGCTGTCGCCCGCGCGGGCCCGGGAAGCGGCGGAGGCGCTGGGCGCCGTGTACGAGGCGGCGCCGTTCACCCTCGGCGTGGCCTCCGGCGACCCGACGCCCACCGGAGTGCTGCTGTGGACGCGGCTCGCGCCCGAACCGCTCGCCGCCGAGCAGCCGCTGCCCGAGGTCGTCGAGGTCGGGTGGGTGGTCGCCGAGGACGCGGGGCTGACCCGGGTCGTCGCGCGCGGCACCGCGCCGGCCTCCGCGACCCTCGGCCACAGCGTGCACGTACCGGTCGGCGGGCTCACCCCGGGCCGCACCTACTGGTACGCCTTCACCGCCCTCGGCCGCACCAGCCGCGTCGGCCGGACGCGCACCGCGCCGGCCGGACCCGTGCCCCGGGTCCGCTTCGCCGCGGCCAACTGCCAGGCGTTCCACGACGGGTACTACGCCGCGCACCGCGGCATCGCCCGCGAGGACGTCGACTTCGTCGTCCACCTCGGCGACTACGTCTACGAGCACGGGCCGGTCGGCGGCGACCACGTGCGCGACCACGAGGGGCCGGCCGTCCTCACCCTCGCCGACTACCGCCGCCGCCACGCCCTCTACAAGGGCGACCCGTCCCTGCGGGACGCGCACGCCGCCCACCCGTGGTTCCTGACCTGGGACGACCACGAGGTCGTCAACGACTACAGCGGCACGGGCGGCGGGGCGCCCTTCCTCCAGCGCCGGGCCGCCGCGTACCAGGCGTGGTACGAGAACATGCCGCACCGCGACCGGTCGGCGACCTCCGCCCTCCCCGACCCGGAGATCCACCGCGTCCGCCGCTGGGGCGACCTGCTGGAGCTGACCGTCCTGGACCTGCGCTCCCACCGCTCGGCGCAGAACCTGCCCGACGGCACCATCCTGGGGGCCTCGCAGAAGGGCTGGCTCAAGGACACGGTCGACCGGGCGCCCGACGGCTGGCACGTCTGGGCGAACTCGATCATGTTGAGCCAGCTGCGGGCCCGGCCGGGCGGCCCGTACATGTTCACCGACCAGTGGGACGGCTTCCTCGCCGAGCGGAAGGAGGTCCTCGGGCACGTCCACCGCAGCGGTCTGGAGGACCTCGTCGTCATCACGGGGGACTGGCACTCGGCCTTCGTCGACGACGTGCGCGTCGACTTCGACGACCCGTCATCGCCGCTGCTGGGCACGGAGTTCACCGCACACTCGGTGACCTCGGGGGCGTACTCCGCCGACTGGAACGCCACGAACGGCCCCGTCATGGGGCGCGCCAACCCGCACCTGAAGTACTTCGAGGGCAACCGCTACGGCTACGACGTCTACGAGGCCACCCCGGAGCGGTTCACCGCCCACCTGCGGGTCGTCGCCGATCGGCGGGACCCGGCCTCGCCGGTCACCACGCTGACCCGGTTCCACATCGACCGGGGCAGGGCCGGCTCGTACGAGGACCCGGCCACGAAGGGCTCGCCCGCCCAGTGGCGGCGCGACTGAGGGCCCGCCGACGGACCGCCGGTGGCCCGCCGGCGGACCGCTGAGGGGCGGGGCGGTACGCGGGGGCGCTCCCTCCGCGCGGGCCTCCGCACAGTCCTCCGCACAGTCCTCGGCGCGGGCCCTCCAGAGGCGAAGGCGTCCGGGGGGCCGGGGAGGCGTGTGCGGAGGGACGTGCGTCACACCGGCGCGTGGTTCCGCAGCGCCCCGGCCCGCGCCTAGTCTCGGGGCCATGTTCGCTGCCTATGCCGCACGTATCGACCGCGATCAGCCCCTCAACGGCCTGGAGCTGGGCGACCGCCCCGAGCCCGAGGTACGGCCGGGCTGGACCACCGTCACCGTCAGGGCCGCCTCCCTCAACCACCACGACCTCTGGTCCCTGCGCGGGGTCGGCCTCCCCGAGGACAAGCTGCCGATGATCCTCGGGTGCGACGCCGCAGGCGTCGACGAGGACGGCAACGAGGTCGTCATCCACTCCGTCATCGGCCAGACCGGGCACGGTGTCGGACCGCGCGAGCCCCGGTCCATCCTGACCGAGCGCTACCAGGGCACGTTCGCCGAGCGGGTCGCCGTGCCCGTCTGGAACGTGCTGCCGAAGCCGAAGGAGCTCAGCTTCGAGGAGGCGGCCTGCCTCCCGACGGCCTGGCTCACCGCCTACCGCATGCTCTTCACCAACGCCGGGGTCCGCCCCGGCGACTCCGTCCTCGTGCAGGGGGCGGGCGGCGGCGTGGCGACCGCCGCGATCGTCCTCGGCAAGGCCGCCGGCCTGCGCGTCTTCGCCACCAGCCGCGACGAGGCCAAGCGCAAGCGGGCGGTCGACCTCGGCGCGGTCGACGCGTTCGAGCCGGGCGCCCGGCTGCCGCAGCGCGTGGACGCGGTGATCGAGACGGTCGGCGCGGCGACGTGGTCGCACTCGGTCAAGTCGCTGAAGCCGGGCGGCACGCTCGTCATCTCCGGCGCGACCAGCGGCGACCGGCCCTCGCACGCCGAGCTGACCCGGATCTTCTTCCTGGAGCTGAAGGTCGTCGGCTCGACGATGGGCTCGAAGGACGAGCTGGAGGACCTGCTGTCCTTCTGCGCGGCCACCGGGGTCCGGCCGGTGATCGACGAGGTCCTGCCCCTCGACCGGGCGCGGGAGGGCTTCGCGAAGATGGAGTCCGGCGACCTGTTCGGGAAGGTCGTCCTCACCCCCGGTTCCTGACCGCCCTCTTGATGGACCGTCAGTTCGGCTGATGGGATCTCCGGCATCGCGCGCACGACCACCCCGCCATGCCGGAGGTCCCCATGCGAACCACCGTCAGCGCCCTCCTCCTCGCCGCCCTGCTGGCCGCGGCCGCCCCGGCCCCGACCCCGCAGCGGGCGGCCCCGCCCCCGGCCCCGCAGCGGGCCGCCGGGGCGGCCACGGGCCCGGCCGCCGCGGCGCACACCGTGCCGCCGCCCGTGTCCACCGCCCAGCCGGCGGGCATCCCGCCGCTCACCGACGACCGAGGCCGCGTCCTGACCCTGCGCGGCTGGAACGTCGAGGACAAGACCCACCGCGGTGACGCGGCCCTGTCGGCCGTCACCGAGCGCCACTTCCGCGACCTGCGGGCGCACGGCTTCGGCTTCGCCCGCCTGCTGGTCTTCTGGGACGACCTGGAGCCGCGGCGCGGCCGGTACAGCGAGGCGTACCTGCGGAAGATCGAGCGGATCCTCAACTGGGCGCACCGGTACGACGTCCGGGTCCTGATCGACGCCCACCAGGACGTCTTCGGTCCCGCCTTCGGCCACCGCGGCATTCCGGAGTGGGCCACCCGCACCGACGGCCTGCCCTTCACCCCGCACCCGGACGACTGGTTCGCCGAGTACTTCGAACCGGCCGTGCAGCGCGCCTTCACCCACCTGTACGAGGACGAGGACCTGCGGCGCGCGCAGACGGCGATGTGGCGGGTCCTCGCCGGCCGTCTGGGGCGGCACCCGGCGGTGCTGGGCTACGACCTGATCAACGAGCCGATGGGCGAGCTGCGCGCGGGAGAGGACCTGCCGACGGCCGCCCGCAGGATCGAGCGCGACCACCTCACCCCCCTGTACAACCGCCTCGCGGACGCCATCCGCCCCGTCGACGGCGACAGCTGGCTCTTCGTCGAACCGACCCCGATCGTCGGCGAGGGCGTCCCCACGGGGCTGGGCCGGATCGATGACCCGAAGGTCGTCTACGCCCCGCACTTCTACGACACGGCGATGGAGGCGGGCGCCGACTACGACCCGTCGGCCGGGTGGATCGAGGCGTACGAGGCGGCGGTGACGCAGTACCCGAGGACGTACCGGGTGCCGGTCGTGGTGGGGGAGTGGGGCCCGCTGAACAACGCCCTGCCGAACATGGGCCGCTTCTACCGCGACGCGCTGGCTTCCCTGGACCGCTACAGCTCCGGCTGGGCCGGCTACGTGTGGTGCTACGGCGGCGGGTACTGCGCCGTCGACGCGTCGGGCGCCTTCCGGACGAACAAGGAGCAGACGGCCGCGCCGTACGCGGAGGCGGTGGCGGGCCGGGTGGTCACGCGGACCCCCGAGCGGCTCGTCTACGTCGCCGGGCGCGGCGGCGCCACGGTCCTCTCGCTCCCCGCGTCGGCACACGGCTGGCGCGTGGCCGTGGAGGGGCGGGCGTGGCCGCGCACCGGGACCGTGCCGCCGGGCGCGTCGGCCCGGGTGCGGGTGCACGCGGTACCCGGGGCGCGGGTGACGGTCACCGTCTCGCCGGCGGCGCGCCGACCCCCGCTCGTCAACCATGGTTGACATGGGGATGCCGTCAACGTACGTTGACGGCATGACGGAAGCAACCGATCTCGCCGCACGCGCCGGCGACCGCGACCCCCGCGTGGGGTTGCGGGCCGTGGCCGCGCTGCGGCGGCTGCTGGAGCAGCTGGAAGCCGTACAGGTCCGCAGCGCCCGCGCCCAGGGCTGGTCGTGGCAGGAGATCGCGGCCGAGCTGGGGGTCAGCCGCCAGGCCGTCCACAAGAAGCACGGGAGGCGTTGATGTTCGAACGGTTCACGAAGAGCGCCCGGAGCGCCGTCAAGGGCGCGTCCGCCCACGCGGAGCGGGCGGACGCCGACGCCGTCACCGAGGAGCACCTGCTGCTCGCCCTGCTCGACCTGGACAGCGGTCCGTCCGCCGCCGCCCTCGCCGCCCTCGGCGTCACCGGCCGGCGCGTCTCGGTGGAGTCGGCCCTCGCGGAGGAGCGGCGGCGGGGCGGCCTGACGAGGGCGGACACCGACGCCCTGGCCGGCCTCGGCATCGACGTGACGGAGATCGTCGCGAAGGTCGAGGCGACCCACGGGACGGGCGCCCTGGCGGGCGGCCGGCGGCCCGCGCGCCGATGGTCCGGACACCGGCCCTTCACCCGCCCGGCGAAGGACGTCCTGGAGCGGTCGCTGCGCGTCGCCCTCGGCCGCGGCGACCGCCACATCGGCGACGAGCACCTGCTCCTCGCCCTCGCCGCCCGCCCGGGCGTCGTCGCGGACGTCCTCGCGGACCACGGGGCGACGTACACCGCGCTGGAGCGGGCGATGCCCGCCGGGCCCGGTACCGCCCGGGCGAGCTGACCGGGCCGGCCGGGCGGACCGGGTCGGCGAGCGGACCGGGTCGCCCTGACCCGGCCGGGTCGGCCCGGCCGGTTCGGCCCGCCGGGGCCGTACGTGGGGGCCGCGGGCTTCCGGTCACGCGTGCGGGGCGCGCAGCAGGGCGGTCACGTGGTGCGCCGCCGCCGCCAGGTGGCGGCGGGCCTCGGCGAGCTGCGCCTGCGTCACACCGTGGTCGCGGGCCGCGTCGCGGACGTCGTCGCGGAAGCGGTCCAGCAACCGCTCCAGGTCCCGGGCCGGGTCCCCGGTCGTACCGGCGTCCGCCGCCCACTCGCGCTCCCGTTCAGGTGCCGGCCCCGCCCCCGGTCCCCGCTCCGGCCCCGGCGCGGCCGGCGCCGGGTCGGTCGGCGCGGGGCCCGCCGCCGGGCCGAAGAGGCCACCCAGGCCCTTCGTGAGCTCCGTGAGCCCCTCGCGGACCCCCGCGGGCCAGTCACCCCGCGCGACGCGCTCCTGCACCCGCTGGGCGACGCGCAGCACCTCCTGGCGCGCCCGCTCCTGGGCCTCCGCCGCCTGGCGGCGCGCGGCCCGCGCCTCCTCGCGGGCGCGCCGCGACTCGTCGCGGGCCCGCCGCGTCTGCTCCCGCCACTCCCGCCCGGCCCGCCACAGTTCCTCCCCGGCGCCCTGCCACGGCTCCCCGTCCCCGCCGGGCCCCGGCGCCACCCCCCGGGCCCCGCCGCCGTCCGCCGCGCGCAGTTCGTCGCGCAACCGACCCGCCGTCCCCCGCACGTCGTCGCGGATCTCCGCCGCGAGTCCGGCGGCGAGCTCGGCGACCGACGCGTGGATCTCCCGCTCCAGGTCGGCCAGCTCGCCACCGCGCGCCGCCAGTTCGGCGCGGCCCGCCTCGGTGATCGAGTAGACCTTGCGGCCGCCCTCCGCGGCGTGCCGGACCAGCCCCTCCGCCTCCAGCTTGGCCAGGCGCGGGTAGACGGTGCCCGCCGACGGTGCGTACAGGCCCTGGAAGCGCTCCTCCAGCAGCCGGATCACCTCGTAGCCGTGGCGCGGCGCCTCGTCGAGGAGCCTCAGCAGGTAGAGCCGCAGACGGCCGTGGGCGAAGACGGAGGGCATGTCGCAGGACCTTTCCGAAAGGGGCGTCACCGGCCCCTTCCCGACGCTGT
This sequence comes from Streptomyces changanensis, assembly GCF_024600715.1. Classification (NCBI taxonomy): domain Bacteria; kingdom Bacillati; phylum Actinomycetota; class Actinomycetes; order Kitasatosporales; family Streptomycetaceae; genus Streptomyces; species Streptomyces changanensis. The sequence continues at coordinate 4,524,985 of NZ_CP102332.1, forward strand.
CGGGACGCGGCATATCGCGTCGACCGATACACGATATGTCGCGGGAGGGGAAGGTCAAGGCCGCCGGAAACGGGCGAATTGTCCTAGCGTATGGCGCATGGACGCGACAACGACGGGCGCGCTGCTGCTCTGCCGGGCCGACACCGGCGCGGTCGCCGCACCGGCCCACCTGCTGGGCGAACACGTGGTGCTCACCCCCGCGGGCCCCGGCTGGAGCGCCGTCGTTCCCGAGGGGCGACCCTGGCGCCACGGCGCGGCACCCGTCGAACGCGTCGCCACCGGCTGGGCCACCGCCCTCGCGGTGGGCACGCCCTGGCCGGTGGTCGCCCTGTGGTGGGACGGCGACCGGGCGGGCTACGCGTTGGCCTCCGGCTTCCGCAGGCCCGTCGACTACACCTGGCTCGCCGACGGCACCCCCGCGGGCGAGGACGAGGCCATGCTCACCTTCGCCGAACGCCTCGGCCTCGACCCGGTCCTCGACGTCCAGGACCTCCAGTCCCTCACCCGCGACGACCCGGACGCCGACGCCCGGGCCCGCCTGGTCGGCCTCCTCGCGGTCCTGGCCCGCCTGGGGGTGGAGCTCCCGCCCGGTGTCCAGCCCGGCGAGCCCTCGGCCCGCCTGCGCGCCGCCGCCCGGGCCCGCCCCGACAGCCGTACCGCCGAGGGCCACGGCCTCCGCGACGCCGTACGGGCCGAACTGGACGCCGTCGAGCACGGCAGGCTCGGCCCCTGGCTGCGCGGCCCGCGCGCCCGCGCCCTCGCGGCGGCCCAGCTGGCGGTCGGCCTGCCCCTCACCGCCTGGGCCCTCGCCGGCCGTGCCCCCCGCGCCGGCTGGGCCTGCGCGGGGGCACTGCTCACCCTCCGGGGCGCGCTGGGGCTCGCGTACGACCGGCTGCGCGCGGCCGGCGCACCGGCGCCCTCGCTGCCGCACCGGCCACCAGGCGGCTGACCGCCCGTCCCGCTGGACCGACGGACAGCCGCCCGTCCCGCTCGTCCTACTCGTCGTCCTCGTCGTCCAGCCGCGCCAGCCAGGTCGCCAGCCGTTCTACCGGCACCTCGAAGTCGGGGTTCAGGTCGACGAAGGTCCGTAGCTGCTCGGCGAGCCAGGCGAAGGAGACCTCCTCCTCGCCACGCCGGCTCTCCAGCTCCTCGATGCCACGATCGGTGAAGTACAAGACGGTGCTCCTGATTCGCCCTCGGCCGGTCGGCCGACACTGCCTCCCACCCTAGGACGGGGCACCCACCACCCCCACCGAAGGGGTCCCCCTTCCCGTACGCCGTGAGGCCCGTGCGCCGCCGCCCCGTACGCCGGTGGGCCGGTACGCCGGAGGGCCGGTACGCCGGAGGGCCCGGCACCCGTGGGTCACGGGTGCCGGGCCCTCCGGCCGTGCGTACGGTGCCGCCGGTCAGACCTCGAAGACCTCGGTCACCAGCTGCATCTGCTCCGCCTGGTGGCGCTTGGCCGAGCCGACCGCCGGGGACGAGCTGTGCGGCCGCGAGATGCGGCGCAGGCGCTCGCCCTGCGGGATGTCCGCGCCGACCGCCAGGTCCAGGTGGTCGATGAGGTTCAGCGCGATGAACGGCCACGCGCCCTGGTTCGCCGGCTCCTCCTGCGCCCAGATGTACTTCTCGGCGTTGGAGTACTTGGCGATCTCCGCCTGGAGCTCGGCGCCCGGCAGCGGGTACAGCCGCTCCAGCCGGATGATCGCCGTGTCCGTGGCGCCGCGCTTCTGCCGCTCGGCCTCCAGGTCGTAGTAGACCTTGCCGGAGCAGAAGACGACCCGGCGGACGGCGGCCGGGTCGGCCGACGCGTCACCGATGACCGGGCGGAACGAGCCCTGCGTGAACTCCTCCATCTTCGACGCGGCGGCCTTCAGGCGCAGCATCGACTTCGGGGTGAAGACCACCAGCGGCTTGTGGTGCGGGTTGTGCACCTGCCACCGCAGGAGGTGGAAGTAGTTCGACGGCAGCGTCGGCATGGCGACCGTCATGTTGTTCTGCGCGCACATCTGCAGGAAGCGCTCGGGGCGGGCGGACGAGTGGTCCGGGCCCTGGCCCTCGTAGCCGTGCGGCAGGAGCAGCGTGACGCCGGAGGTCTGGCCCCACTTCTGCTCGGCCGAGGAGATGAACTCGTCGACGACGGTCTGGGCGCCGTTGACGAAGTCGCCGAACTGCGCCTCCCACATGACCAGCGCGTCCGGGCGGGCCAGGGAGTAGCCGTACTCGAAGCCCATCGCCGCGTACTCGCTGAGCAGCGAGTCGTAGATGTTGTACCGGGCCTGCTCGTCCGAGAGGTAGAGCAGCGGCGTGTAGTCCTCGTTGGTCTCCTGGTCGACCAGGACCGCGTGGCGCTGGCCGAACGTGCCGCGGCGGGAGTCCTGGCCGGCGAGACGGACCGGGGTGCCCTCCATCAGCAGCGAGCCGATGGCCAGCGTCTCGCCCATGCCCCAGTCGATCGTGCCGTCGTAGATCGACTGCGCGCGGCGCTGGAGCTGCGGCATGAGCCGCGGGTGGACGGTGACGTGGTCGGGGATGTTGACCTGCGACTCCGCGATCCGCTTGACGACCTCCTGGGAGACGGCCGTGTTCAGGCCCTCCGCGGGGAAGCCGGCCTGCGGGTCGACCGCCATGCCGCCACCGGGCTGCCCGGTGGCCTCGCGCACCTCGGTGAAGACCTTCTCCAGCTGGCCCTGGAAGTCCTGGAGCGCCTGCTCCGCCTCCTCCAGGGTGATGTCGCCGCGGCCGATCAGCGACTCGGTGTACAGCTTGCGCACCGAGCGCTTCTTGTCGATCAGCGAGACCATCGCCGGGTTGGTGAACTGCGGGTTGTCGCCCTCGTTGTGCCCGCGGCGGCGGTAGCAGATGAGGTCGATCACGACGTCCTTGTTGAACGTCTGGCGGAACTCGAACGCGAGCCGCGCCACGCGGACACACGCCTCCGGGTCGTCGCCGTTCACGTGGAAGATCGGCGCCTCGATCATGCGGGCCACGTCGGTGGCGTACATGGAGGAGCGCGACGACTCGGGCGCGGCGGTGAAGCCGACCTGGTTGTTGATGACGACGTGCACCGTGCCGCCGGTGCGGTAGCCGCGCAGCTGCGACATGTTCAGCGTCTCGGCGACGACGCCCTGGCCCGCGAAGGCCGCGTCGCCGTGGAGGGCGATGGGCAGGACGGTGAAGTCCGTGCCGGCCTTGCCGATGATGTCCTGCTTGGCGCGGACGACGCCCTCCAGGACCGGGTCGACGGCCTCCAGGTGGGAGGGGTTGGCGACCAGGCTGACCTTGATCTGCTCGCCGTCGAGGCCGGTGAAGGTCCCCTCGGCGCCCAGGTGGTACTTCACGTCGCCGGAGCCGTGCATCGACTTCGGGTCGAGGTTGCCCTCGAACTCGCGGAAGATCTGCGCGTACGACTTGCCGACGATGTTCGCCAGGACGTTCAGCCGGCCGCGGTGGGCCATGCCGATGACGACCTCGTCGAGGCGCGACTCGGCGGCCGAGTCGATCACCGCGTCGAGCAGCGGGATGACGGACTCGCCGCCCTCCAGGCTGAAACGCTTCTGGCCGACGTACTTGGTCTGCAGGAACGTCTCGAACGCCTCGGCGGCGTTCAGCCGGCGCAGGATGCGCAGCTGCTCCTCGCGCTCCGGCTTGGAGTGCGGGCGCTCGACGCGGTCCTGGATCCACTTGCGCTGCTTCGGGTCCTGGATGTGCATGAACTCGATGCCGGTGGTGCGGCAGTACGAGTCGCGCAGGACGCCGAGGATGTCGCGCAGCTTCATCATCGACTTGCCGCCGAAGCCGCCGACCGCGAACTCGCGCTCCAGGTCCCACAGGGTGAGGCCGTGCTCGGTGATGTCCAGGTCGGGGTGCTTGCGCTGGCGGTACTCCAGCGGGTCGGTGTCGGCCATGACGTGGCCGCGGACCCGGTAGGAGTGGATCAGCTCGAAGACGCGCGCGGCCTTCGTGACGTCGTCGTCGTGCGAGGCGTCGATGTCCTTGAGCCAGCGGACCGGCTCGTAGGGGATGCGCAGCGACTTGAAGACGTCGTCGTAGAACTCGTTGTCGCCGAGGAGGAGGCTCGCGACGATCCGCAGGAACTCGCCGGAGGCGGCGCCCTGGATGACCCGGTGGTCGTACGTCGAGGTGAGGGTCATCACCTTCGAGATGCCCAGCTTGTTCAGGGTGTCCTGGGAGGTGCCCTGGAACTCGGCCGGGTAGTCCATGGAGCCGACGCCCATGATGACCGACTGGCCGGGCATCAGGCGCGGCACGGAGTGGACCGTGCCGAGGCCGCCCGGGTTGGTCAGCGAGACGGTGACGCCGGTGAAGTCGTCCATCGTCAGCTTGTTGGCGCGGGCGCGCCGGACGATGTCCTCGTACGCCTGCCAGAACTCGAAGAAGCCGAGCGTCTCGGCCTTCTTGATGGCCGCGACGACGAGCTGGCGGTCGCCGTTGGGCTTGACCAGGTCGATGGCGAGGCCGAGGTTGACGTGCTCCGGCTTCACCAGTGTGGGCTTGCCGTCCTTGAGCTGGTACGACCAGTTCATGGAGGGCATGGCCTTGATGGCCTGCACCATCGCGTAACCGATGATGTGCGTGAAGGAGATCTTCCCGCCGCGGGCCCGCTTCAGGTGGTTGTTGATGACGATGCGGTTGTCGAACAGCAGCTTCACCGGGACCGCGCGCACCGAGGTGGCGGTCGGCATCTCCAGCGAGGCGTCCATGTTCTTCACCACGGCGCCGGCGGGGCCGCGCAGCGTCACGAACTCCGGACCGGCCGCGGACTCCGTGGCCGGGGCCGCCTGCGCGGGCGCCGGCTTGGCGGGCGCGGGCTTGGCGGCGGGAGCCGCGGCCGCGGGCTTCGCTGGGGCCGGGGCGGCCGGGGCCGGGGCGGCCGGAGCCGCCGCGGCGGGCTTCGCCTGCTGGGCCGGAGCGGGGGCCTGTGCGGGCGCGGGCTGCGCAGGCTGCGCGGGGGCCTGCGCCGCGGGTGCGGGCTGCGCGGGGGCGGCGGGGGCCTGTGCGGTGGGCGCCTCCGCGGCCGGGGCCGGCGTCACGGTACCCGCGGCCCCCGAGGCCGCGGGGGACCCGCCGGCGGGTTCGTCCGCCGAGCCGGACGCGCCCGGCTTGTAGTCGGCGAAGAAGTCCCACCAGGCGCGGTCGACCGAATTCGGGTCCTGGAGGTACTGCTGGTAGATCTCGTCGACGAGCCACTCGTTGGCGCCGAAGGCGGCCGCAGGGTTTTGGCCCTGGCCGTCTTGGTCGGTCGAGATGCTCGAGTTACTGGGGGACTGAGACGACACGGCGGCAACCGCCCTCTTCCGCTTCACAAGGTGATGGACAGCGGGAATCAAGGCTACGCCTCTCCGGGCGGGAGGTGCAGGCCGGGCGTGCCATCGTCGTGCACATCACATCGAACGACGAGTTTCACGGGAAGAAATGGCGGGAAACAAGCGTGGTTCGGTGATGGTCCGCGGTGACCGGGCAGCGCGCGGCGGAGCTGCGGTCGCCTGCGGTCCGCACCCCTGACCGGCTCCGCCCCCCTCCGCGCCGGTACGCCGTACTGGTACACGGACGGAGAACGGTTCCGGTTCGAACCCTATGTCAACCGCGCGGTCGGGGAATCCCCGGAAGGGTGACGAGGATGCGGCAGCCGCGTGCCGATTCGGCCACACCGATACGGCCACCGTGCAGATCGACCGCCCAGCGGGCGATGGCCAGGCCCAGTCCCGTGCCGCCGTCGCTGCCCGGCCCGTGCGGCGCGGGGACGCTGCCCCGGTTGAACCGCTCGAAGACCTTGTGCCGCTCCGACGGCGGGATGCCCGGTCCCTCGTCCACGACCTCCAGGTCCAGCGAACCGGGGGAGGAGCCGCGCCGCGCCCGTACCGTCACGCGGCCGTGCGGCGGCGAGTGCTTCACGGCGTTGTCGACGAGGTTCGCCACCACCTGGTGGAGCCGCTCGACGTCGGCGTGGGCGGTCAGCTCGGGCGGGGACACGTCCAGGTGCAGGTGGACGTCCGTACGGGTGTGGGGGCGGCTGCCGGAGCCGACGGCGCGCTGCGACGCGGCGAGGCTGGCCTCCTTCAGGACGCCCGACAGGTACGGCCACACCTCGAAGGGGCGGCGGCGCAGCGGCACGACGCCGTTGTCCAGGCGCGACAGGTCCAGCAGCGTCTCCACCAGGCGGCCCAGCCGCTCGGTCTGCGCCAGGGCGGTGCGCATGGTCTCCGGGTCGGCGGCCGAGACGCCGTCCACGACGTTCTCCAGGACGGCCCGCAGGGCGGCGATGGGCGTGCGCAGCTCGTGCGACACGTTGGCGACCAACTCCTTGCGGTGCCGGTCGACCGCCTCCAGGTCGTCCGCCATGCGGTTGATCGTCTCGGCGAGGTCGCCCAGCTCGTCCCGGCGTCCCGCGCCGCGCACGCGGCGGGTGTAGTCGCCGTGCGATATGCCCTTGGCGACGGTGTTCATCTCGTCGAGCGGCGCGGTGAGGCCGTGCGCCACGAACTGCGTGAGGAGCAGCGTGGCGATCACCGAGAAGACGGTGATGAACCGCAGCTCCGTCTCCGTCCGCAGGGCCACCAGCAGCAGGCCGGTGGTGATGAAGACGGAGACCACGACGAGCGTGCCGAGCTTCGTCTTGATCGAGATGGTGACCGGGCCCAGCCGGCCCCGTCGCCCGGCGCGGCCGCCCGCGCGGCAGCGGCGGCCCGACGGCCGGTCGGTCGCGCGCTCCGGTCCCGGCTCCCGGGTCCGGTCCGGTGCCGGGTCCGGCGACCGGTCGGCGGTGCGGTCCGGTGCCGGGTCCGTCGTGCGGCCGGGTGCCTGGCCCCGGGTCCGGTCCGCGCGCGCCCCCGGGCGGCGTAGCCTCACGGCGCCGGGGTCTCCAGGGCGTATCCCACCCCGTGCACCGTGCGGATCCGCTCGGCGCCGATCTTCCGGCGCAGGGCCTTGATGTGGCTGTCCACAGTGCGGGTGCCCGAGGCGTCGGCCCAGTCCCACACCTCCGCGAGCAGCTGCTCGCGGGAGAGGACGGCACGCGGCGTGTTGGCCAGGCAGACCAGCAGGTCGAACTCGGTCGGCGTCAGGTGCACGTCGTCGTTCCTGACGCGTACGCGGCGCTGGGCGTGGTCGATCTCCAGCTCGCCGAGGCGCAGGATGCCGCTGCGCGGGGTGACCGCGGCCAGGGCGGCCCGCTCGACGCGCCGCAGCAGCACGTGCACGCGGGCCACCAGCTCCCGCATCGAGAACGGCTTGGTCATGTAGTCGTCGGCGCCGACGCCGAGGCCGACCAGCATGTCCGTCTCGTCGTCCCGCGCGGTGAGCATCAGGACCGGTACGGGCCGCTGGGCCTGGACCCGGCGGCAGACCTCCAGACCGTCGAAGCCGGGCAGCATGACGTCCAGGACCATGAGGTCCGGCTGCCACGCCTCGGCGGCGTCGACCGCCGCCGGCCCGTCCGACGCGGTCTGGACCAGGAACCCCTCCGCCCGCAGCCGGGCGGAGATGGCCTCCACGATGGTCGTGTCGTCCTCGACGACCAGGACCCGGCGCTGCGTACCCGGCGTGACCGCGCTGCCGGTGTGGCTGGTGTGTGCGTGCTCCATGCCCCGCCCCCGTCGCGTCCTGCGCGAGCTGTAGATCCGTGCGTTCCGGCAACAACATAAAGGCAGCGACCGCGTCGAGGCTACGCGGGGCGAACCCCGAGGTGGACGACGTCCGGTACGCCCCGGGCAACCGGGACCTCTTCGGTCCTTACCCCGCTGAATCCGGCATTCCGCAAGGACGTTTCGAAATCGGCGGACGGCCGGGCGGACCAGACGGCCAGGACGCCGCCGGGGTTGAGCCGGCGCGCACAGGCGGCGAGACCCGACGGGGAGTACAGGCCGTCGTTGCCCTCCGTGACCGTCCAGTCCGGGCCGTTGTCGATGTCGAGGCAGAGCGCGTCGTAGGTGTCGGTGACGTCCGGGTCGCGGACGTACGCGACGAGGTCCGTGTGGAGCAGGACGGTCCGGGGGTCGGAGAGCGCCGCGGCGGACAGGGCGGCGAGCGGGCCCTCGCGATGCCAGTCGATGATGGCCTGCTCCCGCTCCACGACGGCGATGCGGCCCCAGGCGGGGTCGGCGGCGGCGTGGGCGAGCGAGAAGCCGACGCCGAGGCCCCCGATGAGGACGGAGGGCCGGGCTCCGGCGCGGCCGGGTGCGAGGCCGCCGCCGGCCGTCCGGTCGACCGGCGTCCGGTCGTCGCCGGGGGGCCGGGCGCCCGGCGTCCCGCCCAGGGCCCGGAGGGCGGCGTCGACGAGCAGCCGCTCGGAGCGGCCGTCGGAGGTGTCCATGAGGAAGGTGCCGTTGGCGATGATCTCGAAGTGCTCGTCGCGCCGCCGCAGCACGACTTCGCCGTACGGTCCTTCACGTCGGTCGAGCGTCACTGGCATGCCTCAACTTTAAGCGGGGGCGGCCGGGCCGTCCTGACCCCGTGTGACCTGCGTCATGGACGGGGATGTGACCGGTCGCGTGGGGTAAGGGGGCTGGTGGGCCGAGGGGTTGACGGATGCCGGGGGGCCGAGAAGGAGGGGGCCTCGCCGTGCGCCTCGAAGCGGAGACCCGCGGTACGCCGGGCGGAGCGGACGCCGCGGAGCGGCCGTCGTGCCGCGTACCCGCCCCACGCGCCGTCGACGACGAGCGGACGCCGGCGGGGCCACGCCCCACCGCGCCGCCCGGAGCGGTCGCGCCGCCGGTCGCCGCCCTGCGGCCCGCCACGGTCACGCCGGGGGGCGCGGTACCGACGGTGGCCGCCGTGTCGGCGGCCGCCGTCCTGCCGAGGGCTGCTGTCCTGCGGCCGGTGGCCGCCGTGCCGACACTCGCCGTCGTGCCCGAGGCCGCCGGCGCCCCGCCCGAGGCCGACGCGTCCACCGGGCCGGTCGCCCCACCGGCCGCCGCCGTGCCGCGGGGGGTGGGCGCGCGGACCGGGCTCACCGCGCCGCTGGCCGCCCCAGCGCCCCCCGGGCCGACCGCGCCGGTGGTGCGGTCGTGGCACGGGATCCTGCGGCGCGCGGCCCGGCTGCTGCCGACGCCGGCCGGCACGCCGTTCACCTTCGGGTACGCCCTCGTGCTCCTCGCGACCTCCCTCTACGCCGAGTTCGGCGACCCGCGGACCGTCGCCGCGCTGCTGCACGCCTCCAGCACCGACGTCGCCCACCTGTCCCGCACGCCGTCGGCGGCGCTCCTCGCGAGCGCGCTGTGGGTGGCGGGCGGTCTGTCCTCCCCGTACGCCCTCGGCTTCGTCCTGGTCCTCACGGCGCTGGAGCGGCGGATCGGGGCGTGGCGGACGGCGGGCGTGTTCGCCGTGGGCCACGTCGGGGCGACGCTGGTGACGCAGGTCCCGGTGGCGGTGTCCGTGGTCGCGGGGCACCTGCCGGAGACGTCCCTGCACCGCCTGGACTACGGGATCAGCTTCGGGCTGCTCGCGTGCGTGGGCGCGCTGGCCGGGCTGCTCGGGCCGGTGGTGCGCGGCGCGGTGCTCGTCTGGGTGGGGGCGATGCTGCTGCGGGACCTGGTCGCCTTCGAGGACCCCCTGACGGCCTGGGGCCACGTCCTGGCGCTGCTGATCGGCGTCGCCGGGTGGCCGCTGGCGCGGCGGGCCGCCGGCCGGGCCGCCGCCTCGGGGTGACCGGCACCCCTCAGGGGGCGGAGCCGTCGCGTACGACGCCGGTGAGCGGCCCTTGGTGGTGCCAGCCCAGCGAGGCGTACAGCCCGCGGCCGTCGACGGTCGCGCTCAGGACGCCGGTCGTGGCCCCGGCGCGGGCGGCCGCCGTCTGGAGGTTCCGCATGACGAGGGTGCCGAGGCCGCGCCGCTGGTGGCCGTCGAACGTCTCGATCTGGTCGAACACCGCGGTCGGGCCCGTCGGGGCGACCTGGCCGTGGGCGGCGAGCCCGCCGTCACCGGCGAGGACGCGGACGTGGTGGACGCCCTCGTGGAACTCGGTGTGCAGCGTGTAGCCGGCGGGCGGCGCGACCTCGGGGGAGGGGCTCAGCGCGGTGTACATCATGAAGCCCGGGTCGTCGGGGACGGTCCACTCGGGGGGTATCCAGCCGGCGACGTCCTCCGGCTCGGCGAGCACCTTGAGCCAGGCGTACGGCTGGGTGACCGTCTCGCAGAGCTTGCGCACGGTGGCCGCGTCCGGCTCGGGGAGCACGTGGCGGAAGACGTGCCGGCTGAGGCCCACGTCGATGCGGTAGCCCCACGGCTCCTCGACCGGCGGCGGCGTGCCGCGTGAGACGGCCCAGCCGCGCACCCACGCCGAGGTAATAACTGCATTCTGCATGGGGCCATTACACACGAGGCGTCGCGGCATCACCAGGGGTGAACAAATCGTGCGGTTGCCGTCACCCTCTGTTTCCGTGGGCGGTGAGGGGCCGGACAGGCGCCTCGTCCGTGCGCGAATGGAGAGACCACTGATGAGAACACCCTCCGCCGGTGGCGCCGCGCTGCGGCGCGCGACCGCGTCCGCCGCCGTCCTCGGCCTGGCCCTGCCCCTCGCCCTGGCGACACCCGCGGCTGCCGGGGCCGGTGCCGCCGGCGGCACCGCCGTCCGGCAGGGCGCCGCCGTCGTGTACACCGCGAGCGGCGGCGTCGCGAACGACGTCGTCGTCGGGGTCCTCCTCGGCGAGGTCGCCGTGCAGGACGAGGCCGGGGTCACCGCCGGTCCCGGCTGCGTGCGGCGCAGCGACGTCCTGGTCACCTGCGGCCCGGTGGGCGGCGTCACCCGGGTCGCCGTCCGGGTGCGGGACGGCGACGACCGGGTCCACGTCGCGGCGCCCGTCGACGCCTCCGTCGACGCCGGTACCGGCCGCGACGAGGTCACCACCCACGGCGGGGGCGACCGGATCGTCCTGCGGGACGGGGCGCCGGGCGACACCGTCCGGTCGTGCGGCGGCGGCGAGGACCACCTGCGCGCCGACCCGGGCGACACCGTGCCGGCCTCGGGATGCGAGCACCGCGCCACGACGTGACGCCGCGGAGCGCGGACGGCCTCCGCCGGCCCGGCGGGGGCCGTCCGCGCGCTCAGTCCAGCCAGAGCAGCACCGCGTCACCGTCGCGGGCCGCGGAGGTGAGGAACGGGACCAGCTCGTCGTAGTGGTGCGTCACGTAGTCGAGGGACTCGCCGCGCTCCCACACCACGCTGGGGTACACCTCCGCCCGGGCCAGGTCCTCCGGCCCGACGCCCTCCACCAGCCGGGCCGCGGGCACGTCCGCCAGCGCCTCGGCGGCCGCGCGGACCCGCTCCGGGGTGAGGTAGCGCGGCGGCGCGTACCCCCAGTCCCCGGCCTCCGGGAGCGGCTCCTCGCCGAAGACGACGTCGACCGGGAAGTCGAGCCGCGACAGCAGGAAGTCCAGCGCGTGCCACGCCTTGTCGGTGCTCAGGCAGCGGGCGGACGCCGCGTCCGGTTCCCCGTCCAGTTCCGCGTCGACCAGCTCGTCAACGAGGTCCCGGGCCCACTCGGGATCCCCGAGCGCGCGCTCGAACTGCGCCGGCGTCAGCCGTACGTACTCTCCGATCATGCTCATGGACGGATCGTAGGAGCGGCCACTGACAACGCCCCTGGAAGGCGGACGCACGACGGGCCGAGCCGCCCGGGTCACCGCTGGTCGGACGGGTGATCGCTGTGGGCGAACGCGCCCCCGGGAACACCGCGGCGCTCAGGTGCATTGAGTCGGTACAGCTCAACTTGACTGCCGAAGGGGAGATCATGGCTTCGACGTCCGCACCGCTCACCCTGCCCGTGCTGCCGCTCGACGACGAGGTCGTCCTGCCGGGCATGGTCGTACCGCTGGACCTGTCCGACACCGACGTCCGCGCCGCCGTGGAGGCCGCCCAGGCCGCCGCCCGGGACGGGAGCGACAAGCCCCGGGTGCTGCTCGTGCCACGGGTGGACGGCACGTACGCCGGCATCGGCGTCCTCGGCACCGTCGAGCAGGTCGGGCGGCTCTCCGACGGGGATCCCGGGGCGCTCATCCGGGGTCGGGCGCGCGTGCGGATCGGCGCCGGCACGACCGGGCCGGGCGCGGCGCTGTGGGTGCAGGGCAGCCGCGTGGAGGAGGCCGTGCCGGAGCCGCTGCCGGGGGCCGTGGTCGAGCTGGTCAAGGAGTACAAGGCCCTCGCCACCAGCTGGCTGCGCAAGCGCGGGGCCTGGCAGGTGGTCGACCGGGTCCAGCAGATCGACGGCGTCGCCGCCCTCGCCGACAACGCGGGGTACTCGCCGTTCCTCACCACCGCCCAGAAGGTGGCCCTGCTGGAGACCGTCGAACCCGTCGCGCGGCTCCGGCTCGCCACCGAGCAGCTGCGCGAGCACCTCGCCGAGCAGGACGTCGCCGAGTCCATCGCCAAGGACGTCCAGGAGGGCGTCGACCGGCAGCAGCGCGAGTTCCTCCTCCGCCGCCAGATGGAGGCCGTCCGCAAGGAGCTCCGCGAGCTCAACGGCGAGGACGACGAGGGCGGGACGGACGACTACCGGGCCCGCGTGGAGGCCGCCGACCTGCCCGGGAAGGTCCGCGAGGCCGCCCTCAAGGAGGTCGACAAGCTGGAGCGCGCCAGCGACCAGTCACCCGAGGGCGCCTGGATCCGCACCTGGCTCGACACCGTCCTGGAACTGCCGTGGAACGAGCGCACCGAGGACCGGTACGACATCCGGGGCGCCAAGCAGGTCCTCGACGCCGAGCACGCCGGGCTCGACGACGTGAAGGAGCGCATCACCGAGTACCTGGCCGTGCGCAAGCGCCGCGCCGACCGCGGGCTCGGCGTCGTCGGCGGCCGCCGCGGCGGGGCCGTGCTCGCCCTCGTCGGGCCGCCCGGCGTCGGCAAGACCAGCCTCGGCGAATCCGTCGCCCACGCGATGGGGCGGAAGTTCGTCCGCGTCGCCCTCGGCGGCGTCCGGGACGAGGCGGAGATCCGCGGCCACCGCCGCACCTACGTCGGCGCCCTGCCCGGCCGGATCGTCCGCGCCGTCAAGGAGGCCGGGTCCATGAACCCCGTCGTCCTCCTCGACGAGATCGACAAGCTCGGCTCCGACTTCCGCGGCGACCCGGCGGCCGCCCTGCTGGAGGTGCTGGACCCCGCGCAGAACCACACCTTCCGCGACCACTACCTCGAAGTCGAGCTCGACCTCAGCGACGTCGTCTTCCTCGCCACCGCCAACGTGCTCGAGGCCATCCCCGAGGCCCTCCTGGACCGGATGGAGCTGGTCCGCCTCGACGGCTACACCGAGGACGAGAAGGTCGTCATCGCCCGCGACCACCTGCTGCCCCGGCAGCTGGAGCGGGCCGGTCTCGCCCGCGACGAGGTCGTGGTCGAGGAGGGCGCGCTGCGCCGGCTGGCCGGCGAGTACACCCGCGAGGCGGGCGTGCGGAACCTGGAGCGCTCCCTCGCCCGGCTGCTCCGCAAGGTCGCCGCCCAGACCGAGCTGGGCGACCGCGAGCTGCCCACCACGATCGGCGCGGACGACCTGCGCGGGCTCATCGGGCGGCCCCACCACGTACCGGAGTCCGCCCAGGACCCGGCCGAGCGCCGCACGTCCGTGCCGGGCGTGGCCACCGGCCTGGCCGTCACCGGCGCGGGCGGCGACGTCCTCTTCGTGGAGGCGTCGCTCGCCGACCCGGAGACCGGGGCGGCGGGACTCACCCTCACCGGGCAGCTCGGCGACGTCATGCAGGAGTCCGCCCGGATCGCGCTCTCCTTCCTCCGCTCCCACGGCGCCGAACTCGAACTGCCGGTGACCGGGCTGAAGGACCGGGGCGTCCACATCCACTTCCCGGCCGGAGCCGTACCGAAGGACGGGCCGAGCGCCGGCGTCACCATGACCACCGCGCTCGCCTCGCTGCTCAGCGGCCGGCTGGTGCGCACGGACGTGGCGATGACCGGGGAGGTGTCGCTGACCGGCCGGGTACTGCCGATCGGCGGGGTCAAGCAGAAGCTGCTCGCCGCCCACCGGGCCGGGATCACGACCGTGGTCATCCCCAAGCGGAACGAGGCCGACCTCGACGACGTGCCCGCCGAGGTCCTGGACACGCTGGAGGTGCACACGGTGACGGACGTCCGGCAGGTGCTCGACATCGCCCTGGCGCCGGCGACCACCGCCGTCGCGACGGCGGCCTGAAGCCCCCGCCGGTACGGGCCGGCCGCGCCCTCGTAGGGGGCCGCGGCCGGCCGTCGCCGCGCGCTCGTAGGGGGCGCGGGCGTCCGGCCCGTACCGGTGGGGCGGCGGATCCTGCGCCCTTGCCGGCGGTAGCGCCCGTCCGTCCCGGGTCAGGGCTCCAGCCAGCCCCGGGCCGTGGCCCGCGCCCCCGCCTGGAAGCGCGTGCGCGCGTCCAGCGCCTCCAGCAGCCGGCTGATCCTGCGCCGCGCGGTGTGGACGTGTACGCCGAGCCGCCGCGCTATGGCCTCGTCCTTCAGCCCCGCGGCGAGCAGCCGCAGCAGCTCCCGCTGCTCCGCCCGGTCCCCGGCCCCGCCGTCCCGCCAGGCCCCCGCGGACGTCCGGCCCACCGCCCCCGCGCCCGCCGGCCCCGCCGCGTCGGCCCCCGCCGAACCGGCACCGGCACCCGAGCCGCCCCCCGCCGTACCCGCGCCCGCGCACTCCAGTGGTACCGCCCGTTCCCACACCGCCTCGAAGAGCGGCACCAGTGCCTCCCGCAGGCGCGCGTCGGCGACGACCAGGGCGTACGCCCGCGGGTCGGCCGGGTCCGCCGGCGGCAGCAGCGTCACCCGCCGGTCCACGGCCACCAGCCGCGTCGGCACCCCCGCCGCCACCCGCACCCGCAGCCCCCGCCGCGCCAGCGCCGCCACCGCACGGGCCCGTCCGGGCGCGGCGAGCCCCGCCCGGTCCAGCACCGCCCGCACCTCGACACCCCGGGCGAGCAACCCGCCGACGTCCAGGCCCGCGTACGGCGGCCGGTCCATCAGCAGCACCTCCCGCTCGGCCCCGGCGAGGAGCCGCCCGACCCGCTCGTCGACCGCCCGCCGCCCGGTCACGGCCTCGACGCCGCCGGCCCCCGACTGCGCGGCGGCCGCCCGCTCCGCCGCGAGCCGCTCGGCGGTCGACCGGAGCCGCTCCAACTCCGCCGACCTGCGGTGGAGTTCCGCCTGCCGCCGGTCGATCAGCGTGCGGATCGCGGTCGCCGGCGCCGCCGGGTGCGGCAGTCCGCCCTCCCGCGCGGGGTCCGCCGGCCGGGCGAACCCGTGTTCCACCAGCCGGTCCAGCGCGGTGTGCACCCGCTCCCTCGGAAGGTCGAGGAGGTGTGCCAACTCCTCGACACGTTCGGCCCGTTCCAGCAGCAATGCCTCATACGCCCGCTCCTCGGCCTCCCCCAGGCCAAGTGGGGGCAATCCCCCCTTGATCATGGGTCGGATTCTCTTCGGGCCCTCACCGGACACACAAGTGTGCATGTCCACTTCTCCGCACAGTTGGCTCATTGCCCACCGGTGAAGCGCGCCGCTTGCATGGCCCCACACCACCCGAACGGCTCTGACCAAGCACGTAGGAGGGGTACGAACTGTGCGCGCATCCAGGACGACTTCAGCGAGAACCGGCATACGGAAGGGGGCTGCCGCGAGCGGGGGAGCGGCGCTCCTCGCCGCCGGGCTGCTGATCACGGCGGTCCCCGCCGCCCACGCCGCCGGCACCACCCGGACGGCGGGCCCGCAGGCCACCACGGCGGTGCCGGGCGACCCCCGGCCCACCGCACCGGGGGCCGACCTCATCCCGCTCCCCGAGACGGACACCCCGTCCCTCGTGGACGGCATCCGCGAGCCGGCCGACGCCGGCGCCTCCCCCGCCGACGCGGCGCGCGGCCACCTCGCCGCGAAGGAGAGCCGGTACAAGATCCCCGAGCCGCGGCGCGATCTCGCCCCCGTGCAGACCCTCCGGCGCGGCGCCGACGAGACGGTACGGCTCCAGCAGAAGCACCGGGGCGTCCCGGTCCTCGGCGGCCAGTACGTCGTCCGCATGGAGACCGGCGCCGGGCGCCGTGCCGTGACCGGCACCTCCGGCCGGTACTTCACCGACCTGACGGTGAACACCACGCCGGCCGTCAGCGCGGAGACCGCCGTCCGCCGCGCCGTCGGCGCGACGCTCGACCGGTTCGGCGGCGACCGGCTCACCCGGTCCGGCGCCGACCCCGCCCGCCGGGACGCGACCGGCGGCCCGGCGCTCAGGGGCAGCTCGGCGGGGCTCGTCGTCATCCCGCGCGGCACGGGCGTCCTCGCGTACCACGTGACCGTGCGCGGCACGAACCCGGTGACCGGAGAACCGGTCCTCCAGCACGTCTACGTGGACGCGCGGGCCGGCTACCCCCTCCTCCAGCACACCGGCATCAAGACCCTCACCGCCCCCCGGACCGCCGCCGCGGACACCCGGCAGCGGGCGAGGGGCGTGCCGGGCGCCGCAGGCACGGCGGGCCCCGCCGGCGCCCCGGCCGCCGCGGCGGACCCCGCCGAGGCCGTCACCGGCAGCGGCGTGCGCCTCGACGGCACGAAGGTGCCGCTGAACGTCGACCGGCCGACCGCCGACGGGCCCTACCTGATGACCGACCGGGCCCGCATGGCCGAGGGCAGCAAGAACGCGCTCACCACCTGGGACGCCCGCGACAAGGACGTCCTGGACGTCCTCGGCGGCTGGCCGCAGGACCTGAAGCCGTTCTCCTCGCCCACCGCCGCGTTCGGGCAGGACGCCACCGACTCCGGCGCGGTCGACGCGCACTGGGCGGCGGGCCAGGTCCACGACTACTACGAGGAGCGGCACGGCCGGTCCGGCCTCGACGGGCGCGGCTCCGCCGTCGACTCCCTCGTCGGCGTGACCCTGTTCGGCGAGCCCTACGTCAACGCCTTCTGGGACGGCACCAAGATGGTGTACGGCTCGGGTGACGACGAGTTCCGCCCGCTCTCCGCCGACCTCGACGTCGTGGGCCACGAGATGACGCACGGCGTCGTCGAGAACACCGCCGGCCTCGTCTACGCCGGCCAGTCCGGCGCCCTCAACGAGGCCGTCGCCGACTACTTCGGCAACGCCATCGACGTCGACCGCTCCGGCCGCTCGATGGACGACCCCGACGCCGGGCTCATCGGCGAGGACCTGTGCCGCACGGCGAAGCCCCGCGACTGCGCCCTGCGCGACCTGGACGACGGCGCCACCACCGCGAAGAACTTCCTCGGCGTGACCTTCGGCATCGACAACGGCGGCGTCCACCTCAACTCCACGATCTTCTCCGGCGCCCTGTGGGACATGCGCCAGGACCTCGGCCCCGAGCCGGCCGACCGGATCGTCTACAAGGCGCTCACCGAGTACCTCACCCCGCTCGACGGCTTCACCGAGGGGCGTGAGGCGGTCGTCGCGGCCGCCCGGGACCTCGGCGCCACCACCCGCCAGGTCGACACCGTCAAGCGGTCCTTCACCGCCCACGGCATCGTGCGCGGCTGGGAGAACGCGCTCGGCGTCGACTCCGAAGCCCTGCTCACCAAGGTGAACACCGACGGCACCGAGGTCCAGGCGGGCGGCGGCTGGTGGACGGCCGCCCGGTCCGACGAGGACGGTTCCGAGCCGTACTCCGTCTACGCCGGCCGCGTCGACGGCAAGGGCGCCCCCCGGCTCATGAGCCCCAACGACGGCCGCTACCACGTGAACCCGGCCACCGACGGCCGCACGGTGGTGTGGGCCGCGTACGGCCCCGACGGCGTCGACGTCCTGTCCCGGCCCCTCGCGGGCGGTCCGGTGAAGAAGCTGCTGTCCACGCAGGGCGACGTCCTCAGCCTGCGCGTCGACCGCGGCGTGACCGTCTTCGACGTGTACGACGTCCTCGGCGACGGCCGTCACGTCGGCTTCCTCCGGGCCGGCGACCCGCGGCCCACGTACGTCGACGGCGCCCGCGACGACACCCTCACCGGCCTGCCCTCCGTCGGCCACGGCCGGATCGCCTACGCCAAGCTGTACCCGGCGGACGGCGGCCACCGGCTCGGCGTCGAGATCCTCGACCTGGGGACGGGCCGGACCGTCCTCGCCGAGCAGCTCGGCGAACCGCAGTCCCTGGGCCGCACCGGGGTCAACGCCACCCACGTCTTCTGGCTCAACGACGAGAACCTCGACGACGACGGCCAGTCGACCATCCGCCGCACCGGACACGACGGCACCGGCACGTACGACATCAGCAGCGAGTACAAGCCGGGCGCCCTCGTCGCCTCGGACCTCACCGTCTCGGACTCGGCGGTCACCGTCAGCGCCACCCCCGTCGGCGACGGCTCGCAGACGCTCGACAACGCCGCCCTGCCGAAGGTCTGGCAGCTCACCACGGACGGCTCGCGCACCCAGCGGGTCTCCTGCAACCGCGGCATGCAGCTCTCCCCGGCGGCCGACACCGGCACCCGGGTGGTCTGGCTGGACGGCACGACCGGCTGGACCGACCTCGTCACCCGCGCCCGCCCGGCGGGCCGCTGCGGCTGATCCCGGCACCCGGCCCACGGGTCCCCACCGGTCGACGCGGCACCCCCGAAGCCCCCGGCACCCCAGGTGCCGGGGGCTTCCCCGCGGGCCGCGACGGCTCCTCGCCCGCGCGGGCAGCGCCTATGCTGAGGGCGCTCCAGAACGCCTGAGTGGGGTCCGGCCGTATGAACCGTTCAGCAGTGCACGTGATGATCGTCGACGACGAGGACCTGATCAGAGAGGGACTCCGGCGGATCGTCGACGGCTTCGACGGCACCCGCGCCGTGGCCGCCTGTACGGGCTCGGAGGCGCTCGGCGAGGCCGTCCGGCACCGGCCGGACGTGGTCCTGCTCGACGTGCGCATGCCCGACCGGGACGGTCTGAGCGTCCTCGCCGACCTGCGGGCCCTGCCCGAGCCGCCGGTCGTCGCCATGCTGACCACGTTCGACGCCGACGAGCACCTGTCGGCGGCGCTGCGCGGCGGCGCGGCCGGTTTCCTCCTCAAGGACACGGCCCCCGAACAGTTGGAGTACCTCATCAAGGAGCTGGCGGCGGGCGGCAGCGTCATCGCCCCGAAGGTGGCCCGCACGGTGGTCGACGGCTACCTGCGCGCGCAGGGCGACGGCTTCGAGGACCGGCAGCCCACCGCCGACGACCGGGCCCTGGCGCTGGAACTGACGGCCCGGGAACGCGAGGTGCTCGCGCTCCTCGCCGAAGGGCTGTCGAACACGGAGATCGCCCAGCGGCTGTTCATCGGCACGACCACGGTGAAGGACCACGTCAGCACCCTCCTCGCCAAGCTCGGCGTCACCAACCGGGTGCAGGCGGCGGTCCGCGCCCACCAGCTGCGGCTCGTGCGGTGACGACCCGCTCGACCGCAGAGCGGATCCTCGTGGCCGCCGCCGTGGCCGAGCTCCTCACGGTCGCCGACGCCTTCAGCGCCGTCCCCCTCGCCGTCTGCGCGGTCGCGCTGCTCGCCCTGCCGCTGCGCCGGCGGCTGCCGATGACGACGCTCTGCGCGACCCTCCCGTCGATCCTCACCGGGCACCTGTGGCTGCCCCCGATGATCGCGATGTTCACCGTCGCCTGCGACCGGTCGCGCCGCCGCACCGCCGTCGGCTGCGCTCTGCTCTTCGCCGCGGCGGCCTGCCCCTGGCCGCTGCGGGAACTCGCCGCGATGACCCGCCAGGAGGTCCTCACCTCGATCGAGGCGGCCGCGCTGCTGAGCGTGGGGCCGACCGCACTGGGGCTGCTGGCCGCCACCCGGGCCGAGCTGCGGGCCCGCCTGGCCGACCTCACGGCCACGCAGCGGCGCGAGCGGGAGCTGGAGTCGGAGCGGGCCGTCGTGCGCGAACGCGCCCGCCTCGCCCGCGAGATGCACGACACCGTCGCCCACCACGTCGGCATCATCGCCGTCCAGTCGGGCGCCCTGCGGGCCGCCGAGGGCGCGGCGGGCGGGGACGCCTGGAAGCGCGACACCGCCGAGAGCATCCGCCGCCACAGCGTCCGGGCGCTGGAGGAGCTGCGCGACATGGTCGGCGTACTGCGCGCCTCCGACGCCGGCGCGGCCCTCGCCGTGGGCCGCACGGGCCTTGACACCCTGCGCGAACTGGCCGCCGACAGCCTCCTGGACGTGACCGCCGACGTGACCGCCCCCGAGGCGGCCCGGGTGCGGCCGGAGGTGGAGTGCGCGGCCTTCCGCATCGTGCAGGAGTCGCTCAACAACGTCCGCAAGCACGCCCCGGGCGCCCGCGTCACCGTCCGGGTGGCGCCCGCGCCGGACGGACGGTCCCTGACGGTGGAGGTACGCAACACCCCGCCGACCCCCGCCCCCGCCGCACCGGCGCGGTCTCCGGCACCGGGCGGGGCGCGGGAACCGCGGGCAGGCGGGGCGGAGGAAGGGGCGGCGGTACCGGGCGGGGCGCGGGAAGCGGTACCGGGCGGGTCGGCGGAGGCCGGTGCGGAGCTGCCGGGTGGCGGGTACGGCCTGGCCGGGCTGCGGGAGCGGGCCGAGCTGCTGGGGGGCTGCCTGTCGGCCCACCCCTGCCCGGAGGGCGGCTTCACGGTCCGCGCCGTCCTGCCCCTCTGAGGCGCCCGGGCGGAACTCCGGGCCGCGCCGGTACGCGGCCACCTCTACCGGGCCGGCCCCGCCGGTACGCCGTCCGCGGCCGGTCGGAGGGGGCCGACCGGAGGTTACGCGTCCGCTGGGCCGCCGGGCAGGATGGGTCGACCGGGCTCCGGCGGGGACGACCACCCCGGCGGACTCGAGGGGGAGCTTCCGCGGCCGTACGTCCGTGGAACGGCACCGGTCGGTGGGGTTCCGGCGCGACGTGGCACCGGGGCAGCGGTGCTTCGACGCGCCGGAACCGCTCCGCCGCAACCGGCCCCACCCCTTCGCCGCTCGCCCTCCACCCCGCCCGGGACGCCCGGGGCCGCCGGTGACGCTCCCGGGCGCCACCTTCCGCCGAGCCCGCCCCCGGCCCACCCCGGGCCACACCGCCGCGCGCCCCACCGTCCGCGGTTCCCGCCGCCGGGCCCCGCAGTCCGCCGCCGTCCGCGCGGCAGCCGTCGCCGTCCCCGCGCGGCCCGCGCCGTCCGCCGCCCCCGCCCGGGCCCCGGCAGCGCCGCGCGCCTCACCGTCCGCGGTCACCGCCAGCCCGGGCCCCGCAGCGTGCCGCCGTCCCCGCGGCCCCGGCCCGCTCCGCGGCCGCCCCCCGCCCCGCCCCCCGTCGCCGCGCCGACCTGCGCCGACGGGTCGGCCGCTGCGAAATACTGGCCGTCCGCGGGCACCGAACCCGCGCACGGCACGGCACGGCACGACAGCGCGCGAGGGATGCGGACATGCACACAGGCCCGACGGGGAACGGACCGGAACGCACCGGGGACGACGCCGCCGACCCGGAGTTCCTCGCCCTCGAACGCGAACTGGCGGTCTTCCTGCGCCGCGCCCGCGCCTCCTCCGGTGAGATGGCCCGCGAGGTCCACCCCGAGCTGGAGCCGGCCGCGTACGGACTGCTCGCCCGGCTCGATGACGCGGGCGGCCGGCGCGCGACCGAGCTGGCCGCGTACTTCGGCGTCGGCAAGGCCACGATGAGCCGCCAGCTGCGCGCGCTGGAGGAGCTGGGGCTCGTCGCCCGGGAGCCCGACCCGGCCGACGGCCGCGCCTGGCTCGTCCACCTCACCGACGAGGGACGGGACCGCTTCCGCCGGGTCCGCGACGCCCGCAGGGCCCGGTACGTGCGCAAGCTCGCCGACTGGGACCGTGCCGAGGTCGCCGAGCTCGCTCGCCTCCTCCACCAGCTCAACACCCGGGCCGAGGGCGGTGAGCCGGGAGCCCGGCGCGGCCCTCAGAGCTCCGCGTAGACCGCCGTCGCGTCGTCGTGGAGCTTCCAGCGCCGCACCCCGCCCGCCTCCGCGTCCCGCGCCTCCAGCGCCCGCACCCGGTCGAGCAGGCCCCGCGCGCCCTCCTTGCGGAGCACGCCGAGGCACTGCGTCCAGTCGCCCTCCCGGAACAGCTCCACCCACCGCGCCGCTCCGTCGGTCAGCGCCGCCAGCGCGCGCACCTCGGACCGCGGCGTCACGCCCGTCACCGCCCGCGCGGCCACCGCCGGGTCGGCGGCGGCCGTGAAGAAGCCGCCGTCGGCGTTGCGCAGCAGGTCCGTGGCCGCGTGGGAGCGCAGCACCTCCGGCGGGACCGCGTCCAGCCGGTCGTCCAGGACGGCCCGGACCCCGCCCTCCGGCGACTCCAGCAGCAGGACCGAGTCGGAGAGGACGAGGTGCTCCACCGTCCGGTCGTCCCAGCGCGCCAGGACCACCGTCGCCTGGGGCGTACGGACGTGAGAAAGGTCACACTCACCTTCGTGGGCGTCCGCGGTGCGCCGGATTGCCTCCGCGAGGACCTCCGTCAGCGTCAGGTCGGTCCGCGAAGCGGACAGTTCGGTCAGCGCGCCACCCAGGCGCGCGGTGAACCAGTGCACCGAGTGCACACAACCGTCGTCCCCGGAGGGCGGGGTCACCCCGTCCAGGAGCACCACCGCACCGCCCCGGCCGGACGCCGGGACCGCCGTGGCCGCCCAGTCCTCGTTGGGGCGTTCGGGCCGGCCGGGCAGCGAAGCGGTCTCACTGTGCATGCGCCTCAGTCTGCATGACTCCTCCACACCGCGCACAAGGCCCGGTGGGGGAGCGGTACCAGCAGGTCAGGGCGGCGCCGACCGCCCCGGTGCGGGCCGGGCGCGGCCCGTCGGCCGAGGTGCGGGCGCGCATACTGCCAAAGCCCGCGCGGAAGGTCCAACCCGGCCCCCGCCCCCGACCCGCCGGTCGCCGGTGCGCGAGTTGTTCGCCAACTCCGGAGTGTTGTTCACTCGTTCGGGTGGCGGAGCGGCCGAGGGGTGCTCGCTGCCCAAAAGGGCTGGAATGGTCGGAAGCCGTACCAGGGGTGGGAGCGCTCTCCATGTGTGACCGGCCGTCACCTCTGCTTCAAGGGCGAACGAGTTCAAGAATGTGAGCACCGGTGCAGAAGCGCAGTGACACTCCCGGCGATCCCCACGTTCCGGGCGGCCGCCGCGTACGGGTCCGCAGCCGGCTCGTGGCCGGTGTCGCCCTCGTCGGCGTCACCGTCATCGGCGCCGGGACCCCGGGCCTGCTCACCACCTCCGCCGACCTGACGGAATCCCAGGGCCTGGTCACCCTCGCCGAGCTGAACCGCCAGGCGGTCACCCTCGCGCACTCCCTCGCCGACGAGCGCGACGAGGTCACGGCGTACGTCGCCGCGGGCCGCGCCGCCGGCACGGACGACGGCGGTGACGGCGAGGCCGGCGGTACGGGCGCCGGCGGGCCGCGCGAGGGCGCGGGCCGCGCGAAGCCGGCCCTGTCCAACACGTCCACCGCGCGCGTGGACCGCCAGATCGAGGAGATCCGCGCCGCCGCCCCCGAGGACCTGCGCCGCGCCCTCGCCGAGGTGCCGTCCCTGCGCCGCACGGCCGTCACCGGCGACGGCACCGCGCTCGCCGCCCACCGCGCGTACACCGAGGTGATCGACCGGCTGCGGGCCCTCGCCGGTCAGGTCGCCGACCGCACCCCCGCCCGCGCCACCGACGGCCCCGGCCGCGCCCCCGCCGAACTGGGCCGCGCCGTCGAGCAGGCGTCCGCCACCCGCGGCCTCCTCCTCGCCGCGCTCGCCCTGCCCGACGCGGCCGGCGGCGACCGCACCGTCTTCGACCCGGTCAGCGGCCGGTACGTCACCGAGGAGGACCCCGAGGCCGCGGCCGCCGCCCGCGCCCGGGACGAACTGGCCTCCGCCGCCCACCGCGCCCGCGTCCGCGAGCAGGTCGCCCTCGCCGACTTCGACGCCGACGCCGACGCGCCCGCCCGCCGGTCGCTCGCAGCGACCGTCACCGGCCCGGAGGTCAAGGCGGCCGAGGAGTACCTCGCGAAGCTCGCCGACGGCCGCGAGCTGACCCGCGGCGAGCGCAGGACCGACCCCGAGCAGCTGTCCGCCGCGCTCACCGCCCGCATCGAGCAGATGCGCGGCGTCGAGTCGGCGCTCGCCACCCGCCAGATCGAGCGCATGGAGGGGCTGCGGGACGCCGACGTCACCGCCCTGGAGCTGCGCGTCGCCGTGCTCGGCGGCTGTCTGCTCGTCGCGATCGGCGTCTCGACGGCCGTCGCCCGTACGCTCACCCGGCCGCTCGCCGTGCTGCGCATCGGGGCCGCCCGGGTCGCCGCCGCGCCGGAGGCGGAGGAGCCGATCCGCTTCACCGGACGCAACGACGAGTTCGCCCAGGTCGTCCGCTCCCTCAACACCCTGCACGGTCACCTCCTCGACCTCGCGGCCCGCGCCGGACGCGACGGCGGGCGGGAGGCGGCGGCCGCCGAGCTGTCCGCCCGCCACGCCGAGCTGCGCGTGGAGACCGACCGGCTCACGGCCGAGCTGCGGACGCTGCGGCACACCGTCCACCACACGTTCGTCAACCTGTCCCTGCGCACCCTCGGCCTGGTCGAGCGTCAGCTCACCGTCATCGAGAAGCTGGAGGAGCGCGAGCAGGAGCCGGAGCGGCTCGCCACCCTCTTCAAGCTCGAC
Source organism: Streptomyces changanensis (assembly GCF_024600715.1). Lineage (NCBI taxonomy): Bacteria > Bacillati > Actinomycetota > Actinomycetes > Kitasatosporales > Streptomycetaceae > Streptomyces > Streptomyces changanensis. Next base: position 4,549,525 of record NZ_CP102332.1, read on the forward strand.
CACATGGCCACGGTCATGCGCCGGCACAGCGAGAACCTGCTGATCCTCGCCGGACACGAGCACAGCCACGCCCACCAGGGGCCGGTCCCGCTGGTGGACGTGCTGCGGGCGGCCGTCAGCGAGATCGAGCGGTACGAGCGGGTCGCCATCCAGTCCCTGCCCCCGCGCGCGTACGTCGCCGGGTTCGCCGCCGACGACGTGAGCCACCTCCTGGCGGAACTGCTGGAGAACGCCACGTCGTTCTCGCCGCCGGAGGCCCGGGTGCAGCTCTCCGGCTGGCTGCTGGAGAGCGGCGACGTGATGCTGTCCGTACGCGACAAGGGCATCGGGATCACCCCGGCGCGGCTCGCCGAGCTCAACGCACGGCTCGCCGACCCCGCCCTGGCGCAGGCCGCGGCGGACGCGTCCGCCGCGGCCGCCGGCGGGGCGCGGGCCGGGGGCGAGCCCGAGGGGGAGGGGCTCGGCCTGCGGGTCGCCTCGCTGCTGGCGGCGCGGCACGGGGCCCGCGTCGAGCTGCGGACCGAGGAGGACGGCGGCGTGACGGCCCTGGTCGTGCTGCCGCAGGCCCTCCTGCCGGACGCCCCCGCCACGGCGGTGCCGCCGGCGGTGGCGCTCGCCGAGGGCCTGCCGACCGTGAGCCTGCCCGGCCCGGTGGCGGAGGCCGGCTCCCCGGGGCCCCAGCACCGCAGGACCCCCGACGACGCCCCGGTGGCGCAGGACGCGCCGCAGGCGCGGACCGGTCACGAGACCGCGGACACCGACGAGGACGTACCGGCCGAGGCCACCGCGGAGGCGGCCGACGAACCCACCGACGCCACGGGGCCCGCCCCGACCGCCGAGACCCCCGCGGAGGCGGCCGGCGAACCCACCGACGACGCGGAGGCCACCGACGCCACCGGGTCCGCCCCGACCGCCGAGACCACCCTCCAGGTGCGGCTGCCGGAGCCCGGCGGGGACGGCCACGAGCGCGGCGAGGACGCCGCGCCCAAGTGGGAGCGGGTCGGGCGGGTCACCGACAAGGGCCTGCCGAAGCGGACGCCGCGGATCGTCGAGACGACGGCGCCACCGGTGGAGCGCACCGGCGGGGTGAACGCCGAGGAACTGCGCCGCAGGCTCGGCGGGTTCCAGCAGGGCGCCCGCGACGGCCGGCGTGACGTGGAGGCCGAGATCGCGGGTACGGAAGAAGCGGGATCAGGAACGGGGGACACAGTCGAGGAGGCACACAAGTGAGTGCGACGACCGGCTCCGGCACCGGCACCGGGACCCGAGGACCGAGCAGCGGGGCGCAGAACCTGCACTGGCTCCTGGGCAACCTCGTGGAGGAGGTACCCGGCGTGCGGTCCGTCGCCGTCGTCTCGTCGGACGGGCTGCTGCTGCTGTCGTCCGACCCCGAGGCGGCACGCGGGGACGGCGGTGAGCGGCCGCGCGGCCCGCGCGGGTCCAGCGCCGACCTCGCGACGATCGTCTCCGGCATCGGCAGCCTCACCGCCGGGGCGGCCGGCCTCATGGACGGCGGCGGCGTCAAGCAGACGATGGTCGCCATGGAGCAGGGCAGCGTCTTCGTCATGGCGATCAGCGACGGCTCCCTCCTCGGCGTGCACGCCGCGCCCGACTGCGACATGAGCGTCGTCGCGTACCACATGGCACTCTTCGTGGGCCGGGCCGGACACGTGCTCACGCCCGAACTCCGCAGCGAGCTGCGCCGGTCGCTGGAGGGCGACCGGTGACCGCCCTGTCGGCGGGGCTGCCGATGCGCGGCGAGGGGCGCAGGCCCGCCCGCGTACGCCCCTACTCGCTCACGGGCGGCCGCACCCGTTTCGGGCACGTCCTGCTCGTCGAGACGTTCGTCGCCGCCCTGGAGGCCCCCGACGCGGACGGCGCGGCCCCCGCCAGGGAGGCCCGGCAGGCCAGGCCCGGCGGGCGGCTCATGCCCGAGATGCGGGCCATCGTGCAGGTGTGCCGCCGGATGCGGACGGTCGCCGAGATATCCGCGCTGCTGCGCATACCGCTCGGCGTGGTCCGGGTGCTGGTCAGCGACCTCGCCGACCAGGGACGGCTGCGCGTGTACGGAACCGGGCACGGCACGGGGCAGCCCGACCGCGCGCTGCTGGAAAGGGTGCTCAATGGACTCCGCCGTCTGTGACCTGCCGGAGGAGGAGGCGCCGGCGCCCTGGCAGCTCGACCACGACCGCGCCCCCATCGCGACGAAGGTCGTCGTCGCGGGCGGCTTCGGGGTCGGCAAGACCACCTTCGTCGGCTCCGTCTCCGAGATCACCCCGCTGCGCACCGAGGCCCTGATGACCCAGGCCGCCGCGGACACCGACGACCTGTCGGCCACGCCCGACAAGGCCACCACCACCGTCGCGATGGACTTCGGCCGCGTCACGCTCGACGAGGACCTGGTCCTCTACGTCTTCGGCACGCCCGGCCAGCAGCGCTTCTGGTTCATGTGGGACGACCTGGTGCGCGGCGCGATCGGCGCCGTCGTCATGGCCGACACCCGGCGCCTCACCGACTGCTTCGCCGCGCTCGACTACTTCGAGAGCTGCCGCCTGCCGTACGTGGTCGCCGTCAACCACTTCGAGGGCACCCGGCGGTTCGAGGTGGAGGACGTGCGCGACGCGCTCACCGTCCCGCCCGACGTACCCATCGTGATCATGGACGCGCGGGAACGGTCCACCGTCGTCGAGTCGCTGCTCGCGCTCGTCGCCCGCGCCCTGGAGACGACCCCCGCCTAGGGGTGTCCCGCGGCGCGCCCTCGGCACCACGGCTACACAAGGAAAGAAGAGGCCCCCTCTCGATGCGCCAGATACTCATCGTCGGAGCCGGCCAGTCCGGGCTCCAGCTCGCCCTCGGACTGCAGGCCCAGGGGTACGACGTCACCCTGATGTCCAACCGCACGGCCGACGAGATCCGCCACGGGCGCGTCATGTCGACGCAGGTCATGTTCGCCACGGCGCTCCAGCACGAACGGGACCTCGACCTGGCCTTCTGGGAGCCGCAGGCGCCCCGCATCGAGGGCCTCGGCGTCTCGGTCGCCGGCCCGGACGGGTCCCGCGCCGTCGACTGGGTCGGCCGGCTCGACGGCTTCGCCCAGTCCGTGGACCAGCGCGTGAAGATGGCGGGCTGGATGGAGGCCTTCGCCGAGCGCGGCGGCCGGCTCGTCATCCACGGCGCGGCCGTCTCCGACCTGGACTACTTCTCCCGCACCTACGACCTCGTCCTCGTCGCCGCGGGCAAGGGCGAGCTGGTGTCGATGTTCGAGCGCGACGCCGCCCGCTCCGCCTTCGCCGAGCCGCAGCGCGCGCTGGCCGTGTCGTACGTCCACGGCCTCGGCCCCCGCCCCGAGCACCCGGAGCTCGACGCGGTCCGCTGCAACCTGGTGCCCGGTGTCGGCGAGCTGTTCGTGATGCCGACCCTCACCACCGGCGGCCGCGCGGACATCCTGTTCTGGGAGGGGATCCCGGGCGGGCCGCTCGACGTCTTCCAGGGGGTCAAGGACCCGGGCGAGCACCTGGCGCTCACGCTGGAGCTGATGGAGCGGTACACGCCCTGGGAGTACGCCCGCGCCACCCGGGTGGAGCTGACCGACGCCGGCGGCACCCTCGCCGGCCGTTACGCGCCGACCGTCCGCAAGCCCGTCGGGCGCCTCCCCGGCGGCGGCCTCGTCCTCGGCGTCGCGGACGTCGTCGTCGCGAACGACCCCATCACCGGCCAGGGCGCGAACTCGGCGGCGAAGTGCGCCGCGAGCTACCTGGCGTCCATCGTGGAGCACGGTGACCGCCCGTTCGACGAAGCGTGGATGCAGGGCGCGTTCGACCGTTACTGGGAGACCGCCCAGCACGTCACGAAGTGGACGAACGCCATGCTCGGCGTCCCGCCGGAGCACGTGCTCGGCCTGATCGGCGCGGGCGAGCGGCACCAGGCCGTCGCCGACCGCTTCGCCAACGGCTTCGACGACCCGTCGGACTTCGAGGGGTACCTGTACGACCCGGCGGCGACCGCCGCCTACCTGGCGTCCGTCGGCGCGGCCTGACGCCACCCCGCACGCCACCACCGGCCGGGAGGGGGCGTGGTGGGTCGCCCCCGCAGGGGTCGGCGGCGATCGCGGGTTCACTTCCGCGGTGCCCGAGGCCGCCGACCCCGAGGAGGTGACCCACCGCGGCCCCGACCCCACCCACCGGCCGGGGCCGGTGGCGGTTCAGTTCCCGTCGGCGCCGTCCCCGGGCAGCGGCGGCGGAGCGTAGGAGGCCAGCGGCCGGGCGTCCGCGTCGGGCCGTACGGCGCCCAGTACCGGGTGCGCCGCCAGCGGTGAGACCGACACGGGGGCGCCGGGACGCGGCGCGTGCAGGACGCGGCCGCCGCCCACGTACAGCGCGACGTGGGTGGCGTCCGGGAAGTACACCACCAGGTCGCCGGGGCGCAGCGACCGCAGCGGGACGCGGGGCAGGGTCCGCCACTGCTCCGCGCTGCCGCGCGGCACCGGCCGGCCCGCCGCCTCCCACGCCCGCGACGCGAGCCCGGAGTCGTCGAAGGACTCCGGACCCCGGGCGCCCGGGGCGTACGGCTTGCCGAGCTGCTCCGCCGCGTACGCCACGGCGTCGGCGCCCTCCTGGGACGGCGTGCCCTCCCCGGCCGGTACGCCCTCCTCGTCCAGCGTCCCGGTGGCCGTCAGCTTCTGCCGGGCCCCGTCCGCGCGGTCCCGTTCCAGCGCGGCCAGCTCCGCGAGTTGCCCGGCCGACAGGCCCGCGAGGGCCTCCTCGACCTCCCGCAGCCGGGCCTGCGCCTCGTCGTGGGCCCGCTGCCGCGCGGCGATCAGCGCCTGGTGCGCGTCGAGGGCCCGGCGGGCCGCGGTCGCGACCGCGTCGGCCCGCTTCTCGCCGCCCTCCAACCGCGCGACGGCCGCCGCCTGCTCCCGCGCCGCACGCCGGAACACCTGGCCCTGGTCGAGGGCGTGGCGCGGGTCGCGGGTGAAGAGCAGCCGCAGCGACAGGGACAGGTCGGTGCGGCCCTGGTACTGCGCGCGGGCCAGCCGCCCGGCCGCGGCGCGGGCGCGGGCGAGGGCGTCGCGGGTGCGGGTGAGGTCACCGCCGAGCCGCCGCGTCTCGGCGGTCTGCGCGGCCAGCCGCTCCTGGGCGGCGTGATACGTCTCGCCCGCCGCCTCCGCGTCCCGGTAGAGCGCCTGGAGGCGGGTGAGCAACAAGGAGACGGGCTCGCCCCCGGCCCCGGCCTCAGCCCCGGCCCCGGCCTCAGCCCCGGCCCCGGCCTCAAACCCAGACTCGGCCTCAGACCCGGCCCCGCCCTCAGGCCCGGACCCGCCCTCGAACCCGGACTCGGACCAAGGCCCGGACTCGGACCCGGCCCCGGACCCGGCCCCGGACTCGGCCCCGGACCCAGACCCGGACCCGGACCCGGACTCGGGCCAAGGCCCAGAATCTGACCCGGACCCGGACCCGGACTCGACCTCAGGCCCGGAACCGGGTTCCGGGACGGCCGCCGCGGGGGGCGCGGGGGCGGTGAGGGCGAGCGACGAGGCGAGCGCGAGGACCGCCACCGCCCGCCGGACCGCCACCGCCCGCCGGTCCGCCGCGCTCGCGCGGTACGGCGCAACCCTGCCGATCGACATGCCACCACCTCCGGTCAAGGGACGCAGTGATGATGGTTCGTCAGATGTGGGGATGAAACGACTATGGGGCCGAACGGGTCAACCCGTCCGCCCCTGCGGGGGAGCGCGCCGGCCGTCCTCCGCCACCGGGGCCCGCGCTCAGGAGGGCCGCTCCGGTCCGTCCCGCCGCTCCGGCTTCGACCAGGGCCACGTCAGGCCGCGCCGCTCGCGCCCGGCCGGCTCGTAGACGTACTTCCAGCCGCGCTGGAGGCCGAGCCGGGGGGAGTGGCCCGCGGGCTCGCGGCGGTAGGCGTGGACGGTGGGCGGGCCGCCGCCCTCGTCGGGGACGGGGACCTCGTACCACTTCGGCGGATGGCCGGTGGGGCCGGTCAGCACCGGCAGGACCCGGCCGTCCAGGGGGCCGCCGTGGAAGGGGGTGTTCTCGGTTCGCACCGCACCAGTGTCACAGCAGGTGGGCGGCCCCGCCCACCACGGGCACCACCCGGCGGGCGAGGGTGCCGACCGGCCCCTCGGCGGTCTCCAGGGAGAGCAGCGCCGCCACCACCCGCGCGGTCTGCGCGTCGGTCGCGGCGGTGGCCGTCAGCAGGGCCACGAGGTGGTCGACGAGCCAGCCGCGCAGCTGTGCCGCGGGCGGGCACTTGTCCTCGTCCAGCCAGATCAGGGAGGCCGCCTCGACGGCCGCTATCCAGGTGCGCACCATCATCCGCAGCCGCGGCCCCGGGTCGGGCACGTCGAGGTGGACGAGGATCTGCTCGGCGGCGGCCCGCCGCACCTCGTCCACGATCGCCGTCGTCCGGGACGTCTCGGCGACGCTGCCGCCCTGGAGGAGGGCGCTGAACCCGGCGTCGTGCTCGTCGACGAAGCGCAGGTACCGGTCGAGGACCCGGGCGAGCCGCTCGGTGGGCGGGCCGTCGGCCGGCTCCGCGAAGCACAGCTCCAGCCGGTCCGCCGCCGAGCGGAGCGCCGCCTCGTACAGCTGCTGCTTGCCGCCCGGGAAGTACCGGTAGACCAGCGGCCGGGAGACCCCGGCCGCCTCCGCGACGTCGTCCAACGACACCTCCTCGGGCGCGTGGTGCGCGAAGAGCGACAGCGCGGCGGTGAGGAGCTGCGTACGCCGCTCCTCGACGCTCAGCCGTCGGTACGCGGGCGTGGCGGGCGTGGCGGCACGGGTCATGCCCGCAGCGTAACCCCGTCGGCGCAGCCGGTGTCAGGGCGCCGGGGCCGGCCGCCCGCCGCGCTCACGCGAGCAGTCCGGAGCTCTGCCAGAGCCGCCGCCCGACCCCGCGCAGCACGCCGATGTCGTCGAGGAAGTCGGTCAGGCGCCGGGCGCCGGACTGCATGACCTCGCGGCGGTGGCCGCTCGCCCTGACCTGGGCGACGGCCTCGCGGCGGTCGAGGCCCACGTTCTCGTAGACCCGCGGGTTGACGAAGCAGACGGAGAAGACGCGGGCGGCCTCGCCGCAGCTGATCCGGGTGAACTCCTGCTCCCAGCGGGGCGCCGTGACCATCTGGCGGCGCAGCTCCTCGCGGGCGTAGCGGACGTGCCGCGCCTCCTCCACGACGTGGATGCGGGTCACGCCGCGCACCAGCGGCTGGACGCGCTCGTCGGGGAAGGTCAGGCGCTGCATCCAGTCGAGGATCTCCTCGCCCAGCAGCGTCGCCGCGAACGACCCCGGCGTCGTCGACACCGTCTTCAGCACGCGCGCCATGTTGTGGTAGACGCGCGGCACCGGGTACGCCGGGGCCTCACCCTTCTGGATGAGCCGGGCGAACATCATCGAGTGGCGGCACTCGTCCGCTATCTCGGTGAGTGCGTAGCGGACGTGGTTGCTGGTCACGGACTTGTCGTAGACGTGCCGCACCAGCAGCTGCATGAGGATGATCTCGAACCAGATTCCCAGGGACGCGAGGGACGCCGCCTCGTGGCGGGCGAGGTCCATCCGCTGCTCCTCGGACATCCGTCGCCACAGGGGGGTGTCGTAGAGGGAGACCAGCTCCGGCGGCCAGAACCACTTGCCGTCCTCGAAGGGCGCGTCCCAGTCGAGCTCGGTGTCGGGGTCGAAGGAGTGCTTGGCGGAGGACTCCAGCAGCCGCGCGGCGACCTGCTCGCGGTCCCGCAGCGGGCCCAGCGCGTCGCGCAGCAGGCGCAGATCGGGTTCGGACACGGTCGTCATGGTCTCGGCCACCTCGCAGTCGGCTTTCGGGTTCTGCGGTCGCACCCTTATGAGACTGCCTGTCAGTAAGCCCGTCAATCCCCCCGGCGCGACTTGTTGACCCGACGTCTAGCAAGATGGACGCTGCCCCCGTCAGCACCGCACCCCGCACCCGAAGCACGCACCCGCACCCCGCACCCCGCACCCGAACCCGCACCGCGCACCCGAAGCACGACCCACACCCGTACCGCATCCGCACCCCGCCCGCAGCCCGCAGCCCGCACCCTGGGGCCGACGCGAAGGAGCCGCCTGTGTCGACGCACGACCTGTACGCCAACGACCCGGGGTCCCCCGTCTGGCAGGTCCCCGCCTCCGGCGCCGCCCGCTTCTCCTGGGAGTACGACGAGGGGCGCGCCCGCCTCCTCGCCCTCTACCAGAAGGGCAAGGACAAGCAGTGGGACAGCACCCGCCGCATCGACTGGGACCTGGAGGTCGACCCGTACGACCCGCTCGGCACCCCCGACGAGGCCATGACGGTGCACGGCACCCGCCACTGGTCGCGGATGACGGAGAAGGACCGCGGCGACCTGCGCCGCCACTACGCGGCCTGGCAGTTCAGCCAGTTCCTCCACGGCGAGCAGGGCGCCATGGTGTGCGCCGCCCGGATCATCGAGGCCGTCCCCGACCTGGACGCCAAGCTGTACTCCGCCACCCAGGCCATGGACGAGGCCCGCCACGCCGAGGTGTACGGCCGCTTCCTGCACGAGAAGATCGGGATGCTGTACCCGATCAACGACAACCTCAAGTCACTGCTCGGCGACACCCTGCGCGACTCCCGCTGGGACATGCCCTACCTCGGCATGCAGGTGCTCATCGAGGGGCTCGCGCTCGCCGCGTTCGGCATGATCCGCGACACGACGAAGAAGCCGCTGCCCAAGCAGATCCTCGCCTACGTCATGCAGGACGAGGCCCGGCACGTGGCGTTCGGCCGGATGGCGCTGCGCGACTACTACCGGCAGCTCACCGACGCCGAGCGGCGCGAGCGCGAGGACTTCGTCATCGAGGGTTGCTACCTGATGCGCGACCGGCTGCGCGGCGTCGAGGTGCTGGAGAACTTCGGCATCCCGAAGCGGGAGGCCGAGGAGATGTCGGAGCGGTCGGAGTTCCTGCAGCTCTTCCGGAAGCTGCTGTTCAGCCGGATCGTGCCGTGCGTCAAGGACATCGGCCTGTGGGGCGAGCGACTGCAGAAGGCGTACCTGGACATGGGCGTCTTCGACCTCGGTGACTCCAACCTCGACCTGCTGATGGCGGAGGACGAGGAGATCGCGGAGCGGCTCGACGCCGAGCGGTTCGCCGCCGAGGAGGCCGAGCGCGTCGCCGAGGTCGCGCAGGCCGTCGCGGACGGCGCGGAGGCGGAGGGCGTCCCGGCGGAGGACGTCCTCGCGGAGGGCGCCACGGCGCTGGGCGCGGCCCTGGAGAAGTAGCGGTACGGGGGCGGCGGCGCGCCAGCCGCCAGCCGCCCCACTGGCACCCCGGCCGCCCTCCGCCCGCCCGGAACCAGCCGCCAGCCGCCCCACTGGCACCCCGGCCGCCCTCCGCCCGCCCGGAACCAGCCGCCAGCCGCCCCACTGGCACCCCGGCCGCCCTCCGCCCGCCCGGAACCAGCCGCCAGCCGCCCCACTGGCACCCCGGCCGCCCGTGCGGTCAGTCGCGGGCGGCGGACGCCAGCGCCGTCTCCATCACCGTCCGGGCGATGGGCGCCGCGCTGCCGCCCCCGCTGATGTCCTCCCGCCGGGCCGACGCGTCCTCCACGACGACCGCCACCGCCACCGCCGGCCGGGCCGCCCCGGTCGCCCGCGCCCAGCCGATGAACCACGCGTACGGCGTGCCCAGGTTGCCCACGCCGTGCTGGGCGGTGCCCGTCTTGCCGCCGACCTCGGCGCCCTCGATGGCCGCGTTGCTGCCCGAGCCGCCTTCGACCACGTCCACCATCAGCCCCCGCAGCACCCGTGCCGTGGTGGGCTCCATGGCGCGCGCGTAGGTGCGGCGCGGGGTCCGCCCGACGAGCCCGCCGTCCGCCGTGGTCGTCGAGTCCACCAGGTACGGGTGGGCCAGCTCGCCGCCGTTGGCGACCGCCGCCGCGACCATGGCCATCTGCAGCGGCGTCGCCGTCGTGTCGTACTGGCCGATGGCGGACAGGGCCAGCCGGTCCGGGGTCATGCCGGTGTCGAAGTTGGAGGGGGCCACGCGGGACGGCACGCGCAGGCCGGGGTCGTTGAAGCCGAACCTGCGGACCGCCTCCAGCATGCCCGGCAGCCCGACCCGCACCCCGAGCCGGGCCATCACCGTGTTGCACGACCAGCGGATCGCGTACGCCAGCGAGGCGTCGCCGCAGCCCGTGGCGTCGTTCGGCAGCACCGTGCGGGTGCCGGGGAGCACGTACGGGTCGGGGGTGCCGGTCGGGGCGTCGGGGTCCGTGACGACCCCGGCGTCCAGGGCCGCCGCCGCCGTGACGATCTTGAAGGTGGAGCCGGGCGGGTAGGTCTGCCGCAGCGCCCGGTTGAGCATCGGCCGGCTCGGCGCGGTGTTGAGCCGCGCCCACGCCGTGGCGACCTCGCTGCCCGTGCCGGAGAGCACCCCGGGGTCGTACGACGGGCTCGACACCAGGGCGAGGATGCGTCCGCTCGACGGCTCCAGCGCGACGACCGCCCCGCGCCGCCCCGACAGGCCGCGGAACGCGGCCTGCTGGAGCGCGCCGACGATGGTGGTGGCCACGTGGCCGCCGGGCGGCCGCCCGCGGCTGATGTCGCTCCACAGGGGGAGCGGGGAGAGGCTCGGGCTGGTGCCGGAGAGGACGGCGTCCTCGGCGTCCTCGACGAGCGTGGTGCCGTACGTCTGCGAGGCGTAGCCGGTGACGGGGGCGTACAGCGGCCCGTCGGTGTAGGTGCGTTCGTGGCGCAGCAGCTGGCCGGTGTCCTTGGAGCCGGTGACCGGCCGCCCGTCGACGAGGATGTCGCCGCGCGGTGCGGCGTACCGGGACAGCACGGTGCGCCGGTTCGCCGGGTTGTCGTCGAGGCGGTCGGCCTGGAGGACCTGTACGCGCGCCGCGTTCGCCAGCAGCGCGACGAGCAGCAGCAGGCACAGGGCGGCGGCCCGCCGGACGGTGCGGGTGCTGCCGGGCCGGGCCAGGTCGAGGTCGCGGGGGAGGGTCACCGGGCGTCCTCCGGTTGTGCGGGCGGCGCGGTGCCCGCGGTGCCGGCCCCGCCGCCCGCCCCGCCCACGGCGGAGGTGCCGTCGGCGCGCTCGTCGACGGTGCCGTCGACCGGCGCGCCGGGGGCGCGGGCGGAGTCGCTGACGCGGATCAGCAGCGCCACCATGATCCAGTTGGTGACGACGGACGAGCCGCCCTGTGCGAGGAAGGGCATCGCCATCCCCGTCAGCGGGATCAGCCCCGTCACGCCCCCCGCGATGACGAACACCTGGAGGGCGAGGATGGACGCCAGCCCGATCGCCAGCAGCCGCCCGAAGGGGTCGCGCAGGGCCAGCCCCCAGCGGTAGCCGCGGGCGACGAGCAGCGTGTACAGCAGGAAGAGCGCGGTCAGGCCGACGTACCCCAGCTCCTCTCCCGCGGTGGCGAGGATGAAGTCGGACTTGGCGGCGAAGCCGATGAGCGCCGAGTGTCCGAGGCCGAGGCCCGCGCCGAACATCCCGCCCGCCGCGAAGGCGAAGAGCGACTGCGCGAGCTGCCCGGGGCCGCGGCCCGCCTCGATGGAGGCGAAGGGGTGCAGCCAGTCCTCCACCCTCCCGTGCACGTGCGGTTCGAGCGTCCCCACCACGAACGCCCCGACGCACGCGAGGAGCAGGCCGACGGCGATCCACCCGGTGCGGCCGGTCGCCACGTACAGCAGGATGACGAACAGGCCGAAGAAGAGCAGCGACGTGCCGAGGTCCCGTTCCAGGACGAGCACGCCGACGCTGGTCAGCCAGATCGCCACGACCGGTCCGAGCACCCGCCCGGCCGGCAGCCGCACACGGCCGAGGGTGCGGCCGGTGTGCGCGAGCGCGGTGCGGTTGGCGGCCAGGTAGGCGGCGAAGAAGACGGCGAGCAGGATCTTCGCGAACTCGCCCGGCTGGAAGGACAGTCCGCCGACCCGGATCCAGATGCGGGCGCCGTTCACCGCGGGGAAGAGGATCGGTACGGCCAGCAGGGCGAGCGCGGCGGCCACCGACACGTACGCGTACCGCTGGAGGAGCCGGTGGTCGCGCAGGAACACCACCACGGCCGCGAAGAGCGCGAAGCCGAGCGCCGACCAGACCAGCTGCGTCGGCGCCGCCCGGTCGGCCGGGGTCTCCAGGTCGAGCCGGTAGATGAGGACGAGCCCGAGCCCGTTCAGCAGGGCGGCGATGGGCAGCAGGAGCGGGTCGGCGTACGGGGCGGCGAACCGCACCGCCAGGTGCGCGACCAGCGCCAGCAGCCCGAGCCCGGCGCCGTACCCGGCGACGTCGGGCGGCACGGCGCCGCTGTGGGCCAGGCCGACGTCGGCGTAGCCGAGGACGGAGCACAGCACGGCGCAGACCAGCAGGGAGAGCTCGACACCGCGGCGCTTCGGCAGGCGCACCCGGGGCGGCGCGGGGTCCGGGGTCGCTGCGGTCATGGAGGGCAACGTAGCAAGATAAAAGTGCTATGTCCCTTATGTCGGGTTGCATCATGGTCATGTCGGGCCATCCCGCGCCCGGTCCGGTGACGCCCGGTCCGGGGGAGCCCCGCCCCGTGGAGCCCCGCCCAGTGGAGCCCCGCCCCGTGGCGGCCCGCCTGGTGGCGCGCGTCCGGTGACGCTCCGTCCGGTGGCGCCCCGTCCGTGGTGGCGGGTCAGCCGCCGGGGGGCGCGTCGTCGCCGTCGGCGTCGAGGTCCGTGTACTCCGGCAGCGTCAGCCGGGCCTGCGCGCCGCCGTCCGGCGCGTTGCCGAAGGTCAGCTCCGCGCCGATGACGGCCGCCTGCCCCCAGGCGATCGTCAGCCCCAGCCCGTGCCCCTTGCTGCCGCTCTCCGTGCGGAACCGCTGCGGCCCGTGCTCCAGCAGGTACGCCGGATACCCCTCGCCGTGGTCCCGGACCGTCACCACCGGCCCGTCGACGGTGACCTCCACCGGGGCGCGGCCGTGCCTGTGGGCGTTGGCCAGCAGGTTGCCGAGAACCCGCTCCAGCCGCCGCCGGTCCGTCTCCACCCGCGCGTCCCGCACCACCCGCACGGTCGTCCCTGTGCCCGACGCCCGCACCGCGCGCTCGGTGAGCGGCCCCAGCGCGTACACGTCGAGGTCCACCGTCTCGCTGCGCGTGTCGAGCCGCGAGATCTCCAGCAGGTCCTCCGTCAGCGCCCGCATCGCCCGCACCCTGTCCCGCACCAGCTCCGACGGCCGGCCCGGCGGCAGCAGCTCGGCCGCCGCCGACAGGCCCGTCAGCGGGGTGCGCAGCTCGTGCGCCACGTCCGCCGTGAACCGCTGCTCGCTCAGCAGCTTCCCCTGGAGCGACGACGCCATCGTGTCCAGTGCCCCCGACACCGTCGCCACCTCGTCCTGGGGCCGCGTCGGGTCCTTGGTGCGCGGGTCGTTGACGCGCGCGTCCAGGTCGCCCGCGCTGATCCGCCGGGCCACCTGCGCGGTGAGGTGCAGCCGCCGCGTCACCCGGGTGACCGCGAACCAGCCGACCAGCAGCGTCGCCCCGATCGCCAGCACCGACGACCCGAGGATCGCCTGGTCGAGCCCGCTGATGGTGCGCGCGCTGAGCGAGTAGTCCACCCGTACGGCCAGCGCCCGCCCGTCAGCCGGGCCCGCCGCCCACATCGTGGGCCGGCCCTCGTGGTCGGCGACCATCGTGCCGCGCTCGCCCCGCGCCGCCAGGCCCCGCAGCGACGGCGGCAGCCCGACCGGGTCGACGGCCGCGAACGGCGGCAGCGGCTCCCCCGCCTCGTACGCACGCGTCACGTCCTCCAGCCGGGACAGCGCCTTCTCGCGGGACGTGTCCACCGTCTGCCGCGTCACCGACACGTGCACCAGCGCGCCGAGCAGCGCCGCCAGCGCGCAGCACATGAGTGTGATGAAGACCGCGGCCTTCCACGTCAGGGTCGCCGTCCACGCCGGGCGCCGCGGCACGCCCCGCACCCGTCCGGCCCGCGGCCGGCGCGTGGCGCTCACCGGCCGGCCCCCGCGCGCCCGGCCCCGGCATCCCCGGCTTCCGCGTCCCCGGCCCCGGGCGTCGGCCCGGGGGCGGTGCCCGTACCGGGCGCGGTCTCCTGCTCGCCCTCCGGATCGGCCTCCGGCGCGTGCTCCGGATCGGCCTCCGGATCGGCCTCCGGCGGGGCGGCGGGCCGGGGCGGGTCCGGCTTCACCCGGACGATCTCGTCGCGCGCCGGCAGCATCGTCCGCTGCTGCGCGTCCCACGACCAGGCGGTGCGGTACTCGTAACCGGGGATGCCCGCCGACACCGCCCGCAGGATCAGGTCCCGGCCCGCCAGCTCCACGCTCACCAGCTGCTCGACGGTGGCCATGATGCGGGTGAGCCCGCCGTCCTCCGGCAGGTAGCAGCGCACCGCGACCAGCTGGTCGGGCATCGTGATGCCGACGATCAGCTCGTCCTTCCCGTCACCGGTCAGGTCCCGGTAGTACGGCTTGAGGACCGGGCAGGCCTTCGGCGCGCCGGCGCACCCGCGGATCGCGCGTGCCGTCCCGTCGTCGATGCCGTCGGAGCCGCTGTACTGGTCGGGGTGGGCGTCCACCTCGGCGCGTACCACCGCGACCGGGTCGACCGCGCGGACGTCGCCGTCCGGCACCCGCACCCCGGGCACCCGCTGGGTGTCGCTCTCGCCGTAGTCGATCGGCGGGGCCGTCACCGGCGGCAGGTCGGGCCACAGCCGCACCGGACCCACGGCCGTGGGGGTGGCGCCCGCGCTCCTCAGCTCGCCGGCGTTCCCGCACCCCGTCAGCGGCACGAGCAGCGCGGCGGCCGCGGCGAGCGGTACCAGGCGGGTGGCGGCGCGCACGGCGGTGCGGCGGCTGCGGTGCGGGGTCACGGTGGTTCCGGTGCTCCAGTCGACGGTTCTGCCCCGACCCTATTTCGTCCGCGACACGGCCGCCGTCCGCCGGGGGCGGAGGGGGCCGTCGGGGCGCTGCGCCCACGGTAGGCGGCGGGCGTTGCGGCGGACCCTCGACCGTGTAACAGCCGCCCCACACCTGGGGCCGGCACCCTGCCGACCGAGCCGGCGCCCTGCCGGCCGCGTGGGGCCGGAGCCCGAGCCGGAGCCCGATACCGACCCCGTGCCCTACGTGCCCCCGAGCCGGTACCCGACTCCGAGCCGGTACCCGACTCCGAGCCGGTACCCGACTCCGAGTCGGGGCCTGCCCCCGTGCCCGTACCTGCCCTGCCCCGAGCGCGGTCGCGTCACCGCTGGTGGGAGCCGCCTCCCCGGACGCCGCCCGGCCCGGCGAGCCGCTCCGCCTCCGCGGCGGTGACCTTGCGCTCGACGCCGCAGAACGCGCACTGCGTCCGGTACGACGTGGAGACGGGGAACAGCGGCACGAAGAACAGCGTGAACTTCGTGACCCGGCGGCGCACCGCGTGCGCCGTGGGGTTGCCGCAGCCGCCGCACACCAGGGTCACCGTCGCCAGGTGGTACAGGTACCCCTTGGTACCGAAGACGATCATTCGGGTGCCTCCGTCGCCGGGTCGCCCAGCGCCCGCCGGCACAGCTCCAGCAGCCGTTCGTCCTGGTGGATGTCGTGGTCGCCGGAGACGCCCGCCGAGACGTTGTGCCGCCGCGTACGGGCCAGCTCGGCGCGCAGCAGCGGCTGGGCCTCCGCCGCCGCACGGCCCGCGGGCCCCAGCTCGGCGAGGCACTCGGCGACGTCGATCCGGGTGTGGCGGTTCTCCCGCCAGGCGGCCAGGAGCACCGGCAGCGCCTCCCCGAGGTCCCCGGTCACCCGGCACAGCGCCGCCGCCGCGTCGACGCGCAGCCAGACGTCCCGCGCCGTCAGGCAGGCGCGCAGCTCCGGCGCGGCCGCGCGGGCCGACCCGCCGAACGCCCCGAGCACCCACGCCGCGGCCCGCCGGTCGTGCGCGTCCGGCGCCAGCAGCAGCGACCGCAGCCGGGGCAGGACGGCACCGGCGTCACCCTCGACCGCCCACAGCGCCCGCGCGGCGGCCGTCGCCGTCCCGGCGCGGGGGTCGTCGAGCAGCGGTCGCACGTCCGCGACCGCCTCCCGGGCCGCCGGGCCGAACGCGGCGACCGCCCGCAGCGCCGACTCCAGCACCCACTCGCGGCGGACGGCCGGCGCCCCGCGCAGCACCCGCAGCACCTCGGGCAGCGCCTCGACCGCTCTCCACCCCGCCAGCGCCAGCAGCAGCGGCGCCGACCGCTCGCCGAGGTCGTCGTCGAGCGGCAGCGCGCCGAGTCGGCGGCGCAGCGCCGGTACCAGCGCGGCCCCCGCCTCGCCCAGGTGGGGGATCGCGTACAGCAGGCGGCCGTCCGTCTCGGGCCGCTCCAGCGCCCGCGCCAGCGTCGGCACGGCGCGCGCGTCCCCGGCCCGGGTCAGCGCGAGCAGCGCGCCCGCCGAACCGGGCCGGCCGCCCATCCACTCCGTCGCCCAGGGCGCCGGATCCTCCGCGACCCGCGCGGCCAGGTCGTCCGTCGCGGGCCCGGCCAGCGCGAACAACCCCTCCAGCCAGCTCGCCGCCGCCGCCCGCAGCCGGGGTTCCGGGGCGTGCAGCTGCTCCCCGACGAGCCGCACCACCTCGTCGTACCCACCGCGCCAGGTGCGCACGAGACCGCCGCACATCCACACGGCGTCGGTCCGCTGGGCGCCGTCCGGGCTGCGCAGCTGCGCGGTGATCAGGGCGATGCGGTCGTCGACCCGGTCGTCGAGGGCGCCGTGCAGCGTGCGGAGCAGGTCGTCCGCCCACGCCGCGCCGCGGCCCGCCCGCTGCTCCTCGCGCGGCTCGCGCGGCTGCCCCACGAGGGTGGGCGCGGCGGGGCGCAGATCGGCGGTCTCCGCCGGCTGGGCGGGGTGCACGGGGTGCGACGCGGCCAACGCGTCGCGTACACCCGGCGCGGCCCAGGAGTTGGCCGAATTAAACGCGTTGGCAGGCAAGTTGAGCGGGGTGCGGCCAGGGCCTCCGGCCGCCGCGGCCGGGCCGCCGCCGCCGGGACCGCACGGACAGCCCGGACCGGGGCCGTCCGCACCGGCGCGCCGGCCGGGTCCGGCCTGCCGCAGCTCCGCGAGGAGCGCGGTGACGGTCCGTACGACGTCCTCGGGGAGCCGGCCGGGCGCGCAGCGGGCCAGTTGGGCCAGGGCGGCCAGCCGCAGGGCGGGGTCCTGCGCCGCCCCGGACAGCCAGCTCAGCCAGCCGGCCGTCTCGTCGCGCAGCGACTCGTACCGCAGGGCGATCCGGCCGACGGCCTCGACCAGCGCCAGGCGCACCTCGGTGTCGGTCTCGACCGTCAGCCGCTCCCGCAGCAGGTCGAGGACCCGGACGGGGTCGCCGTGCAGGGAGGCCAGCGCGCCCGGCACGGCCAGGCGGACCTCCCGGTCCCCGTCCCCGACCAGTGCCAGGAAGACGTCCGCGCCCGCGGCGACCGCGGCGGCGGCCATCGCGTAGTTGGCGGCGTCCTCGAACTCCTCGTCCTCAGGGTCGAGTTCCTGCAGTTCGTCGTCGCCCGACAGGTCGATGCCGCCGATGCTGGCGAGCAGCTCCACCACGCAGCCGCGGTCCTGCACCTCGGGGCAGGCCACGAGCTCCAGCAGGAACGGGATGCACGCCAGCGTCGAGTCGTACACGTCGCCCTGGTGGTGCACCGTGCCGTACATCCCGTCCAGCGCCGTCTCGCGCTCCGCCGGGTCGTCGGACGCCAGTCCGCGCAGCAGCGCGGGCACGTCGTCGGCCGGGCCGTAGGCATGACCCAGCGAGGCCCAGTCGACTTCGTCGATCCCCGTGAACATGCCTTCCCTCCCCGTGAACCCTGCACTTGGGGGCAATAGTGCACCACACCGCGTACGGCGATGCCCCGGCAATCGGACACGCCCCGGACACGCTCCGGACACGTGTCCACGCCCCTTTTCCTCTGTTCTCTGCCCGGTTATCGTCCGGCCAGCCCTCCGCCCCGAAACGCCCCGGACGGCCCCGCGGACACCCCCGCCCGCGCTCGTGCCGGCGCCGGGTCGGCCCCGCGCCGACACCCGTGCCGGCGCCGGGTCCGACAGCCGTGCGGGCGCTGGCCGGCCCCCGTCCTCCCCGCCCCGCCGGCACCCCTGCCGACACGCGTACCGGCACCCCTGCCGACGTGCCCGCCGGCACCCTTGCCGACGCGCGTACCGGCACCCCTGCCGGTGGCCTCAGGGCGGCCGTCGCCGGGCGTTCAACCACCGCCCCCACCCCCCTCCTTGAGACGCAGCACCGTGGTGACCGTGTGGCGGGTGGTGCCCTGGGCGACTTCCACCTCCAGCGCGGGCGGCACCGACCGGTAGGCCACCTCGCCCAGCCCCACCGCCGTCGCCGTGCCGCCCTCGCCGGCGGGCAGGGTCCGCAGTACCGCACCCGCGCGGGCGCGCAGCGGCGGGGTGAGGGGGCTGGAGACGACCGGGGTGTCGTCGTCGGGCAGGACCAGCACGAGGGCCGCCGGGCGCTGCGCCGGACCGGTGAAGCCGACCACCACCGCGTCGCGCGTGTCGGTGTGCCGCAGCTTGCGCCACGCGCGCGCACCGCCCTTGTACGCCTCGTCGAGCCGCTTGACGACCAGCCCCTCGACCCCGATGCCGGGCAGGGTGTCGAACCAGTCCCGGGCGGTGTCCGGGTCGGTCGTCATCGGTACCGCCTGGAGCGGCGGGCCGAGCGCGTCCAGCAGGTCGACCAGCCGTTCGCGCCGCCGCGCGTACGGGCGCGGGCGCAGGTCGACGCCGTCCGCCGCGAGCACGTCGAAGGCGGCGTACGAGGCGGGCAGCCGCCTCGCCAGCGCGGGCGCCCGGCCCGGGGTGGCCGCGGCCCGGCCCTGTACGGCGGCGAAGTCGGTCCGGCCGCCGGTCCACACGACGACCTCCCCGTCGAGGACGGTCCCCTCGGGCAGGGCCAGCGCCGCCGCCGCGAGGTCCGGGAAGGCGGCCGTGACCAGGCGGCTCGACCGCGCCTGGAGGGCCACCTCGTCGCCCGCGCCCCGGAAGAGCACCATCCGGTGGCCGTCGAACTTCGGTTCGTACGCCAGGCGCCCGGGGTCGCGCGGCAGGGTGCCCACCGTACGGGCGAGCGCCACCCGGACGGGGGGGACGACCGGCGCCCTCACGGTTCCGGCACCGGCCCCGCGCCCGCGTGGTCGACCAGGGGGCGCAGGAGGTCGCCGTACCGCCGGACGCGCGGGGGCAGGTCGTCCGGGAGGAAGACGAGGGCGCCCGGCTCGCCGCACGCCTCGACCTCCTCCCAGGTCACGGGCGTGGAGACGGTCGGGGCGGGGCGGGCGCGCAGGGTGTAGGGGGCGGCGGTGGTCTTCGCGGCGGCGTTCTGGCTGTGGTCGACGAAGACCTTGCCGGGGCGCAGCGCCTTCGCCATCCGGTGCACGACGTGCCGCGGGTGCTCGGCCTCGGCCTCGACCGCGAGCCGGCGGGCGTAGGCGGACACCGTCTCCGAGGGCGTCGGCTCGACCGGCACGTACAGGTGCAGTCCCTTGGCGCCGGAGGTCTTCGCGTACGCGGTCAGGCCGTCCCGGGCGAGGCGCTCGCGCAGCCACAGCGCGACGCGGCAGCACTCGACGACGGTGGCGGGGGCGCCCGGGTCGAGGTCGAAGACCATCCGGTCGGCGACGGCCGGCTCCCGCGCCCGCCACTGCGGGGTGTGGAACTCGACCACCAGGTTCGCCGCCCACATCAGCGACGGGAGGTCCTCGACCACCACCTGGCGGGCACCCGGGTCCTCCGTCCGGGGGACGGGCGCGGTCCTCACCCAGTCGGGCGTGCCGGGCGGCGGGTTCTTGGTGAAGAACAGCTGGCCGTCGGGGCCGTCCGGGTAGCGCAGGAAGGACAGCGGCCGGTCCCGCAGGTGCGGCAGCAGCGCCTCGGCGACGGTCGCGTAGTAGTGCAGGAGCTCGCCCTTGGTGGTGCCCGTGGCGGGGTGGATGACCTTGTCCAGGTTGCTGAGCGGGAGGCGCCGCCCCTCCACCTCCGTGATCGGCGTCATAAGATGAGAATCCCACGATTCCGGTACGAAAGGGACGAACCGTGCGGTCCATCTGGAACGGGGCGATCTCCTTCGGGCTGGTCAGCATCCCCATCAAGCTGGTGAACGCGACGGAGAACCGGTCGGTCTCCTTCCGCCAGGTCCACACCGAGGACGGCGGCCGCATCCGCTACCGCAAGGTGTGCGAGCTGGACGGCGAGGAGGTCCCCTCGGCGGAGATCGGCAAGGCGTACGAGGAGGCCGACGGGACCATGATCCCGATCACCGACGAGGACCTGGCCTCCCTGCCGCTGCCCACGGCGAAGACCATCGAGATCGTCGCGTTCGTACCGGCCTCCCAGATCGACCCGCTCCAGATGGACGCCGCCTACTACCTCGCCGCGAACGGCGTTCCCGCCGCCAAGCCGTACACGCTGCTGCGCGAGGCGCTCAAGCGCAGCGAGCGGGTCGCCATCGCGAAGTTCGCGCTGCGCGGCCGCGAACGGCTCGGCATGCTCCGGGTGGTCGACGACGTGATCGCCATGCACGGTCTGCTGTGGCCGGACGAGATCCGCCACCCGGAGGGCGTCGCGCCGGAGACGTCCGTCACCGTCCGCGAGGCCGAGCTGGACCTCGCCGACGCCCTGATGGACACCCTCGGCGAGGTGGACATCGAGACCCTCCACGACGACTACCGCTCGGCCGTGGAGGAGCTCATCGCCGCCAAGGCGGAGGGCGGCTGGGAGGCCCCGCGCGAGACGGGCCCGGAGAAGGGCGCCCAGGTGATCGACCTGATGGCGGCCCTGGAGAGCAGTGTGCGGGCGGCCCGCGAGGCGCGCGGCGAGGAGTCGGGCACCGGGTCGGCGGGGGAGCCCGGCCCGGACGCGGACGCGCGGCCCGGCGGCGAGGGGGGCGGCGGGGAGTCGGCGTCCGTCACCGAACTGCCCTCCCGCAGGACCCCGCCCCGTGCCCGGAGCGCCCCCAAACAGGGCGGTGCGCGGAAGTCGACGGCGCGGACGGCCAAGGAGGCGGAGGAGCCACCGGCCCGCAAGTCCACGGCGAGGACGGGCCGGACGGCGGCGAAGAAGGCCACCGAACGCGAGACGACGGGCGGCACGGCGAGGAAGACCACCGGCAAGGCGGCCGCCAAGGCGACCGGCACGGCGGCCGACAAGGCGGGCGGTACGGCGGCCAAGGCGACCGGCGGGAAGGCCGCGGCGGGCTCCGCCCGCAAGTCGGCGGCCGGGACGGGCGGCAAGTCGACGGGCAAGACGACCGCGAAGAAGAGCACCACCCGCAAGCGCTCGGCCTAGCGGAAGGCCCCCTCAGGAGCCGGACGGGCGGGGCGGGGTGCCCCGGGCGACGCGCAGGCGTCCGCCCTCGTACTCCGGAACCAGCTCGACCTGCACCTGATGGGTCGTCTGGCGGTCGATCTGGCCGCCCAGTTCGGCCGTGACCACGCCGATGCGCAGCCCGCCGCGACCCGAGCCCGACCGGTGCACCTGCACCGAGAACTCCAGGTTCACCTTCTCCACCGTGAACCCCAGGGGGCGGCCCTCGGCGTCGTCGCGCGCCTTCTCCAACTCCCCGCGGATGTGCCGGACCACCTCGGCCAGCCCCACGAAGTCCTGACCGTCCGACATCCCGCACCCCCGTACGTCGCCGTCCCCCGCCGCCGGCGCGACCGTCAGTGCCGTCATCGCCGTCCGTCAAGTATGGGGCAGGAGAGGGCCCCGCGCGTATAGTTTCGCACCATGGTGGCCGCCGGGGGTGTCAGCGCCGATCCTTCCTCGAACCCGTCCTCGAAGACCCCGCCCTGGGCCGTCCGCATCCGCTGGGAGAACGGCGAGATCGCGGGCGCGGGCGTCCTGTTGAGCCCCGACCGGGTCCTCACCTGCGCCCATGTCGTCGACCCCCGGGCACGCGTGACCGCCGAGTTCGTCGGCGCCCCCGGCGGTGCCGTCCCCGCCGTCACCGCCTGGGCCGACCCGGACGCGTACGTACCGGAGACCCGTGACGCCGACGGTGACCCCAGCGGCGACGTGGCCCTGCTGCGGCTCGAACACCCCCGGCCCGCCCACGAACCGGTCTCCCTGCACCGGCTCTCCGCACCCCACCGCACCGTGCGGATGTACGGCTTCCCCTACGAGCACAACGGCGGCATCTGGTTCCGCGCCACCATCATCGGCGGCTGCGGGCGAGACGGGCAGGTCCAGTTGGGCCCGCAGACCCCCGGCGAACTGGCCGGCCCCGGGTGCAGCGGCGCCGGGGTGGTGGACGACGCGACCGGCAAGGTCATCGGCATCGTCCTCACCGGCCTGCGCGACCGGCACGGCAACTCCTTCTCCTTCATGAGCCCCGCCGAGACCATCGTGCGGCACCTGCCGGGTGTCGCCGCCTGGACCCTGGGCCGCACCGCCGTCGACGACCGGCTCCGCTCCCGTACCGGAGAGCCCCCCGGGCCCGCCCTCGACGAGCCGTTCGCCCAGCGCCTCGCCGACTGGCTGCGCGGCGACGGCGACCAGGTGAAGATCAGCCTGGTGCGGCCCGGCGACCACGCCCGCGCCGTCACCCTGCGCCGCGCCATCACCCTCGCCGACCGGGAGTTACGCACCACCGCCTCCGTCGACCGGGCCTCGCTCGACCCGCCCGGCACCGTCCCCTCCGCCGGCGGCCACGACCTCGCCCTGGACGCCGCCGACTCCACCGCCGAGCGCATCGCCGAGCGGATCGCCGAACGCATGGGCCTGTGGCAGCACCCGGCCGACCCCGCCACCGACCGGATCAGGACGGGCGGCGTCCCCCTCACCCTCGTCCTCGTCGGCGTCGACCAGGCCGTCGACCCGCCCGCCCTGCTCGACCTCCTCACCGTCCTCAGGGCTCGCGGCAGCCGCCTCCTGCTGGTCTTCCGCGAACCCGGCCCCTGCTACGAACGCGCCTGGACCGACCTCGTCGTCCGCCCCGAGCAGGAGCGCTGCGCCCGTCTCGTCGCCCGGCTGCGCCGGCTCACCGGGCCGCTCGCCGAGAGCCTCGGCGACGCCATGGCCACCGTACGGACCGACGACCCGCAGGCCGTCCACGACGCCCTGTACCGGGCGGGCGGCGCCCTCCACATCCTCAGCTGCGCCCAGGAGCTCGCCGGCGTGGCCGACGGGCCGGACCTCGCCGCGTTCGAGCGGCTCACCGACCGGCTGTCCGCCCGCCTGACCGCGGCGGCCGACCGGCTCGACGCCCTGTGCCGCCGTCGCGGGGAGCTCGTCGGCCGGCTCGACGGCTACCGCGCCCTGCACCAGGGCGTCACCGAGGGAGGGGAGGACCTGGAGGTGGACGAGCACCACCGCCGGGCCCACCGGCTGCTGCGCGCCAGGCCGTGCGACGTCCGGGCGGCGGAGGAGGCGGTCGAGGCGTACACGCGGCTCGTCGAGGGCCGCGACCGGGAGCGACGCGAGCGGGAGGGGCGGGAGCGGGAGGGACCCGTTCGGGGCGACAGCGACCGGGAGGGGCTCCTCCGGGACGACCGCCACCGGGAGGCGCGGGAGCGGGGCGACCGTGACCGGGAGCGGCTCCTCCGGGACGACCGCGGCCCGGAGAGACGCGAGCGGGGAGGTGCGGCGCCCGCATGACCAGCCCCCGACCGGTGCCCTGCCCGCGCGCCGGCTGCTCCGGCGCGGTGATGGTCACCGGCTTCTGCGACACCTGCCACCGCCGCCCGCCGGCCGCACCGACACCCACCGCCCCGGACCCGACGCCGCCCGACCGGTCCGCGCCCGGCCGGTCCGGCACCCGCCCGGACTCCGCGGGGCCGACCCGCGGAGCCGGCTCCGCCGGCCCGGGCCCCGACGCCTCCGGGCCCCGGCCCGGAACCGGACCCGGGCCGGCCCCGTACGGGCCCGGGGGCAGCGCCGCCGCCCTCGACCGGGACGGCCTCGTCCTGCTCCCGCACATCCCCGCCCCCGACCCCGGGACCGCCGCCGGCACCACCGCCCGACCGCCCACCGGCGGCCGCCGCTGCGGCTTCCAGAACTGCACCGGCACCATCGGCATCGGCTACGACGGCGAACCCGCCCCGGACCACGGCTTCTGCCCGGAGTGCGGCCGGCCCTACTCCTTCGAGCCCCGGCTGCGCCCCGGCGACGAGGTCGGCGGCCACTACCGCGTCCTCGGCTACCTCGCGGTGGGCGGCCTCGGCTGGGTCTACCTTGCCGAGGACACCAAGGTCCCCGACCACCTCGTCGTCCTCAAGGGCCTCATCAACACCAGCGACGCCGTCGCCCGCCGCGCGGCCGTCGAGGAGCGCCGCTCGCTCACCACGCTCCACCACCGCGACATCGTCCGCATCATCACCTTCGTCCAGCACCAGGCGCCCGGCGAGGACGAGCCCACCGGCTACATCGTCATGGAGTACATCGCCGGCCGCTCCCTGGCCTGGATCCGCTACGCCCCCGACGAGGAGCTGACCGCCGTCTTCGGCCGGCCCTTCGGCATCGACCATGTCGTCACCTACGGCTGCAAGATCCTCGGCGCCCTGGAGTACCTCCACGAACAGGGCCTGCTGTACTGCGACATGAAGCCGGACAACGTCATCCACTACGGCCGCGACATCAAGGTCATCGACCTGGGCGCCGTCCGCCGCGTCGACGACCGCACCTCCGGGCTCGTCTACACCCGTGACTACGCCCCGCCCAAGCGGGAGCGCGACCAGCGGGGTTTCCGGATCGACACCGACCTGTACACCGTCGGCCGGACCCTCCAGGCCCTCGCCACCCGCGCCGCGCCCGCCTCCGGGCTCGCCGCCCGCTCCTTCGAGGCGCTGGTCCGGCGCGCGACCCACCCCGACCCGGCGGCCCGCTTCACCTCCGCGGCCGAGATGTCCCGTCAGCTGTGGGAGGTCCTGCGCGAACACCAGGCGCTCACCTGGCACGAGCCGTACCCCGAGCGCTCGACCCGGTTCGCCCCCACGGCCGTGCTCTTCGGCTCGGCGCTCGGCACCGTCCCGGCCCTGGAGCACTGGACCACCGACCGCCGCGACCCGGCCACCGACGGCCTCGACCCCGCCGGCGACGGCCGCGCCCCGGCCGGCGACCGCCGCGCGAGGGCAGCCGGCCCCGGCGCCACGACCGGCCCGAGCGGGGGCCCGACCCGCGCCACGACCGGCCCGCCCGGCGACCCGACGGGCGCCCCGGCCCGGCACACGGGCGGTACGACCACCGGCGCGAGCGGCGCCACGACCACCGGCGCCGGCGGTGCGGCCGGGGGGCCGCCGCCGCTGCCCCTGGCGCCGCCCGACCCGCGGGAGGCCGCCCGGGGCCTGCCCGTCCCGATCCCCGACCCGGGCGACCCGGCCGCCGTACTCCTCGCCGGGCTCGCCGCCGACAGCCCCGCGCGCATCGCCGAGCAGGCCCGCCGCGACCCGGCCCTCGCCACCGCCGAGGCCGCCCTCTGGCTCTGCCGCGCCTACGCGCACGCCGGCGACCCCACCGAGGCCGGACGGTGGCTGCACGCCGCGCAGGGGCTGGGCGCGGGGGAGTACGACTGGCGCGTCTCCTGGCACCGCGGGCTCCTGCGGCTGACCGAGGGCCACGTACGGGCGGCGGAGGAGGAGTTCGCGGCCGTGTACGCCGCGCTGCCCGGCGAGTGGGCGCCCAAGCTGGCGCTCGGCCACTGCGCCGAGTACCTCACCGCCGACGAGCGGCGGACCGACGGATACGAGGACTACTACGAGGCCGTCTGGCAACGCGACCGCACCCAGGGCAGTGCGGCGTTCGGGCTCGTCCGCGCCCACCTCCGGCGCGGCGACCGGCAGGGCGCCGTCGCCGTCCTCGACGGGGTGCCCACGACGTCCCGCCACCACGACGCCGCCCGCGTCGCCGCCGTACGGGTGCTCGCCGGCCGCCTGCCCGACGGCGGCCCCACGGCGGCCACCCTGCGCGAGGCGGTCGCCCGGCTCGACGAGATGGGTCGCGCGGGGGAGCGGGACGCCGCCTGGGACCGCCTGGTCACGGAGGTGCGGGAGAACGCCCTGGCCTGCCGCCCGCCGGGCGGCTGGGGACCCGGTTTCCCGGTGGGGGAGTTGCTCGGACCGCGGGACGACGAGCGGGCCCTGCGTGAGCTGCTCTCCCGTTCCCTGCGAAACCTCGCCGACCGGGCGCAGGACGGGGACACCCGCGCTGACCTGCTGGACCGCGCCTACGCCGCCCTGCCCGAACCCCGTCTGCGGCTCGTGCCGACGGGGTGGCGGAGGCGGAGGGCGACGGCGGCCCCGGGGTGAGGGAGCCGCAGGAGAGGACGAGGAGCACGACGAGGGCGCGAACCGCGACAGTGCCACGGCGGCGTTGACGCAATGACGTAGGCGCAATGGCGGTGACACGACGGCGGTGACGCCACCACGGGGACGCGACGAGGGGGACGCGACGGATGACACCGGGGAGCACGGCGGGCGACGGCCCGGCGACGGCGACGGCCGGCCTGGAGATCAGTCAGTGGAAGTACCTGACCGCCGAGGCGCGCGAGCACGAGATGCACGTGGTGCTGACCGTCCGCGTCGACGGCACGGGCAGCGCGGCCGGCGCCACCGGCACCGCGGCCGGCGGCGGCGACGGGGCGGACGGTGCTCCGCGCCCGGCCCCGCTGCTCGCGGAGGTCCTGGTCGTCGACTGCTCCAGCTCGATGACGTGGCCGCCGGAGAAGTTCCGGGCCGCCCGCCAGGCGGCCGCCGCGGCGATCGGGATGCTGCCGACCGGCACGCCGTTCGCCGTCGTGCAGGGCACCGAGACGGCCGCCATGGCGTATCCCCCGACGGAGGGGATGCCGGAGGCGTCCGACGGCCACCGCCGCCGCGCCGACCTGGCCCTCCACGGCCTGGTCGCCGCCGGGGGCACCTGCATCGGCGCCTGGCTGGACCTCGCCCGCCGGCTGCTCGCCGCCCGGGACGCCCCGATCGGCCACGTCCTGCTGCTCACCGACGGCCGCAACCAGCACGACGAACTGCTGCCGCTCGACGACGTCCTGGACGCCTGCGAAGGCCGCTTCGTCTGCGACGCCTGGGGCATCGGCGACGGCTGGGACGCCCGGGAACTGCTGAAGATCACCCGTCGGCTCCACGGCGGGGTCGGCGCCGTGCGCGAGGAGTCGGCCCTGCCCGCCGAGTACGAGAGGCTGACCGCCCGGCTCCTCACCAAGAGCCTCCCCGAGCTGGCCATCGACGTCACGCCCGTCCCCGGCACGACGGTCCGCTACCTCAAGCAGGTCTTCCCCACGGAGACCGACCTGGAGCCCGCCGAGCCGCCGGCACCGGGCGGGCCGTACCGCTACACCACCCGCGCCTGGGGCGAGGAGACCCGCCGCTACCACCTGTGCCTCGCCGCCGACCCCGCCGGGCGGCCCCGCCGCGAGGACCTGCAACTGGCCGTCGTCTCGCTCGCCCTGCCCGGCGCCGCCCGGGGGGTGGCCCTGCCACCGCCCCAGCCGTGCGTCGTCCACTGGACCGAGGACCCGGCCCTGTCCCGGCACACCGACACGCAGGTCGCCCACTTCCAGCTGTTCGGGCAGCTCGGCCAGGCCGTCGCGGCCGCCGCCGACGCCTATCGGCGGGGCGACCGCGACCGGGCCGCACAACACCTCGGGCACGGCGTCCGCCTCGCCCACACCGTCGGCGCGGCCCGCCCCCTGGCCGACTTCGCACGGCTCGTGGAGATCGTCGACGCGGCCACCGGGCAGGTCAGGCTCCGTCCCGACCTCGCGCCCATCGACTTCGAGCACCTCATCACCGCCAGCAGCCACAGCACGTACGGCCCCGGAGCGGACGACGACGCCGGCCCCGCCGACCGCCCCGGCGCCCGGGCCGACCGCCCCGGCGCCCGGGCCGACCGCCCCGGCGCCGTCGACCGCCCGGGCGGTCCGCCGGGCTCCGCCGGTACCGGCACGGGTGCCCCCGCCGGTGGCGGCGGTACCGCCACTGTCCCCTGCCCGGCGTGCGGGGCGCGGGCGCCGGTGACCGGCCGCTTCTGCCCGCGCTGCGGTCACCGCTTCCAGGAGCGGCCGTGAGCACCACCACGCGGGACCTCACCCGCAGACTCCGGTGGCTGCTGGTGCTCGGCACCGCCACGACGCTGGTCCTCTTCGGCGCCTTCCGGGCCGTGCACCACGACGCCGTCGGCCTCGCCACGGCCAGCGCCCCCGGCGTCCTCGCCGTCGACACCGCCGAGCACGCCCTCGGCCAGGCCCGCGCATCCGTCCCGGAGGACGGCCTCCAAGAGGCCGGGACGGGCGGGTTCCACACCCAGATCTCCGTCGCCCACCAGGCCCTCGCGCTCGCCGCGTCCGAGAACGTCACCGGCCTCCCCGGCCGCCGCACCCTGCAGACCGCGACCGGGCTCATCTCCGTCTACTCCGGCTGGATCGAGCAGGCCAACCGCGAGCCCGACGACTCCCCGCTGCGCGGCGCCTACCTCCTGTACGCCGACCGCGTCCTGGACGCCCCGGGCACTGACGAGGACATCATGGGCCGCCTGGACGACCTGCGCGACGAGCAACTGGCCGTCGCCGAACGGCAGGCCCGGTTCGGCCGGCCCATGACCCTGACCTGGGCCGCGGCCGCCGCCCTGACCGCCGCGCTGCTCGGCGCCCTCCTGGAGGCCCAGCGCTTCGCCCGCCGCCGCTTCCGCCGCCCGGTGAACCCTCCGCTGCTCGCCGCGACCGTGCTGTGGACGGTCGGCGCGGCGGCACTGGCCAGGGTCGTGCTCGGCACGCACGGCGACACGACCGCGTCGGTGGGCGAGCTGCGGGACCGGCACACCGGCGCCGGCATCGGACACGCCGCGACCACCATCGAAGGACACCTCGCCGACGCGGGGCTGTGGGCGTCGCTGTCCGACGGCATCCTCGTCGCCGGGGTGGCGCTGGTGGCGCTGTCCGCGGCCGGCCTGCTGCCGCGCCTCACCGAGTACCGCCACCGGGAGCGCCGATGACCCGCCGCCGCACGTACACCGTCCTCGCCCTGTGCCTGGCCCTGGTCGCCGGCGGCGTCGTCGCCGGCGTGTGGTGGACGCACCGCTGGAAGGGCGCGGTGACCGTCCTCGGCAACTGGACCGGCGGCGACCGGGACCGGTTCCGCACCCAGGTCCTCGACCCGTTCGAGCGCGAGCACCGCATCCGGGTCATCTACCAGGGCAGCTCCGCCGAGAGCCAGGTGCTCGCCGCCGACGTGGAGGCCGGGACCCCGCCCGACGTGGTCATCATGCCGGGACCCGGGGAACTCGCCGCGTACGCGGCCGCCGACCGGCTCAAGCCCCTGGACGGCCTGTTCGACCCGGACGACTACGCCGATATGTGGGCGCCGCGGGTGGCGGGCGGCGTCCACTGGGTGCCGGTGAAGGCCGACCTGAAGAGCATGGTGTGGCACCCCGGCGCCCTGGCGGAGGACGACGTCGCCCGGATCGCGCGGAACCCGCGCGAGTGGTGCCTGGCCATGGAGTCGGGCGCCACCTCCGGCTGGCCCGGCACGGACTGGGTGGAGGACGTCCTGCTCCAGCAGGCCGGCTGGGAGGTGTACCAGAAGTGGGCCACGGGCGACCTGTCCTGGACCGACCCCCGGGTGCGCGAGGCGTGGACCACGTGGGGCGACCTGGTCGGCGCCGGGGACGTCCGGCGCGTCGGGCCCGCGCTGCGCGCCGGCTTCCAGGACCCGTGGGGCGGCCCCGAGGCCGCCTGCGACGACGAACGGCTGGAGCACCAGGCGACGTTCGTCCGCGACGGCGAGCACTGGACCGCGGCGCGCGGACAGTACGTCCACTCCCGGACCGTCGTCCCCGGCGCCCGCGCCGGCGCGCCCGCCTGGGAGGTCTCCGCGGACCTCGCCGCCATGCTGCGCGACACCCCGGAGGCACGGGCGCTGATCCGCCACCTCGCCGACCCGGCGACGGCGCAACTCGGCTTCACCGCCAACCGGTCCGTGCCAGGGGGCGCGTACGACGACGACCGCACGACGACCCGCATCGACGCGACCCTGCGCGGCCGGGGCACCATGCGGTGCTGGGACGCCTCGGACGCCATGCCCCCGGCGATGCGCGACGCCTTCCACCGGGCCGTCCTGCGCTACCTCGCCGAGCCCCGGCAGCTGGGGGAGCAGCTCGCCGTCCTGGACCGGGTCCGCAACCGCCAGACCATCCCGTGGCTCCCCCCGGTCTGCGGCAGCGGCTGACGCCCCCGGCGCCCCGTGCCCCCGGCCGCCCCACGCCCGACGTCAGCGCGTGCCCGACCCCCTGCCGCATGCCAGACCCGACAGCGCGTGCCAGACCCGACAGCCCATGTCCGACCCGACAGCCCATGCCCGACCCGACAGCCCATGCCCGACCCGACAGCCCATGCCCGACCCGACAGCCCATGTCCGACCCGAGAGCCCCGCCCGATTCCTCGGCACCCACCCGACCCCTCAGCGCATGCCGACGGACCGCCGCAGTGCCTCCCCGGCGAGGGTGACGGCCGCGTCGTGCGTGGCCCGCGCCAGCATGTCCGTACGGATGGGCCCACCCTGCGCGAGGTGCCGGTCGTACGGCAGCGGGAGCACCGTCACGCCGGGCTCCCGCAGGTGCGCGACGGCCGTCTTCAGGTCCAGCGTCATGTCCGGGGCGTTCGACGTCAGCGCGACGACCGTGCTGTCGATCGCCCGGTGCGGCAATCGCGACAGCCAGTCCAGCACCACCCGCGTGCCGTTGACGCCCTCGGCGGTCCGCGGCGCCACGATCACCCGGGCGTGCGCGGTGTCCATCGCCGTACGGGCGACCTCCCCCGGCAGCGTCTCGCAGTCGACGACCGTCACCGCGAAGTGCCGGCGCAGCGCCAACGAGACGGTCCGGTACGTCGGTACGTCCAGGGGCGGGCCCACCCGCCCCTGGCTCGCGGGGAGCAGCCACCCGCCGTCGGGCACGGGGACGAGGTAGCCGGTGATGTCGTTCAGGTCCATCGCGGGGGTGAGGATCCGCGCCAGCTCCGGACACGACCAGCGCACCGACGGGGCGCCCATCCGCACGGCCAGCGTGCCGAGCGCGGCGTCCGCCTCCAGCGTCAGCACCGGATCGGGCCGCAACCGCGTGAAGGTACGCCCCAGCATCGCCGCCACGGTCGACTTGCCGACCCCGCCGCGGATGGACGTCACGGCGATGACCCGCCCCGCCGGCACGGGCAACCGCACCTCACGCCCGCCGCGGCTCTGCGCGACGACCTCCTTCGCGGCGGGCGACGCCAGCCCGCGCAACGACTGCCCGACGCGCCGCACCGCGGAGTCCCCGTGCTGCGGCCGCCCGAGCGCGGACGCGAGCCGCGCGTCGACGGTCGGCACCGACTCCGGGGCCGGCAGCGCCACGTACGGCCTGCGCGTCAGATGGTCGCCGTGGGTCATGCCGTACTCCTAAGCGAAGGTGCCGGGGACACCGGGGCGAGCGGGAACGCCCGGCCGCGCACAGCCCGCGCCGACACCCCCGCTGCACTCACGCGTTCGAACCTACCACCGCCCCCGACACCCCCTCAGAGCACGCCGACGACCACCACCGCACCCTGCGCGGGTTCAGCCGGCGGCAGCCCCCTCGGCGCCCTGCACCTGCTCCAGGAGCTCGTCCTTCTTCATCGAGGACCGCCCCTCGACGCCCAACTGCCGGGCGCGCTCGTACAACTCGTCCCGAGTGAGCCCGGCGAGGTCACTCCGCCCCGCCCCCTCGCCCCCGCCGGCACCCTCGGACCCCCCGGCCAGCTCCTCCGCGCGCTGCTCGGCGAACTCCTCGCCCATCCTCCGCAGCCGCTCCTCGTCGAAGGTCTCGCCCAGCGCGGGCAGCAGGTCCTGCTCCTCCTCCTCGACGTGGTGGCGCACGGCCTCCACCCACTTCCCCAGCTCCCGGTCGAACTCCTCGCTCTCCCAGTCGAGCTCCAGCAGACGCCGGCCGAGCTCCTCCGCCTCGTGGTGCTCCTCGGTGGCGTGCTCCACCTCGTCCTTCTCCCCGGCCTCCTTCACGAGCGCCGGGTACACGTGCTTCTCCTCGGCCCGGCTGTGCGCCTCCAACATGGCCACCGCCAGCGGCAGCGCCAGCGGCCGCACACTCCGCTCCTGCTCCATCATCGTGAAGAGCCGCTCCAGCTCACGGTGATCGGTCTTGATCATGGTGACGACGTCATCGGCCACGACAGGCCCCTTTCGTCCGCGACGAACAATCACCCTCCGCATGTCCCGAACCGCGGACCTGAACCCGGTCGAGTCGCCTCCCTCCCCGAACGGAGCACGACGGCACCCACCCCGGCGCAGCGACCGGTCACCGCTCCCCGGACCGACCGAGACTCCTGATCTTCTCGAACGGGTACGCGCCGACGATCACCACGCCGAGCCTGTACAGAGCGAACACCACGAGCCCCGAGGTGCTCACCTCCCCGCCGCCGCCGCTCAGGACCACGACGCCCGACGGCACCGACGGAGCGAAGCCCAGCGCCGCGGCCCCGGTGCACCAGAACGCCACCAGACCGTTCGCCCGCCTCCGCGGGGCAGGGCCGGCCCGCACCTCCGCGGGGACCTCGTACCCGTCACCCCGGCCACAGACGGTCCCCGGCACCCGACCCGCGCCGCCGGCAGGCCGACCACGCCCAACAGCAAAAAGCACCCCAGGACGAACACGCAAACCATGTCCGCCACTCCCGTCCGCACGCGGCGCCTCAAGCCGAAGCTCGCGGGACGGCGGAGGCCGCGAAGACCGTCTGGCGTAAGCGAGAGGATCGGAAGGGTCATGGGCTGGGAGGACAGCGAGAACCGCTGACTCGCATCCGGCTAATCGCTGAACAGCGACAGTAACGCTTCGCGGACTTCCGCTTGCTGGCGTTCCGTGAGATGCAGAAGGTCTTCGGCGAGGATGGCGGCTTGCCGCTTCATCCTCTCAGCGGCCCGCTCCTGAAAAGGGCGGGCCAGCTCCAGCACCTCGTCTTGCGCTTCCGCGATGGTTCGCAGTAGACCCTCGGCCCTGTACGACAAGACGTAGTCCGGGTAGGGAGGGTCATCCCACCACTTGAAGGCGTAGTGACGACGTTCCAGGCTTCGGCGCCACTCAAGAGGTTTGCGATCACGCTTACTGGCGTTGCAGGGGCGGCAGGCGGGGACGAGGTTGCTGATGACGTTTGCCCCACCCCACTCCAGGGGCTCGACGTGGTCGACAACCTCTGCCCGAGTTCCGTCGCTGCCGCAGTACGTGCAATAGCCGCCGTTGGCGGAGAGCACGGCCTGTCGGACCCAGGCCGGCAGGCGTCTGGACGACGTGCGTGGAGCGGGGAGGAATGTGGACACCCGGTCATCATGGCCTGCGCAGGTTGGTCGCCGCAGGGGTTCGTTCCTGATGGTGAAGCCACACACCGCTCACACGCGACCAGTGATCGGCAACGACAAAGAGCCGGACCCAGTGGGACTGGGTCCGGCTCTTGAAGTCTGGCACTTCGGCAGGTCAGCGGGTTGATCACGCTGGTCCGGCTTCTGTGCCCCCGGCAGGATTCGAACCTGCGCACACGGCTCCGGAGGCCGTCGGTCTTCCCCGCGTTTCCCAGGTCAGTGGCGTGACTGACACAATGCTAGGGAATTCGTTCCACGCATGTCCCGTGAAATTGACTTGTCCTGTTTGGTTGCCATTCTGGGCTGGAGCCCTTGCGTTGAGGTCCGGCCACGGCGTGGCGGGCATCAGAGGCCTCACAGCACGCAAGGCTGCACGGCCCCGGCTCGGGCGGTCGAGATGCCTCGGTAACCAAATGCTTCCGAACGACCGGAACGTGGCAGCCCGCCGGGCGGCCGTCGGACCGTACGTTGTTCGAGCGCCGAGTGCACCCAAGGGAGGATGCGGCCCTTCGGAGTCGGGGGGCTGGGCGTCGGTACGCGGCACGGAGCGGTACGAGGTGGAGCTGCTCCTCGGGGGCCGCAGAAAGCCGGCGGGTACATGCGACTGCCCGCACGGCCAGGAAGGCAACTTCTGCAAGCACCTGGTCGCGCTCGGCCTGATGGTGATCGCTTGTACACCCGACGACTACTCCGCGTACGTAGCCGACCTGCGCGCCGCCCAGAAGCGCAAGCGGAACCTGATGCGACTGATGGACCAGCACGGCTTGTGAGACAGCATGCCGGGTCCGGGACACCCGAGTGCCCCGGCACGCGCCTCACAGATCAGGCTGCGTTCGAATCCGACGGAGGACTGTCGCCCGTCAGCAGGGACGTTGCACGGCCGGCATCGTGATCGGCATGCCGGGGCAGGTAGCGGCTCGAGCGCCCGTGCCAGGAGACGACCAGCTCGTCGCGTGCCCGGGTGGCCGCCACGAAGAGCAGCGAACGGGCTCGCTGTTCCTCTTGGCGGTATCGGTCGGGATTGCTCAGCCGGAAGGCCTCGATGCGCTGATGGGGAATCAATCCCTCGCTGACACCGGCCAGAAACACCCGCTGGAATTCGAGCCCCTTGAAACGGTGCATGGTGCCGATGCGTACGGTGTCGGTGTCGCGGGGCCCCTCCCTGCCGATTTCACTCGCGGGGATCAGGAAGGGCTCGCACGCCAGGGTGTAGGCGAGCTGTGTGACCGCGGCCTTGTCCGGAACGCTGACGGCCATGGCCGAGTACGGAGTGCCGTAGCGCTCGTGGCGCTCCTTGAGCAGCGTGGCGACGGCCCTCATCTCAGTCTCCCAGTCGGGAGCCCGCCAGTACTGAGGAGCCAGCCCCGTCAGGACGGAGCGGTACCCGTCCAGGGTGTCCGCGCCGTCGTCGAGATCGTCGAAGCTCTCGCCGTGCACCAGACCGTGGGCGCTGCCGAGGATCTCTCGCGTCGTGCGGTAGTTCAGCGTCAGTCGCCGGGAGGCCCGACCGGGAGTGCTGATGCCGAGCCTGCCCAGGACGACCTGGTGCGAGTAGATGCGCTGGTGAGCGTCGCCGACCAGGAAGATGTCGTTCGGTCCGGGCGCCACCATCGCGCGCAGCATCCGCCAGTGCGAGGCCGACAGGTCCTGAGCCTCGTCCACCACGATGTGGTGGTAGCGGGGCTTGAGCCACATGCCGCTGCCCGCCTCGCGGTGGATGAGGTCCAGACCGCCGTGCTCCTCCTTATAACGTGCCTGCTCGGCGGCCTTGGCCATGCGGTGTTCCTCGATCCGCGCGGCCTCGTCGGCGATCAGTGCGTACGTGGTGCGCCTCGGCGGACCGTCCAGGAACGTACGGTACTTCGCCACCAGCTCCCATACTTGCTTCCGTCCGGCCCGTTGCAGCACGCCGCGGCCCCGCCGTTCGGCCCGGAGGTACAGGCGTTCGGTACCGCAGCCCTGGGCGAGGATGACGTGCTTGAACTCGGAGTCGAGGAAGTCGGCGTCGAAGTCGAAGACTCCTGTCTCGGCGCACACCCGGTGCCAGAGCGCTACGGCCTCCTCGTCGCCCATGGGCGTGCCGAGCACGGAACTCGGATGCTGCTCGACCACTTCCCTGGCCAGCTGATCCACGGACTTGACGTCGACCCGGCGAACGAGGGCGTCGCCGCCGAGCCGATGCAGGCGCTCTTTCAGATCGGCCGCGAGGTTGGTGTTGTACGTGGTCAGCAGGACGGGCCTGGTCTGCCCCGGTGGCAGTTGGGCGACGAGGTGCCGCACCCGGTGGAGGGCCACGACCGTCTTGCCGGTGCCCGGCCCGCCGGTGACCTTCGCCGACCCCTTGAACGAGGCGGTAGCGAGCCTGTGCTGTTCGGGGTGGAGGAAAAGCCGCCAGGCGTCGAAACCGTCCCCGAGCGCGTCCAGGACGGCCGCGTCCTCGGTACTGACCTGCGACACGGGCCGTCGTGCCGCCCGGGCCCAGTCCCGCGGGTCGATCTCCTCGTCCGCCCGCCATGGGGCGGTGATGAACCTTCGGACCTCGCTCGGCTCCATGCCGTCGTGCAGGGCGAGCAGCACCTCCCGGGTGAGCCCGGGGAGGTTGTGGCTGAGGAGGGTACTCAGCTGACGGCTGTCGGTGATCCGCCGCAGGGCGGGCAGGAGGGAGGCGATGACCCCCAGGCCGACGAGCTCCTCGTCCTCGTACGGGGCGAAGAGAGGGACCGGCAGGGCGGCCGGTGCGGTCGTGGAGGCGGCGGCCCCGACGTCCGACGGGGCTGAGGGCGTCTCGGTGGCCGAAGGCCTCTCCAGTGCGGTGCCCGGTTCCGGACCGGGCTCGGGGCGCACGGGCATCGCCACCACATGGGCGCTGACCTCGCTCTGGTCGACGAGCTCGACACCACCCGAGACGGCGTTGATCTCCACGGTCAGCCGGGCGAGCTCCTCCCGGGCCGACGGACCGACCCGGACGGCCAGCAGACTGAAGCGGTTCTCCTCGGTTTCGAGCAGCAGGCCCATGCGGCTGCCGTCGAGTGCCGCGAGGAACAGGCGCCCGTTTCCGCCCGCCTCACGAAGCAGATTCAGCCGCAGGGCCAGGTTGGACCGGTCGGCCCGCAGCCGGCGGACGAAGTCGCCCACCGCGTTCTTCGTCGCCGCGTCGAGGCGCCGGATGTCCTCGTTGGCCTGCGGCGTGACCGCGACCTGTGTCCTGACCCCATGGCTCATCGCCGGTCCCCTCCCTCTCCGGACGCGCCCTGCCTCCCGTCATCGAGCAGGGCTGCGAGCTGCTTCTCGTCCCATTCGCCGGGCGCGCGGACCTGCCACCCCGCCGCGACGCACTCCGCCATGTAACGGTCGTCGGCCGCGTCCTCGTCCAGGACCACCGCGATCCTGCGGTCCGGCCAGGCCAGCTCAAGCGGCCGGGAGATACCGGCGGCGTCCCAGCCCGCCTCGGCGGCCGGGACGTCCCCGCGCTCAGCGAGCGCCTTGGCGAGGGCCTCGATCGCCGGGTCGCCCACATATGACAGCTCACGCAGGACGAGCTCCCAGGCGGCGCGTTCCAACGCGGTGGGAGCCGCGGGAGTTCCGCTGGTGACGGGCAGGGGACGAACAGCAGCCTTGTCCACCGCCTCCGGCACCGCGTCCCGGTCGTCGCGCTCTGGCACGACGAGCCCCGTCCCCGGTAGCTCTTCCCGCAGGGCCGTGAGCAGCCCGTCCGCCCGGACGGCCGTGGCCGCGAGCAGCCCCGCGTCGAACGAGTCCAGCTCGCTGCGGGCGAGCTGCAGCCCGTCGGCCCGGCCAGTCCCGGTCGGATCCAGGAACTGGAGCACGTTTCCCCAGCTCAGCCATGCCTTCCAGCGTCGCCGATGTGCGTCGCTGTCACCGGCCACGGCCTGGGCGCGGTCGTCGAGAACGGCCAGCGCACTCAGCTCCTGAGGTTTCGCCCGGGCGTCGCCGATCAGCACCAGAGGCAGACCGGAGCCGTCGCGCACGGGGAAGAGCCTCAGACCACGACCGCTGACCGAGGGACGTACGTCGCCCCGCAGCGCTGCCTCGATCCACGGCACGGCGGCCTCGGGAGAGGCGTCCACGACCTCGTCCCGCTTCGCCAGCTGGAGCAGCCCCCCGACACAGAGGCGGGCCATTCCGCGCCAGCGCCGCACATCCGGGTCGGCGAGGAAGCCGAGCAGGGCCGGGATGGCACCGGCGAACATCCGGTCGATCTCGCTCGGATCCTGTTTCTGCTTCTCCCAGTTGGCCCGTGCCCGACCGCCGGGCGAGGCTTCGCCCTCGACGTCGTACGGGGGCCACGCGGCCCGCGCCGACGGCCCGGCCAGAGCCGGAGCAAGCGCCTGCGCGGCCTCGTCTCCGTCCGCCGCCGCGTTCCGTCCCGCCCGGGCCCGCAGCTCCTTCTCCCAGGCCATGACGTCGTCCCAGGTGATCTGCCAGACCAGCGTGCCGTCGGCACGCAACCGGGCCCGCTTGGCGGCGTCCCCCGCGATCCGGTTCGTCGCCGCGGACGCGTGCCACCGGTAGCCGTCCAGGTAGACGGCCACCGGCATGGGCGGCGCGCCGTCCGAGGTGGTCTCACCCGCGACCGGGCGCAGCAGCAGATCCGGCACCGTGCCCTGCGCGTACAGCGGCTTCTGGGCCACCGACTCCCAGCGGATCGGTGAGCCGTCCCGTCGGCGCAGGGTGAACTGCTTGCCCTGCCGGCCGGTCGGGGTCTCCTCGTGCTCCACGTCGGCCTGGTTGGCGGGTTCGGCGAGCCAACGGTCGATGCAGTCGATGAAGCGCCGCTCCAGGTCGCTCTGCGCCTGCCGGGCGAAGCGCCTCCGGTGCTCCTCCTCGTCCTCCACGCGGCCCGCCCGGTCCTTGCGTACGGGCTTGACGTCCCATCGGCTGCGGCCGTCCTCGCCGAGCACGTCGTCCAGCATCCACAGGGCCTCGCGGCGGTCGAGAAGCGCGTACTCGCGCTCCGGCGCGTACCCCAGCAGGCACAGGTGGCACGCGCGCCGGGACCCCTCCCGGCACGGGCAGTCGCGCAGATACTCCTGGGCGGCCGCCAGGACGGCCCGGAACTCCTCGCCCACACCCTCGACGAGCCGCTGGAGATACCCGGTGCCGCCGGGCAACGAGTCGTAAAGCACCAGGTAGTTGCGGGTCAGCCCGGTCTCGCGGTCCGGCTCCGTACTCGGCGTCGACCGGATGTGCGCCGGATCACCGCCGTAGCGCAGTGCGAGCCCCAGGTGCAGGGCCGCGGAGAACGACGCCAGCCGCTCAGGCACGTGCAGCGTCGCGGCGGGCAGCAGGATGCGCAGCGCCTCGGTGCGGTGCTCGGTCGCGGTGATCACCCGCCGGTCCTGGGCCTGGACGGCCCGGCCGCGGCGACGTGTGGGACACCAGGGGCGGTGATGGGCCAACTCCGGCCGCCCGGCCAGCGATTCGGACAGCTCCTCCTGCACGGGGGCGTGACCGGGATCGCGGTCGGTGGCGCCACCGCACAACGGACAGAGCACGAAGGGCGTGATGGTGACCTCGGTGCCGGCGAAGAACGTGTCCGGGCGGCGACTCAGCTTGGCGGGCCCGAGGTTGAACCTCCGGATGACCGCCTCGCGTACGTGGTCGACGCCGAAGGTGGCGCCCGAGTGCCGCCAGCTCTCCTTGATCGCGGCCGGGTCGATGTCCACCGCCGTGGCGGTCGAGTAGTAGCGCTGGTTGCGCGAGTCGTGGTCGTCGATGATCCGGGCGTCGTCCCGCTTGTCCCGTGAGGTCACCTTGTGCGGGACGATCACGTGATGCAGCGCGGCCTTGCCGCCGATGCCGGGTCCGGCACAGCGGGGGCAGGGCGACTTGTCGGTCTCGGCGTTCTTCGTACGCACGTGTCCGCACTCGCGGCACACCCGCCAGGTGACCACGGCGGAACGCGGGTCCTCCTCGTCCTCCTTGGGGCGCGGCCCGAGATCGAAGCCGTCGATCGTGTGGTGGTAGCCGAGGACGTAGTACGAGTTTCCGGGGGCCAGCTCGGTGAGTGCCGACTCGGACGGTCGCGTGTACGTCCGGGTCTCGGTGCGCCACTGCGACGCCGGCGCCTTGTCCGAATCGGCATCGGCGGCCCCTCGGGCACGCCGGGCGGGCTCCTTGCGGGTCAGCGCGGCCTCAAGCCGTACGCCGTCCTCCACCAGGCTGTAGTTCGGCAGCAGCCCCCACTCGACGAGGAACGCCTGCGCTCCCGCCTGCGCGAAATCCTGGAGCTGCCTGGCGACGGCCATCGCCTCTCGGGCGAGGTTCCGCTTCTCCCGGGCCTCGTCCTCCACGTTCTCGTGGAGTGCCTCCGCCGCCTCGTTGATCAGGGCGCGGCGGTCCACGAGCTCGGCGCGCTCGGCCTCCCACGCCTCCTCGGCGTCCCGCAGCGCCTCGGCCAGCTTCCCCGCGGCATAGCGGTGCAGTGACGTCCGAGCGTCCTTGGAGACTCCTGAGTCAGGCACCCCTTCGATCTCGGGGAACAGCTTCAGGAAGTCGTCGACCAGGTCACGCCGCCCGGTCACGGCCTGTGAGAATCGCCGCAGCCAGCCGACGCGCCCGAACAGGGCCGTCACCCGGTCGGGCAGCGGGGTGACCCCCTCCAGCCGGCCGCGCGCGGCACGGTCGATGAGGTGGGCGACGTACTGACGCCGCAGCAGCTCGCCCGCCGAAAGGAAGCAGCCGGGCGGCAGGATCCGCCCCGCGATCAGCTGCCGCGGCTCGGACAGGTGGTAGAGGGCGCGGGGGCTGGTGTCGGCGAGCGACACCATGAGCGCGTTGCCCGTGGAGCGGCCCGCTCGGCCGACCCGCTGGACGTATCCGGCGGTGCTCGGCGGCAGCGACGCCAGCACGACGGCCTCCAGCTGGCCGATGTCGATGCCGAGTTCCAGGGTGGGCGTACAGGAGAGCACGTTGGGATCGGTGTGCCGGACGCCCTGCCGGAAGCCCTTCTCGACCTCCTCGCGCTCCTTTCGGCCGAGCACACCGGTGTGCTCGGCGGCGACCACGCTGTACGGCCCCGCCTCCCGGTACAGCCGCCGGTAGTAGTCCAGCCGGTAGTCCCGCCCGGCCCGGCCGGGAGCGTCCTTGGAGGGCACCGCCAGCTGACCCGCGCAGCCCTTGAGCGGACAGGGCAGGCCCTGCCACACCCCGACCCGCTCCGGGGGCACCGTCTGCGTCCAGCCGCACTCCGGGCAGGCCAGCGCCGCGTGCGCCGTCTGCTCGTCGGTCAGCGGCCGCACCCGGATGTGCCCGGCGGTGAGCCCGTAGACCCCGTGCTCGCGGTTGTTGCCACCCGCCTTGTTCTCCCCGGTACGCCGGTGAGCCAGGGCGCCGATCTCCGCGTCCGCCAGCCGGGGCAGCAGCTCGGCCAGGTAGCCCGTGGCGAGGGCGCGGTCCATGCCCAGGCAGCGCTCGGCGAAGTCGGCGTACCAGCTCTCCTTGGTGTCGACCCGCTCGAAGTCCGTCCGGCCCGAGCGCGCCCCGACCAGGACGAAGGCCGGCGCGTCCGAGTTCCAGCCGAAGGCCTGCATGCCCTCGGGGCGCGCGCTCCAGATCGAGTACCGGCTGCGCCCTTCGGCGTCTATGAACTTGTCCAGCCACTCGTGCCGGATACCGCCGCTGATCCGCACATGCTCCAGGAGCCCGCGCACGAACCCTTCGAAGCGGCGCAACCGTTCCGGCCCGGAAGCGGGCAGGGCCGGCCGTGCGCCTTCCCCGGCCGGCTCGTCCCCGTCCTCCGCCTCTTCGGGGGCCACGGGCAGTTGCCGCCGCAGATGCTCCTCGTACAGCCCTTCGGCGATCTGCGCGGCACGTCCCGGGTTCGGCAAGTACACCTCGGCCGCCACCGTACGGGTCAACTCCAGCGTCCGGCCCATCCGCGAGTTCAGCCCGAACTCCAGCAGGGTGTTGAACGCCAACCGCTCACCGACCAGGTCCCACGTCCCCTTCGGCAGCCGCTTCTTGCCGGCGAGGAGCCGCTTCACCCGGTCCACGTCGTGCAGGTCGGGAGGCACGACCGAGGCGAGCAGCTTCTCCTTGTCCACGGAGGCCCGCTTCACCAGCGCGGCGATCAGCTCGTTGAGCGGTACGCCGTCGGCGGCGAAGCCCGGCTCCTGCGCCGAGCGCTTCGCCAACTGTTCCTGAATGAGCGACCGCAGCGAGAACTTCCAGGCCCGCGATGCCACGAACCCGGCCCGATGGGCCGCGTCCTGTACGGAGTCGTTGAAGATCAGGGTCTTGCGCCGGTCGTTGCCCTCCGCGTCCTCCTTCGGCAGCTCCCCACCGGTGAACAGCTGTGTGACGGCCACCGAGGCGAGCGGGGCGACACCGGCACCGAGGAAGCGGATGCCCTGCGCCTGCCCGCACGCCGGGCAGCGGTCCTGCTTCGCGTACTCGTCCTGGTCGGCGTTGTCGAACCACGTCTTGACGAAGACCCCGTTCTCCGGGGTCTCCGCGATCGAGCCGTCGGCGCGGAACACCTCGTCGGGATCGATCCGGCGCAGCGCTTCCCCGCTGTCCTCCAGGACGAGCACGGTCGCCTCACGTTCCGCCGCCCGCTTTCCGCGCCGCATGCTCCGGCCGAGTGCCTGCCGGGCCTGCCTCGCCGCCTCGGCGGGAGTCGCCGCGATGAGCGCCCGCACCCGCGCCTTGCCGTTGCCGCCGCCCGCGCTGAGCCGGTAGACG
This sequence comes from Streptomyces changanensis, assembly GCF_024600715.1. Taxonomy (NCBI): domain Bacteria; kingdom Bacillati; phylum Actinomycetota; class Actinomycetes; order Kitasatosporales; family Streptomycetaceae; genus Streptomyces; species Streptomyces changanensis. The sequence continues at coordinate 4,591,549 of NZ_CP102332.1, forward strand.
TCATCGGGCGCGGTGACCAGGGAGGTCGGGTTTCGCTCGGGGGCGACGGCACTCCAGCCGGAGCGCCCGCAGTGCCGGCAGTACGCCGATGGCAGCCGGCCGGCCCCCGCCACGGCCCGGCGCCGGTCTGCCTGCGCGGCGGAGACGACGGCCGCGGTGGCGGCCTGGTCGGTGTCCGTCCAGGAGAAAACGGGCTGCGGCGAGACGAACCGCAGGACGCGGGAGAGCGAGCGCACCCACAGGTGAGTCTCGACGAGCAGCAGGGGCCGCTCCTGATCGGCGGGCGCCTGCGGATCGCGGGCCACCGAGATCAGTGCGATGAACCGGTCCAGCGCGGTGGCCGCTTCCTCCGGATCCTGCGCCGCCGTCACCCGCCACGCGGAGCTGGTGGGGAAGGAGGCCAGGATCTCCTCGGCCGTGAGCGGCTGGTCCACATCGGCGGTCAGCAGATCGTGGGTGAGCGGGTGCGCGAGGAGCCGGCGTCCCATCTCGCGGGCGTCGGACGTGTCGCAGCCGAGCACCACGCGGGAGACGGCGTCGAGCCTGCCGTGGTCCTCGCCGGTGACGGCGGCCGGATCGGGCAGGGCCGCGAGAGCGCCGGGCGGGGGCAGCGGCAGGGACAGGTCGACGGGGGAGAGGAAGGAGTTCAGGTGCCGCCGGTCCTCCCCGACCACCGCGTCGTCAGGGAAGCGCACGCCGAACACCTGCGAGGCCACGTCGAGCATGGCGCGGGGACCGCCCGCGCCGCCCTGGTCCTGGCGGTCGCGTACGGGCGACTCGCCGAGGGTCGCCGAGGTCGCCACCGGGCAGATCGAGCCCAGTGGACGCCCCTCCTCGGCAGCCCCGACGACCGCGCCGAGCCGTCGCAGCAGCATGGCGACGTCGGTGCCCTGGGCGCCGTCGTACGTGTGGAACTCGTCGATCACGATGTACGCGAGGTCGGCGTCGGCCCACAGCGGGGCGTCCTGCTGTCGCTGAAGCAGGAGATCCAGCATCTTGTAGTTCGTGATCAGGATGTCCGGCGGATTCCGCCGGATCTCGGCCCGGTCCACCGCGACCCGCCCGTACGGCGAGCCGTTCTTGGTGGAGCTCGCCTCACCGATGTACAGCCCGGCCGTCACGTCCGCCAGGCGCTCGTCGCGCAGCAGCTTCCCGATCCGGTCGGCCTGGTCACCGGCGAGGGCGTTCATCGGGTAGAGCAGCACGGCCTTGATCCCGTGCTTGCCGGCTGCCTTGGCGCGTCGGCAGTGGTCGATGATCGGGACGAGGAAGGACTCGGTCTTTCCGGAGCCCGTACCGGTGGTGACGAGCGTGGGCTGCGGGAGGTGCCCGTCCTTGGTGGTCAGGCGCGCGAAGGCCTCTGCCTGGTGTGCGTACGGCCAGAAATCGCCCTTGTACCAGTCGAGGTGCCGCTGCCAGCCGTCCTCGGCGGCCCGGAAGGGCCGCCGGATCCGGTGATACGGCCCACGGAAGAGCCCGTCGGCCGGGTCGGTGAGGAAGTCGGTCAGCGCTTCCTGGGTGTCGGGCTCGGCCAGCGCGAACGTGGTGGTCAGATACTCGACCGTCGTGTCGCGCAACGCCTGCGCGGCGAGTGTAGGTCTCATGGCGCCCGCCGGCCCTCCCCGTACGTCCTGCTCCGGGGCCTGCCCGGAGGTCCTGCCCCGACTCGTGTCACCGACCGGGGTGATTGCTCCCCCCTCGATCTCGACCACTTTACGTGCGGGGTCGGACAGCGGAGCCGGATTCGGCCGGGAGGGGCTGGTGGGAGGGTGTGGGCGGCGCGGAGGTGCGTCAGCCGGAGGGCTGGTCGGCCTCGGGGGCGGTGGTGGACGGCAGGGGGTCGACGACGAATGAGCCCTTGTGCGGCAACGTCTCGATCAGCCCCCGCTCGCGGAGGTCACGCAGGGCGCGCCTGACGGTCCGGTCGGCGACGCCGCGAGCCTCGGCGAGCCTCACGATGCCGGGTAGTGCTCCGCCAGGCGGGATACGTCCCGACCGGATCTCTTCCTCGATGGTGCGCGCGATCCGCTGCCACTCGTACTCGGCCATGCATTCAGCTTCGCGCGGTGTACCGACCCCCACATTGCCAGCCCATGGTGCATCGAGGGCGACCATGGCGTACCGTGGTACATCACAAAGAACCCCCGCAGCCGTTGGAGCGGCCCGGGGGCGTGGCCACCAACCCCGTGGAGGTTGATGACGATGGGCATTATCCATGCCTTGCTGTACTTGTTGCTGGGCGTGCTCGCGCCTGGTTCCGGGCGGCGTCGGGCTGACGCTCCGCCGGCCGCCCCTCCCGCCATTCGTCGGACGGGAGAGGCCGCCCCGGGGCTGCGCGAGCGGTGCGGTCCGGCTCGGGAAGGGGCCGCGCGGCCAAGGTCCCCCTACGGACTCACGGACACGTTCGTCTGGCAGGACACGCCTTTGATCCGCCCGTACCTGGCCGCGTACGAGCGACAGGAGGAGCGCGCCGCCCGTCAGCGGTGGCGGCGACTCAGCCTCGTGATGGCGGCGGACTTCGGGCTCGACCTGGACACCCGTGACGTCCACGCGACGGGGGCGGCCTGGTGAGCGAGCCGACCCTCAACCCGCCGACGCGGAAGCCCGTCCGCATGTGCGTGCGCTGCCACCGCATCACGGACGAGCCCGTGACCGTCGCCGAGGTGCACCAGAACTCCGGGCCCGGGTGGAACGTGTACGCGTGCCCGGAGTGCGCACCGCACCTCCCGCCGCAGCCCGATCCGCTCGACCTCCTCCGGGCCGGGCACCGACGGCGACGGGGAGATGCCGAGTGACCGCGCACCGCACCGTGACCGTGCTCGCGTTCGGCCGGGCGTCTGAGCTCCGCGAAGGGAGCGCGGCATCACCATCGCATCACGCCGGCAAGGACGCACCCTGCGTGCTACGAGCGCGATACCGTGAACCGGATATCACGAGGAGGACCCGATGACGACCTCGCCCATCAGCGACGCCGCATTGCCGATGCCGCCTCTGACCGAGGCCGCGCTCCGGGTGGCCGTAAACCGTATCGACCTCGCCGCCGCCGTCGAGTTCGAGCAGGAGTTCCGGCAGGCATGGCAGGAAGCCATCCAGACCGACAGCACGACCCCCATGCACCTCTTCATCCACCGGTGGGGGATCTGGGTGGCGCTGCGGCGGACTCCGGAGAGGGCTGCCCGGCTGCATGAGCTGGAGACCGTTTCCGGGACCGCGGAGGACAGGGCCGTGCGGCGGGCGGCGTCGGCGGAGATCGGCCGGATGATCGCTGAGGCGGAGCGCGAGGTCGCCGCTTGAGCGAGTGGACGGGGGAGTACGCCCGGGAGCCGATCGTGTCGTAGGTGGCAAGGGCGACGGGGTCAATTTCTCCTTATAGGGCAGGTCCGAGGCCGAGAAGATCGCTCAGGAGCTCGCGGATGCCGCTTCGGTCCGGTATTTGGGTCCGCCGACGCAGGACGAGCCTGCGGTGTCCCGACTCAAGAGCTATGCACGCGGACTCCTGATCGTCTGGTACCAGGAAGACCGGCGCGACGACGTCATCGTGGTCGTCCTCGTGACAGCACCTTGGTCCAGGTGATTGGCCAGGAGTGATGCTGCGGCCTCGCACCTCGTCACGGTGCGGGGCCGTGGTTGTCGGCAGGGAGTGCCGCCTCGGCGCTCGCGAAATCCGAGGCGGCACTCCTGGCCCCGAGTGGTCGACCGCGCAGACACCACCACTGCCTGAGCACGCGCCAGGTCAGGTGCCGTTCCCGGCCCCTCCCCGCGAGGGGAGGGGCTGACGGCCAGCTGCTGCGCGGCCTCGACGGGCCAGGCCTACTCTGGGGCAGCTCCAGGCGGCTCCGTGTCCCCGGGCTCCCAGCCGGCGGCCCGCATCCGCCGCGTGAACTCCGCGTGCGCGGCACGCATCTCCTTCACCCGGTCCGCCCGGTACAGCGGGCCTTCGTACCCCTCGGGCACGTTGGCTTCGAGCGGGAAGTTCTCATGCGAACTGAGCTGCTTCCAGGCGTCCTTCGGCTGCCCGTAGCCGTGCTGCTGGTGCGCCTTGGCGATCCGTCGCCCGGTCGCGTCGAACCACATGTTCTCCTCGTACTGCTGGAGCACGGGGAAACGAGCCCGGTACATGGCGACGAGCTCATCCGCGCTGATCCCGAGCCAGACGGCCACTAGGGCGTCGATCTCGACAAGCGCCGCCCGGCGCGTGAATTCCGTCCGGAATGGTGTTTCGGTGGTCCATGTCGAGTTGATTCCGTGGCGCAGCTTCGAAGTTCCTACAGGCCATACTGGAATCGCCGCCCAGAGCTCTGTCGTCCATGCTGGATCGTAGAGCTCCTCCCACAGGGAAGAATATGCCTCTGTCTGGCAGTTGAGACGCATTGTTCGAAGCATCAATGCTGACGAGAGCGGATGGCCGATGGTAGGGGCTGGAAACAGTTTCGCGTGGGACACGTCCATGTGTGTTCGATTTGTAATCCGGAGGAGGTATTCGGAGGGGAGAGCAGCGAAGAATCCGGCTACGAGTACAGTCTCCTCGTTTGTATCGAGCGCCATGCTGCGAACTGCGTCAACATGAGTTGGCCCCGGCGGGATTAGACTAGCGTACAAGACCCGCTCATTCTTCGGGCGGTTCATTACTCGCCAAGCAACTCGAAAAAAATCGGAGTACGGGCGGTAACTGGCTGCGTGAAGGCATGCTTTGATGGCATCGTCCAGATCCGTTCCTGAAAGCCGCGCGTCGCGCTCCTTGGCGCGAGCTTCTGAAGCAGCCCACACTTCCGGATCTTGCGTAAGCCGCAAATACTCGGAACCGTCGAACCAGCGCTCCTGCCGCTCCGTGAATTTAGAGACACTTGCCTTTCTCTGATAGTTTGTCCGGGGGACCGCGTCAAAAGGTAGATTGAGGTGATCCCAAGGGGCGTAATCCCGCATACTCTTGGAGCCGCCTACCGGAGGCTGCTTTGCGTACGGCGTAGCCACGCCGATGAAGGAGCCTTGGAGGATGACGGCCTCCCAGTTTTCCGGAGCGGTGGGGTTCCAATCAAAATAACCTGCTGCGCGATCGTTCTTCTCATGAAAACCGATACTGATTCGTGGATTCATTGAACCAAGCCGAATCGGCCACTTTGCAAGAGCGTGGATAACTCCTTCTTCGGCGTTTGTAACAGGAAACAGGAGGCGCCCCTCGCTCGCCTCTGCAGGATCGGCCTCCCCGGAGATTCTATTCCAGTTCTCTAGGACGTCGAGGTCTACGTAGTTGATCCGGCTTGCGTGCGGCCGTACGTCCCAGGTGTACTTATCGGTCTCTTTCTCCAGTCTCTTGATGCCTGGAAAATCTCCGACCCCGTCGTGCCGGATCGAATTTGACAAGACGCTGGGATGGAAGAGCCATGTAAGGTGATAGAATCCAACTCGCCCAGCTCTTCCGTAGATATTCACGCTGAAGTGCGTGTCATTCATTACGGGTTTTGCGAATAGGTAGAGCTCATTGGAGAAGTCTGCGTGCAGCCTGAGGTGACGATATGCGGCTTGACGCAGTGAGCCCTCCCTTGTCCCCGTAAGGTGCGTAGAGGGGTGGATTAGGCCCGACGTTCCTCGTGATCCAGTGGCATGCCATGCCAATAGCATGAATGCTCGGTAGAGGTCTGGCTGGGTTCCTGTCAATTCCGGATATCTGTCCGGGGAGGTAAGGAATCCGGACAGTGCGGCCGAATTCGCTAGCTCGCTCAAGAAAATTGATCGCGTCTCGAATTTCTGCAGAGCGGTCGACTTGCGTCGCCTGATTTCGTCATCACTTGGCTTCTCTGCGAGTTCAAACCATGGTTCAAATTCCGCGAGAACGCCAAGTTCCTTCCACTCGGGTTGGACCCAAGGCGGGTTCCCCACCATCAGGTCGAACCCACCCCCCGCAAACACATGCGCAAAGTCCAGCTCCCAGTGGAAGAAGCCCCGGTCCTTCGCGATGCGGACCGCTGTGCCGTGCCACGGGAAGAGGTCACCCAGGTTTCCGAAGTCCACCCAGCCCGAGATCTCGGTCATCTTCTCGTCGAGGGCCGCTTCGAACTTGTCCAGCCCCTCAAGCCCGTTGACCTTCGGGATCTCGAACAGCGAGCCGGTGTCCTTCCCCGGCTCCACATCCACCCGGCCCAGGACCGACTCCGCGAACTCGATCCAGTCGTCCAGGTCCCGCAGCGCCACCTTCCGGTCGCGGGCGCCCTTGCTGAGCTTCTTCAGGTCCTGCGCGCCGTTGAAATAGTCCGGGGCCGTGCCGTCGAGCAGCGAGACCTCCTCCAGCGGCCAGAACCACAGGGCGCACCACGCGTCCATGACCTGCTTGAGGCGCCAGTACGGACTGCCCTCCATCTGCAACGCGTCGAGCACGGCCTCCCGGTCCATCACCGGGGCCGAACGCTCGGCCCGCCCCTCCGCGCCCCACACCGGGATGTCACGGGAGATCTCCTGCTCCGACAACTCAAGCCGCAGCTTGACCAGGCCCCACAGGTACTCCACCCGCTCGGCCAGGGCCCGCAGGCGCCCTGTCTGACCGAAGGAGCCGTCGTCCGCGCCGGTGCCGCGTCGTACCGGCGCGGCCCGTTTCACAGGAGCCGGGGCCTCAGTCGCCGCTGCCGAGAAGTCGAAGCCCGACTGCTCCCAGATCTCCAGGCCCAGATCGAGCGCGCCCTGGCCGCTTCGTTCCTCCCGCGCCAGAACCGTGGCCTGGCTCGTCGGGGCCTTCACCGACGCCACCGACGTCTTCTTCTCGCCCTTCGGCGCCCGGCGGATGCCCGAACGCCACTTTTTCATCGCCTCGATGAGCTCGGGCTCCAGCCAGTCCGCGACCGCACCGGCAACCACGCTCTTCCCCGTGGCCTTCCGCACCGACACCGAGTCGCCGACCGAGCCCCATCCCAGCGCCGGCAGCAGGAACTGGTGTACCGGCCGGTGCACGCCGGTGCCGCACAGCTTCTCGGTCAGCGGGACCGCCTTCGGCGCCTGCTGGTCGGAGGCCTTGAGCCAGCCGCCCTTGTCCAGGAACTGGCCCGGGTACACCTTCCGCGCCGCGCCGATCAGGGAGTTGCCGCGGTGCAGGTGCAGGCCGTACCAGGGCGCCCGCATGCCCGGGTACATGGTGTTGAGCCAGAGCGAGATCTCCGCCAGCTCCACGGCCGTCTTGTTGAGGTCAACGCCGTAGGCGTTGTGGAGGGCGATGTAGGCCTTGACCTTCTGGAGTTCGCGTGGGTACTCCTCCGGGTCGATCTGCTCGCCCCGCTCGTGCTGGGCCAGCTTCAGGTACAGCTCGGCCAGCTGGTTGACCGCCTCGTTCAGGAACGCACCCGAGCCGAGCGCCGGCTCGCACACCCGCCAGCGCAGCACTTCCGCCGCAGTGACGTCGGACTTCTCCGGTTCGCGCGGGTCCACGCGGCCCTCGTCGTCCAGGCGGAAGCGGAGCGTCTGCTCGACGGTCGCCTGGGTCAGGGACTCGGGCGTGTAGTACGAGGCGCTGGTCTGCCGGTCGCGGCCGGCCAGGCGGTACACGTACGAGCCGACAGGGTGCACCACCGAGTCGGGCACGCCCGTCTCGGGGTTGATGCCGTCCTCCTTCACGAAGACGCTGTCGCCCGGCGCGTCCGAGTACAGCCCGCTCCGCACCTGGTCGGTCGTGATCAGCCAGGAGCCGCCCTCCGGGTTGCCGCCCTTGGCCACCTCGTACATCGGCTCGGTGGCGATGAAACCGATGTACGACATCAGGCCCTCGTACACCGCGCCGAGGTGGTTGATGCTGAGGTTGGCGTAGCTGATGAATCCACCGCGGCCCTTCCCCCGGCCCTCGACGAGCGTCAGGTGGCGGAGGACCTGGTGCAGCACCTTGTTGCGCAGACGCAGATCCAGGGGCTTCGCCGGGGCCGGCGAGCCGTCGGGGCGGGTCGGGTGCGGGTAGGGGATGCACTGGCCGACGAGCTTTATCGACTCCGGGTCGAAGAGACGTGAGCGCAGCGCCTCGATGCGTACGCCCTCGAGGCCGTCGTCCTCGACCAGCTCGGGCGCCTCCTCGATCGGCGCGCGTCGGTCGGTGACCGTGTTGGCCACCGGGTGGCCGGTGAACACCTTCTCGAAGAGCAGGGCCAGGGACTCGTGGAAGTGGAACCGGTCCCGGGACGCGCTGCCGAGCTTCTCCTGGACGACGAGCTCACGCAGCCGGCCGATGCTGTACCCGGTCGCGTACGCCTCGCTCTTCACCGGCAGGATGTCGAGCTCCGGCCGGGCCTCCGCGTACAGCAGGAACAGGATTCGGTACAGGTAGCGCAGCGACTCCTCGGTGAGGAGGTGCCGCAGGGCGTCGGGTTCCTTCAGGGTGTCGGGCAGCCAGTCCGGCAGGTCCTCGGGGCGGACGCCGAACTCCTCGCGGGCTCGCTCGAGCACCTCGTTGGCGATGAGCTGGACGGACTTCTGGAGGCCGACGCGGAGTTCGGCGGTCACGCCCACCGAGTGGTCCCGGGACTCGGCGACCAGCTTGGCGATCTCGTCGTCCGAGCCGTCCTCGCCGGGCCGCAGCGACGAGGCCGCGAAGATCGCCGCGATCAGGTCGATCTCGTTGGCCTTCGCGCCCTTCGCCGCCTTACGGGGCAGTGCGGTGTCCAGGTTCACCGCCAGATAGCGGCCGCGGGAGAAGGAGTGCCGGTCGGCGAGGATCAGCACACCTCCGAAGAGGAGCAGCGCGTAACGCGGGGCGTTCTCCGCGTTCAGCACCCACGACGCGAGCTCGCGCACCGTCGTCAGCGTCTTCGAAGACGACACGCGGACCGGGGCGGGGAGGAGGTTCGCGGGGCCGTCGCCGCGGGTGGCGTCCAGGTCTTCCGCGAAGCCGCCGGTCAGGACGAGGACGTCGGGCTCCGCATGGGCCACCGGCACGGCGATGGGACCGGTCGGGGTGTGGGCGGTGAAGTGGCCCGGCCGCGGGGCGAAGTCGAGGGCCTCCAGCAGACGCTCGTGCCACCCGGCCAGGGTGGTCCGCCAGTCGCCCTCGGGCGAGGTGTCGGCTTCGGCCTCCGCCTGCGCCGGCTGGAAGGCGAGCGGCTCCGTGTCCGGGACCACGGCCTTCAGTACGGCGGCAGCCGCCTCCTGCGCGGCCACGGCGGGCGCGTACGACAGTCCGTTGTACTTCTCCGCGTCCGGGCCGAGCTTCGCCCGGACGTCCATGTAGGGGCGGGTCAGGTCGCGCAGGTTCTGCCGGGGCGTGGCCTGGCCCTGGCGCTCGCGCGCCGACCATTCTTTGAGAGGGCCGCTGGCGAGCTGCTTCGGCAGGATGTCGTCCAGATAGAAGGACGGGAAGTACTCGCGCTCGTTGATCAGGGAATCGAACGTCACGCCTGCTGCTCCTGCTCGCTGTTCATCGGGGTGCGGTCGAGGGGACGGGGACGCCTGCGCTGGGGACTCATACGCCGGGCTCCAGTACGGCCAGGACCCGGATCATCGGGTCGCCCGAGGTCCGCAGCCGGGCGGCGGCCGCGGCCAGGCGGTCCGCCGCGTCGTCGCGGGTGGACCGGGTGAAGCCCGGGAGCAGCTCCTGCCGCCAGTCGCCGACCTGCTTCTCGTACGCGCGGAGCGGGGCGTCGACCTCCCGGTCGGCGATCTCCCGCAGACCGTCGAGTTCGCGGCGGGTCGCGGTCACGGCTCGGGGGACCAGCGGCTTGAGGTCCTCCAGGGGACCGGGGCTGTAGTGGTCGGGCATGTCCGGTCCGATGCCCAGTTCGGTGAGAAGCTCCGGGGTGAGCTCCCGGACCCGCGGCTCCGGCTCGTCGAGCCGGTCGACCGCGAGCCAGGCGACCAGGGTCGGCCGTCCCTCGGCGTTGGACCACACACCCTGGGTGAGGACCACCGGGGTGGGCGCGCACCGCGGATCGACCTGGAGGACCTGGGCCTGCCGGCGGCCGAGGTGGACGAGCACCTTGTCGGTGATCCACTCGACCACCGGGTGGAGTTCGCCGACGTAGTGGGCGTCAGGCCAGAGCGAGGACGAGTTCGAGTCCTCGCGAGCCCGCTTGAGGGAGTCGGCCGCGTCCCCGCGGCTGAAGGTCAGCTTCATCCGCCGGGCGATGTTCTGGTCGCGCAGATAGCCGGGCGGCAGCACGTCGAGCCGGTCGGCCAGGTCCTCAGGGGTGTCGAAGCTGAGGTCGGTGCCGACGAAGGCGGTGTCGAGGTGGAGCGACTCCAGCTTCGCCAGCTCCTCCAGTCCGGTGCGTACGTACAGGAGGCGGTTCCGCTCCGGAGCGCGGTCGAACAGGCGCAGCTCGTCCACGGTGGGGATGTCGGAGTCCTCCGTGGCCGGGTCGGGTCCGTCCTGCGCCGGAACGGACTCCTCCGAAGCGTCGGACCCGTAGTCGTCCAGATCGAGGTCCAGATCGAAGTCGAAGTCGGCGTCGACATCGGCCTCGCCCCCCTCGCCGGCGTCACCGCCGGGGGCGGACGCGTCGGCCTCCGGCTCCACCGGGGCCGGACCGGTCCCGAACTCGCTCATCGTCCGGCGCGCCACGGGGAACCCGGCGCCCAGACCGTCGCCCTCCGCAAGCGCGTCCACATCGACGGCCTGGAGGTCGGCGACCGCCTCCTCGGGCGGGGCGTCGCGGAGCAGTGCCTCCATCACCCGGCGCTCCTCCTTGCTCCAGTCGTCCTCCTTGGTGGCTGCCTCCACCGCGCCCAGCACCTCGTGCACCCGTGCTTCGCGAGCGAGGACCTTCTCGGCGACGGTCCGGTCGTCCAGAGCTCCCTCGACCTCGCTGCGCAGGATCAGCGCGCGGAACTCGGGGTTCTGGGTCTGCCCGTAGCGGTCGATACGGCCGTTGCGCTGCTCGACGCGGATCAGGCTCCACGGCAGGTCCCAGTGGACGAGGTGGTGACACTGCCGGTGCAGGTTGACGCCCTCGGATGCGCCGTCGCCGGTCAGCAGCAGCCGTACGTCGCTGCCGGCCCGCGCGAACTCGTCCACGTACTCCATTTGCACCGTGTCGGAGACCTCGCTGTGCATCACCTTGACGGCGTCCTCGGCGTTCTCGGGCTTCTTCCAGCCCAGCAGCGCGGGCAGCACCGTGCCGAGCCAGTTGAGGGTCTCGCGGCGCTCCGAGAACACGACCGCGCGAGTCGGGCTGCCCGGTCCGACCCCGATCTGCCGGAGGTATGTGACGAGGGCGGTGAGCTTGGCCGTGGCGGCGACGCCGGCAGCCGAAGCCGACGCCTGCTCGATTTCTCGGGCGAGCTCCGTCAGCCGCAGCAGCGAGGCGACCTCCGGAACCGCCGAGTGCGCCTCCGCACCGGTCAGCGGCGGGTCGGTGACGTTCTTGTGTCCCTCGGGAAGGGCGTGGCCCAGGCCGGCCAGCTTCTTGCGGGCCGTCGTGAACAGCGCGCGGTGCGAGGACAGGAAGGACTTCAGGAGCACGTACGGGAAGAGGTGATCGGTCCCGTGCGGGTCCGGATTCCGCAGCCAGCTGTCGGTCAGTTCGGCGAAGACCCGCTCCTCCAGCTCGCCCGCTGGGCAGGGGATCGGCTTCGACTCGCCGCGGGGCGCCCAGGAGCCCGTGAGCGCCTTGGTCACCTCCTTGCTCACCTTCGTACGGCGGAGCATGAGGTGGTGCAGCTCGGACGCCTTCGGGTTCTGCTCGTCCTTGACGGCCATCGGGTCCAGGAGCCGGACCAGGCCGGTGAAGTCCCGCATCACACCGTTGTGCGGGGTGGCACTCGCGAGGATCAGGGCGTCGGTCTGCTTGGCGAGCAGCTCCGCCAGAATGCGGCGGTCGCTCCCGCGGTTGATCAGGTTGTGGGACTCGTCGATCACGACGGCGTCCCACTCGATGCCCTGGAGCCAGGCCCCGTAGCGCTTGGCGTTCTTCAGGGTGTCCATCGAGATGATGACGCGCTTGTGGTACGTGAACGGGTTCCGGCCGACCGGGATCTTCCGTTCGATCCGGGAGATGCCCACGCTGTCCAGCCGGACGAGGGGCAGCGAGAAACGGGTCCACATCTCGTGCTGGAACTGCTCGAGGACCGGCGCGGGGGTGACCACGAGGATGCGCTCGCCGCGTCCCCGGCGGATCAGCTCACCGAGGAGGATCCCGATTTCCAGCGTCTTGCCGAGGCCGACGACGTCACCGATCAGCAGGCGCGGCCTCAGCGGACTCTCGAGTGCCTTCTGCGCCGGCCGCAACTGGTAGTCCATGCGGTCGAGCAGAAAACCCTCGGTGAGGGCGAGGCGGCGTTCGATCTGGGGGAGCGGGGTCTTGCGGAGCACTGCCTCCAGGAAGAGCCGGCTGAGACGGAAGCCTTCGGACGTGTCGTGGACGAGCCGGGTGTTTTCGGGGCGGAGGACGCGGGGCATGCCGTCGAGCGAGGTGAGGAAGCGCGCCCGGTGCCCGCGGACCAGCTCGGAGGCGCCGACGGCCTCGATCAGGATCTCACCCGCGCGGACCTGACTGCTGCTGCGGACCAGCCACTCCTCGTCCCGCACCTCGATCACCGTGCCCGCCGGGGGCGGGCCCGAAGGGAGGTCGGACGCTGCGTCGGGCATGGCGGGCGGTTCCTTTCGACAGGACGGTGTGACGCACGCGTACTGCGGGTGCGCGAGGTTCTGTTTCTACCGGGGGTGGGGGTGGCACGGAGCCCTTTCGAAGCCTAAACGGACAAAGGTCCTCCGGGATCCAGGGCCTGCAGCCTGCTGAGACCGACTGTGGTGGACCCGGGGCCTGTCAGGTCAGAGGCGCCCGCTGTGCGCGTAGGCCTTCCGCAGCCGCTCGGCGGCCCGCAGGGCAATGGCCGGAGCCACAGCCGGGTCCGGCGTCGCAGGGGGCTGCGGCGGTGCCAGGCGGTAACTGGTCACGGTGGGCTGTGCGGGGAGCGACGTACCGGCTCCCGGAGTCGGCTGGGCGCCCGGATCCACCACGGTCGGCACATACTCGGCGGGGCCGGGCGCGGGCTCGGCGGGTACGTCCAGGGGCTCCAGGTCCTCGGCTTCGGCCGCGAGGAACTCGTCGAACAGGTCGGGCACCCACGGGCTGTCCGGGGCGGCCCCCTGGTTGACGGCCTGCTGGGCGGCCTGCTGGACCTCGGGGTCCGGCAGGTCGGAGAGAGCCTTAGCGGGGAGTTCCGGAACAAGTCCGGACTCCCTCACCAGAACGCGCAGCTGGTCCGCGGCGGCCTCTTCCGACAGCCCGTGGTCGGTGAGCAACTGGCGAAGATCGTCCTCGATCTCGTCGAGGGACGGTCGCTGTTTTGCCACCTGCACCAGGATCCGGCCCAGCAGCGGCAGGCATGGCCCGTACACGCCGTCCCACTTCGGTGCGGTGTGCATGGGAGCGAGGGGGTACGGCGGCCGCTTGGCAGCCGCGAAGAAGAGCACCGCCCCCAGCGAGTAGATGTCCGTCGACTCGGTGACGTGTTTGGTGTCCCTCGCCTGCTCGAGCGACATGTAGGAGGGGGTGCCGAAGCCGACGCCGGTCTTGGTGAGAGCCGCGTCGCTGTCCCGCTCGGTGAGGACGGCGAGACCGAAGTCGAGCACGACGGGGCCGTTGGGGCCGAGTGCGATGTTGCCGGGCTTGAGATCCCGGTGCAGCAGCTTGGCGCCGTGGATGGCGCGGAGCGCGTCCACCAGGGCGAGGCCGAGTGCGCCGTACGGCCCCACGGCCAAGGGCCCGCAGGTGTGGACGAGCTTGTGCAGCGTCGGGCCGTGGACGTAGTCCATGGCCAGCCAGGGCTGCTCGGCGTCGGCATCGGCGCCGAGCAGCGCCGGGACCCGGGCGCTGGCCACCGTGCGCATCGTCTCGATCTCCTGCGCGAACCGCGCCCGCGCCTCCTCCTCGGAGTGCTCGGAACTGTCCCGCAGCTTCGACGGTTTGATCACCTTGACCGCCGCCAGCGCCGGTTGAGCCGGCTCCGTGAACTCCGTCAGGTGATATCCCGTCTCCAGCTCGGGACCGAGATTCTCTAGCGGCAGCCTGCGTCCCAGGTAAGTACGGCCCATCCCGCCCTGCCCGAGCACGGCGAGCAGCTCGAACGGACCCAGCACCGCCGGATCCCTCTCCTCGTTCAGCTCGTACATGCGCCCCCACCTGTGTCGCACCCTGATCGTGGTGTCGTCGGCGGTGCGCCCTGGAGCAGCCGGACGCGCGGGAGGGCCGCGTCCGGCCGACGGCGCACACAGCTCGTCGGCAAGTTTACGGCTGGCGTTCCGCTGCCCTGCCGGAAACGAAGCAGGCCAGGCAGGGCAGCGGCCGGATCAGAGCACGTACTGGCCGAGAACCGCCGTGCGGGTGCGGAGCATCGGCTGCAGCTCCCGGCGCAACAGATCCGCGTCCGCTTCGGGCAGCTTCAACGATGCGCGCCGCATGCGCACACTCCAGGTCTTCGGATCCGGGAAGACCTGAAGATGCGGTACGAGGTCGGCGAGGATCACTCCCTCGTGGCGCGGGGCGAGCCCGTGCACGTGGAGGGTGCACCCCGAGGTGAAGTCCCGGTCACCGAACGAGACGGGTTCCGGGAGTGCCGCGACCTCGGAGGTGACGGTGGCCAAGCCCATGACCCGCCCGCGGTCGCGTCCGGGATTCCGGAAGCAGCCCCTGGTCGTGTAGAGGAGGATCTCGTCACCCTTCTCGGGAAGCCCGGTGCTCCGCCCGACGGGGAAGGCCATCCGCTGGTTCTCCAGCACCCAGGCCAGGGGCTCCCGATCGCCGAGGATGATCAGGTTCGTCGCCATCAGGCACCGCCTCGCAACTGCTCGCGGAGGTCCTGGAGCCGGACCTCGGGGTTCTTCTTGAGGACGTACTTGCCGTAGCCGTTGATGTCGACTCCGGTCTGCGCCTTGAGGGCAGGCGAAGGCTTGGAGAACGCGCGGCCGTCCTCGATCTCGAGCCATCCGTCCGCCGTCACCGTGGCCTCGTGCGTCAGCCCGCGGCGCGGTTGGACGTGGACCAACTTGTCCCCAGCCTCGAGCAGGCCCGCCGTGATGAACGGCATCAGATCACCGGGGCGCCGTTCCTCCCCGGATTTCGCGGGGAGGCCGGAGTCCGTGAGGAGCAGGCGTCGCAGTACGTCGTTAGGGGTGTCCACCAGGGGCTCGCTCCGGCTCTGCAGGAAGGCGAACACCTCGTCGTCGATCTCGATGGAACGCTTGGGCACGACCGACCTCCACAGGTTAAAACTTCAAGTCCTCAAAGTTTAGGGGTTGGGGAGATCGGGCGCAAGGTTGATCGAATCCGGTCGGGCCATCGCCGACGGCCAGTAACATGTCGAGCTGTGACGTAGGGGAGTGTCTGTGTTACTGGGGGTTTGACATGGCGCTGGACGGGCCCAGCCTGGGCAAGATGCTGGACGATGTGGCGGCTGGCAGGATCCAGCTCCCCGACTTCCAGCGGCAGTGGAAGTGGGACGACGATCGGATCCGCGCCCTGCTGGCGACGGTGACGCTCGACTACCCACTGGGTGTCGCAATGACGCTGGAGACGGGCGGCGAGGCCCAGTTCAAGGCCCGGCCGCTGCACGGCACCGATGTGGAGCAGCATGCGGTGCCGGAGCAACTGCTGCTCGACGGTCAGCAGCGGCTGACCTCCTTGTTCCAGGCGCTCCGGTCCGACCGGCCCGTGGAGACGACGGGCACACGCAACAAGCCGCTCAGGCGCTGGTACTACATCGACATCGTCAAGGCGGTGGACGAGGCGGCGGATCGCGACGAGGCGATCGTGTCCGTACCCGAGGACCGTGTGGTGCGCGGCGCATACGGCCACGCGGTCCAGGACCTCTCGACGCGCGAGAAGGAGTGCGCGAGCGGCCTGTTCCCCCTGAATCTGATCTTCGAACCGGACTTGACCGGGAAGTGGCAAAGGGCCTACGTGAGTGGCGGTGACGACCGCTGGGACTTGTGGTCGGCCTTCCAGGCCCGGGTCATCGACACGGTCAAGGGCTTCAAAGTGCCGTTGATCCGCCTCCCGAAGGAAACCCGCAAGGAGGCGGTGTGCTCGGTGTTCGAGCGGGTGAACACCGGCGGCGTCGTCCTCAACGTCTTCGAGCTGCTCACGGCCACCTACGCGGGGGACGCGCAGTACTCCGCGGACCACGGCGGCCAGGACTTCAGCCTCATCAAGGACTGGCAGGACATCAAGGGCAAGCTGTGCGCCGACCACCCGGTGTTCGGCACCCTGGACAAGGAGACCGGCCAGGAGACCGGACTCACGAGCCTGGACTTCCTTCAGGCCATCGCGCTGGTGCGCACGTACATGCGCAAGCAGGAGTTCCTGGCGGAGCACCCCGGAGTGGCCAACGCACCGGCGGTGAGCTGCAAGCGCCGGGACCTGCTGCACCTTCCGCTGGCCGACTACACGCGGATCGCTCCGAAGACGGCCGAGGCGCTGTCCTGGGTCGGCCGCTTCCTGGCCACGCAGCACGTATTCCGTGAGCGTGACCTGCCGTACGGGTCGCAGGTGGTGCCCCTGGCGGCCATCGCCGTCCTGCTCGGTGAGGCGCTGCACGAGCCGGACGCCCAGGAGAAGCTCGCCCGCTGGTACTGGTGCGGTGTGCTCGGTGAGCTCTACGGAGGGGTCACGGATACCCGGTTCGTGCGGGACGTCGAGCAGGTGGTCGGCTGGATCAAGGACGGCGGCGCGCAGCCCGACACCGTCACCGAGGCGACGTTCCAGGAACAGCGCCTGCACCGGCTTGCCTCACGCAACAGCGCCGCGTACAAGGGGATCCACGCCCTCCTCCTCAAGGAGGGGGCGATCGACTGGTACTTCCACGGGGAACCGATCAACGAGCAGTTCCTGATCGGGCAGTACGTGGACATCCGGCAGGTCTTCCCGAAGGCGTGGTTCGAGCAGAACGGCGTGGACGGCACCCGGATGAGCAGCATCGTCAACAAGACACCGCTGTCCTACCGGGCGATGCAGGCGATGGGTGCCGGCGCGCCGTCGGCGTACCTGACCGCCTTCGAGCGGCACACCGGGAGTCCGGGGGACTGGTTCGACGACATCGTCGGAACGCACCTCATCGACGCCAAGGCGTTGCGCGCGGACGACTTCGACGCCTTCTACCGGGATCGGACGGCCAGGCTCCTGGAACTCGTGGAGCGAGAGATGGGCAAGACCGCGGTGCGTGAGGGGACGAGCGATGCCGACGCCGCTTGATGCCACAGTCAAGGGACTGGAAGGCGCATCCCTGACGATCCGGGACCTGTTGGCGGTGTGGGGCTACCGGATCCGTGACCACGCGTCCGTCCCTCAGATCCGGCTCGATCTGACGAACGCCGGCCTGAACACGGTGCCGGACTTCGCGGCCGGCTCACTGGACGACGAGGTCGCGATCGTCCCGATCGGCCACGAGCGGGACACGGCTGCCGAAGCCGGCGGTGACGCCGTCGAGCGGGACCCGGCCGATGACTCCGAGGAAGCCGTCGGAGTGTTCCCGCAGGCGGCCATGCGGGTGCACGACCTGCCCTGCGCCCACGGGGTTGCGTCGATCACGCCCGATGAGTCTCTGTCCGCCGCGATGGGCAGGATGGCGGAGCACGGGTACTCACAGCTTCCCGTGATCGACACGTCGGGAACCCTGCACGGTGTCGTCACCTGGGCATCGATCGTTCACATGCACGCGACCGGACGTAAGACGTGTCTGGCCAACGCGATCAGCACGGAGTACGAGATCGTCAACGCCTCGGCTCACCTGCTGCCGGTGCTGCCGGCGATCCGCGCGCACGAGTTCGTTCTTGTCCGAGCTGCGGACGGGCAGGTGAGCGGCATCGTCACCTCCGCCGATCTCGCCGGCGAGTTCGGCGCCGTGGCCCGCCCCTTCTTCACCCTCGGGGAGATCGAGCGCCGACTCCGGCGCTGCCTGGGGCGAGTCTACGACGAGGCCGACGTGCAGAAGGTACACAAGAAGAAAACGTCGGTCGACGAGATGATGTTCGGCGAGTACATCCGCCTCCTGGACAACGAGGAACGCTGGGACAAGCTCGGCTGGCCCCTCGTCGACAGAGCCCACTTCATCGGGCTGCTCAGCCGGGTGAAGGACGTCCGCAACACGGTCATGCACTTCAACGCGCCGTCCCTCAGGGCCGAACAGCTCGACCTGCTCGACAGCTTCGTCTCCATGCTGCGCCTGTACGACCCTGACTACGGGGCGACCGATATGGGCTTGACCGCGTGACGTGCCGTTCCAGCCGGCTGCCCTCGCAAGGGCAGACGGAGCGTGGAGACTCCGACCGAGGCCTCAACGGAGCGGAGCGGTCAGATCTTGATCACGGTCGCGCGTCCGCCGCAGAGGGCAGTGAGATCCTCTGGGTCAGAGGTGAGGATGGTGGCCGGGCCTGGTGCGGCCAGGGCGGTGGCGGCGAGCATGGCGTCGATGGCGTACTTGTGGCCGTGCAGGCCGGCATCGGCGAGGAGGGTGGCGGCGTGACGGGCGATCGGCTCGGTGATCGGTTCGATGACCAGGCGGGAGAGCGTCCATTCCAGGGCCGGGCGGTTGACGCGGGGATGGACCACTTCGACGAGGGTGGCCGCTGAGGTGATCACACGCAGGTCGTCGGCGCGGGCCAGGGCCAGCCAGGCAGTGACCGTACGGTCGCGCAGGACGGCCTTGGCGAGTCCTTCACTGTCGAGGACGAGGGTGCCGCCGGGGACTGCGGGGGAACGGGTCACGCTGCGTCCGCTCCGCGCTGCGCCTGCTCGCGCCGTGCCTGGGCGAGCTGGTCGCGCAGGGACTGGATCTCTTCGTCCGTGACGGGTCCGTGCTCGGCCTCGGCGACGGTAAGGAGTTCGTTGAGGTTGTCGCGTTCGATCTGGCGGGCGACGGCCGCAGCCACGTAGGCGGACAGACCGGAGGGGCCGCTGCGGGCCTTGGCCGCCTCGGCGATGTCGCGTGGCATGGTGATCGAGTACTTACCGGTGGGCTCACTCATGCGATCTATCCTACCCGCCATCCTCCCCGCACTGCCTTTCCTTCTGGCATGGCTGCCGCAGGCGACGCGATCTCCTGGAGAGAGGCGGTGCCGGTCAGGCGGAATTCGGCTGGTCAGGTACGAGGTACTCCCAGAAGGGGGCGTGGGCCGACAGGCGTGCTTGCCGCATAGCCCCGCCGAGGGCACGTGACGAGGGACGGGGCGGACGTCAGGGCGCCGGCCGACGAGCTCGGGGCCAGGTGTCCAACCAGGTCGACCCGCGGGTCGTCGCCAACCCGGAGCAGGCGCGGAATCTCCTGGCGGCGGTTTCCCATGTGAGTGGATGCTGACGTGCCCGCGGCCGTCGCCTCGTGGGTCTGTTCGCCGCCATGTACGTCGGCGGGCTCCGGCCGGCGGAAGCGGTCGGCCTGGTCGAGACGGACTTGAACCTTCCCGGCCACGGCTGGGGTTCGGCGCTGCTCCACCGGACCTGTCCGTCCGTCGGCAAGCAGTGGACCGACTCGGGGAGACCCATGACGACCGCGGGCCGAAGAACCGGCCGGCCGAGGACGTCAGGCGGGTTCCCATCCCGCCCCACCTCGCGCCGTGCTTCGTGAGCACCTGGCCGCCTTCGGCGGCACGGCGGACGACGGGCGGCTGTTCTTTACCGAGAAGGGCTCGGTCGTCCCGTCCTCGACCTACCACCGCGTGTGGCAGGAAGCCCGTCTCCTCGCGCTTCCGCCGGCCGTCGCGGCCTCGCCGCTCGCGAGTCGGCCGTGCGACCTCCGGCGCTCGGCGCTGTCGACGTGGCTCAACGGCGGGGCCGACCCGATAGAGGTGGCCGAGCGCGCCGGCAACAGCGTCGAGGTCCTGCTGACCCGCTACGCGAAGTGCCTCGACGGACGGCAGGACGTCGCCAACCGTCGCATCGAGGACTTGCTCCGCGAGTACGAGTGAGACAACTGCACCGATACTGAGGCCTCAGGCATGCCGCCTGGGGCCTCCCTCGTTTCGGCCCTACCCGCGCCGGTGCTTCGCTTCGTAACGGGCAAGCTGAGACGTGCGGCCTGCCCTGCGCTCTTGTGGCCTCATCTCGCTTGCTGCTGGCATGTCGGCAACGTCAATGCCGGAGAGAGGGGGCCTTGTGGAGCTGCACGTCACGCGCTGGAAGCGATACGGGCATGATCGTCTGTACGCCAACCTGCCTGATGGCACCGCGTTCGGTTGGGCGGACGTCACGACGGGAAACGTTACGGTCTTGCGGGCCGAATACCGCGACGAAGTGATCACTGTGCTCACCAAGCACTTACAGGGCCTCACTGGGCTCGTTCTGCGAGACAGGGCGTTGGATGCTCAGGCGCGTCCGATGCTGCCGGCTCTGACGCCAGCCGATGACCTGGCCGTCAACACTCCCGGGCAGTCCTTGCGTGATCTGCTCGCCGAATCCGGCCCGGGGCTTATGGAGCGAGTCGGCTCACGGATTTTGCGGCGGCCCACTGAGTGGGACTCCTGGCAAAAGGGATTGGCGGGGGAGCGTCGAGTGGGGAGCTGAGCTGAACCGCTTGGGGCGCCACGGCTGGCGCGTCCTGCACTCCGTCCCCTTGGCCAACAAAGTGGATATCGATCACTTACTGATCGGGCCTGGCGGAGTGTTCAGCATCAATACGAAGCACCACCACAAGAGGGCCGTATGGGTCGGGGACAATTCCGTGAAAGTCGATCACGGGAAACCGGCGCCCTACGCACGCAAGAGCCGGGCGGAGGCCAAGCGGGTCGCCCGAGTGCTTGAGCGCTATTGCGGCTTCCCGGTACCGGTGGAGCCGGTGCTCGTCTTCGTCGGCGTCACCGAGCTGAAGGTGGTCGCCACGCAGCTCGACGTCCGGGTGTACCAGGAGCGCCAGGTGTCGGCCCTCGGTCCGCTCTCAGGCATCCTCACGGCCGACCAGGTCGAGCAGGTGTACGGCGTTGCTCGTCATCGTCAGGCGTGGGCTCAGGCCTGAGGTGGTGGCCCGCGATGAGGTGCCGGCAGTCTTGCTGGTCGGCTGTCGGCAGCCCCTGCGGCGTGACGGTCCCGTGCCGGGCAGGGGCGCCTGGCGTCGGTGCGGGCTTCGCCTTTCCCGGGACCTCACCTGCGGCGATGCTTCAAGATCCCGTCCACGCCTCGTCCACAGACCCCGACATACGCCCGCTCAGACCGGCATACGGCTGCACATACGCGAAGACCCCGGCCTCAGCGTTTCCGCTGGTGACGGGGTCTTTGGGCACCTCATGCAGGGTGCCCCCGGCAGGATTCGAACCTGCGCACACGGCTCCGGAGGCCGTTGCTCTATCCCCTGAGCTACGGGGGCGTCCGCCGTGTTTCGCGGCGACGGGTAGAACCCTACCAGCTCCCGACGGGTGCCCGTGAACAGGTATTTCGGGGGGTCGGGCGGCGTGTGGTCGCCCGCAGGGGGCGGAAGTGGCGAAAACCCGGACGCGGGGGCCGGGCGGCACCTACTCTCGAGTTGTGTCAGGCGTGTCCGGTCGGGTGCTGGTTGTGGACGACAACCGGGTCATCCGGCAGCTGATCAGGGTCAACCTCGAGCTGGAGGGCTTCGAGGTGGTGACCGCGGCCGACGGTGCCGAGTGTCTGGAAGTCGTCCATCGCTTCCGGCCCGACGTGGTGACGCTCGACGTGGTCATGCCCCGCCTGGACGGGCTGCGGACGGCCGCCCTGTTGCGCGGGGACGCGCGGACGCGGCACGTGCCCCTCGCGATCATCAGCGCCTGCGACCAGGCCGAGATCGAGAGCGGCCTCGACGCGGGCGTCGACGCCTTCCTCGCCAAGCCCTTCGAGCCCGCCGATCTCGTACGGCTGGTGCGGCGGTTGATGCCGCCCCCGATGGACGGTCACCACGGCGCCGGCCACGCGGGCAGTTCCTGCGGGTGATCATCCCGGGGGCGGGGGCCGGAGGCGGGGGTCGGTGCCGGGGCCGGGATGGCGTGGGGATCGGCTGAGGGGCGGTGCCTGGGGTGGGGAGCGGGCTCGGGGGAGGCGGCGCCGCGTTCGTGTTCGTCGGGGGTTCGCCTGCGCGTCGACCCGGTTTCATGTGCCGTGACCGTGGTGCGGTTCTTGATGTTCCAGAAAATGTTTTTGCTGGTCAGGGGCTTGTAGCGGGCGCTCGGGGGCGGGGTGTGGCCGGGATCGTGCGGTGTCCGGTGACCAGATCGCGAAACCGGTTCGCGTACCCACCCCCCTCCTCGCCTACGCTTGTCCCGTGACCCCCGCGGACCTCTCCCTCACCGTGCTGCGCGCCGTGCGTCGCGCGGTCGGTGACGGCGCGCTGCGCGTGGCAGACGTCCCCGCGCGGGTCGTCGTCGAGCGGCCCCGGCCCGGGGGGCGCGGGGACTGGGCGACGAACGCCGCCCTCCAGCTCGCCGGCCCCGCCGCGCTACCGCCCCGGCAGGTCGCCGAGGTCCTGCGCGAGCGGCTCCTCGACGCGCCGGGCATCGCGGCCGTCGACATCACGGGCCCCGGGTTCCTCAACCTCACGCTGCGGGCCGGCGCCCGCGCCGACGCCGATCGGCTGCTGGTACGCCGCGTCCTCGACGAGGGCCCGCGGTACGGGTACGGGGACGCCCTTGCCGGGCTTCCCCCGGAGGACGTCGCCTTCCGGCCCGCCGGCGACGGTACCGACCGGGACGCCGTCGCCCCCAGGGGTGTCGACCGGGATGCCCCCGCCCTCACTGGTGCCGACGAGGAGGCCCCCGCCCCCACCAGTACCGACGAGGAGGCCCCCGCCCCCACCCGCCTGGCCGCGGACGGCCCCGTCTCCGCCCACCTCGCCTCGGACTCCCCCGCCCCCACCCGCCTCGTCCCGGACGGCCCCGTCTCCGACCGCCCCGCCCCCGACGCCCCCGACGCCGCCGCCGGCAAGGCGACCGCCCACGCCGCCGTCGCCCGCGACCGTGCCGCCGCTCCCGCCACCGCCCGCGTCGCCGTCCTCACCGAGGCCGTCGTCGCCCTGCTCCGCTCGCAGGGCGCCCCCGCCCGCGTCACCCCCGGCGGCCGGCGGCTGCACGCCGTGCCCGCCCATTACGACGTCGACGCCGTCCTCGGCCCCGACGCCCGCCGCTGGGCCCTGCTGCGGCCCGCCGCTCACGACCGGGTCCTCGACCCCGGGCCGCTGCTGCGCCAGGTCGAGGCGCCCGGCGCGCTCTTCACCGTCCAGTACGCGCACGCCCGCGCCCGCGCGCTCGTGCGCAACGCCGCCGACCTCGGCTTCGGCGGGAGGACCGACGGAGAGACGGACGGAGCGGAGGGGGAGGTCGGCCCAGGTGACGACACCCCCGCCGCCGCCCCCCTCCTCGCCGCGCTCGCCGATCACCCCGCCGTGCTCCTCGCCGCCGCCCGGCAGCACGCGCCGGACCGGCTCGCCCGGCATCTGGAGGCCATCGCCGACGCGCTCCTGGGGTTCCAGCACACGGTGCTGCCCCGCGGGGACGAGAAACCCTCGGCCGCCCACCGCTCCCGGCTCGCCCTCGCCGAGGCCGCCGGCGCGGTGCTCGCAGGCGGCCTGTCCCTGCTCGGCATCAGCGCCCCTGAACATCTGTGAGAGCTGTGAGAGTGACATGAGCCGTTCCGCGCACCCCGCCGGGCCCCGCCACGCCGACGTCCTGCCCGAAGGGCACTACACCGCGCCCCCCGCGGACCTGAACCACCTCGACGCCAAGGTGTGGTCGCGTACCGTGCGGCGCGGCGACGACGGCGTCGTCACCGTGGGCGGGCTGCGGGTCACCGACCTGGCCGAGGAGTTCGGCACCCCCGCCTACGTCCTCGACGAGGCCGACTTCCGGGCGCGCTGCCGCGCCTGGTCGGACGCCTTCGGCGCGGACGCCGACGTGTTCTACGCCGGCAAGGCGTTCCTCTCCCGGGCCGTCGTGCGGTGGCTGACCGAGGAGGGGCTGAATCTCGACGTCTGCTCCGGCGGCGAGCTGGCCACGGCGCTCTCCGCCGGCATGCCCGCCGAGCGCATCGCCTTCCACGGCAACAACAAGACCCCCGGCGAGATCCGGCGGGCCGTCGAGGCGGGCGTCGGGCGGATCGTCCTCGACTCCTTCCAGGAGATCGCCCGCGTCGCGCACGTGGCCCGGTCCCTCGGCCGGCGCCAGCGCGTGCAGATCCGGGTGACCGTGGGCGTCGAGGCCCACACGCACGAGTTCATCGCCACCGCCCACGAGGACCAGAAGTTCGGCATCGCGCTCGCCGGCGGGCAGGCCGCGGAGGCCGTGCGCCGCGTCCTGGGACTCGACTCGCTCGAACTGGTCGGCATCCACTCGCACATCGGATCCCAGATCTTCGACATGGCCGGGTTCGAGGTCGCCGCGCGGCGCGTCGTGTCGCTGCTCGCCGCGGTGCGCGACGAGCACGGCGTCGAGCTGCCGGAGATCGACCTCGGCGGCGGCCTCGGCATCGCGTACACCCCCGACGACGACCCGCGCGAACCGCACGAGATCGCCAAGGCGCTCGGGGAGATCGTCACCCGCGAGTGCGAGGCCGCCGGGCTGGCGACACCGCGCATCTCCGTCGAGCCGGGGCGCGCCATCGTCGGCCCCACCGCGTTCACGCTGTACGAGGTCGGCACGGTCAAGGCGCTGGAGGGGCTGCGCACGTACGTCTCCGTCGACGGCGGCATGTCCGACAACATCAGGACCGCCCTGTACGACGCCGAGTACAGCGTCTCGCTCGTCTCCCGCGCCTCCGACGCCGCGCCGGTGCTCTGCCGGGTCGTCGGCAAGCACTGTGAGAGTGGCGACATCGTCGTGAAGGACGCCTTCCTCCCGGCCGACCTCGCGCCCGGGGACCTCATCGCCGTACCGGCCACCGGCGCGTACTGCCGCTCCATGGCCAGCAACTACAACCACGCTCTGCGCCCGCCCGTCGTCGCCGTCTCCGACGGTGCCGCGCGGGTGGTCGTCCGGCGCGAGACGGAGGAAGATCTCCTGCGTCTCGATGTCGGTTGATGAAATAGATGTCTCAGGATCCGGACGGGTGGGGAGAAACTCCCGTCCGGTGAGTGAGACTGGAACACCGTAGAAATACGTAGAAGGACAGGAAACGAGGTCGGATGATGCGTACGCGTCCGCTGAAGGTGGCGCTGCTGGGCTGTGGAGTGGTCGGCTCAGAGGTGGCGCGCATCATGACGACGCACGCCGACGACCTCGCCGCGCGCATCGGCGCGCCGGTCGAGCTCGCCGGCGTGGCCGTCCGCCGGCCGTCCAAGGTCCGCGAGGGCATCGACCCCGAGCTGATCACCACCGACGCGACGGCCCTGGTGAAACGGGGCGACATCGACGTCGTCGTCGAGGTCATCGGCGGGGTCGAGCCGGCCCGCACGCTCATCACCACCGCCTTCGAGCACGGGGCCTCCGTCGTCTCGGCGAACAAGGCGCTCCTCGCCCAGGACGGCGCCGCGCTGCACGCCGTCGCCGAGGAGCACGGCCGTGACCTCTACTACGAGGCCGCCGTCGCCGGTGCCATCCCGCTGATCCGCCCGCTGCGCGAGTCCCTCGCCGGCGACAAGGTCAACCGCGTCCTCGGCATCGTCAACGGCACCACGAACTTCATCCTCGACAAGATGGGCAGCTCCGGGGCCGGCTACTCCGAGGCGCTCGACGAGGCCACCGCCCTCGGGTACGCCGAGGCCGACCCGACCGCCGACGTCGAGGGCTTCGACGCCGCCGCCAAGGCCGCGATCCTCGCCGGCATCGCCTTCCACACCCGGGTGCGCCTCGACGACGTGTACCGCGAGGGGATGACCGAGGTCACCGCCGCGGACTTCGCGTCCGCGAAACGCATGGGGTGCACCATCAAGCTCCTCGCCATCTGCGAGCGCGCCGCCGACGGCGGGTCCGTCACCGCGCGCGTCCACCCGGCGATGATCCCCCTAAGCCACCCGCTCGCCTCCGTCCGCGGCGCGTACAACGCCGTGTTCGTCGAGTCCGAGGCGGCCGGGCAGCTCATGTTCTACGGTCCGGGCGCCGGCGGTTCGCCGACCGCGTCCGCCGTGCTCGGCGACCTCGTCGCCGTCTGCCGCAACCGCCTCAACGACGCGACGGGCCCCGGCGACTCCGCTTACACGCAACTGCCCGTGAGTTCCATGGGCGAGGTCGTGACGCGGTACCACATCAGCCTCGACGTGGCCGACAAGCCGGGTGTCCTCGCCCAGGTCGCGACGGTCTTCGCCGAGCACGGCGTATCCATCGACACGGTGCGCCAGCAAGGTCGACCAGACACGGACGGCGAGGCGTCCCTCGTCGTCGTCACCCACCGCGCGCCCGACGCCGCCCTCAACGGGACCGTCGAGGCGCTGCGCAAGCTCGACACCGTGCGCGGTGTCGCCAGCATCATGCGGGTTGAAGGGGAGTAGGACCCATGACCACCAAGGGCACCCACCAGTGGCGCGGCATCATCGAGGAGTACCGGGACCGCCTCCCGGTCACGGACACGACGCCCGTCGTCTCTCTCCGTGAGGGTGGCACGCCGCTCGTCCCGGCCCAGGTCCTCTCCGAGCGCACGGGCTGCGAGGTGCACCTGAAGGTCGAGGGGGCGAACCCCACCGGCTCCTTCAAGGACCGCGGCATGACCATGGCGATCACCCGCGCCAAGGAGGAGGGCGCCAAGGCGGTCATCTGCGCCTCCACCGGCAACACCTCCGCCTCCGCCGCCGCCTACGCGGTGCGCGCCGGCATGGTGTGCGCGGTCCTCGTCCCGCAGGGCAAGATCGCCCTCGGCAAGATGGGCCAGGCCCTCGTCCACGGCGCGCGGATCCTCCAGGTCGAGGGCAACTTCGACGACTGCCTGACGCTGGCCCGCGGCCTCTCCGACAACTACCCGGTCGCGCTCGTCAACTCGGTCAACCCCGTGCGGATCGAGGGTCAGAAGACCGCCGCGTTCGAGATCGTGGACATGCTCGGCGAAGCACCCGACATCCACGTCCTGCCCGTCGGCAACGCCGGCAACATCACCGCGTACTGGAAGGGGTACACCGAGTACGCCCGGGACGGCGTGGCCGGGCGCACCCCCCGGATGTGGGGCTTCCAGGCGTCCGGCTCCGCCCCGCTGGTGCGCGGGGAGGTCGTCAAGGACCCGTCGACCATCGCCACCGCGATCCGCATCGGCAACCCGGCCTCCTGGGACTTCGCGCTCGCCGCGCGCGACGAGTCGGGCGGCTTCATCGACGAGGTGACGGACCGTGAGATCCTGCGCGCCTACCGGCTGTTGGCCGCACAGGAGGGCGTCTTCGTCGAGCCGGCGTCCGCCGCGTCCGTGGCCGGCCTGCTGAAGGCCGCCGAGCAGGGCAAGGTCGACCCGGGCCAGACCATCGTCTGCACCGTCACCGGCAACGGCCTCAAGGACCCGGACTGGGCGGTCGCCGGCGCGCCGCAGCCCGTCACGGTCCCGGTCGACGCCGCCGCGGCGGCCGAGCGCCTCGGCCTGGCCTGACCCCCCGTCCCGCGGGCCCCGGCACCCGGGGTCCGCGGGCCGGTACGGCCGTCGCCGCCGCATCGCCGTACCACCGCGCAGCGCCGTACCGCCGCCGTACCGCCGCTCCGGCGGGGCACGCCGGTCGGCGCGACACGCACCGTGCGCCTCCCGTGCGCCCTATGTCGCCGCAGAACCTTCCTTCGATAGGCTGTACCGAACCCACCCCGCCGTATCGCCGCGGGTGACGACGTCGTCGGGGATTGCCGAACGGCCCTCAGGTGCGCGTACGTCTGACGGAAGACCCCGATCCCCAGCCCGTCCCATCCCCGCAGGTCACCCCCGCAGGTCCAGAGCAAGGAGAGTCAACGAGCGATGGCCGGTCCCGCGTTCCGCGCCGCCGCCGTACGGGTGCGCGTCCCCGCCACCAGCGCCAACCTCGGCCCGGGCTTCGACGCCTTCGGCCTCGCGCTGGGGCTCTACGACGACGTCGTCGTCCGGGTCGCCGACTCCGGGCTGCACGTCGACATCGCCGGTGAGGGCGCCGACACCCTCCCGCGCGACGAGAGCCACCTCCTCGTCCGCTCCCTGCGCACCGCCTTCGACCTGCTCGGCGGCCAGCCCCGCGGCCTGGAGGTCGTCTGCGCCAACCGCATCCCGCACGGGCGCGGCCTCGGCTCCTCGTCGGCCGCCATCTGCGCGGGCATCGTCGCCGCCCGCGCCGTGACCATAGGCGGTGACAGCCGGCTCGACGACGCCGCGCTGCTGGAGCTCGCCACCGAGATCGAGGGCCACCCCGACAACGTCGCCGCCTGCCTGCTGGGCGGCTTCACCCTGGCCTGGACCGAGGCCGGGGCCGCCCGCGCCGTCCGCATGGACCCCGCGCACGGCGTCGTCCCGGTGGTGTTCGTGCCCGCGAACCCCGTCCTCACCGAGACCGCCCGCGGACTGCTGCCCCGTACCGTCCCCCACGTGGACGCCGCCGCCAACGCCGGCCGTGCCGCACTGCTCGTCGAGGCCCTCACGCGCCGCCCCGAGCTGCTGCTCGCCGCCACCGAGGACCGGCTGCACCAGGAGTACCGCGCTCCGGCCATGCCGGAGAGCATCGCACTTGTGAACCGGCTGCGGGCGGACGGCATCCCCGCGGTCATCTCCGGCGCGGGCCCGACGGTCCTCGCGCTGGCCGAGGACGGCGCGGCGGACAAGGTCGCGCTGCTGGCGGGCGAGGGCTGGGCGGCCAACCGGCTCGCCCTCGACGCCGCCGGTGCGAGCGTGCTGCCGCTCGCACCGTAGGAAGGCGAGGCGCGACCCGTCGCGGCGGGGAACGCCGTACACACGGATTGCCGGTGTGGGAGAGGGGGAATGTTTGTTGGAGCCGGTAGTGTTAACCTCAAGTCTGCACCCGACGTCTTTGTGGCGCGGTGCTGCGTGTCCCCTTCAGGGACCACCATTCTTCCGGGAGCCTCCCCAACTGCCTGAGCAGCCTGCCTGAGCAGTTTCGAGCACGCTCCGGAACCGGTACGCGTCATCCCTCGCTCATCCCAGGAGAGGGCCGAGCAGGGGGTCTCGGGCCGGACCCACGCACGTGTATTTCTTCTGCCGCCGTATCCCGGCGGAACCACCGCCCCGGCACGGCCCCCACATGAGGGCCGAGGCCGGACAGCACAACCGGTCGCCGAGCCAGAAGGCCGACGTCCGCTCCAGGGAAGGACCCTTCGTGAGCGACACCACCGATCTGATGGGCGTGACTGCCGACAAGACTGTCGACGCCGCCGCGCCCGCCGCAGGTGCTGCCACTGGCACCACCTCACGGCGCCGCCGCTCCGGCACCGGCCTCGAGGGCATGGTCCTGGCCGAGCTGCAGCAGGTCGCGTCCGGCCTCGGCATCAGGGGCACCGCGCGCATGCGCAAGAGCCAGCTGATCGAGGTCATCAAGGAAGCGCAGGGCGGGGGCGGCACGGCCGCGCCCAAGGGCGCCGAGTCCGGCACCGCCGAGACCAAGCCGAAGCGCCGCGCCACCTCCCGCACCCGTACGGGTGAGGAGGGCGCCGGCAAGGCCGTCGACAAGGCCGAGGCCGCGGGGAGCGCCGCGCAGGCCACCGACGGCGCCGCCAAGGCGGCGAAGGTCGACAAGGCCGAGAAGGCCGTCGCCCAGCAGCAGATCGAGATCCCCGGCCAGCCGTCGCCCAAGCAC
This sequence comes from Streptomyces changanensis, assembly GCF_024600715.1. Taxonomy (NCBI): domain Bacteria; kingdom Bacillati; phylum Actinomycetota; class Actinomycetes; order Kitasatosporales; family Streptomycetaceae; genus Streptomyces; species Streptomyces changanensis. The sequence goes on from NZ_CP102332.1 coordinate 4,621,108, forward strand.
GCGGGCGCGGCGGAGCAGGGCCAGGCCGTCGACGAGGCCGCGGGCGACCGCCGCCGTCGCCGTGCGACCGCCCCCGCCGGCAGCCCCACCGCCGAGGCCGAGGCCCGCGGCGAAGCGCGTGGCGAGGTCCGGACGGACGTCCGCACCGAGGTCCGCCCCGAGGGCCAGGAGGCCCGTACGGCCGAGTCCGCCGCCGACACCGCCGAGGGCGGCCGCCGTGACCGGCGCGACCGCCGCGACCGTGACCGCGGCGAGCGCGGCGAGCGGGGCGACCGGCAGCGCGACCGCCGCGACCGCGGCGGCAAGGGCGACGACCAGCAGGGCGGCGGCCAGCGCCAGCAGCGCCAGGGCGGCCAGCAGGGCCAGGCCGGCCCGCAGGACGACTTCGACGACGAGGGCGGCCGCCGCGGCCGCCGGGGCCGGTACCGCGACCGCCGTGGCCGTCGCGGCCGCGAGGACTTCGCGACCGGCGAGCCGCAGGTCTCCGACGACGACGTCCTGATCCCCGTCGCGGGCATCCTCGACATCCTCGACAACTACGCGTTCATCCGGACCTCCGGCTACCTGCCGGGTCCGAACGACGTGTACGTCTCCCTCGCCCAGGTCCGCAAGAACGGCCTGCGCAAGGGCGACCACGTCACGGGTGCCGTGCGCCAGCCGAAGGAGGGCGAGCGCCGCGAGAAGTTCAACGCGCTGGTCCGCCTCGACTCGGCCAACGGCATGGCCGCCGACTCCGGCCGCGGCCGTCCCGAGTTCAACAAGCTGACGCCGCTGTACCCGCAGGACCGCCTGCGCCTGGAGACCGACCCGGGCGTGCTGACCACGCGGATCATCGACCTCGTGTCGCCGATCGGCAAGGGCCAGCGCGGCCTGATCGTGGCCCCGCCGAAGACCGGCAAGACCATGATCATGCAGGCGATCGCCAACGCGATCACCGTGAACAACCCCGAGTGCCACCTGATGGTCGTCCTGGTCGACGAGCGTCCGGAAGAGGTCACCGACATGCAGCGGTCGGTGAAGGGCGAGGTCATCTCCTCGACCTTCGACCGCCCCGCCGAGGACCACACCACCGTCGCGGAGCTCGCCATCGAGCGCGCCAAGCGCCTGGTGGAGCTGGGCCACGACGTGGTCGTCCTGCTCGACTCGATCACCCGCCTGGGCCGCGCGTACAACCTCGCGGCGCCGGCCTCCGGCCGCATCCTGTCCGGTGGTGTCGACTCGACCGCGCTCTACCCGCCGAAGCGCTTCTTCGGCGCGGCGCGCAACATCGAGGACGGCGGCTCGCTGACCATCCTGGCCACCGCGCTGGTCGACACCGGCTCGCGCATGGACGAGGTGATCTTCGAGGAGTTCAAGGGCACCGGCAACATGGAGCTCAAGCTCGACCGGAAGCTCGCCGACAAGCGCATCTTCCCGGCCGTCGACGTCGACGCGTCCGGTACGCGCAAGGAGGAGATCCTGCTCGGCAGCGAGGAGCTCGCCATCGTCTGGAAGCTGCGCCGGGTGCTGCACGCGCTCGACCAGCAGCAGGCGATCGAGCTGCTGCTGGACAAGATGAAGCAGACGAAGTCGAACGCCGAGTTCCTGCTGCAGATCCAGAAGACGACGCCGTCGTCGGGCAACAACGACTGACGCCGGCACCGCCCGGATCCCCGCAACCGCCCTCCGGTCACCTCGGTGACCGGAGGGCGGTTGCGCGTTGTACGATCAGCGCGTCGTAGTGGGGGGGAACGTATTGGCGAATACGCCCACTGAGTAGGCGGAGCCTTGCCCTGAAGCGCCGGGCGGCTCCGCACCGTCGTGTGGCCGGCCGGTACCCACCGCCGACGCGTTTTCGGTGACTCGGCTCCTCCCTGCACACTCGAGAGGAGTTCTGAGTGACATCTGCCCAGCGGAGGGCGCGTACCGCCCTCCCCGCGGCCGCCGCCGCGCTCGCCCTCGGCGGCGCGCTGCTCGGTGCCGCGCCCGCCCAGGCGTCCGACGTGACCCCCCGGCCGGCCAAGCCGACCGCCCGGAGCGCCGAGGGCCCCTCCGAGGCCGACCTGCTGGGTCGCGTCGAGGGCTCGATCGCCGACCTCAAGGACGGCGAGGCCGACACCGCCCCCGAGCGGAAGCAGGAGCCCGCGCAGGACGGCGGCTCCGGCGTCAAGGAGTCGTACATCATCGGTGGCAGCCAGGCCACCATCACCGAGGCCCCGTGGATGGTGCAGCTGCACTACTTCGACGACAAGGGCACGGCGACCGAGGACGACGACGAGGGCTTCTTCTGCGGCGGCTCCCTGGTCGCCCCCAACAAGGTCCTCACCGCCGCGCACTGCGTGTACGGCCTGGACTGGGCGACGAACGGCGCGGTCATCGCCGGCACCGGCGAGATGGCCACGGCCACGGCCGACGGCCTGGACCTGCACGGCGGCCGCATCACGGGCGTCGAGCGCCAGTGGATGAGCCCCACGTACGACGACGCCTCCCTGACCGGCGGCGACGTCGCCGTGCTCACCCTCTTCGAGGCGATGCCGTACAAGACGCTCCAGCTCACGCAGAGCGGCGACACGGCGTCGTACAAGGAAGGCACCTCCGCCACCGTCTACGGCTGGGGCCGCACCAGCTCCACCAGCCAGGACGGCTCGCAGACGCTGAAGAAGGCCGTCGTCCCGATGCGGTCCGACGCCTCCTGCACGTCGTACTACGGCGGCGAGTTCGTCGCGGGCCAGATGGCCTGCGCGGGCAACCCCGCCACCGGCCAGGACGCCGGCACGGTCTCCCCGTGCAACGGCGACTCCGGCGGCCCGCTCGTCGTCGGCGGCCGCGTGGCCGGCGTCGTCTCGTGGGGCGTCCAGGACTGCGTCGCGTCGGGCGCCTACAGCGTCTACGCGAAGTCCAGCACGTACGTCGGCCAGGTCAACGCGCGGATCGACGACACGGACCTCGACTTCGACGGCCGCGCCGACCTCTTCGCCCGCACCAGCGGCGGCGAGGGGTGGCAGTACTACTCCCGCGGCACCACCCTGGGAGGCCGGGTCTCCCTCGGCGACTTCAGCGCCTACAATCTGGTCCGCCAGGCCGACCTCAACCGGGACGGCTACCAGGGCTACCTGTACCGCACCACGGGCGGCGTCCTGAAGGGCATCGACTTCAACGGCGACGACGGCTACACCGAGTACACCATCGGCTCCGGCTGGGGCGCGATGAAGAACGTCCTCCTCCCCGGGGACCTCTCCGGTGACGGCCTGCCCGACCTGGTCGCGCAGGACACCCAGGGCTACCTGTGGCTCTACCCGGGCCTGGGCAACGGCCGGTTCGGCGCCCGCGTCAGCGTGGGCTCCGGCTGGGGCGTCATGACGATCACCGGCAAGGGCGACTACACCGGTGACGGCAAGGCCGACATGCTGGCCCGCGACACCTCCGGCCGTCTGTGGCTGTACCCGGGTCGCGGCACCGCCTCGGCGCCGTTCACCGCCCGCGTCCTCGCCGGCACGAGCGGCTGGAACTTCACCGCGTACGTCGGCACCGGCGACATGAGCGGCGACGGCAGGGCCGACCTGCTGGTCCGCGACTCGGCGGGCGTGCTGTGGTTCTACCCCGGCCGCGGCTCCGCGACGGCGCCGTTCGGCACCCGCGTGAAGGTCGGCTCCGGCTGGAACGCGTTCAACCTCTTCGGCTGACCGCAGCCGCCCGTCACGGCCGCCCCGGCGCCCCACGGGCCGCCGGGGCGGCCGTGACCGGCCCGGAGCGCCCCGTGCCCGCCGTGCCCCCGCACGGCGGGCACACGCGTCCCCGGACGGCCGACGCGAGCCTGTGCAACCCTTTCCGGCCCTCCGCCGTCTGACCGGGTGCCCGTCACCCGTCAGGACGACCCTCGGGGGCCGGACGGGCCCGAGGGAGAGCTGAGGAGACCATGGGCGAGCAGGACACGGACGGTCGAATACCGGACGGCGCACGCGGGCGCGGGGAGCCCCGAGCGAGACGCGGGCTGACCGTGCTCGCGTGGTCGCTCGCGGGACTGGTGGTGCTCGGCGGGGGCGGCTTCGCACTGGCCTACGCCCAGCTCGACGGCAACATCGAGAGCGTCGACATCAACACCCAGCTCGGCGGCGACCGGCCGAAGGACGTCGACGACGGCTCCATGGACATCCTGGTCCTCGGCTCCGACTCCCGCTCCGGCGCGAACGCCGCGTACGGCCGCGACGAGGGCGCCGCCCGCTCCGACACGGCGATGATCGTCCACCTCTACGAGGGCCACGAGAAGGCGAGCGTCGTCTCCATCCCGCGCGACACGCTCGTCACCCGCCCCGAGTGCACCGCCCGCGACGGCCGCGAGCTGCCCGCCCAGTACCGCGCGATGTTCAACACCGCCTACGAGGTCGGCGGCCCCGCCTGCGCCGTGAAGACCGTCGAGCGGCTGTCCGGCATCCGCATGGACCACTACGTCGAGGTCGACTTCACCGGCTTCAAGGAGCTCATCGACGAACTCGGCGGCGTCCGCGTCACCACCACGCGGCCCATCAGGGACGGCAGCAGCCACCTCGACCTCGCCGCCGGCACCCACACCCTCGACGGCGAGCAGGCCCTCGGCCTGGTCCGCACCCGCAAGGGCGTCGGCGACCAGAGCGACCTCGGCCGCATCCAGCTCCAGCAGTCCTTCATCAAGGCCTTCATCGAGCAGGTCAAGCGCGTCGGCGTGCTCACCAGCCCGCAGAAGCTGTGGAGCGTCGCCGACACCGCCACCCGCGCGATCACCCCCGACAGCGAGCTCGACTCCGTCAGGGAGCTCGCCGACTTCGCGGGCGGCCTGGCCGGTCTCGGCGCCGAGGACGTCCACATGATCACGCTTCCGGTGCGGTACGACCCGGTCGACCCCAACCGCGTCGTCCCCCTCGACGCACAGGCCCAGCAGGTGTGGAACGCCCTGCGCGAGGACGAGCCCGTCCCGGCCACTGCCACCGCGGACACCGCCACCGGCCAGGCGGCGGACGTCGTCCGCCAGGCCCGCCCGTAGCTCCGCCGGGCCCGCCCGTGGCTCCGCCGGGCCCGCCCGTGGCTCCGCCGGGCCCGCCCGCCGCTGCGCCGGGGCCCGCCCGCAGGGGGTGTCCCGGGGGGTGTCCCGGCGGTCGGGGCCGGTGCGCCGGCCCCGGGGAATACCTGGCCCCCCACCCCGGTTTTGGGAGATACGGCCGGTCCTGGCAGACTGGTACGTCGGCCCCGGTTCACGCATCCGCATCCCGCGCCTGCGACCCGGAGCCCTCCCGAAACTAGGAGACACCTTGAAGCGCGACATCCACCCCGAGTACGTCGAGACCCAGGTCAGCTGCACCTGTGGCGCGTCGTTCACCACCCGCAGCACGATCGACGGCGGCGCCATCCGTGCCGAGGTCTGCTCCGAGTGCCACCCGTTCTACACGGGCAAGCAGAAGATCCTCGACACCGGTGGCCGCGTGGCCCGCTTCGAGGCCCGCTTCGGCAAGAAGGCTGCCGGCTCCACCAAGTAGCGAGCCACAGCGCCGGTCTCCGTCCGCCCCGCGTCCCGGGGCGGCCGGGACCGGCGCTTTGCCGTCTTCCACAGCAGCCCTTCAGCGATACCAGGAGCACCCGATGTTCGAGGCGGTCGAGGAACTGGTCGGCGAGCACGCCGACCTGGAGAAGAAGCTTGCCGACCCTTCGGTCCACGCCGACCAGGCCAACGCCCGCAAGCTCAACAAGCGCTACGCCGAGCTCACCCCGATCGTCGGCACGTACCGCTCCTGGAAGCAGACCGGCGAGGACATCGAGACCGCGCGCGAGTACGCCGCCGCCGACCCCGACTTCGTCGCCGAGGTCAAGGAGCTGGAGAAGCAGCGCGAGGAGCTGACCGAGAGGCTGCGGCTGCTGCTCGTCCCGCGCGACCCCAGCGACGACAAGGACGTCATCCTGGAGATCAAGGCGGGCGCGGGCGGCGACGAGTCCGCCCTCTTCGCCGGCGACCTGCTGCGCATGTACCTGCGGTACGCCGAGCGCGTCGGCTGGAAGACCGAGATCATCGACGCGACCGAGTCCGAGCTGGGCGGCTACAAGGACGTCCAGGTCGCCGTGAAGACCAAGGGCGGCAACGGCGCCACCGAGCCCGGCCAGGGCGTCTGGGCGCGGCTGAAGTACGAGGGCGGGGTGCACCGCGTGCAGCGCGTGCCCGCCACCGAGTCGCAGGGTCGCATCCACACCTCCGCCGCCGGCGTCCTCGTGACGCCCGAGGCCGAGGAGATCGAGGTCGAGATCCACGCCAACGACCTGCGCATCGACGTCTACCGGTCCTCCGGGCCCGGCGGCCAGTCCGTCAACACCACCGACTCCGCCGTCCGCATCACACACCTGCCGACCGGCATCGTCGCCTCCTGCCAGAACGAGAAGAGCCAGCTCCAGAACAAGGAGCAGGCCATGCGCATCCTGCGGTCCCGGCTGCTCGCCGCCGCGCAGGAGGAGGCCGAGAAGAACGCCGCCGACGCGCGCCGCAGCCAGGTGCGCACCGTCGACCGTTCCGAGAAGATCCGGACGTACAACTTCCCGGAAAACCGGATCTCGGACCACCGGGTCGGCTTCAAGGCGTACAACTTGGACCAGGTGCTCGACGGGGAGCTCGACGCGGTGATCCAGGCGTGTGTCGACGCCGACTCCGCCGCGAAGCTCGCCGCCGCCCAGTAACCCCACACCCGCACACCCGCTCAGCCCGGAGGACCAGCGTGCAGCAACATTTTGGGGGGCGACCCCCAAGCCCCCGCAGTGTGCTGCTTGCCGAGGTGGCCCAGGCCACCCAGCGGCTGGCCGACGCCGGCGTGCCCTCACCGCGCTTCGACGCCGAGGAGCTCGCCGCGTTCGTCCACGGCGTCAAGCGGGGGGAGCTCCACAACGTCAAGGACGCCGACTTCGACGCCCGCTACTGGGAGACCGTCGCCCGCCGCGAGGCCCGCGAGCCGCTCCAGCACATCACCGGGCGCGCGTTCTTCCGGTACCTGGAGCTCCAGGTCGGCCCGGGCGTCTTCGTGCCGCGCCCGGAGACCGAGTCCGTCGTCGGCTGGGCGATAGACGCCGTACGGGCCATGGACGTCGTCGAGCCGCTCATCGTCGACCTGTGCTCCGGCTCCGGCGCCATCGCGCTCGCCATGGCCCAGGAGGTGCCGCGCTCCCGCGTGCACGCCGTGGAGCTGTCGGAGGACGCCCTGGTGTGGACCCGGCGCAACGCCGAGGGCAGCAGGGTCACCGTGCACCACGGCGACGCGCTGACGGCCCTCCCGGAGCTGGACGGCCAGGTCGACCTGGTCATCTCCAACCCGCCGTACATCCCGCTCACCGAGTGGGAGTACGTGGCGCCCGAGGCCCGCGACCACGACCCCGACATGGCCCTGTTCTCCGGCGAGGACGGCCTCGACGTCATCCGCGGGATCGAGCGCACCGCGCACCGGCTGCTGCGGCCGGGCGGTCTCGTCGTCATCGAGCACGCCGACACGCAGGGCGGCCAGGTGCCGTGGATCTTCAACGAGGAGGCCGGCTGGTCGGATGCCGCCGACCACCCCGACCTCAACAACCGCCCCCGTTTCGCGACCGCCCGCAAGGCGCTGCCGTGACCGCGCGGACCGCGGGGCCGGGGAACAACCGAGTGACCATGAACAGGGAGGCCCGCTGATGGCACGGCGATACGACTGCAACGACGCGACCGACCGCACGACGGGCCTGCGCGAGGCCGCGTCCGCCGTCCGCCGCGGCGAGCTCGTCGTGCTGCCGACGGACACCGTCTACGGCATCGGCGCGGACGCCTTCAGCCCGGAGGCGGTCGCGGACCTGCTGGACGCCAAGGGCCGCGGCAGGAACATGCCCACGCCCGTCCTCATCGGCTCGCCGAACACCCTGCACGGCCTGGTCACCGACTTCTCCGAGCAGGCGTGGGAGCTCGTCGACGCGTTCTGGCCGGGCGCCCTGACGCTGGTCGCCCGGCACCAGCCGTCCCTCCAGTGGGACCTCGGCGACACGCGCGGCACGGTCGCCATCCGGATGCCGCTGCACCCGGTGGCCATCGAGCTGCTCACCGAGGTCGGCCCCATGGCCGTCTCCTCCGCCAACCTCACCGGCCACCCGGCCCCCGAGGACTGCGACGCCGCGCAGGGCATGCTCGGCGACTCCGTCTCGGTCTACCTGGACGGCGGCCCGACCCCCGGCATCGTCCCGTCCTCCATCGTCGACGTCACGCGGGACGTGCCCGTCCTGCTGCGCGCCGGCGCCCTCTCCGCGGACGAGCTGCGCAAGGTCGTGCCCGACCTCGAGGTGGCCAATTGACGGCCCCTGAGGGGCGTGGCATAGGCACGGCGAGTACGTTCCGCATCCTCCACGTCAGCACCGGCAACGTGTGCCGCTCGCCGATCACCGAGCGGCTGACCCGGCATGCCCTGTGCGACCGCCTGGGCGACCCCCTGGGCGGCGGGCTCCTCGTGGAGAGCGCGGGTACGTGGGGGCACGAGGGCGCCCCGATGGAGGCGAACGCCGAGACGGTCCTCGCCGACTTCGGCGCCGACGCGAGCGGCTTCGTGGGCCGCGAGCTGATCGACGAGCACGTCATCCGCGCCGACCTGGTCCTCACGGCGACGCGCGACCACCGCGCCCAGGTCATCTCGATGGGCCACAGCGCGGGACTGCGCACCTTCACCCTGAAGGAGTTCACCCGCCTCGTCCGGGCCATAGACGCCACGACCCTGCCGGACCCGGAGTCCGACGGGGTGGTCGCGCGCGCCCACGCGCTGGTCCAGGCGGCGGCCGCGCTGCGCGGCTGGCTGCTGGCACCCAGCGCCGAGGCGGACGAGGTGAACGACCCGTACGGCGCGCCGATCACGTTCTTCCGCTCGGTCGGCGACGAGATCAACCAGGCGCTGGACCCGGTGGTCACCGCGCTGACGGGCGTCCCGGCCCGTCGCTGAGGCGCGCGCCGTCCACGGGCGGGGCGCGGCGGCCGGGCCTACAGTGGAGGGGACACGGGGCCCGTCCGCGCCTGGAGCGCCGTAAGCGCCTGGAGCCACTGATGCCGCTCACCGCCGGAGCCGACGACGCGCTGCGGGACGCCCCGGTGCCGGACGCCGAGGCGCTGCGGCGGCAGGACCCGCAGATCGCCGACGTCCTGGACGGGGAGGCCCGCCGGCAGGGCGACTGCCTCCAGCTGATCGCCGCGGAGAACTTCACCTCGCCCGCCGTGCTCGCCGCCCTGGGCTCGCGGCTCGCCAACAAGTACGCCGAGGGCTACCCGGGCAGGCGCTACCACGGCGGGTGCGAGTACGCCGACGCCGCCGAGCGGATCGCCGTCGAGCGGGCCAGGGCGCTGTTCGGCGCCGACCACGCCAACGTGCAGCCGCACTCGGGATCCTCCGCCGTCCTCGCGGCGTACGCGGCCCTCCTGCGCCCCGGCGACACCGTCCTCGCCATGGGGCTCGGCCACGGCGGCCACCTGACGCACGGGTCGCCGACGAACTTCTCCGGCCGCTGGTTCGACTTCGTCCCGTACGGCGTCCACGCGGAGAGCGGGCTCGTCGACCTCGACGAGGTGCGCGCCCTCGCCCGCCGCCACCGGCCCAAGGCCGTCGTGTGCGGCTCGATCTCCTACCCCCGCCACCTCGACCACGCCGCGTTCCGCGCCATCGCCGACGAGGTCGGCGCGGCGCTCATCGTGGACGCCTCCCACCCGATGGGGCTGGTCGCGGGGGGAGCGGCGCCGAACCCCGTCCCGTACGCCGACGTCGTCTGCGCCACCACGCACAAGGTGCTGCGGGGCCCGCGCGGCGGCATGCTGCTGTGCGGGGCGGAGCTCGCCGAGCGGATCGACCGGGCGGTGTTCCCGTTCACGCAGGGCGGCGCGCAGATGCACACCATCGCCGCCAAGGCGGTCGCCTTCGGGGAGGCGGCCACCCCGGCCTTCGCCGCGTACGCGCACCAGGTGGTGGCCAACGCCCGCGTGCTGGCGGGGGAGTTGGCCCTGCGCGGGCTGCCGGTGACCACCGGGGGGACGGACACGCACCTGGTGACCGCGGACCCGGGGCCGCTCGGCGTCGACGGCCGTACCGCGCGCACCCGGCTCGCGGTGGCCGGGATCGTCCTGGACACGTGCGCGCTGCCGTACGGCGCGGGCCGCGGCCTGCGCCTGGGCACGGCCGCGGTGACGACGCAGGGGATGGGCGCCGCCGAGATGGAGACGGTCGCCACGCTCTTCGCCGAGGCCCTCGGCTCGGACGCCGCGGCCCGTGCCGTACGTCCCCGGACGCGTGAACTCGCCGGGCGTTTTCCACCGTATCGGGGGTAGACGCGGGCTCCGGGAACCGTGCGCGGCCCCCACGTGTCCTCCAGCACATGGGCGGCGCGACTAGGGTGTGGGGCTGAGATGGCCAGCGATTCCTGTGGGGCAGCCCGTGCGTGATTACCTGCTGACGCTCTGCATCACGGCCGCGGTGACCTACCTCCTCACCGGTCCGGTGCGGAAGTTCGCCATCGCGGCCGGTGCGATGCCGGAGATCCGCGCCCGTGACGTGCACCGCGAGCCGACGCCGAGACTCGGCGGCATCGCCATGTTCTTCGGGCTGTGCGCCGGCCTGCTGGTCGCGGACCACCTGGACCGGCTGAACAGCGTCTTCGCGCTCTCCAACGAGCCGCGCGCCCTGCTCTCCGGCGCGGCGCTGATCTGGCTGATCGGCGTCCTCGACGACAAGTTCGAGATCGACGCGTTGATCAAGCTGGGCGGGCAGATGATCGCCGCCGGCGTGATGGTCATGCAGGGCCTGACGATCCTGTGGCTGCCCATCCCGGGCATCGGCACGGTCGGACTCACGCAGTGGCAGGGCACGCTCCTCACGGTCGCCCTGGTCGTGCTCACCATCAACGCCGTGAACTTCGTCGACGGCCTCGACGGCCTCGCCGCCGGCATGGTGTGCATCGCCTCCGCGGCGTTCTTCCTCTACGCGTACCGGATCTGGTTCGGCTACGGCATCGAGGCCGCCGCCCCGGCGACGCTCTTCGCGGCGGTGCTGATGGGCATGTGCCTGGGCTTCCTGCCGCACAACATGCACCCGGCGCGCATCTTCATGGGCGACTCCGGCTCGATGCTGATCGGCCTGGTGCTGGCCGCGTCGGCCATCTCCATCACGGGGCAGGTCGACCCGGACGCGCTGAAGATCTTCGAGGGTTCCACCCGGCAGGCGACCCACGCGGCGCTGCCGGTCTTCATCCCGCTGCTGCTGCCGCTGACGGTCATCGCGATCCCGATGGCCGACCTGGTCCTGGCGATCGTGCGGCGCACGTGGAACGGCCAGTCGCCGTTCGCCGCCGACCGCGGCCACCTGCACCACCGGCTGCTGGAGATCGGCCACTCCCACAGCCGCGCCGTCTTCATCATGTACTTCTGGTCCGCGCTGATCGGCTTCGGCGCCCTGACGTACTCGGTGCACTCCGCATCCATGTGGATCATGCTGCCGATCGTGACGCTGAGCGCCGTCGGCCTGGTGCTGCTGCTCCTGCCGCGGTTCAGGCCGCGGGCGCCGCGCTGGGCGGAGTCGTTCGTCCCGCCGCGGTACCGGCGCCGCAAGACCACCCCGCACTCCGACCCGGACCCGGCGTCCGCCGCGGCCGAGGGCGCCGGCGGTGCGGACGGGCCCGGGGAGGGGGGTACGGGTGAGCCCGTGCGCGTCCCGGCCGGGGTCAACGGCGCGACCGCCATCGGTGCCCGGTCGCACCTCCTCGAACGGCGGAAGGCCGGAACGCCGGGTTGACGAAACACCCAGGAGGGGGCAATAGCAGACAGACCGCCGCCTTGTCGTGCACACACGCGCAGTGTCACCCTCATGTGTGAGAGTCAGCACACGATCGGGTAAAGACCTCGCCAAATAGTTTGTGATACCGTTCACGAGACCCGGCGACAGAGCCGAAGGGCCGTAGTGCGACGGCCCAGTGGCGCCGAGATCCGACTCGGACCGGGCCTACGCTCGTCCATGACGACACCACTGCCCCCACCGTGAAGCGGAGATGCCGCCATGCCGTCCAACGACGCACGCACCCTCCTGCACGCCGCCGTGCCCACGCTCGCCACCGGTGCCGTCGGCGCCGTGGTCAGCGGTGTGGTGGCCGGCGGCAAGGGGGTCATCGGCGCGGTCCTCGGCGCGGTCGTGGTCGTGCTCTTCATGGGGCTCGGCATGCTCGTCCTGCAGCGCACCGCGAAGTCCCTGCCGCACCTGTTCCAGGCCATGGGCCTGATGCTCTACACGGCGCAGCTGCTGCTCCTCTTCTTCGTCATGTCGCTGCTGAAGAACACCACGCTGTTCGACTTCAAGGCCTTCGGTTTCACGCTGCTCGCAGCCACGATCGTCTGGGTCACCGCGCAGGCGCGTCACTACATGAAGGCGAAGATCCTCTACGTCGACCCCGCGTCGGGCGACACCGCCGGAGCCGCGAAGAGCGGGTCCGCGGCGTGAGAGGTAGGGCCGGGATAAAGGGCCGTTCGGGATGCTGCTATCGTCCGATGCCACATGCGGCACTGCGGGCGCGGCCATCCGAGTTGACGCCTGTCCCAGCGCGACGCTCGACGCCCAGCCGCCGCCCCCTTATCCGTAAGACCAGTCCAGTGCCGAACCGCGGCTGCGTGCCGCGCCGACACAACGAGGTTGCCGTACCCATGCGCCACGCTGAAGGAGCCCGCGGTGAGTGCTGACCAGACGCTTGCCTTCGACCCCGATTGCCACCTGTTCACACCGTGTGGCTTCCCGGCGCCGGGCCTGCACACCTTCCTGTACGAGCCCATCGCCACCGTCGGCAGCTTCGAGTTCACCAAGCCGATGCTGCTCGCCTTCCTGAGCTCCATCGTCGTCATCGGGTTCTTCTGGGCCGCCTTCGCCAAGCCGAAGCTCGTGCCGGGCAAGATGCAGATGATCGGTGAGGCCGGGTACGACTTCGTGCGCCGCGGCATCGTCTACGAGATCATCGGCAAGAAGGACGGCGAGAAGTACGTCCCGCTGATGGTGTCGCTGTTCTTCTTCGTGTGGATCATGAACCTCTGGTCCATCATCCCGCTCGCGCAGTTCCCGGTCACCTCGCTGATCGCGTTCCCCGCCGGCCTCGCCCTGATGGTGTACGTGCTGTGGGTGGGCCTCACCTTCAAGAAGCACGGCTTCGTCGGCGGCTGGAAGAACATCCTCGGCTACGACAAGTCCCTCGGCGCGATCCTGCCGCTGATCATGCTGCTCGAGTTCTTCTCGAACCTGATCATCCGGCCCTTCACCCACGCGGTGCGACTGTTCGCGAACATGTTCGCCGGCCACCTGCTGATCGTCATGTTCTCCCTGGCCACCTGGTACCTGATGAACGGCCTCGGCTTCGTCTACGCCGGCGCCTCGTTCGTCATGGTCGTCGTGATGACCGCCTTCGAGCTCTTCATCCAGGCCGTCCAGGCGTACGTCTTCGTGCTCCTGGCCTCCAGCTACATCCAGGGCGCGCTCTCCGAGCACCACTGAGCCGTCCACTCTCACGCCCCCTGCCATCCGGTGGCCAACCCCCACCGGGTCATTGAAAGAGAAGGAAGAACCGGCATGTCCGCTCTCCAGCAGCTCGCCGCCGAGAACGCTGTCTCCGGAAACGTCTCCGCCATCGGCTACGGCCTGGCCGCGATCGGCCCCGGCGTCGGCGTCGGCATCATCTTCGGTAACGGCACCCAGGCCCTCGCCCGCCAGCCCGAGGCTGCCGGCCTGATCCGTACCAACCAGATCATGGGTTTCGCCTTCTGTGAGGCGCTCGCCCTCATCGGCATCGTCATGGGCTTCGTCTACAAGTAAGCCGGACCGAACGCCCAGACCCCTTTCACGGAAGGCACTGATGTGAACGCTCTGTTCCTTGCAGCAGCGGAGGAGCCTCAGAATCCTCTTCTGCCGCATCTCGACGAGCTCGTCATCGGCCTGATCGCCTTCGCCGTCGTCTTCGGCTTCCTCGCCAAGAAGCTCCTCCCGAACATCAACAAGGTTCTGGAAGAGCGCCGCGAGGCGATCGAGGGCGGGATCGAGAAGGCCGAGTCGGCCCAGATCGAGGCCCAGAGTGTGCTTGAGCAGTACAAGGCTCAGCTCGCCGAGGCCCGTCACGAGGCCGCGCGTCTGCGCCAGGAGGCACAGGAGCAGGGCGCCGCGATCATCGCCGAGATGAAGGCGGAAGGCCAGCGCCAGCGCGAGGAGATCGTCGCCACCGGCCACGCGCAGATCGAGGCCGACCGCAAGGCGGCGGCTTCCGCCCTGCGCCAGGACGTCGGCAAGCTCGCGACCGACCTGGCCGGCAAGCTGGTCGGCGAGTCCCTCGAGGACGTCGCCCGCCAGAGCCGCACCATCGACCGCTTCCTCGACGAGCTCGAGGAGAAGGCCGAGGCAGCCCGATGACGTCGCCGCACGGAGCGAGCCGCGAGGCGCTGGCTGCCGCGCGTGAGCGTCTCGACGCGCTGACCGACAGCACGTCGGTCGACGCGACGAAGCTCGCCGACGAGCTGGCCGCCGTCACCGCGCTGCTCGACCGCGAGGTGTCGCTGCGTCGGGTCCTGACCGACCCGGCGCAGTCCGGCGAGGCCAAGGCCGACCTGGCGACCCGACTGCTCGGCGGTCAGGTGGGCGGCGAGGTCACGGACCTGGTGGCCGGCATGGTCCGCTCCCGCTGGTCCCGGTCGCGCGACCTGGTCGACGCGATCGAGGAGCTGGCGAACACGGCGGACCTCATCGCCGCGCAGAAGGCCGGTGCCCTCGACGGCGTCGAGGACGAGCTGTTCCGGTTCGGCCGCATCACCGCGGCCAGCCCGGCGCTGCGCTCGGCCCTCACCGACCGGAGCGCCACGGCCACCGCGAAGGGCGAGCTGCTGGCCCGCCTCCTCGGCGGCCGGGCCAGCGCGACGACCGAGCGGCTGGTCGTCCGCCTGGTCACGCTGCCGCGGGGACGTAGCCTGGAGGGGGGACTGGAGTCCCTGTCCAAGCTCGCCGCGGCGCGGCGGGACCGGATGGTCGCTGTCGTCACCTCGGCGGTACCGCTCACCGACCAGCAGAAGCTGCGCCTCGGCGCCGCGCTGGCGCAGCTGTACGGCCGGCAGATGCACCTGAACCTCGACGTGGACCCCACGGTCCTCGGCGGGATCTCGGTGCGGATCGGTGACGAGCTCATCAACGGCACGGTCGCCACCCGCCTCGACGAGGCGTCGCGGCGGCTGGCCGGCTGACCGACCGACCAGGTCACCACAGAGAAGAAGCGTTACCTACGGCCCGGTTGGGCCGTGCACAGGATGCAGAAGTTCTGGGGGGAGCCCCCAGATCCCCCAAAAGACTTCGGGCCCAACAAGGAGAGCAGGGAACCCAGATGGCGGAGCTCACGATCCGGCCGGAGGAGATCCGGGACGCGCTGGAGAACTTTGTCCAGTCGTACAAGCCGGACGCGGCCTCGCGCGAGGAGGTCGGTACGGTCAGCGTTGCCGGCGACGGCATCGCGAAGGTGGAGGGCCTGCCCTCGACCATGGCCAACGAACTGCTGAAGTTCGAGGACGGCACCCTCGGCCTCGCCCTCAACCTCGAGGAGCGCGAGATCGGTGCCATTGTCCTCGGCGAGTTCAGCGGCATCGAGGAGGGCCAGTCGGTCCAGCGCACGGGCGAGGTCCTGTCCGTCGCCGTCGGCGAGGGCTACCTGGGTCGCGTCGTCGACCCGCTCGGCAACCCGATCGACGGCCTCGGCGAGATCGAGACGTCCGGCCGCCGCGCCCTCGAGCTGCAGGCCCCCACGGTCATGCAGCGCAAGTCGGTGCACGAGCCGATGGAGACCGGGTACAAGGCCGTCGACGCCATGACCCCGATCGGCCGTGGTCAGCGTCAGCTGATCATCGGCGACCGCCAGACGGGCAAGACCGCCCTGGCCGTCGACACGATCATCAACCAGCGTGACAACTGGCGCACGGGCGACCCGAAGAAGCAGGTCCGCTGCATCTACGTCGCCATCGGCCAGAAGGGCTCCACCATCGCGTCCGTCCGCGGCGCGCTGGAGGAGGCCGGTGCCCTGGAGTACACGACCATCGTCGCCGCCCCGGCGTCCGACCCGGCCGGCTTCAAGTACCTGGCGCCCTACACCGGCTCCGCCATCGGTCAGCAGTGGATGTACGAGGGCAAGCACGTCCTCATCATCTTCGACGACCTGTCGAAGCAGGCCGACGCCTACCGCGCCGTGTCGCTGCTGCTGCGCCGCCCGCCGGGCCGCGAGGCCTACCCGGGTGACGTCTTCTACCTGCACTCCCGCCTCCTGGAGCGCTGCGCCAAGCTCTCCGACGAGATGGGTGCCGGTTCGATGACCGGTCTGCCGATCGTCGAGACCAAGGCCAACGACGTCTCGGCGTTCATCCCGACCAACGTCATCTCCATCACCGACGGCCAGTGCTTCCTGGAGTCCGACCTGTTCAACGCCGGTCAGCGCCCGGCCCTGAACGTCGGTATCTCCGTGTCGCGTGTCGGTGGCTCCGCCCAGCACAAGGCCATGAAGCAGGTCTCCGGGCGCCTCCGCGTCGACCTGGCCCAGTTCCGTGAGCTGGAGGCGTTCGCCGCCTTCGGTTCCGACCTGGACGCCGCGTCGAAGTCGGCCCTGGAGCGCGGCAAGCGCATGGTCGAGCTGCTGAAGCAGCCGCAGTACCAGCCGATGTCGACCGAGAACCAGGTCGTCTCCGTCTGGGCCGGCACCACCGGCAAGATGGACGACGTCCCGGTCCAGGACATCCGCCGCTTCGAGACGGAGCTGCTGGACTTCCTGCACCGCGAGCACAAGTCGCTCATGACGTCGATCCGCGAGGGCGGGAAGATGTCCGACGACACGCTCGACAAGGTCGCGGAGTGCATCACCGACTTCAAGAAGCAGTTCGAGACCTTCGACGGCAAGCTGCTCGGCGAGGACGCCCCGGCCGCCGTCAACGTTTCCAAGTGACGACGGAAGGGACCTGATCCATGGGAGCGCAGCTCCGGGTCTACAAGCGTCGCATCCGGTCCGTCACCGCGACGAAGAAGATCACCAAGGCGATGGAGATGATCGCCGCCTCGCGCATCGTCAAGGCGCAGCGCAAGGTGGCGGCCTCCACGCCGTACGCGACCGAGCTCACCCGCGCGGTCACGGCGGTGGCGACCGGGTCGAACACCAACCACCCCCTCACCACGGAGGCGGACACCCCGACCCGTGCCGCGGTCCTGCTCATCACGAGCGACCGCGGTCTGGCCGGCGGCTACTCCTCCAACGCCATCAAGCAGGCCGACCGGCTCACCGAGCGGCTGCGCGGCGAGGGCAAGGAGGTCGACGCCTACATCGTCGGCCGCAAGGGTGTCGCCTACTACGGCTTCCGTGAGCGCAAGGTCGCGGAATCCTGGACCGGCTTTACCGACAATCCCACCTACGCGGACGCCAAGTCGGTGGCCGCCCCGCTCATCGCGGCGGTCCAGCAGGACACCGCGCAGGGCGGTGTCGACGAGCTGCACATCGTCTTCACGGAGTTCGTGTCGATGATGACGCAGACGCCGGTGGACAACCGGATGCTGCCGCTCAGCCTCGAGAAGGCCGCGGAGGAGACCGGGGGCAAGGGCGAGATCCTTCCCCTGTTCGACTTCGAGCCGTCGGCGGAGGACGTCCTCGACGCCCTGCTGCCGCGCTACGTCGAGAGCCGGGTCTACAACGCCCTGCTGCAGGCCGCCGCTTCCGAGCACGCGGCCCGCCGCCGGGCGATGAAGTCGGCCACCGACAACGCGGGAGACCTGATCAACTCGCTCTCGCGCCTTGCCAACGCGGCCCGCCAGGCCGAAATCACCCAGGAAATCAGCGAGATCGTCGGTGGCGCCAGCGCCCTGGCCGACGCGACCGCGGGGAGTGACAAGTAATGACGACCACTGTTGAGACGGCCGCCGCCACGGGCCGCGTCGCCCGGGTCATCGGCCCGGTCGTCGACGTGGAGTTCCCCGTCGACGCGATGCCGGAGATCTACAACGCGCTGCACGTCGAGGTGGCCGACCCGGCCCAGGACGGCGCGAAGAAGACGCTGACCCTGGAGGTCGCCCAGCACCTGGGTGACGGCCTGGTCCGCACCATCTCGATGCAGCCGACCGACGGCCTGGTCCGCCAGGCCGCGGTCACCGACACGGGCGCGGGCATCTCCGTGCCGGTCGGCGACTTCACCAAGGGCAAGGTGTTCAACACCCTCGGCGAGGTGCTGAACCACCCCGAGGAGAACGCCAACGTCGGTGAGCGCTGGCCGATCCACCGCAAGGCCCCCGCCTTCGACCAGCTCGAGTCGAAGACGGAGATGTTCGAGACCGGTCTGAAGGTCGTCGACCTCCTCACCCCGTACGTCAAGGGTGGAAAGATCGGTCTGTTCGGTGGTGCCGGTGTCGGCAAGACCGTGCTGATCCAGGAAATGATCATGCGTGTCGCCAACCTCCACGAGGGCGTCTCCGTCTTCGCGGGCGTCGGTGAGCGCACCCGCGAGGGCAACGACCTCATCGCGGAGATGGAGGAGTCCGGCGTCCTGGACAAGACCGCCCTGGTCTTCGGACAGATGGACGAGCCCCCGGGCACCCGTCTGCGCGTCGCCCTGGCCGGTCTGACGATGGCGGAGTACTTCCGCGACGTCCAGAAGCAGGACGTGCTCTTCTTCATCGACAACATCTTCCGGTTCACCCAGGCCGGTTCCGAGGTGTCCACCCTGCTCGGCCGCATGCCGTCCGCGGTGGGTTACCAGCCGAACCTGGCCGACGAGATGGGTCTCCTCCAGGAGCGCATCACGTCGACCCGCGGTCACTCGATCACCTCGATGCAGGCGATCTACGTCCCCGCGGACGACCTGACCGACCCGGCGCCGGCCACCACCTTCGCCCACCTCGACGCGACGACGGTTCTCTCCCGTCCGATCTCCGAGAAGGGCATCTACCCGGCCGTGGACCCGCTGGACTCCACGTCCCGGATCCTGGACCCGCGCTACATCGCGCAGGAGCACTACGACGCCGCCATGCGCGTCAAGGGCATCCTGCAGAAGTACAAGGACCTCCAGGACATCATCGCGATCCTCGGTATCGACGAGCTGGGCGAGGAGGACAAGCTGGTCGTCCACCGTGCCCGTCGCGTCGAGCGCTTCCTGTCCCAGAACACCCACGCGGCGAAGCAGTTCACCGGCGTGGACGGTTCGGACGTGCCGCTCGACGAGTCGATCGCCGCGTTCAACGCGATCTGCGACGGTGAGTACGACCACTTCCCCGAGCAGGCCTTCTTCATGTGCGGTGGCCTCGAGGACCTCAAGAAGAACGCCAAGGAACTCGGCGTCTCCTGACCCTCGTGGCCGTGGGAGGGGGTGGGCGCGTCCCGCCCCCTCCCGCTGCACAGCCCCGGGGGGAGACCCCCGGACATCCCCGGCCGTCCCCGGCCGGGCGCGGGTCCCCGGCGTTTCGCGCCGGCACCCCTACTAGACTTATGACCCAACACCCGGCAGAACCCGCCGGGTGGTGACCCGAGGAGCCACCCTTGGCTGCTGAGCTGCACGTCGAGCTGGTCGCCGCTGACCGGAATGTCTGGTCCGGCGGGGCCACCCTGGTCATCGCGCGCACCACCTCCGGCGACATCGGCGTCATGCCCGGCCACCAGCCGCTGCTCGGTGTGCTGGAGTCGGGCCCGGTGACCATCCGTACGAGTGATGGTGGAACGGTCGTCGCCGCGGTGCACGGCGGTTTCCTGTCGTTCGCGGACAACAAGCTGTCGCTGCTCGCGGAGATCGCCGAGCTGGCGGACGAGATCGACACCCAGCGTGCCGAGCGTGCGCTGGAGCGTGCGAAGGCGGAGTCGGACGCCGCTGCCGAGCGGCGCGCCGAGATCCGGCTGCGCGCGGTGGCGGCGCGCTAGCGCACCGCCACTGATGTACCTCGCCGGGCGCCCTCCAGGGGGTGGCCCGGCCCCTCAGCCGCGGCCCCGGCTGGACCATCCAGACCGGGCCGCGGCTGAGGCGATGCGGATGCAGGTCGTATTCGGTTACAGGACGAGGCGAGGAGGTCGGTGGAGATGTTCCTCGCTCTGCTGGTGAGCGCACTGGTCGTCGCACTGGTGGTGATCGGGCTCTTCGTCTTCGGCCTGCGCCGGCGGCTCATCCAGCGCTCCGGCGGCACCTTCGACTGCAGCCTGCGCTGGAACGTCCCCGAGGAGACCGACACCTCCGGCAAGGGGTGGGTGTACGGGGTCGCCCGGTACAGCGGCGACCGGATCGCCTGGTTCCGCGTCTTCTCCTACGCCCCCCGTCCCCGCCGCGTCCTGGAGCGGGCCGCCATCGAGGTCCTGCACCGACGCCTGCCGGAGGGCGAGGAGGAGCTGGCGCTCCTGTCGGACTCCGTCGTCCTCGGCTGTCTGCACCGGGACACGCGCCTGGAGCTCGCCATGAGCGAGGACGCCCTCACCGGCTTCCTCGCCTGGCTGGAGGCGGCGCCCCCGGGCCAACGGGTGAACGTGGCGTAGCGGCCCGCCCGTACCGCCGTGCGGGACGCCCGTACCGTCCGTACCGCCGCGTGGCACCCACCCCGTACACACGGGTCGAGCCGCACCCTCGGGTGCGGCTCGACCGTTTTCGTGCGGGGTGGTGCCGGTGGTGCGGTGGTGTTACCGGAGGCCGGTGTGGATGGCGTTCGCCAGCTCACCGTTGGCGGTGTCGCCGCTGAACTCCCAGAAGAACGCTCCACCGAGCCCCTGGCCCTTGGCCCAGCTCATCTTGGACTGGACGGTCGCCGGGGTGTCGTAGCTCCACCAGTTGGTGCCGCAGTGGGCGTACGCCGTGCCGGCCACGGTGCCGTTCGCCGGGCAGGTGTTCTTCAGGACCTTGTAGTCCTCGATGCCCTGCTCGTAGGTGCCGGCCGCCGGGCCCGTCGCCGTGCCGCCCGGCTCCTTCTGGGTGACGCCGGTCCAGCCGCGGCCGTAGAAGCCGATGCCGAGCAGCAGCTTCGCGGACGGCACGCCCTTCGCCTTCAGCTTGGCGATGGCCTCGGCGGAGTTGAAGCCGGCCTGCGGGATGCCCGGGTACGAGGTGAGCGGGGAGTGCGGGGCCGTCGGACCCTTCGCCGCCCAGGCGCCGAAGAAGTCGTACGTCATCACGTTGTACCAGTCGGTGTACGCGGCGGCCGGACCGTAGTCCGCGGCGTCGATCTTGCCGCCGGGGGAGGCGTCCGCGGTGATGGCGGCGGTGACCAGGTTCTTCGCGCCGAACTTGGCCCGCATGGCCTTCATCATGTTGGTGAAGGCGGCCGGGCCGCTGGTGTCGCAGGTCAGGCCGCAGGCGTTGGGGTACTCCCAGTCCAGGTCGATGCCGTCGAAGACGTCGGCCCAGCGCGGGTCCTCCACCAGGTCGTAGCAGGACTGGGCGAACGCGGCCGGGTTCTGCACGGCCTGGCCGAAGCCGCCGGACCAGGTCCAGCCGCCGAACGACCACAGCACCTTGATGTGCGGGTACTGGGCCTTCAGCTTGCGCAGCTGGTTGAAGTTGCCGCGCAGCGGCTGGTCCCAGGTGTCGGCCTTGCCGTCGACGGACTGGTCGGCGGTGTACGCCTTGTCGTAGTCGGCGTAGGCGTCACCGATGGTGCACTTGCCACCCTGGACGTTGCCGAACGCGTAGTTGATGTGGGTGATCTTGGCGGCCGAGCCGGACGTCACGAGGTTCTTGACGTGGTAGTTGCGGCCGTAGACGCCCCAGTTGGTGAAGTAGCCCAGCTTGACCTTGTCCGTCGGGCCGGGGCCCGGGCCGGGGTCGGTGCCGCCGCCCGTGGTGCGGACCGCGACCGAGCCGCTGGCCGGTCCGGTCTGGTCGGCGGTGTCACGGGCCTGGACGCTGTAGGAGTAGTCGGTGCCGGCGGTCAGGCCGGTGTCGGAGAACGACAGGCCGGTGACCGTGGCGACCTTGGCGCCGTCGCGCAGGACGTCGTAGTTCTTGACGCCCTTGTCGTCGGTCGCCGCGGTCCAGGCGAGCTTCACCGAGGTGTCGGTGACGTCCGAGGCGGTCGGGGTGCCGGGCGCGGACGGCTTCGCGTCGCCGGGCTGGTCCGGGGTCCCGTCGCAGGAGCCGCCGTTCAGCTTGCACCCGGTCGGGGAGCCGGTGCCGGAGCCGTTGAACCCGAAGGAGACGGAGGCCCCGGGGGCGAGGGTTCCGTTCCAGCTGATGTTCTTGGCGGTCCAGTGGGTCCCGCTGTTGGTGACGGAGGCGTCCCAGGCGGAGGAGACCGACGTGCCGGAGGGGAAGTCCCACTCGACGGTCCAGGAGTCGAGAGTGGTGGTACCGGTGTTCTTCACCGTCCACTTGCCCTCGAAGCCGGATCCCCAGTCGGAGACCTTGGCGTAGGTGGCGGTCGCCGAGGTGGCGGCCTGCGCGGGGGTCGCGAGGCCGACCATCGCGGCCAGGGGCAGCAGCAGTGCGGTGGCTCCGGCCGTGGCTCTGGCCAGGAGTCCCGTTCTGCGCGGAAGTGCTTGAGTGCTCGTACTCAACGGTGCTCCTCAAGGTGCGGACGGACAACGTGGGGGTCCGTGCGTCCGTGAAATGTGCGCGCCGTGAGCGTAGGAAGGTCTGGACCAATCGTCAATAGGTCCAGACCACTTGAGTGTGGGTCGGGGAGCCGCCCCGTCAGACGCCCAACTCCTGCGCCAGCACCGCCGCCTGCACCCGGCTGCGCAGCCCCAGCTTCCCCAGCATGCGGCTGACGTGCGTCTTCACCGTCGCCTCCGCCATGTCCAGGCGCACCGCGATCTCCGCGTTCGACAGCCCCTCGCCGAGGCACGACAGCACTTCGCGCTCCCGTCGGGTCAGTGGCTCCAGCACCGCCGGGTCCGGCGCCGCGCCGCGCGCGGCGGGCCTTTGGGGGGCCGCGAACTCGGCGATCAGCCGCCGGGTCACCGCCGGCGCGATGAGCCCCTCGCCGCGCGCCACCGTCCGCACGCCCTCGATCAGGTCCCGCGCCTCGGTGTTCTTCAGCAGGAACCCGGCCGCGCCGGCGCGCAGCGCGCCGAAGACGTACTCGTCCAGGTCGAAGGTGGTCAGCACCAGGACGTCCGCGATCCCCTCGGCGACCACCTGGCGCGTCGCCGAGACTCCGTCGAGCAGCGGCATCTGAATGTCCATCAGGACGAGGTCGGGCCGCAGCTCTCGCGCCAGCCGCACCGCCTCCTCGCCGTCGCCCGCCTCGCCCACGACCTCGATGTCGGGGGCGCTGCGCAGGATGAGGACGAGGCCGGCGCGTACGGCCCGCTGGTCCTCCGCGACCAGCACCCGGACAGGACGGCCCACCGCCCCGGCCCGGCCCGTCGTCCCGGTGCCGCCCACCGCCCCGGCCCGGCCCGTCGTCCCGGTGCCACCCACCGCCCCAGCCCGGCCCGTCGTCCCGGTGCCGCCCCCGGTCCCGGTACGGCCCGCGGTCCCGGTACGGCCCGCGGTCCCGGTACGGCCCGTGGCCCCGGTACGGCCCGTGGCCGCGGTAGGGCCCGTGGCCGCGGTAGGGCCTGTCGTCCCCGTGTCGGGTCCTGGGGCCGTGCCGGGTCCCCCGCCCATACCGCCCGCGCCCCCGCCCATACCGCCCGCGCCGGCGTCCGTACCGCCCGCGTCCGTACCGTCCGGTCCCGTACCCGTGTTCATGCCGCCGGCTCCTCGTCGTCCTTCGCCACGGGCAGCACCGCCCGTACCCGCCACGTCCTGCCCCCGGCCCCGGCCGCCCCGTCCACCGGGCCCGCCTCGAACTCACCGCCCAGCAGCGCCACCCGCTCCCGCATCCCCACCAGGCCGGCCCCCGATCCGGGCGCCCGGGGCCCGGACGCACGCGGTCCGGCCGCCGGGCGGTCGAACGGGCTGGTCACCGCGACCGTCAGCGCGTGGTCGGCCCGCTCCACCACGACGGTCACCTCGCCCGCGTCGGCGTGCTTGAGCGCGTTCGTCAGCGACTCCTGCACGATGCGGTACGCGGCGAGCTCCACCGGCGCCGGCAGACGACCGTCCGGCGGCGGGGCGGTCAGCGTGAACGTCAGCCCGCTCGCCATGCCGTGCGCCGCCGTCTGCCGTACCAGCGCGGCGAGCCCGGCGAGGGTCGGCGCGGGCGCGGGCTCGTCCCCTCCGCCGCTGTCCCGGAGCAGTGAGATGAGGCGACGCATTTCGGCCAGGCCCTCGACGCTGTTCTCCCGGATCACGCCGAGCGCCTCACGGCTCGTCCCCGGGTCGTCCAGGGAGAGCGCGGCGGTCGAGTGGATGGCGATCGCGGAGAGGTGCCCGGCCACCATGTCGTGCAGTTCCCGGGCCATCCGGGCCCGCTCCGCCACGACCGCCTCCCGGCGGTCCATCTCGGCCAGCAGCGCCGTCTGCTCGGCCCGCAGCCGGGCCGCGTCGGCGGCCTGCCGGTGGTTGCGGACCACCGCGCCGGTGGTGGCGGGCACGAACGACACCATGCCGGTGAGCACGCCGAGCAGCAGCGCCCACGGCTCCCGGTACCAGGCGAGCGACGCGATCGAGACCGCGACGGTGATCAGCCCCGTCGTCACCGGCAGCCGCCGGGCGGAGGCGGGCGGGCCGTACACGACGGCCGCGTACACGAGGTCCGTGAACATCAGGATCGTCGCGATGCTGCCGCGCGTGAACTGGTCCGCGACGACCGCGACCGTCCCGACCAGCAGGACCGTGCGCGGCCGGCTGCGCCGGAGGAACTCCAGCGACGTCATCACCAGCAGCGGCAGCAGGACGACCCACGACGCGTCCAGGATGGCGTGATCCGGCCCCTGGTTGAACACGCCGAGCGACCAGAGGAGCAGGCCGCCGCCCAGGCCCGTCGAGGCCAGGAAGACGTCGTCGCGGTGGGGGCGGGGCGGTGTCACGGTCCCATCCAACACACCCCCGCGGCCCCGGGGCGTCGGCGCCCCGGGTGAGCCGTGACTACATCGAAGGATGCAGCCCGGACTCCTCATCGGCGACGACGCCCGGCGCGCGCGGGGGCGGCAGGCTGGAGGGCATGGTCGTCACACTGATCGTGGTCTGCGAAGTCGGCTTCTGGGTGCTGCTGGCCGCCGGACTCGCCACCCGCTACCTGCTGAGGATGCCGCGCGCGGGCGCCGCGCTGCTGCTCTGCGAGCCGCTGCTGGAGGTCGTCCTGCTGGTCGTGACCGCGATGGACCTCAGGAGCGGCGCGGAGCCGAGCTGGCGGCACGGGCTGGCCGCGCTGTACATCGGGTACACCGTCGGCCACGGCCACCGCACGGTGAAGTGGCTCGACGGCCACGCCGCCCACCGCTTCGGCGGCGCCCCCCGCCCGGCCGGCCCCCCGCGCTACGGCACGGCCCGCGCCCGCTACGAGGGCCGGCTCTGGTTCGGCACCCTCCTGGGCGCGGCGGTCGCGACCCTCCTGCTGTGGCTGGCGATCCTGTACGTCGGCGACCCGAGCCGCACCGGCCCCCTCCAGGGCTGGATGGGCGCGGCGTGGCGGGCGGCCGGCATCCACGGCCTGATCGCGCTGTCGTACGTGGTCTGGCCGCGGAAGGCGCCCGAGCCCGAGCCCGACAGGCAGGACCCGGTCCCGACGGAACGCCGCTGACCCCCGCCCCGGCCCTGCGGCCGGGGCGGGGTGACCGTGTCCCGGTGGTGGGCGTTGGGGGCGGGGGCGGCGGTCGGCGTTCTCCGCCGGGGACCCACAGGACGTCGCCCGGCTCCTTGTCGGCCGTCCGGGCCAGGATGCCGTGTCTTCCCGGGGGGCGACCCCCGGACCCCCGGCCGGGGCGGGGTGACCGTGTGCCGGTGGTGGGCGTTGGGGGCGGGGTCGGTTGGTCAGCGTTCTCCGCCGGGG
Source organism: Streptomyces changanensis (assembly GCF_024600715.1). Taxonomy (NCBI): domain Bacteria; kingdom Bacillati; phylum Actinomycetota; class Actinomycetes; order Kitasatosporales; family Streptomycetaceae; genus Streptomyces; species Streptomyces changanensis. The sequence goes on from NZ_CP102332.1 coordinate 4,646,949, forward strand.
ACCCACAGGACGTCGCCCAGCTCCTTGTTGGCCGTCCGGGCCAGGATGAACAGCAGGTCGGACAGGCGGTTGAGGTACGTCGCCGTGAGGGCGTTCATCGTCCCGCCGTGCACCTCCAGCGCCGCCCACGTCGAACGCTCGGCGCGGCGGACGACCGTGCACGCCTGGTGCAGGAGCGCCGCGCCCGGAGTGCCGCCCGGGAGGATGAAGGAGCGCAGCTTCTCCAGGTCCTCCAGGAACCGGTCGCAGTCCGCCTCCAGCTTGTCGACGTACGACTGCTCCACCCGCAGCGGCGGGTACTCCGGGTCCTCGACCACCGGGGTCGCCAGGTCCGCGCCCACGTCGAACAGGTCGTTCTGCACCCGGACGAGGACCTTGACGACCTCCTCGGGCAGCTCGCCGAGGGCGATGGCCGTGCCGATGACGGCGTTGGCCTCGTTGGCGTCGGCGTACGCGGCGATCCGCAGGTCCGTCTTGGCGGTGCGGCTCATGTCGCCCAGCGCCGTCGTGCCCTTGTCGCCGGTGCGGGTGTAGATGCGCGTCAGGTTGACCATGCGTTCAGCCTAGTGACGCGGCGCCCACCGCGGCAGACGTGTGTGCCGTGCGTCACGACCGGTACCGGTCCGTGTACGACAGGGGGCTACCGCCCGGTAGGTTGGGTCCGCGCGCGGTACGCTCACGCGACGGCCCGTTCCGGTGTGATGTCCGTCATCCGAGACGTGACGCGCATCTCTTCACCGCCCACAGCACCCCTCCCGGGCAGTAATCTCCCGCCGGAGAAACGAAAAGTGAACGCGTGTTAAGGGGACGAATCGTGGCCAGGAAGCTCGCCGTCATCGGCGCCGGACTCATGGGGTCCGGCATCGCTCAGGTCTCCGCCCAGGCGGGCTGGGACGTCGTGCTGCGCGACGTCACGGACGCCGCCCTCACCCGCGGCACGGACGGCATCAAGGCGTCGTACGACAAGTTCGTCGCCAAGGGCCGGCTGGACGCCGCCGACGCCGAGGCCGCCCTGGCGCGCATCACCACGACCACCGACCTCGACGCCGTCGCCGACGCCGACATCGTGGTCGAGGCCGTCTTCGAGAAGCTCGAGGTCAAGCACGAGATCTTCCGCGCCCTGGACAAGCTCGTCCGGGACGACGCGGTCCTCGCCTCCAACACCTCCGCCATCCCGATCACGAAGATCGCGGCGGTCACCGAGCGCCCCGAGCGGGTCGTCGGCGCCCACTTCTTCTCGCCCGTCCCGATGATGCAGCTCTGCGAGCTGGTCCGCGGCTACAAGACGAGCGACGAAACCCTCGCCACCGCCCGCGCGTTCGCCGAGTCCGTCGGCAAGACCTGCATCGTCGTCAACCGCGACGTCGCCGGCTTCGTCACCACGCGGCTCATCTCCGCGCTCGTCGTCGAGGCGGCCAAGCTGCACGAGTCCGGCGTGGCCTCCGCCGAGGACATCGACATCGCGTGCAAGCTGGGCTTCGGCCACGCCATGGGACCGCTCGCCACCGCGGACCTCACCGGCGTCGACATCCTGCTGCACGCCACCGGCAACATCTACACGGAGTCCCAGGACGAGAAGTTCGCCCCGCCGGAGCTGATGCGCCGGATGGTGGACGCCGGTGACATCGGCCGCAAGAGCGGGCAGGGCTTCTACAAGTACTGACCGCGCCGCACCACCCGCCCTCACCCGTCGGGGTGAATTCGGTCTCGGTTCGCTTACAAGGCGCAACTGCTCGGCTGACGTCGGAGTCAGTTCTTGCAACAGAAAGACGTGACGGACAAGCACAGCACTCTCGGGGAGCGCATATGCACATCAGGGGCGACCACACCGAGCTGGTCGTCGGGGGCCGCCTCGATGTCCGCAGCGCGGCGGACGCCCGTACGATCCTGCACTCGGCCGTCGACGACGGGGCCGGTGACCTGGTGCTCGACCTGACCGGCCTCGACTCCTGGGACGCCACGGGACTCGGGGTCATCATGGGCGCGCACCGCAGGGCGGGCCGCTGCGGCCGCCGCCTGGTCCTGCGGGGCGTACCGCCCCAGATGCAGCGCCTCCTCGTCGCGACCCGGCTGCACCGCATCCTCGCCATCGAGGGCGGGCTCGCCGCCGAATCGTTGCCCCGCGTCTGACGTCCGCCCGGACCGCCGCGCGGACCGCCCGCCGGGCCCGCCGTACGGGTCCACCACCCGCCGTCCGGCCCGTACACGTACAGGTACATGCCGGAGCAAACCACCCCAGCCGGATCCAGCTGCCCAATCCTCATGAGACCGTGACGTCTTGGGCGGCCGGCACCCCGGCTGTTCCGGGCGGCCGGGCCAGCGTCTAGGGTTTCGGACGTCTGCCCATCGACGGACCCACACGGCGGGCACCGGACCAGAAGCGACGCCGCGCGTGCACACCGGCCGGGAGGGGCTTCGCCGCACCACGCTTTTGGGGGCTTCACCATGGACCCGATGAACCCGCTGCCGGACGACCACGATCCCGCCGACGACGGGGACCGCAAGGGCGGCGACACCGCCCGCCCGCGCGCCTCCCGCGACGACCTCCCCGCCCCGCTCGCCGCCGGGAAGGGACCCGCCCCCGCCCGCACCGCCCAGCTCGTCGCCGGCGACCTGCTGCTCACCGTGAACCCCGTCGACGGCAGCGAGATCGAGCGCTGCCCGCCCGGCCGCCGGCCGGAGCCGCCCGCCCGGCGCACCCCCGAAGAGCGCGCCGAACGCGACCGCGCCGCCGCCCCGCCCGTGCCGGCGGGCCCCGCCGACCCCCTCCCGCCCCTGCTGGAACGCGACGAGCAGCGCGAGCGGCTCGTCCGGCTGCTCTCCCGCGGCCGTTCCGTACGCCTCACCGGCCCGGCCGGCTCCGGTCGCAGCCGCCTCCTCGACGCGGTCGCGGCCGACTGCACCGACCTCGCCCCCGACGGGGTCATACGCCTGTCCGGCCACCGCCGTACCTCCGCCGACGTGCTGTACGACCTCTTCGCGGCCGTCCACCACACGCCCGGCCACCGGCCCGACCGCGCCGGGCTGCTGGCCCTCGTCCGCGAGATCGGCGCCGTCGTCCTCGTCGACGACCTGGAGTTCGGCGGCGCCGCGCTCGACGACCTCCTCGACGCCGCGCCCGAGTGCGCCTTCCTCCTCGCCGCGACGCCTGACACGCCCGCCCCGTCCCCCGACGCGGCCGTCGAGGAGGTCTTCCTCACCGGCCTCGACCGGAGCACCACCCTCGAACTCCTCGAGCACGTCGTGGACCGGCCCCTCACCGACGACGAGGCGAACTGGGCCGGCGACCTCTGGTTCGAGTCCGAGGGGCTGCCGCTGCGCTTCGTCCAGGCCGCCGCCCTGCTGCGGCAGCGCGACACCCTGCGCACCCCGCCGTCCGGGGACGCGGACGACGCCGGCGACAGCGTCTTCACCGACCTGCACGACCACCCCCTGCCCAGCCTCGCCGAAGCGGCCGCTCCCGCCGCGCTGCTCGCCTCCCGGCTCTCCGAGGCCGCCCGTGACACCCTGCGGTTCGCCGTCGCCCTGGGCGGCGAGCTGCCCCACCAGGCGCACTTGCCGGCCCTCGTCGGCGACACCCACGCCGACGCCGCGCTGGGGGAGCTCGTCCGCTGCGGGCTGCTCACCCCGGTGGGCCCGCGCCACCGGCTGGCCGCCGGCATCACCGAGCAGCTCCTGGAACACGGCTACGGCGAGGGCGCCCTGACCCGGGCCCACACCGCGGCGCAGCACTACGCCTGGTGGGCGGGCCACCCGTCGGTCGCCCCCGAGCGGGTGGCCGCCGAGGCCGACGCCGTACTGGCCGTGCTGCACGTGCTCTCCTCCAGCCAGGAGGCCGGCCACGCGAGCGCCGCCGTGCTCCTCGCCCGCAGCGCGGCGCCGGCCCTCGCCGCCGCGCTCCACTGGGGCGCCTGGGAACGGGCGCTGCGCTCCGGCCAGGCCGCGGCCCGCCTCGCGGGCGAGGTCGCCGAAGAGGCGTACTTCCACCACGAGCTGGGCGTCCTCGCCCTGTGCCAGGGCAACCTCGACCGGGCGCGCGCCGCGCTGGAGGCCTCCATCGGCCTGCGCGGCGCCCTCGCCGACAAGCGCGGCACGGTCGCCGGGCGGCGGGCCCTCGCCCTGGTCGCCGACCGGGAGCGCGGCATCGGCGAAAGCCGTACGGCGGCCGGTGAGCCGCCCGCGGCGCGCCAGGGCGAGTCGCCCGCGCCGTTCGCCGGCGCCTTCGGCCCCGGCCCCGGCCGCACCGCCCCCGGCGCGGGTGGGGGTGCGGGTGCGGCCGACGGCGGTACCGGCTCCGGCCGGCCCGGCCCGGCCGCCGGCGCGGGAGCCGCGGCCGGTGCGGCGGGCGGCTCCACCGGCGACGGCGGCACGGGCGCGGTGGGTGCGGCGGGCGCTGCCGGTCTCGGTGCGGCCGGGGCGGCGGGACGACCCTTCGGTACGGGCGCCGGCAGCCTCGGCGCCGCGGGTATGGCTTCGGGCGCCTCCGGTACGGGCACGGGCGGTGGTGCGACCAGCGCGGCGGCCGACTTCGACGCCGCGTTCGGCGAAGGCCCCGGCTCCGGCACCGCTTTGGGCACCGGCACCGGCCGTACGGCAGCCGCCGGGTCGGCCCACGGCGCCGTCGCCGACTCCGGGGCGGCCGGCACGTACGCGTACCCCCGGCAGGCCCGCCCCGTCCGCAAGGGGCTGCGGGGCACCCTGCTCAGCGGCGCCCGGCGCAACCTCGTCGCGGCCGCCTCGGGCGCCCTCCTCGCGGCCGTCCTCGGTACCGTCGTCACCCTCGGCGCCACCTCCGGCGACGCCACCGGCGGGGGCGGCTCCCCGGGCGGCAAGGTCACCACCGAGCAGTCGGCGGGCGACGGCGACACCGGCGGCGCCGGCGACACCGGCGTCGACGACTCGGACGGGCAGACGCCCGACGACGGCACCACGGGCGGCTCCGGCGGCGGTACGGGCGGCGGCTCCACCGCCGTCCCCGGCGGCGGTGAGCCGAGCTCCTCCGCCCGCCCGGGCGCCACCGGCGCCACCGGCTCGACCGGCGACCCGTCCACCCCGGGCACCGACCCGTCGAAGCCCGGCGGCGGCACCACCGGCGGCGGCACCGGCCCCTCGACCGGCGGCACCTCCTCCTCGCCCGGTACGTCGGGCTCCCCGACCACGGGCGGCCCGACGACGACCAGCCCCGGCCCGTCCGGGTCCACGACGACCACGCCGGAGCCGACGGACACCGCCACGGACCCGGGCCCGACGGAGACGGCCACCGACCCGGCCACCACCGGGGGCGCCGCGGGCGGCACCACGGGCGGGGACGGCGGGGGCGACAGCTCCGGCGGCGACAGCGGCGGCGGAGCGTCGTCCACCGCCACCGGCACGCCCGCGGACACCGGCACGGCGACGGGCACAGCGGGCACCGCGGTCTGAATCTCCCCCCGCCGTTCGTGCGGCGGCCGCCCCGCCGCACGCGGCGCCGTGCTCCGCCGCAGCCCGGCGCCCCCCGTTCGTGCGGTAGGGGCGTCCGGGGCGGGGGAGGGGCTCGGGACGTGACACGACGACCCCCGGGTGGCGGGAGCCGCCCGGGGGCCGTCACGCGCCCGTCGCGGGCGGGGCCGTCAGAACAGCCGCAGCTTGTCGTCCTCGATGCCGCGCAGCGCGTCGTAGTCCAGCACCACGCAGTCGATGCCCCGGTCCGTCGCCAGGACGCGGGCCTGCGGCTTGATCTCCTGTGCCGCGAACACCCCGCGCACCGGGGCCAGGTGCGGGTCCCGGTTCAGCAGCTCCAGGTAGCGGGTGAGCTGTTCGACGCCGTCGATCTCGCCGCGGCGCTTGATCTCCACGGCGACGGTGGCGCCGTCGGCGTTCCGGCACAGGATGTCGACCGGACCGATCGCCGTCGGGTACTCCCGGCGGATCAGTGTGTACCCCGCGCCCAGTGTCTCGATCCGGTCGGCGAGCAGCTCCTGGAGGTGCGCCTCCACGCCGTCCTTGATCAGACCGGGGTCCACGCCGAGTTCGTGGGACGAGTCGTGGAGGATCTCCTCCATCGTGATGATCAGTTTCTCGCCCGCCTTGTTGACGACCGTCCAGACGCCCGCGGACTCGCCGTCACCCTCCTTGAGGGTGCACGGCGGGGACATCCAGTTGAGGGGCTTGTAGGCCCTGTCGTCGGCGTGGATCGAGACGCTGCCGTCCGCCTTGACCAGGATCAGACGGGGAGCGGAGGGCAGGTGGGCGGTGAGCCGGCCCGCGTAGTCCACGGAGCAGCGGGCGATGACGAGACGCATGGTCGGCAACGCTACTCGACGCATGTGCTTCCGCGCGATTCGGTGCCAAACGCCCGTGATTCCCTGGCCTGTTGTGTCCCAATCTCCTGGTGCGGTCAAGGCGGCGCGCATACCGTGGAAGCGGGAGGTCGTCACTCGTGCACTCTGCGTGTCTACGGGGGCTCCTCCTTCCCTGCCCGTAAGACCCCGCTCCCGCGGGGTCGCGAGAGGAGAACCCATGTCGCTCGACGTCTCACCGGCGCTGTTGGAGCAGGCCGAGCGAGGCGAGGTCGACGAAGCGGCCTTCGTCGACTGCGTCCGGACCTCCCTGCCCTTCGCATGGGAGATGATCAGCTCTCTGGTGGTGCGGCTGAAGGTGGACGGGGGTGCGTTCGCCGACAACCAGACGCCCCCGCCGGACGAGCAGGCGCGTGGGCAGCTGCTGCGTGCGCTCGCGAGTGACGCGATCCGGGGGGCGCTGGAGCGCCACTTCGGTGTCCGTCTGGCCTTCCAGAACTGCCACCGCGTCGCGGTGTTCCCGCTCGACCCGTCGGTCGACGAGCGGTTGGCCCGGTTCACCTCGGCCCGGGCCCAGCTGCTGAACCAGTCGGCCGAGCTGCGCGACTGCTGACGCCGCACGCGTGTTGCCGCTCCGCATCACCCGGGAGGTGTGATCGGTGCAGGGGCGGCAGCAGGTCGGCGACCGGGCAGGTCCACCGCCGGGGCCGGCGGGCCGCTCACACCAGCAGCGGCAGGACCTCGGCGCCGAGGCGGCGTACGTTCTCCTCCGTCGCCGCGACCTCGCCCGAGCCCTCCACCAGCAGCGCGAACCGCCGGATGCCCGTCCGCTCCGCCGTGGCGGCCAGCCGGTCCGCCGCCAGCCGGGGCGTCCCCACCGGGTGCAGTCGGCAGAGCAGCTCCGTGTAGGCGACGGGGTCGCGCATCGATCGGCGTCGGCCGTCCACCGTCACGTGGGCGTCCAGCCCCTGCTTCAGCCACCCCGGCATCGCCTTCAGCAGCGCCTCCGCCGCGTCCGGCGTGTGGTCGGCGAGCTGCGCGACGCCCGCCGAGACGTGGCCCTCGGCGATCCGCGCCACCTCGTCCGGCGTGTGCCCGGCGGCCAGCGCCTCACGGCGCCACAGGGCGGTCATCTCCGCCTTGTCGTCGTCCCCGCAGTGCATGCCGAGCAGCATCGGCAGCCCGCGCTCGGCGGCGAGCCGCACGCTCCTCGGCGACGTGCAGGCGAGGACCGTCTCCGGGGCCGGGGCCCCGTCGATCAGCTCGTCGGGCCGCGGTACGACCGCCACCTCCCGGAAGCGGTGGCGCGGCCCGTCCGCCCCGACGCGGTCGCGGCGCAGCCAGCGCAGCAGCACGTCGAGGGAGTCGGGGAAGTGCCGCTCGTACGCCTCCAGGCCCGCGGCGAACACCTCCAGGTCGACCCACGGGCCGCCGCGCCCCACCCCGAGGGTGAAGCGCCCGCCGGAGGTGATGTGCAGCAGCGCGGCCTGCTCGCCCAGCGCCACCGGGTGCGCCGTCGGCAGCACGCTGACCGCCGTGCCCACCCGGATACGGCGGGTGCGGCCGAGCAGCAGCGCCGCCAGGGTGATCGCCGACGGGCACACGCCGTACGGCACGAAGTGGTGCTCGGCCAGCCACACCGAGTCCAGCCCGGCCTCCTCGGCGGCCTCGGCGGACCGCACGGCCCGGTGCAGGGCCTCGCTGTGTCCCTGACCGGGAAACTGGGCCGCCAGTACGAAAGTTCCCACGCGCATCGCCTGATGCCTCCTTGCCGGCCGACGCGGCTTCCCTCACGGGCAACAACGCCTGACACGTGCCAAAGGCAACGGCCGTGCGGAGAGTTCTTGCGATTTTCCGCTAACCGCCTCCTCGCGGGGGGCGTTCGTCCACCGGGAGCGCCCCCGCCCGCCCCTCCCCGCCGGCGCCCCCGCGCCCCCGCCCGCGACGTGCGCCTTCCGCCCGGTACGGCACCGGGGGCGCCCGCCGGGCCGTGCCGGGCGCCCCCGGTGCGGCCCTTAGGCTGGACCGGAGACCGCAGCCCGTACCCGCGCCCCCGTGAGGTGTTCCGTGTCCCCGCGCCGCAACCAGCCCCCGAAGCGGGGCGGAGCGAAGTACCCCGACCTCCCGGGCGCGGGTGAGGGCGACCGGTACGGCGGCTTCCAGCGGACCGAGACCTGGCAGGGCGAGGAGTGGTCGGTGCGGCACGTCGCCGGGGCGAGCGCGATGGGCAAGCGCTACCGCTGCCCCGGCTGCGACCAGGAGATCCCCTCGGCCGTCGCCCACGTCGTCGCCTGGCCGCAGTACGGGGGCGTGGAGGACCGCCGGCACTGGCACAAGGCGTGCTGGAACGCGAAGGACCGCCGCACCTCCCGGGTGCAGCGGTCCCGCAACGCACCCCGGTACTAGGGGACGTCTCCGGCGCCTACACGTCCCGGCGGTCGAGGGCGACGTACGCCCCGCCGAGGGCCACGGCGGTCACCACGAGCATGATGCCCAGCGACTGCCAACCCGTCGGCCCCGGGCCGCCGGCCATCGCGCCGCCGCTGTACATGACCGCCAGCATGCTCGGGATGGAGTACTCGACGAGCGCGTTGCGCAGGCCCTGCAGGGACTCGGTGTAGAGGCCGATCGCCAGGACGAACGGCATCAGCACGAGGCCGATCACGGTCGTGATCGCCCCGGCCGAGTGGCGCAGCAGGGCGCCCACGGCGAGCGACAGCAGGCCGAGGGTGGCCATGAAGAGGCCCACGCCGACGGTCGCGCGCACCCACTGCGCGGCGGTGGCGCCGCCGGTCGTGCCGAGGACCGCGGACTGCGCGGCGGCGGTGAACGCCGAGACGAGCGTGGTGATGGTGAAGACCAGCCCGAAGAAGACGACGCACTTGGCCGTGAGGACCCGGCCGCGGCTGGGGCAGGCCGTCAGCGAGGTGCGGATCATCCCGGTGCCGAACTCGGAGGTGATCGTCAGCACGCCGAGGGTGATCACGCAGACGGTGCCGAGCAGCATCCCGACCATGCCGAGGTCCAGCGCCGTGCCGCCGACCTCGCCGCCCTCCGGGATCCGGCCGATCGCCACGGCCAGCATGATCCCGATCCCGGCGACGACCGCGACCATGACGCCGAGCGTCCAGACCGTCGACCGCAGTGACCTGATCTTGGTCCACTCGGAGGCGATGGCGTCCCCGAGGTGGGCGCGGCGCACGGGGATGGGGGAGGTGTACGGGGTGGTGGTCATCGGGTGTCCTCGGTGCTGTTCTCGTGCGTACGGCTCTCTCGGGCGCCGCCCCCACGTCCGGCGCCCGGGCCGGGCGCACCGGACGGGCCGGGGGTACCGGACGGGCCGGCGGGGCCGGACGGTGCCGTGCCGGGCGGCGGTGGCGCGTACCAGCCCTCCAGCGGGACGTCCGGGACGACCGGCCCCTGCTCCGGCAGCGGGCCGAGCTCGGCCAGCCGGTCGTCGGTGGAGCGGTAGTCCACGGCCGACTGCGTCAGCCGCATGTACGCCTCCTCCAGCGACGCCTGGTGCGGCGAGAGCTCCCACAGCCGCACCCCGGCGCCGTGCGCCAGGTCGCTGATGCGGGAGAGGGCCAGCCCGGTCACGCGCAGCGCCCCGTCGCGCTCGGGCAGGACGAAGCCGCCGGCGCCGGTGAGGGCGGCCGTCAGCTTCTCGCGCTGCTCCGGCTCGTCCGAGGGGACCCGGACGCGGGCGAAGCCGGCGGAGTTGGCGGCGATGAACTCACGGACGCTCATGTCGGCGAGCAGCCGGCCGCGGCCGATGACGATGAGGTGGTCGGCGGTGAGGGCCATCTCGCTCATCAGGTGCGAGGAGACGAACACCGTGCGGCCCTCGGCGGCCAGCGCCTTCATGAGGTTGCGCACCCACAGGATGCCCTCGGGGTCCAGGCCGTTGACCGGCTCGTCGAAGAGCAGCACCTGCGGGTCGCCCAGGAGCGCCGCGGCGATCCCCAGCCGCTGGCCCATGCCGAGCGAGAAGCCGTTGGACCGCTTGCGGGCCACGTCCTGCAGGCCGACGACGCCCAGGACCTCGTCCACCCGGCCCGCGGGGATCCCGGCGAGCTGGGCGAGGGCGAGGAGGTGGTTGCGGGCGGTGCGGCCGCCGTGCACGGCGCGGGCGTCGAGCAGGGCGCCGACCTGGCGCGGGGCGTTCGGCAGCTCCCGGAACGGGTGGCCGCCGATGGTGACCCGCCCGGAGGTGGGCCGGTCCAGGCCGAGGATCATGCGCATCGTCGTCGACTTGCCGGAGCCGTTCGGCCCGAGGAAGCCGGTGACGACGCCGGGCCGGACCTGGAACGAGAGGTCGTCGACGGCGGTCTTGGCGCCGTAGCGCTTGGTCAGGCGGACAGCCTCGATCATTCTCCAGCCCCAGCACAGGTCGGTTCGTCAAGGGGCGCCGCCGCGGACGGGACGCGGGGGCCACCCGTAGGAGGTAAGAGGGGGATCCGGCCGTAGCGGTTCCCGCCTCCACCCACAACCTACGCGTCCACAACTCACGCGTCGCGCCGCTTCAGCACCACGTAGCCGCCGACCAGGGCCGCCACCACCCACAGCAGCATGATCCCGAGCCCGCCCCACGGCCCGTACGGGGCGGGGTCCTGGCCCATGGCGTCCGGGACCACCTGCATGATCTTGGAGCCCGCCTGGTCGGGGAAGTACCGGGCGACCTCCCTCGCCTTCGGCACCGCCGCCAGGATCTGGGACACCAGGAAGAAGAACGGCACGAGGATGCCCAGCGACAGCAGCGGGGAGCGCAGCATCGCCGCGACACCCATCGAGAAGACCGCGATGAGCCCCATGTAGAGGCCGCCGCCGACCACCGCGCGCGCCACGTTGTCCTCGGTGATCGTCGTGCTGTGCTCACCGAGGAGGGCCTGCCCGACGAAGAACGACAGGAAGCTGGTGACCAGCCCCACGGCCAGGGCCAGCAGCCCCGCCACCGCGATCTTGCAGAAGAGGAACGCCGCCCGCTGCGGCACCGCCGCCAGCGACGTGCGGATCATGCCGGAGCTGTACTCCGTGCCGACGACCAGGACGCCGAAGACGACCATGGCCAGCTGGCCGAGCATCATCCCGGAGAAGCTGACCACCGTGGGGTCGAAGGTCAGCCGCTCCGCCTCCGGCAGGTCGTCGAAGAGCGACCGGGTCAGCGCGCTCAGCCCCGCGCCGACCGCGACCGTCACGACCAGGGCGCTCGCCAGCGTCCAGACCGTCGAGGCGACCGTGCGGATCTTGGTCCACTCCGACCGGAGTACCGCCGGTACCGATGCCATCGTTCAGGCCCCCTTCACGCCCGCGCCCCACTGGGGCTGGGCGGCAGTGTGTGCGTGGTACTCGACCGCTCCGGCGGTCATGCGCATGAAGGCCTCCTCCAGCGAGGCCCGCTGGGCGCTCAGCTCGTGGAGGACGAGGCCGTGCCGCGCGGCCAGCTCGCCGACCCGCTCCGTCGACGCCCCGTCGATCTCCAGCGCCCCGTCGGTGCCGTCCACCGGCGTCATCCCCTCCCGCTGGAGGACGTCCCGGGCGCGTTCCGGCTGCGGCGTGCGCAGGCGTACGAACGCGCGCGAATTCCGCTGGATGAAATCCGCCATCGTCGTGTCGGCCATCAGCCTGCCCTGCCCGATGACGATCAAGTGATCCGCCGTCAGCGCCATTTCGCTCATGAGATGGCTCGACACGAAGATCGTTCTTCCTTCGGCCGCGAGCTGTTTCATCAGATTGCGGATCCAGTGAATTCCCTCGGGATCCAGCCCGTTGACCGGTTCGTCGAACATGAGAATCCGTGGATCACCCAGCAGCGCGGCGGCGATTCCGAGCCGCTGTCCCATACCCATCGAGAAGTTCTTGGACTTCTTGCGCGCCACCGCCGTCAACCCGACGATGTCGAGCACCTCCCCGACCCGCCGCTCGGGGATGCGGTTCGCCTGCGCCAGGCAGAGCAGGTTGTGGTACGCGCTGCGTCCGCCGTGCATCGCCTTGGCGTCCAGCAGGGCGCCGATGTACTTCAGCGGCTCCTGGAGCTGCTGGTACCGCATCCCGTCGATCCGCACCGTCCCGCTCGTCGGGGCGTCCAGACCGAGCATCATGCGCATCGTCGTCGACTTGCCCGCGCCGTTGGGTCCGAGGAAACCCGTGACCATTCCGGGACGGATGGTGAAGGAGAGTCGATCGACGGCCGTCTTCGTACCGAAACGCTTCGTCAGGCCCTCTGCTTCGATCATGCGCCCACGCTACGGAAGCGGATGGCCCCCCGCCACCTGAATGACGGAGGGCCATCGGGAGTACGCGCACGGCGGTCCTCACGGGGGAACAGGACCGGGTCGCGCGGCGGCCGCGCCGGGGCGCGGCGGCTCGTACGCCGGGGTGTCAGCGGGACTGCTGCGCCGGGACGCCGCGGGTCGTCGACTCGTCGTCGCTCGGCACGTTGGCCGCGGCGACCGCCGCACCGGTCAGCGTCGCCAGCATCTCGCGGACGTTGGTCAGCTGGGCGTTGATGGAGTCGCGGCGGTTCGTCAGCGCCGCCAGCTCGCGCTCCGATTCGCTGCGGATGCGGTCCGCCTTGGCGTTCGCGTCGGCCACGATGTCCTCGGCCTGGCGCTGCGCGGTCTCCACCGTCTGGCGGGCGCGGCGCTCCGCGTCCGTCCGCAGCTTCTCCGCCTCCAGGCGCAGCTGCTCGGCGCGGTGCTCGATCTCCGCGAGCCGCTTCTCCGCCTTCGCCTGACGCGAGGCCAGGTCCCGCTCGGACTGCTCCCGCCGCTTGGCGAGGTTCGTCTCGAAGTCGGCGGCGGCCTGCGCGGCCTTGGCGCGGGTCTCCTCGAAGAGCGCCTCCGCCTCCTCGCGCTTGGACTGGGCGTCCTTCTGCGCCTCGGAGCGCAGCGAGTTCGCCTCGGACTGGGCCTTCTCGACGATGCGGACGCCCTCGTCCTCCGCCTTCGCCTTGCGGTCCGCGGCGAACGACTCGGCGTCGTTGCGCACCTGCTGGGCCGCCGACTCGGCGAGCTCGCGGTGCTGCTCGGCGGCGCGACGGGCCTCCTCGCGCAGGTCCTTGGCCTCCTCCTCGGCGAGGCGGAGGATCTTCTCGACGCGGGCGCCGAGGCCGGCGTACGACGGCTCGGCGTCGCTGACCTGCGCCTGGGCGTTCTGCGTCTCGAGGTGCAGCTCCTCGATGCGCTTTTCCAGAGCGGTGATTCGGGCCAGAGCACTGTCACGGTCGGCGACGAGCTTGGTAATGCGGTCGTCCACCTGACCGCGGTCGTAACCACGCCGCACGAGCTCGAAGCCGAAGGGGGAGGATGTGTCGCTCATGGGGTTCCTGTCGAATGAGACCGGTGAGGTGTTAGAGGGAATCCTAGGGGCCGAGGCGGCGTGTCATCGAGCGGATGACCGTTTGATTGGGAGAATGTCCAGCCTTTTGAGTGGCCTAGTCGGTGTTTGACTTGCCACTCGAACGGGTACTCCCGGCTGCCGCTCCGGCCTTCACGCCGCTGTCCTTGGCGCCACCGGTCGGTGCCTCGAAGGACTCCAACGCCTCCAGTACCGCCTGGACACGGGAGATCTCCGTCTGGATGTCCCCCTGCCGACGCACGAGCACCTCCAACTCCTGCCGTCCGTCCGCCACCACACGGGCGGCCTCCGCCTCCGCCTCCTCGCGGATGCGCTGCGCCTCGCGGTCCATGTCGGCCTTCTTCTGGTTGGCCTCCTTCAGCAGGCCCTCGGCCTTCCTCACCGCGGCGATACGGACCTTGCTCGCCTCCGAGTTGGCGCCGGAGAGCAGCTCCTCGGCCTTCGCCTCCGCCTCGGCCAGCTGCTGCTCGGCGGTCTTCACCAGCTTGTCCGCCCGCTCGCCCGCGACGCGCACCTGCTCGGCGCCCTCCCGGCGGGCGCGCTCGTGCAGCTCCTCGATCTCCGACTCGGTCCGCGTCCGGAGCTCCTCCATGCGCTCCCTTATGGCGTTGGCGTCGCTGCGCGCGCCGACCAGCAGCTCGTCGGCGTCCGTACGGGCCTTCTCCACCAGGGCGTTGCCCTCGATGGTCGCCTCGGACACGATGCGCTCGGCCTCCTTGCGGGCGGCCCCGACCATGGTGTCGGCCTGCGACTCGGCGTCCGTCGTGGCGCGCAGCGCCTCCTCCTGCGCCTTCGCCACCAGCTGGTCCGCCTGCTCGGCGGCGTCGGCGCGCCGCTTGTCGGCGGCCTCCCGCGCCTCGTCCAGCAGCCGGTCCGCCTCCGTACGGGCCTCCGCGCGCAGCTGCTCGGCCACCTCCTCGGCCTCCCGGAGGTGCTGCTCGGCCTCCTCGCGGAGCCGCTCGGCGGCCCGCTGCGCGGAACCGACCGTCTCGGCGGCCTCCGTCCGCAGCCGCTCGGCCTCGCCGCTCGCCTCCGCCACCAGCTGGTCCGCCTGCTCGGCGGCGTCGGCGCGCCGCTTGTCGGCGGCCTTGCGGGCCTCGTCCCGCAGCTGCTGGGCGTCCGCGCGCGCCGCGGCGCGCAGCCGCTCGGCCTCCGCCTCGCCGTCGGCCTTCACCCGCTCGGCCTCCGCGCGCAGGCGGGCCGCCTCCGCGCGCGCCCCGTCGAGCGCCGCGGTCGCCTCGGCCGCCAACCGGCCGGCCTCCTCGGACGCCAGGGCGGTGACGCGCTCGGCCTCGCCCGTCGCGTCGCCGACGATCACCTCGGCACGGGCCGTGGCGTCGCCGACGAGCTTGTCGGCCTCGTTCGACGCCTCCGTGACGAGCCGGTCGGCCTGGGTGGCCGCCTCGGACCGGATGCGGTTGGCGTCGCCCCGGGCCTCGGCCCGCGTCCTCGCCGCGTCCTGTTCGGCCGCGGCGAGCGAGTCCGACGCCTCGGTGCGCACCCGCTGCGCGTACTCGGAACTGTCGGTCTTGAGGCGCTCGGCCTCCGCGAGGGCGTCCCGGACGGTCCGGTCGGCGAGCGCCTTCGCCGCCTCGGTCTCCTCCTGCGCCCGCTCGCGGACCCGCGCGGCGTCCTCGGCCGCGCGCTCCCGCTCCTGGTAGGCGTCGGCGCGGACGCGGTCCGCCTCCTCCTGCGCCTCGGTCCTGGTCCGCTCGGCGGCGTGCTCGGCGGCCGACCGCAACCCGGCGATCTCCTCCTCGGCGGCCTCCTGGAGCCCGGCCACCGATTCGCGCACCTGCTGCGCGGTCTGCTCGGCCGCGGAGACCAGCTCCGTGGCGCGCTGGTCCGCCTCCTCGACGAGCCGCTGCGCCTCCGCCTGGGCCTCCTCGACCCGGGTGCGGGCCGACGCCAGCAGCTCCTCGCTCTGCCGCCGGGCCCGGTCGCGCTCCTGGTCGGCCTCGGCGCGGGCGGTGCCGAGGGTCTCCTCGGCCTCGCGGCGGCGCCGGTTGGCCTCCTCCTGCGCGGCCGCCAGCTCCTCGGCGGCCTCCGTCTTGAGCCGCTCGGCCGCGGCCTGGGCCTCGGCGCGTACCCGGTCGGCGGTCTCCTGCGCCTCCGTGCGCAGCCGCTCGGCCTCGGCGGCCGCCTCGGCGCGCAGCCGTACGGCGGCGTTCTCCGCCTCGGCGCGGGCGCCCGACGCGTCCGCGGCCGCCTCGGTGCGCAGGCGCTCGGCCTCCTGCTCGGCCTGCTCCTGGAGGGCGCGCCGGCGCTCGGCCGCCTCGGTGCGCAGTCGCTCGGTCTCCTCGGCCGCCTCCCGGCGCAGGCCCTCGGCCTGCGCGCGGGCGTCGGCGAGGGTCTGCTCCGCCGACGTGAGGCGGGACTCGGCCTCCTCGTGGAGCCGGGCCAGCTCCTCGGCGGCCTCCGCGCTCCGCGCCGCGACCCCGCGCTCGGCCTCCTCGCGCAGCGCGGTCGCGGCGGTCTCGGCGGCCGCCCGTACGGACTCGGCCTGCTCCTCGGCTTCGGCGCGCAGCCGGTCGGCCTCGGCGCGGGTGCGCTCCAGGATCTCCTCGGCCTGGGCGCGCAGGGTGGTCGCGCGCTCGATGGCCTCGGCGCGGACCCGCTCGCTGTCGGCGGCGGCCGCGGTGCGCAGCTCGTCGGCGTCGGACTTCGCCTTGGTCAGCAGCTCCTCGGCGGTCCCGGCCGCCTCCTCGATCTGCTGGAGCGCCTCGCGCCGGGCCTCGGCGCGGATCCGCTCGCCCTCGGCGACGGCCTCCGACCGCAGCTGCTCGGCCTCCCCGCGCAGTCGGCGGGCCTCCTCCTGGAGCTCGACCGTCTTGGCGCGGTACTCCTTGGTGTCGTCCTTCGCGGCGCCGCGCAGCTGATCGGCGGTGTCCGCGGCCTCCCCCACCAGGCGGTCGGCCTCGGCCTCGGCCTCGCGACGGATCCGCTCGGCCTCCTCGCTCGCCTTGCGGGTGGTGGCCTGGGCGTCCTCGGACGCCTTGCCGAGCATCTCCTCGGCGGCGCGGGCGGCCTTCGCCAGCTGCGCGGCGGAGTCCTCGGCCGCCTTGGTGCGGGACTTCTCGGCGGCCTCGGCGACGAGCTTCTCCGCCTCGGCGCGGGCGTCGGCGAGCGCCTGCTCGGCCTCCGCCTTGAGGGCCTCGGCCTCCTTGGTGGCCTCGCCGACCAGGCGCGCGATCTCCGTCTTCGCGGTACGGCTGCGCTGCTCGTTGGCCGACTCGGCGGCGGCGAGCCGCTTCGCGGCGTCCTCGGTGGCGGCGGCGACGACCTTGTCGGCCTCGGCGCGGGCGAGCCGCAGCCGCTCCTCGGCCTCCTGCATGCGCTGCTCGGCGCCCCGGCTGAGCTCGGTGGCCTGCTGCCGGGCCTGCTCGGCCTCGGTGGCGGTGGCGGTACGCAGCCGCTCGGCGTGGCTGGTGGCCTCCTGGGCCTGGGCGGAGGCGGCGTTGAGCAGCCGCTCGGCGTCCCGGCGGGCACGCAGCAGCGTCGCCTCCGCCTCGGCGCGCGCGGCCTCGGACTCGGCGGCCAGCCGCTGGCGGGCCTCCTCGGCGACCCGGGCGGCCTCGGCGCGGGCGGCGGCGAGCGCCTGCTCCGCCTCGGCGCGCGACTCCTCCATCAGGCGCCGCGCCTGGGCCTCGGTACGGGCCCGCAGCTGCTCGGCCCAGGCCACGTTCTCGTTGACGTGCGCCTCGACGGTCCGGCGGCGCTCGGCCAGCTCCTGGTCGAGCTGCTGGCGCCGCTGCACGGCCTCGTGGTGCAACTCGGCCTGGAGGCGGGCCTGGTGCTCGGCGTGCTCCTGCAGGATGCGCTGGGTCTGGGCGCGGGCCTCGCGCAGCTCGCGCTCCGCGTCGGTGCGCATCTGCTCGGCCTGCATCTGGGCGTTGCGCAGCATCTGTTCGGCCTGGTAGCCGATGTCCGCGCTGTCGTAGGCAGGCCGGGAGGCGATGGCACGCCGGGCCTCGTGGAGCTTGGCGCGCAACACCTCGACCTGGTAACCGAGGTCCTCGGCGTGCTGGACGGCCTTCTCCCGCTCGGTCTTCAGCCGGTCCATCTCGGCTTCGAACCGCGAAAGGTGGTCGTCGTCAGCCCGGTGGCTCTCCTGGCGTTCGTAGCCCCGCACTGCGCGGTCCCATCCGTCCCCTGGTCGCGAACTCTCTTCGTACGGGCACCGTTCGCCGGCGAACGGACCCCCGGGGAATGGTCTCAGATCGACGCTTCCGACGACGACGCCGTGGCGCGGCACCGACCCGGCCCCGGCCCGGAGCCGCCCACTCTACCGGGCCGGGAATCCGTCAGGTCAGTGCTCCGCTGAGGCGGGCTCAGCGGACGTGACCAGTTCGGTGAGGACGCCGTGGCAGTCCTTGGGGTGCAGGAACGTGATCCGGGACCCCATGGAGCCGCGGCGCGGCTCGTCGTAGAGGACCCGCACGCCCTTGTCGCGGATGTCCGCCGCGTCGCCGTCGACGTCCGCGGTGCCGAACGCGATGTGGTGGACGCCCTCGCCGTTCTTGGCGAGCCACTTCGCGACGGTCGAGTCCTCGCGGGTGGGTTCCAGGAGCTGGAGGTAGGAGGCGCCGCCGTCCGAGGTGCCGTTGATCCTCAGCATGGCCTCGCGGACGCCCTGCTCCTCGTTGACCTCGGTGTGGAAGACCTCGAAGCCGTAGGTGGAGCGGTAGAACTCCACGGTCGTGTCGAGGTCGTGACAGGCGATCCCGATGTGGTCGATTCTGGTGAGCATGCGACCAGTGCAGCGCTCCACGGGGTGGTTACGCAACGTGCGCGCCGTCACACCGACCGCCCGGTGACCGGGGGCAGTACCGCTCAGTACATTGGCGGTAAACCCTCGTTCACTCCGCAGCCCCCCAGGCTGGAAGGGGATCGTCCTCATGTCTGGAACGACCGGTACCACCTCCGTCATCGTCGCGGGCGCACGCACGCCCATGGGTCGACTGCTCGGCTCGTTGAAGTCCTTCTCCGGTGTCGACCTCGGCGGCTTCGCCATCAAGGCCGCCCTCGACCGGGCGGGCATCGGCGGCGACCAGGTGCAGTACGTGATCATGGGGCAGGTGCTCCAGGCGGGCGCCGGGCAGATCCCCGCCCGTCAGGCCGCCGTCAAGGCCGGCATCCCGATGAACGTCCCGGCGCTCACGATCAACAAGGTCTGCCTCTCCGGCCTCGACGCCATCGCCCTCGCCGACCAGCTGATCCGCGCGGGCGAGTTCGACGTGATCGTCGCCGGCGGCCAGGAGTCCATGACCAACGCGCCGCACCTGCTCCCGAAGTCCCGTGAGGGCTACAAGTACGGCGCCATCGAGATGCTCGACGCCATGGCGTACGACGGCCTCACCGACCCCTTCGACAACATCGCCATGGGCGCGTCCACCGAGCGGCACAACACCCGCCTCGGCATCCGCCGCCCCGAGCAGGACGAGATCTCCGCCCTGTCGCACCAGCGCGCGGCGGCCGCCCAGAAGAACGGGCTGTTCGAGGCGGAGATCACGCCCGTGGAGATCCCGCAGCGCAAGGGCGAGCCCGTCCTCTTCGCCAAGGACGAGGGCATCCGGCCGGAGACCACGGCCGAGACGCTGGCCAAGCTGCGCCCGGCGTTCTCCAAGGAGGGCACGATCACGGCCGGCTCCTCGTCGCAGATCTCCGACGGTGCCGCCGCGGTCGTCGTGATGAGCAAGGCCAAGGCCGAGGAGCTGGGCCTGGAGTGGATCGCGGAGATCGGCGCGCACGGCAACGTCGCGGGCCCGGACAACGCGCTGCAGTCCCAGCCGTCCAACGCGATCCAGCACGCCCTGAAGAAGGAGGGCATGGATGTGGCGGACCTCGACCTGATCGAGATCAACGAGGCGTTCGCCGCCGTGTCCGTCCAGTCGATGAAGGATCTGGGCGTATCCCCTGAAAAGGTGAACGTCAACGGTGGCGCGATCGCCCTGGGCCACCCGATCGGCATGTCCGGTGCCCGTATCGTGCTCCACCTGGCGCTGGAGCTCCGGCGGCGCGGCGGCGGGACCGGCGCGGCGGCGCTGTGCGGCGGCGGCGGCCAGGGCGACGCGCTGATCCTCCGCGTCCCGAGCGCTTCGGCGAAGTAAGGAGTCTGTACGAGATGGTGGACGTCCCCGCACTGGTCGCCCAGGCACGGGAGGGCAGGCCACGGGCCGTGGCCCGGTTGATCTCGCTCGTGGAGGGGGCGTCCCCGCAGCTCCGTGAGGTGATGGCGGCCCTCGCCCCGCTCACGGGCGGCGCGTACGTGGTCGGCCTGACGGGTTCGCCCGGGGTCGGCAAGTCCACGTCGACGTCGGCGCTGGTCTCCGCGTACCGCAGGGCGGGCAAGCGGGTCGGCGTCCTCGCCGTGGACCCGTCGTCGCCGTTCTCCGGCGGCGCGCTGCTGGGCGACCGGGTCCGGATGTCCGAGCACGCCTCGGACCCGGGCGTCTACATCCGCTCCATGGCCACCCGCGGGCACCTGGGCGGTCTTGCGTGGTCGGCCCCGCAGGCGATCCGCGTCCTGGACGCGGCCGGCTGTGACGTGGTGCTCGTCGAGACGGTCGGCGTGGGTCAGTCCGAGGTGGAGATCGCCTCGCAGGCGGACACGTCGGTGGTGCTGCTGGCGCCCGGCATGGGCGACGGCATCCAGGCGGCGAAGGCCGGCATCCTGGAGATCGGCGACGTGTACGTGGTGAACAAGGCCGACCGGGACGGCGCGGACGCCACGGCACGCGAGCTCAACCATATGCTGGGCCTCGGGGAGGCGCGGGCGCCGGGCGACTGGCGGCCGCCGATCGTGAAGACGGTCGCCGCGCGCGGCGAGGGCGTCGACGAGGTCGTGGAGGCGCTGGAGAAGCACCGCGCCTGGATGGAGGAGCACGGCGTCCTGGCGGAGCGCCGCAGGGCCCGCGCCTCGCACGAGGTGGAGACCGTCGCGGTCACCGCGCTGCGCGAGCGCATCGGCGACCTGCGGGGCGACCGGCGCCTGGGCGTGCTGGCGGAGCGGATCGTGTCGGGCGAGCTCGACCCGTACGCGGCCGCCGACGAGCTCGTGGCGGGCCTGACGGGCCGCTGAGCGGGCGTACGCGAAGGGCCCCGCCCCCGATCGGGGGGCGGGGCCCTTCGCGTGTCACGGTCCCGTGGAGGGTCGGTCGGCGTGGCCCCCACCGGGAGGAGAGGCGCCCCGCGGGGCAGCGCGGGGTCGTGCGGAGGTGCGCGGGGCCGCTAGGGCTTGCCGCGCAGGCCGCGGAGGTGTTCCGCGATCGGCCGCAGCGAGGCGTGGAGGTCGG
The DNA here is from genome assembly GCF_024600715.1 of Streptomyces changanensis. Classification (NCBI taxonomy): domain Bacteria; kingdom Bacillati; phylum Actinomycetota; class Actinomycetes; order Kitasatosporales; family Streptomycetaceae; genus Streptomyces; species Streptomyces changanensis. The sequence continues at coordinate 4,667,881 of NZ_CP102332.1, forward strand.
TCAGCGCCTCGGGGGCCAGCCGGTCGATGAAGTGCCTGCGCACCGACTCGACGTGGTGCGGCGCCACCTTGTGCATGGTCTCCATGCCCTGGTCGGTGAGGACCGCGTACAGTCCGCGCCGGTCCGACTCGCAGTTCTCGCGTCGGACCAGGCCGGCGTTCTCCATCCGGGTGATCTGGTGGGAGAGCCGGCTCTTGGACTGGAGGGTCGCCGCGGCGAGGTCGCTCATCCGCATGCGCCGCTCGGGCGACTCCGAGAGGTTCACGAGGATCTCGTAGTCGTTGTAGGTCAGGCCGAACGGCTGGAGGTCCTTCTCCAGCTGGTAGGTGAGTAGTCGGTTGACGTCGAGATAGGTGCGCCAGGCGCACTGCTCGCCATCGCTCAGCCACGAGGTGGCCGTCTCGGTCTCCATATGTGGATTCTACCTAAGATGTTGAATATTGGACGAAGTAGTGACGCCGCTTCGCTCCCCGTCCCCCGTCCTCGACCGACCACGCACGTGCGCAGGCGTTCGAGCGCGTCACACTCCGCAGACTACCGCTCACAGCCCGAAGCGACGCTGGAGGTCCCCCAGCTGGCCGGGAAGGCGCGGTGACGCACCGTGCGACCCCTGGCCGGAACCCTGTCCGGTGTGCGGCGCCCCGCCCCCCGGGACGCCCGGCTCGTGCGGGACGGTTCCGGTGCCCTGCTCCGGCACCAGCGTCTCCGTCGACTGGAGCAGCACCGTTCCCGCCCCGACGAACTCGAACTGGTGCTCCTCGCCGGACGCCCCACCGAGCCCGGTGAGCGCCCGTACCCCCCCGAGGACGCCCCGTAGGTAGCCGTGGTCATAGTGGTGGCACGGCGAGGGGCAGTCCGCCCACCCGACGAGCGCCTGCGGGTCGACGCGGATCGGCGGCTCCATGAAGACCACCTCGCCGTTGGACGCGGCGACGAACTTGCCCGTGCCGATCAGCGTGAGGAAGCCCGGCACGATCGACTGCTTCAGCGACAGCGACGGCTCGAAGGCCAGGAGGCTGCCGGCCCGGATCGTGAGGTTGCCGTCCTCCAGGTCGAAGGAGTTCACGTCGAAGGCCCGGTCCGCCAGGAGCATCCGGCCACTGCCCTCCGCCACGACCCAGTCACCCGCGTGCATCGGCGAGTGGAAGCTCGTGCGCACCAGCCGCTCCAGGGCGCCGTGCCCGACGCCGTTGAAGGCGATGTCGCCGTAGTAGGCGATCATCTTGCCCTTCTGCAGGAACCACCGGGAGCCCTTGAGTTCCACGCAGAAGGTGTACGGGTTGACGTTGTCGTCACTCGGGAGGTTCGACGGGTCGAACACCGCGGACGGGCTCACAGCTTCTCCTCCGACGCCTGGACGTACACCGCGCCACTGCCGCTCAGCTCCAGCTGGAACGCCTCGCCCGAGCCGCGCCCCACCATGTCGCGCCACCCGAGCGCCGTGGAGAGCTTGTTCCGCACGTCGCCGTGGTGGGCGACGTACGCCTGGGGGTCCACGTGGACCGACCGCCCGGGGGTGATCGGCAGCTCGATCACCCCGCCGTGCGCCATGACGGCGACGGCGCCGTGCCCCTTGAGGGTCGTGGTGAACAGGCCCTGCCCCGTCACCTGGCCGCGCACCATGCCCATGACGCCGCCCTGGGAGCCCATGAACATCGTGCCCTGCTCCAGGGTCCCGTCGAAGGCCAGCAGCCGGTCCGCCTCGACGTACAGGGTGTCCCCGGTCAGCCGGATCACCTGCACGTGGTGGCCGCCGTGCCCGAACATGACCGTGCCGTCGCCCTCCACCGTCATCAGCGGCGCGGCCTCCCCGGCGACGCGCCGCCCGATCATCGCCATGACGCCGCCCTGACCGCCGGCGGTGTTCGGCGTGAAAGTGACCTCCCCGCGGTACGCCAGCATCGCGCCCCGCTGGCTGAACAGCCGCTGCCCCGGGGCGACGGTGGCCTCGACCATCTTGGAGTTGACCTCCCGGAACGGCATCAGACGTCGCCCCCCACGGTGTTGCGCTCGCTCGGCTGCACGTACACGATCCCGTCGCCCTCGAACCGGATCTGGAACGCCTCGCCGCCGCCCTCGCCCACGAGGGTGCGGAAGGTGACGCCGGACTGGAAGGTCTGCCGCAGGTCGCCCTGGTGCGCCACGTACGCGCCCGGGTCCACGGCGAGCGGGTGCTGCGGCGTCACGCGCAGCACGACGGCCGGGCCGTCGGAGGTGATCGCGACCTGGCCCGAGCCCTCGACGGTCGTCGTGAACAGGCCGTTGCCGCTCGCGCCACCGCACAGCCCGGTGAAGGTCGTACCGGTCCGCAGGCCGGCGTCGACGCACAGCAGGTTGCTCGCCTCGACCCACAGCCGGTCGCCCTGGAGCCCCAGCACGGTCACGTCCGAGGCCCGGTCGGCGAAGTAGCAGGTGCCCTGCCCCCTCACCTCCATGACCTCCATCTGCTCCCCGGTCAGCCGCCGGGTGACCATGCCGCGGAGGCCCTCGCCGCCGCCGCTCATCTTCTTGAAGGCCATCTGGCCCTCGTACGCCACCATCGCGCCGTTCTTCGCCTTGACGGCGTCGCCGGCCAGGTCGACGGCGAGCGCTTTGCTGCCCTGGAGTCGGAAGGTTGCCACGCACCGACCGTAACGGGCGCGGCCGGGCCGGGGACAGCGCCCCGGGCGGGTCGCCGCCCCTGATGGAGTCTTGGGGGGCGCACCTGACAGAATGGGCGCACGCTTGTGCATCCATTCACAAGATCGACCCCGCGCAGAAGGTGCTCGTCCCGTGGACATCAAGACCGCATCCGCCCTCCACCGCCTCCGGCTCGTCTCCGGTCCCGAGGCCACCTCCTTCCTCGTGCTGCTCGTCTGCTCGGTCCTCAAGCGCACGACGGAGTTCAACGCCGTCCCGTTCATGGGCGCCGTCCACGGCTTCCTCTTCCTGCTGTACGTGGTCTTCTGGCTGGACGCGTGGAAGAACGCGAAGTGGGACGTGAAGACGGGCGTGCTGTTCTTCGTGCTCTCCGTCGTCCCCCTCGGCGGCTTCTACGGCGACCGGAAGCTCAAGCGCGCCGCCGACGACGCGGTGATCGCCTCCCGCGCCCGCACCGAGGGCACGGTGGGCGCGTGATCGTCGCCTTCTCCGTCACCCCGCTCGGGGTCGGCGAGGACGTCGGGGAGTACGTCGCCGACGCCGTCCGCGTCGTCCGCGAGTCCGGTCTGCCGAACCGCACGGACGCCATGTTCACCTCCGTCGAGGGCGAGTGGGACGAGGTCATGGACGTCGTCCGGCGCGCGGTCGCGGCCGTCGAGGCGCGCGCCCCGCGCGTCTCCCTGGTCCTCAAGGCCGACATCCGGCCGGGGGTGACGGACGGCCTCACCTCGAAGGTCGCCACCGTGGAGCGCCATCTGGCCTGAGCGCCGCGGGCGCGCGGTGGCCGCACCCGCGCGCGGCGCCGAGGGGTGCCGCGCCGAGGGGCGCCGCCCCGCCCGAGTGGCCGTGAGCCCGGCCGGCGGTCCGCCGGCCGGGCTCCGTCGTGCCCGGGCGCGTTCCGCCGTGCCCGACGGGCTGACATGACGTCAGGGCAGGGGGTCAAACCCGTACGCGGTCGATACGCCCACTCGGATGCCCTCCGTTCGACATGTACTGGTGTGTCCACTTCTGTGGGGACAAGCGATCCCGCTCGACAGGCTGGAGGCACCCGTGCTGCGGTCGGAGAGCATCGGCGACAGCGACAGCAGGAGCCCGCGCCTCGGCGGGGACCGGGCCGGGGCCGCGGGCGGCCCCGGCGGCTACGACTACGACGCCCACAGCCGCCTCGCCGGGCCCCTGACGGAGCCGGGCCCGTCGGCGTACACCGTCCGCTACCGCTCCCTGCTGGCCCGGCAGCCGCACCGCGGACGCGCCGTCCTCCTCATGACGCTCGCCCCCGTGCTCTCCGCCGCCCTCCTCGCCTACCTCGTCTGGCCCGGCCACTGGACCCGCCGGGAGGGCGGCGACCGGTGGCTGGTGGCCTTCGACGCGGTCATGCTCGTCTCGATCGCACTGATCTGCCTGTTCATGCTGGTCAACGTCGTGTCGATCGCGCACGCCACGCTCGTGGCGCGCGACCCCGTGCCCGTGCGCCCCGTGGAGGGCACCCGCGTCGCCTTCCTCACCACGTACGTGCCCGGCAAGGAACCGCTCGCCATGGTCCGCGCCACCCTGGAGGGCGCCGTGCGGGTGCGCCACGCGGGCGTGCTGGACGTGTGGCTGCTCGACGAGGGCGACGACGACCGGGCACGGGCCCTGTGTGCGGAGCTCGGCGTCCGCCACTTCACCCGCAAGGGCATACCCGAGTGGAACCGGCCGGCCGGCGTGCACAAGACGCGCTCCAAGCACGGCAACCACAACGCGTGGATCGCCATGCACGGCCACGACTACGAGTTCCTCGCGTCCGTCGACACCGACCACGTCCCGCTCCCCGGCTTCCTGGAGCGCATGCTCGGCTACTTCCGCGACCCCGACGTCGCGTTCGTCGTCGGCCCGCAGGTGTACGGGAACTACGCCTCGCCCGTCACGAAGGCCGCCGAGTCCCAGCAGTTCCTCTTCCACGCCCTGATCCAGCGCGCCGGCAACCGCTACCGCGCCCCGATGTTCGTCGGGACCAACAACGTCGTCCGGCTGAGCGCCGTCTTCCAGGTCGGCGGGTTCCAGGACTCCGTCACCGAGGACATGGCGACCGGCTTCGAGATCCACCGCCGCAGGAACCCCCGGACCGGCCGGCACTGGCGGTCCGTCTACACGCCCGACGTCCTCGCCGTCGGTGAGGGCCCGGCCTCCTGGACGGACTTCTTCACCCAGCAGATGCGCTGGTCGCGGGGGACGTACGAGACGCTCGTCAAGCAGTACTGGAAGGCTTCCTTCCGGTTCCCGCCCGGGCGGCTCCTGAACTACACCCTCCTGCTCGTCTACTACCCGATGACCGCCGTCAACTGGTTCCTCGGCGTCCTCAGCTGCACCCTCTACCTGTGGCTCGGCGCCTCCGGCACGCAGGTCTCGTCCTCCGTGTGGCTGATGCTCTACAGCGACGCCGCGGCCCTCCAGATCGGCCTGTACCTGTGGAACCGGCGCCACAACGTCTCCCCCCACGAGCCGGAGGGCTCCGGCGGCCTCGCCGGCATGGCGATGTCGGCGCTCTGCGCGCCCGTCTACCTCCTGTCGCTGACCGCCGCGGTCCGGCGCACCGGCGGCCGGTTCGTCGTCACGCCCAAGGGCGGCGCGGCCAGCCCCGACCGGCTGGGCACCTTCCGGATCCATCTGGGCTGGGCGGCCGTGCTGGCCGCCGGCCTCGTCGTCTCCGCGCACCTCGACCACACGCACGTGGCCATGCGCACCTGGGCCGTCCTGGCCCTCGCCGTCTGCCTCGCCCCCGTCGCGGTCTGGGGGTGGACCACCGCCCGGGAGCGCCGCGTCACCGGGCGGACGGCCGAGCTCGGGGACGAGCCCGGGGTCGCCCTCGCCACCACACCGGGAGGGAGCTGACCCATGGCCCACCGGCCGTCCGGGAAGTTCAGGAAGACGCTGCTCGGCGGCGGCGCCCTCGTCGTCCTCGCCGGCCTCAACGCGCCGGCGGCCCTCTCCTTCGCCGAGGAGAAGTACCACGCCTACAAGATCGCCCAGCCCGGCTACAAGGCGCGGTACGGCTCCTGGGCGCCGGTGGAGGTCCCCGGCGAGTACCGCCTCAACGCCATCCACGCGGCGCTCCTGCGCACCGGCAAGGTCCTGCTGATCGCCGGCTCGGGCAACAACCAGAAGAACTTCGACGCCGGGTCGTTCAGGACCGTCCTGTGGGATCCCGCCGCCGGCGCCTTCGAGGACGTCGACACCCCGGAGGACTTCTTCTGCGCCGGCCACAGCCAGCTCCCGGACGGCCGCCTGCTGGTGGCCGGCGGCACGGCCCGCTACGAGGTCCTGGACGGCGAGGTGAAGCGGGCGGGCGGCGCCATGCGTGTCAAGAACGAGAGCCCCGACAAGGCGGTCACCCTCCCCAAGGGGACCGTCTTCCGCTCGCCCTCGGGCGTCGAGTACGTCTCCCGCTTCGACGTCACCGTGCCCAGGGCGAAGCGCGAGTTCGCGGTCTCCTACGACCGCGGCGGCCGGATGAAGCCCTGGGAGACCAAGGTCACCGCCGCGGAGGCCCGGGTCTTCGTCGAGGCCAGGAAGGAGGGTCCGGAGGGGCTGACGACGCAGGCGGCCCAGTACCGGGTCGTCGGGCTGACCGGCCGGGACGCCCGGAACGTCTACGGCCTCGCGCAGAAGCTCACCACCGGGAAGCAGGACTTCCAGGGCATCAGGTCGGCGTACGAGTTCGACCCGCTCGCCGAGCGGTACGTGCCCGTCGCGCCCATGAAGGACGCCCGCTGGTACCCCACGCTCGTCACCCTCCAGGACGGCCGGGTCCTCGCCGTGTCAGGGCTCAACGACGTCGGCGACGTCGTCCCCGGCGACAACGAGGTCTACGACCCGAGGACCGGGAAGTGGACGAAGGGCCCCACCCGCTACTTCCCGACCTACCCGGCCCTCTTCCTCACGAAGGGCGGCAAGCTCTTCTACACCGGCTCCAACGCCGGCTACGGCCCCGCCGACGAGGGTCGCGTCCCCGGCCTGTGGGACCTGCGCAGGAACGTCTTCCAGGAGATCCGCGGCATCGACGACCCGGACCAGCTGGAGACCTCCGCCTCCCTCCTGCTGCCACCGGTCCAGGACCAGAGGCTGATGGTCCTCGGCGGGGGCGGGGTCGGCGAGTCCCCGTTGTCCACCCCGCGCACGGCGATCATCGACCTCAAGGAGGAGAGCCCCGTCTTCCGCCCCGGCCCCTCCCTCCCGCAGGGCACCCGCTACCTCAGCAGCGTCCTGCTGCCGGACGACACGGTCTTCACCACCGGCGGCTCGTCCGACTACCGCGGGCGCGGCGCCAGCGACGTCCTCAAGGCGCAGTTCTACGACCCCGCGGCGGGCACCTTCCGCCCGGCCGCCGACCCCACCGTCGGCCGCAACTACCACTCCGAGGCGCTGCTGCTGCCGGACGGGCGCGTCGCCACCTTCGGCTCCGACCCGCTCTTCGGGAACAAGGACGGCACCAAGCTCGGCACCTTCGAGCAGCGCGTGGAGGTCTACACCCCGCCCTACCTCCAGGGCGACGCCGCGCGCCGGCGCCCGGTGCTCGGCGCGGGGCCGCGGGAGCTGGACCGCGACGGCCGGGCCACCTTCCGCACCCGGGACGCCGCCCGCATCACCAAGGCCCGGCTGCTGCGCCCCAGCGCCGTCACCCACACCACGGACGTCGAGCAGCGGTCGGTCGAGCTGGGCCTGACGCGCACCGCGGACTCGGTGACCGTCGAGGCGCCCCTCGACCCGAGCCTGGTGCCGCCCGGCTGGTACATGCTGTTCGCCCTGGACGCCGAGGGCCGCCCGTCGGTGGCCCGCTGGATCCAGGTCCCCGCCCGGGGCTGACCGGCGGCGGACCGACCGGACGGACCCCGGCCGGCCTCCCGGGGCCGGCCGGCGGCGGGCCGGGCCGGTCGCGCGGGGCCGGGCCGGCCGCGGTGGCCCGTCGCGCGGGGGTCGGCCGCGCGGGTCAGTCGGCGGCGCCCGGCCCGCCGCGCGCGGGTCGGTCGGCGGCGCGACGGGCCAGGCCGAGGGCGTACTCCGGCCACCAGGTGCCCGCCGCGGGGCCGCCCCGGCAGGTGCCGTCGGACTCGCCGGGCCGCTTGATCCACAGGTACGCGTCCACCAGCCGGTCGCCGGTGCGGACGGTGGGCGGCGTGCCCAGGGCGCGGCCGGGCGGGTTGCACCAGGACTCCTCGCCGCCCTCCGCGCCGGAGAGCGGGCCGAGGCCGTTGCGGCTGCTGTCGACGGTGAAGTGGAGGCCGCCGAGGAGGCCGGACAGCCGCTTTCCGAAGGCCACCACGACCTCGTCGGTCTGGAAGTTCGAGACGTTCAGCGCGAAGCCGTCCGCCCGCTCGGCACCGGCCCGCCGCAGCGGTTCGACGAGCTTGCCCGGGTCCTTGATCCACGCCGGGTTGCCGGCGTCCAGGTACACCTTCGTGCGCGGTTGCCGCTTCAGCCGGTCCACCGCCTCCGACAGCAGCCGGTACCGCTCCTCGGCGGAGCCGCCCGCGCAGCCGTCCACCAGGTGCGGCACGGCGTCCGGCTCCAGCACGACGACGGCGGGCGCGTCGCCGACGGCCCCGGCGAAGGCGTCGATCCACGCCCGGTAGGCGTCCGCGTCCGGCGCTCCGCCGGCGGAGTACCGGCCGCAGTCGCGCTGCGGGATGTCGTACGCGACGAGGACGACCGTGCGCCCGTCGCGGGCGGCGCCGCGCACCGCCTCGGTGACGTCCGGCACGGGGTCGTCGCCGGCCGGCCAGACGGCGGCCGGGCGGTCGGCGATGCGCCGCATGAGGCGCGCGTCCTCGGTCCGGCCGGCCGCCTCGTACGCCGCGGCCTGGCGGGCGGCGTCGCTCCGCGGGTCGACCCAGAAGGGGGAGTCGGCGTGGGGCGCCGCGGCCTCGCCCCGCCCGGCGGAGGCGGCGGACGGCCGCTCCCCGGCCCTGTCGCCGACCCCCGCGCCGCCGGGCGAGCAGCCTGCGGCGGGGAGCGCGGCGGCGAGGGCGGCGGTGAGCGTCAGGAGGAGCGGCGCGCGGGACGACGAACGGCGACCGGACATCACGATCCCTTGGCTGGCTGCGAACAGTCCGGGCAATCGTGGCATAACGGGCAAGGGGCGGCGGGGTGCGACACCGCGGGCCCCGGGTGCGCGGGGGTCGACCGAAGCGTGAGACCGGGCTGACCGCCATGTGGCCACTCGGTAAGGTCGACCGCGTGCCGAAGCCGCTCAGTCTCCCCTTCGACCCCATCGCCCGCGCCGACGAGCTCTGGCGGCAGCGCTGGGGCCCGGTGCCCTCGATGGGCGCGATCACCTCGATCATGCGCGCCCACCAGATCCTGCTGGCCGAGGTCGACGCCGTGGTCAAGCCGTACGGGCTGACCTTCGCGCGGTACGAGGCACTGGTGCTGCTCACCTTCTCCAAGGCGGGCGAGCTGCCCATGTCGAAGATCGGCGAGCGGCTCATGGTCCACCCCACGTCCGTGACCAACACCGTCGACCGGCTGGTCCGCTCCGGTCTCGTGGGCAAGCGCCCCAATCCGAACGACGGCCGCGGCACCCTCGCCGCGATCACGGAGAAGGGGCGCGAGGTGGTCGAGGCCGCCACGGCCGACCTGATGGCCATGGACTTCGGCCTGGGCGCGTACGACGCGGAGGAGTGCGCCGAGATCTTCGCGATGCTGCGGCCGCTGCGGGTGGCGGCGGGCGACTTCGACGAGGGGTGAGCGGGGTCCCGGGGGCGCCGCCGGGCGGCGGGCGACCGGGACGGCCGGCGGGGCCGGCGGCCGGGGCGGGGGCCCTGCCGGCGGCGGTCGGCGGAGGTGAGGGGGCGCGCGAAGATCGCCCGGATCGGGTGGTTACGCTCGATGCCATGAAATCCAGCGTGCTGACCCGTTACCGGGTGATGGCCTACGTCACGGCCGTCATGCTCCTCGTGCTCTGTACGTGCATGGTCGCCAAGTACGGCTTCGGCGTGGGTGAGGACGTCACCTTCGTGGTCTCGCAGACCCACGGCGTGCTGTACATCATCTACCTCGTCTTCGCCTTCGACCTGGGCTCCAAGGCCCGCTGGCCGTTCGGCAAGCTGCTGTGGATCCTGCTGAGCGGCACGATCCCCACCGCGGCCTTCTTCGTCGAGCGCAAGGTCGCGCGCGAGGTCCGGCCGCTGGTCGTCGACGCCACGCCGGTCACGGCCAAGGCGTAACCGCACCCTCCCGACCGCCGGGCGCGGGGCGCGCCCGGCGGTCGGCCATCGACATTTACTAGGACGTCCTAGTAAATTCGAGGTATGGACGCTGACGCCATCGAGGAAGGCCGCCGACGCTGGCAGGCCCGCTACGACGCCGCCCGCAAGCGCGACGCCGACTTCACCACGCTCTCCGGCGACCCCGTGGAGCCCGCGTACGGGCCCCGGCCCGGCGACACCTACGACGGCTTCGAGCGGATCGGCTGGCCCGGTGAGTACCCCTTCACCCGCGGCCTGTACGCGACCGGCTACCGGGGCCGCACCTGGACCATCCGCCAGTTCGCCGGCTTCGGCAACGCCGAGCAGACCAACGAGCGGTACAAGATGATCCTCGCGGCGGGCGGCGGCGGCCTCTCCGTCGCCTTCGACATGCCGACGCTCATGGGCCGCGACTCCGACGACCCCCGCTCCCTCGGCGAGGTCGGCCACTGCGGCGTCGCCATCGACACCGCCGCCGACATGGAGGTCCTCTTCCAGGGCATCCCGCTCGGGGACGTCACCACGTCGATGACGATCAGCGGCCCCGCCGTGCCCGTCTTCTGCATGTACCTCGTCGCCGCCGAACGGCAGGGCGTCGACCCGTCCGTCCTCAACGGCACGCTCCAGACGGACATCTTCAAGGAGTACATCGCCCAGAAGGAGTGGCTCTTCCAGCCCGAGCCCCACCTGCGGCTCATCGGCGACCTGATGGAGCACTGCGCGGCGCACATCCCCGCGTACAAGCCCCTGTCGGTCTCCGGCTACCACATCCGCGAGGCCGGCTCGACGGCCGCGCAGGAGCTCGCGTACACCCTCGCCGACGGCTTCGGCTACGTGGAGCTCGGCCTCTCGCGCGGCCTGGACGTCGACGTCTTCGGCCCCGGTCTGTCCTTCTTCTTCGACGCGCACCTCGATTTCTTCGAGGAGATCGCAAAGTTCCGCGCGGCCCGCCGTATCTGGGCCCGCTGGATGAAGGAGGTCTACGGCGCCAAGACGGACAAGGCGCAGTGGATGCGCTTCCACACGCAGACCGCGGGTGTCTCCCTCACCGCCCAGCAGCCCTACAACAACGTCGTGCGCACGGCGGTCGAGGCGCTCGCCGCGGTGCTCGGCGGCACCAACTCCCTGCACACCAACGCCCTCGACGAGACCCTCGCCCTCCCCTCCGAGCAGGCCGCCGAGATCGCCCTGCGCACCCAGCAGGTCCTCATGGAGGAGACCGGCGTCGCCAACGTCGCCGACCCGCTGGGCGGCTCCTGGTACGTCGAGCAGCTCACGGACCGCATCGAGGCGGACGCCGAGAAGATCTTCGACCAGATCAAGGAGCGCGGCCTGCGGGCCCACCCCGACGGCCGGCACCCCATCGGTCCCATGACCTCCGGCATCCTGCGCGGCATCGAGGACGGCTGGTTCACCGGCGAGATCGCCGAGGCCGCCTTCCGCTACCAGCAGTCCCTGGAGAAGGGCGACAAGAAGGTCGTCGGCGTCAACTGCCACACCGGCTCCGTCACCGGCGACCTGGAGATCCTGCGCGTCAGCCACGAGGTGGAGCGCGAGCAGGTCCGCGTCCTCGCCGCCCGAAAGGCCCGGCGCGACGACGCCCGTGTGCGCTCCGCGCTCGACGCGATGCTCGCCGCCGCCCGGGACGGCTCCAACATGATCGGGCCCATGCTCGACGCGGTACGCGCCGAGGCGACCCTCGGCGAGATCTGCGACGTCCTGCGCGACGAGTGGGGGACGTACACCGAACCGGCGGGCTTCTGACCGCCCCGCGCCCCCGCCGCCGAGGGCCGCTCGGTCCCGGCGGGGCGCTCGGCTCCGGCGGGGGGCGTTCGGCTGCGCCGGAAACCGTTCGACCCCGGCGGATCCCGGCGTGCATGCTGGGCCCCATGCACGTCGAGATCCGTGAGGCCACCGCCGGCGACTGGCCCGCCATCTGGCCCTTCTTCCGGAAGATCGTCGCCGCCGGCGAGACCTTCACCTACCCGGTGGACCTCGCCGAGGACGAGGCGGGCGGCTGGTGGCTCCTGGAGCCGCCGCACCGCACGGTCGTCGCGGTCGACCCGGCCGGCACGGTCGTGGGGACGGCGAAGATGAACCGCAACCAGGCCGGCAACGGCGCGCACGTCGCCAGCGCCAGCTACATGGTCGACCCGGCCCACGGCGGGCGCGGCATCGGACGGGCCCTCGTCCGCCACAGCCTCGACTGGGCCCGGGCGGCGGGGTACCGGGGCATGCAGTTCAACGCCGTCGTGGAGACCAACGAGCACGCGGTACGGCTCTACGAGGACCTGGGGTTCCGGGTCGTCGGCACCGTCCCGGGGGCCTTCCGCCACCCGGTGCGCGGCTACACCGGCCTGCACGTGATGTACCGGGAGCTGTGACCCGCGAGCTGTGACCCGCGAGCCGTGACCCGCGGGTGGCGGCTCGCGGGCGGTGGTGCCGCCGGGACGCCCCCCGGCGGGTCAGTCGGGGGAGACGGCGGCGAGTCCGCCGAGGAGCAGCGCCGTGAACCGCCGGGCCCACTCCCGGTCGACGGGCTCCCCGCTCACCAGCGCCCGGTGGACCACCGCGCCCGCGATCACGTCGAAGATCAGGTCGTCCGTGCCGTCCGCCGTGCCGCCGCCCTCCTGGCCCTCGGCGGGCGGGGGCAGCTCCCCCCGGGCCTGGGCGCGGGCCCTGCCCTGCAGGACGAGGCGCTTCTGCCGTTCGACGATCGAGGTGCGGATCCGCTCGCGCAGCGGCTCGTCGCGGGTCGACTCGGCGACGACGGCCATCAACGCCGTCTTCGCCTCCGGCCGCTCCAGCAGCGCGGCGAACTGGCGCACCACGCCCTCGACGTCCGCCGCGAGACTGCCCCGGTCGGGGAGCTCCAGCTCGTCGAAGAGGACGGCGACGGCGTCCACGACGAGCTCGTTCTTGCCCGCCCAGCGCCGGTACAGGGTGGTCTTGGCGACGCCCGCGCGGGTGGCGACGTCGCTCATCGACAGCTTGGACCAGCCCAGCTCGACCAGGGCCGCGCGGGTCGCCTCCAGGATCGCGGTGTCCGCCGCGGCGCTGCGCGGACGCCCGGGGCGGCCGGGGCCGGTGGGGGGAGTGGCGGCGGGGCGGCTGCACATGACGGCGACCATACCGGCGGGTAGCTCGGCTGCCCCCGATGCCACGCGTGTGAGCCACTTCACTCCGCTCGCCCGGCCCGCGTCCCCCGCGCCCCAGTTACGCTACGACGCGTAGCGAAAGGCTGGGACCAGCCCGCAGCGACGACCACGGCACCCGGTGGGGACCCGGTGCCACCACGGCTCGAGCCATGACGTACCGGTAACGCGCGCGGAAGGGGGAGGATGTACCCATGCAGCCTAGGAACATGTCCATGAGCGGCGTCGTCGACCTCGCCGCGGTGAAGGCGGCCACAGAGGCCAAGGCGAAGGCGGAGCAGTCCCGCGCGCAGGCGTCCCGGGAGGGCGGCTCCGGCGCCGTGCCCCCGTCCGCCCTGGTGATCGACGTCGACGAGGCCGGCTTCGAGCGCGACGTCATCCAGCGGTCGGCCGAGGTGCCGGTCGTCATCGACTTCTGGGCCGAGTGGTGCGAGCCCTGCAAGCAGCTCGGGCCGCTGCTGGAGCGCCTGACCGTCGAGTACGGCGGCCGCGTCCTCCTGGCGAAGGTCGACGTCGACGCCAACCAGATGCTCATGCAGCAGTTCGGGATCCAGGGGATCCCGGCGGTCTTCGCGGTCGTCGCCGGTCAGGCGCTGCCGCTCTTCCAGGGCGCGGCGCCCGAGGCCCAGATCCGCCAGACCCTCGACCAGCTGGTCCAGGTCGCCGAGCAGCGCTTCGGCCTCACCGGTCTGGTCGTCGACGCGGAGGGCGAGGGCCCCGGGGCCGGCGCCGCCGCCGTGCCGGCCGGGCCGTACGACGCCCTGCTGGAGGCGGCGGTGCGCGCGCTGGACGCGAACGACATCCCGGGCGCCGTCCAGGCGTACAAGAACGTCCTGGTCGACGACCCCGGCAACACCGAGGCGAAGCTGGGCCTCGCCCAGGCCGAACTCCTCGGCCGCGTGCAGGGCGCGGACCCGCAGCAGGTCCGCAAGAACGCCGCCGACGACCCCGCCGACGTGCCGGCGCAGCTCGCCGCCGCCGACCTGGACCTGGTGGGCGGACACGTCGAGGACGCCTTCGGGCGGCTCGTCGACACCGTGCGGCGCACGGCCGGTGACGACCGCGACGCGGCGCGGGTGCGGCTGCTGGAGCTGTTCGAGGTCATCGGTTCCGACGACCCGCGCGTGATCAAGGCCCGCGGCGACCTGGCGCGCGTGCTGTTCTGAGCCGCGCACCGGCCTGACGGTCCGTCGAACCGGCGGAGAGCGAGGGACGGCGGCCGCGCTTTGCCAAATCTTGGCAAACGCGGCCGCTGTTACTTCCAGTAAGTCGACGCCGCCCTTATGTCCCGCCATCGCCCCCGAAATCACCTTCTGTCGAACCGGTGGGTAGCACCGTGAGTGCCTGGGCGACGGCACGCCGTCGCACCCGGTTTATCGAGTCGTTACTAGCGGGTAACGAACCCCCTTGTGCCCCGGGCCCGAATGGACCACGATCGGCCACGCTCGGTCCAACCCCGTACCAGCCCGGCCATCAGCCGCGCCGCGAGTGGTTGGGTCCCCACCGAGTGGGCCGGGGCACCTGCGCCGGCCGTGGACAGGGGGGTTCCTGCCGACCGGCAGGGCCTGTCCGAACGGGCCGCGCGGACGCCTGCGCCGAGCGGCACGGTGGTTGTCGCTCGGGGGTGATCGCCGGTGATCCGGACGCTGTTCGCGCCCGATCCGCGGGCGTTCCCCTTCCCGAGGACGTAGCACTTCTCCCATCCCAGGACGGGCCTTCCGGGTCCGGCCCGGAGATGTACGTCCGAGAAGGAGGAATCTATGCAGTCCCAGATGCGCGGTGGGACCAGATGGAAGCGGTTCGCCGTCGTGATGGTCCCCGGTGTGGCCGCGACGGCCGCGATAGGCGTCGGGCTCGCCCAGGGCGCGCTCGCCGCGTCGTTCGCCGTCTCCGGCCAGGAGTTCAAGGTCACGGCGGAGTACCTCGACGGCCGCGGGTTCGCCCAGTACGGCGGCGTCGACATGGGGTACGCGAACGTCAAGGAAGGTGACCAGGTCGTCCCGCGGCCGGTCGCGATCTCGACGTTCAAGAACGCCAGGATCACCAACATGTGCCAGTCGGTGGTCACGCCGGACGTCCCGGTCTTCGGCAAGATCACGCTGAAGCTGAAGGCCGGCGAGGACCCGAAGAACCCGGTCGTCGCGGAGAACCTGTACCTCGACGTCACGGATCTGAAGGCCGACGCCGAGTTCGACAACATCGACATCGGCATGGCGGCCAAGGACACCGGCCAGGGCGGCAAGTTCGCCAAGGGCCCGGTCGTCAAGGACCACAACATCAACCAGAACGGCTTCGCCCAGCAGGCGACCCGTGCCCAGCTCCGCAACGTCGAGCAGAGGGCGTGGGCGACCACGGCCGCGTCCTTCAAGCTGAGCGGTCTCAGCATGAAGCTGCTCAAGGGCGACGGCCCGGGCGTCGAGTGCTACTGACCGGTGAACCGTGAGGGCGGGTGGGGCGCTCGCAGCGTCCCCACCCGCCCGACTCCCACCTCGACAAGCAACACCAGTACCAGGGAGCTTCCATGAGCGCCGAGTCGCCGGAGCAGAACGAGCACTACGTCCGCGTCCTCAGGAGGCGGTTCCGTGACTGGCGGGGCAGCCGGCCGTTCTGGGCGGGCCTCTTCACCCTGCTGGGTGGAATCCCCATCGCCTACTTCCCGTACGCGAGTCTCCAACTCGGGCAGATGACCCTTTCGATGGCGACGACCACGGGCGCCGGAGCACTGATCATCGGGGGGCTGCTGGTCACCCTCGGCCTGACCATGTGGTACCAGCAGGCCGTACGCATCTTCGCGGGCGTCGCCGCCATCCTCCTCGCCCTCGTCTCCATCCCGGTGGCGAACCTGGGCGGTTTCGTCATCGGTTTCCTCATGGCCCTCGTCGGTGGAGCGCTCTCCATCGCCTGGGCGCCCGGCCGGCCGGAGGACGAGCCGGAACACGACCTGCGGCCCCGCGCGGACGACCCGCTGGAGCCGTTCCACGCACGCACGTACGACACCGAGACGACTGTCGACGCCAACGGCGGGAGGAACAGTGCGGGGTGACGAGACGCAGCCGGCGGTGGCCGACGGCGAGGCCGCACGCACCAGGAGGGGGCCGCGGCACGCGGCTCCGCGCAAGTCGCTGCTGACGAAGTTGCAGGCCCCGGCGGGCAAGGCGCTGGCCCTGGCCGCGATGCCCACGGCCGTCCTGGTCGGCATCAGCCTGACGCCGAGGCCGGCGCTCGCCGACGAGAAGGACATCCCCTTCGCACCCGGTCCGTGCGTCACGCAGTCGGACGAGCCGGCCGAGTCGCAGGAGCCGAAGCCGAGCACGTCCGCGACGGCCTCGCCCTCCCCGTCCCCGTCGCCCTCCGCGACCGCCTTTCCGGACGGCGGCGGTACGGGTACGGGCCCGAAGCCGCCCGTACCGACGAAGACCCCGTCCGCGGACGCGGCGACGAAGCCGGCGGCGCCCGGGAAGGACCCGCAGGCCGGTACGACGGCCCCGGCCGCCACCCCGTCCCCGGCCGCCACCCCCGCGCCCACGCCGTCCGCGTCCCGCCACCCGCTGGACCCGCTGGGGGTCGGTGGCGCCGTCAAGGACCTGCTCGGCGGACTGGCCGGCGAGCAGGAGGCCTCGGCGCCCACACCCTCCGCGCCCACGGCCGCACCGACACCCGCCCCCTCGTTCACGGCCACCGCGAAGCCGCCCGTGCCCGACGGGCCCGACCGGCCGGAGCGCCCCGACACGGACGGCGACACCGCCCTGGGGACGAAGCCGGGGACCGGGACCGCGGACGGGACCGGGACCGGGGACGCGACCAAGGAGGCGATCAAGGACGCCGCCGACCAGGTCGGCGCCGAGGTCGAGGAGCTGCCCGAGGACGTCAAGGGACGCGAGCCGAAGAAGGACGAGGACGTCCCCGACGGCGCCAAGCCCCCGTTCCCCTGCCCCACCCCGGACCCGCAGGCCCTCGCCGACGCGGAGCCCGAGCCCGGCGTGCCGCACGTCGCGGACCACCCGTGGCGGCTGGAGAGCACGCGGCTCACGCTGCGCGGGCTGAAGTACCACGGCATCGTCGAGGTCCGCACGGGCAGCGGCACGCTGAAGAAGGCCCTGAAGTTCACCGCGTCCGAGGTGGACATCAAGGACCTGCACCAGCTCACCGTCCACGGCGAGGGCCGCACCGGGCACGTCACGTCCCGTCCGGGCTCCACCTCGACGATCACCGGCGGCACGGTGACCATGTACACCGAGAAGCTGAAGGGCAACCTCTTCGGCCTCATACCGATCACCTTCAGCCCGGAGACCCCGCCCCCGCTGGACGTCCCCTACGCCTTCTTCACCGACGTCGAGGTCGTCCAGGCGGCCCAGTTCGGCGGCACCCTCAAGGTGCCCGGCCTGAAGAACTTCATCGAGGGCTGACACCACCCCGGCACGACGGCGGGTGGACCGGCGTCCGCGGGTCAGTCGGTCTCCGGACCGCCCAGGTGGTGGACGCGGACCATGTTCGTGGTGCCGGGGACGCCGGGGGGCGAGCCGGCGGTGATGACCATGGTGTCGCCGGGGTTGTACCGCTGGAGCTTCAGCAGCTCCGCGTCGACCAGGTCGACCATCGCGTCGGTGTTGTCGACGTGCGGGACGACAAAGGACTCGACGCCCCAGCTCAGGGTGAGCTGGTTGCGGGTGGCGGCGTCCGTGGTGAAGGCCAGGATGGGCTGCGTCGCGCGGTAGCGGGACAGCCGGCGGGCGGTGTCACCGGACTGGGTGAAGGCGATCAGGGCCTTGCCGTGCAGGAAGTCGGCGATCTCGGCGGCCGCGCGGGCCACCGAACCGCCCTGCGTACGGGGCTTCTTGCCGGGCACCAGCGGCTGGAGGCCCTTGGAGAGCAGCTCCTCCTCCGCCGCCACGACGATCTTCGACATCGTCCGGACCGTCTCGATGGGGTAGGCGCCCACGGACGACTCGGCCGACAGCATCACGGCGTCGGCGCCGTCCAGGATCGCGTTCGCGACGTCGGACGCCTCGGCGCGGGTCGGGCGCGAGTTGGTGATCATCGACTCCATCATCTGGGTCGCCACGATCACCGGCTTGGCGTTGCGGCGGCACAGCTCGATGAGCCGCTTCTGCACCATCGGGACCTTTTCGAGCGGGTACTCGACGGCCAGGTCGCCGCGCGCCACCATCACGCCGTCGAACGCCATGACGACGTCCTGCATGTTGGCGACGGCCTGCGGCTTCTCGACCTTGGCGATGACCGGGACGCGACGGCCCACCTCGTCCATCACGCGGTGGACGTCCTTGACGTCGCCGGCGTTGCGCACGAAGGAGAGCGCGACCATGTCGCAGCCCATGCGCAGCGCGAACCGCAGGTCCTCGACGTCCTTCTCGGAGAGCGCCGGGACGTTCACCGCCGCGCCCGGCAGGTTGATGCCCTTGTGGTCGGAGACGACACCGCCCTCGATGACGATGGTCCGGACGCGGGCGCCGTCCACCTCCAGGACCTTCAGCTCGACGTTGCCGTCGTTGATCAGGATCTGGTCGCCCTTGGCGACGTCGCCGGGCAGCCCCTTGTACGTGGTGCCGCAGACGGACTTGTCGCCGGGGACGTCCTCGGTGGTGATGGTGAACTCGTCACCCCGCACGAGCTCGACCGGGCCCTCGGCGAAGGTCTCCAGCCGGATCTTCGGGCCCTGGAGGTCGGCCAGCACGCCGACGGCGCGGCCCGTGTCCTCGACCGCTTCGCGGAGGCGGTGGTACCGCTCCTCGTGCTCAGCGTGGGTTCCGTGGCTCATGTTGAAACGGGCCACGTTCATGCCGGCCTCGATGAGCGCTTTCAGCTGCTCGTAGGAGTCGACGGCGGGGCCCAGTGTGCAGACGATTTTGGAACGGCGCATAAGGCGGATCCTATCGGTTTGTTTCTGTGCGGAATATTCCGTCTGGCGGAATGTACAAATGGGCGGGTGACCGCTCAGCCGAGTTCATCGAAGTGCGTGGAGTTTCCCGTTTTCAGTTGCTTACCAGCGAGTACGTCTGTCGTGCGATCTCCAGTTCCTCGTCCGTCGGGACGACCGCCACGGCCACCCGCGCGCCCTCCGGCGAGATCAGCCGCGGCTCGCCGGACCGTACGGCGTTGAGCTCGGGGTCCACCGCGAGGCCCAGCTGCTCCAGGCCCGCCATCGCAGCTTCCCGCACGGGCGCCGCGTTCTCGCCGACACCGGCCGTGAACGCCACGGCGTCCACCCGGCCGAGCACCGCGCAGTACGCCCCGATGTACTTCTTCAGCCGGTGGACGTAAATGTCGAAGGCGAGCCTTGCCCGTTCGTCGCCCTCGTCGATCCGGCGGCGGATCTCCCGCATGTCGTTGTCGCCGCACAGGCCGACGAGGCCGCTCTTCTTGTTCAGCAGCGTGTCGATCTCGTCCACCGACATCCCCGCCACCCGCCGGAGGTGGAAGGTGACGGCCGGGTCGACGTCACCGGAACGCGTGCCCATCACCAGGCCCTCCAGGGGCGTCAGGCCCATCGACGTGTCCACGCACCGCCCGCCCGCCACCGCCGAGGCGGACGCGCCGTTGCCGAGGTGCAGCACGATCACGTTGACCTCGGACGGGTCCTTGCCCAGCAGCCGGGCCGTCTCCCGCGAGACGTACGCGTGCGAGGTGCCGTGGAAGCCGTAGCGCCGGATGCGGTGGGCGTCGGCGGTCTCCACGTCGATCGCGTACCGGGCCGCGTACTCCGGCATCGTGGTGTGGAACGCCGTGTCGAAGACCGCCACCTGCGGCAGGTCGGGCCGCAGCGCCATCGCCGTGCGGATGCCGGTGATGTTCGCCGGGTTGTGCAGCGGGGCGACGGGGACCAGCCGTTCCACCTCCGCCAGCACCTCGTCGGTGACGACGGTCGGCGCGGAGAACCGCAGCCCGCCGTGGACGACCCGGTGGCCGACGGCCGCCAGGTCGGGGGAGTCCAGGCCCAGGCCGTCGGTGGCCAGCTCCTCGGCGACCGCCCCCAGCGCGGCCGTGTGGTCGGCCATCGGCGCGGTCCGCTCGCGCCGCTCCCCGCCCCGCGCGAGCGGCGTGTGCACCAGCCGCGAACCGGACTCGCCGATCCGCTCCACGAGGCCGGCCGCGAGACGGGAGCCGTCACCCATGTCGAGGAGCTGGTACTTCACCGAGGAGGAGCCGGAATTGAGGACGAGGACGCGGGTCGGGCTGGTCACGGTGGCGGTGCTTTCTGTCGTCACGGGAGGGGCGGGGGCGGGGCGGGCCCGCGGGGCCGGGGCGGCGGGCCCCCGGGGGTGGGAGGGGCGGCCGCCCCCGCCCGCGCGGGGGGTCACGCGGGCCGGGTGGCCTGCGCCTGGATGGCGGTGATGGCCACGGTGTTCACGATGTCGCTGACGAGGGCGCCGCGCGACAGGTCGTTCACCGGCTTGCGCAGGCCCTGGAGGACGGGGCCCACGGCCACCGCGCCCGCCGAGCGCTGCACGGCCTTGTAGGTGTTGTTGCCCGTGTTCAGGTCGGGGAAGACCAGCACGGTCGCCCGGCCCGCGACCTCCGACTCGGGCAGCTTGGTCGCGGCGACGGTCGGCTCCACGGCCGCGTCGTACTGGATGGGGCCCTCGATCCTCAGCTCCGGGTGCGCCGCGCGCACCAGCTTCGTCGCCTCGCGGACCTTGTCCACGTCCGCGCCGGTGCCGGAGGTGCCCGTCGAGTACGACAGCATCGCGATCCGCGGCTCGACGCCGAACCGGGCCGCCGTGGCCGCCGACTGCACGGCGATGTCGGCGAGCTGGTCGGCGTCCGGGTCGGGGTTGACCGCGCAGTCGCCGTAGACGAGCACCTTGTCCGCCAGGCACATGAAGAAGACCGACGACACGATCGACGCGTCCGGCTTCGTCTTGATGATCTCGAAGGCGGGCCGGATCGTCGCCGCCGTCGAGTGCACCGACCCGGAGACCATGCCGTCGGCGAGCCCCTCCTGCACCATCAGCGTGCCGAAGTAGTTCACGTCCGACACGACGTCGTAGGCGAGCTCCACCGAGACGCCCTTGTGGGCGCGCAGCTCGGCGTACCGCTCCGCGAACCGCTGCCGCAGCTCCGAGGTGACCGGATCGATCAGCTGGGCACCGGACAGGTCGATGCTCAGGTCGGCCGCCTTGCGGCGGATCGCCTCCGGGTCGCCGAGCAGCGTCAGGTCGCACACGTCGCGGCGGACCAGCACGTCGGCGGCGCGCAGGACCCGCTCCTCCGTGCCCTCCGGCAGGACGACCCGGCGGCGGTCCGCCCGGGCCTGCTCCAGCAGCTCGTGCTCGAACATCATCGGCGTGACGCGGCCGCTGCGGGCCACCGAGATCCGCTTCAGCAGGTCGGCGGTGTCCACGTGCCGCTCGAAGAGGCCGAGCGCGGTCTCCGCCTTGCGCGGCGTCGCCGCGTTCATCTTGCCCTCCAGGGCGAAGAGCTCCGTGGCGGTGGGGAAGCTGTTGCCGCTGACGGCGACGACCGGGGTGCCGGGGGCGAGGCGGGCGGCCAGGGTGAGGATCTCCTCGCTGGGCTGCTCGTTCAGCGTCAGCAGCACGCCCGCGATCGGCGGCGTGCCGGCCGAGTGCGCGGCCAGCGCGCCCACCACCAGGTCGGCGCGGTCGCCGGGGGTCACCACCAGGCAGCCCGGGGTCAGCGCGTTGAGGAAGTTCGGCAGCATCGCGCCGCCGAAGACGAAGTCGAGGGCGTCGCGCGCCAGGCCCGCGTCGTCACCGAGGACCACCCGGGCGCCCAGCGCGTGGGTGATCTGCGCGACCGTGGGCGCGGACAGCGACGGCTGGTCGGGCAGGACGTAGCAGGGGACGGGGAGGCGGGCGGAGAGCCGCTCGGCTATGGCCTCCCGGTCGTCGGCGGCGACCCGGTTCACCACCATCGCGAGGACGTCGCAGCCCAGCCCCTCGTACGCGCGGAACGCGTTGCGCGCCTCGGCCCGCACCGCGTCGGCCGGCCGGCCCTTGCCCCCGACGACGGGGATGACGGAGGCGCCGAACTCGTTGGCGAGGCGCGCGTTGAGGGCGAGCTCGTCGGGCAGCTGGGTGGCGGCGAAGTCCGTACCGAGCACGAGCACCACCTCGTACTCCCGCGCCACCGCGTGGAACCGCTCGACCAGCTGGGACACCAGCTCGTCCGTGCCCTGCTCGGCCTGGAGCGCGGACGCCTCCTGGTAGTCCATGCCGTACACGGTCGCGGGGTCCTGCGGGAGGCGGTAGCGGGCGCGCAGCAGCTCGAAGAGGCGGTCGGGCCCGTCGTGCACCAGCGGGCGGAACACCCCCACCCGGTCCACCTGGCGGGTCAGGAGTTCCATGACCCCCAGCTCCACGACCTGGCGGCCGTCCCCGCGCTCGATCCCGGTCACGTACACGCTGCGCGCCACGCCGTGGTCTCCTGTCCGTCAAGCGAGTGTGCGTCTGGTACCCGTACTGGCCCAAAACATCCCCTGGGAGATGGCCATACCCTCTTGACAATACCTCCGGGAGTGGGTAGAGCGCTTGCCGGGTGTCGGGGTCCGGAACCCCCTCCCGGGCGGCCGGCGGGGCGCTCGGCGCACCCGGCCGTGGGACAATTCGGAAAGGCGCGCCCCCGACGAGTACCGGCCCTCCGGCGTCCGCGACACCGGCCCGACGACACGACTACCGAGCAGGAGACACAGCACGATGCGCATCGGAGTTCTCACCGCAGGCGGCGACTGCCCCGGCCTGAACGCCGTGATCCGGTCGGTCGTGCATCGCGCGCTCACCGGCTACGGGGACGAGGTGATCGGCTTCGAGGACGGGTTCAAGGGCCTCCTCGACGGCCACTACCGGCCCCTCGACCTCAACGCGGTGAGCGGCATCCTCGCCCGCGGCGGCACGATCCTCGGCTCGGCCCGCCTGGAGCGCGCCCGGCTGCAGGAGGCCGCCGAGAACTGCGGCGAGTTGCAGCGCCGGTACGGGATCGACGTCCTCATCCCCATCGGCGGCGAGGGCACCCTGACGGCGGCGCGCATGCTGTCGGACGCGGGCATGCCGGTCGTCGGCGTCCCCAAGACCATCGACAACGACATCTCCTCGACCGACCGGACCTTCGGCTTCGACACGGCCGTGATGGTCGCCACCGAGGCCATAGACCGGCTGAAGACCACCGCCGAGTCCCACCAGCGCGTGATGGTCGTCGAGGTGATGGGGCGTCACGCCGGGTGGATCGCCCTGGAGTCCGGGATGGCCGGCGGCGCCCACGGCATCTGCCTGCCGGAGCGGCCCTTCCAGATCGACGACCTGGTCAAGATGGTCGAGGAGCGGTTCGCGCGGGGCAAGAAGTTCGCGGTGGTCTGCGTCGCGGAGGGCGCGCACCCGGCCGAGGGCACGATGGAGTACCGCAAGGGCGAAATCGACCAGTTCGGCCACGAGCGCTTCCAGGGCATCGGCACCCGGCTCGCCAAGGAGCTGGAGAAGCGGCTCGGCAAGGAGGCCCGCCCGGTGATCCTCGGCCACGTCCAGCGCGGCGGCACGCCGACCGCGTACGACCGCGTCCTCGCGACCCGCTTCGGCTGGCACGCGGTGGAGGCCGCCCACCGCGGCGACTTCGGCCGGATGACGGCGCTGCGCGGCACCGCCATCGCGATGGCGCCGCTCGCGGACGCGACGACCCGGCTGAAGACCGTGCCCGAGGACCGCGTGCTGGAGGCCGAGTCGGTCTTCTGACCGGCGCCCACCCGCGACCCGCGCCGACCGCGACCCGCGGCACCCGCATCACCCCAGCGACCCGCCCGCGGGCGGTCGCGCCGGCGCCCGAGCGGCCTTGATCGTCCCCCCGTGGAGGATCAAGGCCGCTCGTGCGTGGTGCGGCCGAAACCCACTCTTGAGCCTCTCCGCCGGATCAACAAGGCTGGGGCCTTGTCCCGGACATGTCCCACCCCTGTCCGGGGCGGGCCAGGGAGGGGATGGCATGTCCGACCGGGAGAGGGCGCCCGGCCCGGCGGAGGCACGGGACCCCGCGGCGTTCGTCGCCCGCTTGCAGGCGCTCAAGGACTGGTCCGGCCTCACCTACCGCGAGCTGTCCGCCCGTGCCGAGGCGGTCGGCGACAGCCTGCCGCGCTCCACCGTGGCGAACATGCTGGCGCGGGCGACCCTGCCCCGCGAGGAGCTGCTCGCCGTCTTCGTCCGCGCGTGCGGGGCGGGCCCGGCGGAGACGGAGCGGTGGATGGCGGCCCGCGAGGAGATCGCCACCCGCGAGGCCCGCGCCACGACGGGCTGCGGGGCCGCGGCGGCCGAGGGCGCGTCGGGTGACGGGGCTTCACCGGTCCGGGGCGCCGCGGGTGACGGGGCGGCGGGCCGCTGGGGCGGCTCCGGGGCGGGCGGGATCCGGGCGGACGGGGCCGGGGGCGCGGGCCGCAACGGCTCCGGAGGTGCGTCGGACGGGACGCGCCGAATGCCCGGCGGGTTCGCCGCGTGGCCGGGCCGCGGGGGCGGCGACGCCACGGGATCCGGCCACGCGGCGGGCGACGGGAACGGATCCGCGCCCGGCGGCCGGAGCGGTACCGGGGGAACGGGCCGCCCCGCAGGCCCCGCAGGCCCCGGAAGTGCCGGCGGCAGCGGTGGCAGCGGCTCCGCGGCCGGTGGACCGGCCGCGCGCGGGTCCGGACGGGGGACGGCCGGTGCCGGCGTGCGGCGGTGGTGGACGGCGCGGCTCGTGGTGCCGGTCCTCGGCGGTCTCACCCTGGTCGTGGCGCTCACCACCGTCGCCACCCTGCTGCGCGGCACGGACGAGCGGGGCCACGACGACCGGCCCCGGGTCACGGCGCCCGCGCCCGGCCCCGTCCACGTCCGGGCCGTGCACTCCGGACTCTGCCTCAACGAGCGGCCCGGCCAGGACAGCGGTCAGGTGTACCAGGTGGAGTGCGCGGGCGCGGACGTGCCGCGGTACTCCCTCGACCGCCTCGACGGCGGGCTGTGGCGCCTCGTCACCGACCACCCGGACTTCGGGCGCGGCTGCTCCGGCGCCCCGGTCGACGCCCCCGCCGACGTCGAGGCGCCCCTCGCCGACCAGGAGTGCGGCAAGCGGGGCGCCAAGGAGGCGTACGGCATCGAGCCCGCCGAGGGCGGGGCCCACCGGGGCCACCGCGTCCGCAACGCCGCCACCGGCCTGTGCGTGACCGTGCCGGACGGGGAACGCCGGGCGTGGACGGCGGTGGTCCACCGGCCCTGCGCCCCGGACGCGGCGGGCCAGCTCTTCAGCTTCGACCCGCGCCCCCACGAGCGGTGACCCCGTCGGCCCCGCGAGCCGGTGACACCCCGGAGACCGTGACGCCCCCGAGACCGTGACGCCCCCGAGACCGTGACGCCGCGCCAGACGGTCACGCCCCCGAGACCCTCACGCCCCCGAGACCCTCACGCCCCCGAGACCCTCACGCCCCCGAGACCGGCACGTCCCGCCGCCCCGGCGCGCGGTGACCCCGCGCGCCCGCGCGGACGGGGCCGCTACAGCCGGGCCAGCGCCCAGAAGTGGTCCACGATGCGGTCCAGGAACTCCCGCCCGGCCTCGCCGCCGCTCCCCCCGGAGTCGCCCCAGCTGTACGTGGCGACCATCCGCGCCTGGTAGTCGGCGTGCAGCCGCTGGAGCACCTCCTCCAGGTGGTCGCGGCGCAGGGGCAGCAGCTTCGCGGCGGGCCGGACGTACGCCTGCCAGCGCGTGGTCGCCGCGTCGCGCAGGACCGCCGCCAGCTCCTCGTCCCTGCCGGTGGCGTTGAGCAGTTCCCGGGGGCCGAGGCCGAGGGCCTCGGCGAGCGCGGCGGTCTGGCGCTCGTTGCCGCGCCAGCGGCCGGACTCCTCCATCCTCAGGTACGACCGGGTGTCCACGCCGACCCGGCGGGCCAGGTCCTCCGGCGCCATGGCGCGCGCCAGCCGGTGCTCGCGCAGGGTGGTGGCGGCGGCCAGCAGGTCGCCCGGGGAGCACCACAACACGCCCGCCAGGGCGGTGAGCTCGCGGTTGCCGGGCCGGGCCGTGCCGCGTTCCCAGGCGACGACGGTCTCGGGCGGGACGTCCAGCCCGTACTGCGCGCGCAGGCCGTAGGCCACGTGACCGGGCGCCATGCCGAGGCCCTCGCGCAGCCGGCGCGCGGCCAGGGCGTTGAACGGAGGAGGGGAGGAAGGGGGAGACGGGTGCACGCGCACAAGCTAGGTGTGCGGCGTCACACCTGGCTACGGTGTGTTCGACCAAGACCGAATGTTGGAGGAACGTCCAGAACGTACCTACTCCTAGGTAATTAAAGACCCTGTGAAGGGACCCGGTCAACGGCGCCGTCCACGGCGCCCTCAGCGGCCGCCCGGCGCCGGCCCGGTGAGCCACCGGTACTGGAACTCCGGGCGCCCGACCTGCCCGTACTGCGGGGTGCGCTCGGCCCGTCCGGTGGTCACCAGGTGCTCCAGGTAACGGCGGGCGGTGATCCGGGAGATGCCCACGGCGGTGCCCGCCTCGGCGGCGGTGAGCCCGGCGGGGGCCTCGCGCAGGGTGCGGGTGACGGCGGAGAGCGTGGGTCCGCTGAGCCCCTTGGGCAGCGCGGCGGGCTGCGGCGTGCGGAGCGCCGCGAGGGCGCGGTCGACCTCGTCCTGGCCCGACGCCTCGCCGACGGCCGCGCGGAACTCGGCGTACCGGGCGAGCCGGTCCCGCAGGGTGGCGAAGGTGAACGGCTTCAGCACGTACTGCACGACGCCGAGCGACACGCCCTCGCGGACGACCGCGAGGTCCCGCGCCGAGGTCACCGCGATCACGTCGGCCGCGTGCCCCGCGGCGCGCAGCGAGCGCAGCAGCTGGAGCCCGTAGCCGTCGGGCAGGTACAGGTCCAGGAGGATCAGGTCGACGGGCGTGCGCTCCAGCAGCCGGACGGCGGCGGTGCGGGAGTGGGCGACGCCGACGACGGTGAAGCCGGGCACGCGCCCGGCGTACAGGGCGTGCGCGTCCGCGGCGACGGGATCGTCCTCGACGACCAGCACTCTGATGGCGTCCCCGGTCACGAGGCCGCCTCCCCGCCGGCCACCGGAAGCGCCGCGCCCGCCCCGCCCGCGGCGCGCGCCGGTGCCGGGGCCGGTGCCGGCGCCGCCGTCGGGCCCAGGGGCAGCCGTACCGTGAACTCCGCGCCGCCGTCCGGGCCCCGGCCCAGGTCGATGCGCCCACCCGCGCGGTGCACGGCCTGGCGGACCAGGGCCAGGCCGATGCCGCGCCCCGGGCCGCGCGTCGACCAGCCGCGCTCGAACACCGACTCCGCGTCGCCGGTGGGCACCCCGGGCCCCGAGTCCGCCACGCGCAGCAGCAGCTCGCCGCCGGCCGTGCCGAGCGCCACGGTGACGCGGGACCCGGCCGAGCCCTGCGCCGCGTCGACGGCGTTGTCGACGAGGTTGCCGAGGACGGTGACCAGGTCGCGCGCGGCCAGGCCGGGCGGCAGGACGCCGTCGTCGACGCGGCTGTCCCCGGTGAGGACGAGTTCGACACCGCGCTCGCTCGCCTGCGCCGACTTGCCGAGCAGCAGCGCCGCGAGCACCGGCTCGCCGACCGCGTCGACCACCCGGTCCGTCAGCGCCTGGGCGAGCTCCAGCTCGGCCGTCGCGAACTCGACGGCCTCCTCCACCCGGCCCAGCTCGATCAGCGAGACGACGGTGTGCAGCCGGTTGGCCGCCTCGTGCGCCTGGGCGCGCAGCGCCTGGGTGAAGCCGCGTTCGGAGTCCAGCTCGCCGGAGAGCGCCTGGAGCTCGGTGTGGTCCCGCAGCGTCACGACCGCGCCGCGCCGCTCGCCGCCGACCACCGGCCGGGTGGAGACCACCAGCACGCGGTCGGCGGTCAGGTGCAGCTCGTCCTCGCGCGGCTCCGTGGCGAGCAGCGCGTCCGTCAGCGACGGGGGCAGCCCCAGCTCGGCGACGGGGGTGCCGACGGCGTCCGGCGGCAGGCCCAGCAGCTCCCGCGCGCCGTCGTTGACGAGCGCGATCCGCCGGTGGCCGTCCAGCATCAGCAGCCCCTCGCGCACCGCGTGCAGGGCGGCCTGGTGGTAGTCGTGCATGCGGCTCAGCTCGGCGGCGTTCATGCCGTGGGTGTGCCGCCGCAGCCGGGCGTTGACGACGTACGTACCGACGGCTCCGAGCGCCAGCGCCCCGGCGGCGAAGCCGAGCAGCGCGGTCACCTGCCGCCGCACCTGCTCGCTGATCCGGTCGATGGTGATGCCCGCGCTGACCAGGGCGACGACCCGGTCGCGGTCCCACACGGGCGTCACCGTGCGCACGGAGGGGCCGAGCGTGCCCTCGTACGTCTCCGTCACCGTGCCGCCCCGCCGCGCGCCGTCGATGTGGCCGAGGTACCTCCCGCCTATGCGGTCCGGCTCCGGGTGCGTCCACCGCCGGCCGTCCGGCGCCATGATCACCACGAAGGTCACGCCGCCCTCGCCGGTGAGCGCGTCGGCGTAGGGCTGGAGGGCCGTGGTCGGGTGGTCCGAGCGGACCGCGGTGAGGACGGCGGGGGAGCGGGCCACGGCCGTGGCGGTGGCGGTCACCTGCCGCCGGGCGGTCTCCTCCGCCTGGGCGTGGTCGGTGAGGTACGCGAAGACGGCGCACCCCGCCACGATGGCCGCCACCAGCACGGCCTGCATCGCGAAGAGCTGCCCGGCGAGGCTGCGGGGGCGGGGTAGGCGCATGCGGACCAGTCTGCCTGGCCGAAAACGCGTGAACGAAACGTACGCAACGGTGACCGGGGTCACAGGCGTGATGGATAGTCGCGGGGATCCACCGGGACGTGGAGCGCACTCATCGAGGAGGACCCGTGGCCGCACGGCGGGAACGTACCCACTATCTGTATCTGGCCGTCATCGCGGCGGTGGTGCTCGGCATCGTCGTGGGCTTCGCCGCCCCGGGCGTCGCGCAGGAGCTCAAGCCGCTGGGCACCGGCTTCGTCAACCTCATCAAGATGATGATCTCGCCGGTGATCTTCTGCACGATCGTGCTGGGGGTCGGCTCGGTGCGCAAGGCGGCGAAGGTGGGCGCCGTCGGCGGTCTGGCCCTCGGGTACTTCATGGTCATGTCGACCGTCGCCCTCGCCATCGGCCTGGTCGTCGGCAACCTGCTGGAACCCGGCTCCGGCCTGCACATCACCGACGAGACCCGTGCCGCCGGCGAGAAGCAGGCCGAGGGGGCGAGCCAGGGCACGGTCGACTTCCTGCTCGGGATCATCCCCAAGACGCTGGTGTCGGCGTTCACCCAGGGCGAGGTCCTGCAGACCCTGCTGGTCGCGCTGCTCGCGGGCTTCGCGCTGCAGGCCATGGGCCGGGCGGGTGAGCCGGTCCTGCGCGGCATCGGCCACATCCAGCGGCTGGTCTTCCGCATCCTGGCGATGATCATGTGGGCGGCGCCCGTCGGCGCGTTCGGCGCCATCGCCGCGGTGGTCGGCTCGACCGGCGTGGACGCGCTGAAGTCCCTCGCCGTGATCATGCTGGGCTTCTACGCGACCTGCGTCGTCTTCGTCTTCCTCGTCCTCGGCACCCTGCTGCGGCTGGTCGCGGGCGTGCACATCGTGCCCCTCCTCAAGTACCTGGGGCGCGAGTTCCTGCTGATCCTCTCCACCTCGTCCTCCGAGTCGGCACTGCCGCGCCTGATCGCGAAGATGGAGCACCTGGGCGTCAGCAAGCCGGTCGTCGGGATCACCGTCCCGACCGGCTACTCCTTCAACCTCGACGGCACCGCCATCTACCTGACGATGGCCTCCCTCTTCGTCGCCGAGGCGATGGGCCAGCCGTTGGCGGTGGGCGAGCAGATCTCGCTGCTGGTCTTCATGGTCATCGCCTCCAAGGGTGCCGCCGGCGTCACCGGCGCGGGCCTGGCCACGCTCGCCGGCGGGCTGCAGTCCCACAAGCCGGGCCTGGTCGACGGCGTCGGCCTGATCGTCGGCATCGACCGGTTCATGAGCGAGGCGCGTGCGCTGACCAACTTCGCGGGCAACGCCGTGGCGACGGTGCTGATCGGCACCTGGACCAAGGAGATCGACAAGGAGCGGGTGTCCGAGGTGCTCGCCGGGCGGCTGCCGTTCGACGAGACGACGCTGCTCGACGACGGCCACGGCGCCCCGGATGACGAGCACGCCGACACCGACGCCGACCGCGCCCGGGGCGACGCGCCCCGCGGCGCCACCCCGCCCGCCGGTACCGGCTCCGACGGCACCCCGGCCGACGGCCGGCAGCAGCCCGCCCAGGCGGCGCCGCCCGCCAAGGTCTGACGACCGCGCCTTAGGGGCGTACGGAGCCCGGCGCGGGGCGTCCCCCCCCGCCCTGTGCGGCGAACCCCCCGCCCCACAGGGGGCGCACCCCGCCGCCGCGCGGTACACCGCGCCGGGCGCGGCACCGGGAGAGGAGCCCGGTCCCGCGCCCGGCGCGTCACTGCGTGCCGCGCGGGGACGGTTCCGCCGCTCCGTCCGGGGTCCGGATGCCGCTACCGCCGGTAACATGGCGAGTCGTGCAGTGGATGACATGCGCATGACCTTGAGCTGACGACGACCGCCACCCGGTACCGGTGCGAAGGGATGGTCCCCCCATGTCACGTCTGGCCCGCTCGACCGCCGCGCTCGCCCTCCTCCTCCCGCTCACCCTCGCCCTCCCCGCCGCCTCGGCCACCGCCCCCGCCGCCGGGGCCGCCCCCACCGCGCTGCGAGCCGCCCCGGCACCCGCCGAACCGCTGAGGGACGTCGTCCTCGTGGGCAACAGCGCGGACGGCACGGTGAGCTTCCTCGACTCCCGTACCTACCGGAACCTCGGCACGCTCGACGTCGCGCCGGACCTGGAGGAGGTGCTCGCCGGCATGGACGTCCTGCGGCGGGCCGCCTACGAGGTGGTGCGCCAGCAGGCGGGCGGTGACAAGTTCGTGGACGACGCCCACCTCTCGCCCGACGGCCGCACCCTGTACGTCTCGCGCGGCAACCTCGGTGACGCAGCCGCGTTCGACGTGGCCACCGGCCGGCAGCTGTGGCGCACGCACCTCGCCGGGCTGAAGGCCGACCACGCGGCGCTCTCCGCCGACGGCCGTACGTTCGTCGTCTCGGCGATCACCGCCGCCAAGGCGCAGGCCCTCGACACCGCCACCGGCCGCGTCACCGGCGAGTTCGCCACCGGGACGTACCCGCACGAGAACATCTACTCGGCCGACGGTTCGCTCGTCTACAACATGTCCATCGGTGTGACCTCCCTGCCGAAGGCCCTCGACTTCCTCAAGGGCGCCAAGCAGGTGACGGTCGCCGACGCCCGCACGTGGAAGGTCCTGCGCACGTACACCTTCGACAAGGGGATCCGCCCGGCCGTCGTCACGCCGGACGGCTCGACGATGTACGCCCAGCTGTCGTACCTGAACGGCTTCGTCGAGTACGACCTGCGGGCCGGCCGTACGCTGCGTACCGTCGAGATGCCGTTCAGCGCGGCGGGCGCCGCGCTGAAGCCCGACGACTATCCGCAGAACTCCGCGCACCACGGCATGGCGATGAACGGGGCGCAGGACAAGCTGTGCGTCGCGGGCACCATCGACGACTACACGGCCGTCGTCTCCCGCCCCGGCCTCACCACCGACGGCTTCGTCCACTACCCGCAGGGCTCCCTGCCGTACTGGTCGGTGACGGGCCAGGACGGGAGGCACTGCTGGGTGACGCTCTCCGAGCGCGACGAGGTGTCGGTCGTCGACTACACGACCGCGAAGGAGGTCGCGCGTGTCAAGGTCGGTGACTTCCCGCAGCGCGAGCGGACCGGCCGGGTCGCCCCCGAGGCCCTGTCCGGCCTGACCCCGCAGGGCTGAACGGACCGCCGCCCGCCGCCCGCCGTCGCCTCCCGCGCGGCCGGCGGCGGGGAGGGGCGGAAGCCCGCAGAGGCGGGCGGAGGCGCGCGGGACATGAAAAAGCCCCGCACCGCTGAGGCGGTCGGGGGCGGGTGACGCGTATACTCGTGGATTCGCGTGCGGGCACGACAAAGTGAGCACGTGAATTGACGAAGTCACAGTATCGCGTCGGGAGTGGAATGTCAATCGACGAGTCCGAGGCAGTACGGACGGAACAGCGCTTCGTGAGTGGGCTCCACGCCCGGCTGGACGTCCTGCGCGAGCGGGCCGAAGCGGCCGTGCGGGACGCCCTGCGGGCCGGTGGCACCAGTGCCCAGGCGAGGCTGGAGCGCGACGTGTTCATCGCCGAGCAGTCCGGGCTCCTCGCCGCGTACGACGCGGGCGACCACGGGCTGTGCTTCGGCCGGCTCGTCTTCCGCGACGGCCGGGACCACCACATCGGCCGGATCGGCATCCGCGACGACGACGACGAGCGCACCCCGCTCGTCGTCGACTGGCGCGCCGACGTCGCCCGTCCCTTCTACCTGGCCACCGGCCACACCCCCATGGGCCTGTCCCGGCGCCGCCACATCACCATGGAGGGCCGCCGGGTCACCGGCCTCCACGACGAGATCCTCGACCTGCGCGACACCACCCGCAGCGGCCACGAGGGGCGCGACGCGGACGCCGTCCTCCTCGCCGCGCTCGACTCCGCCCGCACCGGCCGGATGAGCGACATCGTGCAGACCGTCCAGGCCGAGCAGGACCGGATCATCCGCGCGCCCCACCAGGGCGTCCTCGTCGTCGAGGGCGGCCCCGGCACCGGCAAGACCGCGGTCGCCCTGCACCGGGCCGCGTACCTGCTGTACGCGCACCGCGAGCTGCTCGCCCGCCGGGCGGTCCTCGTGGTCGGCCCCAACCCGGCCTTCCTCGGGTACATCGGGGAGGTCCTGCCGAGCCTCGGCGAGACGGGCGTCCTCCTCGCCTCCCCGGGCGAGCTCTTCCCCGGCGTGCGCGCCACCGGCACCGACACCCCCGAGGCCGCGGAGATCAAGGGCCGCGCCGCCATGGCCGAGGTGCTCGCCCGGTACGTGCGCGACCGGCAGACCGTGCCGCCCACCGAGGAGCCCGTCGAGATCGACCACGAGGACCACGGCACGCTCTTCCTCACGCGCGACATGGCGGAGGACGCCCGCTGGGACGCCCGGGGCACCGGGTTGCCCCACAACCTCGCCCGGCCCCGCTTCGCGACCCGGATCGTCGACGCGCTCACCGCGCAGCTCGTGGAGCGCATCGGCGCCGACCCCTACGGCGGGCCCAACCTCCTCGACCCGTCGGACGTCGCCCAGCTCGGCAAGGAGGTCGCCGCGAGCGACGCGGTGCACGCCGCGATCGACGGGCTGTGGCCCGTGCTGACGCCGCAGGAGCTGGTCGCCCGCTTCCTCGCCGATCCCTTCGGCTACCTCCCCGACGGCGAGGCCGAGTTCGTCCGGCGCGACCCCGCCGACGCGTGGACCGGCGCCGACGCGTGGACCCCCGCCGACGTGCCGCTCCTCGACGAGGCGGCCGAACTCCTCGGCGAGGACGACTCCGCCGCCCGCGCCGCCGCCGCCCGGGAGCGCGCCGAGCGGATCGCCTACGCGCAGGGCGTCCTCGACGTGGCGTACGCCTCGCGGACCTACGAGTTCGAGGACGAGGAGTCGGAGGTCCTCGGCGTCCAGGACGTGATCGACGCGGAGCGGTTCGCCGAGCGCCACGAGGAGGCGGACCACCGCAGCGCCGCCGAGCGCGCCGCCGCCGACCGCACCTGGGCGTTCGGGCACGTCATCGTGGACGAGGCGCAGGAACTGTCCGCGATGGCCTGGCGCCTGCTGATGCGGCGCGTGCCCACCCGCTCGATGACCCTCGTCGGCGACCCCGCCCAGACCGGCGACGCGGCGGGCTGCGGCTCCTGGCGGGAGATCCTCGCCCCGTACGTCGGGGACCGCTACGAGCAGGTCACGCTCGGCGTCAACTACCGCACGCCCGCCGAGATCATGGAGCTCGCCGCCGAGGTGCGCCGCGCCGTCGAGCCGGACTTCCGGCCGCCGCGCTCGGTGCGCTCCACGGGCGTGCCGCCCTGGGAGACGACCGCCGACGACGTGCCGGCCGCCGTCGCCGACGCGGTCGCCCGCGAGGTCCGCGACGAGGGGCGGCTCGCCGTGGTGGCGCCCGCCGCGCGGCTGCCCGCGCTCGCCGCAGCGCTGCCCGGGGCGTCCTGGGGCGCCGAACCGGACCTGACCCGGCCGGTGGTCCTGCTCGAACCGCGGCAGGCGAAGGGCCTGGAGTTCGACACGGTCGTCGTGGTGGACCCGGAGGCCATCCGCACCGCCGGGCCGCACGGGGTCAACGACCTGTACGTGGCGCTGACCCGCGCGACCCAGCGGCTCGGGGTGGTGCGGTCGGCGGCCGGAGCGCCGGCCGCACCGGCCGCCTGAACCACGGGTCGGGCCGGCCCGCACCCCGGGTCCGGCCGGCCCGTGCCGCGCGTCAGGCCGGCCGGAACCACACGGTCGCCAGCGGCGGCAGCGTCATCCGCACGCCCTCCGGCTCCCGCTTGACCGGGTCGGCGTTGCGGACGCCGCCGCCGCCGTACTCCACCGCGTCGGTGTTGAGGACCTCGACCCAGGCGGGGACGGACTCCGGCGCCCACAGCCGGTAGTCGTGGCGCACGACCGGCGAGAAGTTGCTCACCGCCAGCAGCGGGTCGCCCTGCGCGTCGTACCGGACGAAGGCGAAGACGTTGTCGTCCGCGGCGTCGCCCAGCGCCCAGCGGAAGCCCTCCGGGGAGGTGTCCCGCTCCCACAGGGCGGGCGTCACGGCGTACACGGCGTTCAGGTCGCGGACGAGGTCGCGCACGCCCCGGTGGTCGCCGGCCGAGTGGTAGTCGTCGGCCAGCAGCCACCACTCCGGGCCGTGCTGCTCGGACCACTCGGCGCCCTGCGCGAACTCCTGCCCCATGAACAGCAGTTGCTTGCCGGGATGGGCCCACATGAAGCCCAGGTACGCGCGGTGGTTGGCGCGCCGCTGCCACCAGTCGCCGGGCATCTTCGTGACGAGGGACTGCTTGCCGTGGACCACCTCGTCGTGCGAGATCGGCAGGACGTAGTTCTCGCTGTACGCGTACACCATCGAGAACGTCATCTCGTTGTGGTGGTACCTGCGGTGCACCGGCTCCTTGGAGACGTACACCAGCGAGTCGTGCATCCACCCCATGTTCCACTTCAGCCCGAAGCCCAGGCCGCCGTGTTCGGTCGGGCGGGTCACGCCCTCCCAGGCGGTGGACTCCTCGGCGATGGTGACCACGCCGGGGCAGCGGCGGTAGACGGTCGCGTTCATCTCCTGGAGGAAGCGGACCGCGTCGAAGTTCTCCCGTCCGCCGTGCTCGTTGGGCGCCCACTCGCCGTACTCGCGCGAGTAGTCGAGGTACAGCATGGACGCGACGGCGTCGACGCGCAGGCCGTCGATGTGGAACTCCTGGCACCAGTAGACGGCGTTGGCGACGAGGAAGTTGCGCACCTCCGTCCGGCCGTAGTCGAACTCCAGCGTCCCCCAGTCCGGGTGCTCGGCCCGGCGCGGGTCCGGGTGCTCGTACAGCGGTGTGCCGTCGAAGCGGGCCAGCGCCCAGTCGTCCTTCGGGAAGTGCGCCGGCACCCAGTCGACGAGGACGCCCACCCCGGCCTGGTGCAGCCGGTCCACCAGGTACTTGAAGTCGTCGGGCGAGCCGAGCCGGGCGGTCGGCGCGTAGTAGGAGGTGACCTGGTACCCCCACGACGGGCTGTACGGGTGCTCCGCGACGGGCATCAGCTCCACGTGCGTGAAGCCGAGCTCCGTGACGTACGCCGTCAGCTCGTCCGCCAACTGACGGTACGTCAGCCCGGGACGCCAGGACGGCAGGTGCACCTCGTACACGGAGAAGGGCGCCTCGTGCACGGGCCGCTCGCCGCGGCGGGCCATCCACGCGGCGTCGCCCCACTCGTGGTGCGAGGCGGTGACGACGGACGCCGTCTCCGGCGGGCACTGGGTGCGGCGGGCCATCGGGTCGGCGCGCAGCGAGTGGTGGCCGTCGGGGCCGACGACCTCGAACTTGTACAGGGCGCCCTCGTCGACGCCGGGGACGAACAGCTCCCACACGCCGGTGGAACCGAGGGACCGCAGCGGCAGACCCGTGCCGTCCCAGTACGTCCAGTCGCCGGCGAGCCGCACGCCGCGCGCGTTCGGCGCCCACACGGTGAAGCGCGTACCGGTGACGCCCTGGTGGGTCATCACCCGCGCGCCGAGCGCGGTCCACAGCTCCTCGTGGCGGCCCTCCCCGATGAGGTGGAGGTCGAGATCGCCCAGGGCGGGCAGGAAGCGGTACGGGTCGACGACCTCCAGTTCGGCCGACTCGTACGAGACGAGCAGCCGGTAGTCGGCCGGGACCTCGCGCAGCGGCAGCACGCCGGAGAACAGGCCGTCCCCGTCGTCGTGGAGCGCGTGCCGCTCCCCGTCGGCGAGGAGGACGGCGACCGCGCGGGCGTGCGGGCGCAGGGCCCGGAACACCACGCCGTCGGGCAGCGGGTGGGCGCCCAGCAGCCCGTGCGGGTCGTGGTGCTCGCCGGCGAGCAGCCGGGCCCGGTCGGTGTCCCCGAGGGGGTGGGCCGGCACGCCGTCGGCGCCGTCCCGGGGCCTTGGCGGCCGGCCGGGGACGGCGGTCTGCGGCGCCTGCAGGGCGGTGACGAGCGGCTGGGCGGTCGTCGCGGGCGGTTTGCGGGTCGGACGGCGGGGGGTCACGGGGGAGAGCCTCCTCGGTGCGGTCACGTCAGGGTGTCGGGAGCGAGCCGGGGGCGACGGGAGCGCGCCCGGCCGGGGGAGTGCGGTCCGGCGCCCGCGCCGTCCTGCGGCGCGGCGAGGCGGTGGATGGCCGCCATCGGGACCCGGAGCCAGTCGGGGCGGTGGCGGGCCTCGTACACGACCTCGTACACCGCCTTGTCGGTCTCGTAGGCCCGCAGCAGCGCCTCTTCGGCGCGCGGGTCGGTGCCGGACGCCTCGGCGTACCCGGCGCAGTACGCCTCGCGGCAACGTTCCGCCCACTCCGCTTGCCAGGGGTGGTGCGAGTGGGCGGCGTAGTCGAAGGAGCGCAGTATCCCGGCGACGTCCCGGACCGCCGGCTGGGGGCGGCGGCGCTCGGCGAGCGGCTTCGTGGGCTCCCCCTCGAAGTCGATCACCGCCCAGTCGCCGCGCGGCGTGCGCAGCGCCTGTCCCAGGTGCAGGTCGCCGTGGACCCGCTGGGCGCGCCAGGTGCTGCCCTCCTCGGCGAGGACGGCGACCGCCTCGAAGGCGGCGCGCAGTCCCGGGGCGTACGGCAGGAGCGCGGGCACCGCCTGCGCGGCGGCGTCCAGCCGGCGGCCCATCGCGACGGCCAGGTGCCGTGCCTGCGGCCGCGCGAGCGTCACCGTGGGCAGCGCGTCGGCGAGCGCGGTGTGCACCTCGGCCGTGGCCCGGCCCAGCGCCCGGGCCTCGTCGGTGAAGTCCCGCCCCTTGGCCAGCGCGTCGAGCGCGAGCTGCCAGCCGTCCTGCGAACCGCGCAGGAAGGGCTGCAGCACGCCGAGCGTGGCGCCGTCGGGGTGGCCGGGACCCGACTCGAACCAGGCGACGGGGGCCGGCACGCGGGCGCAGCCGGCCCTGGCCAGGGCGAGCGGCAGCTCCAGGTCCGGGTTGGCCCCCGGGTGGATCCGCCGGAAGATCTTCAGGATGTACGCGTCGCCGTAGACGAGGGACGTGTTCGACTGCTCGGCGTCCAGCACGCGCGGGGCCAGCCCGTCGGGGATGGGCTCCGTGCGGTGGAAGGTCAGCGGCCCGATGGTGCCCGGCGACCGCAGCCGTTCCAGGAGCAGGGCGGCGAGCCGCGGGTCGTGGAGCGCCTCGTACACCGTGCGCCCGGCGAGCGGGCCCTGGGTGACGCGGCCGATGTGGGCGGGGGCGAGCCGCGGGGGCAGGGTGTCGCAGACGCCCAGCAGCAGTTGGTAGCAGTCACCGGGCGGTGTGGTCGGCGTGGGTGACGTGGTCGGCCCGCCGGGGCCCGGCTGCTGCACGCGGACGAGCAGGTGCAGCAGAGCGGGTCCGGCGGTGTCGAGCGGGAGCAGCTCGGTGGCCGACACGAGGGCGAAGCCGGTGACCGGCCGGCCCTTCCCGGCGAACCATCGTCTGCGGGGGAGCCATTCGTGGAGCAGTGGTGCCAGCGACGGCAGCAGGGCGACGGGGGCCCGGGCGGTGGATGCGGTCTCCGACATGGCAGCGCGTCCTTTCCCCGGGTACTACAGAATGCACGGAACGTGCAGAGTGTCCCGGAATGCGGCATGGGCTGTCCGGCTGTGCGGGACGTGTCGGGCGGGGATGGTCCTTATAGACCCGAATCGACGTATGAGGTGGACAGTGCCCAGGGCGGAGCGAGGGAAACGCCCCGCCCCGGACGTACGGGGGCGTGGGGCCGGAGGGGGTCCCGAGGGGCTGAGGATCCGTCAGTGCCGCGGGAGCCGGGCGGGATCGCCGCCCGGTCTCCCGGCCGGGGCCGCCGTCGGCACGGCCGGCGCGACCACTCCCGGGGCCGGTCCGGCCGTCGGGCCGGGGCCCGCGCCGGGGGCCGGGCCGGGGACCGCGCCCGGGGCGGGGTGCGGGGCGGTGTCGGCGGGCGCGGTGGGCCACCTGGTGGACCGGGCCGCCGTCTTCGTGGGCAGCACCGCGTCCGCGCGCAGCCGGAACCAGTAGAAGCCGTGCCCCGCGAGGGTGAGCAGGTACGGCAGCTCGCCGACGGCGGGGAAGCGGACCCCGCCGATGAGCTCCACCGGGTGCAGCCCGTCGAACTGGCGCAGGTCCAGCTCGGTCGGCTGCGGGAAGCGCGAGAAGTTGTGGACGCACATCACCAGGTCGTCGCCGTACTCCCGGAGGAAGGCGAGGACCGCGGGGTTCGACGACGGCAGCTCGGTGTACGAGCCGAGGCCGAAGGCCGGGTTCTGCTTGCGGATCTCGATCATGCGGCGGGTCCAGTGCAGCAGCGACGACGGCGAGGCCATCGACGCCTCCACGTTCGTCACCTGGTAGCCGTAGACCGGGTCCATGATCGTCGGCAGGTAGAGCCGTCCCGGGTCGCAGGACGAGAAGCCCGCGTTGCGGTCGGGCGTCCACTGCATCGGGGTGCGGACGCCGTCGCGGTCGCCGAGCCAGATGTTGTCGCCCATCCCGATCTCGTCGCCGTAGTAGAGGATCGGCGAGCCGGGCAGGGAGAGCAGCAGGGCGGTGAACAGCTCGATCTGGTTGCGGTCGTTGTCGAGGAGCGGGGCCAGGCGCCGCCGGATGCCGATGTTGGCGCGCATCCGCGGGTCCTTGGCGTACTCCGCGTACATGTAGTCGCGCTCCTCGTCGGTGACCATCTCCAGGGTCAGCTCGTCGTGGTTGCGCAGGAAGATGCCCCACTGGCAGTTCGCCGGGATCGCCGGGGTCTTGGCCAGGACTTCGGAGACGGGGTAGCGGGACTCCCGGCGCACCGCCATGAAGATGCGCGGCATCACCGGGAAGTGGAACGCCATGTGGCACTCGTCGCCACCGCCGGCGAAGTCGCCGAAGTAGTCGACGACGTCCTCCGGCCACTGGTTGGCCTCGGCGAGCAGCACGGTGTCGGGGTAGGCGGCGTCGATCTCCTTGCGGACCCGCTGGAGGAAGGCGTGGGTCTCCGGGAGGTTCTCGCAGTTGGTGCCCTCCTCCTGGTAGAGGTACGGCACGGCGTCGAGGCGGAAGCCGTCGATGCCCAGGTCCAGCCAGAACCGCAGCGCGGAGAGGATCTCCTGCTGCACGGCCGGGTTCTCGTAGTTCAGGTCCGGCTGGTGCGAGAAGAACCGGTGCCAGTAGTACTGCTTGCGCACCGGGTCGAAGGTCCAGTTCGACGTCTCGGTGTCGACGAAGATGATCCGCGCGTCCTGGTACTGCTTGTCGTCGTCGGCCCAGACGTAGTAGTCGCCGTACGGGCCGTCGGGGTGGGCGCGGGACTCCTGGAACCACGGGTGCTGGTCGCTGGTGTGGTTCATGACGAAGTCGATGATCACCCGCATGCCGCGCTGGTGCGCGGCGTCCACGAACTCGACGAAGTCGGCGAGGTCGCCGAACTCCGGCAGCACCGCCGTGTAGTCCGACACGTCGTAACCGCCGTCGCGCAGCGGCGACTTGAAGAACGGCGGCAGCCACAGGCAGTCGACGCCGAGCCACTGCAGGTAGTCCAGTTTGGCCGTGAGGCCCCTGAGGTCGCCGATGCCGTCGCCGTTGCTGTCCTGGAAGGAGCGGACCAGCACCTCGTAGAACACGGCCCGCTTGAACCAGTCGGGGTCCCGGTCCTTGGCGGGTGTGTCCTCGAACGTGTCGTGGACGGGCTCGTTGACGGTCATGATGTGGGTGACCCTCCGATCGGGGGAGACGGTCGCAGGACCGAACCGTGCTGATCAGGGGGGCAGCCCCCGGATCCCCGGCACACCACGAACACGTGCGCGGGCGATACGCCCGGCTCCAGGCGCACGTAGTTGGTCCTGCCCCAGTGATAGGTCTCGCCGGTGAGCTCGTCGCGCACCGGTACGGTCTCGTGCCAGTCGAGGCCGAGATCCGGCATGTTCAACGAAACCGTGGCTTCCTGGGTGTGGTGGGGGTCGAGGTTCACGACCACCAGAACAACGTTCGAACCCGTCCGCTTGCTGTACGCGATGATCGCGTCGTTGTCGACGGGGTGGAAGCGCAGGTTCCGTAGCCGCCGCAGCGCCGGGTGGCGGCGCCGCAGCCGGTTCAGCGCGGTGATGAGCGGGGCGATGCCGCGGCCCTCCCGCTCGGCCGCCGCCCAGTCGCGGGGGCGCAGCTGGTACTTCTCCGAGTCGAGGTACTCCTCGCTGCCCTCCCGGACCGGGGTGTTCTCGCACAGCTCGTACCCGGCGTACACGCCCCACGTCGGCGACAGCGTCGCCGCCAGCACCGCGCGGGCCTCGAAGGCCGGCCGGCCGCCGTGCTGGAGGTAGGCGTGCAGGATGTCCGGGGTGTTGACGAAGAGGTTCGGCCGCATGGTGGCGGCGGACTCCGTCGACAGCTCCGTCAGGTACTCGGTCAGCTCCTGCTTGGTGTTGCGCCAGGTGAAGTACGTGTACGACTGCTGGAAGCCGATCGCGCCGAGCGTGCGCATCATCGCGGGCCGCGTGAACGCCTCCGCCAGGAAGATCACGTCCGGGTCCGTGCGGTTGACGTTGGCGATCACCTTCTGCCAGAACACCACCGGCTTGGTGTGCGGGTTGTCCACGCGGAAGATCCGCACCCCGTGCGCCATCCAGTGCCGCAGCACCCGCACGGTCTCGCGGACGAGGCCGCGCATGTCCTTGTCGAAGGCGATCGGGTAGATGTCCTGGTACTTCTTCGGCGGGTTCTCGGCGTACGCGATGGTGCCGTCCGCCCGGTGGTGGAACCAGGCCGGGTGCCGCTTCACCCACGGGTGGTCCGGCGAGCACTGGAGCGCGAAGTCCAGCGCGACCTCCAGCCGCAGGTCACGGGCGCGGGCGACGAACGCGTCGAAGTCCTCGATCGTGCCGAGGTCCGGGTGGACGGCGTCGTGGCCGCCGTCGGCCGAGCCGATGGCCCACGGCACGCCCGGGTCGTCCGGGCCGGCCTCCAGGGTGTTGTTCGGGCCCT
Source organism: Streptomyces changanensis (assembly GCF_024600715.1). Lineage (NCBI taxonomy): Bacteria > Bacillati > Actinomycetota > Actinomycetes > Kitasatosporales > Streptomycetaceae > Streptomyces > Streptomyces changanensis. Next base: position 4,709,446 of record NZ_CP102332.1, read on the forward strand.
TGCGGTGCGTGGTGCCGATCGGGTGGATCGGCGGCAGGTACACCACGTCGAAGCCCATCGCCGCGATCGCCGGGAGCCGGTCGGCGGCCGTGCGGAACGTGCCCGACACCAGCCGTCCGCCGGCGTCGCGGTAGGCGCCCTCGGACCGCGGGAACATCTCGTACCAGGACCCGTACAGCGCCCGCTCCCGTTCGACGAGCAGCGGCAACCGCCGGGAGGCGGTCACCAGTTCGCGCAGCGGGTGGCGGTCCAGGGCCTCGCGGACCTCGGTGGCGAGCGCGGCGGCGAGCCGCTGCGCGGGGGCGCGGCGCGTGTCGCGCAGCGCGTCGACGGCGGCGAGGACGGTCTCGCGGCCCTCGTCCTTCGGCACCCCTTCGGCGGCCCGCTCGTGGAGGGCTGCGCCCTCGGTCAGGACCAGCTCCGTGTCGATCCCCGCGGGCACCTTGATGCCGGCCTGGTGGCGCCAGGTCGCGACCGGGTCGCTCCACGCCTCGACGTGGTACGTCCAGCGGCCCTCGCAGGTGGGGGTCACCTCGGCGCCCCACCGGTCGGTGCCGGGCGCCAGCTCTCTCATGGGGGTGAACGGGCCGGTCCGCCCCGACGGGTCCGTGAGGACCACGTCGGCGCCGACCGCGTCGTGACCCTCGCGGAAGACCGTGGCCGAGACCTGGAAGGTCTCACCGGCCACCGCCTTCGCGGGCCTCCTGCCGCAGTCGACGATCGGGGAGAGGTCCAGGACGGGAATGCGACCAATCAGCGGGTTCACGGCATCACCTGAGGGTTGCTTACGGGGTATCGCTCTTTGTAACTGCTCCGTTGACGCGTGGCGCGGCGCAGGCATCACCGCTCCTCTCCGGGTTCACTCGGGTGGGCGGGGTACCGGAGGAGCCTTCCCACCCCCTTCGGGTGCGCAATCAGCGGGTTTCACACCTGTCCGCCCGAAAAGCCGTCCGGCCAGACAGCCGAGAACCGACCCCGTTCGATGGAATCGCGGGGTCGGTCCGCAGGTCGGGAGTGTCAGGCGGCCGTTCGGGCCGCTCCGACAAGGGCCGGATTCATCTCCCCGCCCCGGTCGCCTCCCCGGCCCAGATCTGCCACGGCCGGCGGGCCACCCAGTCCTCGACCGGTCCCGGACGCACCCCCAGCAGCCGGGCCGCGGCGCCGGCGTCACCCGCCATCAGATCGGGGTCGGCCCCTGACGCCATGTGGTGGTACAGCCCGGCGACGCCCGCCGCCGCCCCGGCGCCCAGCACCCCGGCGAGGCGCTCCTCGAAGACCGCCGGGTCCAGGGGCACGTACCGCACCGAGCGCCCCAGGCCGCGGGCGAAGGCCGCCGCCAGGTCGTCACCCGTCAGGGTCAGCGCGCCGCCGACGTCGAGGACGCGCCCCTCGACGCCGTCCGCGGTGAGCGCCGCGCACACCGCCTCCGCCAGGTCCTCGTGGGAGAGCCACGCCGTCGGGGTGTGCGCGGGCAGCGGGTAGGCGAGGACGCCGTCGTCGACCAGGGCCGGGCCGTTCCAGGGGCTGAAGAGGTTGTCGAGGTAGACCGGCGGGCGCACCACCACCAGCGGCACCCCGCTCCCGCGCAGCGCCTCCTCGGCGGCCCGCCGCGTCTCGAACGCCGCCGTCCGGGTGGGCCGGGCCGGGACGCGGGTGTTGGCGTTGTAGACGATCCGGCGCACCCCGGCCGCGCGGGCGGCCGCGGCGACGTTCCGCGCGTACCGGGCGACGCGCTCCGCGTCGTACACGAGCGGCATCGTCACGGCGGCGTGCGTCGCGCCCTCGAAGAGCGCCCGGACGTCCTCCGCCCGGCCCAGGTCGCCCGAGGCGCAGGCGACCCCCGGCAGCGGTGGCCGGTCCCCCTCGGGGCGGCGCGACAGGGTCCGTACGCGGTGGCCGCGCGCGGCCAGGAGGCGGGCCACCGCGCCGCCCTGGAATCCGGTCGCCCCCACCACGGCGACGCGCATCGGAATGTGATCGGACATATGGCTGAAGGGCCCTTCGATAGGGTGTCTCTGCTGACTGGACGGCACCTTTCAGGCTGGCGGCGGCGGCTTTGGCCGATCAATTAACAAACCGGGGCGGGGGTTGAAGGATCGTCCATGGACACGACCGAGAACGACGGCGACGACCTCCTGAGCGAACTGCTGAAACCACTGCGGCTCACCGGCGTGTTCGACAGCCGCTGGCACGTGCGGGCGCCCTGGGCCATCGAGGGCGACGCCGAGCGCAGCTGCGCGGTCCTGCACTACGTCGTCGAGGGCGACTGCTGGATCAGCGGGACCGACCACCCCCCGCAGCGGCTGGTCACCGGCGACCTCGCCCTCTTCCCGACCGGCGCGGCCCACCGCCTCTCCGATCGGCCCGACCGGCAGTGCGTGCCCCTGCGGACGGTCCTGCCCGAGCGCCAGCCCGGCACCTCCGGCGCGATCAGCTTCGGCGGCGAGGGTCCCGAGACCCGGCTGCTGTGCGCCGGGTTGCACTACGACTCCAGCGCCGCGTCCGGCCTGTACCGCGCGCTGCCCTGGGCACTCGTCCTCGACACCACCCAGGTGGACCGGGAGCCCCTGCTGCGCGACACGCTGCGGCTGCTCGCCTCACCCGACCGGCCCACCGGTCCCGGCGACCGGCTCATCACCCTGCGCGCCTTCGAGATGGCGCTCGTCCTGGCGCTCCGGCCCCTGCTGCGCGACCTCACCGAGAAGCCGGGCGTCCTGCCCGTCCTGCACCACCCGGGCATCAGCCGCGCCATGGTCATGATCGCCACCCGGTTCGCCGAACCCTGGACGATCGAGTCCCTCGCCCGCGAGGTCGGCATGTCCCGCTCGGCCTTCACCGCCGCCTTCCGCGAGCTCGTCGGCGAGGCGCCCGCCCGCCACCTGACGGGGCGGCGGATGCAGGAGGCGGCCCGGCTGCTGTGCGAGACCTCGCTGCCGCAGTCGGCCGTGCCGCAGCGGGTGGGGTACCAGAGCGCGGTCGGCTTCCACCTGGCGTTCCGCAAGTGGTTCGGCAAGACCCCGGGGGAGTACCGGTCGCACGCGGCGAACGTCGCGTGACCCGGCCCCGGCCCGGCCCGGGCGGTCGCGTGACGCCGCCCCGGCCGGGCGCGCCGCTCCCCGCGTACGGGAACATTCCGGTCGCAACGGTACGCGAAGGCTGGCCGGTTCTTAAGGACCGCTGGACGGTCGTTCATTGCCGCAGGTGGCCGGGGGCGGACAGGCTCTGCAGGGCGCAGCCGTTCCGCGGAGGAGACATGGTGACCAGGTCGGGTCAGGATTACTCGCAGTCGCGACGCGACGGCCGCGTGACGGGGCCCGACGGCATGCCCGGCGCGGCGGCCACTGCCGGTACCTCCCCGCGCTCCGCCCCGCGTGCCGCGGCGGCCTCGCCGCTCCCGCCGGCCCGCCGGGAGCGGTGACGTGCCTGCGGCGGGTACGGCGCGGGCACCGCACGCCTGCGCCCCGCCGCCCCTGACCGCGGCCCCGGCGGCCACCGGCGCCGCGCCCCCACCCCCCGGCGACGGCCCCCCGCGCACGAGCGGGGACCACCCCGCCGACGCGGCGGCCACCACCCGCACCACCCCCGGGGCCCCGGCCGCCCCCGCGGCTCCCGCCGCCCCCGCCGTCCCCGCGGCCTTCGCCGCCGCTCGCGTCCGTACCCCCGGACGGGCGGCGCCGCCCGCGCGGACCCCCTGCTCGCGTACGGCCCCGCCGTCCGGCGCCGTCCTCGCGGCGGCCGCCCCGCGCCCCGTGCGACCGCGCCCGCCCGCCCCCGTACCGGCGGCCACCCCGCGCCAGGGCCGGGTGAGCGCCCCGCGGTGACGCCGGGGGCCCGGCGGGGCGCACACGCCACACCGCCACCCCCGCCGCGGTCCGCCCGAGGGCCCGACCGCGACCACCCCGTCCACACCCGCCACACCCGCCCGAGAGGGGCCTTCCGTTGAGCCTGTACGACGTCGTCGAGCCAGGACTCGTCACCTGCGCCGAACCGCGCTACCGCATCGCCGAGATACGCGCCGCCGACCCGCTCGGCGCCGACGCGGTCCTCGCCGCCGTCCCCGGCATCAACCGGGACGCGGACACCGCCGCCCTCACCGTCGCCCTGCGCGCCCTCGTCCCCGACCTCGACCGGGTCGCCGGGTGGAGCGTCGTGGAGGCCCTGGCCGGAATGCGGGACCTGGGGGTGCTCCTCGGCTCCCTCAAACGCCACGGCACCGAACCCGTCGCCGCGGTGCCGGAGGTCCTGCCCGTCCTGGAGGAGCTGGGCCGCCGCACCGACATGGTGCCGCGCGACACGGTCCACCACTACACGACCTGGAACCCGCTCGGCCGGCGCCGCCGCAGCTACACCGGATCGGAGACGGAGGCCCACCTCCAGGACGCCGTCCGGATGGTCTTCCCGGGCCTCGTCGCCGCCCTCGGCACCTGCGGGGAGCTGGCCCGCCTCGAACCGTACGACCCGGGCTTCGCCTGCGCACTGGACCGCACCGCACAGCACGTCCAGTCCATGGTCGACTCGATCGACTTCACCGTCGCCCACGTCGCGCCCGAGTTCTTCGCCCGCACGCTGCGCCCGTACTTCGAGGGGATCGACGTCGCGGGCCGCGAGTACCTCGGCCCGGCCGCCGCGCAGGTCCCGCTCTGGCTGGTCGACCTGACGCTTTGGCAGAGCGACCGCTCGGACCCCCGGTACGACGCCTTCCTCGACGAGTCCGTGCGGTACAGCCTGCCGTCCTGGCGGGCCTTCCACGCCGCGCACCGCGGCGGCGTCTCCGCCGTGGGCAAGCTCACCGCCGCGCTCAGCTGGGAGAGCGGGCACCGGACGCCGCCCGCCCTCACGGCCGCGGCCGTGTCCCTGACGCGGGTGCTGCGGCTGCTGAAGACCTTCCGCGCCCGTCACCTCGGCATCGCCCGCAAGGCGTACCACGACGACCTGCGCCTCTACGAGACGGGAAGCGGCGGCGCCCCGGTGGCCCTGCTCCGCTCGGTCCTCGACCTGACCCGGGACAACGAGAACCTGGTCCGCCGCGCCACGGTCCCGCCCCGCACCCCGGCCGCCTGAGAGGACCACGCCAGATGACTCCGGACACCACCCCGGACAGCACCTCCCGCACCCCGGGCGCCCCCCGCATCGCAGACGGCACCCCCGTCCCGGATGGCACCCCCGCCCCGGACGGCACCCCCGCGCCGGCCAGGCCCGCGAGCACCGACCGGACGCCGACCCCGGTCCGGCCCGCGACCCCCGCCGACACGACCGCCGCCGACAGGCCCCCCGCCGACACGACCGCCGCCGACAGGACCCCGGCCGACACGACCGCCGCCCCGGGCAACGTCACCGACGGCGCTCCCGGCCCGCACGCCACGCCCGACCCGACCCCCGGCACCACGTCCGCCCTCGGCACCGCCCCGGGCACCGCCCCGGGCGCCGTCGAGGACGCCACTCTGGGCGGCGGAGCGGGCGTCCGCCCCGACACCCCCGCCCGGCGGGCCGCCGCGCGCTGCGCCCTGCGCGACACGTCACCCGACATCCTCGTCGCGGGCGGCGGCGTCGCCGGGCTCACCACGGCGCTCGCGCTGCACGCCGCCGGCCACGGGCGGGTCACCGTCGTGGAGGCCGCGCCCGGGCTGCGGCCCCTCGGCGCGGGACTCAACCTCATGCCCAACGCCGTGCGGGAGCTCGACGCGCTCGGCCTGCTCGACCGGCTGGAGGCCGACGCGGTCCGCACTCGCGAGCTGCGCTACTACCACCGCTGCGGCGCCCTGATCGCCCGTGAGGAGCGCGGTCTGCGCGCCGGCTACCGCTGGCCGCAGCTGTCCGTGCACCGCGCGCACCTCCAGCGCGTGCTCGCCGACGCCGTCGAGGAGCGCCTCGGCCCCGGCACGCTCGTCACCGGTGCCCGCGTCACCGGGGTGGAGCAACCGCCCGGCGGCGCGCGGCCGCGCGTGCGGATCGAGCACTGCTCCGGCGGGGTGCGGGGCGTGACCCACCTCGAACCGGACGTGCTGGTCGGCGCGGACGGCATCCGCTCGGCGGTGCGGTCCGCGCTCCATCCGGACGAGGGCGAGCCGCCGTGGAACGGCGTGCTGGTGTGGCGGGGCGTGTCGCCGATGGACGCCCACCGCACCGCGCCGTTCATGCTGGTGGCGGGCGACGACCGGCAGAAGGCGGTCGTCTACCCGATGACCGAGCCGTCCCCGCGCCGCCCCGGGGTCCTCGTCAACTGGGCGCTGGCCATGCCGGCCGACGCCGTGGACGAGCGGTTCCTCGGCGACTGGAACCGGCCGGTCCCGGTCGAGCGGTTCCTCGACCACTACGCCGGCTGGGAGTTCGGCGGGGTCAGCGTCCCGGAGGTCCTGCGCGCGGCCGACGGCGCGTACGAGTACCCCATGGTGGACCGCGAGCCCCTCGGCCGCTGGAGCCACGGCCGCACCACCCTCGTCGGGGACGCGGCCCACGCCATGTACCCGACCGGCTCCAACGGCGCCACCCAGTCGATCGTCGACGCTCGGGCCCTCGCCCACGCCCTGGGGGTCCACCGCGACCCGGTGGAGGCCCTCGCCGCCTACGACGCGCACCGGCGGCCGGCCATGACGGAGCTCCAGCGCGCCAACCGGCGCCTGGGGCCCGAGGCCGTCATCCACCTGGCCCACGAGCGGGCCCCCGGCGGGTTCACCGACGCCGACGCCGTCGTCCCCCCGGAGGAACGCCGCGCCATCGCCGCGCGGTACGCCGCCACGGGCGCGTTCGACCCGGAGGCGGTCAACCGGGGGACCCCGTACGCCGTGCCGGTGCGGGACCTGGCGGCCGCGCGCACCCGTCCGGGCGACACGCCGGTACGCGCGCGCCCCTGAGTGCGCCCCCCGTGCCACGTGCGCCGTGCGCCATGGCCGCGCGCGGCGCCGTGGCACTACCGTCATCCCGGAACGGCGGACGCATACCGTGGTGGGTCCGCCACTGTACGTACCTCGCCTGCGAAGGTGGAACACGTGAAGGCCATCCGTCGGTTCACCGTCCGCCCCGTCCTGCCCGAACCCCTCCGACCCCTCAGCGACCTCGCGCGGAACCTGCGCTGGTCCTGGCACGCCGAGACCCGTGAGCTGTTCCAGGCCGTCGACCCCGAGGGGTGGCGCGCGGCCGGCGGCGACCCGGTGCGGCTTCTCGGCACCGTCTCCGCCGCGCGGCTCGGCGAACTCGCCCGCGACCGGCGGTTCCTGCGCCGCCTGACCGCCGCCGCCGACGACCTCGACGACTACCTGCGCGGCCGCCGCTGGTACCAGAACCACGCGGAGGGGGGTGGCGACGAACCCCCCGCGGCCGTCGCCTACTTCTCCCCGGAGTTCGGCGTCACCGCCGCGCTGCCCCAGTACTCCGGCGGCCTCGGCATCCTCGCCGGGGACCACCTCAAGGCCGCCAGCGACCTCGGCGTCCCGCTGGTGGGCGTCGGCCTGCTCTACCGGCACGGCTACTTCCGCCAGTCGCTCTCCCGCGACGGCTGGCAGCTGGAGCACTACCCGCTCCTCGACCCCAACGAGCTGCCCCTGACCCTGCTGCGCCGCCCCGACGCCACCCCGGTCCGGATCTCCCTCGCCCTGCCGGGCGGCCGCTCCCTCTTCGCCCACGTGTGGGTGGCGCAGGTCGGCCGGGTCCCGCTCCTCATGCTCGACTCGGACGTCGAGGAGAACGGGCCGGGCGAGCGGAACGTCACCGACCGGCTCTACGGCGGGGGCAGCGAGCACCGGCTCCTGCAGGAGATGCTCCTGGGGATAGGAGGTGTCCGGGCCGTACGGGCGTACTGCGCCCTCACCGGCCACCCCGCCCCGGAGGTGTTCCACACCAACGAGGGCCACGCCGGCTTCCTGGGCCTGGAGCGCATCAGGGAGCTGACCGATCAGGACACCGACTTCGACGCCGCCCTGGAGGCCGTGCGGGCCGGGACGGTGTTCACCACGCACACGCCCGTGCCCGCCGGCATCGATCGCTTCGACCGCGACCTCGTCGCCCGCCACTTCGGCCCCGGCGCCGAGCTCCCGGACGTGGACGTCACGCGCCTGCTCCAGCTGGGCCGCGAGACGTACCCGGGCGGCGAGCCGCACGTCTTCAACATGGCCGTCATGGGGCTGCGCCTCGCCCAGCGCGCCAACGGCGTCTCCACCCTGCACGGCTCGGTGAGCCGTTCGATGTTCTCCGGGCTGTGGCCCGGCTTCGACGCGGAGGAGGTGCCGATCACCTCCATCACCAACGGCGTCCACGCCCCCACCTGGGTGGCGCCCGAGGTGCTCCGGCTGGGCGCCCGCAGGATCGGTGCCCAGCGGGCCGAGGACGCCCTCAGCGTGGGCGGCTCGGAGCGCTGGGACGCCTTCGCCGAGATCGACGACGCCGCCGTCTGGGAGCTCCGCCGCGAGCTGCGCGAGCAGCTGGTGCACGAGGTGCGGACCCGGCTGCGGGCCTCCTGGCGGGAGCGCGGCGCCGGGTCGGCGGAGCTCGGCTGGATCGACGGGGTCCTTGACCCGGACGTCCTCACGATCGGCTTCGCCCGCCGGGTGCCGTCCTACAAGCGGCTCACGCTGATGCTCCGCGACCGCGACCGGCTCCGCGAGATGCTGCTGCACCCGACCCGGCCCGTCCAGATCGTCGTCGCGGGCAAGGCCCACCCGGCCGACGACGGGGGCAAGCGGCTGGTGCGGGAGATGGTCCGCTTCGCCGACGACCCGCGGGTCCGCCACCGCATCGTCTTCCTGCCGGACTACGGCATGGGGATGGCGCGGAAGCTCTACCCGGGGTGCGACGTCTGGCTCAACAACCCGCTGCGCCCGCTGGAGGCGTGCGGCACGAGCGGGATGAAGGCCGCGCTGAACGGCTGCCTCAACCTCTCGGTGCGGGACGGCTGGTGGGACGAGTGGTACGACCCGGACTTCGGCTGGGAGATCCCCACCGCCGACGGTCCGACCACCGACGAGGAGCGCCGCGACGACCTGGAGGCGCACGCCCTGTACGAGCTGATCGAGCAGCGGGTCGCGCCGCGCTTCTACGACCGGGGCGCGAACGGCCTGCCCGAGCGGTGGATCGAGATGGTCCGCCGCACCATCACCTCGCTCGGCCCGAAGGTGGTGGCGGGGCGCATGGTGCGCGAGTACGTCGAGCGGCTGTACACCCCGGCGGCGCGGGCCCACCGCGCGCTGGACCTGGAGGGGGCGGGCGAGCTGGCCGCCTGGAAGGCCCGGGTCCGCGCGGCCTGGCCGGGCGTGGCCGTCGACCACGTGGAGGCGGACGAGAGCAGCGAGGTCGCCGAGCTGGGCGCCACGCTCGCCCTGCGGGTCCGCGTCACCCTCGGCGAGCTGCAGCCGGAGGACGTGGAGGTGCAGGCGGTCGCGGGCCGGGTGGACACGCGGGACGCGCTCGCCGACGCCCGGACCTTCCCGCTGAAGCCGGCCGGCGGCGGCGGTCCCGACCAGCAGGGCCGTTGGGTGTACGAGGGTCCGCTGAGCCTGGACCGCACCGGGCCCTTCGGCTACACCGTGCGGGTGCTGCCCGCGCACCGGCTGCTCGCCGCCGGGGCGGACCTCGGGCTGGTGGCACTGCCGGCCGAGTCGCCGGGCGAGGGCGCGGGCGTCCTGCTGCGCTGAGCGGCGCCCCGGGCCGTCGCCCCCTCCCCTCGTGGGGGGCGACGGGCCCGGGGCCAGCCTGCCGTGCCGCCCGCCGCTGCGGCATCGTCCTGCGGTCCCGGGCCGCCTCGGCCGTACGGCGGACCCCGACCGGTACCGCGGGAGGAGTCCGCCGGTCCCGACCCGGTGGGCCGGGGGTGACGGAGCGGCACCGGGCACACGGGCGACCGCCGTCCCCGGGTACGCGCGGAGGCCGCCGTCCCGAGGGGGACGGCGGCCTCTGCATCCGTGGGGGGTGGCGGTGCGCCCGTCACCGGGCGGTGCGCCCGTCACCGGGCGGTGCGCCCGTCACCGGGCGGTGCGCCCGTCACCGGGCGGTGCGCCCGTCGCCGGGCGGGCGGCTACGGGAAGGTGAGCTTGAACCCGTTGATGTAGCCGGTGTCCTGCGCGGCCCGGTCCTGGACGCGGAGCTTCCAGGCGCCGTTGGCGACCTCGCTGGAGGCGTTGACCGTGTAGGTCGCCTTCACGTTGTCGGCCGAGTCGGACGAGCTGTACGGCTTCAGGTTGTAGACCGAGCCGTCCGGGGCGACCAGGTCGACGACCAGGTCGCCGCGCCAGGTGTGGACGATGTCGACGTCGACCTTGAGGGCGGAGGGGGCGTTGCCCGCGACGCCGGTGACGTCGACGGTCGAGGTGACGGCGGCGCCGTTGTCCGGGATGGAGACGTCCGCGGTGTTCTCGAAGACCTTGCCCGTGCCCGGGTCGCCGCCACCGGGGCGGGCCCCGACGTTGACGCCGGCCCAGGCGTGCTCGACGGCCTTGACCTCGGCGCTGCCGGCGCCGTACAGCTCGGTGGCGACGGCGACCGTGCCGGTGCGGGCGCCCGCGTAGTTCGTGGTGCTGGTGAACTTGGTGGTGAGCGCCTTGAACCAGATCAGCGCGGCCTTGTCGCGGCCGATGCCGGTGACGGGCAACCCGTCGGAGGTCGGCGAGTCGTAGGCCACGCCGTTGATCGTCTTGGTGCCGCTGCCCTCGGAGAGCAGGTAGAACCAGTGGTTCGCCGGGCCCGAGGAGTAGTGGACGTCGATGCTGCCGATGCCCGAGTACCAGGCGTCCTTGGACGAGCCGTCCTTGCTCGGCTTGTCCATGTAGCGCAGCGGGGTGCCGTTGCCGCGGATGTCGATCTTCTCGCCGACGAGGTAGTCGCCGACGTCCTTGGCGTTGTTCGCGTGGAACTCGACCGCGGCGGCGAAGATGTCGGACGTCGCCTCGTTGAGGCCGCCGGACTCGCCGCTGTAGACGAGCTTGGCCGTGACCGAGGTCAGGCCGTGCGTCATCTCGTGCGCGGCGACGTCGATGGACGTGAGCGGCTTGGCGTTGCCGGAGCCGTCGCCGTACGTCATGCAGAAGCAGCTGTCCTGCCAGAACGCGTTGACGTAGTTGTTGCCGTAGTGGACGCGCGAGTACGCGCCGACGCCATCACCCCGGATGCCGGAGCGGCCGTGCACGTTCTTGTAGTAGTCCCAGGTGAGGGCCGCGCCGTAGTGGGCGTCGGCGCCCGCGGTCTCCAGGTTGGTCGGCGTGCCGTCGCCCCAGACGTCGTCGGAGCCGGAGAAGAGCGTCCCGGTGCCGGAGGTGCCGCGGTTGAGGTTGTACGTCTTGTGGCTGCCGCGCGCCGTGTCGGTCAGCGTGAAGTTGCTGCCGGACTGGGCGGTGCCCAGGGTGACCTGGCCGCTGTACTGGGTGTTGCCGGTCCCGTTGTGGACCGCCTGCCACTCGTACAGCTTGGCGCCCGTCGCGGCGTCGGTGACCACGTGCAGCTCGTTGGGGGTGCCGTCGTGCTGGAGGCCGCCCACGACGGTCTCGTACGCGAGGACGGGCTTGCCCTGGGCGAGCCACACCACCTTGCGGGGCGCCTGCTGCGCCTCGGTGGCCTTCGAGCCCTCGGCGCGGGCGGCGCCGAGCGCCTGCTTCTCGGCCGCGGCCGGGGCGACGTCGGCGCTGAGGTCGACGTTCTTCAGCTCCGCGCGGGCGGCCTTGGCGACCGCCTCGGTCCTCCCCGCCTTCGTCTCGGTGACGAGGAGGTCGCCGCCGAGGACCGGCAGGCCGGCGTACGTGCGCTCGTAGCGCGTGTGGGTCGTGCCGTCCCGGTCCTGCGTCACGTCGCGCACGACGAGCTTCTCCTGGGCGCCGAGACCCAGTTCCTTCGCGGTCTCGGCCTTGCCCGCGTCGGCCGCGCGGATGAGCGCGGTGCGCTGGGCGGGGGAGAGGTCGGCGGGGAGGGCGCCCGGATCGGCCTGGCCGGCGGCCTGGCCCTTCGGGGCCGCGGTGCCCCATGCGGCGCCGGCGGAGGCGGGTCCGGTCTGGACGCCCACGGCGAACATGGCGGCGGCGGCTATCAGAGCGCCCGTCGCGGTCGCGCGACGGCTTGGCGTGGATCTCACGCGGACTCCTTTTGCGAGGGGGGTACCGGGGACCTGGGTGTGTCCCCGGGCGGTGCAAACAGAGCTGGCGGAGCAAGAACGGGGGAAGAGTCGCACTGGAGTGCGCGCCCTGTCAGGACCGCGTCAAGAAGTTGGCCGGAAGTCGTCCGTTGCCTGAAAAGTCATGTTCGTTAAGCGGACGTCAACCCCGTGTTTCCCCGGGCGGCCCGGCCGGTGCGGGGCGGTCCCCCGGCGGTACCGTCACCGGACCCCTCCCACGCAGGACTTGAGTCTCCACCCGCTGGAAGGTCGACGATGGATCCCGTGAGCGACCGCGCCGCCCTGTTGACGATCGGCGAGCTCGCCCGCCGCACCGGACTGCCGGTGCGCACCATCCGCTTCTGGTCCGACAACGGCGTCGTCGAGCCGACCGACCGCTCCACGGGCGGCTACCGGCTCTACGACCCGGACGCCGTGGCCCGCCTCGACCTGGTCCGCACCCTGCGCGAACTGGGCCTGGACCTCGACACGGTCCGCCGGGTGCTGGCCCGGCAGGTCACCGTCCACGACGTGGCCGCGGCGCACCTGCGCGCCGTCGAGGCGGAGCTCCGCACGCTCCACGTGCGGCGCGCGGTGCTGCGGCGGGTGGCCCGGCACGGAACCACCACCGAGGAGATGAGACTCATGCACGAACTGACCCGGATGTCCGCCGACGAACGGCAGCGCATCATCGACGACTTCGTCCACGCCACCTTCGACGGCCTTCCCACCGACGGACCCGGCGGGCACATCGCCGACGCCATGCGCGCCCTCCCGGCGGAGCTGCCCACCGACCCCACCTCGGAACAGCTCGACGCCTGGGTGGAGCTGGCCGAACTGGTCGGCGACGAGGCATTCCGCGCCCGCGTGCGGGAGATGGCGGTGGCCGGCGCGCCCACCGGCCCGGAGCCGCGGCCGCAGGGCCCCGACCCCGCGCTGGTCGCCGAACACGCCGGCCGCGCGGTGCGCGAGGGCGTCGCCCCGCAGTCGGCCGCCGGCAGGGAGGTCCTGCACCGGATCGTCGACCCGGCCCTGGCCCCGGCGGACCGCGCCCGGCTCGCCGACCACCTGGCCACCTTCACGGACGTCCGGGTGGAGCGGTACTGGCAGCTGCTCGGGGTGCTCAACGGCCGGCCGCCGTTCCCGCCGCAGGCACCGGCCTTCACCTGGCTGATCACCGCCCTGCGGGCGTAGGGACCGCCGGGCCCGCCACCCCGGGGACAGGCGCGTAGGGCCCGGTTCCGTACGCTGCTCCCATGAGTGAGGGGACCCGTACGAGCAGGCGGACCATGCTGCTCCGCACACTGCTGGTGCTGCTGTTCGCCTGGGGCATCGCCGTCGGCAACACCGCGCTGGCCTACGTCACGCTCGGCTACGACGCCGTCCCGATCGCCGTGGGCGTCGTGCTGAGCCTCGCCTTCGTCATCGTCCTGCGCCTGCTCCACCAGGCGTGGTGGCTGGCGCTGCTGTCGGCGGTGCCCGCCCTGTTGGTCCTGGTGGGCTCGGTGCAGTACGCCCCCGAGGCCGCGCTGGAGCGGCGCGGGGTCCGCGAGAGCGTGCTCGTCTTCGCCCACGAGGGCAGCGGCAACGACCACAGCTACACCCTCGTCGGCCCGGAGGGCCGGCTCGACGAACCGCTGGAGTACCGGGGCTCGAACCCCGGCTACCGGATCGGTCAGCGCATCGAGATCGTGCGCGACCCGGAGGGCGAGGTGCCGCTGGCCGACGCCGCCGACGTGGACGCGCGGGGCCGCCGCGCCGGCCTCGTCATCGGCGTCACCGCCTGGACGCTGATGGTGCCGCTCGCCGGATGGCGCGGGTACGTGCAGCGGCGCAAGAACCGCGAACCGCTGCTGGAGCGGCTCGGCGTCATGTGAGCCGCCGGGGCGTCCGCCGAGGGCCCGGAGCGCGTGCCGCTCCGGGCCCTCAGCGCAGCTCCACCGTGACGCCGACGCGGCGCAGCAGCTTCACGACGCTCTCGACGTAACCCAGCTCCCCGGCGCTGTCCACACTCACCCCGGCCAGCGCCTCACGGGCCACGTCGGCGTCGTGCCACACCAGCGTGAAGGGCTCCGGGGGCGCCTCCCCGCCGCACTGGCAGCCGCGCAGCGCCGCCCAGCACTGGAAGTAGCCGCGGCCCGGCCCGGCGACCGCCTCGCCCAGGGCGCACTCCAGCCCCGGTACGTCGGTGACGAACCGGCCGTCCAGCTCGCACACCGCGCCCGCCGCGTCCGGGCCGGGCCGCGGCTCCGTGTACCGCAGCCACTCCCGCCGCCCCTCGGTCGACAGCCCCGCCCAGGCGTTGCGCTCGCGCGGCGGCCCCTCGAACCAGGCGTCCCGCGCCGCGCGGGCGGCCGACGGGCGCGGGTCGGGCGCCCCGTACAGCAGAGTCACGTCCACGAGGGCCCCGCCGAGCGTCGAGGGGCGGCACTCGGTCACCTCGACCGACACCGCCTCCTCCACGTACAGCGTCCGGCCGGACCGGTCCAGCGCCCGCAGCAGCAGCCCGCCGTCACCGCCGTTCCGCTCGCGCCGCATCCGCCTCAGCAGCGGCTCCCACGGCTCGCACCCGAGCAGGCGCAGCGGCGGCGCCTGCGGCCGGCGGCGTACCCGGTCGAGCCCCGCCACGCCCCGGGCCCGTCCGATGACGTCGCCGGAGACCCCGTTGAACACGAGCACCTCGGGCTTCACGGGCCGCGCGGGGTCGCGGGGCTCCTCGGTCACGACGGCCTCGACGACGACGTCGCCGTCCGCCGCACCGACCACGACGGCCTGGTCGAGCGTCCACCAGTCGCCGACGGAGTCGTCCGCCTCGTCCTGCACCAGGACCGTGAGTTCCCCCAGCGGTACGGGCCCGCGCGCACACCGCTCGGCGGCCAGCCGCAGCCGCCCGTAGGGCTCGCACCCTTCGAGGACCAGCCGCTCGCGCACCGGCTCCCGGTCCACGAACAGCCCCTCGACGTCGACGCACCGCGCCCACACGACCTGCTCGCCGTCCCACTCCTCGTGGCCCAGCACGTACCGCAGGGGGAGGTCCCGGTCCCAGGTGACGGCGCTACTCAGCGAGGCCCCCGTCACGCACGGCACCGACGAACGCCGCCCAGGCGGCCCGGTCGAAGGCGAGGACGGGCCCGAACGGGTCCTTGCTGTCACGCACGGGGACGGCGCCGGGGAAAGCGGGGGCGATTTCGATGCAGTTGCCGCTGTTGTTTCCGCTGTAGCTGCTCTTGATCCAGTGCGCCGCGTGGAGGTTTCGCCTGTCCATGGCCTTCGTACCCTTCCATCACGTTCCTGATCAGGGCTGCTGATTCGCGAGCCGACAGAACATCCGCCCGCATCACATCATAGGTGCGGTTGTAGCGCGCCAAGTCGGATGGGTCCGTGCTGAAATGACCTCGGAGAAGCGATTCCGAGTACAGCAACTCCTCCCCGTCGGGCAGCCTGATCAATGACAACGACGTGTTGGGGCGGTCGATCCGCGGATCCGCGAACGGCGCCACCTGAAGGCGGATGTTGGGCCGCTCGGCGACATCGAGCAGGTGCGCGCACTGGTCCCGCATGACTGCTGGGCTTCCCATGACCGTCCGTAGGCAACTCTCGTCCAACACCACGATGTAGAGCGGCCCCTGCGGTGACAGGTAGCGGGGTTGGCGACTCAGGCGGGCCCGGACGCGTTCCTCGACCTCTTCGGCGTCAGGGCAGTGGAGGGAGAACAGCGACCGCACATACGCGGCTGTCTGCAAGAGCCCCGGAATGACGAGGGCCTGGTATTCGCGGACGACCACGGCCTCCGCCTCCATGCGGACCCGTCGCTCGAACCAGTCCGGGTGCTCGACGTTCGGATACCAGTCGACCTTGCCCCACAGCCGCAGCAGCATCCCGCCGGTGCCCAGCAGCTCGTCGCAGCGGCTCGCGAAGGTGTCCTGGGGTACCCGCGTGCCCGACTCGACGCGAGCGATGTGGGAGCGGTCGCAGGGGATGTCGCGGGCCAGGGCGTCCTGGGTGAGGCCCGCCGCCTCGCGGTGGTGCTTCAGCACCTCGCCGAAGAGGGCGGCCGTCGTGGACGCCGCCCCTCCCGTCGCGTTCCTCCTGCTCACCGTGGCCCCCTCCGTGACAGTCGATCACTGGCACGCCGTCAGCGTTGAGTTGCGTCACCGCGCTGCGCGACGCTGAGGGAACCCAACGTAACCAGCGCCCCGCCGACGCGGGGCGCGAAGCCACCTACGGAGCACCGATGGAACGCCAGCCCGAATACGGCACACCTGTCCACGACCGGCCGCCCGTGCCGAGGCCCGGCTGCCTGCCGTGTCTGGAACTGGCGGCGCAGCGCGCCGGCGCCCGCCACCGGGGGGACGTCAGCGCCGCCACGGACGCGAACGTGCTGCTCCGCCGCCACCTGGCCGAGACCCACGAGGGCGACGGGTACACGGGCTGACGACCTCAGCCGACGACGCTCTCCCGCCACGCCCGGTGGAGTCCGGCGAAGCGGCCGTCGCCGGTGATGAGGCGCTCCGGGGGGCCGTCCTCGACGATCCGGCCGTGCTCCATGACCAGCACCCGGTCGGCGATCTCCACGGTGGACAGGCGGTGCGCGATCACCACGGCCGTCCGCCCGTGCAGAACGGTGTCCATCGCGCGCTGCACCGCCCGTTCGCCGGGGATGTCCAGGGAGCTGGTCGCCTCGTCGAGGATCAGCACCCCCGGGTCGGCCAGCAGCGCGCGGGCGAAGGCGACCAGCTGGCGCTGGCCGGCCGAGATGCGTCCGCCGCGCTTGCGCACGTCCGTGTCGTACCCGTCGGGCAGGGCCGCGATGAAGTCGTGCGCGCCGATCGCCTTCGCGGCGCGCTCGATCTCGTCGCGGGTCGCGTCGGGGCGGCCGAGGGCGATGTTCTCGGCGACCGTCCCGGAGAACAGGAACGCCTCCTGCGTCACCATCACCACCCCGCGCCGCAGCTCCGGCGTGGTGAGGTCGCGCAGGTCGACGCCGTCGAGGAGGACGCGCCCCTCGGACGGGTCGTAGAACCGCGCCAGCAGTTTCGCGAGGGTCGACTTGCCCGCCCCGGTCGAGCCGACGACCGCGACCGTCTGGCCCGCCGGGACCGTCAGGTCGAAGCGCGGCAGCACCTCGCCGCCCGTGCGGTAGGCGAAGCGCACCCCCTCGAAGACGACCTCCCGGCCCGGCGCGCCGGCCGGGCGGGGCGGCAGTTCGCGGGAGACGGCCGGCTCGGGCACCGTCGGCTCCTGCGCGAGGAGTCCGGCGATCTTCTCCAGGGAGGCGGCGGCGGACTCGTAGGCGTTGAGGAACATCGCGAGCCGGTCGATCGGGTCGTACAGCCGCCGCACATACAGCACGGCCGCGGCGAGCACGCCCAGTGCGAGGGTGCCGTCGGCGACCCGGTACGCGCCCCACAGGACCATGCCGGCGACGGCCGTGTTGGCGACGAGGCGGGAGCCGACCACGTACCGGGCCATCTCCAGGATCGCGTCGCCGTTGCGCCGCTCGTGGTGGTGGTTGAGGGCGCCGAACACCTCGTCGTTGCCGCGCTCCCGGCGGAACGCGCGCACCGGCCGGATGCCGTTCATCGTCTCCGCGAACTTCACGATGACCGCCGCGATGGCAGTGGACCGGGCGCTGAACGCCCGCGACGCGCGCCGCCGGTAGTACCGCACCAGCAGGTACAGCGGCCCGAACGACGCCACCGCGACGGCGCCGATGCCCAGGTCCAGCCAGAGCAGGAGCAGTGAGATCGCCACGAACGACACCACCACGTTGACCAGTTCCTGCAGGCCCTCGCTCAGCAGCTCCCGCAGTGACTCCACGTCGGTCGTCGACCGGGAGATGAGCCGCCCGGAGGTGTAGCGCTCGTGGAAGTCGACGCTGAGCGCCTGGGCGTGGCGGAAGATCCGGCCCCGCAGGTCCAGCAGCACGTCCTGGTTGACGCGCGCGGACGTCCGGGTGAAGGCGTACTGGAACAGCCCGGCCCCCACCGCGCACAGCCCGTACCCGACCGCCACCGCGACCAGCGGCCCCCGGTCCCCCTGGCGCAGGGCCGGCACGGCCCGGTCGATCGCGTACGCCACGACGAGCGGCCCGGCCTGCACCGCCGCCTGCTGGAGCAGGAGCAGCAGCGCCGACAGCGCCACCCGCGCCCGCCGGGGCGCCAGCAGCGACCGCAGCAGCGCGCCCGTGGCGCCCGCGGGGGCGGGCAGCTGGTCCCGGTCGAACCGGTCCCGTTCCGCCGCCTGTTCCGCCGCGGCCCGCTCCTCGGGGGTGGGCTCCGCCCGTTCCTCGTGTGCGGCGGTCGCGTGCTCCGCCCGGGGCGCGGGCCCCTTTCCCCGCCGTTCCTCCCGTGTCGTCATCGCCCCTCGCCCTCCGCACCCGACATCAGCCACGCGTACTCCGTGCTGCTCCGCAGCAGCTCCTGGTGGGTGCCGACCGCCGCGATCCGGCCCTCCGAGAGGAGGGCGACCCGGTCGGCCAGCAGCACCGTCGACGGGCGGTGCGCCACCACCAGCGCCGTCGTACCGCTCAGCACCTCCCGCAGCGCGGCCTCCACCAGCGCCTCCGTGTGCACGTCGAGCGCCGACAGCGGGTCGTCGAGGACGAGGAAGCGGGGCTCGCCCACCACCGCCCGGGCGAGCGCCAGCCGCTGGCGCTGCCCGCCGGACAGGCTCAGGCCCTGTTCGCCGACCTCGGTGGCCGGGCCCTGCGGCAGGTCGTCGACGAAGCCCGCCTGCGCCACGTCCAGCGCGCGCCGCAGCTCCACGTCCCCCGCGCCGGCGCCGGCGCCCATGAGGACGTTCTCCCGGACGCTCGCCGAGAAGAGCGTCGGCTCCTCGAACGCCACCGCGACCAGCGTCCGCAGGCGCTCGCGGGGCATGGCCGCGATGTCCTCGCCGTCCAGCAGGACGCGCCCCGACGTCAGCTCGTGCAGCCGCGGCACCAGCGCCGTGAGCGTCGTCTTGCCCGACCCGGTCGCGCCCACCAGCGCCATGGTCTCGCCGGGGCGGATGTGCAGGTCGACCCCGCGCAGCACGGGCGGTGCGTCCGGCGGCGCGTCGGGGTAGCGGAAGGACACGCCCTCGAACACCACCCCGCCGCGCGCGTCCCGCGGGGCGGTAGCGGCAGCGGCGGCGGCCGGCGGGCCGCCCGGGTCCTCCTCAGCCTGGTCCATCACCTCGAAGTACCGCTCCGTCGCCGTCGCGGCCTCCTGGCTCATGGCCAGCAGGAAGCCTATCGACTCCACAGGCCACCGCAGCGCCAGCGCCGTCGACAGGAACGCCACCAGGGTCCCCGCCGACAGCTCCCCGTCGGCGACCCGCACCGTGCCCAGCACGAGGGCGGCGCCGATCGCCAGCTCCGGGACGATCGTGATGAACGCCCAGATCGACGCCAGCAGCCGGGCCTTGCCCAGCTCGGTGCCGCGCAGCCGCTCCGCCAGCACGGCGAAGGCGCGGGCCTGGCTGCGGTGCCGGCCGAAGCCCTTGACCACGCGGATGCCGAGGACGCTCTCCTCGACCACCGTCGTCACGTCGCCCACCTGGTCCTGCGCCGCGCGCGCCACCCGCGAGTACCGCGTCTCGAACAGGGAGCAGCCCACGATCAGCGGCACCACCGGCAGGAGCAGCACCAGCCCCAGGCCCCAGTCCTGCCACAGCAGCACGACGAAGCCCACGAGCACCGTCACGGCGTTGACGAAGAGGAACGTCAGCGGGAAGACGAGGAACATCCGCAGCAGCGACAGGTCCGTCGTCCCGCGCGACAGCAGCTGACCCGACGCCCACCGGTCGTGGAAGGCCACGGGCAGCCGCTGGAGCCGCTGGTACAGGTCCCGGCGCAGCGCCGCCTCCACCGCCGTCATCGGCCGGGCCACCAGCCAGCGGCGGAGCCCGAACAGCACCGCCTCGGTGACGCCCAGTCCCAGCAGCGCCAGCGCCCCCAGCCACACCCCGCCCGGGTCGCGGTCCGCGACGGGCCCGTCCACCATCCACTTCAGGACCAGCGGGATGACCAGGCTCAGACAGGACGCGACGACGGCGACGAACGCCGCCGCGAAGAAGCGCCCCCGGACGGGGCGCAGGTACGGCCACAGCCGCAGCAGGGAACGCACGGCGGAGCGCTTGGCGACGGGGGACGGGGCGGCGGGTGGGGGCGAGGAAGGCATCAGGACCGAGCGTAGGGTTCACCACTGACAGGTCTCACGCGGTTTTCCGCCGAACAGCCGCGCCGCCCACCCGCCCGCGTGCGCCGCCCACCAGCAGCACGCGCCGCTCACCAGCCCGCGCCCGCCGCCCCCGCGCCTCGGCCGGCCCCGCGCCCCCGCCCCTTCGGCCGTCCGGCCCCTTCGGCCGGTCCCGCGCCCCGGCGGGCCCGGCCGCCCCTCAGTCGGCCACCCGCCACAGCAGCGCCGACCTGGCCGGTACCGTCACCGTCCCGCCGCCCGGGCACACCACCTCCGGCGCCCGCTCCTGCTCCTCCCGCGAGGTGTCCACCACCAGCGCGTACTCCGCCGCCCACGGCACGCCCGGCAGCCGGTGCTCCACGGGGCCGTCACCCGCGTGCAGGATCACCAGGAAGCTGTCGTCCACGACCTTCTCGCCCCGCTCGTCGCGCCCCGGGATGTCACGCCCCGACAGGTAGAAGGCGATCGTCCGGGCCGGCGCGTACCAGTCGGCCTCCGTCATCTCCTCCCCGCCCGCCGTGAACCACGCGAGGTCCCGCAGCCCGTCCGTGCCCTGCGGCCGGCCCGAGAAGAACGCCCGGCGCCGCAGCACCGGATGGGCGTGGCGCAGCGCCAGCAGCCGACGGGACAGCGCCAGCAGCTCCCGCGCCCACGGCTCGTCGAGGAGCGACCAGTCCACCCAGCCGGTCTCGTTGTCCTGGCAGTAGGCGTTGTTGTTACCTCCCTGCGTACGGCCCATCTCGTCACCCGCGACGATCATCGGGACGCCCGTCGACAGCAGCAGCGTGGTGAGCATGTTGCGGATCTGGCGGCGGCGCAGCGCGCCCACCGCCTCGTCGTCCGTCGCGCCCTCGGCACCGCAGTTCCACGACCGGTTGTCGTCCGTGCCGTCGCGGTTGTCCTCGCCGTTGGCCTCGTTGTGCTTGCGCTCGTACGACACGAGGTCCCGCAGCGTGAAGCCGTCGTGCGCGGTGACGAAGTTGACCGACGCGTACGGGCGCCGCCCGCCCCACGCGTACAGGTCGCTGGACCCGGACAGCCGGTAGCCGAGGTCCCGCACGTCGGGCAGCGCGCCCCGCCAGAAGTCCCGCACCGCGTCACGGTAGCGGTCGTTCCACTCCGTCCACAGCGGCGGGAAGGCGCCCACCTGGTAGCCGCCGCTGCCCACGTCCCACGGTTCGGCGATCAGCTTCACCCGCCGCAGCACCGGGTCCTGCGCGATGACCGCCAGGAACGGCGACAGCATGTCGACGTCGTGCATCGACCGGGCCAGCGCGGCCGCCAGGTCGAACCGGAAGCCGTCCACGCCCATCTCGGTGACCCAGTAGCGCAGCGAGTCCGTGATGAGCCGCAGCACCTGCGGCTGGACGACGTGCAGGGTGTTGCCGCACCCGGTGTAGTCGGCGTACCGGCGGGCGTCGTGCTGGAGCCGGTAGTAGCCCCGGTTGTCGATGCCCCGCAGCGACAGCATCGGCCCCAGCTCGCCCGCCTCGGCCGTGTGGTTGTAGACGACGTCCAGGATCACCTCGATGCCCGCCTCGTGCAGGGCGCGCACCATCCGGCGGAACTCCCCGACCTGCTCCCCGCCCGTGCCCGTCGCGGCGTACGCGGCGTGCGGCGCGAAGTAGCCGATGGAGTTGTACCCCCAGTGGTTGCGCAGCCCGCGCCGCAGGAGGTGGTCCTCGTGCGCGAACTGGTGGACCGGCAGCAGCTCCACCGCCGTCACCCCCAGGCGCACCAGGTGCTCGACCGCCGCCGGGTGGGCGAGCCCCGCGTACGTGCCGCGCAGCTCCCGCGGCACGCCCGGGTGGCGCATGGTGAAGCCCCGCACGTGCAGCTCGTAGATGACCGAGTCCGCCCACGGCGTCTTCGGCCTGCGGTCGTCGGCCCACTCGTCGCCCGGCACGTCGTCGTGGACCACGACGCCCTTCGGCACGTACGGCGCCGAGTCGCGGTCGTCGCGCACGGTGTCCGCGACCGGCTGGTCCGGCCAGTCCCGCACGTGCCCGTACACCTCGGGGGGCAGGGTGTAGTCACCGTCCACGGCCCGTGCGTACGGGTCGAGGAGGAGCTTCGCCGGGTTCCAGCGGGCGCCCGTCCACGGGTCCCACCGCCCGTGCACCCGGTAGCCGTACCGGCGGCCCGGCCCTACGCCCGGCACGAAGCCGTGCCAGATGCCATGGGTCTGCTCCGTCAGCGGCACCCGCGTCTCCGCGCCGTCGGGCGCGAACAGGCACACCTCGACGGCCTCCGCGCCGCCCGCCCACAGGGCGAAGTTGGTGCCCGTCACCCCGCCGGGACCCGTGCGGACCCGGGCGCCCAGCGGGGTCGGCGCCCCCGGCCAGGCGGGTGGCGTCGGCGGCGGTGCCTCCGCCCCCGTACCGGCCCCCGGTCCCGTGCTCGTCACCGGGACCGCGCCCCGGCGTACCCCGTCCGGCCGCGTGCGACGCGCCCCGGCGGGCGCGTCCGGTGCCCCCGGCACCGCGCCCTCGACTGGCCTCTGTTCGGCTGCGCTCGACACCTGCCGGCCTCCCGCGGCTCGTGCGGCGTCCGGGCCGGGGTCCCCGACGACCCCGCCCCGGTCCTCCCCGTGTTCTGCCCGCGCGCACCTGCTCCCAACATGACCCGCCCGAACAGGACCCGTACAGACGTTTCCCCCGCCGGGGGCCCGTCGTTGGGCGGGGCGTGAGACACCTACGCAAAAGGGCAGGTCTGGGCGTCGCCGCGGCGGCGCTGTGGGCGGGAGTGGCGGTCGGGCTGACCGGGTGCGCGGCGGCGGGCGGCGCGGGCGCGCCGGGCGCCCCCGGTGCGCCGGGCGGGCGCCCGGACCGGGCGGTCGGGGACACCATCCGGATCACCCCCCGGGACGGAGCGGAAGGCGTCGCCCCCGACGCCCGGCTGGAGGTACGGGTCCCGGACGGCCGGCTGGAGGCCGTACGGGTGCGCCGCATCGAGGACGCGCAGCCCGCCGACGTGCCGGGCGCCCTCTCCCCGGACGGGCTGAGCTGGCGCCCGGCCCCCGGCACACGGCTGGCCACGGCGGCCAAGTACGCCGTCGACGCCGTCGCCCTCGACGGGCACGGACGCCGCTCGGCCCGGCACTCCGCCTTCACCACGCTCGTCCCCGACCACCGCTTCATCGGCTACTTCTCGCCGGAGAACCGCTCCACCGTCGGCACCGGCATGATCGTCTCCTTCCGCTTCAACCGGCCGGTGCGGGACCGCGCGGCGGTGGAGCGGGCCATCCGCGTCACCGCCGACCCGCCCGTCGAGGTCGCCGGCCACTGGTTCGGCGCCGACCGGCTCGACCTGCGCCCCGAGGAGTACTGGCGGCCCGGCACCGAGGTCACCGTCGACGTGCGGCTGAGGGACGTCGAGGCGGCGCCCGGCGTCTACGGCATCCAGCAGCGCACGGTGCGCTTCACCATCGGCCGCTCGCAGGTGTCCCTCGTCGACGCCGAGGCCCACACCATGCAGGTGCGCCGCGACGGCCGGCTCCTCGCCACCCTCCCCGTCACGGCCGGCGCCCCGAAGACCACCACCTACAACGGCAGGATGGTGGTGACCGAGCTGTACGAGGTGACCCGGATGAACGGCGCGACCGTCGGCTTCAAGGACGCCCGCGGCAAGAGCGAGTACGACATCAAGGACGTGCCCCACGCCATGCGGCTGACCACCTCGGGCACCTTCCTGCACGGCAACTACTGGGCGTCCCCGACCACCTTCGGCAGGACCAACGTCAGCCACGGCTGCGTCGGACTGCGCGATGTGAAGGGCGGGAGCACCGAGACGCCCGCGGGCTGGTTCTTCGAGCGGACCCTCGTCGGGGACGTCGTCGAGGTGGTCAACTCGCGTGACCGGAAGGTCGCTCCCGACAACGGCCTGGGCGGCTGGAACATGGACTGGCGGCAGTGGAGGGCCGGTTCGGCGCTGCGCTGACCCCCTCGACCGGAAGCACCCCCTCCGGGAAAGTTGCCGTGTGAACAAGTTGGGACCCAACGGTGACAATCCGGGGCGCTCCACCAGGCGCGCGGTGTGATTATCTATCGCGGTGCGCGCGGCTACAGCGCGCGGGGGTGCAGGCCACGGCGGTGCCGGGGGCCGTGCGAGGGGAAGAGGTACAGCGTGAAGGGGCAGCCGATATCGGGGGCGTCGGCCGGGGCGGCGCCGCAGGGGCGGCGCGGCCGGGGCAGGGGGCCGCTGGCCGTCGTTGCCGGAACGTTGCTGCTGCTGGTGACCGCCTGTGGAGGCGGCGGCCAGGCGGACGGCGACAAGGGCGGGGCCGCGGGCAAGGACGGCGCGGGACAGGTCGCCACCGGGCCCTCGCAGGCCGTCGTGACCGTCACGCCGAAGGACGGCGCCGAGGCGGTCGAGACGAGCGGCGTGCTGAAGGTCGCCGCGGAGAACGGCACGCTCACCACGGTCGAGGTGACCGACTCCAAGGGCACGCCCGTCGAGGGCAAGCTGTCCGCCGACGCCACCGGCTGGCAGCCGGTCAGGCACCTCGCGGCGGGCACCAGGTACAAGGTGCACGCCGTCGCCAAGGACGCCGACGGCCGGGAGTCGGCGAAGGACACCACCTTCACCACCCTCGTCCCGAAGAACACCTTCCTCGGCCACTACACGCCGGAGGACGGCTCGACCGTCGGCGTCGGCATGCCGGTGTCGATCAACTTCACCCGCGGCATCACCAATCCGGAGGCCGTGGAGAAGGCCATCAAGGTGACCGCCGTCCCGGCTGTGCCGATCGAGGGCCACTGGTTCGGCAACGACCGCCTGGACTTCCGCCCCGAGAAGTACTGGGCCGCCGGCACCAAGGTGACCGTGCGGCTCGACCTGGACGGTGTCGAGGGCCGCCCCGGCGTGTACGGCAAGCAGGCCAAGACGGTGACCTTCACCGTCGGCCGCAGCCAGGTCTCCACGGTCGACGCGAGCGAGAAGACCATGAAGGTCGTCCGCGACGGCAAGCTGATCAAGACGATTCCGATCACCGCCGGCGCGCCGTCCACGACGACGTACAACGGCCAGATGGTCATCAGCGAGAAGTACAAGGTGACCCGGATGAACGGCGCCACCGTGGGCTTCGGCGGCGAGTACGACATCAAGGACGTGCCGCACGCGATGCGCCTGTCCTCCTCGGGCACCTTCGTCCACGGCAACTACTGGGCGTCGGCCGGCACCTTCGGCTCCGCCAACGTCAGCCATGGCTGCGTCGGCCTGCGCGACGTGCGCGGCGCCTACGACGGCTCCATGCCGGCGGCCTGGTTCTACGACAACTCCCTCATCGGCGACGTGGTCGTCGTGAAGAACTCCAAGGACAAGCAGATCCAGCCGGACAACGGCCTCAACGGCTGGAACATGTCCTGGGCGGAGTGGACCAAGTAGCGGACGGACGCGCTCCGTTCGGAGGGACCGGTGCTGTGACGAACCGCACCGGTCCCTCCGTCGTTAACGGCGGCTAACCTGCCCCGTATGACAGTGACTCTCGAAGTTTCCGCGGGCGTCGGCACGATCCGCCTGGACCGCCCCCCGATGAACGCGCTGGACATCGCCACGCAGGACCGGCTCAAGGAGCTCGCCGAGGAGGCCGCGGGCCGCGACGACGTCCGCGCCGTCGTCGTGTACGGCGGCGAGAAGGTGTTCGCGGCCGGTGCGGACATCAAGGAGATGCAGGTCATGGACCACGCGGCCATGGTGCGCCGCGGCAAGGGGCTCCAGGACTCCTTCACCGCCGTGGCCCGGATCCCCAAGCCCGTCGTCGCCGCCGTCACCGGTTACGCGCTGGGCGGCGGCTGCGAGCTGGCGCTCTGCGCCGACTTCCGCATCGCGGCGGACAACGCCAAGCTCGGCCAGCCCGAGATCCTGCTCGGCCTCATCCCCGGCGCCGGCGGCACCCAGCGGCTCGCCCGCCTCGTCGGCCCCTCCAAGGCCAAGGACCTCATTTTCACCGGACGCCACGTCAAGGCCGACGAGGCGCTGGCGATCGGCCTCGTCGACCGGGTCGTCCCGGCCGCCGAGGTGTACGAGCAGGCGCACGCCTGGGCCGCCAAGCTCGCCCAGGGCCCGGCGCTGGCGCTGCGGGCCGCCAAGGAGTCCGTCGACACCGGCCTGGAGACGGACATCGACACGGGCCTCGCCGTCGAGCGCAACTGGTTCGCGGGCCTCTTCGCCACGGAGGACCGGGAGCGGGGCATGCGCAGCTTCGTGGAGGAGGGCCCGGGCAAGGCCAAGTTCCTCTAGCCGGCGCCGGGGCCGGTCCTCCAGCCGCCGCCCGGGCCGGTCCCCGGTCGGTGGGGCTGGGAACACCCGGGAGAACGTTCACTCCTGGGGGTGGTTTGAAGTCCCCGGGACGCGGGATGGGGAGCCCCCGCGGCACCCCGTCCCGTGAACACGTCGGTGCGTCGCGTCACCGCTGGTCAGTGCGGTTCCGGCGGCCCTCGGGTGCCTCCGTCATATGTCGGACGCCTCCGGCGGGGCCGCGGGGCCCGCCGGACGATTCCCGCGGAACCGCCCCGTGGGCCCCGCCCGGCGGCCATCATGGGGGGCATGGCGGGGCTGGAAGGCGTGGAGCGACCGGGGGAGCGCGGCGGGGTGACCGCCGCGAGGTGGGTGCCGTCCGTGGACGAGGAGCGGGCGCTCAAGGCGCTGGCGGAGTACGGGGACCCCACCGTCGAGGAGGTGCGGCTGCCGTCGCTCCCCGAGTCCGCCGCGACGGCCCGCCGGATCGCCCGCTGCGTCGTGCTCCGCCACTGGTTGCTCGGTCCGCAGGTCGCCGAGGACGTGGTCCTGCTCGTCTCCGAACTCGTCGGCAACGCCGTGCGGCACACCGGGGCGCGGGCGTTCGGGGTACGGATGCACCGCCGCCGGGGCCGGATCAGGATCGAGGTCCGCGACCCCTCGCGGGGGCTGCCCTGTCTGATGCCGGTGCAGGAGCTGGACGAGAGCGGGCGCGGGATCTTCCTCGTCGACAAGCTCTCGGACCGCTGGGGCGTGGACCTGCTGCCGCGCGGCAAGAACACGTGGTTCGAGATCCGCGTCGCCGACCGCTGAACCGTCGCCCGCTCGCCCCGCGACCCGCTCGTACCGCTCGTACCGCTCGGCCCGCCGCCCCTCGGGCCGCGACCCGCTCGTACCGCTCGGCCCGCTCGGCCCGCCGCCCCTCGGGCCGCGACCCGCTCGTACCGCGGCCCGCTCGGCCCGCCGACCCCTGAACGCACCGGAGCCCCCTTGTGCGCCGTGGTCCGGCGCCGCGGGGGCTCCTCGTGGAGCGCCGCGGACGGAGGTGGGGTGTTGTCCGACGGCGCTGTCGACGACCTGGCCCGGGTCGAGGGGGTCGTAGGACTCGACTATGGCAGACGACGAGCTCCCCGCCAAAACGGCATTCCGTGCGAAACGTCAGCCTTCCGGCATAGTGGAGAGCAATCCAAGGTGAAACACGCCACTCACCTGGCAAACCATGAATAACTATCGAACAGAACGAGTACTTTCCTCGCCCCGCCGGTGTCACCGACCGATCCGCAGAGGAGCGTGACAGGTCAATCCGGGAGGTACCGGGCGCACCATCCTTAAATGGTCGCGTGACCGTGCACCTCAGCAAGCGAACCACCGGCCTCCTCACGGCCGCCGTGCTGGCCCTCCTCGCCGGGTGCGGCGGCGCGGGGGCGCCCGCCGGATCGCCCGCCGGTCCGGGGGCGGCGGCGCCGCCCGGCCGGCCGCACGCGACCGCGACCACGACCGCCCCGGACACCGGGACGGGCCCCCTGCCCGGCATGCCGCCCCCGCTCGACCCCCGCGACGTCTACGCCGCCGCCCGCCCCGGCCGGCTCTCCCCGGCCGTCCGGGACTTCCCCTCCCGGGTCTACGTCCCCAACACGCTCTCCGGCACCGTCTCGGTCATCGACCCCGCGACCTACCGCGTCGTCGACACCGTCCCGGTGGGCAAGCACCCCCAGCACGTCGTGCCGTCCTGGGACCTGAAGACCCTCTGGGTCACCAACGACCAGGGCCACACCCTGACCCCCCTCGACCCGGCCACGGGCCGGCGGCGCGGCGGGGACGTCGCGGTCCGCGACCCGTACAACCTCTACTTCACCCCCGACGGCCGCTACGCCGTCGTGATGGCCTCCCTCGACCGGGAGCTCGTCTTCCGCGACCCGCACACCATGGAGCGCCGCCACACCGAGCCCGCCCCCTGCCACGGCGTCAACCACGCCGACTTCTCCGCCGACGGCCGGTACGCCGTCGTCTCCTGCGAGTTCTCCGGCGAGCTGCTGAAGGTCGACACGCGCCGCAAGGAGGTCGTCGCGCGGCTGGCGCTGCCCTTCGCCGGGGCCATGCCGCAGGACGTGAAGCTCTCGCCCGACGGCAGGACGTTCTACGTCGCCGACATGATGGCGCACGGCCTGTGGGCCCTCGACGGCGACGCCTTCACCACCCCGCGCCTGCTGCCCACCGGCAAGGGCTGCCACGGCCTGTACGTCTCCCGCGACTCCCGGGAGATGTACGTGCCGAACCGCGGCGAGGGCTCCGTCTCCGTCTTCGACTTCGCCCGGCAGCGGGTGACGAAGAAATGGTGGCTGCCCGACGGAGGCTCGCCCGACATGGGCGGCGTCTCGGCGGACGGCACGGTGCTCTGGCTCTCCGGGCGGTACCACTCCGAGGTCTACGCGATCGACACGCGGACCGGCCGGCAACTCGCCCGCATCCCCGTCGGCGACGGCCCCCGCGGCCTGGCCGTCTACCCCCAGCCCGGCCGCTACTCGCTGGGGCACACGGGCGTCTTCCGCTGACGCCCCACCGCAACCCCGCCTCCGCCCGGCCTTCGGCTGCTGCCCGGCTTCCGGCCCCCGTCCGGCCCGCCGTTCCTGCCCGGCGGCCCCCCGCCCCGGCTCCGCCCGGCCTCCGGTTCCTGCCCGGAGTCGGCCCCCCGCCCCGGCTCCGCCCGGCCTCCGGCCCCGTGCGTGCCTGGTGTCAGCGGCGTACGAGCAGCGCCCCCCGGCCCGCCCCCGCCCCGCCGAGACCGGCCCGCGCACCGTCTCGTCCCCGACCGCTCCCGCTCGCGGCGGTCAACGGGGGACGAGCAGCGCCTCCGCGCATACCGGGCGGTACCCGGCCGCCTGGAACGTGCGCACACTGCGGGCGTTGCCCGGCGGCTGCTGCGCCCACACGGCCGCGTCCGGCACCAGATGGCGGGCGGCCAGCGCCAGCCGCACGCCCAGGCCCTGCCCCCGGGCGGCCTCGTCGACCTCGACCGCGGCCTCCCAGCGCCCCGCCACCGCCCGCCCCAGGACCACCACCCCGCCGTCGGCGGCCCACACCCGCACGTCGTCGCGGTACGCCCGCGCCCGGACCACCCGCGGGTGATCCGGGTCCCGCACCTCGCGCAGCGGCAGCGGCGGCGGGCCGTCCAGCCGGCCCGCGACGGTCAGCATGTCGACGGTGTCCATGCGGCGCCCCGTCCGGGCCATCAGCGCCGTCAGGAAGCCCGGGCTCATCGCCGCGGCCAGCGGATCGGCCGACGACGCCGCCAGCTCGGCCCGCACCCAGGCCGGGTCCTCGTCCACGAACACCACCGAGTGCGCCGTGAACGCCAACACGCCGGCGTCCCGCCGGCTCGGCTGCGGGACGATCACGGTGGAGCCGTCGGGCGGCGGGAACACCCCGCGCGCCGCCGCGGACAGCACACGGGCCACATGGTCGCTCATACCGCCATCGTCCCCCGGAGCCCCGCCCCACCGGCCCCCGGGGCCCCGCGGTGCACCTTGAGCCCCTGCCGTTACGCTAGCCGCCGAAGTTGCACAGATCCTTAAGGGGTGGAGCGATGGCGGACATGGAGTCTGCGCGCAAGGCTTTCGACCGGTACGACGTCAACGGCGACGGCTTCATCACGGCCGCCGAGTACAAGAGCGTCATGGCTCAGCTCGGCGACTTCAACGTCACCGAGCCCGTCGCCCAGGCCGTCATCAACGCCCAGGACGCCAACGGCGACGGCCTGCTCAGCTGGGACGAGTTCTGGTCGCGCCTGAACAGGGCCTGACCGACCCGCGGCGGCCCTGACCGCCCCCGCACACCGAGCGGCGCCCCCCGGGAGACCCGGAGGGCGCCGCTCCGCGTCCGCCACGGCCCCGAGGCCCGGCCGACGCTCAGCACTCGATGATGTTCACCGCGAGGCCGCCGCGCGCGGTCTCCTTGTACTTCACCGACATGTCCGCGCCGGTCTCCTTCATCGTCTTGATGACCTTGTCCAGGGAGACCTTGTGGCTGCCGTCGCCGCGCAGCGCCATCCGCGCCGCCGTGACCGCCTTCACCGCCGCCATGCCGTTGCGCTCGATGCACGGGATCTGCACGAGGCCGCCGACCGGGTCGCAGGTCAGGCCGAGGTTGTGCTCCATGCCGATCTCCGCGGCGTTCTCCACCTGCTCGGGGGAGCCGCCCATGACCTCGGCGAGGGCGCCCGCCGCCATGGAGCAGGCCGAGCCGACCTCGCCCTGGCAGCCGACCTCGGCGCCGGAGATCGAGGCGTTCTCCTTGAACAGCATGCCGACCGCGCCGGCCGCGAGGAGGAACCGCACCACGCCGTCCTCGTCGGCACCGGGCACGAAGTTCATGTAGTAGTGCAGCACCGCCGGGATGATGCCGGCCGCGCCGTTCGTCGGGGCGGTGACGACCCGGCCGCCGGCGGCGTTCTCCTCGTTGACCGCCATCGCGTAGAGCGTGATCCACTCCATGGAGAGCGCCAGCGGGTCGCCCTCGGAGCGCAGCTTGCGGGCGGTGGTCGCGGCCCGGCGGCGGACCTTCAGACCGCCCGGCAGGATGCCCTCGCGGGACATGCCCCGCTCGACGCACGCCTGCATGACGCGCCAGATCTCCAGCAGCCCCTCGCGGATCTCCCGCTCGGTGCGCCACGCCTTCTCGTTCTCCAGCATCAGGGCGGAGATCGACAGGCCCGTCTCGCGGGTCAGGCGCAGCAGCTCGTCACCGGTGCGGAAGGGGTACGTCAGCACGGTGTCATCGGGGACGATCGGGTTCTCGCCCTGCACGGCGTCCTCGTCCACGACGAAGCCGCCGCCGACCGAGTAGTACGTCTTCTCCAGCAGCGTCGCGCCCTCGGCGTCGTACGCCCACACGGTCATGCCGTTGGCGTGGTAGGGCAGGGCCTTGCGGCGGTGCAGGACCAGGTGCTCGTCGAAGTCGAAGGGGATCTCGTGCACGCCGAGGAGGTTGATGCGCCCCTCGCGCTTGATCCGCTCGACCTCGGCGTCGGCCGTCTCCACGTCGACGGTGCGGGGCGAGTCGCCCTCCAGGCCCAGCAGGACGGCCTTGGGGGTGCCGTGGCCGTGGCCGGTGGCGCCCAGGGAACCGAACAGCTCGCACCGCACGGAGGCGGTGTGGGCGAGCAGGCCCTCGTTCTTCAGGCGGCGCGCGAACATGCGGGCGGCGCGCATGGGGCCGACCGTGTGGGAGCTGGACGGGCCGATGCCGATCGAGAACAGGTCGAAGACCGAGATGGCCACGGGGGACTCCTTGGTGGGAAGACGTCGCTGTCTGCCGGGGTGGTGCGGGACAACGGGGTGGGACCTGGGACGCGGGGAGCGGGACGGGTGCGGGGGCGGGACGGGGTGGGGGGCAAGGGACGGGGCACCGCACTCACTGTCCAGTGTGCGCGGTGCCCCGCAGATCAGTCTGTTGCGTACGTAACGCCGTAAGGACTACAGACCAGGGTAAAGCGGGTGCTTCGCGGCGAGCGCGGAGACCCGGGCCTTCAGCGCCTCGGCGTCGTACGACGGCTTGAGCGCCTCGGCGATGACGTCGGCGACCTCGGCGAAGTCCTCGGCCTGGAAGCCGCGGGTGGCCAGGGCCGGGGTGCCGATGCGCAGACCGGAGGTGACCATCGGGGGCCGGGGGTCGTTCGGGATCGCGTTGCGGTTGACGGTGATCCCGACCTCGTGGAGGCGGTCCTCGGCCTGCTGGCCGTCCAGCTCGCTGTTGCGCAGGTCGACCAGGACCAGGTGCACGTCGGTGCCGCCGGTCAGGACCGACACGCCGTGCTCGGTGACGTCCGGCTGGACCAGGCGCTCGGCGAGGGTGCGGGCGCCGTCCAGGGTGCGCTGCTGGCGCTCCTTGAACTCCTCGCTCGCCGCGACCTTGAAGGAGACCGCCTTCGCCGCGATCACGTGCTCCAGCGGGCCGCCCTGCTGACCGGGGAAGACCGCGGAGTTGATCTTCTTGGCGAGCTCGGCGGTCGACAGGATGACGCCGCCGCGCGGGCCGCCCAGCGTCTTGTGGGTCGTGGTGGTGACCACGTGGGCGTGCGGCACCGGGTTGGGGTGCAGCCCGGCCGCGACCAGGCCCGCGAAGTGGGCCATGTCGACCATGAGGTACGCGCCGACCTCGTCCGCGATCCGGCGGAAGGCGGCGAAGTCCAGCTGGCGCGGGTAGGCGGACCAGCCGGCGACGATCAGCTTCGGCTTGGACTCCTTGGCGAGGCGCTCGACCTCGGCCATGTCGACCTGACCGGTGGCGTCGTCCACGTGGTAGGCGACCACGTTGTAGAGCTTGCCGGAGAAGTTGATCTTCATGCCGTGGGTCAGGTGCCCGCCGTGGGCGAGGTTCAGACCCATGATCGTGTCGCCCGGCTTGAGCAGGGCGAACATCGCGGCGGCGTTGGCCTGCGCGCCGGAGTGCGGCTGCACGTTGGCGTGCTCCGCGCCGAAGAGCGCCTTGATGCGGTCGATCGCGATCTGCTCGACCACGTCGACGTGCTCGCAGCCGCCGTAGTAGCGGCGGCCCGGGTAGCCCTCGGCGTACTTGTTGGTGAGGACGGAGCCCTGGGCCTCCATGACGGCCACCGGAGCGAAGTTCTCCGAGGCGATCATCTCCAGGGTGTCCTGCTGGCGGCGGAGCTCGGCGTCGACGGCGGCGGCGACGTCCGGGTCCAGCTCGTGGAGAGGGGTGTTCAGAAGCGACATCACGCGGTCCCTAAGGGTGTGGGTGTCGGGCTGGTCAGCCGGCGAACTCGGTGTACTCGTCGGCGGAGAGCAGGTCCTGCGGCTCGTCCGTGACGCGCACCTTGAACAGCCAGCCGCCCTCGAACGGAGCGGTGTTCACCAGCGACGGGTCGTCCACGACCGCCTGGTTCGCCTCGACGACCTCACCGGTCACGGGCGAGTACAGGTCGCTGACGGACTTGGTGGACTCCAGCTCACCACAGGTCTCGCCGGCGGTGATCGTGGCGCCGACCTCGGGGAGCTGGACGTACACGACGTCGCCCAGGGCGTTCGCCGCGTGCTCCGTGATGCCGACCGTCGCGACGCCGTCCTCGGCGGGCGACAGCCACTCGTGCTCCTTGCTGTAGCGCAGCTGCTGGGGGTTGCTCATGAGCTGAATTCTCCTGTACGCGCGGGAGTGGTGGTGAACGGGGGAGTCGTGCGGGTGACGGGTGTGCCGGGCGTCACTTCTGACGCTTGTAGAACGGCAGCGCCACCACGTCGTACGGCTCATGGGTACCGCGGATGTCGACGCCGACCCCGCTCGTACCCGCCTCGGCGTACGCGGCGTCCACGTACGCCATGGCGATCGGCTTGCCGAGGGTGGGGGAGGGGGCGCCCGAGGTGACCTCGCCCACCACGGTGCCGTCGGCGACCACGGACATCCCGGCGCGCGGCACCCGGCGACCCTGGGCGACCAGGCCGACGAGCCGGCGCGGCGGGGCGGTCGCGGCGCGCTCGGCGGCGGCTTCGAGCGCCTCGCGGCCGACGAAGTCGCCCTCCTTCTCGAACTTCACGACCCGGCCCAGGCCCGCGTCGAACGGCGTCAGCGCGGTCGTCAGCTCGTGCCCGTACAGCGGCATGCCCGCCTCCAGGCGCAGCGTGTCGCGGCAGGACAGCCCGCAGGGGATCAGGCCGACGGGGGCGCCGGCCTCCGTCAGCGCCCGCCACAGCCGCTCGGCGTGCTCCGGCGCGGTGAACAGCTCGAAGCCGTCCTCACCGGTGTAACCCGTACGGGCGATCAGCGCGGGGACGCCCGCGACGGTGCCGGGCAGGCCCGCGTAGTACTTCAGCCCGTCGAGGTCGGCGTCGGTGAGGGACTTCAGGATGCCGGGGGACTCGGGGCCCTGCACGGCGATCAGCGCGTACGCGTCGCGGTCGTCGCGCACCTCGGCGTCGAAGCCGGCCGCGCGCTCCGTCAGGGCGTCCAGCACCACCTGGGCGTTGGAGGCGTTGGCGACGACCATGTACTCCTGCTCGGCGAGCCGGTACACGATCAGGTCGTCGAGGATGCCGCCGTCCTCGCGGCAGATCATGGTGTAGCGGGCGCGGCCCACGCCGACGCCGCCGATGTTGCCGACCAGCGCGTGGTCCAGCAGGGCGGCCGCCTGGGCGCCGGTCACGGTGATCTCGCCCATGTGGGAGAGGTCGAACAGGCCCGCGCGGGTGCGTACGGCGGTGTGCTCGTCGCGCTCGCTGGCGTACCGCAGCGGCATGTCCCAGCCGGCGAAGTCGGTCATGGTCGCGCCCAGCGAACGATGCAGCGCATCGAGGGCCGTGCGGCGGGGGGAAGTGCTCATGGAAAGGGCTCCCAGGTCCGGGGCATGGGTGGCGAGGACACGTCCTCCCCATCTGTCATCGGAACCTGAGAGGTTCGCCGTGACCCCGTGCGGGGCGCGGCTTGCACCTTGGGTGGAGCCGCGCGGCCCCGGCGTGCGGGGGACGGCTCGCTTTTCAGATCTGCCTCATCCGTGCGGTGCGGGGCCTGAGAGATTCAAGGGAGGAACTTGCTCCTTCGGCGCCCGGGCCACGGGGGCCCGGAACTCTCCCGCGCGGATTCGATCGGCCGGTATGCGGTTGTCGGCGCGCACATCATCGCACGAGGGTCCGGATCGGCAAACCCTCGACCGGCGGCAAATCACTTGTGTCCCATTGCCGTTTCTTTACACTTCTTGGGCAGGCTGTGGGGGAGCCGAGCCCGGGAGGGGCCATGACGTTGCAGCGGTCCGGCGCTTACGCCACGACCGCGGGGGTACCGGCGCCGCCGGCGCTGCCCGCCCGTACGACCGCCGCCCCGGTCCTGCGCGACCTGCGCGAGCGCGGCGGGCGGGTCCCGCGCGAGCTGCTCTTCGGGGAGGGGGACGTGGTCGTAGTCTCCGGTCTTCCCGGCAGCGGCAAGTCCACACTCATCCGTTCCGCGGCCGCCGACCGCGCCGTCGACTCGCAGGACGTCCGCGAGCGCTGGGAGCGGCGCATGCCGCGCCTCCTCCCGTACGCCCTGTACCGGCCGCTCGTCCGCGTCGCCCACTACGCCGGGCTGCTGCGGCGGCTGCGCGACGGCGGGGGCGTCGTCGTCCACGACTGCGGCACCCAGTCCTGGGTGCGCCGCTGGCTCGCCCGCGACGCCCGTCGCCGGGGCCGTTCCCTGCACCTGCTGCTCCTCGACGTCGACGCCCCCACCGCCCGCGCCGGCCAGCGGGAGCGGGGCAGGGGCGTGTCCTCGTACGCCTTCGCCCGGCACCGCAGGGCCGTCGGGCGCCTGGTGCGCGACGCCGAGCGGGGGCACCTGCCGGCGGGCTGCGCCTCCGCCGTCCTCCTCGACCGCGACGCCGCCTCGGCCCTCACCCGCATCCACTTCCGCTGACCCGCCTCGCCCCGCGCGGGCCCGCGTCCGGCCGCCTCGCCCCCGCCGGCCCGCGTCCCGTCGAGCTGCCGCCCGCCCGCTTCCGTCGTTCCGGTCGACCCGGCTCCCGCCATCTCGCCGCCCGTCGGCTCGCGTCCCGCCACCGCCCGTCCCGCCACCTCGCCGCCCGTCGGCTCGCCCGTCACCTCGCCTCCCGCCGGCCCGCCTCCCGCCGGGCCGCGTCCCCCGGCCGACCCGTCCCGTGGACGCCCCGCCACCGGGCCGCCCCGGCACCGGGCCGCCCCGGCACCGGGCCGCCCCGGCACCGGGCCGCCCCGGCACCGGGCCGCCCGCCCGGGCCCGGGGCGCCGGTGCCCCGTACGCCCCGCGCTAGGGTGCTGCGGCACGCACCGGACGGACCGGAAGGACGCACGAACGCCCGTGGACACGACAGCCGCAGCCGTCGACACCGCATGGCCCGCCAACGAGCTGGAGGAGGTCCTCTCCGCCTCCCTCGGCCGGAGCACGGCCGGCGCCCGCATCGTCGAGGTCCTCGGCCGCAGCCCCGTCTGGGTGCCGCTGCCCCGCGGCGGCGCCCCCGACTCCGCCGGCCCCGGCGCCCCCGGCCTGGACCTGCCCACCCTGGAGCTCGACGGCCTCCCGTACGTCCCCGTGTTCAGCTCCGAGACGCAGCTGCGCGCCTGCGCCGGTGCCCACATGGCGTACGCGGTGGCCCCCGCCGTCGAGTTCGCCCGGGGCCTGCCCCCGCAGCTCGGGATCGCCCTGAACCCCGGCGGCACCATAGGGGTACCGCTCCCGCCGCCCGCCGTCGCCGAACTGTGCCGCGCGGGCCGCACCCCGCTCGACGGGCCCGCGAGCGGCGGCCGCGTGCGGCTCTTCGAGCCGGACTGGCAGGACGACCCCGTCGACTTCCTCGGCGCCGCCGGCGCGGAGTTCGAGGCGACCGGCCTCGTCCGCACCGCCCGCCGCGCCCTGGCCAGCGTCGAGGGGGAGCCGCCCGCCCTCTTCGTCGGCGTCGAGCTCACCGCCCCGGAGACGGCCGACCGCACCGCCCCGCTGGACGCCCTCGGCCGGGCCCTCGGCCGCGTCCCCGTGCCCTGGCCGGTCAACCTCGTCCTCCTCGACGTCGCCGAGGACCCGGTCGGCGACTGGATGCGGGAAAAGGTCGCCCCCTTCTATCGCCGCGCGCACGGTTCCTGACCCCAGGCCCCCGTAAGCTGGACCGGAAGGCTTGCGGACGAGGGGCGGGATCCAGGTGAGCACGTCAGGCACGGCGGCGGCCGGTGGGGGCTCCCCCGGTCGGGCGGAGTCGGCTGCGGGGGGACAGGTCGAGCACCTGCTGGGGCAGGTCGCGCCCGGCCGCTACGACGCGTACGAGGCGCTGCTCCACGCCCTCGCCGACGCCGCCGTCCGGATGCTGCTGTGGCACGGCGAGGCCGGCGGCCCCGACGCCCAGTACGGGAACATGGAGGTCGACGGCCTCGGCTACGCCCCGTGCGTCACCTCCGCCCAGGAGCTCGCCGCCTCCGGCTGGAACCGGGCCCACGAGGTCGTCGCCGTCCGCGACGTCGCCCGCGCCCTTTACCCCGACCGCTGGGGAATCTGGCTCAACCCGCACGCCCCGGGCGGCGGCGTCGGCATCCCCTGGGCCGACCTGCGCCGTATCGCCACCGGCCTGGACCGCATGCCCGCCGGGCCCCTCCGGCTCAGCGAGCCAGCCATCGAGCTGCCGCAGTTCTACGCCCTGCTCACGCAGAACGCCCACCGCACCCCGGCCGTCCGCTCCCTGCGCCGCGCCTGGGTCCAGCCGTCGCTCGGCACGCCCTACCTCGCGATCGGCCTCGACCTCTACGACACGGGCCGGGCCTCGGTCGACGCGGTGCGCGAGATGATGCGCCAGTCCGTCGCCGCCGTCCCGGACGGGCTGCCGGTGTCGACGGTCGCGATGTCGGACGCGTACGACCCGGTCGCCATGTGGCTGCGCGCCCACACCCGCCCCTTCTACGACCGCGAGGCGCACCTCGCCCCGCCCGTCCCCGGCGCGGCCGGATACGGCTACCCGCAGCAGCGCTGAGGCGCCGCTCGGCGACCGCCCCGAACTCCCCCGTGTGTCGGCGGTGTTACGTCCACCAGGGGTCTTGTCCGGGAACTGCCCGGTTTGGCGAGTGTCCGGGTCTCGACTGGGTATCACCGCTATCCGGACTGTTCTCCGCCGTGCCACCCGTCGGTAGTGTTCGGCCGTCAAGACCTCATTCACTAGGCCAGACCAGGGGTGGCCCATGCGAATATCCAAGTCCCGTACGGTCCGGGCGGTCACCGCGGCGCTCGCCGTCGGAATGATCGCTACGGGCTGTGCCAGCGAGCGCGGCAAGGACGGCGACAAGGGCGGCGACAAGGACACGTTCGTGTTCGCCGGTGCCGGTGACCCGAGCTCACTGGACCCCGCCCTCGCCAGCGACGGCGAGACCTTCCGGGTCACCCGCCAGGCCTTCGAGGCGCTGCTGGAGCACGAGCCCGGCGGCAGCAAGCTCGTCGGCGGCCTCGCCGAGTCGTGGTCCAGCAACGACGCCGGCACGGTGTGGACCTTCAACCTCCGCGAGAACGTGAAGTTCCACGACGGCGAGGCGTTCAACGCCGCCGCCGTCTGCGCCAACTACGACCACTGGTTCAACTGGAAGGGCACCTACCAGTCCAGCGCGGTCTCGTACTACTGGCAGTCCATCATGGGCGGCTTCGCGAAGAACGAGGACAAGGACGCCCCCAAGGCGAACTACAAGTCCTGCACCGCGAAGGACCCCAACACCGCGGTCATCGAGGTCCACGCGCCCTCCGCCAACCTGCCGGGCGGCTTCTCCCTCCAGGCGCTGGCGATCCACTCGCCGAAGGCCCTGAAGGCGTACGCCACGCAGGCGGCGACCGGCAAGGACGACGCCATCTCGTACCCGAAGTACAGCCAGGAGGCCGGCACGGTCGCCGGCACCGGCCCGTACCGGATCACGAAGTGGAACAAGGGCAACAAGGAGGTCACCCTCCAGCGCTTCGACGAGTACTGGGGCGACAAGGCGAAGGTGAAGAACCTCGTCTTCCGCACCATCTCCACCGAGGAGGGCCGCCGCCAGGCGCTCCAGGCGGGTGACATCCAGGGCTACGACCTGGTCTCCCC
The DNA here is from genome assembly GCF_024600715.1 of Streptomyces changanensis. Lineage (NCBI taxonomy): Bacteria > Bacillati > Actinomycetota > Actinomycetes > Kitasatosporales > Streptomycetaceae > Streptomyces > Streptomyces changanensis. Next base: position 4,748,486 of record NZ_CP102332.1, read on the forward strand.
GGCCGACGTGAAGACGCTGGAGAAGGGCGGCTTCCAGGTCCCCACGCGTGACGTCTTCAACATCTTCTACGTGGGCATGTCGCAGGAGAAGCACCCGGCGCTGAAGAAGCCGCAGGTCCGGCAGGCGCTCGCGCACGCCATCGACCGCGACAACATCGTGAAGACGCAGCTGCCCGAGGGCGGCAAGACCGCGACGCAGTTCATGCCCGACACGGTCGCCGGCTTCTCGGACAAGGTGAAGACGTACCCGTTCGACACCGCCAAGGCCAAGCAGCTGCTGGCCGCCGCCGGCGAGTCGAAGCTGAAGATCGAGTTCTGCTACCCGACCGAGGTCACCCGGCCCTACATGCCGGCCCCGCAGGACATCTTCGAGCTGATGAAGGCCGACCTGGAGAAGGCGGGCGTCACCGTCACCCCGAAGCCGCTGAAGTGGGCGCCGGACTACCTGGACGCCACCGAGGCCGGAGCCTGCGCCCTGCACATGCTCGGCTGGACCGGTGACTTCAACGACGGCTACAACTTCATCGGCACCTGGTTCGCCGAGTACGACAAGCAGTGGGGCTTCAAGGACCCGAAGGTCTTCGACGCGGTCACCGCGGCCTCCAAGGAGACCGACCCGGCCAAGCGCGTCGAGGCGTACAAGAAGGCCAACGACATCATCATGGAGTACCTGCCGGGCCTCCCGGTCTCGTCCTCCCCGCCGGCCATCGCGTTCGCCAAGGACGTCAACCCGCCGAAGGTCTCCCCGCTGACGCAGGAGAACTTCGCCGAGGTCTCCTTCAAGTAACCCCATCCACCAGCGGGTCCGCCCGGCCACAGCACTGCGTGGCCGGGCGGACCCGCATCTGACGCACACGCAAGAAAGGGGCACGCGGGGTGCTGCGACTCGTCGTACGAAGACTGCTACAGCTGATACCCACCCTGCTCGGCCTGTCGGTTCTCCTCTTCCTCTGGCTGAACCGGCTGCCCGGCGGACCCGCCTCGGCGATCCTGGGCGAACGGGCGACACCCACCGAAGTGGCGCGCATCAACCGTGCGCTCGGCCTCGACCAGCCGGTGTGGGTGCAGTACGGCCGCTTCCTCAAGCGCATCGCCGAACTCGACCTCGGCACCTCGACCAAGACCGGCCAGCCCGTCTGGGACGAGTTCGCGCTGCGCTTCCCGGCCACGGTCGAGCTGAGCGTCGCCGCCATGCTGATCGCCGTGGTCGTCGGCATCCCGCTCGGCTACCTCGCCGCCCGCCGCCGCGGCGGCTGGCTCGACGTCGCCTCGGTCTCCGGCTCGCTCATCGGCATCTGCGTGCCGGTCTTCTTCCTCGGGCTGATCCTCAAGGGCATCTTCGCGGTCAACCTGCACGTCTTCCCGACGTACGGGCGCCTGACCACCGGCCTCGACGCGACCGAGGTCACCGGCTTCGCCGTCCTCGACGGACTGCTCACCGGGGAGCTCGACGCGGCCGGCGACGCCCTGTGGCACCTCGTCCTGCCCGCCGTGACGCTCGCCTCCATCCCCCTCGCCGTGATCGTCCGCATGACGCGCGCCAGCGTCCTGGAGGTCCTCGGCGAGGACTACGTCCGCACCGCCGAGGCCAAGGGCCTGGAGAAGCGGGTCGTCCGCCTCCGCCACGTCCTGCGCAACGCCCTCCTCCCGGTCGTCACCGCCATCGGCCTGCTCACCGGCTCCCTGCTGTCGGGCGCGGTCCTCACCGAGTCCGTCTTCGACTTCGGCGGGATCGGCTCCTTCATCAAGATCGCCATCGACGCCCGCGACTACCCGGTGCTGGTGGGCTTCATCATGTTCATCGCCATGATCTACGTCGTCATCAACCTCCTCGTCGACCTGGCCTACAGCCTCATTGACCCGAGAGTGCGGGTGAACTGACGTGTCCACCAAGACCGACAAGATCGCCAGGCTCGCCGAGCTGACCCAGGCCAACGAGAGCACGAGCGGCGCCAGCCTGTGGCGCGAGGCGTTCCGCCGCCTCAAGACGAGCAAGATGGCGGTCATCGGCGCCGTGGTCATCGCGCTGTTCGTCGTCGTCGCCGTCATCGGCCCGTGGGTCGCCCCGCACGCCCCGACCGCGCAGAGCTGGCGCGGCGAGGTCTTCCCCAACCAGGGCAAGTTCGTCGGCGCCCGCGGCGAGAACTGGTTCGGCCTCGACCACCTCGGCCGCGACATGTTCTCCCGGATGCTCGTCGGCGCCCGGCAGACACTGCTCGTCGGCGTCGTGTCGATGCTCATCGGCCTCGTGGTCGGCGCGACGATCGGCATGCTCTCCGGCGCCGCCGCCACCCTCGGCGGCAAGGCCGGCCGGCGGATCGACACCGTCGTCATGCGGTTCATCGACATCCTGCTGTCCCTGCCGTCGCTGCTCCTCGCCGTCTCCGTCGCGGCCGTCATGGGGCAGTCCCTGACCACCGTGATGATCGCCGTCGGCGTCGTGCAGATCCCGATCTTCGCGCGTCTGCTGCGCGGTTCGATGCTCGCCCAGGGCGGCTCGGACTACGTGCTGGCGGCCAAGGCCCTCGGCGTGCGCCGCCGGCGGATCGTCCTCACGCAGATCCTGCCCAACTCGCTCAGCCCCGTGATCGTCCAGGCGACCCTCAGCCTCGCCACCGCGATCATCGAGGCCGCCGCCCTGTCCTACCTGGGGCTCGGCAACCCGGACCCGGCCGTCCCCGAGTGGGGCGTGATGCTCTCCCAGGCGCAGCGGTTCTTCGACAACGCGCCGATGATGGCGGTCTACCCGGCCGTCGGGATCATCATCACCGCCCTCGGCTTCACCCTGCTCGGCGAGGCCATGCGCGAAGCCCTCGACCCGAAGCTGCGAGGCTGAACTGCCATGCCACTGCTCACTGTCGACGAACTCACCGTCACCTTCGGCGGACGCGGCCGCAAGCCCTCCACCGCCGTCGACGGGGTCTCCTTCACCGTGGACCAGGGCCAGGTCGTGGGCCTGGTCGGCGAGTCCGGCTGCGGCAAGTCCGTGACCTCCCTCGCCCTCATGGGACTCCTCCCGCGCAAGGGCGTCACCGTCGGCGGCCGCGCCGTCTTCGACGGCGAGGACCTGCTCACCATGGGGGACAAGCGGATCCGGGACATGCGCGGCAGCAAGCTCGCCATGATCTTCCAGGACCCGCTCTCCTCCCTGAACCCGGTCGTCCCGATCGGCGTGCAGGTCACCGAGATCCTCAAGCGTCACCGCGGCATGAAGGGGGAGGCCGCCCGCAAGGAGGCCGCCCACCTGCTCGACCGGGTCGGCATCCCCGACCCGGCGCGGCGGCTCGACGAGTACCCGCACCAGCTCTCCGGCGGCATGCGCCAGCGCGCCCTGATCGCCATGGCGGTGGCGTGCGCGCCCCGGCTGCTCATCGCCGACGAGCCGACGACCGCCCTCGACGTGACGATCCAGGCGCAGATCCTGGAGCTGCTCAAGGAGCTCGTCGAGGAGGAGGGCACGGCCCTGCTGATGATCACGCACGACCTCGGGGTCGTCGCGGGCCTGTGCGACGAGGTCAACGTCCTCTACGCGGGCAAGGCCGTGGAGTCGGCGGGCCGCCGCGAGCTGTTCGCCCACCCCACCCACCCGTACGCGCACGGCCTGCTGGGGTCCATCCCCCGCCTGGACGCCCCGCGCGGCGAGCCGCTCCGCCCCATCCGCGGCTCCATCAACGACAAGATCGCCTGGGCGGACGGCTGCGCGTTCGCGCCGCGGTGCGACTTCTACACGATGGAGTGCCTCACCGGCACGCCCCAGCTCACCGAGCCGCGCGCCGAGGGCCACCAGGTGCGCTGCGTGAACCCCGTCATGCCCGACGCACCGGCCGAGGAGGTACCGGCGTGAGCCTGCTCGCACTGGACGGAGTGAAGGTCCACTTCCCCGTCAGGAAGGGCGTCCTCTTCAACCGCACCGTCGGCCACGTGTACGCCGTGGACGGCGTCTCGCTGACCGTCGAGGCCGGTCAGACGTACGGCCTGGTCGGCGAGTCCGGCTGCGGCAAGACCACCCTGGGCCGGGCGGTCCTGCGGCTGGTCGACATCACGGACGGCGAGGTCCTCTTCGACGGCACCGACCTGGCGAAGCTGCCCGAGGAGGAGATGCGCCGGTTCCGGCGCCGGCTCCAGATGGTCTTCCAGGACCCGCTGGGCAGCCTCAACCCCCGTCAGAACATCGAGTCGATCCTGTCCGAGGGCATGATCGCGCACGGCATCGGGGCGAACCAGGACGAGCGCCGGGAGAAGATCAAGGCGATCCTCGCCCGGGTGGGCCTGCCCACCAACGCGCTCTCCCGCTACCCGCACGAGTTCTCGGGCGGCCAGCGCCAGCGCATCGGCATCGCGCGGGCGCTCGTGCTGGAGCCGGACGTCATCATCTGCGACGAGCCGGTCTCGGCCCTGGACGTGTCGATCCAGGCCCAGGTCATCAACCTGCTGGAGGAGCTGCAGCAGCAGCTGGGCCTGACGTACCTCGTCATCGCCCACGACCTGGCCGTCGTCCGGCACATCTCGGACGTCATCGGTGTGATGTACCTCGGCTCCCTCGTCGAGGAGGCCCCGAGCGACGCCCTGTACGCCGAGCCCAGGCACCCGTACACCCGGGCGCTGATGTCGGCGGTGCCGGTACCGGACCCGGAGGTCGAGGACCGCCGCGAGCGCATCCTGCTCCGCGGCGACCTGCCCTCCCCGGCCAACCCGCCGAGCGGCTGCCGCTTCCACACCCGCTGCCCCTGGGCCCGGCCCCGGTGCGCCGAGGAGCGGCCCGTGCTGACGGACGCGGGTGACGGCCACAAGGTGGCCTGCCACTTCACGGCCGAGATCGCGTCGGGGGAGCTGGAGCCGACCCGGCCGACCGGCCTGGAGGCCGTCGTGGGGACCGTACCCGCCCCGGCGGAGGCGCCGGAGGCGGTGGGCTCGGAGGGGACCGCGGGGGAGACCGCGGCGGAGAAGACGGTGTGACGGCGGGCCGCCCGCCGTACCGGATGGCCGCCGCCCGGCCCGCACCGCGCGGGCCTGGGCGGCGACCCGCACCGCGGGCCTGGGCGGCCCGTGCCGGTGGACGGGCGTGTCGGGTGTGGCGGCGGCCGGCGTGGCGGGCGGACGGTGCCGGGTGCGGCGGCCCGCGCGGCGGGCGGACGGGGTCGGAGGCCGTGAGGACCGGGCCGCGGGCCGGGCCGGGACGGGCCGGCGGGTGAGACGGCGCGCCGCGACCCGCCTGGCACGCGGTACAACAGTGCGGTGCTCCAGTCTCTGTTCACCCCCTCCGTGCTCCACGCGCTCGACCTCGCGGGGATCTTCGTCTTCGCGATCTCCGGCGCGCTCCTCGCCGTCCGGAAGAACTTCGACGTCTTCGGGATGGCCGTGCTCGCCGAGGTCACCGCGCTGGGCGGCGGGCTGCTGCGGGACCTGATCATCGGCGCCGTACCGCCCGCGGCCTTCACCGACCTCGGGTACTTCCTGATGCCCCTGGTCGCCACGGTGCTGGTGTTCTTCCTGCACCCCGTCGTCGAGCGCACCCAGGCGGCCGTCAACACCTTCGACGCCGCCGGACTGGGGCTGTTCTGCGTGGCCGGGACGACCAAGGCGTACGAGTACGGGCTCGGGCTCACCCAGTCCGCGGTCCTCGGGCTGGCGACCGCCGTCGGGGGCGGCGTGCTGCGCGACGTGCTCGCCAACGAGGCGCCGTCGCTGCTGCGCTGGGACCGCGACCTCTACGCGGTGCCCGCGATCGTCGGCTCGACCATGGTGGTGCTCTTCCTCCACTTCCAGATGCTCAACCCGTTCACCAGCGCCGTCGCCGCGCTCGCCGCCTTCGTCCTGCGCCTGCTCGCGCTGCGCTACCGCTGGCGGGCGCCGCGCGCCTGGAACCGGCGCTCCACCGCCTCGGAGGAGGCCCCCGAGAAAGCTACCGCTTAGTAGTTTCCTGTTGTACGGTGCTGCGCATGGACAGCAGTCAGTTCGACCGCGACACCGCGGTCGCCCTCCGCTCCCCGGGCGTCTACGACACGGACCTCTCCGCCGACTGGACGATCTTCGGCGTCGTCAACGGCGGATACCTGCTCGCCCTGCTGGGCCGCGCCCTCGGCGACGCGCTCCCGCACCCGCACCCCTTCTCGGTCTCGGCCCACTACCTGGCGCCCTCGCTGCCCGGCCCCGCCGTCATCCGCACCGAGGTCGTCCGGACCGGCCGCACCCTCTCGACCGGCCAGGCGTCGCTCTACCAGCGCGCCGAGGACGGCACCGAGCGCGAGCACATCCGCGTCCTCGCCACCTACGGCGACCTCGACGCCCTCAGCGACGACGTGCGCACCAGCGCCAAGCCGCCGGCCATCCCCCCGTACGAGCACTGCCTCGGTCCGTCCGACGCCCCCGAGCCGCTGCCGGGCTCCGCCGAGATCACCCGGCTGCTCGACATCAAGCTCGACCCGGCCACCCTCGGCTGGGCGCTCGGCGCCCCTTCCGGCAAGGGCGAGGTGCGCGGCTGGTTCGGCCTCGCCGACGGCCGCGACCCCGACCCGCTCTCCCTGCTGCTGACCGTCGACGCGCTGCCGCCCACCGCCTTCGACCTCGGCCTCAGCGGCTGGACGCCGACCGTCGAGCTCACCGCCCACGTCCGCTGCCGCCCCGCCCCCGGGCCGCTGCGCGTCTCCATCACCACGCGCAACCTCGCCGGCGGCTTCCTGGAGGAGGACGCGGAGGTCTGGGACAGCGCCGACCGGCTCGTGGCGCAGTCCCGCCAGCTCGCCCGCGCGCCCCGCTGACCCCGGGGCCCGCGCTTGTACCGGGGTGCCGCTGACGCCCGGGCCGTTGCCGTACCCGTACGCCGCTGACGCCGGGGGGCCGCGCCCGTGCCCGTACCGGGGTGCCGCTGACGCGTGCGCCCGCCTGTGCGGGGCCTTCCGGGGGTGGGTCCCGGCTGAGGTGCGGGCTCCCGGGGGTGGGTCCCGGCCGAGGTGCGGGCTCCCGGGGGTGGGGGCGCGGCGTGGACGGGCCGTCAGTCCAGCCAGTGGCGGCTGCCGAGCGTCACCAGCCGCAGCCGCCGCCGGGCCTCGTCCGCCACCCGCTCGCGGGCGGTGGGATCCGGTCCGGCCGCCAGGAGCGCCGACGCGGTCGTCACCATCAGGTCGACGTACAGCCGCGCCAGCATCAGCAGGTCCGCGCGCTCCCAGCCGCGTCCCTCCGGCAGGGCGGCCAGCGTGTCGGCCACCTCGACCGCGAAGCGGTCCAGCTCGCCGCCGATCGCCTCGCGCACCCGCCGCACGCCGCCGTGCCGCTCCCGCGCCAGGAACAGCACGTGGGCGGGGGAGTCCGCCACCAGCCGGCCGATCAGCTCCACCGTCCCGGCGATCCGCTCCTCGCTGTCCCCCGTGGCCGTGAGCGTCGTGCGGATCGTGCCGTGGAGGCTGCCCAGGGCCTCGTCCACGAGTGCCACGCCGAGGTCCGCCACGCCGTCGAAGTGCCGGTAGAAGGCGGTCGGCGCGATGCCCGCCGTCCGCGCCACCTCCCGCAGGCCCAGGCTCCCGAGGCTCTGGTCCTCCAACAGGGCGAGCGCCGCGTCCATGAGGGCCCGGCGGGTCCGCTGTTTGCGCGCCTGCCGGACGCCCGCCGCCGGGGCGCCGGTGCTGTGACTCATGCCATGCAGTAAACAACCGTTCCTCCCCCGCCTCCAGGGGTACACGGTCACTAGACTGGAAAGTCAGTGCACAGTTGTCCGCTCAACGAGAGGCAACCCGATGCTCTTCCTCGTCGCAGCCCTGCTGGTACTCGGCACGCTCATGGGTACCGCGGCCTTCGTCCCCCCGCCCGTCACCGCCGTGGCGGCCGCCGCCATCGCCGCGTGGCTGCTCGTCTTCGCGGCCCGCGAGCGCGGCGCCCGACGGCACCGGAACTGAAGGGGGTCGCCGTGGAACGCGCCGTGACCCCCACTCGCCACCAGACCCGGCCCCCCGGTGACCAGGCCCGGTCCGGGGCCCCGAACCCCATCCCGCGCCGCGACGCCGACGGCATGGCCGTCGCCGCCTTCGTGCTGGGCCTCGTCGGCCTGCTCGTGCTCAACATCCTGCTCGGGCCGCTCGCCATCGGCCTCGCCCTGCTGTCCCTGCGCCGCGGCACCGCCCGGCGGGGCCGCGCCTTCCTCGGCCTCGCCCTCGGCGCCGCCGACCTGGTGATCCTCGCCGTCCTCACCTCGCTCAACGGCACGGTCTCCTGGAGCCTCGGCTGACCGGCCGGTGACGGGCGGAGGGGCCCGGGCGACGGCCCGGCGGCGGCCCGGGAGGGCGGCCCGGGGAATGGCCGGATACGCCGCCGACGGCGGCGCGCGGCGGGCTCGTAGAATCGGGTCACCATGGCCTACCTCGACCACGCCGCGACCACTCCGATGCTCCCGGAGGCGATCGAGGCGATGACCGCCCAGCTGACCGCCACGGGCAACGCCTCGTCCCTGCACGCCGCCGGGCGCCGGGCCCGCCGCACCGTCGAGGAGGCCCGCGAGACGCTCGCCGAGGCGCTCGGGGCCCGGCCCAGCGAGGTCGTCCTCACCTCCGGCGGCACCGAGGCCGACAACCTCGCCGTGAAGGGCCTGTACTGGTCCCGCAGGGCGGCCGACCCGCGCCGCGTCCGCGTCCTCACCAGCCCCGTGGAGCACCACGCCGTACTGGACGCCGTCCACTGGCTCGGCGAGCACGAGGGCGCCACCGTGGAGTACCTGCCCGTCGACGCCCACGGCCGCGTCCACCCCGACGCCCTGCGCGAGGCCCTCGCGCGCGACCCGCACGACGTCGCGCTGGCCACGGTCATGTGGGCGAACAACGAGATCGGCACGGTCCAGCCCGTCCGCGAACTCGCGGCCGTCGCCCGCGAGTTCGACGTTCCGCTGCACTCCGACGCCGTCCAGGCCGTCGGTCAGCTCCCCGTCGCCTTCGCCGACTCCGGGCTCGCCGCCATGACCGTCTCCGGCCACAAGATCGGCGGCCCGTACGGCATCGGCGCGCTCCTGCTCGGCCGCGAGCACAGCCCCGTGCCCGTCCTGCACGGCGGCGGCCAGGAGCGCCACGTGCGCTCCGGCACGCTCGACGTGCCCGCCGTCGCCGCCTTCGCCGTCGCCGCCCGGCTCGCCACCGAGCGTCACGAGACGTTCGCCCGCGAGGTCGGGGCCCTGCGCGACGCGCTGGTCGACGCCGTCCGCGCGGCCGTCCCGGACGCCGTCCTCGGCGGCGACCCCGTCGACCGGCTCCCCGCCAACGCCCACTTCAGCTTCCCCGGCTGCGAGGGCGACTCCCTGCTCCTGCTCCTCGACGCCCAGGGCATCGAGTGCTCCACCGGCTCCGCCTGCACCGCCGGCGTGGCCCAGCCCAGCCACGTCGTCCTGGCCACCGGTACCGACGCCGACCTGGCCCGCGGCACGCTCCGCTTCACCCTCGGCCACACCTCGACCCGCGCCGACGTCGACGCCCTCGCCCGGGCCATCGGCCCGGCCGTCGCCCGCGCCCGCACCGCCGGCCTCAGCTAGCGGGCCTGCCCTGCCGCTCGGGCCGGGTCCGGTGGGCGGCCTCGGCGCCGGAGGCGGCCCCGGGGTCCGGTGGGCGGCCCCCGGTCCGGTGGGCGGCCTCGGGCTCGACGGGCACCCCCTGCCCGGCGGGCGGCCCCGGGTTCGTCGGACGCGCCCCGGCCCAGCGGGCGCCCCCGGTTCCGGACGGCGGCCTCCGGGTCCGGAGGGCGGCCCCCGGGGTCCGGCTCAGGCCCGGGGTGAGGGGGGCGGCGCCGTGGCGGGCGCCGTCGCGGCGCGCCGCACCAGCCGCAGGTACCGGTCCCAGTCCCAGTGCGGCCCGGGGTCGGTGTGGTCCGTGCCCTCCACCTCGACGTGGCCGATGATGTGCTCCCGGTCGACGGGTATGCCGTACCGGGCGCATATCCCGGCCGTCAGCCGGGCCGACGAGGCGTACATCGCCTCCGTGAAGTCCTGCGGGCGGTCGACGAACCCCTCGTGCTCGATGCCGATGCTCCGCTCGTTCATGTCGCGGTTGCCCGCGTGGAAGGCCACGTCCAGTTCGCGGATCATCTGCGCGACCCGCCCGTCCTTGCCCACCACGTAGTGCGCCGCCGCGCCGTGCCCCGGGTTCTTGAAGACCCGCAGCGCCGTCGCGAAGCTGCCCTGCACGACGTGGACCACCACCCGGTCGATGCCGAAGTCGTCCGGGCGGTCCGCCCGCCGCCAGTTCGCCCGCGCCGCCGCCGTCCACTGCGCGCCGGCGTGGTCCAGCGCGCCCTCCACCCGCTTGCGCTCCGTACCGGGCAGCCGCCACCAGGCGCGCCGCAGCTCGTCCCACCCCAGCGCCGCCGCGCCCACCGCGGCGGCCCCGCCGCCGATCAGCAGGGCGCGCCGCCCCACCCGTGCACTCTCTCCACTGCCCATGTGACCGTGAACGCTTACTCACGCGACGACGGTTCCCGGCGCCCCGTACCCTGGTGGGGCTATGACTGACACCTCCCCGCGCCCCCTCCGTGTCCTCGCCGCCATGTCCGGCGGTGTGGACTCCGCCGTCGCCGCCGCCCGCGCCGCCGAGGCGGGGCACGACGTGACGGGGGTGCACCTCGCGCTCTCCGCGAATCCGCAGTCCTTCCGCACCGGTGCCCGGGGCTGCTGCACCATCGAGGACTCCCGCGACGCCCGCCGCGCCGCCGACGTGATCGGCATCCCCTTCTACGTCTGGGACCTGGCGGAGCGGTTCCGCGAGGACGTGGTGGAGGACTTCGTCGCCGAGTACGAGGCGGGCCGCACCCCCAACCCGTGCCTCCGCTGCAACGAGAAGATCAAGTTCGCCGCCCTCCTGGACAAGGCCCTGGCGCTCGGCTTCGACGCCGTCTGCACCGGCCACTACGCCAAGGTGGTCACCCTCGCTGACGGCACGCGCGAGCTGCACCGGGCCTCCGACATGGCGAAGGACCAGTCGTACGTCCTCGGCGTCCTCGACGAGCGCCAGCTGGCCCACGCCCTGTTCCCGCTGGGCGACACGGTCACCACCAAGGACGAGATCCGCGCCGAGGCTCAGCGGCGGGGCCTCGCCGTCGCGAAGAAGCCCGACAGCCACGACATCTGCTTCATCGCCGACGGCGACACGCAGGGCTTCCTGGCGTCCCGCCTGGGCAAGGCGGAGGGCGACATCGTCGACGAGTCCGGCACGAGGGTCGGCAGCCACGACGGCGCGTACGGCTTCACCATCGGCCAGCGCAAGGGTTTGCGCATCGGGCACCCGGCGCCGGACGGCAAGCCCCGCTACGTCCTGGACATCTCGCCCGTGGACAACACCGTCACCGTCGGCCCCGCCGAGGCCCTGGACGTCACGGCCCTCACGGCGATCCGGCCCCGCTGGTGCGGCCGCGCCCCCGAGGGCCCCGGCACGTACACCGCGCAGCTGCGCGCCCACGGCGGCGAGACGGAGGTGACGGCGTCGGTGGAGGGCGACGAGCTGCGCGTCACCTTCACCGAGCCGGTCCGCGGCGTCGCCCCGGGCCAGGCGATCGTCCTCTACGACGGCACCCGCGTGGTCGGTTCGGCCACCATCGCCACGACGACCCGCCGCACGACCGCCCCCGCCACCGCCTGACGCCGGGCCCGGCCACCGCCTGACCAGCCGGGCTCAGGTACCGCCTGATACCGGGCCGAGCCATCGCCTGACGCAGGGACCAGCCGTCGCCTGACGCCCGGCCCGCACCTGCCCGGGCCACCGGCCACCGTCCGCGGCACCCGCCCCCGCCCCACCACCGCCTGACGTCCGCCGCGGCGGACGCCGTCGTCAGCAGGCGGGGGCCGCCCCGGGGTAGCCCCCGCCGTCACCGGGCCGGGCCGCCCGGCACCGGCCGCCGCCGTCACGGGGCGAAGAAGCCCGCCAGCACCGGGGCCAGCACGTGCGGCGCCGCCGTGTGCGTCTGGCCGGTGAGCGTCGTGTGCCGCCCGTACGGCAGCGCCCCGGCGACCGCGCGGGCCGTGTCGCGCAGCCGGCGCGGGCTCGCCCCGCCGTCCACGACCAGTACGCGCGCGTGGATGCCCGCCAGGCGCCACGCCGGTACGCCGTCGTGGGCGTCGTCGTCCGCGCCGTAGGGCGGCTCGTACACCGACAGCCGCCCCACCGGGACCCCCGCCGCGGCCGCCTCCAGGGCGAGCGCCCCGCCCGTCGACGTGCCGTGCACCCCCGCGCCGGCGCCCGCCACGGCGACCACCGCGGCCAGGTCCTCGACCTCGCGCTCCGGGGCGTGACCCGCGGCGCCGCACCCGCTGCCGCCGCGCCCGCGCCGGTCGTACGTGTACGTCGTGAACCGGCCCGCCGGCAGCTCCGCGAGCCGCCGCTCCCACCCGCCCGGCGACAGGGCACCGCCGACCAGCACCAGCGGCGGGCCCCCGCCGCACCGGCGGTACGCGATCGGGGTGCCGTCCGCCGACGTCACCCGGCCCCCGGCGGTCGCGGCGGGGCCGGCCGGTGTCGTCCTCACATCGTCCATGCCGGGGCAGACCGGCGGACGGCGCGCAACTCATCGGTCCGGGCCGAAGCCCGGCCGAACCACCCGCCCCGCCGGCCCCCGCTCCCGCCCCGCCGGCCCCCGCTCCCGCCCCGTCGGCCCCGCCCGCGTCCCGCCGGCCCGCTGCGGCCTCGCCGGCCCCCCCCGCGTCCCGCCGGCCCGCTCCGGCCTCGCCGGGGTCCCGTCAGGACCCTTCCGGCCCCCTTGGGTCACCTTCCTGCCCGTAGAAGCAGAAGTGGCCCCGGATGGCGGCGACTTCCGGCTTCGGGTCGAGGTAGGCCCACACCGCGTCCGGCCGGCCCGGCAGGGACCAGTAGGAGGCGGTGCCCTTGAACGGGCAGTAGGTCGTCGTCCCGGAGGGGACCAGCAGCTCGGTCGCCACGTCCTCGGGCGGCAGGTAGTACCGGACGGGGCAGCCCGTCTCCCGCAGGGCGAGGGCGCGCTCGCTGTCGGCGAGGACCCGGCCGTCCCGCTCGACCCGTACCGGCCCGTCCGCCGGGCCGACCGTGATGCGGTGTCCTGGAGGCGTCATGTCCGGTCAACGGCCCCCGCGGCGGGTGGGTTCCCGGACCGGGCCCGTACCGTGAGCCCATGGACATCTGTGTCTTCCTCTCCGCCGCCGACCTCGACGAGCGCTACACGACCGCGGCCCACGAGTTCGCCGAGCTCCTCGGCAAGGGCGGCCACACCCTCGTGTGGGGCGGCTCGGACGCCGGGCTGATGAAGGTCGTTGCCGACGGCGTGCAGGCGGCGGGCGGGCGGCTGGTCGGGATCTCGGTGGAGTTCCTGCAGCACAAGGCCCGCCCCGGCTGCGACGAGATGGTCGTCGCCCGGGACCTCGCCGAGCGCAAGGCGCAGCTCCTCGCCCGCGCCGACGCGATCGTCGTCATGGTCGGCGGCACCGGGACGCTGGACGAGGCCACCGAGATCCTGGAGCTGAAGAAGCACGGCCTGCACACCAAGCCCGTCGTCCTGCTCAACACCGCCGGCTTCTACGACGGGCTGAAGCAGCAGTTCCGCCGCATGGACGAGGAGGGGTTCCTGCCGCTGCCCCTCACCGAGCTGGTGTTCTTCGCGGAGGACGCCGTCTCCGCCCTCGCCTACCTGGAGGAGTCCGCCGGCATCCGGTAGAGGGGCCCCCGGGCCCCCGCAGCCCAACGGCGGCCCGGACTCCGGTGGCGGGCCGTCGTCCGCTCGGCACCCCGAAGGCCCCGCCACCCCGCAGCACCCACCGGCCCCCGGGCCCTACCGGCCCCGGCACCCACCGGCCGCCGGGACCCCCCGGCCGCCCGGGTGCGAGCATGGCCCCATGACCACACACCTGATCACCGGCGCGGGCTCCGGCATCGGCGCGGCGGTCGCCCGCCGCCTCCACGCGCGCGGGGACGATCTCATCCTGCTGGCCCGGGACGCCGGGCGCGCGAAGGAGCTGGCGGAGCTCCACCCCGGTGCCCGCACGCTCGTCGGGGACCTCGCCAACCCCGACCGGCTCTCCTGGGCCTTCTCCCACCAGGAGCTGCCCGACCGGCTCGACACGCTGCTCCACATCGCCGGCATCGTGGACCTCGGCCCCGTCGGCGAGCTCACCACCAAGGCGTGGCGCGCGCAGCTGGACGTGAACCTCGTCGCCCCGGCCGAGCTGACCCGGCTTCTCCTGCCGCAGCTGCGCGTCTCCCAGGGCCACGTGGTGTTCGTCAACTCCGGCGCGGGCCTCCACGCGAACGCCGACTGGTCCGCCTACGCCGCCTCCAAGCACGGCCTGCGGGCCCTCGCCGACGCGCTGCGCGCCGAGGAGCGCCCCCACGGCGTGCGCGTCACCTCCGTCTACCCGGGCCGTACGGCCAGCCCCATGCAGGTCAAGGTCCACCAGCAGGAGGGCAAGGAGTACGACACCTCCCGCCTCATGGACCCGGAGTCGGTCGCGACGACGATCCTCACGGCCGTCGACCTGCCCCGCGACGCGGAGATCCAGGACCTGACCGTCCGCCCGGGCCACTAGGAAGCCCGTCCGGCAAGCGGCGCGTACCCTTCCCGGGTGAGCCAGAACAACGACAGCGACGAGATCAAATGGGGTCCGGCCACCGGGGTCGGCTCGATGCCGGGCGGCGACGCGCGCGAGGCCGCCAAGGCCGTGACCGGGTCCTTCGAGGACTTCGTCCACCTGCCCGAACTGCCCGGCCGCGGCCCCGGCGCCGACATGATCGGCCGGACCGCGGGCCTGCTCGTCGAGGTCTACGCGCGCGTGGAGCCCAGCGGGTGGCGGGTCGGCGACCGACCCGGCCGCGACACCCGCCGGGCCCACGCGTGGCTGCGACAGGACCTGGACGCACTGGAGGAGTTCACCCAGGGGTACGAGGGCGCGCTCAAGGTGCAGGCCGTCGGCCCCTGGACGCTCGCCGCCGCGCTGGAGCTGCGCGGCGGCGAGGCCGCCCTCAGCGACCCCGGCGCCTGCCGCGACCTCTCCGCGTCGCTCGCCGAGGGTCTGCGCGGCCACCTGGCGGAGGTGCGCCGCCGCGTCCCGGGCGCGCGGATCGTGCTGCAGCTGGACGAGCCGTCCCTCACCGCGGTGCTGCGGGGACACGTCAAGACCGCCAGCGGCTACCGCACCCACCGCGCCGTCGACCGTCAGGTCGTCGAGGGCGCCCTGCGCGAGGTGACGGGCGCCCACGACGGGCCCGCCGTCATCCACTCGTGCGCCCCCGACGTGCCGTTCGCCCTGCTGCGCCGGGCCGGCGCCGCGGGCATCTCGTTCGATTTCGGGTTGCTCACCGAGCGTGACGAGGAGGCGATCGGGGAGGCGGTCGAGGGAGGGACGAAGCTCTTCGCGGGCGTGGTGCCCTCCACCGACGGCCCGTTGTCGGACCCTGCCGGTAGCGTCATGGGTGTCAGGACGCTGTGGCGCAGGCTGGGGCTGCAACCGGGGACCCTCGCGGAGTCCTTGGTGATCACTCCCACGTGTGGGCTCGCGGGTGCTTCGCCCGCCTACGCCCGCAGTGCGCTGGCGCACTGTGTCAAGGCGGCGAAGTCCCTCGCGGACAACCCTGAGTAACGGGAGGATCGACGTGGCTGTCGAACAGCACGAGCAGCGCGACGTGGTGCCGGCGGACGTCCGGGAGGAGCACGCCCGGCTGGCCGAGGAGGTCGAGGAGCACCGCTTCCGGTACTACGTGAAGGACCAGCCGGTCATCAGCGACGCCGACTTCGACCGGCTGCTGCGCTCCGTGGAGCGGCTGGAGGAGCGGTACCCGGAGCTGCGCACGCCCGACTCGCCGACGCAGAAGGTCGCGGGGGCGTACGAGACGGAGTTCACGGCCGTCCGGCACCGGGAGCGGATGCTCTCCCTGGACAACGCCTTCGACGACGAGGAGCTCGCCGCCTGGGCCGAGCGCGTCGCGCGGGACGTCGGCGCCGCGGAGCACCGCTTCCTGTGCGAGCTGAAGGTCGACGGCCTCGCCGTCAACCTCACGTACGAGAAGGGCCGGCTGACGCGTGCCGCGACCCGCGGCGACGGCCGGACCGGCGAGGACATCACGCCGAACGTCCGCACCATCGCCGACATCCCCGACCGGCTCCGGGGGGACCGCGTCCCCGACCTCGTGGAGATCCGCGGCGAGGTGTACTTCCCGATGGAGAAGTTCGAGGAGCTGAACGCCCGTCTGGTCGCCGCCGGCGACAAGCCCTTCGCCAACCCGCGCAACGCCGCCGCCGGCTCCCTGCGCCAGAAGGACCCGCGCGTCACCGCCACGCGTCCGCTGCACATGGTGGTGCACGGCATCGGCGCCCACGAGGGCCTCGACCTCGACCGCCTCTCCGAGGCGTACGGGCTGCTCCAGGGGTGGGGCCTGCCGACGGCCCGGCACAACCGCGTCGTGGACTCCCTCGACGGGGTGCGGGAGTTCATCGCCCACTTCGGCGAGCACCGCCACTCCGTGGAGCACGAGATCGACGGCGTGGTCGTCAAGCTCGACGAGATCCGCCTCCAGGGGCGGCTCGGCTCCACCTCGCGCGCCCCCCGCTGGGCCATCGCGTACAAGTACGCCCCGGAGGAGGTGAACACCCGCCTGGTGAACATCCGCGTCGGCGTCGGCCGCACCGGCCGCGTCACGCCGTACGCGCAGGTCGAGCCGGTCACCGTGGCCGGATCCGAGGTGGAGTTCGCCACGCTGCACAACCAGGACGTGGTCAAGGCCAAGGGCGTCCTCATCGGGGACACCGTGGTGCTGCGCAAGGCGGGCGACGTCATCCCGGAGATCCTCGGCCCCGTCGTCGACCTGCGGGACGGCAGCGAGCGCGAGTTCGTGATGCCGGCCGAGTGCCCCGAGTGCGGGACGCCACTGAAGCCGATGAAGGAGGGCGACGTCGACCTGCGCTGCCCGAACGGCCGGACGTGTCCCGCACAGCTACGCGAAAGACTCTTCTACCTCGCCGGGCGCCGCTGCTTCGACATCGAGAACTTCGGCTACGTGGCCGCCGCCGCGCTCACCCGTCCGCTGGAGCCCGCCGACCCGCCGCTCGTCGACGAGGGCGACCTGTTCGACCTGACCATCGAGCAGCTCCTGCCCATCAAGGCGTACGTCCTGGACCAGGACAGCGGCCTGCCCAAGCGGGACCCGAAGACGGGCGAGGAGAAGGTCGTCACCGTCTTCGCCAACCAGCAGGGCGAGCCGCGCAAGAACGCCCTCGCGATGCTCCGCAACATCGAGGAGGCCAAGCGGCGCCCGCTCGCCCGGGTCATCACCGCCCTGTCGATCCGCCACGTCGGACCGGTGGCGGCGGAGGCCCTCGCCCGCGAGTTCCGCTCCCTCGACCGCATCGAGGCGGCCACCGAGGAGGAGCTGGCGGCCGTCGAGGGTGTCGGTTCCACCATCGCCGCCTCCCTGAAGCAGTGGTTCGCCGAGGAGTGGCACCGCGAGATCCTGCGCAAGTGGCGCGCCGCCGGCGTCCGGATGGAGGAGGAGAGCACCGGGGAGGACGAGGGCCCCCGACCGCTGGAGGGGCTCACGGTCGTCGTCACCGGCACCCTGCAGAATCACACCAGGGATGGCGCGAAAGAGGCGCTCCAGAGCGTCGGCGCCAAGGTGACCGGTTCCGTCTCCAAGAAGACCTCGTTCGTGGTCGTCGGCGACAGTCCGGGCTCCAAGTACGACAAGGCGATGCAGCTGAAGGTCCCGGTCCTGGACGAGGACGGCTTCACGGTGCTGCTGACCCAGGGGCCCGACGCGGCCCGGGAGGTGGCCGTCCCCGTCGAGGAGTAGACCGGAACCGGCCGCGAAGGGCGGTAACAGGCCGGAAATCATAACCCGTTCAGCGCATACCGGACGGTTACGGGTGGCCGGGTCTCATTCGGGCAAGAGCTGTAGAGCGCCGCCCGCGAAAGCGCTCCGCGGCCTACTGTTGTGACGTGCGCCTGTCGTGCGCGGCCGCCATGGGAACGTCCGTTCGCGGTGGTCGTGGTGGTGTGACGACGGGCCACCACGAGGCAGAGGCAACGGCACCGCCGGCTGTGAGAGGGACGGAATGAAACCGACCGAGAGTGCCGACCCGGTCGCACGACCGCGTCCGCGCGCCTGCCCGGCGGCCGCGGCCCTCCAGGGCCTCGCCGCCAGGCTCCCCGCCCTCGTGGTGGTCCTCGCGGGCGTCGCGCTCGCCAGCGGCTTCCACCGCGCCGTCAGCCAGGGACACGCCCTCTTCCCCGGCGGAGCCACCGGCTGGTCCCTGGCCGTCCTCACGGGCATCGTCGTCGGCCACCTCGTCGCCCTCGGCCGTGACCGCTGGTGGGGCGGCACGGGCTCCGGCGCCGCCCTCACCCTCGCCGTCCTCATCCTGTACGGCTGGGTGCCGGCCGGGCTGGTCAGCCTCGCGGTCGTCGTGCTCGTCAGCGCCGCCCGCCGGCACCGCTGGCGGCAGGGCCTGCTGCACGGCGCCGCCGACGTCCTCGGCATCGGCGCCGCCGCGCTCGTCCTCGCCGCCTTCGGCGACGTCCCGTCCGTCGAACGGCCCTGGGAGCCCCTCGAATGGGGGATCGCCGCCGTACCGGAGGTCTCGCTCGCCGCCGCCACCTACCTGGTGGTGACCCGGCTCCTCCTGTGGTACACCCTCGCCCCCCAGGTCGGGAGCCTGCCCACCGCCGCCCGCACGGCGCTGCTCCGACAGGGCCTCGTCGCCGTCGCCCTCCTCGGCATCGCCCCGCTCATCTGCGTCGTCGCCGTCTCGCTGCCGGTGCTGCTGCCGCTCTTCGCCGTGCCCTTAATCGCCCTCGACTCCACGCTCTGGATCGCCCGGGCCCGCGCCGAGGAGCAGCTGCGCGACCCGCTCACCGGCCTCCCCAACCGCCACTGGCTCCTCGAACGCACCTGGTCCGCCCTGGAGGCCGCCGAAGCCGACGGCACCCGCGCCGCGCTCGTCCTCATCGACCTCGACCGCTTCCGGTCGGTCAACGACACCCTCGGCCACCTCGCCGGCGACCGGCTCCTGCTGCAGATCGCCGAGCGCCTGCGCCTCGCCCTGCCCCGCGGGGCTGAGGCCGCCCGGCTCGGCGGTGACGAGTTCGCCGTGCTCCTGCCCACCGCCGACTCCACCACCAGCGCCCAGCGCGTCGCCCGGCACCTCGCCGCCGACCTCTCCTCGCCGCTCGACCTCGACGGGCTCACGCTCGTCCTGGAGGCCAGCGCCGGGGTCGCCGTCTTCCCCGACCACGCCCTGGACGCCGAAGGGCTCCTCCAGCGCGCCGACGTCGCCATGTACCAGGCCAAGCGCGACCGCACGGGCGTCGAGGTGTACGAGTCCAAGCGCGACTCCAACACCCCCGACCGCCTCGGCCTCCTCGGCGACCTGCGCCGCGCCCTGGACGCCGGCGAGGTCGAGCTGCACTATCAGCCCAAGGTCCGCTTCGACGGCCACGTCGCCGGACTGGAGGCGCTGGTGCGCTGGGTGCACCCGGAGCGCGGCCGGGTCCCCCCGGACGAGTTCATCGCCATCGCCGAGTCCTCGGGCCTGATGCCCCACCTCACCGAGTACGTCCTGGAGACCGCCCTCGCCCAGGTCGCCCGGTGGCGCGCCCAGGGCCTGGAGGTCCCCGTCGCGGTGAACGTCTCCCCACGCGACGTCCACAGCCCCGGCTTCGCCGGCGCGGTCGCCGCCCGGCTGGCGCGGCACGGCGTCCCCGCCGGGGCGCTCCAGCTGGAGATAACGGAGCACGTGCTGCTGGAGGACCCGCAGCGCGCCGCCGACACGCTCGCCGCCCTCACCGCCCACGGCGTGAAGATGTCCCTGGACGACTTCGGCACCGGCTACTCGTCCCTGGTCCACCTGCGCCGCCTCCCGGTGAGCGAGCTCAAGATCGACCGGTCGTTCGTGGCCCGCCTCGCCGTCGACACCGAGGACGCCGAGATCGTGCGCTGCACGGTCGACCTCGCCCACTCCCTCGGCCTCCTCGTCGTCGCCGAGGGCGTCGAGGACGACGAGACCTGGGAGCGGCTGCGCGACCTGGGCTGCGACGCGGTCCAGGGCTGGCTGGTCGCCGCCGCGATGCCGCCCCAGGAGACCACGGCGTGGCTGCGCGCCCGCGGCGAACACGGCTGGCACCGCCCCCAGGCCGCCCTCCCGCCGTCCCCGTCGGACCGCCCCTCCAGCCACCCGGTGACGTAGCGCGGCACAAACCGTTTCACGGGCATCGCGGCACGCCCCATAGGATTGGGCCAAAACCGCTCACTCACCCCTGAGGATCGCTGCATGCCTGGCATCACGCGCGAGGAGGTCGTCCACCTCGCCCGGCTGGCGCGTCTGGAGCTGAAGGGCGAAGAGGTCGACCACTTCGCCACCCAGCTCGACGACATCATCGGCGCGGTCGCCCGCGTTTCCGAGGTCGCCGACCAAGACGTCCCGCCGACCTCCCACCCGCTGCCGCTGACGAACGTCATGCGCGCGGACGAGGTCCGTCCGTCGCTCAGCCCCGAGCAGGCGCTCTCCGGAGCCCCCGCGCAGGAGCAGCAGCGTTTCAAGGTGCCGCAGATCCTCGGGGAGGACTGACCGACATGACGGACAGCACCATCACGAAGCTGACGGCCGCCGAGCTCGCGGCGAGGATCGCCTCCGGCGAGCTCACCGCCGTCGAGGTCACCGAGGCCCACCTCGCGCGCATCGAGGCGGTCGACGAGAAGGTCCACGCCTTCCTCCACGTCGACCGCGAGGGCGCGCTCGCCCAGGCGCGCGCCGTGGACGAGAAGCGCGAGCGCGGCGAGGCGCTCGGCCCGCTCGCCGGCGTGCCGCTCGCCCTCAAGGACATCTTCACCACCCGGGACATGCCGACCACCGTCGGCTCCCGGATCCTGGAGGGCTGGCTCCCGCCGTACGACGCGACCCTCGTCGGCCGGCTGCGCGCCGCCGACGTCGTCATCCTCGGCAAGACCAACATGGACGAGTTCGCCATGGGCTCCTCCACCGAGAACAGCGCCTACGGCCCGACCGGCAACCCCTGGGACCTCACCCGGATCCCCGGCGGCTCCGGCGGCGGCTCCTCCGCGGCGCTCGCCTCGTACGAGGCGCCGCTCGCCATCGGCACGGACACGGGCGGCTCCATCCGCCAGCCCGCCGCCGTCACCGGCACGGTCGGCGTCAAGCCGACGTACGGCGCGGTGTCCCGCTACGGCATGGTCGCGTTCTCGTCCTCCCTGGACCAGGGCGGCCCCTGCGCCCGTACCGTCCTCGACGCGGCCCTGCTGCACGAGGTGATCGCCGGGCACGACCCGATGGACTCCACGTCCATCGACGCACCCGTCCCGCCGGTCGTCGAGGCCGCGCGGAACGGCAGCGTCACCGGCATGCGCGTCGGCGTCGTCAAGCAGTTCCGCGGCGAGGGCTACCAGGCCGGCGTCCTGCAGCGGTTCGACGAGTCCGTCGAGCTGCTGAAGGAGCTGGGCGCCGAGGTCGTCGAGCTGGACTGCCCCTCCTTCGACCTGGCGCTCTCCGCGTACTACCTGATCGCGCCGTCGGAGTGCTCGTCCAACCTGGCCCGCTTCGACGGCCTGCGCTACGGCCTGCGGACCGGCGACGACGGCACCCGCTCGGCGGAGGAGGTCACCTCCCTCACCCGCGAGGCCGGCTTCGGCGACGAGGTCAAGCGCCGCATCATGCTCGGCACGTACGCGCTCAGCTCCGGCTACTACGACGCGTACTACGGCTCCGCGCAGAAGGTCCGCACGCTCATCACGCGCGACTTCGAGCGGGCCTTCGAGCAGGTCGACGTGATCGTCTCCCCGACGACGCCGACCACCGCCTTCCCGATCGGCGAGCGCGCCGACGACCCGATGGCGATGTACCTGGCCGACCTGTGCACCATCCCGACCAACCTCGCGGGCAACGCCGCCATGTCGCTGCCGTGCGGTCTGGCGCCGGAGGACGGCCTGCCGGTCGGCCTCCAGATCATCGCCCCGGCCATGAAGGACGACCGCCTGTACACGGTGGGCGCCGCGGTCGAGGCCGCGTTCACGGCGCGCTGGGGCCACCCGCTGCTGGAGGAGGCTCCGGCACTGTGAGCGACGCACGAGCGAACGGAGACACGCTGTGAGCGCACTGAGCAAGGCCAAGGGCTTCAAGAAGTCCCGGACCGGCACGTACCTGTCCATCGGCACCACCGCGTTCGGCGCCGTCAGCGTGGTGAAGCAGCTGCGCCACGCGCGCACCGAGAGCGACACGCTGATGCTGCTGGACGCCGTCGTGTCCGCCGCCGCCATCGCGACGGGCCTCGCCATCCTGGTGCGCGAGCTGAAGCGCATCGGCGACGACGACGTCCTGTTCGGCTGAGAGGGATAGTTCCACCGTGATCGCCACGACTGACCTGGTGTCCTACGAGGACGCCCTCGCCACCTACGACCCCGTGATGGGCCTCGAGGTGCACGTCGAGCTCGGCACCCGCACCAAGATGTTCTGCGGCTGCTCCACCGAGCTGGGCGCCGAGCCGAACAGCCAGACCTGCCCGGTCTGCCTCGGCATGCCCGGCGCGCTGCCCGTGGTCAACGCCACCGGCGTCGAGTCCGCCATCAAGATCGGTCTCGCCCTCCACTGCGAGATCGCCGAGTGGTGCCGCTTCGCCCGGAAGAACTACTTCTATCCGGACATGCCGAAGAACTTCCAGACCTCCCAGTACGACGAGCCCATCGCCTTCGACGGCTACCTGGACGTCCAGCTGGAGGACGGCGAGGTCTTCCGCGTCGAGATCGAGCGCGCGCACATGGAGGAGGACACCGGCAAGTCGACGCACGTCGGCGGTGCCACCGGCCGCATCCACGGCGCCTCGCACTCCCTCCTCGACTACAACCGCGCGGGCATCCCGCTCATCGAGATCGTCACCAAGCCGATCGTCGGCGCCGGTGACCGCGCCCCGGAGGTCGCCAAGGCGTACGTCGCGGAGCTGCGCTCCCTGATCCGCGCCCTCGGCGTGTCCGAGGCGCGGATGGAGATGGGCCAGATGCGCTGCGACGTCAACCTGTCGCTGCGCCCCATCGGCACGGAGAAGTTCGGCACCCGCAGCGAGACGAAGAACGTCAACTCGCTGCGCTCCGTCGAGCGGGCCGTCCGCTACGAGGTGCGGCGGCACGCCGCGGTCCTCTCCGGCGGCGGCACCATCGTGCAGGAGACCCGCCACTTCCACGAGGACGACGGCTCCACCACCTCCGGCCGCGTGAAGGAGGAGGCGGAGGACTACCGGTACTTCCCGGAGCCCGACCTCGTCCCGGTCGCGCCGTCCCGTGCGTGGGTGGAGGAGATCCGCGCCGGGCTGCCCGAGCTGCCGCGCGTGCGCCGCAACCGGCTGCGCGAGGAGTGGGGCGTCTCGGAGCTGGACATGCAGGCCATCCTCAACGCCGGCGCGCTCGACCTGATCATCGCCACGATCGACGCCGGCGCCCCGGCCGACCAGGCCCGCAAGTGGTGGATGGGCGAGCTGTCCCGGCAGGCCAACGAGTCCGGCACGGCCCTGGAGGAGCTGGCGATCACCCCGGCGCAGGTCGCCCGGGTCACCGCGCTCGTCTCGTCCGGCGACCTCAACGACAAGCTGGCCCGCCAGGTCATCGAGGGCGTGCTCGCGGGCGAGGGCGACCCCGACACCGTGGTCGAGAAGCGCGGCCTGAAGGTCGTCTCCGACGAGGGCGCCCTGACCTCGGCGGTCGCGGAGGCCATCGCCGGGAACGCCGCCATCGCGGACAAGATCCGCGGCGGCAAGGTCGCGGCGGCCGGCGCGCTGGTCGGCGCGGTCATGAAGGCCACGCGCGGCCAGGCCGACGCCGCCCGCGTCCGGGAGCTGATCCTGGAGCAGCTGGGCGTCAGCGAGGGCTGATCCGCCGGCGCCGTCGTGACGGCGCCGACGGCGGGGGAGGCGGTGCACCGGTCGACGGTGCGCCGCCTTCCGCGTTCCCCGGGCGGGCCGGTGTCGCCGACGGGACCCCGGTGCCGCCGCTGTAGCCCTGCATCCGGAGCTGTGACGAAGCCCACGAACAGGACAAACGATCTCTTATCGCTGCCAAAGTTGGCTTTCACAGGGTCGAGTGTTCCCCCCGGGAGGTTCCCGGCGAAGGGCCGCGGACCTCAGGGAGCGAACCTTTTGGCAGCCATCGCCCGGTGGTGTGTGCGCCACCGACTCGTCGTCGTCCTGCTCTGGCTCGCCGCCTTCGGCGGCGCCGCGGCGGCCACGGGCGTCGCGGGCACCGCGTACTCGAACGAGTACGAGGCCCCGGGCACCGAGTCCGGCCGCGCGACGGCCGTGCTCCGCGAGGCGTTCCCGGGCGGCGGCGGAGACACCGCCACCGTCGTCTGGCACACCGACCGCGGCGACGTGCGCTCCCCGGTGGTCACACAGCGGATCGCCCCCATGCTCGACGCGGTCGCCGCCCTGCCGGGCGTCGCGGTCGTCACCTCCCCGTACGGCCCCGCCGGGCTCCCCGCGCCCGCGGACGGCCCACCCCCGCGGGCGAAGGCCCCCGGGCGGCCCACGGCGCAGAGCGCGACCACGACCGGTACGGCGGGCGCGACCGCGGCCGGGACCGCCGCAGGGGCCTCGGGTGCGTCCACGACCGGTACGGGTACGGCGACAGGGGGTGGGACCGGAACCGGAACCGCGGCGGCGAGCGCGACCGGCGCCGACGCGGCGACGCGGGACTCCGGCACGCCCCACGGCGGGATCAGCGAGGACGGCCGGACCGCCTACGCCACCGTCACCTTCGACCAGCGCGTCGAGGACGTCGACGCGGCGCGGGCCGACGCCCTCGTCGACACCGCCCGCCAGGCCGCCGGCGACGGCGTCCGGGTCGAGGTCGGCGGCAGCGTGGCCGCCCTGACCGGGGGCGGCGGCGGGCACACCGCCGAGATCGTGGGCGTCGCCGTCGCCGCGGTCGTGCTCTTCCTCGCCTTCGGCTCCCTCGCGGCCAGCCTCCTGCCGATCGCCACGGCCCTGGTGAGCGTCGGCACCGCCGCCTCCGGCATCGCCCTCCTCGGCCACGTCATGACGGTCGCGGACTTCGCCCCGATGCTCGGCATGCTCATCGGGCTCGGCGTCGGCATCGACTACGCCCTGTTCATCGTCACGCGGCACCGCAAGGGGCTCAAGCGCGGCCTCGGCGTCACCGAGGCCGCCGAGAGCGCCGTCGCCACCACCGGCCGTGCGGTCGTCTTCGCCGGCGCGACGGTCTGCATCGCCCTGCTCGGCATGCTCACCCTGCGGCTGGGCTTCCTCAACGGCGTCGCCATAGCGGCGTCCCTGACCGTGGTCCTCACCGTCGTCGCCTCCGTGACGCTGCTGCCCGCCCTGCTCTCCCTCATCGGCATGCGCGCGCTCTCCCGCCGCGAGCGCCGCCGCCTCGCCGAGCACGGCCCGCAGCCCGAGCCGCCCACCGGGTTCGCCGCCCGCTGGTCCGCGTTCGTCGAGCGCCACCCGAAGAAGCTCGGCGCCGTCGCCGCCGTCGTGATGCTCGTCCTGGCGCTGCCCACGCTCTCGCTCCGCCTGGGCACCTCCGACCAGGGCAACGACCCCGCGTCGGCCACCACCCGGCAGGCGTACGACCTGCTCGCCGGCGGCCCGGACGGCGACGGCTTCGGCCCCGGCGTCAACGGGCCCCTCACCCTCGTCGCCGAGCTGGAGGGCGCCGGCGACCGCATCGCCATGAACCAGCTCGCGGCCCGGCTGCCCGCCACGCCCGGCGTCGACTCCGTCGGCCCCGTCAGCTACAGCGGCAGCGGCAACACCGCCGTGGTCACCGTCGTCCCGGACTCCGCGCCCCAGTCGCAGGAGACCAGCGACCTGGTCGACCGGCTCCGCCAGGACGTCCTGCCCACCGCCGAGGCGGGCAGCTCCCTCGACGTCCACGTCGGCGGCGTCACCGCGGCGTACGACGACTTCGCCCAGGTCGTCGTCGGCAAGCTGCCGCTCTTCGTCGGCGTCGTCATCACCCTCGGCTGCCTGCTGCTCCTGCTCGCCTTCCGGTCCGTCGGCATCCCGCTGAAGGCCGCCGTGATGAACGTCGCCGCCGTCGCCTCCGCGTTCGGCGTCGTCGTCGCCGTCTTCCAGTGGGGGTGGGGCAGCGAACTGCTCGGCCTCGGACGGGCGGGTCCCATCGAACCGTTCCTGCCGGTGATCGCCGTGTCGGTGCTCTTCGGGCTGTCCATGGACTACCAGGTGTTCCTGGTGAGCCGCATGTACGAGGAGTGGCTGGAGACCGGGGACAACCGGCGGGCCGTCCGCGTCGGCCTCGCCGAGACCAGCCGGGTGATCAATTCCGCCGCGGTCATCATGATCGCCGTCTTCCTGGCGTTCGTCCTCTCCGGGGACCGGGTCATCGCGATGTTCGGCATCGGCCTCGCCGCGGCGGTCGCGCTCGACGCGTTCGTCCTGCGGACGCTGCTCGTGCCCGCGCTGATGCACCTGCTCGGCGGCGCCAACTGGTGGCTGCCCCGCTCCCTGGACCGGGTGCTGCCCCGCATCAGCATCGAACCCCCCGATCCACCCGAGATGCCCGGCCCGGCGCGTGTGAGAATCCCCGGGAAGCGCACCAGCGGGGACGGGGAGCTCGTACCGTAGCCCGCCGCGACGGCGGCTCCTCCGGTCGCACGCCGACGGGGCCACCGCCGACACCGGCCGCCCCCCACGGCATCCGCCGTGCCCGCCGGGTCCCGCCACGAGGCGCCCCGCCGGGCTCCCGGTCCCGCCGCCCGTGGCGTCGGCGGCGGGGCCTCCGCCCCCCGTACCGGCCCCCGGTCGAGCCGGTCCTCGGCGGGCGGCCCCTCGTCCCGCCGCCCGGCGCCCCGCCCCGCGGGCGGCCGGGTCACAAGCCGTCCGGGGTCTCCGCCGGCCCCGCCGGGCGCACCGTCACCTGGCCGGAGGCGAGGTCTATCGGCCCGCTCCCCGGGTCGCTGTCGCCGACGTCGACGCGGCTGAGGACCAGGCGCCGCGCCTCCTCGTCGGTGTGCTTGCGACCCGGTGCGAACAGCTCGTCCATCGCGTTGCCGAACATGGGCAGCCGCCTCTCACCTGACCTCCAGCAGGAGGATCCTGTCGTCGCCGGCCTCGGGCGTGCCACGGGTGTCGGTCTCGCTCGTGACCAGCCACAGCCGGTCGCCGCCCGCGGCCAGCACCGTGCGCAGCCGGCCGTACGTCCCCTTCAGGAACGCCTGGGGGGCCGCCGAGGGTTCCCCGCCCGCCAGCGGGACCCGCCACAGCCGCTCGCCGCGCAGCGCGGCCATCCACACCGAGCCCCGCGCGACGGCGATGCCGCTCGGCGACGCGTCGGCCACGGGCCACTGGACCACCGGGTCGACGAACGCGCCCCCGCCGCCCTTGCCCTCCGTCTCGGGCCAGCCGTGGTTGCCGCCCGGCCGGACGAGGTTCAGCTCGTCGTAGGTGTTCTGGCCGAACTCGGCCGCCCACAGCCGCTTCTGCGCGTCCCACGCGAGGCCCTGCACGTTGCGGTGGCCGTACGAGTAGACGACCGAGTCCGCCTCCGGATTGCCGTGCACGGGCTGCCCGTCCGGGGTCATCCGCAGGATCTTGCCGCCCAGCGACTCCTTGTCCTGCGCCAGCCCGGTGTCGCCGCTGTCACCGGTGCCCACGTACAGCATCCCGTCCGGGCCGAACGCGATCCTGCCGCCGTTGTGGACGACGCCCTTCGGGATGTTCCGCAGGACCGTGTCGGGCGCCCCCAACTGCCGCCCGGGGGGCGCCGTCTCGTCGTACAGCATGCGTGCCACGCGGTTGTCGGACTCGGTGGTGAAGTACGCGTAGACGAGGTGGTCCTCGGCGTACGTGGGGGAGAGCGCCAGTCCCAGCAGGCCGCCCTCCCCGCCGGGGGCCACGCCCGGCACCTCGCCGAGCACGGTCAGCTCGCCGCTCTCCGCGTCCACGCGCGTGATGGTGCCCCCGTCGCGCGAGGAGACCAGCAGGTCCCCACCGGGCAGGGCGGCCAACCCCCACGGTGACTTCAGCCCCTGGGCCACCGTGGACACCACCCGCACCGACCCCTTGGCGGGCGGGGCGGACGGCGAGGGCGACGCCGAGGCCGTCGGGGAGGCCGACGCGGACGCGGCGGTACGGGGCGGCGGGGCGCTCGCGGGACCCGCCGGGCCGCTCCCCCCGCCCGAGCATCCGGTCGCCAGCAGCAGCGCGGCTGTGGCCGAAACGGCCGTCACAGCGGGACGTCGCACGGTTCTTGGTTCCTTCCCCGGGGCGGAGTGGAGCTCGTCGCCGCCTACCCTAGGGCGTGTCCCGCCGCCCGGCCCGGCGTCCGCCCCGCCTCCCGGCGTCGCTCGGCCCCGGCGTCCGCCCCGCCTCCCGGCGCCGCTCGGCCCCGGTCCTCCGCCTCAGTCCCAGGAGCCGCGTGCCGGGGGCAGGGCGGCGATCTCCGCCAGGTCCCGCGCCGTCAGCGCCAGCCGTGCCGCCCGGGCGTTCTCCACCGCCCAGCGCCCCCGCTTCGTGCCCGGCACCGGGACGACGTGCCGCCCCTGTGCCAGCGCCCAGGCGAGCGCGACCTGCGCCGGCGTCGCCCCGGCCGCCTCTCCGCCGTGCCGCTCGGCCACCCGCCGCAACCCCGCGACCAGCGGCTGGTTGGCCGCCATCATCTCGGCGGTGAAGCGCGGGTGGCGCGCGCGCAGGTCCTCCGGCTCGAACCCGCCGCCCGGGGTGAGCGTCCCGGTCAGGAAGCCGTTGCCGAGCGGCATCGCCGCCAGGAACCCCACGCCCCGCGCCGCGCACCACGGCAGCAGCCGGGCGAGCGCCTCCGGCGACCACACCGACAGCTCCGCCTGCACGGCGCTGACCGGGAACTCCTGCTGGACGCGCTCCAGTTGGCGGATCGTTCCGTCGTACAGGTCCGACGCGCCGCGCCGGGAGCCGCGCACGCCGACCGCGCACCACCCGAGCGCCCGTACCTTCCCCGCGGTCACCAGCTCCGCCATGGCGCCCCAGGTCTCCTCCACCGGCACCTCCGGGTCGGCCCGGTGCAGCTGGTACAGGTCGATCACGTCCGTCTGCAGCCGCCGCAGCGACGCGTCGCAGGCCCGCCGCACGTACGACGGCCGGCCGTTGGCCACGATGTGCCCGTCACCCACGAGCAGCCCGCACTTCGTCGCGACGAACGCCTCCGCCCGGCGCCCCCTGAGCGCCCGGCCGAGCAGCAGCTCGTTGGTGAAGGGCCCGTACATGTCGGCGGTGTCGAGCAGGGTCACCCCGGCGTCGAGCGCGGCGTGCACGGCGCCGAGCGAGCGGTCGCCGCGCTGCTGGGAGGCGCTGTAGGCCCAGCTCATCGGCATGCAGCCGAGGCCGACGGCCCCCACCTCCAGCCCGGTCGCCCCGAGTGTCCTGCGCTCCAACTCCCCGTACCTCCCTGTGCGCTCCCGCAAAAACTAACCAATGGCCCGCCGCCCGCTTCGCTTAGCCTCCTGGCATGACTGCTGACGATGTGGACGACATGACCCGGGACGTGTGGCTGCCCGTCCCCGCCGCGGAGGTCGCGGGCCTGCCGGACCCGGCCGCCACCGGCCTGGCCTACCGCTTCTGGGACGGCGGCCCGGAGTTCCCGGCCGACCCCGCGGACTGCGTCTTCTACGTGGTGCCGTACATGAAGGGCACGGAGGTCGCGGTGCGGCCGCTCGCGGCGATGACCTCGCTGCGGGTGGTGCAGACGCTGTCGGCCGGCATCGACCACGTGACGCCGGGGCTCGGCGACGTGCCGCCCGGGGTGGCGTTGTGCAACGCCCGGGGCGTGCACGAGGCGAGCACGGCCGAGCTCGCCCTCGCCCTGGTGCTCGCCTCGCTGCGCGACCTCCCCGGCTTCGTCCGGGGCCAGGACCGCGAGGAGTGGCGGGCCGGCTTCTACCCCTCGCTCGCCGACAGGTCGGTGCTGATCGTCGGGTACGGGTCGATCGGCGCGGCCATCGACGACCGGCTCGCGCCCTTCGAGTGTGCGCGGGTCGTGCGCGTCGCACGCTCCGCGCGCACCACCGAGCGCGGCCCGGTGCACGCCCTGTCCGATCTGCCCGCGCTCCTGCCGGACGCCGACGTGGTGATCCTGTCCACGCCGTTGACCGAGGAGACCCACCACCTGGTCGACGCCGGCTTCCTGGCGCGGATGAAGGACGGGGCGCTGCTGGTCAACGTCGCCCGGGGGCCCGTGGTGGACACCAAGGCCCTGCTGGCGGAGACGGCGAGCGGGCGTCTCACCGCGGCGCTCGACGTCACCGACCCGGAGCCGCTGCCCGCCGGCCACCCGCTGTGGCACGCGCCGGGCGTGCTGATCAGCCCGCACGTGGGCGGCTCGACCTCGGCGTTCATGCCGCGCGCGAAGCGTCTGATAGCCGACCAGCTGACCCGGTTCACGGCGGGGGAACCGCTGCGCAACGTCGTCCTCACCACCGGCTAGCCCGCCCCCGCCGCGCCTCCGCCCTCACTCGTGCCCCACGCCCCGCGCCCCGGGAGGAGGTCCGGAAAGCCCGTGTGGTCCGTACCGGCAGCGGGTACGCGGGGCATGTTCCGCCCGCACACACCGACGGAACGTACCGGCGTCGCGTGCCTGCGGCGCATACACCCGGACCGACACGCTCCGGAGCGCCCCGAGTGCGCTCCGTGTCTATAAGCATCTTGATCGTTACGCAGCGTATAAGGCCCCTGTCCCTGAGTGACGAACCTGGTGTATCGTCGCGATCCGGGGGCGCGTCGAGCACGGGAACCGACGCCGGGGAACGAGCGACACCGACGTGATGGCCGATCAGAATCCGAGGGGGGCGACGGGCGATGCGCGGACCAGCCAGCAACGATCCGAGGCGGCGGGGCGGACGGATCCCCCGCGCCGGCACGATCCGGACGGGGGCCTCCCGGTGAGCGCCCCCGGCGTGGTCATCGAGCGCCGGCCGGTCGCCGGCGGAGGCGGCCGGGGCGAAGGGCCCGGCGACGGACCGGGCGGCACGGGCGGTACGCCGGGGCAGCTGCTCCTCGCCCTCCTGTGCGCCGCGTACGCGGTCGGGGCCCTGTTCGGCTGGGGCTCGGAGGAAGTGGCGCTGTTCATGGGCGATTTCGGGCTGAGTGCCGCGGCATTGGCCGCGGCCGTCTCCTGCTTCCGCTACGCGCGCGCACACGCCGGCCGCTTCCGCCCGGCCTGGATGCTCTTCGCGCTCTCCTCCGCCATGGCCGGCTGCGGCAACGCGGTCTGGGGCTGGTACGAGGTGGTGCTCGACCGGCCGGTCCCGAGCCCGTCCCTCGCCGACCTGTTCTTCCTGCTCTTCGCGCCGCCGGCCATCGTCGGCCTGCTGGTCCTCGCCAAGCGCCCCGTCACCCGGGCCGGCTGGGTCTGCCTCGGCCTCGACTCGTGGCTCATCGCCGGCTCCCTCCTCACGCTCTCCTGGAGCCTCGCGCTCGCGCACACGGCGCGTTTCGAGGGCGAGAGCGTCGCCCGCACGGCGCTCTCCCTCGCCTACCCGCTCCTCGACATCGTGCTCGTCAGCATGGTGCTCGCGCTGCACTTCTGCCGCTCCAAGGAGAACCGCTCCGCGGTCCACACCGCCATCGCGGCACTCGCCCTGACGGTCCTGTGCGACGCGCTGTTCACCTCGCCGCTGCTGCGCGACACCTACCGCTCCGGGCAACTGCTCGACGCCGGCTGGTTCGCGGGTTCCCTGCTCCTCGCCTACGCCCCCTGGGGGCCCCGCGGGGCGCCCGAGGCGGCGCCCCCGCAGCGCGACCCGCGCCCGCAGCGGCACGCCAGCCGCCCCATCGCCGGGTCGCTCGCCGCGCTCACGCCGTACCTCGCCGCGGCGGTGTGCACGCTCAGCATCCTGTACTCCGTCATCGAGGGCCGTCGAGTGGACCGCGTCGTCGTCTTCACCGGCTGTACGGTCGTGCTGGCCCTCGTCGTCCGGCAGGGGATCATGCTGCTGGACAACATCGCCCTCACCCAGGAGCTGGCGCAGAAGGAGAGCCACTTCCGCTCGCTCGTGCAGGGTTCCAGCGACGTCATCATGATCGCCGCGCCCAGCGGGGTCCTGCGCTACGTGAGCCCCGCCGCCTCCGGTGTCTACGGCCGCGACGCCGACGAACTGGTCGGCACGGAGCTGTCCGCCCTCATCCACCCCGACGACCTCGGCGGCGTCGTCCACGAGGTGCGGCGGTTCCTGGCCGCCTCGCCGGAGCAGGAGCCCACGACCCGCATCGAGTGCCGCTTCCGGTCGGGCACCGGCGACTGGCTCAACGTCGAGTCCACCGTCAACCGCCACCAGGGCGGCCTCATCTTCAACAGCCGCGACGTCACCGAACGGGTCCGCCTCCAGGCGCAGCTCCAGTACAACGCCGAACACGACCCGCTCACCGACCTGCCCAACCGCGCGCTCTTCACCCACCGCGTCCGGCAGGCCCTCGGCGGCCGCCGCTGCGGTGACTCCGGCACGGCCGTGCTCTTCATCGACCTGGACGGCTTCAAGGGCGTCAACGACCGCCTGGGCCACCAGGCGGGCGACGAGCTCCTCATCCAGGCCGCCCGCCGCCTCCAGGAGTCCGTGCGGGCCGGGGACACCGCCGCCAGGCTCGGCGGCGACGAGTTCGCCGCGCTCATCGCCGGCGACGCCGGCCACGACCCGGCCGCCCGCGAGTTCCAGGTCCACGAGATCGCCGACCGGCTGCGCCTCACCCTCTCCCAGCCGTACCAAGTGGACGGCTCGGAGGTGCGGGTCGCCGCGTCCATCGGCGTCGCCTTCGCCGAGCCCGGCATCAGCGCCGGCGACCTCCTGCGCAACGCCGACCTCGCCATGTACCGCGCCAAGGCGGGCGGCAAGAACCGCGTCGAGCTGTACGCCCCGCAGATGCAGGCGGAGGTCGTCCGCCGGACCGAGGTGGCCGCACGGCTGCGCACCGCGCTGCACGACGGGGAGTTCGCCCTCCTGCACCAGCCCGTCGTCGACCTCGCCACCGGCCGGGTCGCCGCCGTCGCCGCCCAGGCCCGCTGGCGCTCCGCCCAGGGCATCCTCTTCACCCCCGCCGAGTTCCTCCGCGTCACCGAGGACGGCGGCGAGCGCACGGCCGAGCTCTCCCGGTGGCTCATGGAGGAGGCCGTCGCCCAGGCCGCCGAGCGGCACCGCCTCGGCCACCGCACGCCCGTCTCGGTCCGCGTCCCCGCCCGCCGCCTCCTCGACCGGTCCGCGCCCCTCGCCACCGTGGAGGCCCTTCTCGCCCGGCACGGCCTGCCCTCCGGGGCGCTCATCGTGGAGCTCGCCGACAGCGACCCGCGCCTCTCCTTCGACGACCTCGAACAGCGCCTGGTCGCCCTCCGCAGGCTCGGCGTGCGCATCGCCCTCGACGGGTTCGGCAGCGGGTACGCCGCGATCAACGCCCTGCGCCGGCTGCCGGTGGACATACTGAAGCTGGACCGGGGCCTGGTGGAGGGCGTGGTCGAGTCGGCCCGGCTGCACAAGATCACCAGTGGACTGCTCAGGATCGCCGGCGACCTCGGGCTCCAGTCCGTGGCCGAGGGCGTCGACGTCCCCGAACAGGTCCACGCGCTGCGCGCCATGGGCTGCACGCACGCCCAGGGCGCGGCCTTCTCCGGGCCGCTCGACGAGCACCGGCTGCGGCGCGCCCTGGTCCGGGACGACTTCCCCGTACCGGGCGGGATCCCCCTGCCCGTGCTGACCGGCGGCGCGCTCCCACCCAGCGCCCTCCCGTCGATGCGCTCACATAATGAGACGCGTGTCCCACCCACTTGACACTGACGGTGCGCCGGGTGGAGGGTCGGTTCCATGCGCACCCGAATTCTCGTACTTGGAAAGCGCGTCGGCTGAGCAGGTCCCGATCCACGGCCCTGCGGACCCACACCGGCGCGCTCCCCTCGCTTGCCTCACGGCACGAGGGGTTTTTTGTTGCATCGGCGCCTCACGACAGACCTTGACACACACCGACAGACCCGCTGAAAACCCTCGCCACCACCCTCAGCTCCGAGAAGAGATTGCGATGACCGAGCAGGCCACCGGGGCCCACCACCCGCAGCCGCGGCCCCGTTCCGGCGGACAGCCCTCCGCCACCGTCGAACACGTCACGGGCGCCCAGTCCCTCATCCGCTCTCTCGAGGAAGTCGGGGCCGACACGGTGTTCGGCATCCCCGGCGGCGCGATCCTCCCCGCCTACGACCCGATGATGGACTCCACCCGGGTCCGCCACGTCCTGGTCCGCCACGAGCAGGGCGCGGGCCACGCCGCCACCGGCTACGCCCAGGCCACCGGCAAGGTCGGTGTCTGCATGGCCACCTCCGGCCCGGGCGCGACCAACCTCGTCACCCCCATCGCCGACGCCCACATGGACTCCGTCCCGCTCGTCGCGATCACCGGCCAGGTCTCGTCCAAGGCGATCGGCACCGACGCCTTCCAGGAAGCCGACATCTGCGGCATCACCATGCCGATCACCAAGCACAACTTCCTGGTCACGAAGGCCGACGACATCCCGCGCACCATCGCCGAGGCCTTCCACATCGCCTCCACCGGCCGCCCGGGCCCCGTCCTCGTCGACATCTCCAAGGACGCCCTGCAGGCGAAGACCACCTTCAGCTGGCCGCCGCAGACCGACCTGCCCGGCTACCGCCCGGTGACCAAGCCGCACGCCAAGCAGATCCGCGAGGCCGCGAAGCTGATCACCGCCGCCAAGCGCCCCGTCCTGTACGTCGGCGGCGGCGTCCTGAAGGCCGGCGCCACCACCGAGCTGAAGGTCCTCGCCGAGCTGACCGGCGCCCCGGTCACCACCACGCTGATGGCGCTCGGCGCCTTCCCCGACTCGCACCCGCTGCACGTCGGCATGCCCGGCATGCACGGCGCGGTCACCGCCGTCACCGCCCTGCAGAAGGCCGACCTGATCGTCGCCCTCGGCGCCCGCTTCGACGACCGCGTCACCGGCAAGCTCGACAGCTTCGCCCCCTTCGCCAAGATCGTCCACGCGGACATCGACCCGGCGGAGATCGGCAAGAACCGTGCCGCCGACGTCCCGATCGTCGGCGACGCCCGCGAGGTCATCGCCGACCTGGTCCAGGCCGTCCAGGCCGAGCACACCGCCGGCAACACCGGTGACTACACCGGCTGGTGGAAGGACCTGAACCGCTGGCGCGAGACCTACCCGCTCGGCTACGACCAGCCCGAGGACGGCAGTCTCGCCCCCCAGCAGGTCATCGAGCGCATCGGCCGGCTCGCCCCGGCCGGCACGATCTTCGCCGCGGGCGTCGGACAGCACCAGATGTGGGCCGCCCACTTCATCCAGTACGACGAGCCGGCCACCTGGCTGAACTCCGGCGGCGCCGGGACCATGGGGTACGCCGTCCCGGCGGCCATGGGCGCCAAGGCGGGCGCCCCGGACCGCACGGTCTGGGCCATCGACGGCGACGGCTGCTTCCAGATGACCAACCAGGAACTGGTCACCTGCGCCCTCAACAACATCCCGATCAAGGTCGCCATCATCAACAACGGCGCCCTCGGGATGGTCCGCCAGTGGCAGACCCTCTTCTACAACCAGCGCTACTCCAACACCGTCCTGCACTCCGGCCCGGAGGCGGACGGCAGGCAGCCGAGCGCCGGCACCCGCATCCCCGACTTCGTGAAGCTGTCCGAGGCCATGGGCTGTGTCGCCCTGCGCTGCGAGCGCCCCGAGGACCTGGACAAGGTCATCGCCGAGGCCAACGCCATCGACGACCGCCCGGTCGTCGTCGACTTCATCGTCCACGAGGACGCCCAGGTGTGGCCGATGGTCGCCGCCGGCACCTCCAACGACGAGGTCATGGCCGCCCGCGGGGTCCGCCCCGACTTCGGCGACAGCGAAGACGACTGAGGCGTCAGAGAGCAGTCATGAAAGGTACGAGACACATGTCCAAGCACACGCTCTCCGTCCTGGTGGAGAACACCCCCGGCATCCTCGCCCGGATCGCCGCGCTCTTCTCCCGCCGCGGCTTCAACATCGACTCGCTCGCCGTCGGCGTCACCGAGCACCCCGACATCTCCCGCATCACCATCGTGGTCAACGTCGAGGACCTGCCGCTGGAGCAGGTGACCAAGCAGCTCAACAAGCTGGTCAACGTGCTGAAGATCGTCGAGCTGGAGCCCAGCGCCGCCATCGCGCGCGAACTCGTCCTGGTGAAGGTCCGCGCCGACAACGAGACGCGCTCCCAGATCGTCGAGATCGTCCAGCTGTTCCGCGCCAAGACCGTGGACGTCTCGCCCGAGGCGGTGACCATCGAGGCCACCGGATCGAGTGACAAGCTGGAGGCGATGCTGAAGATGCTGGAGCAGTTCGGCATCAAGGAGCTCGTCCAGTCGGGCACGATCGCCATAGGGCGTGGTGCCCGGTCCATCACCGACCGGTCGCTGCGCGCCCTCGACCGCTCGGCGTAGTCCGCGCAGTCCGCGTGGCGAGACCCCCCGACGCCCTCATCCCCGCCCACCGTACGGTGGGACGCACCACCGAACACCCAAGGAGAAACCCAGTGGCCGAGCTGTTCTACGACGACGACGCCGACCTGTCCATCATCCAGGGCCGCAAGGTCGCGGTGATCGGTTACGGCAGCCAGGGCCACGCCCACGCGCTGTCGCTCCGCGACTCCGGTGTCGACGTCCGCGTCGGCCTGCACGAGGGCTCCACGTCCAAGGCGAAGGCCGAGGAGCAGGGCCTGCGTGTGGTGACCCCGGCGGAGGCCGCCGCCGAGGCCGACGTCATCATGATCCTGATCCCGGACCCGATCCAGGCCCAGGTCTACGAGGACTCCATCAAGGGCAACCTCAAGGACGGCGACGCGCTGTTCTTCGCCCACGGCTTCAACGTCCGCTTCGGCTTCATCAAGCCCCCGGCCGGCGTCGACGTCGCCCTGGTCGCCCCGAAGGGCCCGGGCCACCTGGTCCGCCGTCAGTACGAGGAGGGCCGCGGCGTCCCGGCGATCGCCGCCGTCGAGCAGGACGCCACCGGCAACGCCTTCGCGCTCGCCCTCTCCTACGCCAAGGCCATCGGCGGCACCCGTGCGGGCGTCATCAAGACGACCTTCACCGAGGAGACCGAGACGGACCTCTTCGGCGAGCAGGCCGTGCTCTGCGGCGGTGCCTCCGCGCTCGTCAAGGCGGGCTTCGAGACGCTGGTGGAGGCGGGCTACCAGCCGGAGATCGCCTACTTCGAGTGCCTCCACGAGCTGAAGCTCATCGTCGACCTGATGTACGAGGGCGGCCTGGAGAAGATGCGCTGGTCGGTCTCCGAGACCGCCGAGTGGGGCGACTACGTCACGGGCCCCCGCATCGTCACCGACGCCACCAAGGCCGAGATGAAGAAGGTCCTCTCCGAGATCCAGGACGGCACCTTCGCCAAGAACTGGATGGACGAGTACCACGGCGGCCTGAAGAAGTACGACGAGTACAAGACGCAGGACTCCGAGCACCTGCTGGAGACCACCGGCAAGGAGCTGCGCAAGCTCATGAGCTGGGTGGACGACGACAAGGCGTGAGCCGCCGCGGCGGGGCCGGGCACACCGCCCGGCCCCGCCGCCGTCCCACCCCCCGTCACCGGGCCCTCCCGCCCGCCGCCCTTCCGGCGGCCGGGCCCGGGGCCCGTCCGGGGCCCGTGCCCGCCCTGCCCGGGCTTGTCCACGGCGTCCAGCCCCGTGTGGGTGATCCTGCCGACGAGGCGCAGAAATCAGCCGCCGCCGCCACTACACTGAGGCTCACTCCCGCGCCCTTGTACCCGGCGGTTCGGGGGTTCCCGGGGCGCCCCGGGAGACCGGGGGCGGCCCCGGACAGCAGCACTGCACACCCATACGCGTCAGGCCCACAGCGTCGTGCGTCTTCCACGCGGCAAGCCCCCTCCACCGCCTGCGGCCGTCGGGACGGCCGTCCGCACTGGACTTGTGAGGACCTCACGTGAGCTCGCACCTGAATAAGCCGGTTGTACTCATCGCTGAAGAGCTGTCGCCCGCCACCGTCGACGCGCTCGGCCCCGACTTCGAGATCCGGCACTGCAACGGTGCCGACCGCGGTGAGCTGCTCCCCGCCATCGCCGACGTCGACGCCGTCCTGGTCCGTTCCGCCACCAAGGTCGACGCGGAGGCCATCGCCGCCGCGAAGCGGCTGCGGGTCGTCGCCCGCGCCGGCGTCGGCCTGGACAACGTCGACGTCTCCGCCGCCACCAAGGCCGGCGTGATGGTCGTCAACGCCCCGACGTCCAACATCGTCACCGCCGCCGAGCTCGCCTGCGGCCTGCTCGTCGCCACGGCCCGCAACATCCCGCAGGCCAACACCGCGCTGAAGAACGGCGAGTGGAAGCGGAGCAAGTACACCGGCGTCGAGCTGAGCGAGAAGGTCCTCGGCGTCGTCGGCCTCGGCCGCATCGGCGTCCTGGTCGCCCAGCGCATGTCCGCCTTCGGGATGAAGGTCGTCGCCTACGACCCCTACGTCCAGCCGGCGCGCGCCGCGCAGATGGGCGTCAAGCTGCTCTCCCTCGACGAGCTGCTGGAGGTCGCCGACTTCATCACCGTCCACCTCCCGAAGACCCCCGAGACGCTGGGTCTCATCGGTGATGAGGCGCTGCACAAGGTCAAGCCGACCGTCCGCATCGTCAACGCCGCGCGCGGCGGCATCGTCGACGAGGAGGCGCTGTACGCGGCGCTGAAGGAGGGCCGCGTCGCGGGCGCCGGCCTGGACGTGTACGCGAAGGAGCCCTGCACGGACTCCCCGCTGTTCGAGCTGGACCAGGTCGTCTGCACCCCGCACCTCGGCGCCTCCACGGACGAGGCGCAGGAGAAGGCCGGTGTCGCGGTGGCCCGTTCGGTGCGCCTCGCCCTCGCCGGCGAGCTGGTCCCGGACGCGGTCAACGTCCAGGGCGGCGTCATCGCCGAGGACGTCAAGCCGGGCCTGCCGCTGGCCGAGCGCCTCGGCCGGATCTTCACCGCCCTGGCGGGCGAGGTCGCGGTCCGCCTCGACGTCGAGGTGTACGGCGAGATCACCCAGCACGACGTCAAGGTGCTGGAGCTGTCGGCGCTCAAGGGCGTCTTCGAGGACGTCGTCGACGAGACGGTCAGCTACGTCAACGCCCCGCTGTTCGCGCAGGAGCGCGGCGTCGAGGTGCGGCTCACCACGAGCAGCGAGTCCCCCGACCACCGCAACGTCCTCACCGTCCGCGGCACCCTCGGCAGCGGCGAGGAGGTCGCCGTATCCGGCACGCTGGTCGGGCCCAAGCACCTCCAGAAGATCGTCGCCGTCGGCGACTTCGACGTCGACCTCGCGCTCGCCGACCACATGGTCGTCCTCCGCTACGAGGACCGTCCCGGTGTCGTCGGCACCGTCGGCCGCATCCTCGGCGAGGCCGGCCTCAACATCGCCGGCATGCAGGTCTCCCGCTCCGAGGAGGGCGGCGAGGCCCTGGCGGTCCTCACCGTCGACGACACGGTGCCGCCGGCGGTCCTCACGGAGCTCGCCGACGAGGTCGGCGCCGTCTCGGCCCGCTCGGTCAACCTGGTCTGAGCCCGCCCGGCGTCCGGCGCCCCGCGTCGAGCGCCCGCGTCGGGAGCCCGACGGACCCTCCGGTGCCCCCGTCCGCGATCCGCGGACGGGGGCACCGGTGCGTCTCCGCCCGGCGTGGACCGGACGGCCCGGTCGCGGGCGCCCCGCTCAGACGGAGGGCGCGGGGGCGGGCCGGCGGGACGGGTCCGCCGCGCCGGTGCGGGGAACGGCCGCCAGGCCCAGCAGGGTGAGCGCGGCGAACACCGGCCAGTACCAGGGGCCGGCCAGCAGCGCCCCGGCGGGCGCCCCTCCCACCAGCACCACCAGCCCCGCGAGGGACGACATGGCGCCGGTGTACAGGCCCAGTCGCCGCTCGTCCACGAGCTCCGGCAGCCAGGCCCGGACCGCCGGCGACACCAGCATCTGACCGACGGCCAGGAGCACCACGAACACCACGGCCGACCACAGCCCGCCCACCGGCCGCAGCGCCCCCGCGGCGGCGAAGGCGCCCGCGACCACCACCAGTCCGGCCCGTACCGTCGTCCGCCAGGACCAGCGCGCGGCGACCCACCGCTCCAGCGGCAGCTGCCCGGCGACGACCAGCACCGACGACAGCGCGAACAGCCACCCCACGGCCGTCTGCGACCCCGTGGCCCGGTCCGCCTCGGCCGGGAGCGCCAGGTACAGCTGGTTGTAGGCGAGCAGGTAGGCCGCGTACGCCGCCGTCAGCCCCAGGAACGCCCGGTGGCGCAGGACGCCGCCGGCGCCCGGCCCGGCCCCCGGTTCCGTACGGTCCGGGCCGGTGCGATCCGCTCCCGTACCGTTCGCCGCGGTCCGTTCCGGGCCCGCCGTCCCGGGCCGGCGCGGCATCAGCCGCGCGTGCCCGGCCAGCACCAGCGCGAAGACCACCGCGCCCGCCAGACACGCCACACGGAACCGGCCCGACAGCAGGACCGCCCCCAGGACGGGCCCCGCCAGCGCGCCCGCCTGGCCCGCCGCGGCGAACCGGGCCGGCAGCCGGGTACGGGGCAGGCCCGTCGCCCGCTCCAGCCGCACCGCCTCGCGGACCACCTCCGACTCCACGGCGGGCGAGAACAGCGCCGCGGCGAAGCCGACGAGCACCACCGCCCCGACCACCGCCCCCACCGCCTCCGCGACGGCGAGCCACCCGAACCCCGCCACCCGCAGCGCGCACCCGACCAGGACCACCGGGCGCGGCCCGAAGCGGTCGGTGAGCGCGCCCCCCACCACGAACAGCCCCTGCTGGCTGAAGGTGCGCAGCCCGAGGACCAGCCCCACCAGCCAGCCGCCCAGGCCGAGCGTGCCGCCCAGGTGCTGGGCGAGGTAGGGCAGCACGGCGAAGAAGCCGACGTTGAACGCGAACTGGCTGCCGACGAGCAGCCGCGCCAGGGGGCTCACGAGAACCGCTCGATCCGCCCGGCCCGCATCTCGGCCACCCGGTCGGCGAAGTGGCGTACGAGCGCGGGGTCGTGGCAGATGAACAGGCACCCGAGGCCCAGCCGCTCCCGCAGGTCCACGAGCAGATTGAGCACGCCCGCCCGGACGCCCGGGTCGAGCGCCGACACCGGTTCGTCCAGCACCAGCAGGCGGGGGTCGCTCGCCAGCGCCCGGGCGATGCCGGCGCGCTGGCACTGGCCGCCGGACAGCTCGTACGGCCGCCGGTCCCCGAGCGCCGGGTCGAGGCCCACCGTCTCCAGCAGCTCGGCGACCCTGGCGGGCCCGGTCTCCCGGTCCCAGCGACCCTGCACGCGCAGCGGTTCGGCGACCGCGTCGCGGACGCGCAGGCGGGGGCTGAGCGAACCGTAGGGGTCCTGGAACACCGGCTGCATCGCCGGGCGCAGGGGCCTGAGCTGTCGTTCCGTCATGCGCGTGATCTCGCGGCCCTCGAACCACACCTCGCCCGCGTCCGGGCGGCGCAGCCCGAGCACGGCCGTGGCCGTCGAGGACTTGCCGCAGCCGGAGGGGCCGACCAGCGCCAGGGTCTCCCCGGCGCCCAGCGAGAACGACACGCCGTCCACCGCGACCACCGGGCCGTGACGGACCACCAGGTCACGGACGTCGAGCAGGGGGGTCACAGCGCCTCCGCGAAGAGCTCGCCGGGCGCTCCGGGCAGGTGCTCGGCCCGGTGGCAGGAGACGTCGCGGCCGTCCACCGGACGCGGCAGGGGCGTGCGCGCGCGGCATCCGGCGTCGGCCGCCGGGCAGCGCGGCGCGAACGCGCAGCCTGTCGCCGGTTCCCCCGGCGGGGGCGGCGCGCCGCCGATCGTCGGCAGGTACCGGCTCCGGCCGGCCGCGGGCCGGGGCGCGGTGGGGAGGCAGGCGAGGAGCCCGGCCGTGTACGGGGCGCGGGGGCGCTCCAGAACGGTCGCCACCGCTCCGGACTCGACGTGCCGTCCCGCGTACAGGACGAGGACCCGGTCGGCGTGGTCGCGGACGGCGTCCAGGTCGTGGGTGACGAGGACCAGCGCCGCACCGGTCGCCGCCCGCTGCTCGGCGAGCAGCTCCAGCACCAGGGCGCGGCGGTCGGGGTCGAGCGCGGTGGTCGGTTCGTCGGCGACGAGCAGGTCGGGTTCGTTGACGGTCGCCATCGCGATGACCGCCCGCTGGCGCATGCCGCCGGACAGCTCGTGCGGGTACGCCCCGGCGCGGGCGGCAGGGACGCCGACGCGGTCCAGGGCGGCCGCCGCGCGGGCGCGCGCGGCGGCGCGGGAGACGCCGCGCACGGACCGTACGGCGGCGGCGAGTTGGTCGCCGACGGGGTGGACGGGGGAGAGGGCGGAGAGCGAGTCCTGCGGGACGAGGGAGACGCGCCGGCCCCACAGCGCGGCGAGCCGCGCGCGCCGCGCCCCGACCAGTTCGGTCCCGCGCAGCCGGACGCTGCCGGCCGTCCGCGCCCCGGGCGGGGCGAGCCCCAGCAGGGACCGCGCGGTGAGGGACTTGCCGGCACCGGACTCGCCGACCAGGGCGAACACCTCGCCGTCGTGGACGTCGAAGCCCACACCCCGCACGACCTCGACCCCGCCGACGGAGATCCGCAGGTCCCGTACGGAGACGAGCGGCGGGAGGGCCGGGTCGACGGTCGGGCGGACGGACGACGCCGGGACCGTCGGGCCGGCGGAGGGGGGAGCGGGCGGGCGGGCGGACGCGTGGGCGGACGGCGCCACCGTCGCGTCCGCGCCCCGGTCGACGGACGGCCGGGACGTCCGGTGCGCGGGCGGGCCGACGGGCGGACCGACGGGCGGGACGGGTGCGTCGGCCGGTGCCGGGCCGG
The DNA here is from genome assembly GCF_024600715.1 of Streptomyces changanensis. Lineage (NCBI taxonomy): Bacteria > Bacillati > Actinomycetota > Actinomycetes > Kitasatosporales > Streptomycetaceae > Streptomyces > Streptomyces changanensis. Next base: position 4,791,254 of record NZ_CP102332.1, read on the forward strand.
CGCCGTGGGTGTGGGGCGGGAGCGCCGCATCCGCGGGTGGCGGTTCGGACGGGGCCGCGGACCGGTCGCCGGGCGGCGGTGGCGGCGGTCCGGACGGACCGGTGGGGGCGCCGGCAGGGGTGTGGTCGGCACCGGCCGTGGGCGCGGGGAGGTCGTCAGTGGGCACGCGGTGCTGCCTTACGGAGCGGGGGACGGGGGGCGGACGCGGGGTGCCGCGCCGGGGTGCCCGGCCGGGCGGGCGCGGTCGGATGAGGCGTACGCGGCGAGCGAGACCGCCAGCGCGGCGAGCCACGCCAGGGCCACCGCCGGGGCGAGCGCGGCCCACGGGGCGCGCTCCACGTACGCCCGCGACTCGTCGAGCAGCAGCCCCCACTCGGGGGAGGGCGGCGGGGCGCCGAGGCCGAGGAAGCCGAGGGAGGCCAGGGCCAGCGCGACGCCCGGCAGCCGCAGCACGGCGTGGCGGGCGACCGGCCCGGCCACCGACGGCAGCACGTGCCGGGTCAGCACCCAGCCGGGCCCGGCGCCGATCGCGCGCTGCGCCAGCAGGAAGCCCGACGCGCGGACCTCCTGGACGAGCGCGGCGGCGTGCGCGGCCAGCGGCGGCCAGGAGACCAGGGCCACGGCGGTCGCCGCGCCGCCGGTGCCGGGCCCGGCCACCGCCGCGACGAGGATGCCGACGACCACCGGCGGCAGGGCGTTGGCGACGTCCGCGGCTCCGGCGGCCACCCCGGGGAGGAAGCCGAGCAGCAGCGCGACGACGAGGCTCAGCGCGCACACGGCGGCGGCCGTCCCGGCGGTCGAGGCGGCGCCGTGGCCGAGCCGGGCCAGCACGTCCCGCCCGAGGCCGTCCGTGCCGAGGGGGTGCGCCGGCGACGGCGGGGCGAGCCGGGCCGCCGTGTCGACGGTGTACGGGTCGCGCAGCAGCCCCCAGGCGACCACCGCCACCAGCACGGCGGCCAGTACGGCGGGCACGGCGGGCCCGATCCGCACGCGCCGGGGCGGGGGAGGGGCCAGGGCGGCGTCGCGCAGCCCGGGGCCGAGCAGCCGGTGGCGTACGAGCGCCGCCGCCGCGCCGACCGACAGACCGAGCAGCAGCAGGGCGAGGACGGCGCCCTGGAGGAGCGGCAGGTCCTGCGACCGGGCCGCGCCCAGCGCCGTACGGCCGATCCCGGGCACCGCGAACACCGTCTCGACGGCGACCGCGCCCCCGGTGAGCCCGACCACGACCATGCCGCACTGCGGGACCAGCGGCGGCAGGGCCCGCCGCAGCGCGGCCAGGGTGATCCGGGCGCGGCTCACCCCGGAGCCGCGCCACAGCTCGACCCACCGTTCACCGAGCACGGCCGGGATCGCGTCGGCGGCCAGCCGCCCCAGCAGCCCCCCGGCCGGTACGCCCAGGGCGAGGGCCGGCAGGACGAGGTGGGCCGGGCCCCGCCAGCCCGCCGAGGGGAACCAGCCGAGCCAGACCGCGCCGACGACGAGGAGCACCGCGGCGAGGAGGAACTCCGGCAGGGCGGCGAGCACCGCGGCGACGGCGCCAGACGTGCCGCGCCCGCGGACCAGGGTCGGCGCGGCGAGCACGGCGGCGACCACCAGTGCCACGCCGAGCGCGGCGCCCATCAGCCCCAGCGACACCCGCAGGCCCGCGGCGACGGACGGCAGGACGTCGGCGCCGGAGACCCAGGAGGTGCCGAGGTCGCCGCCGGGCAGTCCGCGGAGCCAGGTGCCGAGCAGGGTCAGCGGGCCGGCGTCGAGCCCGAGGTCGGCGCGGACGGCGGCGAGCGCCTCTGCGGTCGGCTCCTGTTCGGCGGACCTGGCGCGCAGCACCGTGAGGGCCGGGTCGCGGCCGGAGAGCCAGGGCAGCAGGCCGACGGCGGCGAGCACCGCGGCGAGGGCGAGGACCCGGACGGTGGTGGCGACCCCGCGCCGGGGGCGGGTGGCGGCCGTGGTTCCGCGCCGACGGGCGGTGGCCGCGGTCCCGGGCCGGCGGGCGCCGGCGGCCGTGCCCCGGGGCCGTGGGCGGGCGGTGCTCACTTGACGTACGTGTCGGGCGTGACGAGCAGCCGCTCGCGCGGGTCGTGCGCGGCGCCCACGACACCGGCGGCGTCGCCCTGGACGACCCGCTCGTGCAGCAGCGGGACCGCGGCGTCGGTGGCCAGGACCGCCGCCTCCGCCGCCATGACCGCCCTGCGGCGGGTGTCGCCGGCGGGCGCGTCGGCGGCCTTGCGCAGGGCGGCGTCGACGCCCGGGTCGGCGAGCTGGGAGAGGTTGAAGGAGCCCTCGGAGGAGAAGTCGCTGAACAGGTAGGCGGCGGGGTCGCCCGAGTCCAGGACGGTGGCGCGGGAGAGGAGGAACGCGTCGAACGCGCCGGCCAGCGCGTCGGCCTCGATGGCGGCGTACTCGCGCACGTCCAGCCGCACCGTGAAGCCGGCGGCCCGCAGCTGCTGCTGGAGCGCCTGCGCGACCTCGGGCAGCTCGGCGCGGTCGGTGAAGGTACCGATGGTGATCACGGCCCCGTCGGGGTCGCCCGCCGGGGCGGGGGTACGGGTGGGGCGCAGGCCGTCGGCCCAGGTGACGGCCGGTCCGAGCAGCCCCTCGGCGAGGTCGGCACGGCCTTCGTACACGCCCTCGACCAGCGGCCGGGCGTCGATGGCCCGGCGCGCTGCGGCCCGCAGCGCCGGGTCGCGGAAGGGGCCCTTGCGGGTGTTGAGGTACAGGGTGTTGGTGCGGGGCATGGGGACCTCGGTGACGAGGTCCTGGTCGAGCAGGGCGGCCTGGGAGACCGGTACGGCCTCCACGATGTCCGCCTCGCCGGTGCGCAGCGCGGCGGCGCGTGCGGTGCCGTCGGGGACGAACGTCACGTCGATGCCGGCCGCCTTCGCCCTGCCGCCCCAGTAGCCGTCGTAACGGTCGAGGGAGGCGGAGGTGGTGCCGTCGACGCGGGTGAGACGGAAGGCGCCGGTGCCGGTGCCGACCGGGTCGACCGTCTTCCCCCGGTACGCCCGGGCGGAGAGGACCGACAGCTGCGGGGAGCTGAGCCGCTGGGGGAGGAGGGGGTCGGGGGCGGCGGTGGTGAGGGTGACCGTCCGGCCGGAGGCCCGCACGCCGAGCCGTACGCCGTCGAGGATGCGGGGCTTGGGGGAGGCGGTGGCCGCCCGGGTGAGGGAGCGTTCGACGTCGCGGGCGGTGAGCGGGGTGCCGTCGTGGAAGGTCACGCCGTCGCGGAGGGTGAAGGTCCAGCTGGTGCCGTGCTGCTTCCACGAGGTGGCGAGGGCGGGGCGCGCGTCGCCCTCGGCGTCGAGGACGACCAGGGTCTCGGCGGTGGACCAGCGGGACAGCTTGAAGGCGTCGTCGGAGAGGGGCGACAGTCCGGACCGCGGCGGGTTCATCATCGCGACGCGGACGCGCCCGTCCTGGCCGCGTGCGGTGCCGCCACCGTCCGGTGCCGCCGCGAAGCAGCCGGTGAGCAGCACGGACGCGGAGGTCAGCGCGAGCGCGGACAGGAGGGGACGACGCACGGGGGCACCCTTCGGGGGCGGTGGGGCGGGGATGCCTGGACCGTAGCAAATGATTACGGTTTTCAACAACGTGCCCAACCGGCCCTGCCGCCCGGCTCCGCCCCTGGCCCGTCCCCGCCCGGCCCCGGCCGCCCGGCTCCCGCCCAAGCCCTCCCGCCCGGCACCCGCCGCTCTCGCGCCCGGGACCCCACCCGCCTGCCTGTCGTGTCCCGTCCTGCCCGACACCCGCGGCCCTGCGGGACGGGCGCCCGCCCGGCGTCGGGACCGCTACAGGGCGCGCGCCTTCAGGACCATGTGCAGCAGCAGCCGGTCCTCCCCGCTGTCCAGGTCGAGGCCGGTCAGCTGCTCGACGCGGGAGAGGCGGTAGTAGAGCGTCTGCCGGTGGATGCCGAGGGCGGCCGCCGTGCGCCCCGCCTGGCCCGCGCAGTCGAGGAACGTCTCTGCCGTGCGCGCCAGTTCGGCGTGGACGGGGGCCAGCAGCGGCCGCACGGCGGCGTCGTCGCGGGCCGCCGCGGGCAGCGCGGTGAGGAGCCGGTACGGGCCGACGGACGACCAGGGCGCGACCGGGCCCAGCCGCGGTTCGGCGAGCGCCGCACGGGCCGCCGCCGTGGCCTCCGCCCAGGCCGCCGGCAGCTCCGCCAGCCCGCGCCGCGGCCCGGCGATCCCCGCGACGGCGCCCGGACCGGCCGCGTCGCACAGCCGGGCGCCGGCGGTCGTGGCGGGGGACAGGGCCTCGGCCGACCGCAGCCGCACCAGCGCGGCCACCGCGTGCCGGCCGGGGAAGGGCCCGCCCGCCGCGGCGCCCGCCTCCCGCCCGCCGGACCCGCCGCCCGGGCCGCGCCCGCCCGCGGCGCGGCCACCCGAGGAGCGCCCGCCCGCCGCGGCGCCCGCCTCCCGCCCGCCCGGCGCGGGCCACGGCACCGTGCACAGCGCCGCCGCTCCGGGGGCCACACGGACCGGCGGGCCGTCGCCGCCCGGCCAGGGGGCGACGCACACCACGGCGTGCAGCCCCTCGGCACCCGGCCCGAGCGCCGCGCGCAGGGCGGCCAGCGCCAGGTCGAGCCGCCAGTCCGGCTCGGCGGTGAGCGCGGCCCGGAGCTCCCGTGACAGGTCCGCGGACGCCCGCTCCTCGTCGGCGAGCAGGGCCCCGACGCGCGCGGCCACCTCCATGGCCGCGGCGAGCCGATCCGGCGCGGGGCCCGGCGAGGCGTCGAGCAGCCACACGTAGCCGAGGACGACGCCGCGGTGGCGGACGGGCAGGCAGAGGCGGTCGCGGTATACACCCGCCTCCGGCGCGGCCGGGATGCGCACCGGGCCGGTCGCCCGGGCGATGCCGAACCCCTCGAACCACGCGCGCACCGCGGGGGTGGACTTGCGGGTCAGGATCGAACGGGTGCGGACCGGGTCCATCGCCGAGGCGTCGTCGCTGTCGTGCGCGCCGAAGGCGATCAGGCCGAAGTCCCGGTTCTCCAGCGTGGCCGGGGCGCCCAGGAGCGCCGAGATCTCGTCGACCAGTTCTTGGTAATCGGCCTTCACCCGGACATTCTGCCACCCCTTCAGACAGATGTCTGAGATCCGCGGCACGGATGCGTGACAGCTGTCGATGGCCCGCGTCCGGGGCGATCCTTAGGTTTCACGGTGGTTCTCCGTGCCGTTTCCGCAGCGTCGGACAGCGGCCGTGTCCGTCCTGTTCCCCATTCCGTGTTCGTTGGAGGTGCCCCGTGCTGGGTCCCGTGATCCTCGCCGCTTCGCGCAGTGACAAGATGCGCCGCATCGTGTCGGCGGCCCCGGTGACCAAGCCGGTCGTCAACCGGTTCATCCCCGGTGAGACGGTCGACCAGGTCATCCCCATCGTCACGGAGCTCGCCGGCAAGGGCCTGGAGGTCACCCTCGACGTCGTCGGCGAGGACATCACCACCCCCGGGCAGGCCACCGCCGCCCGCGACGCCTACCTGCGGCTGATCGAGCGGCTGAAGCCCCTCGGCCTGGGCGCGCGGGCGGAGATGTCCGTCAAGCTGTCGATGTTCGGCCAGGCGCTGGAGAACGGGCACGAGCTCGCCCTCGCCAACGTCCGCCCCGTCGTCGAGGCCGCGGCGGAGATCGGCACCACGGTCACCCTGGACGCCGAGGACCACACCACCCTGGACTCGATGTTCGCCATCCACGAGGAGCTGCGGAAGGACTTCCCGCAGACCGGCTGCGTCATCCAGGCGTACCTCTTCCGCACCGAGGAGGACGCCCGCCGCCTCGCCGCGAACGGCAGCCGCGTGCGGATCGTGAAGGGCGCCTACAAGGAGCCGGCCTCCGTCGCGTACCAGGACAGGACGGAGATCGACAAGGCGTACGTCCGCGTCCTCGGGACCCTCATGGCGGGCAGCGGCTACCCCATGATCGGCTCGCACGACCCGCGGCTCATCGCCATCACCCAGGAGCTCGCCCGCCGCCACGGGCGCAAACTGGACGAGTACGAGTTCCAGATGCTCTACGGGATCCGCAGCGAGGAGCACGTCCGGCTCGCCGCCGAGGGGCACCGGATGCGCGTCTACACCGCGTACGGAACCGACTGGTACGGGTACTTCATGCGCCGCCTCGCGGAGAAGCCGGCCAACCTGCTGTTCTTCGTCCGCTCGATGATCACCAAGAACTGAAGGAGTTACGGAACTCATGGACGCTGTGACCCAGGTCCCCGCTCCGGTCAACGAGCCGGTCCACACCTACGCCCCCGGCTCGGCCGAGCGCATCCGTCTCGAGGCCAAGCTCAAGGAGCTCGCCGAGAACCCCATCGACCTGCCGATGACCATCGGCGGCGTCAAGCGGATGGGCGGCGGTGAGCGCGTGGACGTCGTGCAGCCGCACAACCACGCCAAGGTCCTCGGCACCTTCGCCGGCGCCACCCAGGCGGACGCCCAGGACGCCATCGACGCGGCCCTCGCCGCCGCCCCGGCGTGGCGCTCGATGTCCTTCGACGACCGCGCGGCGATCATCCTGCGCGCCGCCGAGCTGCTGGCCGGCCCGTGGCGCGAGACCATGGCCGCCTCGACCATGCTCGGCCAGTCCAAGACGGTCCAGCAGGCCGAGATCGACACCCCGTGCGAGCTCGTCGACTTCTGGCGCTTCAACGTCAAGTACGCCCGCGACCTGCTTGCCGAGCAGCCGCCGGCCAACGCCCCCGGGGTGTGGAACCGCCTGGACCACCGCCCGCTGGAGGGCTTCGTCTACGCGATCACGCCGTTCAACTTCACCGCCATCGCGGGCAACCTCCCCACCGCCCCCGCCCTCATGGGCAACGTGGTGGTCTGGAAGCCGTCCCCGACGCAGACCCACGCCGCCGTGCTGCTCATGGAGCTGCTGGAGGAGGCCGGTCTGCCGAAGGGCGTCATCAACCTGGTGACGGGCGACGGCATCGCCGTCTCCGAGGTCGCGCTGAACCACCCGGAGCTCGCGGGCATCCACTTCACCGGCTCCACCAAGACCTTCCAGCACCTGTGGAAGACGGTCGGCGCCAACATCGAGAAGTACCGCGGCTACCCGCGCATCGTCGGCGAGACCGGTGGCAAGGACTTCGTCGTCGCCCACCCGAGCGCCGACCGCGCCGTCCTGAAGACCGCGCTGACCCGCGGCGCCTTCGAGTACCAGGGCCAGAAGTGCTCGGCGACCTCGCGCGCGTACATCCCGGCCTCGATCTGGAACTCCGGCTTCAAGGAGGAGTTCGCGGCCGAGGTCGACGGCATCAAGATGGGTGACGTCACCGACCTGACGAACTTCGTCGGCGCCGTCATCGACGAGCGGGCCTTCGCCAAGAACAAGGCCGCCATCGACCGCGCGAAGGCCGACCCGACGTGCACCATCGTCGCCGGCGGCACGTACGACGACTCCGTCGGCTGGTTCGTCCGCCCGACCGTCGTCGAGTGCAACGACCCGGCCAACGAGGTCTTCACCACCGAGTACTTCGGCCCCTTCCTCGCGGTGTACGTCTACGAGGACGACCAGTACGACGCGATGCTGGAGCAGATGGAGGCCGTGTCGGCGTACGCCCTGACCGGCTCGGTCATCGCCAAGGACCGCGCCGCCGCCGCGTACACGATGGAGAAGCTGCGGTACGCCGCGGGCAACTTCTACATCAACGACAAGTCGACCGGCGCCGTCGTCGGCCAGCAGCCCTTCGGCGGCGGCCGCGCCTCCGGTACGAACGACAAGGCCGGCGCCCCGCAGAACCTCATGCGCTGGACGCTGACCCGCGCCATCAAGGAGACGCTGGTCGCGCCGACGGACTACACGTACCCGCACATGGGCTGACCTCCGCCCCCCGACACCGCCCCCCTCCGGCCCCCACGCCGGACGGGGGCGGTTCCCACGTCCGGCCCCGAGCGCCGGCCCCGCGCCGGCCCCACGCCGGTCCCGAGCAGCCCTCCGCCGGCCCGACCGGCCCCCGCGCCGGTCCCGAACAGCCCCCCCGGCCGGCCCGACCTGCCCCCGCGCGGTCCCGAGCAGCCCCTACCGGGCGATACGGCGGACGTGACGGGCATGACGGGCGTGACGGGCGTGAGGGGCGCGACGGGTGGCGCGAACGTGCGGTGCGCCGGGCCCGCCGGCGCGGGCGGGTGCCACAGTGGGCCGTATGAGTGACCGCCTCCGCACCGCCCACACCCACGAGTTGACCCCCGCCACGCGGCAGCTGCTGCGCGCCGCGCTCGACGACTTCTTCGAGGGCGACTTCTCCGACGAGGACTGGGAGCACGGCCTCGGCGGGGTGCACGCCTACGTCGAGGACGCCGGCGGGCGGATCGTCGCGCACGGCAGTGTCGTCATGCGCCGGGTCGTGCACGCGGGGCGCGCCCACCGCGTCGGCTACGTCGAGGGCGTCGGCGTCCGGGACGACCGCCGCCGCCAGGGCCTCGGCCACCGGGTGATGGAGGCCCTGGAGGGGGTCGTGGACCGCGCGTACGACTTCGGCGCCCTCTCCGCCTCCGACGAGGGTGCCCTGCTCTACCGCTCGCGCGGCTGGCACCTGTGGCGGGGGACCGTCGAGGGGTACGGCCCCCACGGCACGGTCCACCTGCCGGACGAGGAGGGCAGCACCTTCCTGCGGCCCGCCGCGGGGCGCCGGCTGCCCGCGCCGGAGGACGGCCCGCTGCTCTTCGACTGGCGCGACGGCGACGTGCTGTGACGGTACGTGGTGCTTTGGCCCACGTCTCGTCTCAGATAGTAGGAAGTCCGAGTATTCGTGGAGACAGTCGCGCCGCGCTCGCCTACGTTGGGAGGAGCCGAACGTCTCGCTCCATCAGCGAACGGCGGTCGTGAGCGCGGTGCCCCCGGCAGGCCACCCCTGCGGCAGCGCTCCCCGCCCCTTCCGGCGCCTCCCCAGCCGTTGCCCTGAAGGAGTCGCACCATGAGCGCAGTCACCACCGTCCGCCGCGTCCGCCGCCACGCCGCCGCGCGCCCCGCCGACACCGACCGCAAGAACGCCGCCGCCGCCCTCCAGCGCGCCCTGGACCGCCGGGACAACGGCGGCTCCACCGGCCACTGAACCGCCCGAGCCCCCCGGCCGCCGACACGCGCCGTCCACATGATGGACGGCGCGTGTCAGGCAATGGGACGAAGAGTAGGGTCGCCGCCATGTCTCGCAGCATCAATCTCGCAGTGATCCCCGGTGACGGCATCGGCCAGGAGGTCGTGGCCCAGGGACTCAAGGTCCTCCGTGCCGTCCTCCCGCAGGACGTGAAGCTGGAGACCAAGGAGTACGACCTCGGCGCCCGGCGCTGGCACCGCACCGGGGAGACCCTCCCCGACGCGGAGCTGGAGGCCCTCAAGGGCCACGACGCCCTCCTGCTCGGCGCGATCGGCGACCCGTCCGTACCCTCCGGCGTCCTGGAGCGGGGCCTGCTGCTGAAGCTCCGCTTCGCCTTCGACCACTACGTCAACCTGCGTCCGTCGAAGCTCTTCCCGAACACCGCGACCCCGCTCGCCGGCCGCCCCGACATCGACTTCGTCGTCGTGCGCGAGGGCACCGAGGGTCCGTACACGGGCAACGGCGGCAGCCTGCGCACCGGCACCCCCGCCGAGGTCGCCACCGAGGTCAGCGTCAACACCGCGTACGGCGTCGAGCGCGTCGTCCGCGACGCCTACGAGCGGGCGAACGCCCGCCCGCGCAAGAAGCTGACCCTCGTCCACAAGAACAACGTGCTCGTCTACGCCGGCCACATGTGGAAGAAGATCTTCGACCGGGTCGGCGAGGAGTACCCCGAGGTCACGACCGACTACCTGCACGTGGACGCGGCGACGATCTTCTTCGTCACGCAGCCCGAGCGGTTCGACGTGATCGTCACCGACAACCTCTTCGGTGACATCCTCACCGACCTCGCCGCCGCCGTGACCGGCGGCATCGGCCTGGCCGCCTCCGGCAACATCAACCCGGCCGGTGACTTCCCGTCGATGTTCGAGCCCGTCCACGGCTCCGCGCCCGACATCGCGGGCCAGGGCAAGGCCGACCCCACCGCGACGGTCCTGTCCGTCGCGCTGCTCCTGCGCCACCTCGGCCACGAGGCCGAGGCCGTCCGCATCGAGGAGGCGGTCTCCGCCGACCTCGCGGCACGGACCGGCGCCGCCGCCCGCACCACGGACGAGATCGGCGACGCGCTCGCGGTACGCGTGGCGAACTGACCCGCCGACTGCACATCAGTGAGAGGCAGCCGCCGGGTCGCACCGCACCCGGCGGCTTCTCCTGTGCCGCCCCGGGTGCCACCATCGAACCCCGGACCGCGGCCACACCCGTTTCCCTGGCCCGGCCCCCCGAGCGATAATCGAACGCGGGGCCGCGGCATGCGGTGATGCTCGGACGTCCTAGCAGCAGCAGCGACAGCGGCTGGAGCGGCGTGAGCGCGGTCCGTCACACACAACCGGTGAAGGACAAGCACTCATGACGACGCCAACGACGATCGAGCTCAAGCCCTCCTCGAACCCGCTGTCCGCCGTGCAGCGCGAGGCGATCCTGGCCAGCCCCGGCTTCGGCCGCCACTTCACCGACCACATGGTGACGATCAAGTGGACCGAGGGACGCGGCTGGCACGACGCCCAGCTCACGCCGTACGCGCCGCTCTCCATCGACCCGGCGAACATGACCCTGCACTACGCGCAGGAGATCTTCGAGGGGCTCAAGGCGTACCGCCGCCCCGACGGCTCCGTGTCGCTCTTCCGCCCGGAGGCCAACGCCGAGCGCTTCCGCCTCTCCGCGCGCCGCCTCGCCATGCCCGAGCTGCCCGTGGAGACCTTCGTCGCCGCGTGCGACGCCCTGGTCCGGCAGGACGAGGCGTGGGTCCCGCCGCACGGCGGCGAGGAGTCCCTCTACCTGCGCCCCTTCATGATCGCCAACGAGGTGGGGCTCGGCGTCCGCCCGGCCAACGAGTACCTCTTCCTCGTCATCGCCTCGCCGGCGGGCGCGTACTTCCCCGGCGGCGTCAAGCCCGTCTCCGTCTGGCTGTCGGAGAACTACGTCCGCGCCGTCCCCGGCGGTATGGGCTTCGCCAAGACGGGCGGCAACTACGCGGCGTCCCTGCTCGCCCAGGCCGAGGCGGCGGCGAAGGGCTGCGACCAGGTCGTCTGGCTCGACGCGCTGGAGCACCGGTGGGTCGAGGAGATGGGCGGCATGAACCTGTACTTCGTGTACGGGAACAAGATCGTCACGCCCGAGCTGACCGGCTCCCTGCTGGCGGGCATCACCCGTGACTCCCTGCTCCGGGTCGCCCGCGACCTCGGATACGAGTCGGCGGAGGGCCGCATCTCCACCGACCAGTGGCGTCGCGACGCGCAGGACGGCACGCTCACCGAGGTCTTCGCCTGCGGCACGGCCGCCGTCATCACCCCGGTCGGCACGGTCAAGTCCGAGAAGGGCGACTGGGCGCAGGGCGACGGCCGGCCCGGCGCGGTCACGCTGGAGCTCCGCAAGGCCCTGCTCGACATCCAGACGGGCGCGGCGCCGGACCCCCACGGCTGGACGCACCGGGTCGTCTGACCCGCGGCGGCGGCCCGTCCCCGTCCCCGTCCCCGTACGGTCGGGGCCGGGCCGCCACGCCACCGTCGCCCGGGCCACCGCCACCACCGCCGGGCTGCCGTCAGATCCCCGCGGGCCCCGGCGCGGGCACCCCGTCCGGTACGGGTGCCGCGGCGTCCGTCGCGGCTCCCCGCGCGGGGTCCTCGTCCGGTGCGGCGCCCGCGAGCGGTACGGAAGCCGCCGGGTCCGCGACCGGTCCGGCCGCCCCGGGAGGCGTACGCCGCGCCCCGGGAGGCGTGCGCCGCCCTCCGCCCCGCGTCAGCGCCGCGTACGCCAGGCCCCCGACCGCGCCCGACAGGACGAAACCGCAGTCCACGCCCCCGGTCAGGGCCAGGAGTGGCCCCTCGTACACCGGGGTGGACACGCCCGCCAGCCCCGCCGCCGCCCCCAGGGCCCAGGCGGCCGTCGCCCCCGGGTGCCATCCGGCGCGGAACCAGTACGCGCCGCCCCGGGCCCGCCGGTTCAGCACCTGCAGGGCCTCCGCGTCGTACCGGCCCCGGCACCGGACGTGGCCGAGCAGCGTGATGACGGCCCACGGCGTCCCGACCGCCGTCAGCAGCAGCACGAACGACGTCATCGCCGACCGCGCGTCCCACGCGAAGTGCCCGAGGAACACGAACGCCGCCGCCACCACGGCGACCACCAGCGTGGCCGTCGTACGGGTCGCCCGGGGGACGATCGCGTCCAGGTCGAGCCCCATCGAGTACAGCATCAGCCCGGCGTTGCCCACCGACCCCGCGCCCGCCGCGAGAAGCAGCGGCAGCAGGTACCACGTGGGCGCGGCCGCCACCAGCGGGCCGGCGTAGTCCGCGCCGGCCCGCGCGGCCAGCGCCGTGACCGTGCCGAACAGCTGCGGCACCAGCAGCCCCAGGAAGAGCCCCGCGCACGTCGCCCACCACACGGTCCGGGCCCCGTGCCGCCGCGGCGAGACGTACCGCGTGTAGTCGCCCAGCAGCGTGATGAACGCGATCGGGCCGCTCAGTCCGGCCGCGACGGCGGAGAGCAGCCACGTGGGCCCGAAGGAGCCGAGCAGGTACGGCACGTCCGGCGGCGCCGCGGCCGTGAAGTCGCCGGCGTACGCCACCAGCCCCAGCGCCAGCAGCGCCGTCATGCCGACGGCCAGGACCCGGCTCAGCCGCAGCAGCGACCGGTAGCCGTACACCGCGGCGAGCACCGTGCATCCGGCGAGCAGCGCGTACACCACCGCGTGCGCGCCGCCGCCCGACGGTACGCCGAGCAGGCGCGCGAGCGCCCCGAGGGCCACGTCCCCGCCGATCCACAGCGTGAGGGCGGTGTAGCCGAGCGACAGCAGCAGCCCCACGACCGAGCCGACGAGCCGGCCGCGCACGCCGAAGAAGGCGCCGGACGACGTGGAGAGGTTGGTGGCGGTGCGCAGGGAGACCAGCGCGAGCGGCGCCGTCACGAGGACGCCGAGGACCGTCCCGGCGACCACGGAGGTGACGGCCGGCCACAGGCCGAGGCCGAAGGAGACCGGGAGCCAGCCGAAGACGATCACCCCCAGGCAGAGGTTGGAGCCCAGCAGGATCGCGACCAGATCACGCGGCCCGCTGGTCCTGTCCTCCTCGGGGATGGTGTCGACGCCGTGCTGTTCGATCGGCATGGGGCCTCCTGTGTTCCGGTCGAGCCGTCGGGTCCCGTCGCGCTTTAGAGTGACGCTCAATGTGGCGTATCCCCTTCGGAGCCGTCAATCCTTTCGCTCCTGGGCTCTCATGGTTAGAGTGAAGCTCTAAACCAGTGAAGCTCTGGACCCCCCGTGCACGCCAGGAGGTGTGAACGACGTGCGACTGACCCCCACGGAACGCGACCGGCTGCTGCTCTTCGGCGCCGCCGAACTCGCCCGTGCCCGCCGCGCCCGTGGACTGCGGCTCAACGTCCCCGAGGCGACCGCGCTCATCGCCGACACGGTCTGCGAGGCGGCCCGGGACGGCCGGCGCCTCGCCGAGGCCATCGCCGCGGCCCGCTCCGTCCTCGGCCCGGACGACGTGCTGCCCGGCGTCGCCGACGTGGTCACCGAGGTCCACGTGGAGGCCGTCTTCGACGACGGCTCCCGCCTGGCCGTGGTCGCCGACCCGATCGGCGGCCCGTTCGCCGGCGAGGACGCCCCGGGCGCCCTGCTGCCGGGCCCCGGCTACCCCGAACCCGCCCCCGAGGTGCGGATCACCGTCCGCAACACCGCCGCCGTCCCCGTCAGCGTCACCTCGCACTTCCACTTCTTCGAGGCCAACCCGCGGCTGCGGTTCGACCGCGCGGCGGCGTACGGCATGCGGCTGTGCGTCCCGGCCGGCTCCTCGGTGCGCTTCGCCCCGGACGGCGAGGCCGAGGTCGGGCTCGTGCCGATCGGCGGCGAGCGCACGGCGATCGGCTTCGCCGGCCTGGTCGACGGACCCCTGGACGCGCCCGGCGCCCGCGAGGAGGCGCTGCGCAGGGCCGCCGCCTGCGGCTACCTCGGCGCCGGAGACGAAGCGGAGGAGAACGCCTGATGGACCCCTACGAGTACGCCTCGGTGCACGGACCCCGCGCGGGTGACCGCGTCCGCCTCGGGGACTCGGGCCTCACGGTCCGCGTCGAGTCGGACGCGCAGAAGCCCGGCGACGAGTTCCTCGCCGGCTTCGGCAAGACGGCCCGCGACGGACTGCACCTGAAGGCCGCCGCCGTCCGCGACACCTGCGACGTCGTCATCAGCAACGTCCTGGTGATCGACGCCGTCCAGGGCATCCGCAAGGTGTCGATCGGCATCCGCGAGGGCCGCATCCACGCCATCGGCCGCGCCGGCAACCCCGACACCCTCGACGGCGTCGACGTCGTCGTCGGCACCGGCACGTCCATCGTCTCCGGCGAGGGCCTGATCGCCACGGCCGGCGCCGTCGACACCCACGTCCACCTGCTCTCGCCCCGCATCATGGAGGCCTCGCTCGCCTCCGGCGTCACCACGATCATCGGCCAGGAGTTCGGCCCGGTCTGGGGCGTCGGCGTCAACTCGCCCTGGGCCCTGCGCCACGCCTTCAACGCCTTCGACGCCTGGCCGGTGAACATCGGCTTCCTGGCGCGCGGCTCCTCCTCCGACGCCGCGCCCCTCGTGGAGGCCCTCGCCGAGGGCGGCGCCTCCGGCTTCAAGGTCCACGAGGACATGGGCGCCCACACCCGCGCCCTCGACACCGCGCTGCGCGTCGCCGAGGACCACGACGTCCAGGTCGCCCTCCACAGCGACGGCCTCAACGAGTGCCTGTCCGTCGAGGACACCCTCAGGGTGCTGGAGGGCCGGACCATCCACGCCTTCCACATCGAGGGCTGCGGCGGTGGTCACGTCCCCAACGTCCTGAAGATGGCGGGCGTCCCGAACGTCATCGGCTCCTCCACCAACCCCACTCTGCCCTTCGGGCGCGACGCGGTCGCCGAGCACTACGGGATGATCGTCTCCGTCCACGACCTGAAGACCGACCTGCCCGGCGACGCCGCCATGGCCCGTGACCGGATCAGGGCGGGCACCATGGGCGCCGAGGACGTCCTGCACGACCTCGGTGCCATCGGCATCACCTCGTCCGACGCCCAGGGCATGGGCCGGGCCGGTGAGACGGTCCGGCGGACCTTCGCCATGGCCGGGAAGATGAAGGCCGAGCTGGGCCCGCTGGACGGCGACGGCGACGGCGACGACAACGCACGCGTCCTGCGGTACATGGCCAAGCTGACCATCAACCCGGCCATCGCCCACGGCCTCGCGCACGAGGTCGGCTCGATCGAGGTCGGCAAGCTGGCCGACGTCGTGCTGTGGCGGCCGGAGTTCTTCGGCGCCAAGCCGCAGCTCGTCCTGAAGTCGGGCTTCCCCGCGTACGGGGTCGTCGGCGACCCGAACGCCGCCACCGACACCTGCGAACCCCTCGTCCTCGGCCCGCAGTTCGGCGCGCACGGGGCGACGGCCGCGGACATCTCCGTCGCCTTCGTCTCCGGCGCCGCCGCCCAGCTCGGCGACGACCGGATGCCCACCCGCCGGCGCCGCGTCGCCGTCCGCGGCACCCGCGGCATCGGCCCCAGCGACCTGCTCCTCAACTCCCGCATCGGCGAGGTGTCCGTGGACGGCCGCACCGGCCTCGTCACCCTCGACGGAGAGCCGGTCCGCTCCGAGCCCGCCGACTCCGTCTCCCTCAACCGCCTCTACTTCCTCTGAGGACCACCCCCATGACCTTCCGCATGCCCCCCGAGTGGGCGCCCCACGAGCGCACCTGGATGGCGTGGCCCACCGCCAACCCCACCTTCACCACTCCGGAGGAGCTGACCGAGGCCCGCGCCGCCTGGGCGGCCGTCGCCCGCGCCGTACGTCGCTTCGAACCGGTGACCATGGTCGTCGCCCCCGGCGACGCCCCCGGTGCCCGCGACCTCCTCGGCGACGGCGTCGACCTCGTGGAACGCGACCTGGACGACGCCTGGATGCGGGACATCGGACCGACGTTCGTCACCGACGGCACCCGGCTGGCCGCCGTGGACTGGGTGTTCAACGGCTGGGGCCAGGCCGACTGGGCGCGCTGGGAACACGACGCGAAGATCGCCCGGCACGTCGCGGACCTCGCCGGCGTCCCCGTGCACAGCAGCCCCCTGGTCAACGAGGGCGGTGCCGTCCACGTCGACGGCGAGGGAACCGTCCTGCTCACGGACACCGTCCAGCTCGGCCCCGAGCGCAACCCCGGCTGGACGCGCGCCGAGGTCGAGGCCGAGATCCACGCCCGGCTCGGCACCCGCAAGGCCATCTGGCTGCCGCGCGGCCTCACCGGCGACTACGGCACGTACGGCACGCGCGGCCACGTCGACATCGTCGCCGCCTTCGCCCGCCCCGGTGTCGTGGTCGTCCACACCCAACCCGACCCGGCCCACCCCGACCACGAGCCGTGCAAGGCCAACGTCGAGCTGCTGCGCCGGCAGACCGACGCCCGGGGCCGCCGCCTGGAGGTCGTCGAGGTGCCGGCCCCGACCGTCCTGCAGGAGGACGGCGAGTGGGTCGACCACTCCTACATCAACCACTACCTCTGCAACGGCGGCGTCGTCCTGTGCGCCTTCGACGACCCGCGCGACGAGCTCGCCGCCGGCATCTTCCGCCGCTTGTTCCCCGACCGCACCGTCACCCTGGTCGACGCCCGCACGATCTTCGCCGGCGGGGGCGGCATCCACTGCATCACCCAGCAGCAGCCGAAGGTCTGAACCGCCAGGCGCCGCCGGAGGGCCGGGAAAAGCGCTGGTCAGGACGGGTCGCGGCTGACACGCTGCGCCCATGACCGACCCCGCCCCGCACTCATCCCCCGCCCCGCCCCCCGGCCTCGCCCCGCCCTCCGGCCTCGCCCCGCCCTCCGACTACGGCATCACCCGCATCTACGTGCTCTCCGAGGACGCCTGGCACCTGGAGCTGGACCACGGGGACGAACGGCGGCTGCTCACCGCGGTGATCCCCGACAAGGATCCGCGACGCGAGCCGTCGCTCTGCCTCGACGCCACCGGCCGGCACCGGCACGTGCCGTACGAGGTCGTGCGCTGGTTCATGGCCGAGGTGGCGGACGAGGTGGAACGCTGCCGCGCCTGGACGCGGCTGCCGCCCGCCGCGGTCGACGCGGTCGTCCGGCTGCGCGACGTCGTGGCCGACGGCTGGGGCGACGAGGACCACCCCGCCGTCCTCGCCCTGCTCTCCGAGACGCTGCCTTCCGACCAGGTGGCGGCCGTGGTGGCGGAGGTGCTCGGCGTCGAGCCCGCCACCGTGCTCGCCGACCTCGCCGAGCCCCCGGCGACCTCCGCCCGGGATGTGGCCGCGCTGCGGGAGCGGATGGCGGAGGCCGGCCGGGCATCGGGTACAACGGACGGGTGAACGACGCCAACGCCCGGGCCGCCCGCCGACGCAACACCGCCCCGCCCCGCGAGGAGGTGCTGGCGGCCGCGATGGCGACCATCGCCGAACGCGGCCTGGAGGGCCTGACGATGGCCGGGCTCGGCCGGGACGTCGGCATGAGCAGCGGCCACCTCCTCTACTACTTCCGCACCAAGGACGAACTGCTGCTGCGGACGCTGGAGTGGAGCGAGGGCCGCCTCGGCGCCGAGCGCAGCGCGCTCCTCTCCCGCCACCACCTCCCTGTCGCCGAGCGACTCGCCGCCTACGTCGAGCTGTACGTCCCCGACGGGCCGCGCGACCCGCACTGGACCCTGTGGCTGGAGGTGTGGAACCGCTCGCAGAACGCCGACGCCGAGGCGCGCGAGCGGCAGGCCGCCATCGAGGGCGCCTGGCACCGGGACCTGGTCGCCCTCCTCGCCGAGGGCATCTCGCGCGGCGAGGTCCGCCCCGTCGACCCCGACCGGTACGCGACCCGGCTGCGCGCCCTGCTCGACGGGTTCAGCGTCCACGTGGCGGTGGACATACCGGGCACCGGCCGGGAGCAGGTCCTCGCCCACGTGCGCGAACACCTCACGGACTCCCTGCTGACGGGATGACGGGATGACGGGATGACGGGGTGACGGGGTGACGGTGGTGACGCGGGGGTGACGGGAACGCCGGGACACCGCCCCGACGCCCCCCCGGCCACGATCACCACCGTCCGACGACGACGACCAGGACCACGACCACACCAGGACCAGGGCCAGGGCCAGGACCGGGACCGTCCGACGACCGGCCGGCTGCGCCCAAGTCGGTCCCGCCGCACCCGTGCCCCGCGCGTCCCTGCCCGCATGGTGAGACCCGTGCCCACGGACCGACTGCCGTGTGGCACACTGCCGCCATGCTCGCGAACCCGATGATTATCGGCAGCAGCGCGCCGGTCCGCAGTGACCGCTGAACCCCCGACAGCACTCCGTCGCGGCAGCGGACACCGTGTCCCAGACCCGCGCGCAGACCTCTCGCTACCCGCGAGGGGTCTTTTCGTTTTCCGGGCCCCACCCACGGGCCCGACGAGGGCGCGCGAGAATGGGGGCAAGTGGATCCAGCCATTCCTCCCCCCGGCCCCCGGCTCCACCGGAGCGGGCGGACCCCCACCGGAGCGGGGGACCGCACAGGAGCCACATCCCACAGGAGCAGGACAGCCATGACCACGGATCAGCCCGCCGACGACGGCTTCCACGTCTTCGACACGACCCTGCGCGACGGAGCCCAGCGCGAGGGCATCAACCTCACCGTCGCCGACAAGCTGACCATCGCCCGGCACCTGGACGACTTCGGCGTGGGCTTCATCGAGGGCGGCTGGCCCGGCGCCAACCCGCGGGACACGGAGTTCTTCGCCCGCGCGCGCGCCGAGATCGACTTCCGGCACGCCCGGCTCGTCGCCTTCGGCGCCACCCGCCGCGCCGGCATCCAGGCCGCCGACGACCCGCAGGTCAAGGCGCTCCTCGCCTCCGGCGCCCCGGTGATCACCCTGGTCGCCAAGTCCCACGACCGCCACGTGGAGCTCGCCCTGCGCACCACCCTGGACGAGAACCTCGCCATGGTCCGCGACACCGTCGCCCACCTGCGCGAGCAGGGCCGCCGCGTCTTCGTCGACTGCGAGCACTTCTTCGACGGCTACACGGCCAACCCCCAGTACGCCAAGGCCGTCGTCCGCGCCGCGCACGAGGCCGGCGCCGACGTCGTCGTCCTGTGCGACACCAACGGCGGCATGCTCCCGCCCCAGGTGCGGACCGTCGTCTCCGACGTCCTCGCCGACACCGGCGCCCGCCTCGGCATCCACGCCCAGGACGACACCGGCTGCGCCGTCGCCAACACCCTCGCCGCGGTCGACGGCGGCGCCACCCACGTCCAGTGCACCGCCAACGGCTACGGCGAGCGCGTCGGCAACGCCAACCTCTTCCCGGTCGTCGCCGCGCTGGAGCTCAAGTACGACCGCCGGGTCCTGCCCGAGGGCTCCCTCGCCGAGATGACGCGGATCTCCCACGCCATCGCCGAGGTCGTCAACCTGACCCCCTCCACCCACCAGCCGTACGTCGGCGTCTCGGCGTTCGCGCACAAGGCGGGCCTGCACGCCTCCGCCATCAAGGTCGACCCCGACCTGTACCAGCACATCGACCCCGAGCGCGTCGGCAACACCATGCGGATGCTGGTCTCCGACATGGCCGGCCGCGCGTCGATCGAGCTCAAGGGCAAGGAGCTGGGCGTCGACCTCGGCGACGACCGCGAGCTCGTCGGCCGCGTCGTCGACCGCGTCAAGGAGCGGGAGCTGCGCGGTTACACGTACGAGGCGGCGGACGCCTCCTTCGAGCTGCTCCTGCGCGAGGAGGTCGAGGGCCGCCCGCTGCGTTACTTCCGCACCGAGTCGTGGCGGGCGATCGTCGAGGACCGCCCCGACGGCACCCACGCCAACGAGGCGACGGTGAAGGTGTGGGCGGACGGCGAGCGGATCGTCGCCACCGCCGAGGGCAACGGCCCGGTCAACGCCCTGGACCGGGCGCTGCTCGTCGCCCTGGAGCGGATCCACCCGCGGATGGCCAAGTTCGAACTGGTCGACTACAAGGTCCGCATCCTGGAGGGCCGCCACGGCACCGAGTCCACCACCCGCGTCCTGATCACCACCAGTGACGGCGACGCCGAGTGGTCGACGGTCGGCGTCGGGGAGAACGTGATCGAGGCGTCGTGGCAGGCGCTCGTGGACGCGTACACGTACGGACTGCTGAAGGCGGGCGTGAGGCCGACGCAGAAGTAGGCCGAACGGGGGACACAAAACACCCCCTATGGGGTAGCGTCGATGATATGAGGAGAAACCCCCTTTCCCTCGTGTCGGCCGTGGCGGGCCTGGTGCTCCTGCTCCTCCTGGCCATGGCCCCCGCTGCCTCCGGCAAGGCGTCCGACGGAGTGCGCGCGGCGGCGGACGCCCTGCGCCAGGGCCCCGTGTACGTGCACCCCGCGGCGGCCGATCAGCTGCCGGCGCCGGCCGCCGAGGCGCTGGAGCGCAAGATCATCGCCGCGGACAAGCCACTGATGGTGGCGGTCCTGCCGGACACGCCGGAGTTCCCGGAGGAGACGCTCCTGCGCGACCTGCGCACCCTGACCGGGGTGACGGGCGTGTACGCCGTCCGCCTCGGCGACGCCTTCGACGCGGGCGCCGACCGTGCCGTCCTCGCCCCGCAGGCCGTGGAGAACCTCGTCTCGGCGGTCCGCGGGCCGGGCGTGGACGCGACGACGGAGCTGAACGCCTTCGTCGACCAGGCCCTGCCGCAGGCGCGCGGCTCGGCGCCGTCCTCGTGGGAGGGCGTGCCGGGTGACGGCGCACCCGTCGGCGGCCTCATCACGATCGGCGTGCTGCTCGCCGCGGCGGTGGCGGCCGTGTCGCTGACGACCGTCCGCACCCGTACCCGCAAGCGGGCCGAGGAGCGGAAGGCGCTGGAGAAGCTCCGCGTCGTCGTCGACGAGGACATCACCGCCTACGGCGAGGAACTGGACCGCCTCGACTTCCACCCGGCGGAGCCGTCCGCCGACGACGCGATGCGCTCCGACTACGAACGCGCGCTGGACGCCTACGACCGGGCGAAGCAGCTCATGGCCCGGGCCCGTCACCCCCACGACGTCCGGGGCGTGACCGAGGCCCTCGCGGACGGCCGGTTCGCGCTGGCCGTCCTCGCCGCCCGCCGTGAGGGCCGCCCGCTTCCCGAGCGGCGGGCACCGTGCTTCTTCGATCCGCGCCACGGCCCGTCCGTGACGGACCTCCCGTGGGCCCCGCACGGCGGCACCCCCCGAGAGGTCCCGGTCTGCGCGGCGGACGAGTCCCTTGTCAAGGCGGGCCAGGACCCGCAGTCCCGCCAGGTCGCCACCGAACACGGCCCCCGCCCGTACTGGGAGGCGGGCCCGGCGTACGGCCCCTGGGCGGGCGGCTACTACGGCGGCGCCCTCCTCCCGGGCCTCCTCGTCGGCACGATGCTCGGCACCACCCTGGCGACCCCGGCGTACGCGGGCGAGTACGGCGGCGGCGCGTACGACTCCTTCGCCGGCGGCGACTTCTCGGGCGCCGACTACAACCCGTCCGACTTCGGCGGCGGCTTCGGCGGGGGCGGCGGTGACGTCGGTGGCGGGTTCGGCGGCGGCGGAGACTTCGGCGGCGGGTTCTAGCCGGCCCCCGTAGCGGCTCCGCGTCCGGCTCCGGAGCGCGCGGCCCCGAGATCCGCGGCCGCCGGGGCGGGTCGTGGGCCCGCGCCGCGGAGGCGGCGCTCCAAGGGGTGCTCCACCCAGTGGTACGCGGCGGCCGACAGGGCCAGGCTCGCGGCGATGACCAGCAACCAGACCTGCGCCGTGGCCACGAGGCCGACGGGGCGGCCGTGCGCGCCGGTCCACAGGCGGATCACGATCTCGTGGACCAGGTACCAGGCGAACGACCAGTGCCCCAGACGGATCGACCGGGGGCCGGCCAGGCCCGTCCGGCGGCCGTGCAGGTCCGCGTGCGCGGCGGCGGCCACGAGCAGCGCGAACAGCGGGGCGGAGAGCAACTGCGACGCCTGGTACGGGCCGTACCAGAGCGCCTCCGGCACCGCCTGGGACCAGGGGACGAGCGCCAGGTGCCACGCCGCGACCAGTGCGACGGCCGCGCCCGGCCGGAGCGGCGGCCGCCAGCCGCGCGCCACGGCGAGTCCGGCCACGACGCCCAGGAGGAACTGCGGGGTGCGGGTCACCGGGAAGTACCCGAGCGCCCACGACCGTACGACCGGGTCGGCGATCACCGCGCCGCACAGCCACACGGCCGGCAGGGCCGCGCACACGGCGACCGCGACGCCGAGGCGGCCGCGCGCCGACCGCATCCACGGCACCGCCGTCAGCAGCGGGAACAGCAGGTAGAACCACGCCTCGTCGCCCAGCGACCAGGCGGCCGGGTTGCCGCCCCGCAGCAGAACGGGGTCAGGCAGCCAGGCGTTGGCGAGGAGCAGCGTCGCGGCGACGGCCCGTACGGACACCTCGGTGCCGAGGACCGCGTACGCCACCACGGACAGCGCCGTCGTCACGGCGAGCAGCGGCCAGATCCGGGCGAAGCGCCGCCACAGGAAGACCTTGACCGGCACGCGCCGCCCGTCGTACGTCCACGCCAGGACGAAGCCGGACAGGACGAAGAAGAACGTGACCCCGCTGCGCCCGTACCAGGTGGCCGCGCTGACCCACGGGACCTCGCCGACCTGGCGCGACAGGTGGTACAGGACCACCACGAGGGCGGCCCAGAAGCGCAGGCCCGTCAGCGAGGGGAGGCGGTCTCTGCCGGACGGGCCCGCGACGACGGGGCGGTGGTCCGGGCGGGTGGTGCGTCGCATCCCGCGATTATGGGCGCCGTACCCCGGCGGGCGGGGCGGCCGTGGGGCGGCCGCCCGGCGGCCCGGCGGCCCGGCTGGGGCGGTGGCCCGCGCGGCGCCCGGCACGACGGCCCGTACGTCGAGCGGGACGCCGGCACCGGGGCGCCGCGCCCCGGCGGGCGGGGTGGCCCGATGGCCCGGCGCTGGGGCGGCGGTGGCCCGCGGGGCGGCGGGCGGCGGGTGGCGGGTGGCGCACCCCCGGCGGACCGGGACCGTCCGGCGGGTCAGGACCGTCGGGCGGAGGGGAAGCGTCCGGCGGGCCGGGATCGATCGGGGGATCGGGATCGTCCGGCGGGCCGGGGGCGCCACGCCCAGCGCCCACCTCTGCCGCCGGGTGGCGGTGGGCGGGCGCTGTGGGATGAGAGGGAGGGGAGGGGCAGGCGGAGGGTCAGGCCGTGCGGATCGCGGAGATCTCGAAGGTCAGCTTGATCTTGTCGCTGACGAGGACGCCGCCGGTCTCCAGCGCCGCGTTCCACGTCAGGCCCCAGTCGGAGCGCAGGATCTCGGCCTTGCCCTCGAAGCCGACGCGCTCGTTGCCGAACGGGTCCTTCGCGGCGCCGTTGAACTCCAGGTCGATGGCGACCTGCCGGGTCACGCCCTTGATGGTGAGGTCACCGGTGATCCGGTAGTCGTCGCCGCCGAGCGCCTCGGCGGCGGTCGAGCGGAAGGTCATCAGCGGGAACGCCTCGGCGTCGAAGAAGTCGGCACCGCGCAGGTGTGCGTCGCGGTCGGCGTTGCCGGTGTCGACGGACGCGATCCGGACGTCGATCGAGGCCGACGAGGCGGACGGGTCCGACCCGTCCAGCACCAGGCTGCCCTCGTGGTCGGCGAAGGCGCCGCGGACGTTGGTGACCATGGCGTGGCGCGCGGTGAAGCCGAGCGTGCTGTGCGCCGGGTCGATCGTGTACGTGCCGGTCAGCGCGGCGAGCGCGGGGTCGACGGCGGTGCCGGTACGGGTGGCGGTGGCGGTGTTGGAGGTGCGGCTGAACAGGCCCATGACGTACTCCTTCGCGGGTGGTCACGTTCGTTGAACGTTGAACTACCTCGACTGTAGACGCATCTGGTTCAAAGTTCAACCACTTCGTTCCTCCGTCCTCCATCCTCCGTCCTCCGTTCCTTCGTTCCGGTGGATCGGCCGCTCCCGGGGCCGGGCAGCATCCCTCCGTACCGCGTGCGCCACCACCGCCCGCTCGCCCGCCCCGACCCGCCCCGACCCGGCCCACCCCCCCCGCCGACGCCCCGGGAGGCGCCCCGTGCCGCAGCACGCCCCCGACCCCTCTCGACGTACCTTCCTCACCGCCGCGGCCACCACCGCGGCCCTCGCCACCACCGCCACCACCGCCACCCCCGCCGCCCCGGCCCCGACCGGCGCCCGGCGCGACGTGGGCACGGCCGCCATCACCGGCGCCGCCCCCCGCGCCCCCGGACCCGGCGAAGTCGCCCCGTCCGTCCGGGACTTCGACGCGCTGCGCCTGCGCTGGCTCGCCCTCCGGCTCGGCACCGGCCACGACCCCGCCGCCGAGCCCTACGCCACCCGCCTCGCCGAGACCGGCGCGCTCGCCGGCCGGTACGAGGCCGCGATGGCCCCCGCCCCCACCTCCCTGTGGCCCGGCCACCCCTTCGACCCGCCGTCCGGCATCACGCACTCCTACCGCTGCCTGTGGACCATGGCCCAGGCGTACGTCCGGCCCGGCACCGGCCGCACCGGCGACCCCGCCCTCCTCGACGCCGTCCGCACCGGCCTCGACCACGTCGCCGCCCGCGTCTACCACCCGGGCACCGCCCGCTACGGCAACTGGTGGGAGTGGCAGATCGGCAGCCCCCGCCCCCTCCTCGACACCGTCGCCGCCCTCCACGACCGGCTCGGCGAGGACCGCGTCCGGACCGCCTGTGCCGCCGTCGACCACTTCGTCCCCGACAGCGCCCTCCTCCACTACGGCGGCACCTCGACCGGCGCCAACCGGGTCGACCTCTGCCGCGCCGCCGCCCTGAGCGGCGTCCTCGGCCGCCGGGCCGACCGCGTCGCCCTCGCCCGCGACGCCCTCTCGCCCGTCTTCCCCCACGTCACCCGGGGCGACGGCCTGTACGCCGACGGCAGCTTCGTCCAGCACACCTGGGTCCCGTACACCGGCACCTACGGGCAGGTCCTGCTCGACGGGCTCGCGTGTCTCTTCGCCCTCCTCGCCGGCTCCCCCTGGGAGGTGGTCGACCCGGCGCGGGTGAACGTCCTGGACGGCGTGGAGCGCGCGTACGCGCCCCTGATCCGCAACGGCCTGATGATGGACGCCGTGAGCGGCCGCGCGACCAGCCGCGGCATCCTCCGCGACGACCCGGGCCGCATCCTGCGCGGCGACCACTACCACGGCCAGGGCGTCATCGCGGCGATCGCGCTCCTCGCCGAGGGGGCGGACCCCGGCCGGCGCGAGCGCTGGCACGCCCTCGTCAAGGGCTGGATCGCCCGCGACACCGTCAGCCCCGTCCTGACCGCCCCGCGGTTCGAGGTCGCCGACCTCGCCCGGTTGCACGCCGTGGCCGCCTCGCCCGTCCCCGCCGCCCCCGAGCCCACCGGCCACACCCTGTACGCCGCCATGGACCGCGCCGTCCACCACCGCCCCGGGTGGGCCGCCTGCGTCGCCATGGCCTCGGACCGGATCGCCCACTACGAGTGCGGCAACGGCGAGAACCCGCGCGGCTGGCACACCGGCGCCGGGATGCTCTCCTGGTGGGGGCCCGGCGCCGGCACGGCCGGCGACGGCCAGTACACCGACTGGTTCTGGCCCACCGTCGACCCCTACCGGCTGCCCGGCACCACCGTGTCGACCCGGCGGCTCGCCGACCGGGAGGGCGGCGAATGGGGCGCGCCCAAGCCCGACGCGCGCTGGGTGGGGGGCGTCACCGACGGCGAGTTCGCCGCCCTCGGCCAGCACCTGCGCGGACTCGGTTCCACCCTGGAGGCGCGCAAGTCCTGGTTCTTCGCCGCCGACGCCGTCGTCTGCCTCGGCGCCGGCATCGCCTGCGCGGACGGCGTCCCCGTCGAGACGGTCGTCGACAACCGCAACCTCGGCGCGGCCGGCACCGCCCGCCTCACCACGGGATCGCGCTGGGCCCACCTCGACGGGCACGGCGGCTGGGTGCTGCCCGGCGGCACGGTCGCCCTGCGCACCCTGCGGGAGGACCGCACCGGCGCCTGGCGCGACATCAACGCCACCTCCGCCGACGAGCGCCGCACCCGCCGGTACCAGACCCTGTGGCTCGACCACGGCACGGACCCCGCCGACGGGGCGTACTCCTATCTGGTGATGCCCGGAGCGGACCGCCGGACCGTCGCCGCCCGCGCGGCGGATCCGCACTGGCTGGAGGTCCTCGACAACACCGCGGCCCGGCAGGCCGCCCGCATCCCGTCCCTGGGGCTCACCTTCGCCGCCTTCTGGCAGCCGGGCACCGCCGGCCCGCTCACCACCACCGCGCCGGCGAGCCTCCTGCTGCGGCGCCGCGGCCGCACCGCCACCCTGCACGTCGCCGAACCGCCCCGCACCGGGCGCCCCCTGGAGGTCGTCTGGCACCACCCGGTACGCCGCGTCCTCACCCGCGACCCGTCCGTCGAGGTACTCTCCGCCGGACCGTCCCTCCGGCTCCGCGTCACCCCCGGTACCGCGTGCGCCCCGCACCGCTGCACAGTGGTGCCGTACTGACGACGGCAGGCACCCCGCCCGACCCCCGCGTGGACCCCTTGTGGGAACCCCACAAGGGAGGGGGGTGCAACGCTGGCACTTCGGTTGCCTTCCGACGCGGTTCTGTTCAGGGCTCACAGCAGATCCGTCCGGAGACTGTACGGAGTCAACGGCGGGTTTTCCTTGGTCGGCTCCGTAGGGTCGGTACATGACCGTTGTGGACGAAACCCGGGGCGAGCCCACCGACGCCCGCGGGCGTGTGGCGGAGCTGCAGGCCCTGCGCGAGGAGGCCCGGCGCGGCCCGAGTGAGCGCGCCACCGAGGCGCAGCACGCCAAGGGCAAGCTGACGGCCCGGGAGCGCATCGAGCTCCTGCTGGACGAAGGGTCGTTCCGGGAGGTCGAGCAGCTGCGCCGGCACCGGGCGACCGGCTTCGGCCTGGAGAACAAGAAGCCCTACACCGACGGTGTCATCACCGGCTGGGGAACGGTCGACGGCCGTACGGTCTTCGTCTACGCGCACGACTTCCGGATCTTCGGCGGCGCCCTCGGCGAGGCCCACGCCACCAAGATCCACAAGATCATGGACATGGCCATCGCGGCCGGGGCCCCGCTCGTGTCGCTGAACGACGGCGCCGGCGCCCGCATCCAGGAGGGCGTCTCCGCCCTCGCCGGGTACGGCGGCATCTTCCAGCGCAACACCCGGGCGTCGGGCGTCATCCCCCAGATCTCCGTGATGCTCGGCCCCTGCGCCGGCGGCGCGGCCTACAGCCCCGCCCTCACGGACTTCGTCTTCATGGTCCGCGAGACCTCGCAGATGTTCATCACCGGCCCGGACGTCGTCAAGGCGGTCACCGGCGAGGAGATCACGCAGAACGGCCTCGGCGGCGCCGACGTCCACGCGGAGACCTCCGGCGTCGCGCACTTCGCGTACGACGACGAGGAGACCTGCATCGCCGAGGTGCGCTACCTCCTGTCGATGCTGCCGTCCAACAACCGCGAGAACCCGCCGGTCCACCCCAGCGAGGACCCCGCGGACCGGCGCGGGGACGTCCTGCTGGACCTCGTGCCCGCCGACGGCAACCGCCCGTACGACATGCACAAGGTCATCGAGGAGCTCGTCGACGACGGTGACTTCCTGGAGGTCCACGAGCGGTGGGCGCGCAACATCGTCTGCGCCCTCGCCCGGCTGGACGGGCAGGTCGTCGGCATCGTCGCCAACCAGCCCCAGACCCTCGCCGGCGTCCTCGACATCGAGGCGTCCGAGAAGGCCGCCCGCTTCGTGCAGATGTGCGACGCGTTCAACATCCCGATCGTCACCCTCCTCGACGTCCCCGGCTTCCTGCCCGGCGTCGACCAGGAGCACGGCGGCATCATCCGCCACGGCGCCAAGCTGCTGTACGCGTACTGCAACGCCACCGTGCCGCGCATCTCGCTCATCCTGCGCAAGGCGTACGGTGGCGCGTACATCGTCATGGACTCCCAGTCCATCGGTGCCGACCTCACCTACGCCTGGCCGACCAACGAGATCGCCGTCATGGGCGCCGAGGGCGCGGCCAACGTCATCTTCCGCCGGCAGATCGCCGACGCCGAGGACCCCGAGGCCATGCGCGCCCGCATGGTCAAGGAGTACAAGGCCGAGCTGATGCACCCCTACTACGCCGCGGAGCGCGGCCTGGTCGACGACGTCATCGACCCGGCCGAGACGCGCGAGGTGCTCATCAGGTCGCTCGCCATGCTCCGCACCAAGCACGCAGACCTGCCGTCCCGCAAGCACGGCAACCCGCCGCAGTAACGAGGAGAACCCGTGACCACGCCCCTGGCAGACGCCTCCCTCCTCCGGGTCGAGAGGGGCCACGCCGCACCGGAGGAGCTCGCCGCCCTCACCGCGGTGCTCCTGGCCCGCGCCAACGCCCGCCCGGCCGCCGCCCCGGCGCGGCGCGTCCACTCCGCGGCCGGCTGGCGCCGCCTGGAGCGTCAGTCAGGCTTCCGGGCGCCGCACTCCTGGCAGGGCTGACCACCGCCCGTACGACGCGGCCGAGGGCCCCGCACCCGTCATGGGTGCGGGGCCCTCGGCCGTCCGCGTCCGTACCCCCACCCGCCGGACCGCCCGGAACGCGCCACCGCCCGGGGCGCCACCGCGCGGGCCACGCCACCGCCCGGAACGCGCAACGGCCGGTAGACCACCCGGGCCACGCCACCGCGCGGAACGCGCCACGGCCCGGACCATGCCACCGCGCGGGCCACGCCACCGCGCGGCACGCGCCACGGCCGGTCCGCCGCCCGGCAACGCGCCGCCGCCCGGGGCGCCACCGACCGGAACGCGCCACCGCCCGGAACGCGCCACCGCCCGGCAGGCCGTCCGACAACGCGCGGGGGCCCGCACACCGGACGGTGTGCGGGCCCCGCGCGTTGTCGGACCGGTCTAACGCCTCGTCACCGCAGTCGTGCCATGAGGGCGTGTTCGACGAGGGTGATGAGGGCGCTCTTGGCGTCGGCGCGGTGGCGTGCGTCGGTGGTGATGATGGGGGTGTCGGGTCCGATCTGGAGTGCTTCGCGTACTTCGTCGGGGGTGTAGGGCTGGTGTCCTTCGAAGCCGTTGAGGGCGATGACGAAGGGCAGGCCGCTGTTCTCGAAGTAGTCGACGGCGGGGAAGCAGTCGGCGAGGCGTCGGGTGTCGACGAGGACGATGGCGCCGATGGCGCCGCGTACGAGGTCGTCCCACATGAACCAGAAGCGGTCCTGTCCGGGGGTGCCGAAGAGGTAGAGGATCAGGTCCTGGTCGAGGGTGATGCGGCCGAAGTCCATGGCCACCGTGGTGGTGGTCTTGTCCCCGGTGTGGGTGAGGTCGTCGATTCCGGCGGAGGCGGACGTCATGACGGCCTCGGTACGCAGCGGGTTGATCTCCGAGACGGCGCCGACGAACGTGGTCTTGCCCACGCCGAAGCCGCCCGCCACCACGATCTTCGCGCTGGTGGTTGAGCGGGTCGCACCGCCGCTAGAGCTTGCGAAGTCCACTGAGCACCCTTTCGAGCAGTGTCACGTCTGGCTGGCCGCCGGCGGCCTCGTCACCGCCGGGCTGGTGGATGGCGACGAGTCCGGCCTCGGCCAGGTCGGCGACGAGGATCCGGGCTACGCCGAGGGGGATGGAGAGCAGCGCCGAGATCTCGGCCACCGACTTGATCTCGATGCAGAGTCGGCAGATCCTCTGGTGCTCGGGCAACTGCCCGTGCAGCCGCGAGGGATCGGCCGTGGTCGACACCAGCGCCTCGATGGCGAGCTGGTACCGCGGCCGCGTCCGGCCGCCGGTCATGGCGTACGGACGGACCAGGGGGTTGTGGGCGGCGGGGGCGGACCCCGCCTCGGGACGCCGGCGGTGCTGCGCGGGCTGACCGCGCGGCACCTGCGGCTGCTGGTAGGGCTGCTGGTAGCCCTGGCCGCTGGGGGCGGAGGGGAAGTTGTAGCGGTTCCGGGCGCCGTCGCCCGGTACGTGGTGAGCACCGTCGTATGGCTGGTGTCCGCCTGGGGGTGTTGCCACGTTTCCTCCTCCGACTACCGGTCGCCGGTCCATGTCCCTGTGGAACCGCGCCACCGCACCTTAAGGCGCGGTGGCGTGAAACGCACGGTCCGTCTGTCAATTGAGAAGACTGCCCTGGAGCTCCGCGCGCAGGTCCGGGGTCAGGACGCTGCCCGCGCGATCCACGAGCAGCGCCATCTCGTAGCCGACGAGGCCGATGTCGGCGTCGGGGTGGGCGAGTACGGCCAGCGAGGAGCCGTCCGAGATGGACATGATGAAGAGGAAGCCGCGCTCCATCTCCACCACGGTCTGGTTGACCAGGCCGCCTTCGAAGATGCGGGACGCGCCCGCGGTCAGCGAGGTCAGCCCGGACGCGACGGCCGCCAGCTGGTCGGCGCGGTCGCGGGGGAAACCTTCGGACATCGCCAGCAGGAGTCCGTCGGCGGAGACCACCACCGTGTGGGACACCCCGGGGGTGTTGTCCACGAAGTTGGTGATCAACCAGTTCAGATTCTGCGCCGCCTGGCTCATCGGGCTCACACTAACGCTCCTGGTTGTAGGTACTACCCGGGCCACTGTGTTGATCGTAAGTGGCCGATCCGTTCATGTCCGTTCCCGCGGTGCGTCCCTGCTGGACACCGCGCCGCAGGTTGCTCAACCTGCCGCGGACGTCCTCGGGGGCGCGGGAGACCTGTGGGCCGCCCTGCGGGGTCTGTTCCGCGGTCCCCTCGACGAGGTTCGCCTTGGGGACCCGCCGGGGGAGACCGGAAGCCGTGACCCCGCCCGCCTTCGGATCCTTGAGCTTCCCGGCCCGCTGCCAGCGCTCGTCGTTCGACGAACGCCAGCTGCCGGAGTCCTCCGGGTCGCCCTGCGGGGCCTGCCCGGCCGGCTGCGCCTGCTGGGCGGGCCGGTCCGCGGTGGCCTGCTGGGGGTCCCGGTCCTGGCTCGGCCGTTCGGCGGGCCGCGGGCTGCCGCGGCGCGGGAGACCCGCGTCGGTCAGCTGTTGCTCGGCGCTCGGCGCGGAACCCGGACGGTCGAAGCCTACGCGGTCCGGCTCGTTCGCGGGAGCGCCCTGGGTGGATTCCGATTCTGCACCGTAGCCGCCGTCGTAGCCGCCCTGGTACGTGTTCTGGCCGGGCCACTCGCCCTGGTGGGGCTGGGCGTCGTACGTACCGCCGTACTGCGCGCCGTCGCCGTCGGCAGATGAGAAGCCGCCTTCCGGATACGTACCGGGACCGGGGTACTCGCCGGTGGCATAGTCGCCGCCGTCCGCGTACCCGCCGTCGGACCCGTGGGCGTCGTTCCGGTAGCCGGTCTCCGCCGGGTAAGCCGTCTCGGCCTGGTAGCCGCCGTCGTTCCGGTAGCCGTCCTCGGGGCGGTAGCCGTCGTAGCCGGGCGTCTGCTCGTAGCCGCCGTCCTGCCGGTAGGCGTCCTGCCCGTGGGCCTGCTGCGGCTCCTGCGGCTCGTACGGGGCCTCGTAACCGCCCTCGTAGTGCTCCTGCTCCTGCCCGTACGCCTGCGGGCCCCGGTCGGGCGCCTCGTCGCGGAAGAGCGGGCGGTCCTGCTCCTCCTGCGGCTGCCCGCCCTGGAGCTGCGCGCCGAGCGCCGCGCGGCGCCCCTCGCGGAGCAGGGAGCGGCCCACCGGGTCCAGCGCGGGACCCTCCTGCTCCTCGTACCGCGAGTCGTCGAAGCCGAGCTCGGCGGCTGTGCGCATCGGGGCGGCCTGCGGGGCCTGGTAGGTGTTCTGCTCCGGGATGATCTGGGAGACCGTGAAGTCCTCGGCCGACAGCTCGCCACCACCACCGTGGGTGATCGCGTCGGGCAGCATGACGAGCGACGTCGTACCGGCCTGCTCGCCCGACGGGCGGAGCTGGACGCGGATGCCGTGCCGGTCGGCGAGCCGGCCGACCACGAACAGGCCCATGCGCTGGGAGACCGCGACGTCCACCGTCGGCGGCTTGGCCAGCTTGTGGTTGATGTCGGCGAAGTCCTCGGCGGTGAGGCCGATGCCCTTGTCGTGGATCTCGACCATCACGCGGCCGTCGGGCAGCCGCGTCGCGGTGACCCGCACCTTCGTCTGCGGCGACGAGAACGCGGTGGCGTTCTCGAGCAGCTCGGCGAGGAGGTGCACGAGGTCGGTGACGGCCTGGCCGTGGATCTCGGCCTCCGGCACGCCGGACAGCTCGATGCGCTCGTACTGCTCCACCTCGGAGGCGGCGGCGCGCATCACGTCGACCAGCGGGACCGGCTGGTCCCAGCGGCGGCCGGGCTCCTCGCCGGCGAGGATCAGCAGGTTCTCGCCGTTGCGGCGCATGCGCGTCGCGAGGTGGTCGAGCCGGAAGAGGTTCTCCAGCTGGTCCGGGTCGGCCTCGTTGTTCTCCAGGTCCGTGATGAGGGTCAGCTGGCCCTCGATCAGCGACTGGTTGCGCCGCGAGAGGTTGGTGAAGATCGCGTTGACGTTGCCCCGCAGCAGGGCCTGCTCGGCGGCGAGCCGGACGGCCTCGCGGTGGACCTGGTCGAAGGCGCGGGCGACCTCGCCGATCTCGTCCTGCGTGTCGATCGGGATGGGCTCTACGCGCGTGTCGACCTTCCCGGGGTCGGTCCGCGACAGCTGGTCGACCAGCGTCGGCAGGCGCTGCTCGGCGACGCCGAGGGCGGCGTGGCGCAGCCGGCGCATCGCGCGGCTCATCTGCCGCGCCATGAAGCCGGCCAGGATGAAGGCGGTGAGCAGGGCGATGACGACGATGCCGCCGATGACGAAGGCGTCCGTGCGGGCCTCGTCGGCGATGCGGGTGGCCTCGTTGAGCGCCTTGGTCAGCAGCTCGGCCTCGACCTCGGAGTAGCCCTCGAACTTGCCGGTGGCGGTGGCCATCCAGGTCTCGGGCGTGACGCCGTTCTGCTTCCGCTTCACCAGCGCCTTGATGTCGCCGGCGTCCTCGGCCCGGGCGATCTCGTCGGCCATGCCCTCGAAGACCGACTTCTCGCCGGTGGACGTCTCGGCGACCGGCGGCTGGATGCCCGCCGACTGGAACTCCTTGGCACCGTCCTGGGCCTTGCGGGTCATGACCTCGCGCAGCCGGTCCTCGTCCTCCTGGGTGCCGCCGGATATGTACTCCAGCAGCGCGATCTGCTCCAGGTACTTGTACGAGGTGAAGGCCTCCGACTGCTGGCGGAACACCTCGTCGTCCGTGCTCGGCCGCACCAGCAGGTGCATGCCGATGGAGCGCTGGAGCGACTCGGCGGCCTTGGCGAGCTGGATGGCGTAGACGGTCCGGCCGAAGCTGGTGACGTTGCCGGTGCCGAGGCCGAGCTCGTTGGAGAACTCCATCAGGGAGTGCTGCACCCCGACGTAGCCCTCTTCGGTCTTCACCGGGTCGTAGGCCCGCGTGTAGGCGCCGTCGCGCAGCTGCTTCAGGGCCGGCTCCTCCGCCCGGAAGAGCTGGAGGCGGCGCTCCAGGCCCTGCCCCGCGGGCATGTCCTGGACGACCTCGTCGAACTTCCGCTTGGCGGCGTCCGTGGCGGCGTACGCGTCCGTGACGACGCTCGTCTGGCGGTCGGACGGGCTCTTCGCCGTGAGGAGCGGCTCGGCGGTCAGGTCGCGCTCGTCGAGGAGCGCCTGCCCGTACGCCGAGGCGGCCTGCACGATGCGCGCGGTCTTCTCGGCGTCCCTGGCCTCCTGCCAGGTGTCGACGGCCGTCTTCACCTGGAAGCCGCCCATCACCAGGCCCACGAGCACCGGGACGAGCAGGATGGCGTTCAGGCGCGTGGCCACGTGCCAGTTGCGCGGGGAGAACCGGCTGGCGCTGCCGCCGGCGGCGGGACCGGCCGGGGGGTTTGCGGGTGCGTCCGCGGGCGGCGCCGCTGTGCGCGGCGGCGGGGTGAAGTTGCCCCGCGCCTGCTGCTCCGCGGCGCTCTTCGTGCTTCGCCTCACTCGACCAACAACCTCTCGGCGTCGGCACCTACGCTGTGCCGTTCTTCTGCTCAGAGCCGTACTACTCAGGAGTTCGTGCATTGCAGCACGTAAAGCTGCCGCGTTCCAAACAGCCCGTTCGAGGGACTTCCGGCGGTCCGGGGCCGAGATAAAACGGGCATAAAGAACGAGCCCCAGCAAAAGGCGGGGCTCATGTGAGCGCAGCGACACCGCGCGGATGCGTCCAGTGTCCGAAGCGTCGCGATTCTCTGTCGAAACGTTATGAACCCGGCGGGCGGGCCGTGTCCAAGGACACAACCCGCCCGCTGGATGGATACGACAACTGGCGTATACCTACGTCTACTTGACGATCACCCTACGTCCCGACCGCACCGTGGCGCCACCCGCCCTACTTCAGTCGTGCCATGAGGGCGTGTTCGACGAGGGTGATGAGGGCGCTCTTGGCGTCGGCGCGGTGGCGTGCGTCGGTGGTGATGATGGGGGTGTCGGGTCCGATCTGGAGTGCTTCGCGTACTTCGTCGGGGGTGTAGGGCTGGTGTCCTTCGAAGCCGTTGAGGGCGATGACGAAGGGCAGGCCGCTGTTCTCGAAGTAGTCGACGGCGGGGAAGCAGTCGGCGAGGCGTCGGGTGTCGACGAGGACGATGGCGCCGATGGCGCCGCGTACGAGGTCGTCCCACATGAACCAGAAGCGGTCCTGTCCGGGGGTGCCGAAGAGGTAGAGGATCAGGTCCTGGTCGAGGGTGATGCGGCCGAAGTCCATGGCCACCGTGGTGGTGGTCTTGTCCCCGGTGTGGGTGAGGTCGTCGATTCCGGCGGAGGCGGACGTCATGACGGCCTCGGTACGCAGCGGGTCGATCTCGGACACGGCGCCGACGAACGTGGTCTTGCCCACGCCGAAGCCGCCCGCCACCACGATCTTCGCGCTGGTGGTTGAGCGGGTCGCACCGCCGCTAGAGCTTGCGAAGTCCACTGAGCACCCTTTCGAGCAGTGTCACATCCGGCGTACCGCCGGTCTCTCCGTTTCCTGGCTGGTGGATCGCCACCATGCCGGCCTCCGCCAGGTCGGCGACGAGGATCCGGGCCACCCCGAGCGGCATCGACAGCAGTGCCGAGACCTCGGCCACGGACTTCACCTCACGGCAGAGGTGGCAGATCCGCTGGTGCTCGGGGAGCAGCCCGGCGAGGTGTGCCGGGTCGGCCGTGGTCGACACCAGCGCCTCGATGGCGAGCTGGTAACGGGGCCGGGTCCGGCCGCCGGTCATCGCATAGGGGCGGACCAGCGGCTGATCGCCTTCATACCCGTACGAGGCGTCGTCGAGCGACGCGCCGTAAGGATCGTGAGAGGCGGGGGGCGGGGTCATGGATCCTCCGGTCGGGACAGCAGGTGGTCTGCGTGCCGTCTGACTGGGCCGGTGGGGGGCCGGATGGGGCGGCCGACGGTGTGTCTGGCAAAAGCGGGAGGCGGGTACGGAGGGGCGTACCCGCCTGTTCGATCAGTGGAGCAGGCTTCCCTGGAGCTCCGCGCGGAGATCCGGGGTGAGGACGGTGCCGGCCCGGTCGACCAGCAGCGCCATCTCGTAGCCGACCAGCCCGATGTCGGCGTCGGGGTGGGCGAGTACGGCCAGCGAGGAGCCGTCCGAGATGGACATGATGAAGAGGAAGCCGCGCTCCATCTCCACCACGGTCTGGTTGACCAGGCCGCCTTCGAAGATGCGGGACGCGCCCGCGGTCAGCGAGGTCAGCCCGGACGCGACGGCCGCCAGCTGGTCGGCGCGGTCGCGGGGGAAACCCTCGGACATCGCCAGCAGCAGGCCGTCGGCGGAGACCACCACCGTGTGGGACACCCCGGGGGTGTTGTCCACGAAGTTGGTGATCAACCAGTTCAGATTCTGCGCCGCCTGGCTCATCGCGCTCAAAACTCACGCTCCTGCTGGTGAGTGGGACCGACCTGGAAGCTGCCGGTGTTGCCGGAACCGGCCTGACGTCCCTGCTGGATGCCGCGCCGCAGGTTCGTGAGGCGGCCACGGACGTCGTCGGGTGCCCGGGAGACCTGCGGGCCGGTCTGGAGCGGCTGCTCCTGCGCCGTGCCCGGCACCAGGTTGGCGCGCGGCACCCGGCGGGGCAGACCGGAGGTGGTGACGCCGCCGGCCGCGGGCTTGCGCACCCGCTCGGCCTGGCGCACCAGTTCGTCGTTGGGCGTCGGACGCCAGCCCGCCGCGGCCGGGTCGGCCCCGCGGCCCTGGTCCTGACCGCCCTGGCCCGGACCGCCCTGGCCCGGTGCCGGCACGGCCCGCTGCGGTGCCGCCGGGGCCGGACGGCCCTGCGCCGGGCGCTGGGGCCGGTGCGACTGCTGCGGTACGGCCGGGGTGGGCATCGTCTGGTCGTGCGCCGGGTAGCGCTCGCCGCCCTGACTGCTCTGCTCCTGCGGCTGGTACGGCGCCGGGGCCTGCGGCTGCTGCGGGGCCTGGTCGGGGTACTGCCCCTGCCCGCCCTGCGGTGCCTGCCCCTGATCCTGGCCCTGGCCCTGGAAGGAGCCCTGGTCCGGGAACCGGTCCTGCCGACGGTGGCCCTGGGACCGGCCGGGGCCGCCCGGGTACTGCTGCTGGGCGGGCGCCTGCTGCCACTGACCCGGCTGCTGCCCCTGGCCCTGCTGTCCCTGACGGGCCTGGTCCTGCCGGCCCTGGTCCTGCCGGCCCTGCCGGTCCTGGTCCTGACGGCCCTGCTGGGCGCCGTCGTCGGCACCCTGCCGGCCGTGGTTCCAGTTGGTCTCCAGCGTGTCGTACAGCGGCGTCCGGCCGTCGCCGGAACCACCGGCCGGCGGCAGACTCCCGGCCGGCTGGCGCGGGGCGCCGAAGTCGGGGCGCGGGATCGCGGTGGTGGAGGCGGGGTCGAGCCCGGCCGGTCCGCCCTGCGGACCGGCGAGGTCCGGCCGCGGGCCGTCGAAGTCGGGGCGCGGGAACTCGGCCGTCGAGCCGGGGCCCTGCTGCTCCGCCGACGGACGGGCGTACTGCCCGGTCGTCTCGGCCTCCTCGTGGCCGCGCGGCGCGTCCAGCGGGGTGCGGCCGCCCGGCGCGCCCTGGTCACCCCAGCCGGCACCCTGCGGGCCCTGCGGGCGCGCGGGGCGCTGCGGGCCGCCGGGGAGCTCGGCGCGCGGGCCGTCGGACGCCGACCGCTGCTGCCGGTGCCGGCCCTGGTCGCCGCCCTGCGGGGGCTGCCCACCGGCGGGACCGCCCTGGGCCCCCTGCCACACGTCGGAGCGGGTCGGGATGCCGCCCTGCGCCGCCGGGCCGCCCGGACGCTCGCGCCCGTCGCCCTGGCCACCGAACGCACCGGCGGGACCGCCCTGGCGCCGACCGCCCTGCTCCTCGCCGCGGCCGGGCCGGCCGCCCTGCGGTCCGCCGAGGAGGCCGCCGCCCTGCGGGGCGCCACCCGGGCGTCCGCCCTGGTCGTCGCGGCCGGGGAGCGCGGGGCGCGTACCCGCCTGGGCGCGGGCGCCCAGGCCGGCGGCGAGCCGGTTCTGCGGGGTGCCGCCGGAGCCGCCCGGCAGACCGGGACGCCCGCCGCCGGGCAGACCGCCCGGGGCGCCGGCCGACCGGCCGCCCGCGGCGGAGCCGCCCTGCGGCAGACCGCCCTGGCCGCCCTGGCCGCCCTGCCCGCCGGGCGCGGGCTTGCGCCCGCCCTGCGTGACGTCGACGGGGAGCATGACGAGCGCGGTGGTACCGCCCGAGTCGGACGGGCGCAGCTGGATCCGGATGCCGTGGCGCAGCGACAGGCGGCCGACCACGAACAGGCCCATGCGGCGGGAGACGGAGACGTCCACGGTCGGCGGCGACGCCAGCCGCTCGTTGATCGCCGCGAGGTCCTCGGGGGAGAGGCCGATGCCGGTGTCGTGGATCTCGACCAGCACGCGGCCGTCGGGCAGCGCGTGACCGGTGACGCGCACCTTCGTCTGCGGAGAGGAGAACGACGTGGCGTTCTCCAGCAGCTCGGCGAGGAGGTGCACGAGGTCGTTGACGACGCGGCCGG
Organism: Streptomyces changanensis; assembly: GCF_024600715.1. NCBI lineage: Bacteria > Bacillati > Actinomycetota > Actinomycetes > Kitasatosporales > Streptomycetaceae > Streptomyces > Streptomyces changanensis. Next base: position 4,829,259 of record NZ_CP102332.1, read on the forward strand.
CGACCTCGGTGCCCGGCACGGAGGCGAGCTCGATGCGCTCGTACTGCTCCACCTCGGAGGCGGCGGCGCGGAGCACGTCGACGAGGGGCACGGGGCGGGTCCACCGGCGGCCCGGCTCCTCGCCGGCGAGGACGAGGAGGTTCTCGCCGTTCCGGCGCATGCGGGTGGCGAGGTGGTCGAGCTTGAAGAGCGAGGACAGCTGGTCCGGGTCGGCCTCGCGGGACTCCAGCTCGGAGATGAGCGAGAGCTGACGCTGGATCAGACCCTGGGAGCGGCGCGAGAGGTTGGTGAACATCGCGTTGACGTTGCCCCGCAGGAGGGCCTGCTCGGCGGCGAGGCGGACCGCCTCGCGGTGCACGTCGTCGAAGGCCGCGGCCACCTTGCCGATCTCGTCGCGCGAGTGGACGCCGACGGACTCCACGGACGTGTCGACGTCCTGCGGGTCGGCCTCGGAGAGCTGCGCGACCAGCTGGGGCAGCCGCTCCTGGGCGACCTTGGTGGCGGTGTTCTGGAGCCGGCGCAGCGACTGGATCATGGAGCGGGCCACCACGAAGGCGCCGACCAGCGAGACGCCGAGGACCAGGATGATCAGGGCGCCGTTGATGATCGCCTCGCGCTGCGCCTCCTGGCGCAGGTCGCGGGCCTTGCTCTCCATCTCGCCCAGCAGCGTGGCCTCGATGGTCTCCATGGCGCGGAGCTTGGTCTCCGCCTCGTCGGTCCAGTCGAGGTACGTGCGCCGCTGGGCGTTGCTCAGGCCGTTCGGCTCGCGCAGCACGCGGCCGGCGTACTGGTCGGCGGCCTGGATCGAGGGGTTGCCGGAGTTCAGCGGGGCGAGCAGCTCGGTGGCGTCGCCGCCGGCCGACTCGTAGATGGAGTGGAACGACTTGAGCGCCGCGTTCTCGTTGACGCGGGCGTCCTCGGCGTACTGGCGGTCGTTCTCGTTCAGCCGGGTCTTGCCGGCCGTCGTCTTCGGCAGCGCGGCGGCGATGACGGCCCGCTGCATGGAGGCGTACTCCTTGGCGGAGGAGAACGCCGCCAGCGCGCGGGTGCGCTTGATCATGTCGGGGTTGCTGGTGGCCTGCGCCATGTCCTGCGACAGGGTCAGCAGCGACTCGATGAGCCGGTTGTACTTGCCGACCGTCGCGGAGTTCATCTCCCCCTGGTAGGCCCCCTTGCGGATGACCCCGAGGCTGATGACCTGGTTGGCGATCTGGGTGACGTTGGCGCGGATGCTCGCGAGCGCCTCGTCCTCCTGCGTGTCGCCGATCTCGTCGGTGGCGTTGAGGAACGCCCGCTGGGCCGAGTCGGTCTTGTCGCGCGGGTTCTTGATCTGGAAGTTGTCGGGCCTCGCGTTGTTCGCGATCGGGCCGGCCGTGAGGTCGCGCTCCTCCTGGAGCGCCTGCGCGAGGTGGTGCGCCTCGCGGGTGAGCTTGGTGAGCAGCTGCATGTGGTCCAGCTGCTCCATGTTCTCCATCGACTCCTGGATGCGGAGTCCGCCCAGCGAGGTCGCGGCGACCACGGGGAGGGCGAGCAGGGAGACCAGTCGCGTGCTGATGCGCCAGTTGCGCAGGGCTATTCGGGAGCCGGTGTCGCCGGGCGTGACCGCCTTCGGCTCCTTCGGCTCCTTGGGTTCCTTCGCCGACCTGCCCGCCTTGGCGGACTTGCCCGACTTGTCGCGCCGTCCGGGCTTCACGCCCTTGCCGCCACCCGCCGCACCCGCGTCGGACCCGGTCGGGGCCGTCCCCGCCGCGCCCGCCGTACGGCCGGCGTGGTCGCCGTCGCCGGCGGCCGCCGGTCCCGGGTTCTGGGTGTGCTGGGGCGAGGAGCCGCGGTCGGTCCCGCCGCGCGGCTCCTGTTCCGCCGCAGCGCTGCCATCCCTCTTGAAACGTCCCTGCACTAGCGTCGCAACCTCTGGACCAGGCGTCCCTCCGCGCGAACGGACGAGACGGTGTCGGCGTCGTGGGAGCGCGAGTGCGCCCCTCGGTGGTCGTCGGTGACCGGCGCGGAATCCCCCCTTCCCCACCGCCGCTCGGCGCTGCCTTTGCGCCCCAGCTCGCCGGTCTCCATGCGGCGGTGCGTGGAATTCCAGCACAGTGCAGGATCTCCAACAAGGGCGGCAGCCGGCCCGACGGGGTGGGTCACGGCATGTGATCACATGCTCACGTCCCGTGGAAAGCGATCAGGGAGGAATCGGACGATTTCGAACGAGTCGCTTACGCGTGGAGGCTGCCCCAGTCGACATGATCAGCGGCGGAATGGCGCATTCGGTCAGGTGATGTCCGTTTTCGTCAGACCGTTCGGGTGCCTGTAATGCCGGAATTGCCCGGTCGCTGGTGAGGAAACTCACATGCCACTCGCGTGCTCTGCGCGGTATTGGCGGGAACGACGATGTTTAGCCTGACGCTTTACAGGGATGGGCCGGCCGTCCAGTGCCCAGCCCCGCCCAGCCGCCCGCCCCGCCGTCCGCCCGAGCCGAGCAACGAGGTCCGAAGACACCGTGAAGACGACCATGACGATCCGCACGACCGCCAACCCCCGCCGCACCACCCTCGCCCACCTCGCCGACGCGGCCGCGCTGGGCCGGGGCGTGGTGCCGGAGCAGTCGGCCGCGCTGCCCGCCGCCACCGCCAACCCCCGGCGCACCGTCCTCATGGACGTCCCCGTCCCCGCCGGGCGCTGAACGGCCGGTGCGCGCGACCCGCTGCGGGGAGCGCGCACCACACCGGACCGGCCGCGCGTCCCCCGGGCGTTAGCCTGGAGCGTCAGACTCCAGCCAGCTCAGTGAGGGGCACAGGCATCCGTGCGCATCGCCAGGTTCTCCATCGACGGCAACGTCGCCTTCGGCGCGGTCGAGGGTGACGCCGCCCCCGGCGCGGAGGGCGACCTCGTCCTCGACGTCATCCGGGGCATCCCGTACACCGACTTCGAGCTGAGCGGCACCAAGATCCCGCTCGCCAAGGTCCGGCTCCTGCCGCCCGTGCTGCCCAACAAGGTCGTGGCCATCGGCCGCAACTACGCGGAGCACGCCGCGGAACTCGGCAACGAGGTCCCGGACGCCCCGGTCGCCTTCTTCAAGCCCACCACCTCGGTGATCGGCTCCGGCGACGCCATCGAGTACCCCTCCTTCTCGGAAGAGCTCCACCACGAGGCCGAGCTCGCCGTCGTCATCGGCCGCATGTGCCGCGAGGTCCCGCGCGAGCGCGTCAAGGACGTCGTCTTCGGTTACACCTGCGCCAACGACGTCACCGCGCGCGACGTCCAGCGGCGCGAGAGCCAGTGGGCCCGCGCCAAGGGCTTCGACACCGCCTGCCCGCTGGGCCCGTGGGTGGAGACCGACCTCGACCCGGGCGACCTCACCATCCAGTGCACGGTCAACGGCGCGCAGCGCCAGCTCGGCCGCACGAGCGACATGCTCCGCTCCGTCGAGGACCTGGTCGTCCACATCTCCGAGGCCATGACGCTGCTCCCCGGCGACGTCATCCTCACCGGCACCCCGGCCGGGGTCGGCCCCCTCAGCGTCGGCGACGAGGTCGCCGTCACCATCGAAGGCATCGGCACTCTCACCAACAAGGTGATCAAGCGTGGCTAACGCGTCCATCCGCGTCCGTTTCTGTCCCTCGCCGACCGGCAACCCCCACGTGGGCCTGGTCCGCACCGCCCTGTTCAACTGGGCCTTCGCCCGGCACCACGGCGGCACCATGGTCTTCCGCATCGAGGACACCGACGCGGCCCGCGACTCGGAGGAGTCGTACCGCCAGCTCCTGGACTCGCTGCGCTGGCTCGGCCTCGACTGGGACGAGGGCCCCGAGGTCGGCGGTCCCCACGCCCCGTACCGGCAGTCGCAGCGCATGGACGTCTACCGCGAGGTCGCGGGCAAGCTCCTCGACGGCGGCCACGCCTACCACTGCTACTGCACCACCGAGGAACTGGACGAGCGCCGCGAGGCCGCCCGCGCTGCCGGCAAGCCCTCGGGCTACGACGGCCACTGCCGCGAGCTCACCGCCGAGCAGGTCGCCGCGTACGAGGCGGAGGGCCGCAGTGCCATCGTCCGCTTCCGCATGCCGGACGAGCCGATCACCTTCCGCGACCTGGTCCGCGGCGAGCTGACCTTCACCCCGGACAACGTCCCGGACTACGGCATCGTCCGCGCCAACGGCGCGCCGCTGTACACCCTGGTCAACCCGGTCGACGACGCGCTGATGGAGATCACGCACGTGCTGCGCGGCGAGGACCTGCTGTCCTCCACCCCGCGCCAGATCGCCCTGTACAAGGCGCTGATCGAGCTCGGCGTCGCCAAGACCGTCCCGGAGTTCGGCCACCTGCCGTACGTGATGGGCGAGGGCAACAAGAAGCTCTCCAAGCGCGACCCCCAGGCGTCCCTCAACATCTACCGCGAGCGCGGCTTCCTCCCCGAGGGCCTGCTCAACTACCTCTCCCTGCTGGGCTGGTCGTTCTCCGCCGACCAGGACGTCTTCACCGTCCCGCAGATGGTCGAGCGGTTCGACATCGCGGACGTCAACGCCAACCCGGCGCGCTTCGACCTCAAGAAGGCCGAGTCGATCAACGCCGACCACATCCGCATGCTGGACGTGAAGACGTTCGCCGCCGCCTGCGAGCCCTGGCTGCGCGCCCCGCACGCCCCCTGGGCGCCGGAGGACTTCGACCAGGCCGCCTGGGAGGCCATCGCGCCGCACGCCCAGACCCGCCTGACGGTCCTCTCCGACATCACGGCCAACGTCGACTTCCTCTTCCTGGCGCAGCCGGTCGAGGACGAGGCGTCCTGGCAGAAGGCGATGAAGGAGGGCTCCGACGCCCTGCTGCGCACGGCCCGCGCCACGCTGGAGGCCGCGGACTGGACCAGCCCCGAGTCGCTGAAGGACGCCGTCCTCGCCGCCGGCGAGCAGCACGGCCTCAAGCTCGGCAAGGCCCAGGCCCCCGTCCGCGTCGCCGTCACCGGCCGCACGGTCGGCCTGCCGCTCTTCGAGTCGCTGGAGATCCTCGGCAAGGAGCGCACCCTCGCCCGCATCGACGCGGCGCTGGCCAGGCTGAGCGCCGCCTAGCCACCACCGGTACGCCCCCCGGGGGCGGCGGCCACCCCGGCCGCCGCCCCCGCGGCGTCCCGCCCCGCGGCGTCCCGCCCCGCGGCGTCCCGGCACCGCGGCGTCCCGACCCCGCGGCGTCCCGGCACCGCAGCGTCCCGGCACCGCCCGACGGCGGCCCCCGGACCGCCGGCCGCCCCACGGCAAGCCCGCCCCCGCCGCCCCCGCGGCGTCCCACGGCGGCCCCCGGACCGGCCCCGCCACCCCACGGCGTCCCACGGCAACCCCGCCCCGGACCACCCCTGCGACCGGACCACCCCCGCGACGTCCCGGCACCGCCGCACGGCGCGCCCCCGGGGGACCGCCTCCGTCGCCCCCGCGAACGCCCCGCGGCGACGCCGGACTCCTCCGGGGCCGCCCCGCGGCCGACTCCCGCCAAGCCCGGCACCGTGGGCGCCCCGCGGCGGTACGGTCGGGGCATGGCCATCCGCGCCGTCCTGTGGGACATCGACGACACGATCTTCGACTACGCCCGCGCCGACCGCGCCGGCATGCGGCGCCACCTGCGCGACGAGGGCCTCGGCACCGCGTACGCCTGCGTCGAGGAGGCCCTCGAACACTGGCGGGAGGCCACCCTCGCCCACTGGCAGCGGTTCTCCGCCGGCGAGGTGACCTGGGAGCAACAGCGGCGCGACCGGGTGCGCGCCTTCCTCGGCGCCCCCCTCGGCGACGACGAGGCGGACGCCTGGTTCGCGCGGTACCTCGCGCACTACGAGGCCGCCTGGGAGCTCTTCCCGGACACCGTCCCCGTCCTCGACCTCCTCGCGGCCGACTACCGCCACGCCGTGCTGTCGAACTCCTCCCTGCTCAACCAGGACCGCAAGCTGCGTGTCCTCGGCGTGCGCGACCGGTTCGAGGCGGTGCTGTGCGCCGCCGACATCGGCGTCTCCAAGCCCGAGGCCGCCGCCTTCCACGCCGCCTGCGACGCCCTGGGCCTGCCGCCGACGGAGGTCGCCTACGTCGGCGACCAGCCCGACATCGACGCCCGGGGCGCCGCCGAGGCCGGGCTCCTGGGTGTCTGGCTGGACCGCTCCGGCTCCGGCGGCCGCCCCGAGCTGACCCGCATCACGGGCCTCGACCAGCTCCCCGCGCTGTTGCGCGGCGATACCCGTTTTGGAGCGCCGCAGACCTTCGGGTAATGTTCTTCCTGCGCCGAGGGAAGCGGGCCGAAAGGCCGGAACCCCGGAGCGTAAGCCGAACAAGATCTCCCTCGGGGGTTGCGTTCCGGTGGCCTATGGTGTAATTGGCAGCACGACTGATTCTGGTTCAGTTAGTCTTGGTTCGAGTCCAGGTAGGCCAGCTCGCAGAGCTCATCTGCAAAGCCCCCGTTGTGTAGCGGCCTAGCACGCTGCCCTCTCAAGGCAGTAGCGCCGGTTCGAATCCGGTCGGGGGTACAGATCCTTCCCGCGGGATCATCAGGGTCGCACCCGATGAATCCGATGCAGGATCGCTAGGGCCCCCGTTGTGTAGCGGCCTAGCACGCCGCCCTCTCAAGGCGGTAGCGCCGGTTCGAATCCGGTCGGGGGTACCAACTGGTCTAGACCACCAGTGGCCTATGGTGTAATTGGCAGCACGACTGATTCTGGTTCAGTTAGTCTTGGTTCGAGTCCAGGTAGGCCAGCGGGATCGCGCAAGTGATCCACGCCCCCGTTGTGTAGCGGCCTAGCACGCCGCCCTCTCAAGGCGGTAGCGCCGGTTCGAATCCGGTCGGGGGTACGAGTCCGAAGGGGCCTTCCATGCGGAAGGCCCCTTCGGCGTGTCCAGCGCACGCGCCCCGCGACCGCGTCCGACCGGCCGGCCGCTCAGGGGCGGCCCCGCTCATCGATGCCGTACCGGCGGGCCGACTCCCACCTCCTGGGCCGGCCTGCGCGGCCCCGACAGCGGGTCGCGTACGGCACCCACCTGGCAGCAGCGCGGCGTACAGCGCCGCCGCCACGGCCGCCTCCCACCCGCTCGCGCCCCTCGGGGAGCCGTCCGGCCGGGTCCGGGTCCGGTACCGCCGACCGCACCATCTGCCGTGCGTACGGCGCCAGTTCCGCCGCCGACAGCGGCACCCAGCCGGTGCAGGGCCGCCGGCGACGCCACCGGCGCCGGTACACGGGGGAGAGGCACCGATCTCCCGCGCCGGGTCCCGGCCCGGCCCCGCGGGCAGTCGCTCGGCCTCTTCGCGCGCCCGCTCCCCGCCGGTTCGTCCGCGGGCGGCTGGGCAGGCCGCGGCAGTCCACGTCGCGGCGCCGAGTCGGATCGTCCGCCCCGGCGACTCGTCGTCCACGTGCCCAGCACCCCGCGGACCGTCGCCACCGGGACCCGGCCGACGGGGGATCGCCGCCCGGACCAGGCGCGGCCGGCGAAGGTGCCCCTCGCCGTGCGCTGCCCGCGTCGCCGTGACGCGCAGGCCCGGCGGCAGCGGCCCCTCGCGCGGGTAGTACTCGATCGACGCCACGGAAACCCCGCCCCGCGTGCTCGGCCGCGGACACGCGGCCGGCCGGCCCCTGCGGCGTCGGAGGGGCCGGCCGGTACGCGGTCGGACGTGAGCGGTATGGACAGGAGGGCTTCCCGAGGGTCAGCCCGAGCGGCGCAGGGCCTCCGAGAGGCGGCCGGCCGCGTCGATGACCGCCTGGGCGTGCATCCGGCCCGGGTGGCGCGTCAGGCGCTCGATCGGGCCGGAGACGGAGACCGCGGCCACCACGCGGTTGGACGGGCCGCGCACGGGCGCGGAGACGGACGCGACGCCCGGCTCCCGCTCGCCGATCGACTGCGCCCAGCCGCGGCGCCGCACGCCCGACAGGGCCGTCGCCGTGAAGCGGGCCCCCTGCAGGCCCCGGTGCAGCCGCTCGGGCTCCTCCCAGGCCATGAGGATCTGCGCCGACGAGCCGGCCTTCATCGTCAGGGTCGAGCCCACCGGGACCGTGTCCCGCAGCCCGGACAGCCGCTCGGCGGCCGCCACGCAGATCCGCATGTCGCCCTGGCGCCGGTAGAGCTGCGCACTCTCCCCGGTCACGTCGCGCAGGTGCGTGAGCACGGGCCCCGCCGTGGCCAGCAGGCGGTCCTCACCGGCCGCGGCGGCGAGCTCGGCTAGCCGCGGGCCCAGGATGAACCTGCCCTGCATGTCCCTCGCCACCATCCGGTGGTGTTCCAGTGCCACGGCCAGCCGGTGGGCCGTGGGTCGTGCGAGCCCGGTCGCCGCGACCAGCCCGGCGAGGGTGGCCGGACCGGACTCCAGAGCGCTCAGAACCAGAGCTGCCTTGTCGAGAACGCCGACGCCGCTAGAGTTGTCCATGCAACGATACTCACGTCTCACTCTGTGAAACGCAAGTTCAATTTTCCCGAGATCTTGCCAACCTGGAGGGGCGGCCCGGGATCCACGGGTCCGCTGCCGGCGTCCAGCGCGTGCGATCACGGGGTGGAACGGGCGTGGGCGCACGTTCTCTAGATCGCCGGCACACCACGCCGGCCGGAGGGAAAGCGATGGGTAGGACACTCGCGGAGAAGGTCTGGGACGACCACGTCGTCCGGCGCGCCGAGGGCGAGCCCGACCTCCTCTTCATCGATCTGCACCTGCTGCACGAGGTGACCAGCCCCCAGGCCTTCGACGGCCTGCGCAAGGGCGGCCGCCCGGTGCGCAGGCTCGACCTGACCATCGCCACCGAGGACCACAACACCCCGACCCTCGACATCGACAAGCCCATCGCCGACCCCGTCTCCCGCGCCCAGCTGGAGACCCTGCGCAGGAACTGCGCGGAGTTCGGCGTCCGCCTGCACCCGCTGGGCGACGTCGAGCAGGGCGTCGTCCACGTCGTGGGCCCCCAGCTGGGACTGACCCAGCCCGGCATGACGGTCGTCTGCGGCGACTCCCACACCTCCACCCACGGCGCCTTCGGCGCGCTGGCCTTCGGCATCGGCACCTCGCAGGTCGAGCACGTGCTGGCCACCCAGACGCTGCCCATGGCCCGCCCCAGGACCATGGCCATCACCGTCGAGGGCGAACTGCCCGAGGGCGTCACCGCCAAGGACCTCATCCTGGCGATCATCGCCCGCATCGGCACCGGCGGCGGCCAGGGGTACGTCCTGGAGTACCGGGGCCCCGCCATCGAGAAACTCTCGATGGAGGCCCGCATGACCATCTGCAACATGTCCATCGAGGCCGGTGCCCGCGCGGGGATGATCGCCCCCGACGAGACCACCTTCGCCTACCTCCGGGGTCGCGCCCACGCCCCCCAGGGCGCCGACTGGGACGAGGCCGTCGCCTACTGGAAGACCCTGCGGACCGACGACGACGCCGTCTTCGACGCCGAGGTCGTCATCGACGCCACCGAGCTGTCCCCCTTCGTCACCTGGGGCACCAACCCCGGCCAGGGCGCTCCGCTTTCGGCGTCCGTCCCCGACCCCGCTTCGTACGAAGACGCTTCGGAGCGGTTCGCCGCGGAGAAGGCGCTGGAGTACATGGGCCTGACCGCCGGGCAGCCCCTGCGTGACATCAAGGTCGACACCGTCTTCGTCGGCTCCTGCACCAACGGCCGCATCGAGGACCTGCGCGCCGCCGCCGCCGTCATCGAGGGCCGCAAGGTCGCCGACGGCGTCCGCATGCTGGTCGTCCCCGGTTCCGCCCGGGTCGGCCTCCAGGCCGTCGACGAGGGCCTGGACCGCGTCTTCAAGGAGGCGGGCGCCGAGTGGCGGCACGCCGGCTGCTCCATGTGCCTGGGCATGAACCCCGACCAACTCGCGCCCGGCGAGCGCTCCGCGTCCACGTCCAACCGCAACTTCGAGGGCCGGCAGGGCAAGGGCGGCCGTACGCACCTGGTGTCCCCGCAGGTCGCCGCCGCCTCGGCGGTCCTGGGCCACCTGGCCTCCCCGGCCGACCTGTCCGACGCCGCAACCCGTACGCCCGCTGGAGTCTGATCAGCCATGGAAGCATTCACCACGCACACCGGCCGGGCCGTCCCGCTGCGCCGCAGCAACGTCGACACCGACCAGATCATCCCGGCGCACTGGCTGAAGAAGGTCACCCGCGACGGCTTCGAGGACGGGCTGTTCGAGGCCTGGCGCAAGGACCCGGAGTTCGTCCTCAACCGCCCCGAGCGTCAGGGCGCGACCGTCCTGGTCGCCGGCCCCGACTTCGGTACCGGCTCCTCGCGCGAGCACGCCGTGTGGGCGCTGCAGAACTACGGCTTCAAGGCCGTCGTCTCCTCCCGCTTCGCCGACATCTTCCGCGGCAACTCGCTGAAGAACGGCCTGCTCACGGTGGTCCTGGACCAGGAGGTCGTGGACCGGCTGTGGGAGCTCACCGAGGCCGACCCGCAGGCCGAGGTCACGGTCGACCTGGTCGCCCGCGAGGTCCGCGCCGAGGGCGTGACCGCCCCCTTCGAGCTCGACGAGAACGCCCGCTGGCGGCTGCTCAACGGCCTCGACGACATCAGCATCACGTTGCAGAACGAGGCGGACATCGCCGCGTACGAGGCGAAGCGTCCGGCGTACAAGCCGCGCACCCTGCAGTCCTGACTCGCCCGGGGCGCCGAGCCCCGCGCGAACCGCCCGGTGCCCCCGGCCGACCACGGCCGGGGGCACCGTCGCGCCCGAGACCGGGGCGCCCGACACCGTCGCGCCCGACACCGGGGCGCCCGACACCGTCGCGCCCGACACCGGGGTGCCCGTCCGGCGCCGTGGAGCCCGACACCGGGGTGCCCGTCCGGCGCCGTCGCTTCCGGTGCCGGCGGGTCCGCCACCGTCGCGGCCGGCACTGGCGTGAAAACGCCCATCCGGTCCCGCCGGAGGGTGCACGCGCGGCCATCCGGCTGACACCACGCGCCACCGCGCGGGCCCGCCCCAACCTCGCGGAACGACGCCGAAAAGCGGCCCATCGAAGGGCCAACCACGTTTGTGACCAGCCACGTTGGGCAGACGGACCTCATCGCGCCGGTCGTGCCGGGTCATGCCCCGAAGGGCCGCTGGAACGGGCCAGTTACCCCCTACGGAGGCGACAACTCGCCCCAGATGGCACAATCGGCGCATGGACCGCGACAGCCAACTCGAGCTCTACGAGGCGGTCGCGGCCCGGCTGAAAGAAGCGCACTCCCGGGTGCGCGCACTGCAAGTCCCGGAGGGCGTAAGGATGGCGCTGTCCCGGAAGCTGCTGGTCGTCACGGCCGCGGCGAAGCACGATCTCGCGGACGCGGCAAGGCGTCTCGACCGGCTGATGAAGGACCTCGACGAGGGCCGATTCCCTGAAGGGGACTGACCACCCGAAGTCCGCGGAGCGCTACTGCGTTGCGGCACAAGGGTGATTAGCCCGTTTCGTGTTTGATTTGCGGTATATATCTGCCTAACGTGCGAAAAAGCTTGAACACTTTCGTTCCGGCGAGGTCTCCGAAGGGGAAGACGTGAACAAGGCGCAGCTTGTAGAAGCGATTGCCGACAAGATGGGCGGCCGGCAGCAGGCCGCCGACGCCGTCGACGCGGTACTCGACGCGATCGTCCGTGCCGTGGTCGCCGGCGACCGGGTCTCGGTCACCGGCTTCGGCTCGTTCGAGAAGGTCGAGCGTCCGGCCCGCTACGCCCGCAACCCGCAGACCGGCGAGCGCGTGCGGGTGAAGAAGACCTCGGTTCCGCGCTTCCGCGCCGGTCAGGGCTTCAAGGACCTGGTCAGCGGCTCCAAGAAGCTCCCCAAGGGCGGTGAGGTCGCCGTCAAGAAGGCCCCGAAGGGCAGCCTTTCGGGCCCGCCGCCCACCATCGCCAAGGCCGCCGCCAAGAAGGCCGCGACCAAGAAGGCCGCCGCCAAGAAGACGGCGCCCGCCAAGAAGACCACCGCCGCCGCCACGAAGAAGGCGACCCCGGCGAAGAAGACCACCACGGCCGCCGCCAAGAAGAGCACCTCGGCCACCACCGCCAAGAAGGCGACCCCGGCGAAGAAGGCCACCACCGCCAACGCCACCGCCAAGAAGACCACGGCGAAGAAGACCGCGCCGGCGAAGAAGGCCACCGCCAAGAAGGCCCCGGCCAAGAAGACCACCGCGCGCAAGACCACCACCGCCAAGAAGTCCGCCGCCAGGAGCAAGTAGCCGGCGCCACCCCACGGACCACCCACCGTCGCCCACGGGCCGCCACATCGGGCCGCGGCACCCACCGGACCACTCGCACGCGGGGCCGGGCTCCCTCCCGGGAGCCCGGCCCGCCGTGTCGTCACCGCCGACCGCGGCTGCCGCGCCGCCCGATCGCCGACCGTGCGCCGCCCGCCGGCCCCGTACCGCGTGGGTCAGAACGTCTGCAGCGTCACCAGCGTGATCCGCAGGGCGTCACCGCGCCCCTCCGTCTCGATCCGCACGCGCTGCCCGGGCCGCAGGAGCAGCAGCCCGCCCGCGTCGAACGCCCCCGCGCCGAACTCCACCGGGGTGCCGTCGTCCAGCAGCACACTGCCACTGCGGGTCTCGGGGTCGTACGTGTACGCGGTCGCCTGCATGCCCCGCAGCCTATCCAACCGGCCCGCGCCCCGCGCCGCCGCTCCGCGCCCCTCCGGGAGCCCCTCCAGGACCCGTCCGGATCCCTCGTACGCCCGCACGCGCCGCCCGTACCGCGCCACCACCCCGCCGCCGTACCGAGCCACCATCCCGCCCTGTCCGCCGCCGTACGGCGCCAGGGCGCCCCGACCGCTCAGCCCGCCGCCGTACCGTGCCCAGCGGTCCCAGCCGCCCCAGCCGCCCCAGCCGCTCGGCCCGCCGTCCGTGACACCGCCCGGCAGCGTGCGGCCGTCCACCGCCCCACGCCCAGCTCCAGCGCCGCCCGCAGGTCCGCCTCCGTGTCCACGTCCCGGCGCACGGAAGGCACACCGCCGAGCCGGATTTCCACCGCGCCCGACGACGAATGCCGACTCCGCGAGGCGCCCCCGAAAGCCGGCCGCAATTGCATTCCCGGCGCCGCCGACAGGAAAGTGGTACCGATATCCGCGGCATCCGCCAGAAAGGCCCGCGGAAAAGCCGCCGCCACCGCCAGCACCCGCGCCAGCTCCGCCGGGCGCAGCGCCGGGAGGTCCGCGTTCAGCGCCGCCACCGGCGCCCGTGGCCGCCGCTCCCGGACCGCCCGGGCGCCGTAGGACAGCGCCGCGTTGAGCCCCGCTCCCGGCCGGTCGGGCAGCACCCGCGCGCCGAGCGCCTCCAGCGCCCGCGCGGCCGGCCGGTCGTCCGTGACGACCACCACATCCCGTACCGCCGGGCAGGCCAGCACCGCCGCCACCGTGTCCTGCGCGAACGCCAGCGCGAGCCCCCGCCGCTCCGCCGGGCCGACGGCGTCCGCGAGCCTGCTCTTCGCCAGCGCGAGGGGCTTCAGCGGCACCACGACCGACCAGGGCCCCGCAGCGCCGCGCTCCGCGCCGGCCCGCGCCGCCGGCTCTCCGTCCGTTTCCATCCGGACCATTGTCGCGCGACCGGTCACGACCCGAAGAGCCCGCCCGGAAGGCGGGGCGTACCGTGTTCTCGACAGAGCAGGGGCCCGGGGCGACACTTGACCCCCGGCCAGAGCGAGTTCCCAGCAGTCCCGCAGGAAGGTGTCCGCGTGTCCCGCCGCAGAATCGGCTTCTGGTACCGCCTGGCGGCGGTCATCGCAAAACCGCCGCTGGTGGTTCTGTTCAAGCGGGACTGGCGTGGAGCGGAGAACATCCCGGCCGACGGCGGATTCATCACGGCTGTCAACCACAACTCGTACCTCGACCCGTTGTCGTACGCGCATTACCAGTACAACACCGGACGCGTGCCGCGGTTCCTCGCGAAGGCCGGACTGTTCAAAGGCGCCTTCGTCGGCATGATGCTCCGCGGCACGGGCCAGATCCCCGTCTACCGCGAGACCACCAACGCCCTGGACGCCTTCCGCGCCGCCGTCGCGGCCATCGAGCGCGGCGAGTGCGTGGCCTTCTACCCGGAGGGCACCCTCACCCGCGACCCCGACATGTGGCCCATGGCCGGCAAGACCGGCGCCGCCCGCGTCGCCCTGCTCACCAAGGTGCCCGTCATCCCCGTCGCCCAATGGGGCGCGAACCTGGCCATGCCGCCCTACGCCAAGCGGGACAAGCTCCGCCTCTTCCCGCGCAAGACGCTGACCGTGGTGGCCGGCCCGCCCGTCGACCTGTCACGCTTCTTCGACGTGGAGCCCACCAACGAGGTGCTGCGCGAGGCCACCGAGGAGATCATGCGGGCCATCACCGCGCTCCTGGAGGACATCCGCGGCGAGAAGGCACCCGACGAACCGTACGACCACCGCAGGGCCCGCCTGGCGCAGCGCCACCGGGTCGCAGGGGAGGAAGCCAAGTGACACGCCCCGTCAAGGCAGCCGTCTTCGGCACCGGCTCGTGGGGCACGGCCTTCGGCATGGTCCTCGCCGACGCCGGCTGCGACGTCACCCTCTGGGGACGCCGCCCCGAGGTGGCCGACGCCGTCAACACCACGCGGACCAACCCGGACTACTTCCCCGGGGTCGAACTGCCCGCCAACCTCCGCGCCACCTGCGACCCCGCGGAGGCCGCCGCCGGCGCCGACTTCACGGTGCTGGCCATCCCCTCCCAGACGCTGCGCGGCAACCTCGCCGCGTGGGCGCCGGCGCTCGCCCCCGACACCGTCCTCGTGTCGCTGATGAAGGGCGTCGAACTCGGCACCTGCAAGCGGATGAGCGAGGTCGTGCGGGAGGTCGCCGGCGTCGGCGCCGACCGCGTCGCCGTCGTCACCGGACCCAACCTCGCCAAGGAGATCGTGGCCCGCATGCCGGCCGCCGCGGTCGTGGCCTGCGGCGACGAGGCCGTCGCCCGGCGGCTCCAGGCCGCCTGCCACACCCCCTACTTCCGCCCGTACACCAACACCGACGTCGTCGGCTGCGAACTGGGCGGTGCCGTCAAGAACGTCATCGGCCTCGCCGTCGGCATCGCGGACGGCATGGGCCTCGGCGACAACGCCAAGGGCTCCCTCATCACCCGCGGCCTCGCCGAGACCACCCGCCTCGGCCTCGCCATGGGAGCCGACCCGCTCACCTTCTCCGGCCTGGCCGGTCTCGGCGACCTCGTCGCCACCTGTTCCTCGCCGCTCTCCCGGAACCACACCTTCGGCACGAACCTCGGCAAGGGCATGACCCTCCAGGAGACCATCGCGGTCACCCGCCAGACCGCCGAGGGGGTCAAGTCCTGCCAGTCGGTCCTGGACCTGGCGCGCCGGCACGGTGTCGACATGCCGATCACCGAGACCGTCGTGGGCATCGTCCACGAGGGAAAGCCGCCGATGGTGGCCCTCAAGGAGCTGATGGCGCGCAGCGCCAAGCCCGAGCGGCGCTGACGCCGTCCCTACGAGCGGGTACGCTCATCGCGATATGAGCAGCGAGAACCTCCCCACCAGCCCCGGGCGTAAGCCGCGCGTGGCCGTCGTCTTCGGCGGACGCAGCTCCGAGCACGCCATCTCCGTCGTCACGGCCGGCGCCGTCCTGCGCGCCATCGACCGGACGAAGTACGACGTGCTGCCCATCGGCATCGCCGGCGACGGCCGCTGGGTGCTGACGGCCGACGCCCCGGAGCGGATGGCCATCACCGACCGGGCGCTGCCCAGCGTCGACGGCCTCGCCGAGTCCGCCGAGGGCAGCGTCGTGCTCTCCGCCGACCCCACCAGCCGCGAGATCGTCTACACGGAGCCCAGCTCCGTGCCGAAGGCCCTCGGCGAGGTCGACGTGGTCTTCCCGGTGCTGCACGGCCCGTACGGCGAGGACGGCACCCTGCAGGGCCTGCTGGAGCTCGCCGGGGTGCCCTACGTCGGCGCCGGCGTCCTCGCCTCGGCGGTCGGCCAGGACAAGGAGTACATGAAGCGCGTCTTCACCTCCTTCGGCCTGCCCGTCGGCCCCTACACGGTGGTCCGCCCCCGCGAGTGGGACGGCGACCCGGCCGGCGCCCGCCGGCGGATCGTCGACTTCGCCGCCGAGCACGGCTGGCCGCTGTTCGTGAAGCCGGCCCGCGCCGGCTCCTCCATCGGCATCACCAAGGTCGAGGACGAGTCCGGCCTCGACGCAGCCGTCGCCGAGGCTCGCCGCCACGACCCGAAGGTCATCGTCGAGTCGCTGCTCACCGGCCGTGAGATCGAGTGCGGCGTCCTGGAGTTCGAGGACGGGCCGCGCGCCAGCGCCCCCGCCTGGATCCCGCCCGTCGGCGACCACGACTTCTACGACTTCGAGGCCAAGTACATCGACTCGGCGTCCGGCGTCGTGCCCGCCCCCATCACCCCGGAGCAGACCGCCGAGGTGCAGCGGCTCGCCGTCGCGGCGTTCGAGGCGGCGTCCTGCGAGGGCCTGGTCCGCGCGGACTTCTTCCTCACCGACGAGGGCCGGTTCGTCATCAACGAGATCAACACCATGCCGGGCTTCACCCCGATCTCGATGTACCCGCGCATGTGGGAGGCGAGCGGCGTCGACTACCCCGAGCTGATCGACCGGCTCGTCCAGGCCGCCCTGCGCCGCCCGACCGGCCTGCGCTAGCCCCGGGCCCGCGCCGGCCCGGCCGGCGCGGCCCGACCGGCCCGTGACGCGCCCCGCCCCGCCGGGGCAACGCGCCGCGGGCCGCGGCCCGGCACCCCGAGGGCGCCGGGCCGCGGCCCGGGGGTCACACGCTCGGCGGGACGGTCCTGCTCACGGGCCCGGCGAACGCCACGAGCGGCCCCGTGTCATGCGCGAACCGCTCGTCCAGCGACACCTCCACGTACGCCTTGCGGTACGTGGTGGTGAAGCGCGGGCCGTCGCCCTCCCGCTGCTCCACCAGCCAGCCCACGCCGTCCGCCTCGATCGCCTCCGCCTGCGGATCGCTCATCCTGGCGGGCCGGGGGACCCCGCAGCGCAGTACGATCGCCCCGTCCCCCCACGCGGCGGTCAGTTCGGAACGCGGCTCCGTGCCGGTCCGGCCCAGGCCCGCGACCGTGTCCGGAAGCTCCGCGTGCAGCGCCCGGCAGGCAGCGGCCTCCTCCGCGGCCGGGCGGGGGACCGGGACCGGCGCCCCGGCGCCCGTCGTGGAACAGCCCGCGGCCGTCGCCAGCAGCACGGCGGCGGCGCCGGCCGCGGCGGACGGGCGGAGGTACCGGTGGGAGGACTTCACCGGCTCAGGGTAGACGGGGGCTACAGGTGGACGACCGGGCAGGTCAGCGTACGGGTGATGCCCTCCACCTGCTGGACCTTGGCCACGACCATGCGGCCGAGCTCGTCGACCGTGTCGGCCTGGGCGCGCACGATCACGTCGTACGGGCCCGTGACGTCCTCGGCCTGGAGCACGCCGGGGATCTTCGCGATGGTGTCGGCGACCAGCGACGCCTTGCCCACCTCGGTCTGAATCAGGATGTACGCCTGTACCACGAAACCTCCAGGGCGGCCGAGGGGATCATCCTGGACTGCGAGGGCCCAGGGGAGAAAGGGACGCCACGGTACCGCGTCGCCCCGCGCCGCGGGGAGACCCACGGGTCCGGACGCGTCCACGGTGTGGCGCGTGACAGACAGAAGTTGACGGCTCCGGCCGTCTCGATGACCGTAACCACAGCAGTGACGGCTCGCGACCGCAACCGCACGATGACCAGTCGGTCGTACGGTGAGCCGACGACGACATGGAGAGGTGGACCTCGGTGAAGGGCACTGTCGGCGAGCTCGGGGAGTTCGGGCTCATCAGGGAGCTCACCTCCCGGCTCACCACCACCCCGGCGGTCCGGGTCGGTCCCGGGGACGACGCCGCCGTCGTGGCCGCGCCCGACCGGCGCGTGGTCGCCAGCACGGACATCCTGCTGGAGGGCCGCCACTTCCGGCGCGACTGGTCCACCGCGTACGACGTCGGGCGGAAGGCCGCCGCGCAGAACCTCGCCGACATCGCCGCCATGGGCGCCGTCCCCACCGCGCTCCTCCTCGGCCTGGTCGTCCCCGCCGAGCTCCCCGCCACCTGGCCCACCGAGCTGATGGACGGGCTGCGCGACGAGTGCCAGGTCGCGGGGGCGGCCGTGGTCGGCGGCGACGTCGTGCGCGGCGAGACCATCACGGTCTCCATCACCGCCCTCGGCGACCTGCGCAACCACGAACCGGTCACCCGCGGCGGCGCCCAGCCCGGCGACGTCGTGGCCTACACCGGCTGGCTCGGCTGGTCCGCCGCCGGCTACGCGGTCCTCTCCCGCGGCTTCCGCTCCCCCCGCGCCTTCGTCGAGGCCCACCGCCGCCCGGAGCCCCCGTACCACGCGGGTCCCGCGGCGGCCGCTCTGGGCGCGACCGCGATGTGCGACGTCAGTGACGGTCTGATCGCCGACCTCGGGCACATCGCCGAGGCCAGCAAGGTCCGCATCGACCTGCGCTCGGCCGCCATCGACATCCCCACGCAGATGAACGACATCGGCCAGGCCGTCGGGGTCGACCCGATCCAGTGGGTCCTCACCGGGGGAGAGGACCACGCCATCGTGGCCACGTTCCCGCCGGACGTGAAACTGCCCGCCCGCTGGAAGGTCATCGGCGCAGTCCTCAACCCCTCGGCGCTGCCCCAGGTCACCGTCGACGGCGCGCCCTGGCACAGCGCGGGCGGCTGGGACCACTTCGGCGGCCCGTACGGGTCCGGGGAGTGAGCCCCCGCACGGCGCCGCCGCGGGTGCTGACCGTCGCCGGATCCGACTCCGGGGGCGGCGCCGGCGTCCAGGCGGACCTGAAGACGATGCTGGCCCTCGGGGTCCACGGCATGAGCGTGCTCACCGCCGTCACCGCGCAGAACTCGCTGGGCGTCCAGGGCGCCTGGGAGCTGCCGGAGGAGGCGGTGCGGGCGCAGTACCGCAGCGTCGTCGACGACATCGGCGTGCAGGCCGTGAAGACCGGCATGCTCGCGTCGGCGGCGCTCGTCGAGGCGGTGGCCGAGCTGCTGGCCGGGACGGACGCCCCCGCGGTCGTGGACCCGGTCGGCGTCTCCAAGCACGGCGACCCCCTGCTCGCGGAGTCCGCCCTCGACTCCGTGCGGGAGCGGCTGCTGCCGGTGGCGACGGTGGCGACGCCGAACCTCGACGAGGTGGCCCAGCTCACCGGGGTGCGCGTGACGGCGGAGGGCGACCTGCGGCGGGCGGCCGGCGCCGTGCTGGAGTTCGGGCCCCGCTGGGCGCTGATCAAGGGCGGGCACCTGCCCGACGGCGCCGAGGCGGTCGACCTGCTGACCGACGGCCGCGAGGAGCACTGGCTGCGGGCCCCCCGCCACGACAACCGGCACACCCACGGCACGGGCTGCACCCTCGCCTCCGCGGTCGCCGCGGGCCTGGCGAAGGGCCTCGCCGTGCCGGACGCGGTGCGCGGGGCCAAGGAGTACGTCACCGGGGCCATCGCGACCGGCTTCGCCCTGGGCGGCGGGATCGGCCCGGTCGACCACGGCTGGCGGTTCCGCACCCCCTGACCGGCCCGCACGCCCTGACCGGCGCGCACCCGCTGACCGGTCCGCACGTCCCACCGGCCCCCGCCCCTGACCGGCCAGCCACCGGCCCCCGCCGCCCCACGCGCCGGTCAGGGGGCCGAGGGCCCCGGGCCGGCGCCCCGGGTAACGGCGACCGGGCACAGCAAGAAGCCGGCCCACCCGAAGGTGGACCGGCTTCCAAGGCAACCGCAGAGGCTGCGCTACGACGAAACGTCGCCGCGGATCACCCCCGCTCACGCGGGGAAAACCGTGATTAGCGCGAGACCTTGCCGGCCTTGATGCACGAGGTGCAGACGTTGAGCCGCTTCGGCGTCCGACCGACCACGGCACGCACGCGCTGGATGTTCGGGTTCCAGCGACGGGACGTACGGCGGTGCGAGTGCGAAATGTTGTTGCCGAAGCCCGGCCCCTTGCCGCAGACGTCGCAGTTGGCAGCCACGGGTCACTCCAAAGACTTCAGGTGCACGTACAGTGAAATCCGGCGAGCCGGAATCAGGTCGGTGACGTGAGAGGTCGGTGACTGAAGTGGCGTTGCCGGGGGATGGCCCGACTTTCATCGGGCAACCGGAGCAGCATACAACGGCCACTTCGGTAGAACGAAACTACCACGGTCGGCCGGGCACCCGACCCGGCCCCGGACCCGATCGGGGTCTACCCTGCGGTGCAGCCCACACCCGGTGCCCGGGCCGTGGGGGACCCCCGAGGAGGATCACCAGGTGCCGGACAAGTTGGGGCGGGACCTCGACCCCGCAGCGATCCGTGCCTGGTGCGCGCTGGCCCTCGACGCCCTCGGTCGGGAGCGCGAGGAGATCGACGCGATCAACGTCTACCCGGTCGCCGACGGGGACACCGGCACCAACCTCTACCTGACCGTCGAGGCCGCGGGCCAGGCCGTGGAGGCCGTCTTCACGGCGCACGCCGCGGGCGGCACGACCCCGGGCCCGGCCGACGCCGTACGGGCGCTGGCCCACGGCGCGCTCATCGGCGCCCGCGGCAACTCCGGCACCATCCTGGCGCAGCTGTTGCGCGGCATGGCCGGGGTCCTGGCCCGCGGATGTGACGGACCCCATCTCGTGGAGGCGCTGCACACCGCGTCCGCCGCCGCACGCCAGGCCGTCGCCCACCCCGTCGAGGGCACGATCCTGAGCGTCGCCGCGGCCGCCGCCCGCGCGGCCGGTGACGCGGGCCCCGCCCGCGCGGCCGGTGAGGGGGGCCCTGCCCTGGTGGTCGGTCCGTCGCTGGAGGCCGTCGCCCGCGCCGCGTACGAGGGGGCCCGCGCCGCGCTGGAGGAGACGCCGGCCCAGCTCGCCGTGCTGGCCCGTGCCGGGGTCGTGGACGCGGGTGGCCGCGGCCTCGTCACCGTGCTCGGCGCCCTCCTGGAGGCCGTCTCCGGCGAGTCGCCCGCCCGTACCCGGCGCCGCCGCGGCACCGACGCCCCGCGCCCGACCACCGCGGCGCCCGCCCCCGCCCCCGGAGGGCCCTGCGCGGTGGACGGGCCCGCGTACGAGGTCATCTACCTGCTGGAGGCCGACGACGACGCCGTGGCCCGGCTGCGCGCCCGCCTCGACGCCCTCGGAGACTCGCTGGTCGTCGTCGGCGGGGACGGGCTGTGGAACGTCCACGTCCACGTCGACGACGCGGGCGCCGCCGTCGAGGCGGGCATCGAGGCGGGCCGCCCCCACCGGATCCGTGTCACGCACTTCGCCGGCGAGGCCGCGAAGGCCGCCGCCGGACCGGCCGAGCCGGTACAGCGCGCCGTCGTCGCCGTCGTACCGGGCGAGGGCCTCGCCGAGCTGTGCGCGCGGGCCGGCGCCACCACCGTGCTCGCCCGGCCCGGCGAAGCCCCGGGCAGCGGCGAGCTGGTCGACGCGATCCGCCGCGCCCACGCGCGCGAGGTGGTCCTCCTGCCGAACGCGACCGAGCTGCGCCACACCGCCGCCGCGGCCGCCCAGCAGGCCCGCACCGAGGGCGTCCGCGTCGCCCTCATCCCCACCCGGGCCGCCGTCCAGGGCATCGCCGCGCTCGCCGTCCACGAGCCGGGGCGCCGCTTCGACGAGGACGTGGTCGCCATGACCGCGGCGGCCGGCGCCACCCGGTACGGCGAGGTGGCGCTCGCGGAACACCAGTCGTTCACCTCCGCCGGCGTGTGCCAGGCCGGCGACGTCCTCGGCCTCATCGACGGCGACGTCGCCGTGATCGGCCAGGACCTCGCGCGGACGGCCCAGGACGTCCTGGACCGGATGCTGTCGGGCGGCGGCGAACTGGTCACCCTGGTCCTCGCCGCGGACGCCCCGCCGTCCCTCGCGGCCGGCCTGGAGGCGCACGTACGCGCCCGCCACCTCGCCGTCGACACCTGCGTCCACCACGGCGGCCGCCTGCACGCGCCGCTGCTCATCGGCGTCGAGTGACGGCCGCGCCCGGGGCGTGGTGACGGGTCCCGGCCGCGGGGCTGCCGCCCGCTGTCAGCGGCGTGGTGTGGAATGGGGGGAGTTCCGACCACGAGGGAGAGACCGCTGTGCTCGGTGAGCCGCTGAAGAAGGTGCTCGGTCCGGCCACGGCCAAGGTGATGGCCGAGGCCCTCGACCTGCACACCGTCGGCGACCTCCTGCACCACTACCCGCGGCGGTACGCCGAGCGGGGCGAGCTGACCACGCTCGCCGACCTGCCGCTCGACGAGCACGTCACGGTGGTGGCCCGTGTCGCGGACGCGCGCGTCCTGACGTTCAACGGCGCCCGGGGGCGCGGCCAGCGGCTGGAGGTGACCATCACCGACGGGAGCGGTCGGCTGCAACTGGTCTTCTTCGGCAAGGGCGTCCACAAGCCGCACAAGGACCTCCTGCCCGGCACGCGCGCGATGTTCTCCGGCAAGGTCTCCGTCTTCAACCGCAAGACGCAGCTCGCCCACCCCGCGTACGAGCTGCTGCGCGGCGAGGAGGGCGACGGCGCCGTCGACAGCTGGGCCGGGGCGCTCATCCCGATCTACCCCGCCACGACCAAGCTGGAGTCCTGGAAGATCGCCAAGGCGGTCGACGCGGTGCTGCCCCGCGCGGCGGACGCCCTCGACCCGCTGCCGCCCGCCCTGCGCGAGGGCCGCGGCCTCACCGACCTCCCCGACGCCCTGCGCAGGATCCACCGCCCGCGCACCAGGGCCGACGTCGCCGACGCGCGCGAACGGCTCAAGTGGGACGAGGCGTTCGTCCTGCAGGTCGCCCTCGCCCGCCGGCGGTACGCCGACGCCCAACTGCCCGCGGTGGCGCGCGAGCCGGTCCCGGGCGGACTGCTGGACGCCTTCGACGCCAAGCTGCCGTTCACCCTCACCGAGGGCCAGGAGAAGGTGTCGAAGGAGATCTTCGACGACCTGGCCACCGAACACCCCATGCACCGCCTCCTCCAGGGCGAGGTCGGCAGCGGCAAGACGCTGGTCGCCCTCCGGGCGATGCTCGCCGTCGTGGACGCGGGCGGGCAGGCGGCGATGCTCGCCCCCACCGAGGTCCTCGCCCAGCAGCACCACCGCTCCGTCACCGAGATGATGGGCGAGCTCGCCCAGGGCGGCATGCTGGGCGGCGCCGAGCACGCCACCAAGGTCGTGCTGCTCACCGGCTCCATGAGCGCCTCCGCCCGCCGCAGCGCCCTGCTCGACCTGGTCACCGGCGAGGCGGGCATCGTCATCGGCACGCACGCGCTGATCGAGGACAAGGTCAAGTTCCACGACCTCGGCCTGGTGGTGGTCGACGAGCAGCACCGCTTCGGCGTCGAGCAGCGCGACGCCCTGCGCGGCAAGGGGAAGCAGCCGCCGCACCTGCTCGTCATGACGGCCACGCCGATCCCGCGCACGGTCGCGATGACCGTCTTCGGCGACCTGGAGACCTCCGTCCTGGACCAGCTGCCCGCCGGCCGCTCCCCGATCGCCAGCCACGTCGTGCCGGCCGCCGACAAGCCGCACTTCCTGGCCCGCGCCTGGGAGCGGGTCCGCGAGGAGGTGGAGAACGGCCACCAGGCGTACGTCGTCTGCCCCCGCATCGGCGACGAGGAGGACGAGGGGAAGGGGAAGGCCGCCAAGGACGACGGGGCGGACAAGCGGCCCCCGCTCGCCGTCCTGGACGTCGCCGACCACCTGGCGAAGGGCCCGCTCGCGGGCCTGCGCGTCGAGGTCCTGCACGGCAGGATGCTCCCTGACGACAAGGACGCCGTCATGCGCCGCTTCGCCGCGGGCGAGGCGGACGTCCTGGTCGCGACGACCGTCATCGAGGTCGGCGTGAACGTCCCGAACGCCACCGCGATGGTGATCATGGACGCGGACCGGTTCGGCGTCTCCCAGCTCCACCAGCTGCGCGGTCGCGTGGGCCGCGGCTCCGCCCCGGGGCTCTGCCTGCTGGTCACGGAGATGCCCGAGGCGAGCCCGGCCCGCGGGCGCCTGGCCGCCGTCGCCGCCACCCTCGACGGCTTCGAGCTCTCCCGCATCGACCTGGAACAGCGCCGCGAGGGCGATGTGCTCGGCCAGGCCCAGTCCGGTGTCCGCTCCTCCCTGCGAGTGCTCGCCGTCATCGAGGACGAGGAGGTCATCGCCGCCGCCCGCGAGGAGGCCGTGGCAGTCGTCGCCGCCGACCCCGAACTGGAGCACCTCCCGGAGCTGCGCACCGCCCTGGCCGCCCTCCTCGACGAGGAGCGGGAGCAGTACCTGGAGAAGGGCTGACGCACGCCGGGGCCGGTCTGCCCATATCGTGGGAGCGAGACCGCGGGAGCCGAACCCGCCCGCGGCCGACCGACGCCCGCGGACGACGGCACCGACGGCCCGCGGACGACCCGCCCGCGGACGACCCGAGGTCGCAGCCCGCGGACGACCGGAGCCCGTGGGCGGCCGACGCCCGCGGACCACGGAGCCCGCGGACGACCGAGACAAGGACTGACATGACCCGCGTGATCGCCGGCACGGCCGGCGGACGCCGCCTGGCCGTACCGCCGGGCAACGGCACCCGACCCACCTCGGACCGGGCGCGCGAGGCCCTGTTCTCCACCTGGGAGTCGCTCCTCGGCACCCTCGACGGCATCCGCGTCGCCGACCTGTACGCCGGGTCGGGCGCCGTCGGCCTGGAGGCCCTGTCCCGCGGCGCCTCGCACGTCCTGCTCGTCGAGGCCGACGCCCGCGCCGCCCGCACCGTCCGGGAGAACGTCCGCGCCCTCGGCCTGCCGGGCGCCGAGGTCCGCACCGGCCGGGCCGAGCAGGCCGCCGCGGGCCCCGCGCCGGCCGAGCCGTACGATGCGGTCTTCCTCGACCCGCCGTACGCCGTCCCGGACGACGATCTTCGCGAGATACTCCTCACACTCCGCTCCCAGGGCTGGCTCGCGCAGGACGCGCTCGTCACCGTGGAGCGCAGCACCAGGGGTGGGGCGTTCGGCTGGCCGGAAGGGTTCGAGCCGCTACGGTCCCGTCGCTACGGCGAGGGAACGTTTTGGTACGGTCGCGCCGCCTCTACGTGCGAAGACGCACCATGACCGGACCGGAGAGCGAGGGACTTCAGTTGCGCCGAGCAGTCTGTCCGGGGTCGTTCGACCCCATCACCAACGGACATCTCGACATCATCGCCCGCGCCTCCAAGCTGTACGACGTCGTGCACGTGGCCGTGATGATCAACAAGTCGAAGCAGGGCCTGTTCACCGTCGAGGAGCGGATGGACCTCATCCGCGAGGTCACCGGCGAGTACGACAACGTCGAGGTCGAGGCCCACCACGGTCTGCTGGTCGACTTCTGCAAGGACCGCGGCATCCCGGCCATCGTCAAGGGGCTGCGCGCGGTCAGCGACTTCGACTACGAGTTGCAGATGGCCCAGATGAACAACGGCCTCACCGGTGTCGAGACCCTCTTCGTGCCGACCAACCCCACCTACAGCTTCCTCTCCTCCTCCCTGGTCAAGGAGGTGGCGGCGTGGGGCGGCGACGTCTCGCACCTGCTGCCGCCGGCGGTCCACGAGGCGCTGGTCGCGCGGCTGCGCGAGAAGTGACCCCGGAGTGATCGTCTGACAGGGCGTCAGATGGTCTCCGGCGGGCCCCCGCTGGCCGTACAGTCGTGGCGTCCGTCTTCCCATCCGGCTGTAGAGAGTGGCGAGCACACGGTGGACGTGCAGAAGAAGCTCGACGACATCGTCGAGGCGGTCGGGAGCGCGCGCTCCATGCCCATGTCGGCCTCCTGCGTGGTGAACCGCGCGGAACTGCTCGCGCTGCTGGACGAGGTGCGCCAGGCCCTGCCGGGCTCCCTCGCCCAGGCCGAGGAGCTCATCGGCGGCCGAGAGCAGCTGGTCGAGCAGGCCCGCCGCGAGGCCGAGCGGATCATCGAGGCGGCCCACGCCGAGCGCGGCTCCCTCATCTCCGACAGCCAGGTGGCCCGCAGGTCCCAGGAGGAGGCCGACCGCATCCTCGCCGAGGCCCGCCGCGAGGCCGAGGAGATCCGTGCCGAGGCCGACGACTACGTCGACTCCAAGCTCGCCAACTTCGAGGTCGTCCTCACCAAGACCATCGGTTCCGTCGACCGCGGGCGCGAGAAGCTCCTCGGCCGCGGCCCGGGTCTGGACGAGCAGGGGTTCGCCGACGAGGACGCCCCCGAGTACAGCTCCGACCCGCAGACCCTCGTCCAGCGGGCCGACGCCTACGTCGACGCCAAGCTGAGCGCCTTCGAGGCCGTCCTCAGCAAGACCCTCGAAGCGGTCGGCCGTGGCCGCCAGAAGCTCCACGGCCGCTCCGAGGCCGACGCCCTCGGCGAGCACATGGCCGCCCAGGACGCCGCGGGCCCCGGGCAGCTGCACACCAGCGACGCCGACTACCTCGCCGGCCTCGCCGAGCCGGCCGACCCGGAGCCGGCCGCGACGCCCGCCGCCGGTGCCGTACCGCAGCAGTCCCCGCCGCCGCCCGCGCGGCAGCCCGACCCGTACGGCTACCCGGCCCAGCAGCCCCAGCAGCCCCAGGGCGCCTACGCGTACCAGCAGGACCCGTACGCCTACCCCCAGCAGGGCTACGACCAGGCCCCGCAGGGCTACGAGGCCCAGCATGGCTACGACCAGGGCCCGCAGGGCTACGACCAGGGGGGCACCCAGGGCTACGACCAGGGCCCGCAGGGGTACGACCAGGGCCCGCAGGGGTACGACCAGGGGGGCTACGCCCAGCCCCAGGGCTACGGCGGCGGCCCCGACCCCTACGCCTACCAGCAGCAGCCCCCGGCGCCGCCGCTCCCGCCGGCGCAGCAGGGCGCCGCACTGGACGAGACGAGCTTCTTCGACACGGGCATGATCGACCTGGAGCAGCTGCGCCGCTACGAGCAGGGCCACGACCAGGGCCGCTGACACGGCCGCGACCGGCGCTGCCGAGACGGTCGCGGGTCGGCCGCGACCGCCCGATTGGGCCCTGGGCGAAGCGTCCAGTATCCTGGCTCTTCGGTCGCGAGTACGTCCGCGATCCCGGCTGCCCACCCGGCCCCGTAGCGCGAGCAGGGCGGCCCCCTCCCGATTCCGAAAGCAGGAAGAACCCTGAGCACGCGCCTCGACCACCGCAACCCCCTCGTGTTCGACACGCACGAGCTGGGGCGGCGTCCTGGTGCCCTCCAGCGGATCACCCGCGAGGTGGCGGCAGCCGCCGACCTCGGCATCGACGGAGTCATCGGCGTACCGGAGGGCTCGCCCGTCGAGCTCGACCTCCGCCTCGAGTCGGTCATGGAAGGGGTGCTCGTCACGGGCACCGCCCGTGCGACCGCCGAGGGGGAGTGCGTAAGGTGTCTGGTGCCGCTGCGCCGAGAGGTCGCCGCGGACTACCAGGAGATGTTCTCGTACCCCAACCCCGACAGCGACGATGCCCGGGGCCACCGCAAGGCGGCCGCGGACGACGCTGCCGAGGAGGACGAGGACGTCACCCCCCTCGAGGACGGAATGTTCGACCTCGAGCCCTTGCTGCGTGATGCGGTGGTGCTCGCACTGCCGATGCAGCCGGTGTGCCGGGAGGACTGTGCCGGGCTCTGCGCCGAATGCGGCGCGGACCTGAACGAGAACCCGGACCACCACCATGACGCCGTCGACATCCGTTGGGCGGCACTGCAGGGACTCGCTGGTTCACTCGGAACCGACGAGAAGGACGACATGAGCGGCGCCGAAGCGGGCGTCGACGAGAAGCAGGAGAAGTAGCCGTGGCTGTTCCGAAGCGGAAGATGTCGCGCAGCAACACGCGCCACCGCCGGTCGCAGTGGAAGGCTGCGGTCCCCACCCTGGTTTCGTGCGAGCGTTGCCAGGAGCCGAAGCTGCAGCACATCGCGTGCCCCAGCTGCGGCACGTACAACAAGCGCCAGGTCCTCTCGGTCTGAGCGGGCTGGTGAGAGGCACCGTGTCTAGCCACGAAACGGCGGATGACGCCAAGAAGCAGGCGGACAACACGGCCTCGTCCCACACGCTTCTGGAAGGGCGGCTCGGGTACCGACTCGAGTCCGCCCTTCTGGTGCGTGCGCTGACCCACCGTTCGTACGCGTACGAGAACGGCGGTCTGCCCACCAACGAGCGGCTGGAGTTCCTCGGGGACTCCGTGCTCGGCCTGGTGGTCACGGACACGCTGTACCGCACCCACCCCGACCTGCCCGAAGGCCAGCTGGCCAAGTTGCGGGCCGCGGTGGTCAACTCGCGTGCGCTGGCGGAGGTCGGCCGCGGCCTCGACCTGGGCTCCTTCATCCGGCTCGGCCGCGGTGAAGAGGGCACGGGCGGCCGGGACAAGGCGTCCATCCTCGCCGACACCCTCGAAGCGGTGATCGGCGCGGTCTACCTCGACCAGGGCCTCGACGCGGCGTCCGAGCTGGTGCACCGGCTCTTCGACCCGCTGATCGAGAAGTCCTCGAACCTCGGCGCCGGCCTGGACTGGAAGACCAGCCTCCAGGAGCTGACCGCGGCCGAGGGCCTCGGCGTCCCGGAGTACCTGGTCACCGAGACCGGTCCGGACCACGAGAAGACCTTCACTGCTGCTGCCCGCGTCGGTGGTGTCTCGTACGGCACCGGCACCGGCCGCAGCAAGAAGGAAGCGGAGCAGCAGGCCGCGGAGTCCGCCTGGCGGGCCATCCGTGCCGCCGCGGACGAGCGGGAGGCGGCGGCGAAGGCCGCTGCCGAGGCCGGAGAGGTCGCCGACCGCTCTCCCTCTCCCGTTCCCGAGCCGGCGGGCCCCGCCGGCAGCCCCGAGGCGACGGCCGCGGCCGACCCGGCCTCGGCCTGAAGGCACGGCCGGACGGCCTGAGGCCCGTCCGGACCCCACGGGTCCGGACGGGCCCGCCCGGCTCCTGTCCCGCTTCCGCCCCGTCGCACCGGCCTTCCGGTACGGCGGGGCTTCCCCCGTTCCCCGTCCTCCCCCTCCCAGGAGTGCCGTGCCCGAGCTGCCCGAGGTCGAAGTCGTCCGACGGGGCCTCGAACGCTGGGTGAGCGGCCGCACCGTCGCCGGCGTGGACGTGCTCCACCCGCGCGCCGTCCGGCGGCACGTCGGCGGCGGCGAGGACTTCGCCGCCCGCCTCGTCGGCCACCGCGTCGGCGTGGCCCGGCGGCGCGGCAAGTACCTGTGGCTGCCGCTGGACGACGCGGACGCCGCGGTCCTCGGCCACCTCGGCATGAGCGGCCAGCTCCTCGTCCAGCCGGAGGACGCCCCCGACGAGCGGCACCTGCGCATCCGCATACGCTTCGACGACACCCTCGGCACCGAGCTGCGCTTCGTCGACCAGCGCACCTTCGGCGGGCTCTCCCTCCACGAGACCGACCGGGACGGGCTGCCCGACGTCATCGCGCACATCGCCCGCGACCCCCTGGACCCGGCCTTCGACGACGCCGCCTTCCACGCCGCCCTGCGACTGCGCCGCACCACGGTCAAGCGGGCCCTGCTCGACCAGAGCCTCATCAGCGGCGTCGGCAACATCTACGCCGACGAGGCGCTGTGGCGCAGCCGCCTGCACTACGACCGCCCCACCGCCGCCCTCACCCGGCCGCGCTCGTACGAGCTGCTCGGCCACGTCCGGGACGTCATGACCGCCGCGCTGGCGGTCGGCGGCACCAGCTTCGACAGCCTGTACGTCAACGTCAACGGCGAGTCCGGCTACTTCGACCGGTCGCTCGACGCCTACGGGCGCGAGGACGAGCCCTGCCGGCGGTGCGGCACGCCGATCCGCCGCCGCCCGTGGATGAACCGGTCCAGCTACTTCTGCCCCCGCTGCCAGCGCGCCCCCCGCCCGGCACCCCACGTGTGACGGCCCCCACCCCGCCCGCACCACTACCGGACGCGCTCCGGGGCACACATATGTACGGGAATGCCTACTCGCTGACGTCGCCGCACGCCGCCGTGGCTCGTTGAAGACGGGGAGAGCCGCCACCGCAGCACCGCCGGCACACGGCGCGCGGCGCGCACCACGCCGAACCAGGAGACCCGTATGAGCACGCCCGTCGTTTCGATCGCCTACCACTCCGGCTACGGCCACACCACCGTCCTCGCCCAGGCCGTCCGGGACGGCGCGGCCGACGCCGGCGCCACCGCCCACCTGCTGAGGGTCGACGAACTGACCGAGTCCGGTTGGGCTCTGCTGGACGCCTCGGACGCGATCGTCTTCGGCTCGCCCACGTACATGGGCACGGCCTCCGGCGCCTTCCACGCCTTCGCCGAGGCCACGTCCGGGCGCTGGTTCGCCGGAGCCTGGCAGGACAAACTGGCGGCCGGGTTCACCAACTCCGCTTCCAAGAGCGGCGACAAGCCGCACACTCTGTACTACTTCCAGACCCTCGCCGCCCAGCACGGCATGCACTGGATCAACCTCGGCCTGAAGCCGGGATGGAACTCCAGCACCAGCTCGGAGAACGACCTCAACCGCCTCGGCATCTTCGCCGGCGCGAGCGCCCAGACCAACAACGACCAGGGCCCCGAGGCCGTCCACAAGGCGGACATCGCCACGGCGGAACACCTCGGCCGGCGCGTGGCCACCACGGCCCACACCTTCACCAGGGGTCGCACCACCCTCACGCCCTGACCCGTCCCCGAGGAGCCGACGCAGGGGGGACCGGACCACCGGGAGCGGGAGCGGGGCCAGGGCCGAGGTCCGGGGCAGGGGAGACGGACGGGTGATCCGGCCCACCGACGGCCGGCAGGCGGCCGGGTGGGGGCGCCTCACACGGGGGTGGCGCGCTCCGGAGCTAGTGGTGACGCTCCCACCCGCCGTCGGACCAGCGGTATTCGTCGAACCCTTCCAGCCCGTAGGTGACGAATCGCTCGCCCTTGTCCTTGAGGGGAACCGTCTGCCGTCTGCCGTCGATCAGGACCGGGAGTTCCAGGTGCCACTCATTGCGCCCGGAGTGGGCATGCACGAAGACGAGGAACTGCTCGGTCTCGCCTGGTGACAGGGTGAGAGTGACGGGGCCGATCGGGGATCCGCCGTCATCCACCCACGCCGTCGTCCCCAGTCCCAGGTCGACCTGGATGCGCCTCGGCGTGACAGCGGCGCCTCCCGCCGGACAGCAAGCGACGCATCCCGCGGGTGGATCTCCGAGGGGTCCGGAGGTGTGGCGCAGCTTGGGGCACTCGATCACTACGGACGCGAGTTCACGGGCCGTGACCGTGACCTTCAGGACGGTTTGGGCGGCGTCCGCCCCACCTCGCGCACGTGCCCACGCGTGCCAGTCGGTGGGGTGCTCCGGCGGGGTACCGGTGGGCGGATCGGGCAGCCAGACGAACGCGGGAACCCAGTTCGGGAATCCGGCCCACACGAGGGACGGGTCCGTCTCCACGTGGACGGTCAGCGGCTTGATTCGGGTGATCCGCCGGGAAACGGCGCTCAGCCTGCTCGCCAACGGATGGAAGACCGCCGTGACGATCAGTGTGAGCAGAACGCTGACCGTACTGATGAGTAGGGTGTCCACTCGCCTCCCCAGGAGGAACCCTGCGTGATGACGGGGAGGGTATCAGCGCGGGCGGCGGAGCGGTTCTGTGCCGGAGCCGCTTCGGCGGGAGTGGACACGGCCTGGCCTCGCGAGCGGCTGCCCGGGACCTCGCTCCGCAGGGCTGTACGGGAACCTCGGAAGCCGAAGAAGCGCCAGGTCGCGCCAGGTCGCCTTTCTGGCCTGCGGACTTGTCGCAGATCAACGTGGTGCCCCGCGGTTTGGCCGTCGATGGTTGCCGTCGATCAGAGACGCCTCGCCAGCCGCTTGTGCTGTTCGTGCGCGCCAGGTGGCATCGGGGTACCAAGTCGACTCAGCACCATCGCCTTCGTGGCGAGCCTCAGCGCATCGCCGAGGGCGGACTTCTCCTCGATGAGGATCACCCACTCCCGCTCGTCGGTCGGCCCTGAGCGACCTCGGCCACCATGGTCCCGGCTTCACCCTGGGGACCTACGCGCACCGGATGCCGTCGAGCGAGACCCGTACGCGGGCCGCTGTGCCCGCCGGCGGCGCCGCCTCCGTCACCGATGACGGCCCGGAGACGGCCCACGAAGGGTCATGGGTCGCTGACCCGCGGGAACCTCAGAAGCCGAAGTTCTGCGTCCACCAGGGGCCGCCCGGGCCGAAGTGGACGCCGACGCCCAGGCGCTTGAAGTCGCAGTTCAGGATGTTCGCGCGGTGCCCCTCGCTGTTCATCCACGCCTCCATGACGGCCTTCGCGTCGGCCTGGCCGCGGGCGATGTTCTCGCCGCCCAGTCCCTCGACGCCCGCCTGGGACGCGCGTGCCCACGGGTCGTCGCCGTCGGGGTCCGTGTGGTCGAAGAAGGCGCGCTCCGCCATGTCCTGGCTGTAGGCCCGCGCAAGGTCGCCGAGGTCCGTCGAGGCGCGCAGCGGGCTGCAGCCGAACGTCGCCCGCTCCTGGTTGACCAGGGCGAGGACCGCCGCCTCGGCCGCCATGGCGCGGCTGGTCGGCGTCTGCGGGGCGGGCGGCGCGCTCGTGCGCTCCGGGGCGGGCTTGCTCGGCGTGGGGCGCGGCGCCGGCGGGGTCGTGGTGCGCTCGGGGGTCGGCGACGGGGTCTTCGTGCGGGTCGGCGACGGCGCGGGGGTCTTCGGCACGGGGGGCTTCGGCGCGGCCGTCCGGGACGGGGTCGCCGAGGGGCGCGGGGCGCTGCGCGTCGACGGCGGGGAGGAGGGGGTCGACGTACGCGAGGCGGGGGCCGTGGTGGGGGCGGGAGCGGGGGCGGTGCGGCCCTGGGTGCCCAGGTCCGGGGCGCTGCCCGAGCGTATGTGCTCGGCGGGCGTGCCGGTGGTACCGCTGCCGAGGGTGAAGGTGTCGCCGCCAGGTAGCAGCCCCGACGTCACGGCGACGGCGCCCACCGCCATGGCGGCCGACGCGCCGAGCAGCCCGCCGCGCAGCGGGAGCGCGCGCCTGCGCCGCCGGGTGCCCCGGCGCCCCCGGGGCGAGTCGGCGGCGCCGGTCGGGCCGTACGTCTCCTGCCCGTCCGGCGCGGGTACGGGCGCGGCGCCGGAGCGTCGATGGCGTCCCATCTGCTCTGCCTCCTGCCTTCAGCTGCTGGTCCTGTCGTTCCTCCCGCGGCCCCGGGGCCCGGAGGTGCCGGTGGGGCACGGCCGAACGGGTGAGGCTCGCTGGGTCGGGACTGTACGCCACCGGCACACGGAGGGCGGGTGCTCCGCCCGGCGGCGGCCGGTTAGCGTGCAGCCATGAACGACGAGGCGAGGTTCACGGCATGGGTACGCGGACGAGTGCAGGGAGTGGGATTCCGCTGGTTCACCAGGGCGAACGCCCTGGAGATCGGGGGCCTCACCGGTTTCGCCCTGAACCTCGACGACGGCCGCGTCCAGGTCGTCGCCGAAGGTCCGAGTGAGAATTGCCACCGTCTCCTGGAATGGCTGCGCTCCGGCGACACACCCGGCCGCGTCGACGGCGTCACCGAGATCTGGGACACGCCACGCGGGGGATACGAGGGATTCGCGATCCGCTGACGGTCGACCGCGTCCCTCCGTACCGAGCGGCGCGGAACACTTCCGGAGGGTGTTCGTCGGGGCGGGCGCGCGGCCTCGTGAAACAGAAATGACCAGGTGATTGCCGAGAAAGGGTTGTGATGGCGGTCCCGGCGCGGAAGGATGATCTCCACGCCCCTCCGGGCACCGTGCGCGAGGCGCCGCCGTACGTTCGGCGGCCTGAGACCCCCCGGTTGCCCGTCGATGCGGGGCGTGATCGTGTTGACCGTCAAACTTTTTGGTGAGACTCTGGAAGCCCCGCGCACCCTAGTTGTTCGGCGGTGAGAACCGCAGCGGCACCACGTACCGCCGAGCACCGCGGGTGCGATTCCCTCGACGACCCAACCGCTTCGGTCGGTCACTCAGTGTGGAGGACCATCCATCATGGCAAAGGCGCTTCTCGGTTACGTCGGCGGTACCGACCCGCGACTGCTCGCCGAGATGCGACGGCTTCAGCAGCGTGTCCAGGACCTGGAATCCGAGCTGGTACGGATCCAGTCCGAGAAGGACGCGCTCGCCGCTGCCGCCGCTCACCGCGAGCCGTTGCTCGACGGCATCGACATGGACGTTCCCAAGGGCGAGCCTGCGCTCACCTGACCCCGCGGGGACACCCGAGGCACACGGCACGCTCGGGAAGGTGAGAAACACTCTCGCGAACAGATATGCAAGGGACGCTTCGGCGTCCCTTCTTTCTTTTCCCGCCCCCACTTCCTCAGAAGTCCCCGGACGTCACACCTGACCCGTTCACCGGAGCGTCGACAGCCGTACCCCCTCGCTTATCGACTGATCTGCCCTCCTCGTTCACGGGCCAAACGAAACACGCCGGGTAGAGTCCCGGACCGTGCACCTCAAGGCCCTGACCCTCCGTGGTTTCAAATCGTTCGCCTCCGCCACCACGCTGCGGTTCGAACCGGGCATCACCTGCGTCGTCGGCCCCAACGGATCCGGCAAGTCGAACGTCGTGGACGCGCTTTCCTGGGTCATGGGCGAACAGGGCGCGAAATCCCTGCGCGGCGGCAAGATGGAAGACGTGATCTTCGCCGGGACGACCGGCCGGCCGCCCCTGGGACGCGCCGAGGTCTCCCTCACGATCGACAACTCCGACGGCGCGCTCCCCATCGACTACGCCGAGGTCACCATCACGCGGATCATGTTCCGCAACGGCGGCAGCGAATACCAGATCAACGGCGACACCTGCCGGCTCCTGGACATCCAGGAACTGCTGAGCGACTCCGGAATCGGCCGCGAGATGCACGTGATCGTCGGCCAGGGCCAACTCGACTCCGTCCTGCACGCCGACCCGATGGGCCGCCGCGCGTTCATCGAGGAGGCCGCCGGCGTCCTCAAGCACCGCAAGCGCAAGGAGAAGGCGCTGCGGAAGCTCGACGCGATGCGCGCCAACCTCGCCCGCGTCCAGGACCTCACCGACGAACTGCGTCGCCAGCTCAAGCCGCTCGGCCGGCAGGCCGCCGTCGCCCGCCGCGCCGCCGTGATCCAGGCCGAGCTGCGCGACGCCCGCCTGCGGCTCCTCGCCGACGACCTCGTACGCCTCCGGGAAGCGCTCGACGCCGAGATCGCCGACGAGGCGGCGCTGCGCGAGCGCAAGGAACGCGCCGAGGCCGACCTGAAGGCCGCCGCGGCCCGCGAGTCCGCCCTGGAGGACGAGGTGCGCCGCCTCGCACCGCGCCTGGAACGCGCGCAGCACACCTGGTACGAGCTGTCCCGGCTGGCCGAGCGCGTGCGCGGCACCGTCTCGCTGGCCGACGCCCGGGTGACCAGCGCCACCGCCCGGCCCGTCGAGGAGCGGCGCGGCCGCGACCCGGAGGAGCTGGAGCGCGAGGCCGCCCGCGTCCGCGAGCAGGAGGCGGAGCTGACGGCCGCCCTGGAGGCCGCCGACCGGGCCCTGGAGGACACCGTCGCCCACCGGGCCGAACTGGAGCAGGCCCTCGCCGTCGAGGAGCGCCGGCTGCGGGACGCCGCCCGCGCCATCGCCGACCGCCGCGAGGGGCTCGCCCGGCTGAGCGGCCAGGCCGGCGCCGCCCGCTCCCGCGCCGCCGCCGCCCAGGCCGAGATCGACCGGCTGACCGCCGCCCGCGACGAGGCACGCGAACGTGCCGCGGTGGCGCACGAGGAGTACGAGGCGCTGCGCGCCGAGGTCGACGGCCTCGACGCCGGCGACGCCGACCTCGCCGCGGCCCACGAGGCCGCCACGCGCGAACTCGCCGACGCCGAGGCCGCCCTCACCACCACCCGCGAGGCGCTCACCTCCGCCGAACGCCGGCGTGCCGCCACCCAGGCCCGGCACGAAGCGCTCTCCCTCGGCCTGCGCCGCAAGGACGGCACCGGCGCCCTGCTCGACGCGGCCGGCCGGCTCACCGGCCTCCTCGGCCCGGCCGCCGAACTGCTCACCGTCGCC
Organism: Streptomyces changanensis; assembly: GCF_024600715.1. NCBI lineage: Bacteria > Bacillati > Actinomycetota > Actinomycetes > Kitasatosporales > Streptomycetaceae > Streptomyces > Streptomyces changanensis. The sequence goes on from NZ_CP102332.1 coordinate 4,865,124, forward strand.
CCCGGTCACGAGGTGCCGATCGTCGCGGCTCTCGGCGCGGCCGCCGACGCGCTCGCCGTGACCGGCCCGGCGACCGCCGCCGAGGCGATCCGCCTGCTGCGCAAGGAGGACGCGGGCCGCGCCGCCCTGCTCGTGGCCGGTGCGACCGAACCACCCCCGCCGCCGGGCCCCGGCGTGTGGGAGCCGTCACCGGTGGCGGGTCCCGACGTGCGGGAACCCGCGCCCCTGTCGGGTCCGGGCGCGCAGGAGCCGTTGTCGGCGGGCCCCGACGGGCGGGCGGCACGACAGCCACCGTCCGCCGCGCCGTCCGCTGCCGTGCCGCCGCGCGCCGCCGCGCCGGCGGTCGACGCGGCGCGCCCCGGTCTCCCGGGTGGGGCGCTGCCCGCCGCCGGCCTGGTGAGCGGCCCCGACGAGCTGATGCCGGCCCTCCGGCGCCTGCTGCGGGACGTCGTGGTCGTCGGGACCCTGGAGGAGGCCGAGGCGCTGGTGTACGCGCGCCCCGCCCTGACGGCCGTCACCGCCGACGGCGACCTGCTGGGCGCCCACTTCGCGCAGGGTGGCTCCGCCGGCGCGCCCAGCCTGCTGGAGGTCCAGGCGTCCGTCGACGAGGCCGCCGCCGACCTCGCCGAGCTGGCCGTACGGTGCCGGGAGCTGGCCGCGGCGCAGGAGGAGGCCGCCGGACGGCGGCGAGCGTGCGCGGACCGCGTGGAGGAACTGGGGGAGCGGCGCCGCGCCGCCGACCGGGAGAAGTCGGCCGTCGCCCAGCGGCTCGGCGGCCTGGCCGGGCAGGCCAGGGGCGCCGCGGGCGAGGCCGAGCGGGCCGACGCCGCGGTCGCCCGCGCCCAGGAGGCCGTGGAGCGGGCGACGGAGGAGGCGGAGGAGCTGGCCGAGCGGCTCCTCGTCGCCCAGGAGGCCCCCACCGAGGACGAACCGGACACGTCCGTACGGGACCGGCTCGCCGCCGACGGCGCCAACGCCCGCCAGACGGAGATGGAGGCGCGCCTCCAGGCCCGTACGCACGAGGAGCGGGTGAAGGCCCTCGCCGGCCGGGCCGACTCCCTGGACCGCGCCGCCCGCGCCGAGCGCGAGGCCCGGGCGCGTGCCGAGCGCGAGCGCGCCCGGCTGCGTCATGAGGCGGAGGTCGCCGCGGCCGTCGCCTCCGGTGCCCGGCAGCTCCTCGCGCACGTCGAGGTGTCCCTGGTGCGCGCCGAGGCGGAGCGGTCCGCCGCCGAGGAGGGCCGGGCCGTCCGCGAACGCGAGCTGGCCGCCGCGCGCGCCCGCGGCCGGGAGCTGAAGGCGGAGCTGGACAAGCTCACCGACTCCGTCCACCGCGGCGAGGTGCTCGGCGCCGAGAAGCGGCTGCGGATCGAGCAGCTGGAGACCCGCGCGCTGGAGGAGCTGGGCGTCGACCCGGCCGTGCTCGTCGCCGAGTACGGCCCCGACCAGCCCGTACCGGCCGCGCCGCCCGCCCCGGGAGAGCAGCGCCCGGCCCCGGGCGAGGACGCGTCCGCCGCGCACCGGCGGGAGCCCGCCGCCGCAGAGGACGCGTCCGCCGCGCACCGGCGGGAGCCCGCCCCCGGCGGGGACCGGCCCGACGACCCCGGGCGGGCGGGCGACGCGCTGCGGCCCTTCGTCCGCGCCGAGCAGGAGAAGCGGCTCAAGGCGGCCGAACGGGCGTACCAGCAGCTCGGGAAGGTGAACCCGCTCGCCCTTGAGGAGTTCGCCGCGCTGGAGGAGCGCCACCGGTTCCTCTCCGAGCAGCTGGAGGACCTCAAGCGGACCCGTGCCGACCTGCTCCAGGTCGTCAAGGAGGTCGACGAGCGCGTCCAGCAGGTCTTCGCGGAGGCGTTCCGGGACACGGCCCGCGAGTTCGAGGGCGTCTTCTCGCGGCTGTTCCCCGGCGGGGAGGGGCGGCTGGTCCTGACCGACCCGGGCGACCTGCTCGGCACGGGCGTCGAGGTGGAGGCCCGGCCGCCGGGCAAGAAGGTCAAGAGGCTGTCGCTGCTGTCCGGCGGCGAGCGGTCCCTCACGGCCGTCGCGATGCTGGTGGCGATCTTCAAGGCCCGGCCGAGCCCGTTCTACGTCATGGACGAGGTGGAGGCGGCGCTGGACGACACCAACCTCCAGCGGCTCATCCGGATCATGCGCGAACTCCAGGAGAGTTCGCAGCTCATCGTCATCACGCACCAGAAGCGGACCATGGAGGTCGCGGACGCGCTGTACGGCGTGTCGATGCAGGGCGACGGGGTATCGAAGGTCGTAAGTCAGAGGCTTCGCTGACAGACCCCCCGAGATCGACTTCAAGTACTGAACACATCGGGCCAAGTGGTGCGCTTCAAGTCACATGACTCGACCTATTGACTTCGGAACTTGAAGGCATAGGGTCTGCAGCGTTGCTTTTACCTTCAAGTGGTGGGCCGCGAGAGGTTGTGCGCCACTGGAAGGGCTCGCCCCCCATGCCCGGCGACGGCGCCGGGTACCAGGAGTTCACGTGACCAGCACCGCGCAGCCATCGGCGTCGGGGGCCCGACAGGCCCACCCCGACCACCTGGGCCATGTCATCTTCATCACGGCCGCCGCCGCGATGGGCGGATTCCTCTTCGGCTACGACAGCTCCGTCATCAACGGCGCCGTCGAGGCCATCCGCCACCGGTACGAGATCGGCTCCGGCACCCTCGCCCAGGTCATCGCCATCGCCCTGATCGGCTGCGCCGTCGGCGCCGCCACCGCGGGGCGGATCGCCGACCGCATCGGCCGCATCCGCTGTATGCAGATCGCCGCCGTCCTGTTCACCATCAGCGCCATCGGCTCCGCCCTGCCGTTCGCGCTGTGGGACCTCGCCCTGTGGCGCGTCGTCGGCGGCTTCGCCATCGGCATGGCCTCGGTGATCGGCCCCGCGTACATCGCCGAGGTCGCGCCCGCCGCCTACCGCGGCCGGCTCGGCTCCTTCCAGCAGGCCGCCATCGTCGTGGGCATCGCCGTCTCCCAGCTGGTCAACTGGGCCATCCTCAACATGGCCGGCGGCGACCAGCGCGGCGAGATCGCCGGCCTCGAGGCCTGGCAGTGGATGCTCGGCGTCATGGTCCTGCCGGCCGTGCTCTACGGCCTGCTCTCCTTCGCCATCCCCGAGTCGCCCCGCTTCCTGATCTCCGTCGGCCGCAAGGAGAAGGCCAAGGAGGTCCTCGCCGAGGTCGAGGGCACGGGCATCGACCTGGACGCGCGCGTCGCCGAGATCGAGCACGCCATGCACCGCGAGCACAAGTCCACCTTCCGGGACCTGCTCGGCAGCCGCTTCGGCTTCCTCCCGATCGTCTGGGTCGGCATCGGCCTGTCGGTCTTCCAGCAGCTCGTCGGCATCAACGTCGCCTTCTACTACTCCGCGACGCTGTGGCAGTCGGTCGGCATCAACCCGTCCAGCTCGTTCTTCTACTCGTTCACCACGTCGATCATCAACATCGTCGGCACCGTGATCGCGATGGTCCTCGTGGACCGCGTCGGCCGCAGGCCGCTGGCCCTCGTCGGCTCCGCCGGCATGGCGCTCGCCCTCGCCTTCGAGGCGTGGGCCTTCTCCGCGGACCTGGTCGACGGCAAGCTCCCCGAGACTCAGGGTGTCGTCGCCCTCATCGCCGCCCACCTCTTCGTGCTCTTCTTCGCCCTCTCCTGGGGCGTGGTGGTCTGGGTCTTCCTCGGCGAGATGTTCCCCAACCGGATCCGCGCCGCCGCCCTCGGCGTCGCCGCGTCCGCCCAGTGGATCGCCAACTGGGCGATCACCGCGAGCTTCCCGTCCCTGGCGGACTGGAACCTCTCCGGTACGTACGTCATCTACACGGTCTTCGCCGTGCTCTCCATCCCCTTCGTGCTCAAGTTCGTGAAGGAGACCAAGGGCAAGGCGTTGGAGGAGATGGGCTAATCCCCGCTGCCCCTCTCCTCGACCTTCCGGCTGCCCCGGCCCGCGCCCAGCGCGCGGGCCGGGGCAGCCGGCCGCAGGGCGCCGTACACCGCGGCCGCCACCAGCGCGGACACCACCCAGCCCAGCCCGTGCCGGCCCGGCCGGCTGTCGGCCAGCGGCCCGGCGAACCAGTCGACCCGTGTGAACAGCAGCCCCGCCACCAGCGCCGCGCCCCACCCCGTCACGGCCGGCCACGCGAACCCGCCCCGGTACCAGTAGGCGCTCGACGGCCCCCGGTCCAGCAGCGCCGCCCCGTCGTACGACCCGCGCAGGGCCAGGTCCACGCCGAAGACCCCGACCCACGCGGCGAACGCCACGCCGAGCAGCGTCAGGAACGACAGGAACGTCCCGAGGAACCCGGCCGCGGCGACCAGCAGCCACAGCCCCAGCACCAGGCTGATGACCGCGTTCACCGCCACCGCCCACCCCCGCGGCAGCCCGACCCCGAGCGTCTGCGCCATGAACCCGGCCGAGTACATCGACATCGCGTTGATCAGCAGCATGCCGACGAGCGCGATCAGCAGGTACGGCGCCGAGAGCCACGGGGGCAGCCGGGCGCCGATGAACCCCACCGGGTCCGCCGTCGACGCCAGCCCCGGCGTCGACTCGGCCATCACCGCCCCCATCAGCACCAGCGGCACCACCACGACCACCGCCCCCGCCACGGTCACCGCGACCATCGCCCCGGCCCGCGCCGTCCGCGGCAGGTAGCGCGCGAAGTCCGGCGCCGAGGGGGGCCCAGCTGATCGCCCCGGCCGCCAGCGTCCCGACCCCCACCGCCACCATCGACGCCGGTCCCGGCGGGCGGCCCGCCACCAAGCCCCAGTCGGTCCGCGCCACGAGGTACCCGCCGACCGGCACCGAGAACGCCCCGAACACGTACGCGGCCCAGCGGCAGCACACCCGCAGCGCCCCGATGCCGAGCCCCGACACGGCGAACGTCGCCCCGACGAAGAGCACCAGCGCCACCGCCGCCACCGGCGTGCCGGCGCGTACCCCGCCCACCAGCTCCACCAGCGTGAGCAGCGCGTACGCCCCCGTCACGGCGTTGACCGTCTCCCACCCCCAGCGGGCCGCCCAGATCAGCGCCCCCGGCAGCAGGTTGCCGCGCTGCCCGAAGACCGCCCGCGACAGCGCCATGCCCGGCGCGCCGCCGCGCTTGCCCGCCACCGGCACGAGCCCGACGACGCCGTACGAGACGACGGGCGCCGTCACCGCCACGACCAGCACCTGCCAGACATTCAGCCCGTGCAGCACCACGAGGCCGGCGCCCAGGGTCAGGAGCAGGACCGTGATGTTGGCCGCGACCCACGTCGGGAACAGCTCGCGGACACGGCCGACCCGCTCGGCCGCGGGGACGGGCTCAAGGCCCCGACTCTCGTACATTCCTCGCACCATTTCCTAAACGGGGCATAGCGGCAAGGAGCGGGGCGGCGGCGTCGCGCATACTGGTCGGACCATGGAATTCGTCATCCTTGCTGTAGTCATCGCCCTGGTCGCGGTCGGAGTGATCAGCGGCCTCGTCGTCGGCGTCCGCCGGAAGAAGCAGCTGCCGCCGCCCGCGGCCCCGTCGACCACGCCGACCATCACCGCCCCTCCCGCCGAGCCGCAGGTCGGCGAGGAGGCGGAGAAACCCCGTGAAGAGCCGCGCCGGACCATCGAGGAGGTCGACCTCCCGACGGCGGAGGAGGCCGTCGAGACGCCGGCCGCCGTCGAGGACCCGGTCGTAGCGGAGCCCCCGGCCCGCGAGGTCGAGGTCCCCGAGCCCACCGCGGGCCGCCTCGTGCGGCTGCGCGCCCGGCTCGCCCGCTCCCAGAACTCCCTCGGCAAGGGCCTGCTCACGCTGCTCTCGCGCGACAACCTCGACGAGGACACCTGGGAGGAGATCGAGGACACCCTCCTCACCGCCGACGTCGGCGTCGCCCCGACCCAGGAGCTCGTCGAGCGCCTGCGGGAGCGGGTCCGCGTCCTCGGCACGCGTACCCCCGACGAGCTGCGCGCCCTGCTCCGCGAGGAGCTGCTCGCCCTGCTGGGCAGCGACTTCGACCGCTCCGTGAAGACGGACGGCGGCGTGGAGACGCCCGGCGTCGTCATGGTCGTCGGCGTCAACGGCACCGGCAAGACCACGACGACCGGCAAGCTCGCCCGCGTCCTGGTGGCCGACGGCCGCTCCGTGGTGCTCGGCGCCGCCGACACCTTCCGCGCCGCCGCCGCCGACCAGCTCCAGACCTGGGGCGAGCGCGTCGGCGCCCGCACGGTGCGCGGCCCCGAGGGCGGCGACCCGGCGTCCATCGCGTTCGACGCGGTGAAGGAGGGCATCGCCGAGGGCGCCGACGTGGTGCTCATCGACACCGCCGGCCGCCTGCACACCAAGACCGGTCTCATGGACGAGCTCGGCAAGGTCAAGCGCGTCGTCGAGAAGCACGGCCCCCTGGACGAGGTCCTGCTCGTCCTGGACGCCACCACGGGTCAGAACGGCCTGGTCCAGGCGCGCGTCTTCGCGGAGGTCGTCGACATCACGGGCATCGTCCTCACCAAGCTCGACGGCACCGCCAAGGGCGGCATCGTCATCGCCGTCCAGCGGGAACTGGGCGTGCCGGTGAAGCTCGTCGGCCTCGGCGAGGGCCCGGACGACCTGGCGCCCTTCGAGCCGGAGGCGTTCGTGGACGCCCTGATCGGCGAACCGGCCTGACCGTGACGCTCCCGGGCCGGCCGCCCGCGGGGACCTGACCCCGCCGGCCGGCCCGGGAACGCCCGGACGCCCGCCTACCGCCGACGCGCGGCGCACCTGCCGTCGACGGGACACCCCCGGACGGTCGGCGTATCCGCCGCCGCCCGTCGACGCGGGCCACCACCGACGTACGGCGCGCGCCGAGACCGACGTACGGCGCGCGCCCGCCGTGGCCGACGCGCCCGCGCGCCTCCGTACGCCGGGGGTCAGGCCGCCGAGCGGTGGCAGATGTACGCCAGGGTGCCGAGCAGCAGCCGCGCCTGGGGGGCCGCGTGGCCCGCGTCGAGGGACGGCGCCCGCAGCCACCGCACCGGGCCGAGGCCGCCGTGATCCGACGGCGGCGCCGTGATCCAGGAGCCCGGCCCCAGGCACCGCAGGTCGAGATGGGCGTCGTCCCACCCCATCCGGTACAGCAGCCGCGGCAGCTCGGCCGACGCCCCCGGCGCCACGAAGAACTGCGCGCGGCCGGTCGGCGTCACGCAGACCGGACCCAGCGGCAGCCCCATCCGCTCCAGCCGCACCAGCGCCCGCCGCCCCGCCGCCTCGGCGACGTCCAGCACGTCGAAGGACCGCCCCACGGGCAGCAGCATCGACGCCCCCGGGCACCGCGACCACGCCTCGGCCGCCGTGTCCGTCGACGAACCCGCCGCCACCTCGGGCGCGAAGCCCAGCGGATGGGCGCCCGGCGCCGGACACGCCGCGTCACCACAGGAGCAGGCGCCGGCCGCGGCCCGTGCCCCCGGCACCACGTCCCAGCCCCACAGACCGGTGTACTCCGCCACCGCCGTCCACTCCGTCGCGCGGGTCGCGCGACGGCGCGAGCCCGACAGCGTCAACCCGGCGAGCCCGGTGAACCCCGTCCATCCGGATCGCATTTCGCGGATGCGCGTGCCGCCGATCGTGAAGCCCATGTCTCCTCCAACGCGCCGAACTCGCCGGTGGTTACGACCTGGAGTTCCGTCATGACGCTGTGTCGTCCCGCCCCTCGTTCGGGTGGCGCTCGACAGCGTGTGGGGTGGTGCGTGTGCTGTCCGTGCGCTGCCTCGCACTTCAGCGCGCCGGGCTCCCGATCGTCATGCATCCAGTGAATCGCGCCCGGCGCAGGGGGAGTTCATTCGAAGGGGTGGCGAATGGTGGCGTTTGAGGAATCGGCCTCGCGGTGGCGGTGATCGTAGGATTACTTTCGGTGCACGAACCCCGGGTAGCGTCTGCGCCCATGGGTATGCCGGAGGCACGCGGCGTCCCGTCCGGAGGGATGCGATCCCCGGACGCCGGACCGCGACCGACGGCATCCTGGCAAGGGTTCGGGCAACACGGTGATTCGGCGGATGGGGGCCTTCCAGTGGGCGGCAGCGGCACAGACGGTACGAATGCCGGCAAGCGCCCGAACGAGCAGCTCGGCTCGTGGTTCGTCCGCAGTGGCTGGTCGAAGGGCGAGCTGGCGCGCCAGGTCAACCGCCGGGCCCGCCAGATGGGCGCGCACCACATCAGCACCGACACCTCCCGCGTACGCCGTTGGCTCGACGGCGAGCAGCCGCGCGAGCCCATCCCGCGCATCCTCTCCGAGCTGTTCTCCGAGCGCTTCGGCTCCGTCGTCGCCGTCGAGGACCTCGGCCTGCGCACCGCCCACCAGTCACCCTCGGTGTCCGGCGTGGACCTGCCCTGGGCCGGCCCCCAGACCGTCTCGCTGCTCAGCGAGTTCTCCCGCAGCGACCTCATGCTCGCCCGGCGCGGCTTCCTCGGCACGTCGCTCTCCCTCGCCGCCGGCCCCTCCCTCATCGAGCCGATGCAGCGCTGGCTGGTCCCCGCCCCGACCTCCGGGTCCGACCGCGGGGAACCGCCGGCGCCCGGCCGCCGCCCGTACCGGCTCTCCCGGGCGGAGCTGGAGATGCTGGAGTCCACCACGGCGATGTTCCGCAAGTGGGACGCGCAGTGCGGCGGCGGACTGCGCCGCAAGGCCGTCGTCGGGCAGTTGCACGAGGTGACCGACCTCCTCCAGGAGGCGCAACCCGCCGACACCAGCCGCCGCCTCTTCCGCTGCGCGGCCGAACTGGCCCAGCTCGCGGGATGGATGAGCTACGACGTCGGTCTCCAACCCACCGCCCAGAAGTACTTCGTACTCGCCCTGCACGCCGCCAAGGAGGCAGGCGACAAACCGCTCGGCTCGTACGTCCTGTCCTCGATGAGCCGTCAGATGATCCACCTCGGACGGCCGGACGACGCCCTTGAACTCATCCACCTCGCGCAGTACGGCAGCCGCGACTGCGCGACCGCCCGCACCCAGGCGATGCTGTATGCGATGGAGGCCCGGGCGTACGCCAACATGGGCCAGCCGAGCAAGTGTAAGCGGGCCGTCCGGATGGCCGAGGACACCTTCGTCGACGCCGGCCTCGACGACGAGCCGGAGCCCGACTGGATCCGCTTCTTCACCGAGGCCGAGCTGAACGGCGAGAACTCCCACTCCTTCCGCGACCTGGCCTACGTCGCCGGCCGCAGCCCCACCTACGCCTCCCTCGCCGAACCCGTGATGCGGCGCGCCGTCGACCTCTTCTCCCAGGACCGGGAGCACCAGCGCTCCTACGCCCTCAACCTCGTGGGCATGGCCACCGTCCACCTGCTCAAGCGCGAACCCGAGCAGGCCGGCGCCCGCGCGGAGGAGGCCCTCGCGGTGGCCCGGCGGGTCCGCTCCGAGCGGGTCAACACCCGCCTCCGCAAGACCGTCGACACCGCCGTACGCGACTTCGGCGACGTACCCGAGGTCACCCGGATCGCCGAGCTCCTCGCCGAACAGCTCCCCGAGACCGCCGAGGCCGTCTGACCCCGGACCCCGGTCGCGGCGGCCGCCCCCGACAGCCCGAATCGGTTCCCCCACCGCAGGTGACGGGCGCGGCCGCCGCGGCCGGTCCTCGACGGACCGGGACGACCGCCGCCGTGACCCGTCCGTGATCCGACGGTTCACGGCGACGTAACACACCCCACCCCTTCGTCACTGCGCCGAAACATCGGGCGGCATCCGCGGAAACGGCGCTGCGCGAATCTCCTGCGTCATAACCGGCCACTTCTCACAGCCGCGCAGCCCCGGCTCCGCACCCCGCACAGGCCGACCGACGACGAGGAGACGCCGATGCCCCCAGGCATCCTGACGCTCGCCGCAGAGGAAGCACCCACGCTCTCTGCCGCCAACACCGGCTTCATGCTCATCTGCTCCGCCCTCGTGATGCTCATGACCCCGGGCCTGGCCTTCTTCTACGGAGGCATGGTCCGCGTCAAGAGCACGCTCAACATGTTGATGATGAGCTTCGTCAGCCTCGGGATCGTCACGGTCCTCTGGGTGCTCTACGGCTTCAGCATCGCCTTCGGCAGCGACATCGGATCGGTCGTCGGCTGGTCCTCCGAGTACGTCGGCCTGAGCGGCATCGGCCGCGACCAGCTGTGGGACGGCTACACCATCCCCGTCTACGTCTTCGCCGTCTTCCAGCTGATGTTCGCGGTCATCACGCCCGCCCTGATCAGCGGCGCGCTCGCGGACCGCGTCAAGTTCGGCGCCTGGGTGCTCTTCATCACCCTGTGGGCCACCCTCGTGTACTTCCCCGTCGCCCACTGGGTGTGGGGGTCGGGCGGCTGGCTCTTCGAGATGGGCGTCATCGACTTCGCCGGCGGCACCGCCGTCCATATCAACGCCGGCGCCGCGGCCCTCGGCGTGATCCTCGTCATCGGCAAGCGCGTCGGCTTCAAGAAGGACCCGATGCGCCCGCACAGCCTGCCCCTCGTCATGCTCGGCGCCGGACTGCTGTGGTTCGGCTGGTTCGGCTTCAACGCCGGCTCCTGGCTCGGCAACGACGACGGCGTCGGCGCCGTGATGTTCGTCAACACGCAGGTCGCCACCGCCGCCGCGCTGCTCGCCTGGCTCGCGTACGAGAAGGTCCGCCACGGCGCCTGCACCACCCTCGGTGCCGCCTCCGGCGCGGTCGCCGGCCTCGTCGCCATCACCCCCTCCGGCGGCTCCTGCTCCCCGCTGGGCGCCCTCGCGATCGGCGCCGTCGCCGGTCTGCTCTGCGCCATGGCCGTCGGCCTCAAGTACAGGTTCGGCTACGACGACTCCCTCGACGTCGTCGGCGTCCACCTCGTCGGCGGTGTCGTCGGCTCCGTCCTCGTGGGCTTCTTCGCCACGGGCGGCGTCCAGTCCGAGGCCCGGGGCCTCTTCTACGGCGGCGGCGCCGAGCAGCTGGTCAAGCAGGTCACCGGGGTCGTCGCGGTCCTGGCGTACTCCTTCGTCGTCTCCGCGGTCCTCGCCCTCGTCATCCACCGGACGATCGGCATGCGCGTCACCGAGGACGACGAGGTCGCCGGCATCGACCAGGGCGAGCACGCCGAGACCGCCTACGACTTCAGCGGCGCCGGCGGCGGCACCGCCCCCCGCAGGTCCGTGCCCGCCACCGGCGACACCGCGGCAGCAGCCCAGTACACCAGGAAGGTCGACGCATGAAGCTCATCACCGCGATCGTCAAGCCGCACCGGCTGGACGAGATCAAGGAGGCCCTCCAGGCCTTCGGAGTCCACGGCCTGACCGTCACGGAGGCCAGCGGCTACGGGCGCCAGCGCGGCCACACCGAGGTCTACCGGGGCGCCGAGTACACCGTCGACCTCGTCCCGAAGATCCGCATCGAGGTCCTCGTCGAGGACGACGACGCCGAACAGCTCATCGACGTCGTCGTGAAGGCCGCCCGCACCGGCAAGATCGGTGACGGCAAGGTGTGGAGCGTCCCCGTCGAGACCGCCGTCCGCGTCCGCACGGGCGAACGCGGACCCGACGCGCTGTAAAGGGAGCTGCCGGGTGACGAGCCTCGCGACGCACGAGAAGGACGACGACGACTCGGGACCCGGCGGCTACGCGGCGGCCCGGCTGGCCCTCCTCCAGCAGGAGGGCCGGCCCGGGCAGCCGCGCCGCGCCGCGCTGGCCCGGCTCACCGACGACTGGCTCGCCGCCCTGTACGCGGCGGCCGACCCGCCCCGCGGAACCGCGCTCGTCGCCGTCGGCGGCTACGGACGCGGCGAACTCTCCCCGCGCAGCGACCTCGACCTGCTCCTGCTCCACGACGGCTCGGCCGCGCCCGGCGCCGTCGCCGCCCTCGCCGACCGCCTCTGGTACCCCGTGTGGGACCTCGGGCTCGCGCTCGACCACTCCGTACGCACGCCCGGGGAGGCGCGCAGGACCGCCGGCGAGGACCTCAAGGTCCACCTCGGCCTCCTCGACGCCCGCCCGCTCGCCGGGGACGTCGGGCTCGTCGCCGCCCTGCGCACCACCGTCCTCGCCGACTGGCGCAACCAGGCCTCCGTACGCCTCCCCGCCCTGCACGAGCTGTGCCGGGAGCGGGCCGAGCGCCAGGGCGAGCTGCCCCACCTGCTCGAAGGCGACCTCAAGGAGGCCCGCGGCGGACTGCGCGACGCCACCGCCCTGCGCGCCGTCGCCGCCTCCTGGCTCGCCGACGCCCCCCGCGAGGGCCTCGCAGACGCGGCCCGCACCCTCCTCGACGCCCGGGACGCACTCCACCTCACCACCGGACGCGCCACCGACCGGCTCGCCCTCCAGGAACAGGACCAGGTCGCCGCCACCCTGGGCCTGCCCGACGCCGACGCCCTGCTCCGCCAGGTCTCCGAAGCCGCCCGCACCATCGCCTACGCCTCCGACGTCACCTGGCGCGAGGTCCAGCGCGTGCTCCGCGCCCGCTCCGCCCGACCACGGCTGCGCGCCCTCCTCGGCGGCGGCAGGACCCCCCGGACCCAGCCGGACCGCACCCCGCTCGCCGAGGGCGTCGTCGAGATGGACGGCGAGGCCGTCCTCGCGCGCACCGCCCGCCCCGAACGCGACCCGGTCCTCCCCCTGCGCGCCGCCGCGGCCGCCGCCCAGGCCGGGCTCCCCCTCTCCCGGCACGCCGTGCGCCGCCTCGCCGCCACGGTGAGACCCCTCCCCGTGCCCTGGCCCGCCGAGGCCCGCGAACAGCTCGTCACCCTCCTCGGCGCGGGCGAACCCACCGTCGCCGTGTGGGAGGCGCTGGAGGCCGAGGGGCTCGTCACCCGCCTCGTACCGGACTGGGAACGCGTCCGCTGCCGCCCGCAGCGCAACCCCGTCCACACCTGGACCGTCGACCGGCACCTCGTCGAGACCGCCGTGCGCGCCTCCTCCCTCACCCGCCGTGTCGGCCGCCCCGACCTGCTCCTCGTCGCCGCGCTCCTGCACGACCTCGGCAAGGGCCGGCCCGGCGACCACTCCGTCGCCGGCGGGACCATCGCCCGCGACGTCGCCACTCGCATCGGCTTCGACCGGGCCGACACCGCCGTCCTCGCCACCCTCGTCCGCCACCATCTGCTCCTCGTCGAGACCGCGACCCGGCGCGACCTCGACGACCCGGCCACCGTCACCGCCGTCGCCGAGGCCGTCGGGAGCGTCTCCACCCTGGAGCTGCTGCACGCCCTCACCGAGGCCGACGCCCTCGCCACCGGGCCCGCCGCCTGGTCCTCCTGGCGCGCCGCGCTCGTCGCGGACCTCGTCGCGCGGGTGGCGGCCGCACTCTCCGGCGACGCCCCGGCGGCGCCCGAACCGGCCGCGCCCGGCGCAGAGGAGGAACGCCTCGCCGTCGAGGCGCTGCGCACCGGCGAACCGGTACTGGCCCTCCACGCCCAGCACGAGGACGGCGCCGGCGGGGGCGGCGGGCAGGACGCGGCCGGGGAGCCGGAGCCGGTCGGCGTCGAGCTGCTGGTCGCCCTGCCGGACCGGTCGGGCGTCCTGCCCGCCGTCGCCGGGGTCCTCGCCCTGCACCGGCTCACCGTCCGCTCTGCCGACCTGCGAGCCGTCGACCTGCCGATCGACCCGCCGATCGGCAGGTCCCACGCCCCGTCCGGCGGGCCGTCCGATGTCCCGCCGGACGGGGCCCCTTCCGGTGGGCCGGGTCCGGGTCTCCCCGGCCCGGTCCTGGTCCTCAACTGGCGCGTCGCCGCCGAGTACGGCTCCCTCCCGCAGGCCGCGCGGCTCCGCGCCGACCTCGTACGGGCCCTGGACGGCTCCCTCGACGTCGCCGCCCGGCTCGCCGAGCGCGACGCCGCCTACCCCCGGCGCCGCGGTGTCCAGGCCCCGCCGCCGCGCGTCACCGTCGCGCCGGCGGGCTCGGCGGCCCGCGCCACGGTCCTGGAGGTCCGCGCCCAGGACGCCCCGGGCCTGCTCCACCGCATCGGCCGGGCCCTGGAGGGCGCGGACGTACGGGTGCGCAGCGCCCACGTCAGCACCCTCGGCGCGAACGCGGTGGACACGGTCTACGTCACGGACACCGGGGGTGCCCCGCTGTCGGACGGGGCGGCCGCGGAGGTGGCGCGGACGCTGGAGGAGGCCCTGCGGGCGTGACCCGCCGCATGGCCCCGGGTGCGCCGGCTCGTCCCGCGCGCGACCGGGGCCGGTCACACCGAGCGCGGGTCGGGCGCGGGTCGGGCGTGGGTCGCGCGCGGGTCGGGTGGGTCGGTGGGCGCGTCGTCCGCCGCGCGCGGCGGTGCGGTGCGGGTGTGTCGTCCGTGCCCGGGCCGCGCGTACGCGCGCGTGGTCCGGCGCCTCCCGCCCGCCGGGATGCGGCAGGGGAGGGCGCCCCCGTCGCGCGGGCGGATACCCTTGACTCCGACTGTCCGCCTGCTTCCGAGACCCGAGGACCGACGAGCGCCGTGTTCGATACCCTCTCCGACCGCCTCTCCGCGACTTTCAAGACTCTGCGAGGCAAAGGCAGGTTGTCCGAGGCGGACATCGACGCCACCGCCCGCGAGATCCGCATCGCCCTGCTGGAAGCGGACGTCGCCCTGCCGGTGGTCCGGGCGTTCATCAAGAACGTGAAGGAGAGGGCGTCCGGGGCCGAGGTGTCCAAGGCGCTCAACCCCTCGCAGCAGGTCATCAAGATCGTCAATGACGAGCTGGTCTCCATCCTCGGTGGTGAGACCCGCCGCCTGCGCTTCGCCAAGACCGCCCCGACCGTGATCATGCTGGCCGGTCTGCAGGGTGCGGGCAAGACCACCCTCGCCGGCAAGCTCGGCCGCTGGCTCAAGGGCCAGGGCCACGCCCCGCTGCTCGTCGCCTGCGACCTCCAGCGCCCCAACGCCGTCAACCAGCTCTCCGTCGTCGCCGAGCGCGCCGGCGTCGGCGTCTACGCGCCCGAGCCGGGCAACGGCGTCGGCGACCCGGTCCAGGTCGCCAGGGACTCGATCGAGTACGCGCGGACCAAGCAGTACGACATCGTCATCGTCGACACCGCCGGCCGCCTGGGCATCGACCAGGAGATGATGCAGCAGGCCGCCGACATCCGCGACGCCGTCCGCCCGGACGAGATCCTCTTCGTCGTCGACGCGATGATCGGCCAGGACGCCGTCAACACGGCCGAGGCGTTCCGCGACGGCGTCGGCTTCGACGGGGTCGTGCTGTCGAAGCTCGACGGCGACGCCCGTGGTGGTGCCGCCCTGTCCGTCGCGCACGTCACCGGCCGCCAGATCATGTTCGCCTCCAACGGCGAGAAGCTGGACGACTTCGACGCGTTCCACCCGGACCGCATGGCGTCGCGCATCCTCGGCATGGGCGACGTGATGTCGCTGATCGAGAAGGCCGAGCAGACCTTCAGCCAGGAAGAGGCCGCCAAGATGGCCTCCAAGCTGGCGAGCAGCAAGGGCAAGGACTTCACGCTCGACGACTTCCTGGCCCAGATGGAGCAGGTCCGCAAGATGGGCTCCATCTCCAAGCTCCTCGGCATGCTGCCGGGCATGGCGCAGATGCGGGACCAGATCAACAACATCGACGAGCGGGACGTCGACCGCACGGCGGCCGTCATCAAGTCGATGACCCCGGCCGAGCGCCAGGACCCCACGATCATCAACGGCTCGCGCCGGGCCCGCATCGCGCGCGGTTCGGGCGTCGACGTCAGCGCGGTGAAGTCGCTGGTGGAGCGCTTCTTCGAGGCCCGCAAGATGATGTCACGGATGGCGCAGGGCGGCGGCATGCCGGGCATGCCGGGGATCCCGGGCATGGGGGGCGGCGCGGGCCGCCAGAAGAAGCAGCAGAAGCAGGCCAAGGGCAAGCGGCGCAGCGGCAACCCGCTGAAGCGGAAGGCCGAGGAGGAGGCCGCCGCCGCACGCCGCGAGGAGCAGGCGCAGCAGGGCGGCGCGTTCGACCTCCCGGCCGGGCAGCCGGGCCAGGACTTCGAGTTGCCGGACGAGTTCAAGAAGTTCATGGGCTGAGCGGGCTCACGGGCCGAGCACCCCTGCGGGCTGAGCACCCCTGCGGGCTGAGCACCTTGCGGGCCGGGCCGGAAGCGGTCGTCCGGTGGGTGGGGTCGGGGCCCCGCGGGGTCACCTCCTCGGGGTCGGCGGCCTCGGGTCCCGGGCGACGGAGCCCGACCGCCGCCGCCGACCCCTGCGGGGGCGAGACCCCACACGGCCCTCCCGGGGTCCGTACGCGGCGGGCCCGGCGACGCATGCGGGCGGCATGGGCCGAGAGCGGGGCGAGGGGCACCCACCAGGGCGGTGGGTGCCCCTCCCTCATGCCGTGCGCCTCCTCGGGCAGAACCGTTCCCGCAAGGCGGGGGCGCGTCTAGGGGATCCTGGCCACCAGGTACCGGAAGACGTT
This sequence comes from Streptomyces changanensis, assembly GCF_024600715.1. Classification (NCBI taxonomy): domain Bacteria; kingdom Bacillati; phylum Actinomycetota; class Actinomycetes; order Kitasatosporales; family Streptomycetaceae; genus Streptomyces; species Streptomyces changanensis. Next base: position 4,881,450 of record NZ_CP102332.1, read on the forward strand.
CGGCATCCACACCGTCCCGTCCGGGCGGACATAGGAGTGCAGGGCCTCGGTGATCTCCTTCTCCACGGTGGCCTGGTCGGCGGCCCGCACGGCCGCGTCGAACAGGCCGGTGGAGAGCAGTCCGCGCACCGCGCTGTCCGTGTCGGCGTACCCGAACGGGCAGGAGACGCGGCCGGAGCCGTCCGGGCGCAGCCCGGCCCGCGCGGCCATCTCCTCCAGGTCGTCGCGGAGGGCGGGCCGCCAGGCGTCCCGGCCCCGCAACCGCTCGGTCAGCCGGCCCGCGACGCGGAACACGGCCGTCGTCGCGCACCGCTCGGGCGGACCCCAGCCGGTGAGGACCACGGCGCCGCCCCGCTCCGCCATCCGGACGGCGGCGGTCAGGGAGGGGACGAGCCCGTCGGAGTCACCCGCGGTACAGCCGATCGGCTGCAACGCCGTGACCAGGTTGTACGCCGTGCCCGCCGGGTCCGCGGCGATGTCGGGGGAGCCGTACAGGAGTCTGGGCTCCGGGCGTGCCGCGCCGTGTCCGCCCGGTCCGTGACCGGGCGGCTCGGGCGCGAGCCGCTCCCGGGCCAGGTCCACGCGCGCGCGGTCGGTGTCGACACCCGTCACCCGGGCCCCGCGTGTGGCGGCCATGAGCAGGGCGAGACCCGAGCCGCAGCCGAGACCGAGGAGCCGTGTCCCGGTTCCGACCTCCAGGCGCTCGTACACCGCTTCGTAGAGCGGCACCAGCATCCGCTCCTGGATCTCCGCCCAGTCACGGGCACGCCGTGGCGCGTCCGTGGCCGGAGGGGCCGAGGCCGGGTGGGGGTGGTGCTGGACGAGCATAGGTGTCATCGAAAGCGCCCCAATCAGCCGAGAGAATCAACTCTGCGTCCGTGCCCTGAAGGACAGCCCCCGTGTACGTGCGCCGGCACGTTCCGTAAGCCAGGGAATACCGCTTCCGCCCCGGCGTCCAGGGGGTTGGGCCGCAATGCTTGCGTGCCCCGGTCGTGCGCCCCCTGGCCCGGCACGAACCACTCCCATAGTGAGGCCGCCGTGCGAATCCCGCCATGGCAACGGGGTCGGTGCCACGCGGCCCCGGTCGTGGGGGTACTGTCGCCCGCGGCGATGCGCCTTCGCCGCCGCACGGTGAGCACGACCGGCGCACGAGCACGTGCGAGCGCCGGGGCGCGCACAGCGGGGGGAGCTCCGCGGACCGCGCCACTACGTACCACCTTGATGCGAGCTGTGTGGCTTCTCCGCAGATCAGCGCACTGGCCCTCGTGAGGACACATCAATGGCAACTGACGGGTACGTGCAAAATATTTGGGATGCCCCGGAATGGAACCCGACGGCTTCCCGGCTCGTTGTTCACGACGTGAGCACGACACCACCTGTCCTCGCCGCGGAACTGGCACAGGCGTGGGCCGACATTCAGCGGCACCACCCCGAGCTGCCCGATCTCGCTGCGCCCGAGTCCCTGATCGGAGAGTCGTCGTCCGCCTGCGGCGCCGAGCTCTCCTTCGAGCGACTGCTGCATGAGGCAGTCCACGGCATCGCCGCCGCCCGGGGTGTTCGCGACACCTCGCGCGCCGGCCGGTACCACAACCGCCGGTTCCTGGCGATCGCCGAGGAGATGGGCCTGGACCACTCCGAGGAGCCGCACCCGAGCAGCGGCTTCTCCCTGGTCACGCTCAGCCCCGAGGCGAAGCGCCGGTACCGGCAGACGATCGAGCGGCTGCAGCGCGCCCTCAAGGCGCACACCGTCGCCACCGCGGCCGACACCAAGCGCTCCTTCCGCGGGCCCGCCGCCAGGCACGGCTCGTCGGGCGGTGGTGTCCGGGTGAAGGCGGTGTGCGACTGCGGCCGCAACGTCCGGGTGGTCCCGTCCGTCCTCGCCCAGGCGCCGATCGTCTGCGGTGGCTGCGGCAAGCCCTTCCGCATCCCGGAAGCGGTGGGCGCCGCCCGGTGATCCGCCGGGCGGCCCTGGGGCACGACGGCCGTTCGGGGTGTGGCACAATGGCTAGCTGTACTCGACAGTCGAACAGGACCCCTCTCTCCTACGGCTGACGCGTCCATCGGGCACTCGGGTACCGCAACCCCACGCGGCATGTCGTCGTGCCCAACCACGTCAAGACCAGGAGACACCACACCCGTGGCAGTCAAGATCAAGCTGAAGCGTCTGGGCAAGATCCGTTCGCCTCACTACCGCATCGTCGTCGCCGACTCCCGCACCCGCCGTGACGGCCGTGCGATCGAGGAGATCGGCCTGTACCACCCGGTGCAGAACCCCTCGCGCATCGAGGTCAACTCGGAGCGTGCGCAGTACTGGCTGTCCGTCGGCGCCCAGCCGACCGAGCCGGTCCTCGCCATCCTGAAGCTCACCGGCGACTGGCAGAAGGTCAAGGGCCTCCCGGCCCCGGAGAAGCCGCTGCTCGCCCCGGCGACGAAGGAAGACAAGCGTCGTTCCTTCGACGATTTCGCCAAGGCGCTCGAGGGTGACGACAACAAGGGTGAGGCCATCACCCCGAAGGCGAAGAAGGCCGACAAGAAGGCGGACGAGGCCGAGGCCGCGTCCACCGAGTCGACCGAGGCCTGAGCATGCTCGAGGAGGCTCTCGAGCACCTCGTGAAGGGCATCGTCGACAACCCCGACGACGTGCAGGTCGCCTCGCGCACCCTGCGTCGCGGGCGCGTGCTGGAGGTCCGGGTCCACCCGGACGACCTCGGCAAGGTGATCGGCCGCAACGGCCGCACCGCACGCGCGCTGCGCACGGTCGTGGGCGCCATCGGCGGCCGTGGTATCCGGGTCGACCTCGTCGACGTGGACCAGGTTCGCTGAGCGAAGTTGAACACCGGCGCACGGGCCGGGGAGGGCAGCCGCCCGCCCCGGCCCGTCGTCGTCCGACAGGAGAGTCAAGGAAGTGCAGCTCGTAGTCGCGCGGATCGGCCGCGCCCACGGCGTCAAGGGCGAGGTCACCGTCGAGGTACGCACCGACGAGCCCGAACTGCGGCTCGGACCCGGTGCCGTCCTCGCCACCGACCCGGCCGGCGCCGGGCCCCTGACCATCGAGAGCGGCCGCGTGCACAGCGGGCGGCTGCTGCTGCGCTTCGCGGGCGTACGCGACCGGAACGCCGCCGAAGCGCTGCGCAACACGCTGCTCATCGCGGACGTCGACCCGGACGAGCGCCCCGAGGAGCCGGACGAGTACTACGACCACCAGCTCGTCGACCTGGACGTGGTCCTCGCCGACGGTACGGAGATCGGCCGGATCACGGAGATCAGCCACCTGCCGTCCCAGGACCTGTTCGTCGTCGAGCGGCCCGACGGCACCGAGGTGCTGATCCCCTTCGTCGAGGAGATCGTCACCGACATCGACCTGGAGGCGCAGCGGGCGGTCATCGTCCCGCCGCCCGGCCTCGTCGACGACCGGGCCGTCATCGCCTCCGCCCGCGGGGACGACGAGCACCCCGACGCCGACGCCGATGCCGAGGGCCCCGAGGCGGACGCCGAGGGCGGTCGCTGATGCGACTCGACGTCGTCACCATCTTCCCGGAGTACCTCGACCCGCTGGACGTGTCGCTCGTCGGCAAGGCCCGCGCGAGCGGCCGGCTCGACGTCCACGTCCACGACCTGCGCCACTGGACGTACGACCGGCACAACACCGTCGACGACACCCCCTACGGCGGCGGCCCCGGCATGGTCATGAAGACCGAGCCCTGGGGCGCCGCCCTCGACGAGGTCACCGCCGCCGGGTACGAGGCGGGGCACCACGGGCCCGTGCTCGTCGTACCGACGCCCAGCGGCCGCCCCTTCACCCAGGAGGTCGCCGTCGAGCTCTCCCGGCGGCCGTGGCTGATCTTCACCCCCGCCCGGTACGAGGGCATCGACCGGCGCGTCATGGACGAGTACGCCACCCGCATGCCCGTGTACGAGGTCTCCATCGGCGACTACGTGCTCGCCGGCGGGGAGGCCGCCGTCCTGGTCATCACGGAAGCCGTGGCCCGGCTCCTCCCGGGCGTCCTCGGCAACGCCGAGTCCCACCGGGACGACTCGTTCGCCCCGGGCGCCATGGCGAACCTCCTGGAGGGACCCGTCTACACCAAGCCGCCCGTCTGGCGCGGCCGCGGCATCCCGGACGTTCTCCTCAGCGGGCACCACGGCCGCATCGCGCGCTGGCGACGGGACGAGGCCTTCCGCCGCACGGCCCTGCACCGCCCCGACCTCATCGAGCGGTGCGACCCCTCCGCCTTCGACAAGAAGGACCGCGAGATCCTGTCCATGCTCGGCTGGGCGCCCGAGCCCGGTGGCCGATTTTGGCGCAGGCCGCCGGCCGTGGAAGAATAGGCCGCTGCCGTACGTCCGGTCGGCGCCCCTGCCACAGGGGGACACGACGCCGCACCCCGCACGACGGCCACCCCATCCCTTTCACATGCCGCTGATGACCTGTGGCATCAGCGAGGAAGCAGACGATCATGTCTCACCTGCTCGACGTCGTCGACTCCGCGTCCCTGCGGACCGACCTCCCGCCGTTCCGTCCCGGTGACACCGTGAACGTCCACGTTCGCGTCATCGAGGGCAACCGCTCCCGCATCCAGCAGTTCAAGGGTGTCGTCATCCGCCGCCAGGGCTCGGGCGTCTCCGAGACCTTCACGGTGCGCAAGGTCTCCTTCTCCGTCGGCGTCGAGCGCACCTTCCCGGTGCACAGCCCGATCTTCGAGAAGATCGAGCTCGTCACCCGCGGTGACGTCCGCCGCGCCAAGCTGTACTACCTCCGTGAGCTGCGCGGCAAGGCCGCGAAGATCAAGGAGAAGCGCGACAACTGAGCCCCGGCTCACCCCCGCCGCGTACGCTTCGGACGAGTCCCACAGGGTCGCCGGTTAGGCTCTGGCCCCGATGGACACCGAAGCACAGCACACGGAGCGCGACCTCCCCGACGACGCCGACAGGCGTACGACGGGGAGGTCGCGCTTCGCGCTTTCCCGGCGCAGGGCCGGCCTGCTCGGCCTCGCCTGGGCCCTCGGCATGCTGCTCGTCAGCCACTTCGTCATCCAGCCGTTCCAGATCCCCAGTGGCTCCATGGAACCCACCCTCCAGGTCGGCGACCGGGTGCTCGTCAACAAGCTGGCGTACCGTTTCGGCGACGTCCCCGCGCGCGGGGACGTCGTCGTCTTCGACGGAACCGGCTCGTTCGTCCGTACCGTTCCGCAGGAGAACCCCCTCGCCGGGCTGGTGCGCGGCGCCGCCGCGGCGCTTGGCCTCGCCGAGCCCGCCGACACCGACTTCGTGAAGCGCGTCGTGGGGGTCGGGGGCGACCGGGTGGTGTGCTGCGACAAGGAGGGCAGGATCGAGGTGAACGGCGTACCCGTGCGCGAGGGGTATCTGTACCCCGGTGACGCCCCCTCCCAGGTGCGGTTCGACATCGTGGTCCCGCAGGGCGGCCTCTGGGTCATGGGCGACCACCGCAGCAACTCCAAGGACTCCCGCGACCACCTCGGCGCCCCCGGCGGCGGGATGGTCCCGGTCGACATGGTCGTCGGCCGGGCCGAGTGGATCGCCTGGCCCTCCGGACGCTGGTCGACCGTCGAACCGACGGACGCCTTCGCGCGCGTACCGCGCCCCCCGGCCGAGGGGGCCGGCCATGGGTAACCGCGGCCGGCGCGCCGGGCACCGCGCCGACACCCGGCTGCCCACCGGGTCGCGGCCGACCGACGGCCGCCGCCCACTGCCCGGCCGGGCCGAGCGGCGCAGGCTCGCCCGCCGGGTCAAGCGGCGCAGGCGCCGCTCCGCACTGAAGGAGATCCCCCTCCTCATCACCGTCGCGGTGCTCATCGCGCTCGTTCTGAAGACGTTCCTGGTGCAGGCGTTCGTCATCCCGTCCGGCTCCATGGAGCAGACCATCCGGATCGACGACCGGGTGCTCGTCGACAAGCTGACGCCCTGGTTCGGCTCCCGGCCGGAGCGCGGCGACGTCGTCGTCTTCCGCGACCCCGGCGGCTGGCTCCGGGACGAGCAGACGCCACCGGCCGACGACCCGGTCGTCGTCGCCCAGGCCAAACGCGCCCTGACCTTCATCGGCCTGCTCCCCTCGGAGGACGAACAGGACCTCATCAAGCGCGTGGTGGCCGTCGGCGGGGACACCGTCAAGTGCTGCGACCGCGCGGGCCTGCTCACCGTCAACGGCGTACCGGTGAACGAGCCGTACCTCCATCCGGGGAACGCGCCCTCCGAGATCACCTTCGACGTACGGGTCCCCGAGGGGCGGCTGTTCGTCCTGGGCGACCACCGCACCGACTCCGCCGACTCGCGCTTCCACCTCGACGAGGAGTTCCAGGGCACCGTCGCCGAAGAACAGGTCGTGGGGCGCGCCGTGGTCATCGCCTGGCCCTTCACGCACTGGCGGCGGCTCGGCGACGGCGACGCGTTCGCCGGGGTCCCGGACGCGCCGCCCGGGACCACGACGGCGCTCGGCGCGTCGCATAGTGTGTCCCTTTGGCGTCCCATGGGATCGCCACGGCTCCCGACCCCTGCGGAACTCCCGCTCGTTATGGGAGTGGTGGGCCTTCCCCTGCTTCGGGGGAGGGCGAGAGTACGGACTGAGGAGTGGATGTGGGGGATCTGGCGGTCGGCGCGCGATCCGGGCGCGAGGAGCCGGAGAAGGGGCGCGAGCAGTTCGCCGGCCCGGTCCCCGGCCCGGGCGGGACAACCGCCGCGGGCGTGACCCCGGGCCCGGCCCTCCCGGGAGACGACAGGAACGTGGACAGCGCGGGCAGCGCCGAGAACGCCGAGGGCGACAGCGTGGACGACGACCGGACCGGTGACGGCGGGGGCAGCGGTACGCCCGGGGAGGGCGGTGACGGCGGGGCCGCCGACGGCGGCGAGCAGCCGCGCAAGCAGCGCTCCTTCTGGAAGGAGCTGCCGCTGCTGATCGGTATCGCGCTGCTGCTGGCGCTCCTGATCAAGACGTTCCTGGTCCAGGCGTTCTCGATCCCCTCCGAGTCGATGATGAACACCCTCCAGCGCGGCGACCGCGTCCTGGTCGACAAGCTGACGCCGTGGTTCGGCTCGGAGCCCGAGCGCGGCGAGGTCGTCGTCTTCCACGACCCGGGCGGCTGGCTCAACGAGCCCGCCCCCGAGCCCAACCCGCTGCAACGGTTCCTCAGCTTCATCGGCCTGATGCCGTCGTCCGAGCAGCAGGACCTGATCAAGCGCGTCATCGCGGTCGGCGGGGACACCGTCGAGTGCAAGAAGGGCGGCAAGGTCGTCCTCAACGGCAAGGAACTCGACGAGACCGCCTACCTGTACCCGGGCTCGACCCCCTGCGACGACGAGCCCTTCGGGCCGGTCAAGGTCCCCGACGGCAGCATCTGGGTGATGGGCGACAACCGGCAGAACTCGCTCGACTCGCGCTACCACCAGGAGCTCCCCGGCAACGGCACGGTCGCCCGGAAGGAGGTCGTCGGCCGCGCCGTCGTCGTCGCCTGGCCGATCGGCCGCTGGTCGACCCTGCCGGTGCCGGACACGTTCGACCAGCCCGGCCTGGGCTCCGCCGCCGCGGCCGCCGCGGGGCCGGGGGCCCTGGGGCTCGCCGGGGCGGTGCCGCTGGTGCTGTGGCGCCGCCGCCGCGTCCTCGCCCGCGGCACGGCGCCCGTCGGGGCCCGCGGTCGGGCCTGAGCGGGGGCCAGGCGGGTCTGAGCGGGGCGTACCGCCTGGTAGCGGGCGCGGGTAGGGTGCCGTCCCAGAGCATCGATCTCCTGAGGCGGGGAGCGCTGGGATGGGCGGAACGATACGTACGGGCGGCCACGGCCGCCTCGGCAGCGTGCTGTCGGGGCTGGTCGTGGCCGTCGGCTGTGTGCTCTTCCTGGGCGGGTTCGCCTGGGGAGCGCTCGTCTACCGGCCCTACACGGTGCCCACCGACTCGATGAACCCGACCGTCACGGCCGGCGACCGCGTCCTCGCCCAGCGGATCGACGGCGACGAGGTGCGGCGCGGCGACGTCGTCGTCTTCACGGACCGCACCTGGGGCGACCTCCCGATGATCAAGCGGGTGGTCGCGGTGGGCGGCGACACCGTCGCCTGCTGCGACGCGGACGGCCGCCTCACCCTCGACGGCAAGCCGGTCGAGGAGCCGTACGTCCGCTCCCAGGGGTGGGGCGTCGACGAGGCGGCGTCGCCGTCGACCTTCTCCGCCACCGTGCCGAAGGGCCACCTCTTCCTCCTCGGCGACCAGCGCGCCGTGTCGCAGGACTCCCGGGTGCACCTCCAGGACCCCGGTCGGGGCTCGGTGCCCCGGAGCGCGGTCAGCGCGCGGCTCGACGCCGTCGTGTGGCCGTGGGACGGCGCCGCGGTCATCGACCGGCCCCGGGCCTTCGCGGGGCTCCCCGGCGGGGTGTCGCAGCCCGGTCCGGTACGGGAGCTGGGCTGGGCCGTGGTGGCCGGCGCCGCGCTGATCCTGGGCGGGGCGGCGTACGGGCCGCTGGCCCGGCTCGGCTCGCGGTCCCGGCCCGGGCCGCGGCCGGGGGCGGGGCCGTCGGGCGGGGCGGCGCCGCGTGGCTGACCGGGCGGAGCGGCCGGAGCCGGGGTCGCCGGTGGTGCCGGGCGGGGAGGGTGCGCCGGAGCTGCCGCCGGGGGAGGTGCGCCGGGTCGCGCGGGTCGTGCTGCTCGACCCCGACGACCGGATCCTGCTGCTGCACGGCTACGAGCCCGGCGACCCGTCGCGGACCTGGTGGTTCACCCCGGGCGGCGGCGTCGAGGGCGACGAGACGCTGGAGCTGGCCGCGCTGCGCGAACTGGCGGAGGAGACCGGTCTCACCGGTGTCGAGCTCGGGCCGGTGGTGTGGCGGCGGCTGTGTTCCTTCCCGTTCGACGGGCGCCGCTGGAACCAGGACGAGTCGTACTACCTCGCCCGGACCCGGCACACGGCGGTGGCCCTCGGCGCCGACCTCACCGAGCTGGAGAAGCGCAGTGTCGCGGGGCTGAGGTGGTGGACGTCCGCCGAACTGTCGGCGGCCCGTGAGACGGTGTACCCGACACGACTCGCCGAGCTGCTGCGCACGCTGCTCGACGACGGCCCGCCGTCGGAGCCGGTCGTCCTGTCCCCGGAAATCGTCTGGGGGTCGGGGTGACTGGCGCACAATGGGGGCACGCACGGCTGAAGGGGAACATGCCATGAGCGCCGAGGACCTCGAGAAGTACGAAACCGAGATGGAGCTGAAGCTCTACCGGGAGTACCGCGACGTCGTCGGGCTGTTCAAATACGTCATCGAGACGGAGCGGCGCTTCTACCTGACGAACGACTACGAGATGCAGGTGCACTCCGTGCACGGCGAGGTCTTCTTCGAGGTGTCGATGGCGGACGCCTGGGTCTGGGACATGTACAGGCCGGCCCGGTTCGTCAAACAGGTCCGCGTCCTCACCTTCAAGGACGTGAACATCGAGGAGCTCAACAAGACGGACCTGGAGCTCCCGGGCAACTGAAACCACCCCTGCGGGTGACGGGGTTCTCCACAACGGGCGGGTTGTCCACCAAGATCCACACCTGAGCGCCCGAGGCGTCACAGTCGGTGCCGGAGGTGGTGCCGCGATGAACGCGACGGGGGCTCTGGGACGGTACGGGGAACGGCTGGCGGTACGCCGGCTGGGCGAGGTCGGCATGGCCGTGCTCGCCGTGAACTGGCGGTGCGGCCGGGGCGGAGAGATCGACATCGTCGCCCGCGACGGCGACGCGGTCGTGGTGTGCGAGGTGAAGACCCGCAGGGCGGGCCGGTTCCAGCACCCGCTGGCGGCGGTCACGCCCGCCAAGGCCGAAAGGCTGCGCAGGCTCGCCGGATGCTGGCTGGAACGGCACGGCGGACCACCACCGGGCGGTGTGCGCATCGACCTGGTCGGGGTGGTGCTGCCCCGGCGGGGCGCTCCCGTGGTGGAGCACGTGCGGGGGGTGGCCTGATGGGGTTCGCCCGCTCGTGCTCGGTGGCGCTGGTCGGCGTCGACGGGGTGGTGGTGGAGGTCCAGGCGGACCTGGAGCCCGGGGTCGCGGCGTTCACGCTCGTCGGCCTGCCGGACAAGAGCCTCTCGGAGAGCCGCGACCGCGTCCGCGCCGCGATCGTCAACTCCGGCGCCGAGTGGCCGCAGAAGAAGCTCACGGTCGGGCTCAGCCCCGCCTCCGTACCGAAAGCCGGTTCCAGTTTCGACCTCGCCGTCGCTTGCGCCGTCCTGGGAGCGGCCGAGCTGGTCGACCCGCGCACGATCGCCGACCTCGTCCTCATCGGCGAGCTCGGCCTCGACGGGCGGGTCCGCCCGGTGCGCGGGGTGCTGCCGGCCGTCCTCGCGGCCGCCGAAGCCGGCTACGAACAGGTGGTCGTGCCGGAGCAGAACGCCGGCGAGGCGTCCCTCGTGCCCGGGGTGGCCGTCCTGGGGGTGCGGAGCCTGCGCCAGCTCCTCGCCGTCCTCACCGACGGGCCCGTGCCCGAGGAGGAGCCCGCGGAAGCGGGCAGGCCCGACCCCATGCTGGCGGGTCTCGTCATCCCCGGTGCCGGGCTCGGCACCGGCCTGGCCGCCGACCCTGGCGACAGCCCCGACCTGGCCGACGTCGCCGGGCAGCGCGCCGCCCGGCTGGCCCTGGAGGTCGCCGCGGCGGGCGGCCACCACCTGCTGCTCTCCGGCCCGCCCGGCGCGGGCAAGACCATGCTGGCCGAGCGCATGCCCGGCCTGCTGCCGCCGCTCACCCCGGCCGAGTCACTGGAGGTGACCGCCGTCCACTCCGTCGCGGGCATCCTGCCGCCGGGGAAGCCCCTGGTCAGCAGAGCTCCCTACTGCGCCCCGCACCACTCGGCGACGATGCAGTCGCTCGTCGGCGGCGGCAACGGGGTGCCACGGCCCGGCGCCGTCTCGCTCGCGCACCACGGGATCCTCTTCCTGGACGAGGCGCCCGAGTTCTCGGGCCGCGCCCTGGACGCGCTGCGACAGCCACTGGAGTCGGGCCACGTCGTGATCGCCCGCGCGGCGGGCGTGGTGCGGCTGCCGGCACGGTTCCTGATGGTCCTCGCCGCGAACCCCTGCCCCTGCGGCCGGCACAGCGCGCACGGCGACAGCTGCGAGTGCCCCTCGTCGGTGATCCGCCGCTACCAGGCCCGTCTGTCCGGCCCGCTCCTGGACCGGGTCGATCTTCGGGTCGAGGCCGAGCCGGTCAGCCGCGCCGACCTGCTGGCGGCGGACGGCGAGCCGACCGCCATCGTCGCCGCCCGCGTCCACGCCGCGCGGGCCCGGGCCGCCGCCCGCCTGTCCGGCACCCCGTGGACGCGCAACGCGGACGTCCCCGGCCACGAACTGCGCACCCGCTGGCACCCCGCCCCCGGCGCGCTGGCCGCCGCCGAACGCGAGATCGAACGCGGCCTGCTCACCGCCCGGGGCCTGGACCGGGTCCTGCGCGTCGCCTGGACCCTCGCCGACCTGGCGGGCCGGTCCCGCCCCGAGACGAACGACGTCAACCTCGCCTTGGAACTGCGCACGGGCATCTCCCGGGGCGTCCCCGTGGGGGCGGCCCCGGGCCGGGACGGCCGACGGTGAACGGGGGCCCCGCCCCGCCACACGGCGGACGGGGCAGCGGGAGGGCGCGGGTGTGCACGGGGGCCGGGGAGCGGGGGTGATGGCCGCGCGTGCGTGTGGCAGGTCGTGACCGAGAGGGCGAGCGTCGTCGGCCGTCGGCTGTCGACCCTCGGCCGGTGCGGCGGCGGGTGCCGCCGCGGCAGGTGGGGTTGCCGGTGGATCTCCAAGGGGGAACGGGTGGAGCGCGTGGAACGGGTGGGGCACGGGGGTGCCGAGGTGACGGTGGCGGACGACGAGCGGGTCGCTCGGGCCGCGCTCTGCCGGGTCGTCGAGCCCGGGGACGAGCACGGCGGCCGGTGGCTCCGGGAGCTCGGTGCCGTGGAGCTGCTGCGGCGGCTGACCGCGGAGCCGTACCGGGCGGGGGCGCTCACCGGTGCCCGCGAGCGGCGGATCCAGGGCTACCTGGCCCGCGCGGCCCGAGTGAGGCCGCACCAGGACCTGGAGGGGATCGGGCGCATCGGCGGGCGCTTCGTCGTACCGGGCGACGCGGAGTGGCCGAGTCAGCTCGACGACCTCGGCGACGCCCGGCCCGTGGGCCTGTGGGTGCGGGGAGGGCCCGACCTGCGGCGCTGGGCGCTGCGTTCCGTCGCCGTGGTCGGCGCCCGCGCCTGCACACCGTACGGCGCGCACATGGCGGCCGCCCTCGGCGCGGGGCTGGCCGAGCGCGGCTGGGTCGTCGTCTCCGGCGCGGCCTTCGGCATCGACGGCGCCGCGCACCGCGGCGCCCTCGGTGCGCAGGGCGCCACCGTCGCCGTCCTCGCCTGCGGCGTGGACGTGCCCTACCCGCGCGGCCACGCCGGGCTGATCGGCCGTATCGCCGAACAAGGGCTCCTCGTGGGGGAGCTGCCGCCCGGTGACCACCCCACCCCGGCGCGGTTCCTGCTGCGCAACCGCGTCATCGCCGCCCTCACCCGGGGCACCGTCGTCGTGGAGGCCGCCTACCGCAGCGGCGCGCTCGCCACGGCCCGGGACGCGCAGCACCTCGGCCGCCACACCATGGGCGTCCCGGGGCCCGCCACCAGCGGCCTCTCCGGTGGTGTCCACGAACTGCTGCGCGGCGGCGCCGTCCTCGTCACCGACGCCGACGATGTCGCCGAACTCGTCGGCGACATCGGGGAGCTCGCCCCCGCGCGCCGCGGCCCCGTCGTCCCGCGCGACCTCCTCGACCCGGTCACGGCGCGCGTGCTGGACGCCCTCCCCCCACCCGGCCGGACCGCGAGCGCGGCCGACCTGGCGGCGACCGCCGGGACCAGCGTTGACGACGTACTCGGCAGACTGTACGAACTCCACTCCCTCGGACACGCCGAACGGCAGGGCGACGCATGGGGGTTGACGGACCCCGCCCGGCACCCCCCGAACGCCCGGCGAGGCGGTCCTTGACCTGGAGCATTCGGGTGAAAAGGTGAGCCCGATGACCAGCTTCGTCCCACAGGAGACGGCGGAAGGCCGTCGTGCGGCCGGCCACCCCCATTCGAAGATGCGGCCGACGGCGCGGTCCCGCCTGCGGTCGAACCCCTCAGCTTCGCTCACCGCAACGGCCCAGTCACGCTACGCTCACCGCTACCACCTCCCCGGCACCCCCGCACACCACGGCAGAACGGCTCAAGGCGACGCATGCCCCAGCACACCTCCGGGTCCGACCGCGCTGCGGTGCCCCGCGCTGCCCGGAGCAGCGTGCGGCCGGCCGCTCCCTCGTCCCTGGACGAGTTGTGGCGGTCGTACAAGGAGACGGGTGACGAGCGGCTGCGGGAACAGCTGATCCTGCACTACTCGCCCCTCGTGAAGTACGTCGCGGGCCGGGTCAGCGTCGGCCTGCCGTCCAACGTCGAGCAGGCCGACTTCGTCTCCTCCGGCGTCTTCGGGCTGATCGACGCGATCGAGAAGTTCGACATCGACCGGTCGATCAAGTTCGAGACGTACGCGATCACCCGGATCCGCGGCGCCATGATCGACGAACTGCGCGCCCTGGACTGGATCCCCCGCTCCGTCCGGCAGAAGGCCAGAGCCGTCGAGCGCGCCTACGCCACCCTGGAGGCCCAGCTGCGGCGCACCCCCTCCGAGGGGGAGGTGGCCGCCGAGATGGGCATCCCCGTCGAGGAGCTCCACGGCGTCTTCAGCCAGCTCTCCCTGGCCAACGTCGTCGCCCTGGAGGAGCTGCTGCACGTCGGCGGGGAGAACGGCGACCGGCTCAGCCTCATGGACACCCTGGAGGACACCGCCGCCGACGACCCCGTCGAGGTCGCCGAGGGGCGCGAGCTGCGCCGGCTCCTCGCCCGCGCCATCAACACCCTCCCGGACCGCGAGAAGACCGTCGTCACCCTCTACTACTACGAGGGACTCACCCTCGCCGAGATCGGCAACGTCCTCGGCGTCACCGAGAGCCGTGTCAGCCAGATCCACACCAAGTCCGTGCTCCAGCTCCGGGCGAAGCTGGCGGATCTGGGACGTTGACGCCGGAGAGCCCCCCGGCGTCGAACGGACGGCCGTAGAGTTGGAGCCGTGCCAAGGATTCGAGCGGCCTCGGTGGCCGAGCACCGGACGATGCAGCGCGCCGCCCTGCTGGACGCGGCGCGCTCCCTGCTGTCCGAGGGCGGTACGGAAGCGCTGACCTTCCCCGCCCTCGCCGAGCGGACCGGCCTGGCCCGGTCGTCGGTGTACGAGTACTTCCGCTCGCGCGCGGCCGTGGTCGAGGAGCTGTGCGCGGTCGACTTCCCCGTCTGGGCCACCGACGTCGAGGCGGCCATGGCCGCCGCCGGCACGCCGGAGGCGAAGGTGGAGGCGTACGTACGCCGGCAGCTGGAGCTCGTCGGTGACCGCAGGCACCGCGCCGTCGTCGCCATCTCCGCCAGCGAACTGGACGACGGGGCCCGCGAGAAGATCCGCGCCGCGCACGGCGGGCTCGTCACGATGGTCGTGGACGCCCTGCGCGACCTCGGCCAGACCGAGCCGAGGCTCGCCGCGATGCTCCTCCAGGGCGTCGTGGACGCCGCCGTCCGCCGGATCGAGCTGGGCGCGGCCGAGGAGCCGTCCGCCATCGCCGACACGGCCGTCGCCGTCGCCCTGCGCGGCGTCACCCACACCTGATCCCCGCCCCCGTCGGGCCGCCTGTCCGCGGCTCGGCACCGGCACGTCAGCCGAGCGGCAGCAGGCGGGACGGCGCGCGGCGCAGAAGGTGGGGCGGCAGCAGCGAGAGCGGGTCCAGGTAGGCGGCCCCGTGCCGCAGGCCCCAGTGCAGGCACACCCCCGCGCAGTGCGACGGGGCGTCCGCCGTCGTCACGGCCACCACCTGACCCGCGCGCACCTCGGCGCCCCGGGCCACCACGGCGCGCACCGGCTCGTACGTGAAGCGCAGCGGCACCCCGCCCGGCGGCGCGGGCAGCGTCACCGACAGCACGCCCCGCCCCGCCACCGGGCCCGCGAACGACACCCGCCCGCCCGCCGCCGCCCGTACCGGGGTACCCGGCGGCGCGGCCAGGTCGACGCCCCGGTGCCCCGGACCGTACGGCGAGGCGGGCGGCTGCCAGCCCCGCACGACCAGCGCCCGCGGCGGCCCCACGGGCCACACCGCCTCCGCGACCGGCAGCGCACCGCCCCGGCCGCCGGCGCCACCCGCCCCCGGTGCCGTGGCACCCGCGGTCCCGGCCCCCCGCGGCTCCGCCCCCGCCGCTGTCCTCCCGCCCGGCGGTCCGCCGCCCGGCGGCACCGCGCCCAGCACCCGCGCACCTGCCCGCCCGGCCCCCGACGCCACCGGCACCCGGCTCGCCGGCGCCCCGTCCGGGCGCGCCTCGGGTCGTGCGGAGCCCGGCGGCCCGGCGCCCGCACGCCCCGCTCCCGGGGACCCGGCGCCCGCGAGCCCCGCTGCGGGACGCCCGCCCGGGACTGCTGATGCCCCGAAGCCCGAAGCCCCGGCCCCCACCGGCCCCACCGCCCCGGTGCCCGAAGCCCCGGCCCCCAGCAGCCCCACCGCCCCCCCGCCCGGCGGCCCCATCGCCCCGGTGCCCGAAGCCCCGGCCCCCGGCGGCCCCGCCGCCCCCGCGCCCGGCGGCGCTGCCACCCCGACACCGTCCATGAGCCCCTGCGCCCCCGCTCCTGGTGCGTGCTCCCCGAGAGCCGGCAGGGGCATCGGCGGCCCGGGGTGCGGCCCCGGCGGCCGGGCCGACAGGGGGAGCAGGGCCGGCACGGGGAGAAGGAGGAGCAGCAGCAGGAGGGCCGTCAGGGTGAGGGGGTGGTGGCGTCGTGTCATGCCCGCACTCTCCCCCCGCACCGCCCGGCCGGGTGGATCATGACGCGGGACTGGGGATGACGAGGCCGGTTGTGGACAGCGCCGTCACCCGGCGGTGTCCAGGTCCCGTACACTTCTTCTGGCGACCCGGGCCACCGGGTCGACTTCGCACGCCCCGCCATCACCTTCGAAAGTCGTGGCAGCGCCCATCGGTCCATTCGTGGCACGGCGCGTCGGGGCGTCAGGACACAACCGAGAACCAAGGAGAAACGGCCATGGCCGTCGTCACGATGCGGGAGCTGCTGGAGAGCGGCGTCCACTTCGGTCACCAGACCCGTCGCTGGAACCCGAAGATGAAGCGCTTCATCTTCACCGAGCGCAACGGCATCTACATCATCGACCTGCTCCAGTCGCTGTCGTACATCGACCGCGCCTACGAGTTCGTCAAGGAGACCGTCGCGCACGGCGGCTCCATCATGTTCGTCGGCACCAAGAAGCAGGCGCAGGAGGCCATCGCCGAGCAGGCGACGCGCGTCGGCATGCCGTTCGTCAACCAGCGCTGGCTGGGTGGCATGCTCACCAACTTCTCGACCGTCTACAAGCGCCTGCAGCGCCTGAAGGAGCTCGAGGGCATCGACTTCGAGGACGTGGCCGCCTCCGGCCTCACCAAGAAGGAGCTGCTGGTCCTCTCCCGCGAGAAGGCCAAGCTGGAGAAGACCCTCGGTGGCATCCGCGACATGCAGAAGGTGCCCAGCGCCGTCTGGATCGTCGACACCAAGAAGGAGCACATCGCCGTCGGCGAGGCTCGCAAGCTGAACATCCCGGTCGTCGCGATCCTCGACACCAACTGCGACCCGGACGAGGTCGACTACAAGATCCCGGGCAACGACGACGCGATCCGCTCCGTCACCCTGCTCACCCGCGTGATCGCCGACGCCGTCGCCGAGGGCCTCATCGCCCGCTCCGGTGCCGCCACCGGTGACTCGAAGCCGGGCGACAAGGCCGCCGGCGAGCCGCTCGCCGAGTGGGAGCGCGACCTGCTCGCGGGCGAGAAGAAGGCGGACGACGAGTCCGCCGAGAAGCCCGCCGAGGCGCCGGCCGCCGAGGCCCCCGCCGCCGAGGAGGCGCCGGCCGCCGAGGCCCCCGCCACCGAGGAGGCCCCGGCCACCGAGGCTCCGGCCGCCGAGGCCGAGCAGGCCTGAACCGCGGTCCGGACCTCCGGGTCAGGGTCGGGGACTTCCGACCCGGCCTGACCGGTCCGGTCGTCGACGGAGGGGGCCACGAGCCCCCTCCGTCCACCCCCAGATCTTGGTAGATCTTCCAGACTTCGAGAGAGATTCACGAATCATGGCGAACTACACCGCCGCCGACGTCAAGAAGCTCCGCGAGCTCACCGGCGCCGGCATGATGGACTGCAAGAAGGCGCTGGACGAGTCCGACGGCAACGTCGACAAGGCCGTCGAGGCCCTGCGCATCAAGGGCCAGAAGGGCGTCGCCAAGCGCGAGGGCCGCTCCGCCGAGAACGGCGCGGTCGTCTCCCTGATCGCCGACGACAACACCTCCGGCGTCATCGTCGAGCTGAAGTGCGAGACGGACTTCGTCGCCAAGGGCGACAAGTTCCAGTCGGTCGCCAACCAGCTCGCCCAGCACGTCGCGGCCACCCGCCCGGCCGACCTGGAGGCGCTGCTCGCCTCCGAGATCGAGTCCGGCAAGACCGTGCAGGCGTTCGTGGACGAGGCCAACGCCAACCTCGGCGAGAAGATCGTCCTGGACCGCTTCGCGCAGTTCTCCGGCGGCTACGTCACCGCGTACATGCACCGCACCATGCCCGACCTGCCCCCGCAGATCGGCGTCCTCGTCGAGCTCGACAAGGAGAACGCCGAGGTCGCGAAGGGTGTCGCGCAGCACATCGCCGCCTTCGCCCCGAAGTACCTCTCCAAGGACGACGTCCCGGCCGAGGTCGTCGAGGCCGAGCGCCGCGTCGCCGAGGAGACCACTCGCGCCGAGGGCAAGCCCGAGGCCGCGCTTCCGAAGATCGTCGAGGGTCGTCTCAACGGCTTCTTCAAGGACGCGACGCTGCTCGGCCAGCCGTACGCGCTCGACAACAAGAAGTCGGTCCAGCAGATCCTGGACGAGGCCGGTGTCACCCTGAAGCGCTTCTCGCGCATCAAGGTCGGCATCTGAGTCCGTACCCACGGACACCGGGCCCCACCGGGGCCGTAGCAGTCGTCCGCGTCCGCGCCGGACGACCGCAGATCTGACGAGGAGGCCATTGCCGCACTGGGACACCCGCACCCCCGGCAATGGCCTTCTTCGTATGCGCACGAGGAGATCTCCAATGAATCAGGGCGCCGCACAGAGCGACGACACCACCGGTAAAAAGGCCGGCCGCTTCCTGCTGAAGCTGTCCGGCGAGGCGTTCGCCGGAGGCGGCGGCCTCGGCGTCGATCCCGACGTCGTCCACGCCATCGCCCGCGAGATCGCCGCGGTCGTCCGGGACGGCGCGCAGATCGCGATCGTCATCGGCGGGGGCAACTTCTTCCGCGGCGCCGAGCTCCAGCAGCGCGGCATGGACCGGGCCCGCTCCGACTACATGGGCATGCTCGGCACGGTCATGAACTGCCTCGCCCTCCAGGACTTCCTGGAGAAGGAGGGCATCCAGTCCCGCGTCCAGACCGCCATCACCATGGGCCAGGTCGCGGAGCCGTACATCCCGCTGCGCGCCGTGCGCCACCTGGAGAAGGGCCGCGTCGTCATCTTCGGCGCGGGCATGGGCATGCCGTACTTCTCCACCGACACCACCGCCGCCCAGCGCGCCCTGGAGATCGACGCGGAAGCCCTCCTCATGGGCAAGAACGGCGTCGACGGGGTCTACGACTCCGACCCCAAGGCCAACCCGGACGCGGTGAAGTTCGACGCCCTGGAGTACGGCGAGGTGATCTCCCGCGACCTCCGGGTCGCCGACGCCACCGCCATCACCCTCTGCCGTGACAACAAGCTGCCGATCCTCGTCTTCGAACTCCTCACGGCCGGCAACATCGCGCGCGCCGTGAAGGGTGAGAAGATCGGCACGCTCGTGAGCGACGAGGGCACCCGGCACTGACCTCCGGGTCGCCCCGCCCGGGGATGGACAAAGCCCTGCCGGTCGTACACCGTGCAGGGAAAGACGCGACGCAGGTTCCGCGGCCGTGGTGCACGCCGGGACAAACCAAGACACGCAGGAGCAAGTGGTGATCGAAGAGACCCTCCTCGAAGCCGAGGAGAAGATGGAGAAGGCCGTCCTTGTCGCCAAGGAGGACTTCGCCGCGATCCGCACCGGGCGTGCGCACCCGGCCATGTTCAACAAGATCGTGGCCGACTACTACGGTGCCCTCACGCCGATCAACCAGCTGGCCTCCTTCTCGGTGCCGGAGCCGCGCATGGCGGTCGTGACCCCGTTCGACAAGACCGCCCTGCGCAACATCGAGCAGGCGATCCGGGACTCCGACCTCGGTGTCAACCCGTCCAACGACGGCAACATCATCCGGGTGGTCTTCCCCGAGCTCACCGAGGAGCGCCGCCGCGAGTTCATCAAGGTCGCCAAGGGCAAGGGCGAGGACGCGAAGATCTCGATCCGCGCCGTCCGCCGCAAGGCCAAGGAGACCATCGACAAGTTCGTCAAGGACGGCGAGGTCGGCGAGGACGAGGGCCGCCGTGCGGAGAAGGAGCTCGACGACACCACCGCGAAGTACGTCGCGCAGGTCGACGAGCTGCTGAAGCACAAGGAAGCCGAGCTCCTCGAGGTCTGATGAACGACGCTTCCTGGGGGGCCCCGCCACGAGACGGCTACTGGGGCCCACCCGACCAGGGGCTCGCTCCGGTCGTCCCGGCGGGTCCCGTCCACGATGAGCACGCCGCGCAGCAGACTCGGCCCATGCCCATCGTGCCCGACGTCCCCGCCGGCGGGGACCAGGACGACCACGACCGGGGGGCCGCCCCGCTGGGGGGCGGTCCCCTGTTCCGCGACGAGATGCCGCAGGAGCCCATGCCCCCGCAACCGCCGGAGCCCGCCCCGCCGCAGGGGCGTGCGCAGAAGAAGCAGGAGCGGCAGAAGAAGCAGGCCGGGCGGGACCTGCGGGCCGCCATAGGGGTCGGTGTGGGGCTCGGCGCGGTCATCGTCGCGTCGCTCTTCATCCAGAAGGCTGTCTTCGTCGGCGTCGTGGCGGTCGCCGTCGTCGTCGGCCTGTGGGAGCTCACCTCCCGGCTCCAGGAGCGCAGGGGCATCAAGGCGCCCCTCGTCCCGCTCGCCGTCGGCGGCGCGGCGATGGTCGTCGCCGGCTACGTGCGCGGCGCCGAGGGCGCTTGGGTGGCGATGGCGCTCACCGCGCTCGCGGTGCTGGTGTGGCGGATGACGGAACCCCCCGAGGGTTACCTCAAGGACGTCACCGCCGGTGTCTTCGCCGCCTTCTACGTGCCGTTCCTGGCGACGTTCGTGGCGCTGATGCTGGCCGCCGACGACGGGCCGCAGCGGGTGCTCGTCTTCCTGCTGCTGACCATCGTCAGCGACACCGGCGCGTACGCCGTCGGCTGGCGGTTCGGCAGGAACAAGCTCGCGCCGCGCATCAGTCCCGGGAAGACCCGCGAGGGCCTGCTGGGCGCGGTGGCCTTCGCCATGGGCGCCGGCGCGCTGTGCATGACGTTCCTGATCGACGGGGGCACCTGGTGGCAGGGGCTCGTCCTCGGCCTCGCGGTCGCGGTCAGCGCGACCCTCGGGGACCTCGGCGAGTCCATGATCAAGCGGGACCTGGGGATCAAGGACATGGGGACGCTCCTCCCGGGCCACGGCGGGATCATGGACCGGCTCGACTCCCTGCTGCCGACGGCCCCCGTGGTGTGGCTGCTGCTCGTGCTGTTCGTGGGAGCCGGATAACCGGGGGAGAGGGGCTGGTCGGCCCTCTCCGACCTGCGCTTTCGTCTCCGGAAGGCCCGTCGTCCACAGGGCGGCGGGCCTTCCGTCGCGCTTCTGCGACACTGGTAGGACCATGCCCAAGCCCGGAGAACTCACTTTCGTCGCGCCCCGCGGAGCCAAGAAGCCGCCGCGGCACCTCGCCGACCTCACGCCCGCCGAGCGCAAGGAAGCCGTCGCCGCGATCGGCGAGAAGCCGTTCCGCGCCAAGCAGCTGTCCCAGCACTACTTCGCGCGGTACGCCCACGACCCCGCGCAGTGGACCGACATCCCCGCCGCCTCCCGGGAGAAGCTCGCCGGCGAGCTGCTGCCCGAGCTGATGAGCGTCGTCCGGCACATCTCGTGCGACGACGACACCACCCGCAAGACCCTCTGGCGGCTGCACGACGGGACGCTCGTCGAGTCGGTGCTGATGCGCTACCCCGACCGGGTGACGATGTGCATCTCGTCGCAGGCCGGCTGCGGCATGAACTGCCCGTTCTGCGCGACCGGCCAGGCGGGCCTGGACCGGAACCTGTCGACCGCCGAGATCGTGCACCAGATCGTCGACGGCATGCGCGCCCTGCGGGACGGGGAGGTCCCCGGCGGCCCCGCACGGCTGTCGAACATCGTCTTCATGGGCATGGGCGAGCCCCTCGCGAACTACAACCGCGTCGTCGGCGCCATCCGCCGCCTCACCGACCCCGAGCCGGACGGCCTCGGACTGTCGCAGCGCGGCATCACCGTCTCCACGGTCGGTCTCGTCCCGGCGATGCTGCGCTTCGCCGACGAGGGCTTCAAGTGCCGCCTCGCCGTCTCCCTCCACGCCCCCGACGACGAGCTGCGCGACACGCTCGTCCCGGTGAACACGCGCTGGAAGGTCCGCGAGGTGCTCGACGCGGCCTGGGAGTACGCCGAGAAGTCCGGCCGCCGCGTCTCCATCGAGTACGCGCTGATCCGCGACATCAACGACCAGGCCTGGCGCGGCGACCTGCTCGGCCGGCTGCTCAAGGGCCGGCGGGTGCACGTCAACCTCATCCCGCTGAACCCCACGCCCGGCTCCAAGTGGACCGCGTCCCGCCCCGAGGACGAGAAGGCGTTCGTCGAGGCCATCGCGGCGCACGGCGTGCCGGTCACCGTCCGGGACACACGCGGCCAGGAGATCGACGGCGCCTGTGGACAGCTCGCGGCCGCGGAACGCTGACCTTGTACCCTGAGCTCGAACACATCTGCATATTCCGACAGGGGAGCGCCACAGCGCTGAGAGTGCGGTGACCGTCAGACCGCAGACCCTCTGAACCTCGCCCAGGTCATTCTGGGTAGGGAGTTCGGTCGTTACTCGAGCTGTTGCGCCCTGCCCACCGGAAGGATCCGGTGGGCGGGGCCGCGTCTTCTCCTGGTCACCCCCAGGAGGAATCTCAGTGAGCACCACCAGGAAGATCGCGGTCGGCACGCTCGCCGCCGCACTGGGCGTCTCGACGCTCACCGCCTGCGGCACGGACTCCGGCAAGGACGCCGGTGCCGGCGGTACGGCGTCGAAGACCGTGACGCTCGTCAGCCACGACTCCTTCAACGCCTCCCCGGCCGTCCTGAAGGAGTTCACCCGGCAGACCGGCCTCACCGTCAAGGTCCTCAAGAGCGGCGACGCCGGAGAGGCGGTCAACAAGGCCGTCCTCACCAAGGGCGCCCCGCAGGGCGACGTCTTCTTCGGCGTCGACAACACCCTCCTCTCCCGCGCCCTCGACAACGGCATCTTCGAGCCGTACGAGGCCAAGGGCCTGGACCGGATCCCCGAAGCCGTGCAGCTCGACAAGGGCGAGCACCGCGTCACGCCCGTCGACACCGGAGAGATCTGCGTCAACTACGACAAGAAGTACTTCGCGGACAGGAAGCTCGTGCCGCCGCAGACCTTCGACGACCTCGCGAAGCCCGCGTACAAGGACCTCCTCGTCGTCGAGAACCCCGAGCGGTCCTCGCCCGGCCTCGGCTTCCTGCTCGGCACGGCCGCCCGGTACGGGGACGAGGGCTGGCAGGACTACTGGAAGAAGCTCAAGGCCAACGGCGTCAAGGTCGTCGACAGCTGGGAGCTCGCCTACAACCAGGAGTTCTCCGGCTCCGCCGGCGGCAGGAAGGCCAAGGGCGACCGGCCGCTCGTCGTGTCCTACGCCTCCAGCCCGCCCGTCGAGGTGCTGTACGCGGAGCCGCAGCCCGCCGAGGCCCCGACCGGCGTTTCCACCGGCACCTGCTTCCAGCAGACCGAGTTCGCCGGACTGCTGACCGGTGCGAAGAACCCCGACGGCGGCAAGGCCCTCATCGACTTCCTCATCGGCAGGAAGTTCCAGGAGGACATGCCGCTGCAGATGTTTGTGAACCCCGTCGCCGAGGACGCGCAGCTCCCCGAGCTGTTCACGAAGCACGGCGCCGAGGTCGACCGGCCGTACACGGTCGCCCCCGCGAAGATCGCCGAGAAGCGTGACCAGTGGATCCAGACGTGGTCCTCGCTCGTCCTGAAGTAGACACCCGCGGGCGCCGGGCGCTGCGGGCCGGGCTCATGGCCCTGCCCGTGGCGTTCTTCGCCGTCTTCTTCGCCTACCCCGTCACCGCGATCGTCGGGCGCGGGCTGCGGACCGACGACGGCTGGCAGCTCGGGCGGCTCGGCGACGTCCTGGGCCGTCCAGACGTCCTGGACGTCCTGTGGTTCACCACCTGGCAGGCACTCGCCTCCACCGCCCTCACCCTGCTGGTCGCGCTGCCCGGCGCGTACGTCCTCGCCCGCTTCGACTTCCCCGGCAAGGGCCTGCTGCGGGCGGTCGTCACCGTGCCGTTCGTCCTGCCCACGGTCGTCGTCGGGACCGCGTTCCTCGCCGTCCTCGGCCGGGGCGGACTCCTCGACGAGCTGTGGGGCGTACGGCTCGACACCACCGTGTGGGCGATCCTCCTCGCGCACGTCTTCTTCAACTACGCGGTCGTCGTCCGCACGGTCGGCGGTCTGTGGGCGCAGCTCGACCCGCGGCAGGAGGAGGCGGCCCGGGTGCTCGGCGCCTCGCGGCTCGGTGCCTGGCGCCGGGTCACCCTGCCCGCGCTCGCGCCCGCCGTGGCCGCGGCCGCGCTGATGGTCTTCCTCTTCACGTACACCTCCTTCGGCATCGTCCAGATTCTCGGCGGACCCGCGTACCGCACGCTGGAGGCGGAGATCTACCGGCAGACCGCGCAGCTGCTCGACCTGCCGACGGCGGCGGTGCTCACGCTCGTGCAGTTCGCCGCGGTCGGCGCGATCCTCGCCGTGCACGCCCGTACGGTCCGCCGCCGGGAGGCCGAGCTGGCGCTGGTGGACGCCGCCGGCACCGCCCGGCGGCCCCGCGGGGCCGGGCAGTGGGCGCTGCTCGGCACCGTCCTCGCGACGATCGTCCTGCTGCTCCTGCTGCCGCTCGGGGTGCTGGTCGAGCGGTCCTTCGACGGCGGGCTCGGCTACTACCGGGCGCTCCAGGACGCGGGCGCGGGCGGCGGCACGTTCCTCGTGCCGCCCGTCGAGGCCATCGGCAACTCCCTGGAGTACGCCCTCGCCGCGACCGTCCTCGCCCTCCTGATCGGCGGGCTCGCCGCCGCCGCGCTCACCCTCCCCCCCTCCCGGCTCCGCTCGGGCGGGGGGACCCGGACCCCCGCCGCCGGGCGGCTGGTGCGCGGGTTCGACGCGCTGCTGATGCTGCCGCTCGGGGTGTCCGCCGTGACCGTCGGCTTCGGCTTCCTCATCACGCTGGACGAACCACCGCTCGACCTGCGCTCCTCGTGGATCCTCGTGCCGCTGGCCCAGGCACTGGTCGGCGTCCCCTTCGTCGTGCGGACCGTGCTGCCCGTGCTGCGCGCGGTGGACGCGCGGCTGCGCGAGGCCGCGGCGGTGCTCGGCGCGTCGCCGTGGCGGGTGTGGCGCGAGGTGGACCTGCCGATGGTGGGGCGGGCCCTGCTGGTGGCGGCGGGGTTCGCGTTCGCCGTGTCCCTCGGCGAGTTCGGGGCGACCGTCTTCATCGCCCGCCCCGACGACCCGACCCTCCCGGTCGCCGTGGCCCGGCTCCTCGGCCGGCCCGGCGAGCTGAACTACGGCCAGGCCATGGCCCTCTCGACGATCCTGATGGTGGTGTGCGCGGTGGCCCTGCTGCTGCTCGAACGTGTCCGCGTCGACCGCTCCGGGGAGCTGTGACCATGCTCGCCCTCCAGGACGTGACCGTCCGCTTCGGTCCGCGCGCCGCGGTCGACGCGGTGTCGCTGGACGTCGCCGACCACGAGATCGTCTGCCTGCTCGGCCCGAGCGGCAGCGGCAAGTCGACCCTGCTGCGCGTGGTGGCCGGGCTCCAGCCGCTCGACGCGGGCCGGGTCCTGCTCGACGGCGCCGACCAGGCGGGCGTACCCGTGCACCGGCGCGGCGTGGGCCTGATGTTCCAGGACCACCAGCTGTTCCCGCAGCGCGACGTCGCGGGCAATGTCGCGTTCGGGCTGCGCGTGCGCGGGGTCCCGCGCGCCGAGCGGACCGCGCGCGTCGACGAGCTGCTGGACCTCGTGGGCCTGCCGGGCGCGGGCCCGCGACCCGTCGCGGCCCTGTCCGGCGGCGAGCAGCAGCGCGTGGCGCTCGCCCGCGCCCTGGCGCCCCGGCCGCGGCTGCTGATGCTCGACGAACCGCTCGGCCAGCTCGACCGGGGGCTGCGCGAACGGCTCGTCACCGAGCTGCGCCGACTCTTCGGGCGGCTCGGCACGACCGTGCTCGCCGTCACCCACGACCAGGCCGAGGCGTTCGCGCTCGCCGACCGCGTCGTCGTCATGCACGAGGGCCGCGTCGCCCAGGTCGGCAGCCCCCTGGAGGTGTGGCGGCGGCCGGCGTCGGAGTTCGTCGCGCGGTTCCTCGGCTTCGACAACGTGGTCGCCGCCACCGTCCTCGGTACGGCCGCCACGACCGCGTGGGGCCCGATCCCCGTACCGCCCGGCACCCGCGAGGGGGCCGTCCGGCTGCTGGTGCGGCCCGCCGGCGTACGGCTCGGGGACCCCGCCGAGGGGTTGCGCTGCACGGTCGAGGGGCGTACGTTCCGGGGCCACCACGTCGCGGTGCGGCTGCGCCCCGTCGACGGCCAGGCCCCGCCCCTGGAGGCCGAGTGCGCCCTGCGCGACACCCCCGACGAGGGCGCGGTGGTCGGCGTGGCGTTCCGCCCCGACGAGGTCGTCGTCCTGGACTGACGCCCGCCGCCGCGCGGGCCGCCGCACGGGCGGTGCGGGCCCGCAGCCGGTACGCCCCGGCCGCTCGGCACCGCCGGGGTGTGTCCGCAGCGGTACGTCCGCGCCCCCGCCGCGCCCCCGCCCGTGCGCCTCAGCCGGCGGCGGCCAGGCGGAGCAGCGCCTCCGGGGCCTCCTCCACGGTGTCGACCAGGGCGATGCGGGAGGCCATCGAGCGGCCCTCCGCGAGGGCCCGCAGCAGCGGCCAGGCGGGGAGGTGCTCGGTCCAGTGGGTGCGGTTGACCAGCACCATCGGCGTCGGCTCGCCGCGCGACCCGTAGTAGTTCGGCGTGGCGTTGTCGAAGATCTCCTGCACGGTGCCGGCCGCGCCCGGCAGGTAGACGACGCCGGCCGTGCAGCGGGCCAGCAGGCCGTCCTCACGGGTGGCGTTGGCGAAGTACTTGGCGATGTGCCCGGCGAAGGCGTTGGGCGGCTCGTGGCCGTAGAACCACGTGGGGACGCCGATCGAGTCGCCGCCCCCGGGCCAGCGGTCGCGCACGTCGAACGCGGCGCGCGCCCAGGCGCCGACGGACGGCACGTACGACGGCTCCTTGCCGAGCAGCAACAGCGCCTCGTCCAGCATGCCGTCGGGGTGGGGGGCCGCGTACGCGCCGAGGTTGGCGGCCTCCATCGCGCCCGGCCCGCCCCCGGTCGCGACGGTCAGCCCGGCACGGGCGAGACTCCGGCCGAGGCGGGCGGCGCCCGCGTACGCGTCGGTGCCGCGCGCCATGGCGTGCCCGCCCATCACCCCGACGACGGGCACGCCCGCCAGCCGCTCGTCGAGCGCGTCGGAGATCGCGTCGTCGTGCACGGAGCGCAGCATCGACGCGAAGACGTCGCCGTCCCGCATGGTCCGCTGGAACCACGCGTACGTCCGCGCGTCCGGCGTCGCCGCGTAGCCGTGTTCCGCGTCCAGCCCGGCGAAGAGCTCGTCGGGGGTGTACAGCAGCCCCCGGTAGGGAGCGAAGGGCAGGTCGGGCACGGGCGGGAACACCAGCGCCCCGTCCGCGCGGACCTTGGCCGCCGCGTCGGGTGCCATCGGGCAGCCGAGGAAGACGGCGGCGGTGGTGTCGGCCGCCATGAGCGCCGCCGTACGGTCCGTCAGGTCGAGGGCCTGCAGCCGCCAGCCGACGAGGCTGCCGCCCGCCGCGACCCGGTCGAACTCCTCCAGCGTCTCGATCTCACGGTCGTGCCGGTGCCCGTGTCGGTGGGGGTGCGCCATGGCGCCAGCGTAGCCGGGCCGTCGTGCGGGCCCGCCGGTCAGGGTCGCAGCGGCAGGGCGGTCAGGACGGCCACCACCCAGGCCAGCGGCGCGAACACGGCGAGCAGGACGCCCGCGCGCAGCACCGCCGCGGTGCGGAGCAGGCCCGCCGGGGCGCCCAGGCGGATCAGGGCGGCGGTCGTCCCGGCCCGGCTCTGGCGGGTCTCGACGGCGGCGGTGAGGAGGGTCGCCGTCGCGCAGGCCAGGACGAGTCCGGCGCCGAGGCCGGTGAGCGGCCCGAAGGGCCGCGAGCCGGCCTGACCGGCCAGGGTGTGCGCCGTGATCGCCGCCGAGACCACCGCGCACAGCACGCCCAGCGGGCGGCCGACGCGGCGTGCCTCGTCCATCAGCGCCCGGCCGGACAGGAGCCGGGTGGCGCCCGGCCGGTACGCCTGGACGAGGCGTCCGCACAGGTGGACGATGCCGGGCCCGGCGACCGCGAGGCCCAGGGTGGTGAGGACCCAGCCGGCCACGACCGGGCCGGGACTGCCGGGGAACCCGCCGGGCAGGGGGACCGCGCCGCCGTCGGCGCCGCGCGCCCCGTACACCTCGGCGGCCAGGCCGAGGGCGATCAGGGCGACGCCCCAGGGCAGTCCGGTCGGCGCGGGCGCCGGATCGAACGGGTCGCGGGCCTCGGCGGGCACGGCCACGCCGTCGCCCCGCGCGGCGCCCCGGCGCCCGCCGACGCGCCGCCCGCGGGGGAGCAGGACGAGGCCGGTCGTGGCGTACGCGACGGCGGGGACGACGGCCAGCAGGGTCAGCGCGGCCGGTACGGGCAGGGGCCGCCCGGCGCCGAGGAGGCCGGCGGCCGCCCCGTCGAACGGCAGCCCCGACAGGCCGCCGCGCAGGTGGAGGAAGAGCAGGAGCGCCACGGCCGAGCCGAGCGCGCAGACGAGGGCGGTGGACGCGGCGGCCAGCGCGGCGAGGCGGGCGGGGCCGAGGCCGACGGCGGAGAGCCCGCGCCGCGGCCGGGTGACCGCGTCGGTACGGGCGACGGCGACGGCCAGGTACACGGCCGCGGAGAGCGGCAGCACGCTCCATCCGAGGCGCACCAGGGCGGCGGAGGACCGGTCGGGGTGCGCGACCGCGTGGCCGAGGGCGCCCAGCAGCAGGAAGCCCACCCCGGCGGAGGCCGCGGCGACCAGCAGGCGGCGCAGGACGAGGAAGGGGTGGCCGCCGCGGGCTAGACGGAGAGCGAGCACGCGTCGAGCCCCTCCGCGCCGTTGACGTGCAGGGAGTTGACGCGGCGCCCGTCGAGGAGGGCCACCGTCCGGTCGGCGAGCGCGGCGACGTCCGCGTCGTGCGTGGCGAGGACGACGGTGATGCGGTGCGAGCGGGCGGCGGCGGTCAGGGTCCGCAACACCTGGGAGCGGTCGGCGCTGTACAGGGGGGCGGTGGGCTCGTCGGCGAAGAGGACGGTCGGGGTGGCGACGAGGGCGCGGGCCACGGCGACGCGCTGGCGCTGCGACTGGAGCAGGGCGTGCGGGCGGTCGGCCGCGCACGAGCCGATGTCGAGCCGTTCGAGCCATTCGAGGGCGGCGGACCGGGCGGCCCGGTGCGAGCAGCCGCGCAGGAGCAGGGGGAGCGCGGCGTTCTCCCAGGCGGTCAGCTCGGGGACGAGGGCGGGCTCGGGGTCGATCCAGCCGAAGCGGTCGCGGCGCAGCCGTTCGCGCTGGACGGCGCCCATGGTGTGGACGGGGACGCTGTTGAACCAGACCTCGCCCTCCTCGGGGACGACGTGACCGGCGAGGCAGCGCAGCAGGGTCGTCTTGCCGCAGCCGCGCGGGCCGTGCACGGCGAGGACCTCGCCCTCGCGGACGCCGAGGGAGACGCCGCTGAGCGCGGGCGAGCCGTGGTGCGTGTGGTGCAGGGAACGCGCCCACAGGACGTCGTTGTCGGGCGGGGCCACCATGTCCGTCACACCTCAGATCAGCTCGGAGCCGTTCCTGTTCCCGTTCGTGTCCCCCCGAACCGGTCGGAACATAACACGCTGTTCACTACCTCCTACGGTGTGTCGCCGGAACGGGAAACGGCCGCGGCCCGGATGCACCCGCGTGGGTGAATCCGGGCCGCGGCCCGTCGCCGGACGACGGTGAGCCGAAGTGAGGGAAGGTTTCGGCTCGGACCGGTCAGAGCTTGGTCCAGGCCTCGGTGAGGGTGGCCCGGAGGATCTGCTCGATCTCGTCGAACGTCGACTGGTCGGAGACCAGCGGCGGGGCGAGCTGGACCACCGGGTCGCCGCGGTCGTCGGCGCGGCAGTACAGGCCGTTGTCGAAGAGCGCCTTGGAGAGGAAGCCGTACAGCACGCGCTCCGTCTCGTCCTCGTCGAAGGACTCCTTGGTGGTCTTGTCCTTGACCAGCTCGATGCCGTAGAAGAAGCCGTTGCCGCGCACGTCGCCGACGATCGGCAGGTCGTGGAGCTTCTCCAGGGTCGAGCGGAAGGCGCCCTCGTTGTCCAGGACGTGCTGGTTGAGGTTCTCGCGCTCGAAGATGTCGAGGTTGGCGAGGCCGACCGCCGCGGAGACCGGGTGGCCGCCGAAGGTGTAGCCGTGCAGGAAGGTGTTGTCGCCCTTGTAGAACGGCTCGGCGATGCGGTCGGAGATGACGCACGCGCCGATCGGGGAGTAGCCCGAGGTCATGCCCTTGGCGCAGGTGATCATGTCGGGCACGTAGCCGAACTTGTCGCAGGCGAACATCGTGCCGAGGCGGCCGAAGGCGCAGATGACCTCGTCGGAGACGAGCAGCACGTCGTACTGGTCGCAGATCTCGCGCACGCGCTGGAAGTACCCGGGCGGCGGCGGGAAGCAGCCGCCGGCGTTCTGCACCGGCTCCAGGAAGACGGCGGCGACGGTGTCGGCGCCCTCGAAGAGGATCTGCTGCTCGATCTGGTCGGCGGCCCAGCGGCCGAAGGCCTCCGGGTCGTCGCCGTGGATCGGGGCGCGGTAGATGTTGGTGTTCGGGACCTTGTGCGCGCCCGGGACCAGCGGCTCGAAGGGGGCCTTGAGGGCCGGCAGGCCGGTGATGGACAGGGCGCCCTGCGGGGTGCCGTGGTAGGCGACGGCCCGGGAGATCACCTTGTGCTTGGTGGGCTTGCCGACGAGCTTGAAGTACTGCTTCGCCAGCTTCCAGGCGGTCTCGACCGCCTCGCCGCCGCCGGTGGTGAAGAAGACCTTGTTCAGGTCGCCGGGGGCGTGGTGGGCGATCCGCTCGGCCAGCTCGACGGCCTTCGGGTGGGCGTAGGACCACACCGGGAAGAACGCGAGCTCCTGCGCCTGCTTGTACGCGGTCTCGGCGAGCTCCGTGCGGCCGTGGCCCGCCTGGACGACGAAGAGGCCGGCGAGGCCGTCGAGGTAGCGCTTGCCCTTGTCGTCGTAGATGTAGGTGCCCTCGCCGCGGACGATGGTCGGGACGGGGCTGTTCTCGTACGACGACATGCGGGTGAAGTGCATCCACAGGTGGTCGTAGGCGGTCTTGGAGAGGTCCTTGCTCACGGCTATCGGGTTCCCCACATGTAGGTCTGCTTCTTGAGCTTGAGGTAGACGAAGCTCTCGGTGGAGCGCACGCCGGGAAGGGTGCGGATGCGCTTGTTGATCACATCCAGCAGGTGGTCGTCGTCCTCGCAGACGATCTCCACCATCAGGTCGAAGGAGCCCGCGGTCATCACCACGTACTCGCACTCGGCCATGGCCGTCACCGCGTCCGCCACCTGCTCCACGTCGCCCTCGACGTTGATGCCGACCATCGCCTGCCGCCGGAAGCCCACGGTGAGCGGGTCGGTGACGGCCACGATCTGCATGACGCCCTGGTCGAGGAGCTTCTGGACGCGCTGGCGCACCGCCGCCTCCGACAGGCCGACGGCCTTGCCGATCGCGGCGTAGGGACGGCGTCCGTCCTCCTGGAGCTGTTCGATGATCGCCAGGGACACGGTGTCGATCGCGGGGGACGATCCACCACCGGTCCTGGACTCTGCGCTTCGGCTGGCCACGACTTCACTGTGCACCGAGACTCGTCGCTCACGCAACCCCGGAACGATGTAATTCGTTGTTCGGAGGTCTCGATCACACTGAATCCGAAGTTCTGGAGGGTCGGGCCTGTCGAAAGCGTGGGCCTAGCGACTAGGCTGGGGTGTCTCACCCACCGGACAGGCCCCCGCGGGGCCGGCGGGTGACCACGGACACCGAAATCGACAGGAGGGGTGGCCACGTGACCACCGAACTGCGTCGTCTGCGCAACTACATCAACGGCGAGTTCCGGGATGCCGCCGACGGACGGACCATCGACGTCGTCAACCCCGCCACCGGTGAGGTCTACGCCACCTCCCCGCTCTCCGGCCGGGCCGACGTCGACGCCGCCATGGAGGCCGCGGCCGCCGCGTTCCCCGCCTGGCGGGACACCACCCCGGCGGAGCGCCAGAAGGCCCTGCTGAAGATCGCGGACGCCTTCGAGGAGCGCGCCGAGGACCTCATCGCCGCGGAGTGCGAGAACACGGGCAAGCCCGTGGGCCTCACCCGCAGCGAGGAGCTGCCCCCGATGGTCGACCAGATCCGCTTCTTCGCCGGCGCCGCCCGCCTGCTGGAGGGCCGCTCCGCCGGCGAGTACATGGAGGGCATGACCTCCATCGTCCGCCGCGAGCCGGTCGGCGTCTGCGCCCAGGTCGCCCCCTGGAACTACCCGATGATGATGGCCGTGTGGAAGTTCGCCCCGGCCCTCGCCGCGGGCAACACCGTCGTGCTGAAGCCCTCGGACACCACGCCCGCCTCGACCGTCCTCATCGCCGAGATCATGGGGCAGATCCTGCCCAAGGGCGTCTTCAACGTCGTCTGCGGCGACCGCGACAGCGGCCGCCTCATGGTCGAGCACCCGACCCCCGCCATGGCCTCCATCACCGGCTCCGTGCGCGCCGGCATGCAGGTCGCCGAGTCGGCGGCCAAGGACGTCAAGCGCGTCCACCTGGAGCTGGGCGGCAAGGCCCCGGTCGTCGTCTTCGAGGACACCGACATCGCGAAGGCCGTCGAGGACATCTCCGTCGCCGGCTTCTTCAACGCCGGCCAGGACTGCACGGCCGCCACCCGCGTCCTCGTCCACGAGTCCATCCACGACGAGTTCGTCGCCGCCCTCGCCAAGGCCGCCGCCGACACGAAGACCGGCGCCCCGGACGACGAGGACGTGCTGTACGGCCCGCTCAACAACGCCCACCAGCTGAAGCAGGTCAGCGGCTTCATCGACCGCCTCCCCGCCCACGCCAAGGTCGAGGCCGGCGGCCACCGCGTCGGCGACAAGGGCTACTACTACGCCCCGACCGTCGTCTCCGGCCTCCGCCAGGACGACGAGATCGTCCAGAACGAGGTCTTCGGCCCCGTCATCACCGTCCAGCCGTTCCGCGACGAGGAGCAGGCGCTGGAGTACGCGAACGGCGTCGAGTACGCCCTCGCCTCCTCCGTGTGGACCAAGGACCACGCGCGCGCGATGCGCATGTCCAAGGCCCTCGACTTCGGCTGCGTGTGGATCAACACCCACATCCCGCTCGTCGCCGAGATGCCGCACGGCGGGTTCAAGAAGTCCGGCTACGGCAAGGACCTGTCGGCGTACGGCTTCGAGGACTACACGCGCATCAAGCACGTCATGACCTCGCTGGGCTGACACCCGCGCCACCGCGCTCCGGCGCCCCGCGTCTCGCGGTCCGGCGCCACGCGTCATCGCGCCGGAGCGCGGGCCCACCACGGGCCCGCGCTCCGGCGCGCCGTACTCACGGGGGCGGCGCGGCCGGCGTCACGGGGTGCGGAACAGCAGCGCCGCGCTGTGCCCGCCCAGCCCGAACGACGTGCTGAGCGCCGCCCGCACCGGCCTGCGCCGCGGCGACTTGACCACCACGTCCAGCTCGATCTCCGGGTCCAGCCGGTCGAGGTTCGCCGTCGGCGGGATCGCCTGGTGCTGGAGGGTCAGCACCGTGCACGCCGCCTCCACCGCGGCCGCGCCGCCGCCCGCGTGGCCGAGCACGCTCTTCACGGCCGTGACCGGCGGCGGCGTCCCCCGGAACACCCGGCGCAGCGCCCGCGCCTCGGCCAGGTCGTCCAGCGCGCCGCCACTGCCGTGCGCGTTCACGTGGTCGACGTCCTCGGGGGCGAGCCCGGCGTCCGCGAACGCCGCCCGCACCGCCCGCTCCACCCCCCGCCCCTGCGGGTCCACCCCGGCCTGACCGGGCACGCACCGCGCCTCCGCCGACGCCCCGTACCCGGAGAGGACCGCCCGTACCCGCGCCCGCCGCGCCCGCGCGTCCGCCAGCCGCTCCAGTACCAGCACCCCCGCGCCCTCGCCCAGCACGAACCCGTCCCGCTCGGCGTCGAACGGGCGGGAGGCGCCCGCCGGGTCGAACGTGCGCGACGACAGGCTGCCCGCCCGGCCGAGCCCCGCCGCGGCCGCACGCCCCGGGACGCCGTCGCAGCCGCCCGCGACGGCCACGTCGCACGTGCCCGCCCGCAGCAGGTCCCGCGCCACGCCGATGGCGGTCGCACCCGAGGCGCACCCGCCGGACGTCACGAAGCTCGGGCCCAGCGCGCCCAGCTCCGTACTGACCTCCGCGGCGCTCACCCCCCGCGCCGCGCCCCCGCCCGGACCGCACCCGGTGCCCAGCACCACCGCCACCCGCGCCCCCTCCCAGCCGCCCTCCGGCCAGGACGCGTCGGCGACCGCCTCACGGGCCGCCGCCAGCCCCAGCCGCGCGGGCCCCTCGAAGCCGGTGACCCGGCAGGAGAAGTCGACCGGCAGCCCCGCCAGGCGTACGTCCCGGGCCGCCGTCGGGACGCCGTCGAGCAGCCCGTCCCACGTGCACTCCGCGGTCCGGCCGGCCGGAGTGACCAGACCGATGCCGGTGACCGCGATGTCGGTCAGCTCTCGCGCGCGGACGCGCTCATCGACGTGCACGACGGGCTCCAGAAGGGGGGCGACGACGGGGGAGGAGCGCCACCCTAAGGGCGGCCCGGCGGGGCGCGGGGCCGTCGCGGCGCCGATCGGCGGCCCGCCCGGGGCAAAAGCACCCGCGTGGGTGACGCCGCGTCCCCGCCCCCGCGGGCGACCATGTACCGCCGCTCGCGCGGACGGCCACCGGAGGCGTCAACTCCCGGTCGACCACGCCCACATGAAGGATGACGGACCGAGGCCGGCCACGGCCGCCACCGTCCTTACCGCACGTCCCCACGCCCCTGCCCGCGGGGCCGCCGGGGTCCGGTGAGCGGTGCCCGGACCCGGGCGTACGCTGCGGACATGAGCGAAGCGAACGCCCTGTCGAGGCGGATACGCGCGTGGTTGGCGTTCTTCGTCGTGTGCCTCGTGCTGAGCGGGGTGACGGCCTTTCCGCTCGTCAGCGAAGTGCGCCTGATGCACGAGGCTCTGACCGGCTGGGCGTCCCCCGTCGGCGACGCCCTCCCCGGCCTCCTGGACTGGATCGGGCGCGTGCGCGCCGGCCTCGACACCGCCGACGCCCGGTACCCGTTCCTCCTGTACGGCACCGACTGGCTGGCGTTCGCCCACCTCGTGATCGCGGTCGCCTTCTACGGACCGTACCGCGACCCCGTACGGAACATCTGGGTCATCGACTTCGGCGTCATCGCCTGCGCGGGGATCGTGCCCCTCGCCCTGATCTGCGGCCGGATCCGGGACATCCCCTTCTGGTGGACCGTCATCGACATGGCGTTCGGGGTGTTCGGGGTGCTCCCGCTGCTCGTCGTCCGCCGCCACATCAAGCGGTTGGAGGCGCTGACGGCACCGGCCGGGTACGCGGCACCGGCCGGGCTCGCGGCACCGGTGGCGCCGCCCGCGACGCCGGATGCCCTCGCGGCACCGGCCGGGCCGGCCCCCGGGACGCCGCAGTCCTGAGCCGCGCCCCCGGGGAGCGGGCCGGACCGCGCGGCGCCGCGGACGGTCAGGGCTTGCGGGCCACCGCGCCGAACTGGGCGACCTCGGGGCCCGCCTCGAAACGCCAGCGGGAGCACGACACGATGCCCGGCTCCAGGACCTCCAGGCCGTCGAGGAACGACGCGAACTCCCCGCGGCTGCGGGCGGTGATGGGCGGGGTGGCGTTCGCGTTCCAGAAGGCCATCGCCTCGGCGTTGCCCGCGCCGCCCAGGGCCGGCTCCAGCGTGGGGTGCGTGAGCACCAGGTGGCTGCCCGGCGGTACGGCGCCCATCAGGGTGCGCACGATGGAGCGGGCGGTGTCGGTGTCGAGGACGAAGTTGAGGATGCCGAGCATCATCACGGCGACCGGCCGGTCCAGGTCCAACGTCCGCCCGACCGCCCGCAGGATCCGCTCCGGGTCGTGCGCGTCGGCGTCGACGTACTCCGTGACCCCCTTCCGGGAGCCGGTGAGCAGCGCCCGCGCGTGGGTCAGCACGATCGGGTCGTTGTCGACGTACACCACCCGCGCCTCGGGGGCGACGCGCTGCGCGACCTCGTGGGTGTTGTCGGCGGTCGGCAGCCCGGTACCGATGTCGAGGAACTGCCGGACGCCCGCCTCGCCCGCCAGGTACCGCACCGCGCGGCCCAGGAACGCCCGGTCGGCGCGGGCCACTTCGCCGATGCTCGGGTACAGCGAGGTCACCTGGTCGCCGACGGCGCGGTCGACGGAGTAGTTGTCCTTGCCGCCCAGCCAGTAGTTCCAGACGCGCGCGTTGTGGGCGATGTCGGTGCGGATCCGGTCGATGTGCGACGACGTCACGTGGGGGCTCCCGTCAGTACGGAGTTCAGGGTGTCCACGCGGTTGGTGGTGATCGAGTCCACCCCGTTGTCGATCAGCTTACGCATGGTCCTGCGCGTGTCTGCCGTCCAGGCGGAGACCAGCAGTCCGTCACGGTGCACCCGGTCCGCGAGCTCCCGGCCGACCAGCCCGAAGCGGTAGTTCAGCCAGCGCGGCGCCACCGCCTCCAGCAGCACCGGCCGGGCCGGGGCGAGGGACGTCCACGTCAGGGCGATCTCGGCGGCCGGGTCGGCGGCGCGGACCAGCAGCATCGCGGCGGCGCCCGAGCAGTAGAAGACCCGGTCCTCCGCGTCGCACTCGCGGACCGTGCCCACGACGGCCCGCACGGTCTCCTCCGTGGCGCCCGGCAGGTCGATCATCACGCGGTGCGGGGCGGCCGCGGCGAGCGCCTCGTAGAGCGTCGGCACGCCCTCCGGCCCGGTCAGCCGCCGCACCTCGGCCAGCGAGAGAGCGGCGAGCGGCCGGTCGATCCGCCACAGCCTGCGCAGCGTCTCGTCGTGCAGGAGGACCGGGACGCCGTCCCAGGTCAGCCGTACGTCCACCTCGACGGCGTCCGCGCCGCGCGCCAGCGCCGACCGGATCGACGCGGTCGTGTTCTCACGGACCCGGTAGGGGTCGCCCCGGTGCCCGACGACGGTGACGGTGCGCATGTGCTCCATTGTCGGCACGGCGCCCGTCAGCGCGCGAGCCACTCCTCCGTGTACGTGTCGATCTCCCGCTTCAGGTGCTCCTTGCCGGCCCGGTCCAGGAAGGACGCCTCGACGGCGTTCCCGGCGAGGGCGGCGACTCCGCGCTCGTCGAGGCCGAGGAGGCGCGCGGCGATGGCGTACTCGCCGTTGAGGTCGGTGCCGAACATCGGCGGGTCGTCGGAGTTGATCGTCACGAGGACGCCCGCGGCGACCATCTCCTTGATCGGGTGCAGGTCGAGGTCGGTGACGGCGCGGGTGGCGATGTTGGAGGTGGGGCACACCTCCAGGGCGATGCGGTGCTCGGCGAGGTGGGCGAGGAGCCGGGGGTCCCGCACCGCGCTCGTGCCGTGGCCGATGCGCTCGGCGCGCAGGTCGCGCAGCGCGTCCCACACGGTCTCGGGGCCGGTCGTCTCGCCGGCGTGCGGGACGGAGTGCAGCCCGGCCGCGATGGCCCGGTCGAAGTACGGCTTGAACTGCGGGCGGGGCACGCCGATCTCCGGGCCGCCCAGGCCGAACGACACCAGCCCCTCCGGCCGCAGGTCGACGGCGAGCCGGGCGGTCTCCTCGGCGGCCTCCAGACCGGCTTCGCCGGGGATGTCGAAGCACCACCGCAGGACCACGCCGAGCTCGGCCTCGGCGGCGGTCCTGGCGTCCTCGATGGCCTCCATGAACGCCTTCGCGTCGATGCCGCGCCGGGTCGAGCTGTACGGCGTGACGGTGAGCTCGGCGTACCGGATGTTCTGCCGGGCCATGTCCCGGGCGACCTCGTAGGTCAGCAGCCGGACGTCCTCGGGGGTGCGGACCAGGTCGACGACCGACAGGTAGACGTCGATGAAGTGGGCGAAGTCGGTGAAGGTGAAGTAGTCGACCAGCGCCTCGGGGTCGGTGGGCACCGCGGAGTCCGGGTGCCGCGCGGCCAGCTCGGAGACGATGCGGGGGGAGGCCGACCCCACGTGGTGGACGTGCAGTTCCGCCTTGGGCAGCCCGGCGATGAAGGGGCGCAGATCGGTCATCGGGGTCCTCCGAGTGGGTGAGCCGTCCCTGGTCAGGGGTCATCGTAGGCCGGTCGTTAGCATGGCCGGAGACGATGGGGGAGGCTCATGCCAGACGACAACCACCGGAACGACCCCTGGGCGCCGCCGGAGAGTCGGCCGCCCGAGCCGGGGGTGGACCTCGGCAAGTCCGCGACCCCACGACCCGCGCCGGGCCCGGCGGCCCCGCCGCACGACCAGCCCACGGTGGCCGCGATGCCCGGTGCCGGCTTCGGCCCGCCGGAGGCCGGCGACCCGCTGCCCCCGCCACCGATCGCCCCGGGCGGGCCGGGCCGGCCCGCCCCCGGCCCGTACGGCTACCCGGCGCCGGCCGCACCCGCGCCCGGGTACCCCGCCCACCCCGGCGCCTACGGTCCGTACGGCGCCGGCGCCTGGGGACCGGCCCCGGCCAACGGGCTGGGCGTCGCGTCGATGGTCCTCGGCATCATCTCGGTCGTCGGCTGCTTCATGTACGGCCTCGGCATCGTCCTGGGCGTCCTCGCCCTGATCTTCGGCATCGTCGGCCGCAAGCGCGTCCAGCGCGGCGAGGCGAACAACGGCCCCATCGCCACCGCCGGCATCGTCACCGGCGCGGTCGGCATCGCGCTGGGCGCCCTCGTCCTCGGCGGGCTCATATGGGCCATCACCGAGGAAGTGAAGAAGGACGACGGCCTCGACCGCGACGACCCGTACGCCACCTCCCTGGTGATCAGCGACACCGGCCGC
Organism: Streptomyces changanensis; assembly: GCF_024600715.1. Classification (NCBI taxonomy): domain Bacteria; kingdom Bacillati; phylum Actinomycetota; class Actinomycetes; order Kitasatosporales; family Streptomycetaceae; genus Streptomyces; species Streptomyces changanensis. Next base: position 4,919,894 of record NZ_CP102332.1, read on the forward strand.
TGACCGCGCGTCCCGGTGGATCCGCCGGTGGGCGGCCGGGGACGCCCGACCGTCCGGGACCGGCCCCCGGGACCGGCCCCCGGGACCGGCACCGGGGCTGATCGTCGGGCCATACGATGGGCCGACGAAGTCCTTGGAGGGGAGACCACCCATGTCCGATCCGAACCAGCAGCCCGGCGGCTTCGGGCCGAGTCCGTACGGCCCCGGCCAGCCGCAGCAGCCCGGTTACGGGTACCCGGCCTCCCCCGCCCAGCCGCCGCAGCCGGCCTACGGGTACCCGGCGGCCGGAGCGCCCGCGCAGCCGCAGCAGCCGGCCTACGGCTACCCGGCGGCCGGAGCACCCGCGCCGCAGCCGGCCTCCTACCCGGCGCCGCCCTCCCCGTACGCCGCGCCCGGCTACGCCGCCCCGCGCCCCAGCAACGGCATGGGCACGGCGGGCCTCGTGCTCGGCATCATCGGCGTCGTCTGCAACGTCATCATGGTGCTGTGGTTCGTCGGCATGATCCTCGGCGTCCTCGCGATCATCTTCGGCGCCGTGGGGCGCGGCAAGGCCAACCGCGGCGAGGCCACGAACAAGGGCGCGGCCACGGCCGGCCTGGTCATGGGCATCATCGCGACGGTCCTGCTGCCGGCCCTCATCCTGCTGCTCTTCGCCGGCGCCATGGGGGCGGCGAGCGGCATCTGACCGACGACGCCCACCGGCCGCGCCGGTACCCCGACGGCCCGGCACGCCCCGCGTGCCGGGCCGCCGCCGTACCCGGCCGCCGTACCCGGCCGCCGTACCCGGCCGCCGTACCCGGGGACGGGGCCCGGCCTACAGGTCGGCGAGTCGGTCGCGGGCGTCCATCAGCGCGAACCCCAGCAGGTTGAGTCCCCGCCAGCGGGCCGGGTCGCACGCCCGCTCGTCGTCGGCGGCGAGGCCGATGCCCCAGACGCGGTCCACCGGGCTCGCCTCCACCAGGACCCGGCCGCCGGTGCCCAGCAGGTAGCCCGCGAGCCGCGGGTCCTGCCCGAACTTGTGGACGCTGCCCGCCACCACGATCCCGTACCGCTCGCGCCGCCACACCTCCTCGTCGAAGCCGCGCACCAGCCGGCCCGCCTTCTTCGCGAGGGCCGGGTTCGCCGCCTCGACGGCCTGCCGCTCGGCCCGCGCGTCACCGAAGAGCCGGGCCTTGGCGGCCATCATCCAGTGCTCGGCCGTCGCGTACCGCACCCCGTCGACCGTGAACGGCGAGGGCCACCACTGGCTGAGACAACTCGGTCCGAGCCGTCCGTCCGGCCGGGGCCGGTGCCCCCAGAAGTGCAGCCACTTCACCCGTTCACCCCTGCTGACCTGCTGGGTCAGTGCCTCCAGACGCTCCATGCACGCCAGCATGGCAGCCGCCACGGACACTCCGTACGGGGATTTCCGCCCGCGCGCGACACATGGTCGACCGAATCCGTCGCGTAACCAAAAGGCAACAACGGAATCCCTTGTTGGGCGGGGACGCCTCTGCCAGGATCGGCACTCAACTCGGGCTGGAGCAACGGAGAGCGTCCATGGAAGACCGCTTTCGGACAGCGGAGACAGAGCAGTCGCAGGGCGTCCGCGCCCTGACCGTCGACCGGGCGCGCCGGCATTTCGCGGCGGGCGCGCAGTACGTCGGCGGGCGGCTGCGCCCCGGCACCTCGGACCACACCCACACCGTGGTCGACCCGGCGACCGGCGACGAGGTGCTCACGTACGCGCTCGCCTCCGCCACCGACGTGGACGCGGCCGTCACCGCCGCCCGGGCGGCCTTCCCCGGCTGGGCCGGGGCCACCCCCGGCGAGCGCTCCGACGCGCTGCACCGCTTCGCCACCCGCCTGACCGAGCTGGCCGAGGACCTCGCGCGGACCGAGTCCCTCCAGTGCGGCAAGCCGCTGCGGCTGACACGTGAGTTCGACGTGCCGGGGACGATCGACAACACGGCCTTCTTCGCGGGGGCCGCCCGCCACCTCCAGGGCCAGTCGGCCGGTGAGTACAGCGGCGACCACACCTCGTACGTCCGGCGTGAGCCCATCGGTGTCGTCGGTTCCGTGGCGCCCTGGAACTACCCCCTCCAGATGGCGGCCTGGAAGATCCTCCCGGCCGTCGCCGCGGGCAACACCGTCGTCCTCAAGCCCGCCGAGGCGACCCCGCTCACCTCGCTGATGTTCGCTCAGGCCGCCACCGACGCGGGCATCCCCGACGGCGTCGTCAACGTCGTCAACGGCACGGGACGGGAGGCGGGGGAGTACCTCGTGGGGCACCCGGGCGTCGCGATGACGTCCTTCACCGGCTCCACCGCCGTCGGCCGGCGCGTCGCCGAGATCGCCACCCGCACCGTCAAGCGCCTCCACCTCGAACTCGGCGGCAAGGCGCCGTTCGTCGTCTTCGACGACGCCGATCCCGAGGCCGCCGCCCACGGCGCGGTCGCCGGCGCGCTGATCAACACCGGTCAGGACTGCACCGCCGCCACCCGCGCGTACGTCCAGCGCCCGCTGTACGAGGCGTTCGTCGAGCGGGTCGCCGCACTGTTCGCGGGGGTGCGTCTCGGCGACCCCTTCGACGCGGACACCGACCTCGGACCGCTCGTCACCCATGCCCACCGCGACCGCGTCGCCGCGTTCGTGGAGCGCGCCCGCGCGTACGCCACCGTCGTCACCGGCGGCACGGTCCCGCCCGGTGACGGCGCCTTCCACCGGCCCACCCTCGTCACCGGCGCGCCGCAGGGGAGCGAGATCGTCCAGGCCGAGGTCTTCGGTCCGGTCCTCGTCGTGCTGCCCTTCGACACCGACGACGAGGGCCTCGCCCTGGCCAACGACACCCCCTACGGGCTGGCCGCGTCCGCCTGGACCCGCGACGTCTACCGGGCCGGCCGGGCCACCCGCGAGCTCCGGGCCGGCTGTGTCTGGGTCAACGACCACATTCCGATCATCAGCGAGATGCCGCACGGGGGGTACGGCGCTTCGGGCAGCGGAAAGGACATGTCAACCTACTCCTTCGAGGAGTACACGCAGGTCAAGCATGTGATGTACGACAACACGGCGGTCGCCAGGAAGGACTGGCACCGCACGGTCTTCGGGGACCGACCGTGACCGTGGCGGCCGCCGCCGCGCGGTGACGGCGTACCGCCGGACCCGTGGCCACCCACCCATCCCGAAAGGGCACAGCGCATGGAGCAGTACGAGCCCGACACCCCCTCCGCGGCCCAGGTCGCCGCGATGCGGCGCAGCCTGACCGACGGCAGGGGGTCCCTCACCCGCCGGTCCGTGCTGCGCGCCACGGGCTTCGGGGCACTCGCCGTCGGCGGCCTCGCCGGGGTGAGCGCTTGCGGGATCCCGCCCGCCAAGCGGGAGGGCGGCGGTCCCGCCCCGACGGACTTCTCGGCGACGGAGAAGCGGCTGACCTTCTCCAACTGGACCGAGTACATGGACGTCGGCGAGGACGAGAAGGGCTACCCGACCCTGGAGGCGTTCACCCGGCGCACCGGGATCGCGGTCAAGTACACCGCCGACATCAACGACAACGTCGAGTTCTTCGGCAAGATCAAGCCGCAGCTGGCCGCCGGCCAGGACACCGGGCGCGACCTGATCTGCGTCACCGACTGGCTCGCCGCGCGCATCATCCGGCTCGGCTGGGCGCAGAAGCTCGACCCGGCGAACCTGCCCCACGCGTACGCCCACCTCTCGGCGCAGTTCCGCCGCCCCGACTGGGACCCGGGCCGGGCGCACTCGTACCCCTGGACCGGCATCTCGACGGTCATCGCCTACAACGTCAAGGCCACCGGCGGCCGCAAGGTCGACTCCGTCGGCCAGATGCTGGACGACCCGCGGCTCAAGGGCCGCGTCGGCTTCCTGACCGAGATGCGCGACACCGTCGGCATGACCCTCCTGGACATGGGCAAGGACCCGGGCGCGTTCACCGACGCCGACTACGACGCCGCGATCGGCCGGCTCCGCAAGGGCACCGCCACCCGGCAGATCCGCCGCTTCACCGGCAACGACTACACCTCCGACCTGGACAAGGGCGACCTCGCCGCCTGCCTCGCCTGGGCCGGTGACGTCATCCAGCTCCAGGCCGACAACCCCGACATCCGCTTCGCGATCCCGGCGGCGGGCTACATCACCTCCAGTGACAACCTCCTCGTGCCCGTCGGCGCCCGGCACAAGACGAACGCGGAGAGGCTCATCGACCACTACTACGAGCTCCCGGTCGCCGCCCGGCTCGCCGCCTACATCAACTACGTCTGCCCGGTCGACGGGGTGCGCGACGAACTCACGAAGATCGACCCCGCCCTGGCGTCGAACACGCTGATCCTCCCGGACGAGGCCATGGCGGCGAAGTCGCACGCCTTCCGCTCCCTCACCAGCGCGCAGGAGACGGCGTACGAGGAGAAGTTCGCCGGGCTCATCGGTGCCTGAGCCCGCCGCGCCCACCGCCGCCGTCCGCCCCTCGACCTCCGGGACCACCCTCCATGACCACTGACACGCACACCGCCGGCGGCGACGTCCGCCTCACCGGCATCAGCAAGACCTACGGCTCCTTCACCGCCGTCCACCCGCTCGACCTGACCGTCCCGCAGGGCTCCTTCTTCGCCCTCCTCGGGGCGTCCGGCTGCGGCAAGACCACCACCCTGCGCATGATCGCCGGCCTGGAGGACCCCACCACGGGCACGGTCTTCCTCGGCGACCGGGACGTCACCGACCTGCCGCCCCACAAGCGACCGGTCAACACCGTCTTCCAGTCCTACGCCCTCTTCCCGCACCTGACCATCCACGAGAACGTCGCCTTCGGACTGCGCCGCCGCGGCATCAAGTCCGTCCGCAAGCAGGTGGGCGACATGCTCGACCTCGTCCAGCTCGGCGACAAGGCCGGGCACCGGCCGCACCAGCTCTCCGGCGGCCAGCAGCAGCGCGTCGCCGTCGCCCGCGCGCTCATCAACCACCCCCAGGTGCTCCTGCTCGACGAGCCGCTCGGCGCCCTCGACCTCAAGCTGCGCCGCCGGATGCAGCTGGAGCTCAAGCGGATCCAGACCGAGGTCGGCATCACCTTCGTCCACGTCACCCACGACCAGGAGGAGGCCATGACCATGGCCGACACCGTCGCGGTGATGAACGGCGGGCGCGTCGAACAGCTCGGCGCCCCCGCCGACCTCTACGACAACCCCCGCACCACCTTCGTCGCCAACTTCCTCGGCACCTCCAACCTCATCGCGGCCGAGGTCGCCGAGTCGGGCGGCGGGGACCTCGTCGTGCGGGCCGGCGGCGGCACGCTGCGCCTCCCCGCGAGCCGCTGCCAGGCGCCCACCACCACCGGCGGCACACTGCTGGTCGGCATCCGCCCGGAGAAGATCTCGCTCGCCCACGCCGACGACGCCGGCGTCATCGACGCGGGCCGCAACCGCGTCACCGGACGGATCGTCACGACGTCCTTCATCGGCGTCTCCACCCAGTACGTCGTCGACGGCCCCGCCGGCACCGGCCTCCAGGTGTACGAGCAGAACGTCAAACGCGATCCGCGCCTCGCCCCCGGCGCCGAGGTCGTCCTGCACTGGAACCCGGCGCACACCTTCGGGCTGGACGCCACCCAGGACATCGACGCGGGCGTGGAGAAGGTGGAGGACGCCACGTGACCGTCACCGAGACACCCGGCACGCCCGGCGCGACCGGGTCGTCCGCGGCCCCCGGCACGCCGCCGGCGCCGCGCCGGCGCCCCGTCCGCCGGCGGCTCGTCCCGTACTGGCTGCTCCTGCCCGGCGTCCTGTGGCTGCTCGTCTTCTTCGTGCTGCCGATGGTCTACCAGGCGTCGACCTCCCTGCAGACCGGCTCCCTGGAGGCGGGCTTCGAGGTCACCTGGCACTTCCCGACCTACTGGGAGGCCCTGCGCGAGTACTGGCCGCAGTTCGTCCGCTCCCTGCTGTACGCCGGGACCGCGACCGTGCTGTGCCTGCTGCTCGGCTACCCGCTCGCGTACCTCATCGCGTTCCGGGCCGGGCGGTGGCGCACCGTGCTCCTCGTCCTCGTCATCGCCCCCTTCTTCACCAGCTTCCTCATCCGGACGCTCGCGTGGAAGACGATCCTGGCGGACGACAGCGCCGTCGTCGGCGCCCTGGACGCGCTGCACGTGCTGGACGTCACCGGCTGGCTCGGCTGGACCGAGGGCGACCGGGTGCTGGCCACCCCGCTCGCGGTCGTGTGCGGACTGACGTACAACTTCCTGCCGTTCATGATCCTGCCGCTGTACACCTCGCTGGAGCGGATCGACGGCCGGCTGCACGAGGCCGCCAAGGACCTGTACGCGTCCCCCGCCACCACCTTCCGCAAGGTGACCTTCCCGCTCTCCCTGCCCGGAGTCGTCTCCGGCACCCTGCTCACCTTCATCCCGGCGAGTGGCGACTACGTCAACGCCGAGCTGCTCGGCTCGACCGAGACCAAGATGGTCGGCAACGTCATCCAGTCGCAGTTCCTGCGGGTGCTCGACTACCCGACGGCGGCCGCGCTCTCCTTCCTGCTCATGGCCGCCGTGCTCGTCGCGGTCACCGTCTACATCCGCCGCGCCGGAACGGAGGACCTGGTCTGATGCGCCGGCTCCGCGAGAAGCTCGTCCCGCTGGCGGGACTGCTGACACTCGCCTACCTGCTCCTGCCGAACGTCGTCGTGACGGTGTTCTCCTTCAACGACCCGGTGGGGCGGTTCAACTACTCCTGGCAGGAGTTCTCGACCGCCGCCTGGAGGGACCCGTGCGGCGTCGCCGACCTGTGCGGCTCGCTCGCCCTCTCCCTCCAGCTGGCCGCCTGGGCCACGCTCGGCGCGACCGTCCTCGGCACGATGATCGCCTTCGCGCTCGTCCGGTACCGCTTCCGGGCGCGCGGCGCGGTCAACTCGCTGATCTTCCTGCCGATGTCCATGCCCGAGGTCGTCATGGCCGCCTCGCTGCTCACGCTCTTCCTCAACATGGGCGCCGAGCTCGGCTTCCTGACCGTCCTCATCGCGCACGTCATGTTCTGCCTGAGCTTCGTCGTCGTGGCGGTCAAGGCCCGGGTGCTGTCCATGGACCCCCGCCTGGAGGAGGCGGCCCGGGACCTGTACGCGGGCCCGGTGCAGACCTTCCTGCGGGTCACCCTGCCGATCGCGGCGCCGGGCATCGCGGCCGGCGCGCTGCTCGCGTTCGCCCTGTCCTTCGACGACTTCATCATCACGAACTTCAACGCGGGCTCGACGGTCACCTTCCCCATGTTCGTGTGGGGCTCGGCCCAGCGCGGCACGCCCGTGCAGATCAACGTCATCGGCACGGCGATGTTCGTCATCGCGGTGCTGCTCGTCGTCGCCGGGCAGTTCCTCGCCGCCCGGCGCAAGCGTACGGAACACCTCCGGTAACACCCGCACCCTGAGGGAGTTGGAAGCCATGGCCCCCGTCGCCATGCGGACCGCTGCACGATCACTCTCGGACGCCCAGCCCGTCCCCTTCTGGCTGGAAGACCCCGGCAGGCCCGCCGCCCGCCCCGCCCTCGCCGCGACGGACCACTGCGACCTGCTCGTGGTCGGCGGCGGCTACAGCGGACTGTGGACGGCGCTCCTCGCCAAGGAGCGCGACCCGCGGCGGGACGTGGTGCTCATCGAGGGCCGGGAGGCGGGCTGGGCCGCCTCCGGTCGCAACGGCGGCTTCTGCGCCGCCTCCCTCACCCACGGCTTCGGCAACGGCCTGGCCCGGTGGCCGGACGAGCTGCCGAAGCTGGAGGAGCTCGGCGCGCGCAACCTCGACGCCATCGAGGCCGCCGTCGCCGCGTACGGCATCGACTGCGACTTCGAGCGGACCGGCGAGATCGACGTGGCCACCGAGCCCCACCAGCTCGCCGAGCTGCGGGCCACGTACGAGGAGGCCCGCCGCCTCGGCCTCGCCGACGGGCTGGAGCTGATGGACCGGGACGCCGTGCGCGCGCAGGTCGACTCCCCGACGTTCCTCGGCGGGGTGTGGGACCGGCGCGGCGTCGCGCTCCTGCACCCGGCGAAGCTCGCCTGGGGCCTGAAGCGGGCCTGCCTGGAGGCGGGGGTGCGCGTGTACGAGAACACCCGCGGCCTCGACCTCGCCCCGGACGGCGCCGCCATGGCCGTGCGGACGCCGTACGGCCGGGTCGTCGCCCGGCAGGTCGCCCTCGGCACCAACGTCTTCCCGTCCCTGGTGCGGCGCACGCGGCTGTACACGGTGCCCGTCTACGACTACGCCCTGATGACCGAGCCGCTGACCCCGCAGCAGCTGGCTGCCGTCGGCTGGCGTGGCCGCCAGGGCCTGGGGGACAGCGCCAACCAGTTCCACTACTTCCGCCTCAGCGCCGACAACCGCGTCCTGTGGGGCGGCTACGACGCGATCTACCCGTTCGGCGGACGCGTGCGGACGGAGCTGGACCAGCGCCCCGAGACCTACCTCACCCTGGCGGAGCACTTCTTCCGCTGCTTTCCGCAGCTGGAGGGCGTGCGGTTCACCCACGCCTGGGGCGGCGCCATCGACACGTGCTCCCGCTTCTCGGTCTTCTTCGGCACGGCGCACCGCGGCCGGGTCGCGTACGCCGCCGGCTACACCGGGCTCGGCGTCGGCGCGTCCCGGTTCGGCGCCGAGGTGATGCTGGACCTGCTGTCGGGGGAGCGCACGGAGCGCACCGAGCTGGAGATGGTGCGCAGGAAGCCCCTGCCGTTCCCGCCGGAGCCGTTCGCCTGGGCGGGCATCGGCGTGACGAAGTGGTCGCTGGCCCGCGCCGACGCCAACGGCGGCCGCCGCAACCTCTGGCTGCGCGCCATGGACCGCCTCGGTCTCGGCTTCGACAGCTAGGAGATGCCCCTGAGGTCGCCGGGGGTGCCGCTGGAGGGCGCCGCCGGGGGTGCCCCCGACCGACCCGTACGCGCCGGCGCGCGCCCCCGCGGGCCGGTTCACCCCTTCGTGGTGGCCGAAGCCGCGTAATGATCCCTGCCCGCCCGGCTCTCCCCGTGTGACGGCGCTGCCCTGACGGGCAGTCGGACACGGACAAGGAGGCTGTGCGCGATGACAGGTACGGGGGCTTCGGGCGGGCCCGGCTCGGCGGGGGCACGGGCGGCGGTGGAGTGGCTGGCGTCGGCGGCGCCCGACCCCGACGTCTGCCGCCGGGAGTGGGAGCGCAGCCCGCTGGGGACCGCCCTCCTCCCGGCGGGGCGGCGCTGGGACGTGCTGATCGTCCCGGGATGGCTCGGCCACCCGGCGCTGGACGTACTCCAACGGCTGGTGGAGCGCCCCGGGCCGGTGCTCCGCGGCTTCGGCGGCGAGCGGACGGGGTTCTTCGTACCCGTCGGCACGGCCGCGCGGTGGGTCGGCACCGGTACGCGCGCCGCCGGCCGGGGCGCCTGGATCGCCGTGCCGCACCCGGGCCGGGTGGTGGGCGCGGCCCGCTGGCTGGTCGTGCCGGACGGCTCCGGCACGCTGACCGACCCGGCCCTGCTGGAGCTGGCGCTGCACGAGGCCGCGGGGCGCATCGCCGAGGGCGGTGGCGGCGGGAGGGCTTGACAACCGAATTGGTCTGGACCATGTTGTGCGCGCCGCACCCTCGACACCCCCACCCCCGGGAGCAGTTGTGGACCGCACACGTCGCCCCAGACCCCTCGCCGCCGCGCTGGCGGCCGTACTCGCGGCGGGCGTCCTCGCCGCCGCCGCGCCCACCGCCCAGGCGCACCCCCGCACCCGGCCCGCGCCGGAGCGGTTCCACACCGCCCCCGCACGGACCGATACCGCCGCCGCGCCGGCCCAGGCCGCGCCCGCCGCCGACGCCGAACTGGCCCGCAACGGCGGCTTCGAGGCCGGCCTGGACGGCTGGACCTGCTCGGTGGGGAGCGGCGCCGCGGTCGACGCGCCCGTGCGCACCGGCACCCGGGCCCTGCGCGCCACCCCCGCGGGCGGCGACCACGCGCGCTGCTCCCAGACCGTCGCCGTCCGGCCCGACGCGGCGTACACGCTGAGCGGCTGGGTGCGCGGCGGCCTCGCCTACCTCGGCGCGTCCGGCACCGGCACCACCGACGTCTCCACCTGGACCCCGTCCGCCCCCGACTGGCAGAAGCTCACCACCACCTTCCGCACCGGTCCCGCCACCCGGTCGGTGACCCTCTACACCCACGGCTGGTACGGCACCGCCGCCTACCACGCCGACGACCTGTCCCTCACCGGCCCGGGCGGCGACCCGGCGCAGCTCCCCGCCGCCCCCGCCGGCCTCACCGCCGGGACCCCCACCTCCTCCAGCGTGCCGCTCACCTGGCAGCCCTCCGTCGGCGCCACCGGCTACACCGTGTACCGCGACGGCGCGCGGGCCCTGACGGTCACCGGCACCTCCGCGACCGTCACCGGCCTCACCGCGGCCACGTCGTACGCCTTCCAGGTGACCGCGACCAACAGCGCCGGCGAGTCGCCCCGCTCCCCGGCCGTGACCGCGCGCACGGCCGACGGCGGCCCCGGCCCCGGCCCCGCGCTCCCCGCCCACGCCCTTGTCGGCTACCTCCACGCGAGCTTCGCCAACGGCTCCGGGTACACCCGCATGGCCGACGTCCCCGACTCCTGGGACGTCATCAACCTCGCCTTCGGCGAACCCACCTCCGTCACCTCCGGCGACATCCGCTTCCGCCTCTGCCCGCGGACCGAGTGCCCGAACGTCGAGACGGAGGACGAGTTCAAGGCCGCGATCCGCGCCAAGCAGGCCGCGGGCAAGAAGGTCCTCATCTCCATCGGCGGCCAGAACGGCCAGGTCCGGCTCGCCACCACCGCCGCCCGCGACGCCTTCGTCGCGTCCGTCTCGAAGATCATCGACGAGTACGGCCTCGACGGCCTGGACATCGACTTCGAGGGCCACTCCCTCTCGCTGGACACCGGAGACACCGACTTCCGCAACCCCACGACCCCGGTCGTCGTCCACCTCGTCTCGGCGCTGCGCACGCTGAAGGCGAGGTACGGCGCGGACTTCGTCCTGACCATGGCGCCCGAGACGTTCTTCGTGCAGCTCGGCTACCAGTACTACGGCTCCGGCCCCTGGGGCGGCCAGGACCCGCGCGCCGGCGCCTACCTGCCGGTCATCCACGCGCTGCGCGACGACCTGACCCTCCTGCACGTCCAGCACTACAACTCCGGCCCCATCATGGGCCTGGACGACCAGTACCACTCCATGGGCGGAGCCGACTTCCACATCGCCCTGACCGACATGCTGCTCACCGGCTTCCCCGTGGCGCGCGACCCGGGCCGCTTCTTCCCGGCCCTGCGCCCCGAGCAGGTCGCCATCGGCCTGCCCGCCTCGCCGAACGCGGGCAACGGCCACACCCCGCCCGCCGAGGTGAACAAGGCGCTCGACTGCCTCACCAAGGGCACCGGCTGCGGCACCTACCGCACCCACGGCACCTGGCCCGGCCTGCGCGGCCTCATGACCTGGTCCGTCAACTGGGACCGCTTCAACGGCGGGGAGTTCTCCCGGAACTTCGACGCCTACCGGTGGAACTGAGCGCCAGGTGGCCGCCGCCGAACAGCAGCAGGCTGCCGGCGACGTCCAGCGGCCAGTGGTAGCCGCGCAGCACGAGCCCCGCGCCCGTCGCCGCCGTCAGCACCGCGGCGACGGGCAGCAGCACCCGCCGGTGCACCAGCAGCGCCGCCCCGCAGTACGCCACCAGCGCGGTCGCGGTGTGCCCCGACGGGTAGTAACCGGTCGCCTGCGTCAGCGGCCCCGGCCGGTCGAGCAGCACCTTCAACGGCACCACCAGGGCCGGGACGAGCGCCATCGCGACGAGCGCGTACAGCGCCCGGCGCCGGCGCCCGCGCCACGCGGCGTACGCGGCGGCGGCGGCGAGGACGGGCAGCGCGACCGGGACGTTGCCGAGGTCGGCGCCCAGCTCGGCGAGCGGGGCGGGGCCCCGGCCGGCGAGGGCGCGGCCCCACCGCTCGTCCAGCGCCGCCAGCGGGCCGTGGACGGCCACCTGCCAGGTGACCAGCAGGAAGCCGCAGAGCAGCAGGAGCGCGCAGACGAAAGCCGGCCGTCCCGGAACAGGGGGGGTTGTTCCGGGACGGCCGGGAGGACCGGTGCGCCGCTCGCCCCGGGGGGTATGGGGCGGGCGACCGTCCGATCGGTGAGGAGTACCGGAGCCAGAGGCGCCGGCGCGGTGCGCGAGGGCACGGCCAGGGCGGAACTGGGGAGGTCCCGACCTGGATCCGCCCGCAGTCCCCTGCGAGCGGCTTTCTTCTCTCATCCGTGCCGACCGTACGCCACGGCCGGGGGGACCGACAGGCGGACCCCCAAGCCGCCATCGGCCCCCCACAGCTTCTTCACGACGTGTGGGTCCGGGCCATCGCCGGGCCTGACGGAGCAGGCGCGGGGAGGGCCCGGAGGGGCTGGCGGGGCGGGCGCGGGGGAGCGCGTCAGATGCGGGCGTACGCGGCCTCGATGACGTCCAGGCCCTCGTTGAGCAGGTCCTCGCCGATCACCAGCGGCGGCAGGAAGCGCAGCACGTTGCCGTAGGTGCCGCAGGTCAGGACGAGCACGCCCTCGGCGTGGCACGCCTTGGCGAGCGCGGCGGCGGCCTCCGGGTTCGGCTCCTTGGTCGCGGCGTCCTTGACCAGCTCGATCGCGATCATGGCGCCCCGGCCGCGGATGTCGCCGATGTGGCACCCGACCTTGTCGGCGAACTTCTCCTGCAGGGCGGCGAGGCGGCCCTTCATGACCTCCTCGATGCGCTTCGCCTTGGCGTTGAGGTCGAGCTCCCGCATCGTCTCGATGGAGCCGAGGGCGCCGGCGCAGGCCACCGGGTTGCCGCCGTAGGTGCCGCCGAGGCCGCCGCCGTGGACGGAGTCCATGATCTCGGCGCGGCCGGTGACGGCGGCGAGCGGCAGGCCGCCCGCGATGCCCTTGGCCGTCGTGATCAGGTCGGGGACGATGCCCTCGTCCTCGCAGGCGAACCACTGGCCGGTGCGGCAGAAGCCGGACTGGATCTCGTCCGCGACGAAGACGATGCCGTTGGCGTTGGCGAACTCGACGATCGCCGGGAGGAAGCCCTTGGCCGGCTCGATGAAGCCGCCCTCGCCGAGCACCGGCTCGATGATGATCGCGGCGACGTTCTCGGCGCCGATCTGCTTGGTGATCTGGTCGATCGCCTGCGCGGCGGCCTCGGGGCCGCAGTTCTCCGGGCCGGTCGGCCAGCGGTAGCCGTACGCCACCGGCACGCGGTACACCTCGGGCGCGAACGGGCCGAAGCCGTGCTTGTACGGCATGTTCTTGGCGGTCAGGGCCATCGTGAGGTTCGTCCGGCCGTGGTAGCCGTGGTCGAAGACGACGACGGCCTGGCGCTTGGTGTACGAACGGGCGATCTTGACCGCGTTCTCGACGGCCTCGGCGCCGCTGTTGAACAGGGCCGACTTCTTCTCGTGGTCACCGGGGGTGAGCTCGGCCAGCGCCTCACAGACCTCCACGTACCCCTCGTACGGGGTGACCATGAAACAGGTGTGGGTGAAGTCCTGCAGCTGCGCGGACGCGCGGCGCACGACGGCCTCCGCGGAGGCGCCCACGGAGGTGACCGCGATGCCCGAACCGAAGTCGATCAGACGGTTGCCGTCCACGTCCTCGATGACACCGCCACCCGCGCGCGCGGTGAACACCGGCAGCACGGAGCCGACGCCACCCGCGACGGAGGCGAGGCGCCGGGCCTGGAGCTCCTGCGACTTCGGGCCGGGGATGGCGGTGACGACGCGGCGCTCCTGCGGGATTTCGGTCATGCGGGGCTCCTGGGGGTGCTTGACGGCGCGATGGCTCTACTTCCTCCCGCAGGCTAGGCCCGCGCGGGGGGAGGAGGCATGCGCCGTTCGGGAGTGGTGGGCCGCGCGTCGTTGTCCGTGGCGGACATAGCGCGCGAGGCGCGGCCCCCGGGTCCGCGTCGACCGGTCCCGCCGGCCGCTCCGGGCACTACATTGGCCGGTGCACGCACGCGGGCGGCCTGGCGGGTCAGGGGGCAGGGGAATCATGGACAGGGACGGTACGTCGTACGAGGCACGGGGCACCCACGCCGACCCCGGCCCGCACCCGGCTGTCCCCCCGCCTCACCCGGCGGGGGCCCCGTCGCCTCCGGCGGGCCCTCCGCCGCTGCCGCCCGCCCCGCCCGCGGCGCCGGCGGTCCCGGCCCCGGCGCCCTCCGGAGCCCGCCGCGGCAGCCCCGCGGCGCCGCCCGCGCCGCGCCACGCGCCCGCGGCGGCCCCCTCCGTCCTCGACTGGCTGCGCACCCCGCGCCCCGAGGCGGAACCGGGCGTGTGGCGGCTGGGGCACCGGCCCCGGCCGGCGGAGGAGCCCGAGGACGTCCCGGCACGCAGGCTCTTCGCCGGGGCGATCATCGCGCTGCTCAGCGGCTGGCTCCTGTGGTCCCTGCTGTGGAATGGCTACCTCGGCCACTACTGGCTCTGGCCGCTCGTCGTCCTCACCCCCGACTCCTGGCGGTCCGACGGGGAGACCTGGGCCACCGCCAGCGACGTGTACTACGTCCTCGTGGGCGGCGGCCTGCTCGTCTTCTTCGCCCGCGTCGGCCACGTCCCGGAGATCTGGCGCCGCTACGCCCGCCGCTCCCGCGCCCGGGCCGCCGCCGTCCCGCCGCCCCGCACGGGCGCCGACCCCGCCGACTGGCCCGAGCTGCGTGACGCCGGCCTGACCGAGGCGGCCGACCGGCTCGCCGAGGCCGTCCGCGCGGGAACCCTCGGCGACGTCGACTACGCCCGCATCCAGCGGGCCTGGCACGGCGTGCGCGCCCACCCCGACCGGCTCGCCGCGTTCACCGACGCCGTGCGCGCCCAGGGGCCGGCCGCCTGCGCCCACCCCTCCGGCGCGCGCGACCTGCCGGCCCGCACCGCCACCCACGACCTGGCCACCGGGCAGGTGCGCATCGGCGTGGCCGCCGACCACCCGCGCAACCCCTACGGCCGCCGCACCACCGGCGTCGCCCTCGAACCGGCCCTGCTCGGCACCTCGCTCCTCGCCGTCGGCCCGGCCGCGGCCGGCAAGACCGAGCGGCTCGTGCGGCCCGTCACCGAGGGGCTGTGCCTGCAGGCGCTCGCCAACCGCGCCGCCGTCGTCGCCGTGACGGCGCAGGGCTCGCCGCTCGCTCCCGACACGGCGTTCGACGTGGTCATCCCCGTCGGCCGCCCCGGCTCCCGGTACGACCTCGACCTGTACGGCGGCGCGGAGGACGCCGACGAGGCGGCCCGTACGCTCGCCGAGGCGCTCGTCGGCGACCTCGTCCCCGACAGCCGCCGCGCCGCGACGGCGCTCGCCCAGCTCATCGGCCCGCACCGGGCCGCGCACGGGCGCTTCCCCGGCGTGCCGGAGCTGCGCGAGCTGCTCGGCGGCGACCCCCGGGCCCTCGCCGAGCTGCGGGCCGCCGTCGCCGGCGATCCCGCGCAGCTGCGCGAGCTGGACGCCCGCGCCCGGCAGGCCGGGCGCGGCGACGACGTCGCGGTGCTCCTAGCCGAGCGCATCGCCTTCCTGGACCGCCCCGCCTTCGCCGACTCCTTCCGCACCGACGGCGCCGGCCGCCCCTTCTCGCTGCGCGCCATCGAGCACCCGCTGCGCGTCCGCGTCGACCTGCCCGAGCGCGGCCACGCCGAGGCGTCGCGGATCGTGGCGCGGCTGCTGCTCGCCCAGTTCACGGAGGCCGCGCTCGCCCGCGCTGACCGGTCGCTCTTCGCCTGCCTGGTGCTGGACGACGCCACGGACACCGTCACCGCCGACTCCGTCCGCGCCGTGCAGCGGCTGCGCTCCGCGCACGCGGGCGTCGTGCTCGCCCTGCGCACCCTCCAGGACGTGCCGGAGCACCTGCGCGGGCCGCTGCTCGGCGCGGTCGGCTGCCGCATGGCGTTCTCCGGACTCGCCCCGTGGGACGGCGGCAGGTTCGCCGAGGTGTGGGGGACCGAGTGGGTGCAGACCCGGGACGTCACCAACCGGCAGATCATCTCCGACGAGCCGCTGACCAAGGCGATGCACTTCATGCGCCGTCTGGTGACCGGCCGGGCGGCCACCGCGGAGGCGGTCACCGTGCGCGAGGTGGAGCGGCAGCGCTGGTCGGCCTCCGAGCTTGCGCACGGGGTGCCCGCCGGGCACGCGGTGCTGTCGGTGGCGGACGTCCGGGGGGAGCACGCGCCCCCCGTCCTGGTCGATCTGCGGGGCTGACCGGCGCGCGTCGCGAGGGACACTGGTACGTCCTGGCACAATTGGAGCGAGCCGTTCATACGGGGCGGCGAAATCGGCGGTGAGCGGCGGGGAACCTCGTCCGCCCCCACGACGTCTCCCTCCTCCTCCCCTCTCGAAGGCCTGCCGGTCCCATGCCGCTCACCCTTGCCTCGCTCGTCCAGCACCCGGCGCTCAAGCTCGCCGTGCGCGCCGGCGCCGAGCGCCTCGACACCCCCGTGCGCTGGGCCCACGTCAGCGAGCTCGCCGACCCCGTCCCGTACATGGAGGGCGGCGAGCTGCTGCTCACCACCGCCATGACGCTCGACGCGACGGACGCCGAGGCCATGCGCCGCTACGTCCGCCGGCTCGCCGGGGCGGGGGTGGTCGGCGTCGGCTTCGCCGTCGGCGTGAACCACGACGAGATCCCCCAGGCGCTGCTGGACGCCGCCCACGACGAGGGCCTGCCCCTGCTGGAGGTGCCCCGCCGTACCCCCTTCCTCGCCATCTCCAAGGCCGTGTCCGCCGCGCTCGCCGCCGACCAGTACCGGGCGGTGACCGCCGGCTTCGAGGCGCAGCGGGAGCTGACCCGCGCGGCGCTCGCCGAGGGTCCCGGCGCCGTCGTGGCCCGGCTGGCCGCGCACGTCGACGGCTGGGCGGCGCTCTACGACGCCTCCGGGGCCGTCCTGGCCGCCGCCCCCGACTGGGCGGCGCGGCGGGCGGCGCGGCTCACCCCGGACGTCGAGCGGCTGCGGGAGCGGGCCGCGCCGGCCAGCACCGTCGTCGGCGGCACCGACGACCGCGTGGAGCTCCAGTCGCTCGGCACCGGCCGGCGGGTGCGCGGCGCGCTGGCGGTGGGCACCGGGGCGCCGCTCGGCACGGCGGAGCGGTACGCGGTGCACTCGGCCGTCGCCCTGCTCACCCTCACCACGGAGCGGTCGCGGTCCCTGCAGGCAGCCGAACAGCGCCTCGGCGCGGCGGTGCTCCGCATGATGCTCGCCGGGCAGCCGGACCACGCCCGGACGGTCGCCGGGGACCTGTACGGCGGGCTCCTCGACGCCCCGTTCCGGCTGCTGATCGCCGAGGCGGCCGGCGACGCCGACCCCGCCGCCGAGGCACCGCTGGCCGCGTTCGCCGACGTGCTGGAGGCGGCCGCGGCCCACGCCGGCGAGGCGGTGCTGACCGTGCCGGAGGGCGACGACCGGCTGGTGGTCCTCGCCGAGGACGGGGGAGCGGTGGTGGCGGCCTGCGCCGCGTACGCGGCGAAGGAGGCCGACGAGGCCTGCGCCGTCGTCGGGCTGTCCGCGCCGGCCGGCCCGATAGCGGCCGGCACCGCCTACAAGCAGGCGGAGCAGGCCCTGTCGGTGGCCCGCCGGCGGGGGCGGGCGCTCGTCGAGCACGAGGAGCTGGCGACCGGCTCCCTGCTCCCGCTGCTCGCCGACGACGCGGTGCGGGCCTTCGCGGACGGCCTGCTGCGGGCGCTGTACGAACACGACGCGACCGGCCGCGGCGACCTCGTCGCCTCGGTCCGCGCGTGGCTCTCCCGGCACGGCCAGTGGGACGCGGCCGCCGCCGACCTCGGGGTGCACCGGCACACGCTGCGGTACCGCATGCGGCGCGTCGAGGAGATCCTCGGCCGCTCCCTGGACGACCCGGACGTCCGCATGGAGCTGTGGCTCGCCCTCAAGACCACCGGCGACCAGCCGTCCCGGCACCCCAGGTGACCTGGCGGCCGCCCCGCAGGTGACCCTTGGGCCGCGCCTCCGGCGGCCCGGGGCACGCGCCCCAGGCGGACCCGGGAGCCGCGCTTGGGCCCCCCGGGGACCCGGCCCCCGGGTGACCCCAGGGAGCCGCTCACCGTGGACCCCCGGGCTACGCGCCCCAGGCGGACGCAGGGAAGCGCGTCCAAGTGACCCCACGGAGCCGCGCCCTGGGTGACCCCACGGAGCCGCGGCCCCCGGCGGCCCGGGGTGCCCCCCAACGCGCCCGCCCCAGGCGGCCCCGGAGCCGTGTCCCGCGTGACCCCGGAGGGCCGTACGGAATCGGCCCGTACGGTCGCCACCTGCCCGAACTCGGGCAAATTCTTTGCCGATCGGCCCGCCGACTCCCTAATCTCCTGGTCATGACAACCGCGCGCATCAGCGGCAGCGTCTGGGCCGCGCTGGCGATCGTGTACCTCGTGTGGGGCTCCACCTACCTCGGCATCCGCGTCGTCGTGGAGACCCTGCCGCCCTTCCTCTCCGCCGGGGCGCGCTTCGTCGTCGCCGGCCTCCTCCTCGCCGCGCTGCTCGTCTGGCGCCACGGCCCGTCCGTCCTGCGGGTGACCCGGGCGCAGCTCGCCTCCGCCGCCGTCGTCGGCGTGCTGCTGCTCCTTGGCGGCAACGGCCTCGTCGTGCTCGCCGAGACCTCCGTGCCGTCCGGCCTCGCCGCCCTGCTCGTCGCCGTCATGCCGGCCTGGGTGGTCGTCCTGCGCACCGCGTTCGGCGAACGCCCCGGCCCCGGCGCGTACGCCGGCGTGCTCCTCGGCCTCGCCGGGCTCGCCGTCCTGACCCTGCCGGGGCTCAGCGGCGACGTGCACCTGGGCGGTGTCCTCACCGTCGTCGCCGCCACCCTCATGTGGTCCGCCGGCTCCTTCTCCTCCGCCCGCATCCCGATGCCCCGCAACCCGTTCACCGCGAGCGCGTACGAGATGCTGGCCGGCGGGCTCGCCTGCGCCCTGGTCGGCCTGGCCCGCGGCGAGCAGCGCGGCCTCGACCTGTCGGAGGTCTCCACCCGCTCCTGGGCCGCCCTCGCCTACCTCGTCGTCTTCGGCTCGCTGATCGCCTTCACCGCGTACGCCTGGCTCCTCCAGACCGCCCCGCTCTCCCTCGTCGCCACCTACGCCTACGTCAACCCCGTCGTCGCCGTCCTCCTGGGTTGGCTGATCCTCGACGAGGCCCTGACCTGGCCCATCGCCGTGGGCGGCGCCGTCGTCGTGGCGGGCGTGTGGCAGATCGTCCGCGCCGAACGCGGCGGCCCACCTGCCGAAGCGGCGGACCCGACACCCCGACCACTCCACGACGGACAAACCCCCGACCCCTCCACCCGGCCTACGGTGTCCCCTGAGAGCAAGCGCCTGCGCTGAACACCCCCAACTACTGCGAAGGGCCGGGACCGCGATGACCGCCACCCACGCCTTCTGGCTCGCCGGCCGCGAGGCCACCGGCGAGTCCACCTTCGACGTCACCTCCCCCTGGGACGGCCACCTCGTCGGCCGGGTGAGCGTGCCCACCGAGGCCCAGGTCGAAGAGGCCGTGGCCGCGGCGCACGCCGTCGTCGACGAGTTCGCCGCGACCCCCGCGCACGTCCGCGCGGCCGCCCTCGACCACGTGTCGAAGCGGCTCGCCGAGCGCACCGAGGAGATCGCCCGGCTGATCTCCGCCGAGAACGGCAAGCCGATCAAGTGGGCCCGCGGCGAGGTCGGCCGCGCCGTCTCCGTCTTCCGCTTCGCCGCCGAGGAGGCCCGGCGCTTCAACGGCGGCGAGGCCCAGCGCCTCGACACCGACGCCGGCGGCACCGGCCGCCTCGCCCTGACCCGCCGCTTCCCCAAGGGCGTCGTCCTCGGCATCGCGCCGTTCAACTTCCCGCTGAACCTCTGCGCCCACAAGGTGGCCCCGGCCCTCGCCGTCGGCGCGCCCATCATCCTCAAGCCCGCGCCGGCCACCCCGCTCTCCGCGCTCGTCCTCGGCGAGCTGCTGGCCGAGACGGACCTGCCCGCCGGCTCCTGGTCCGTCCTGCCGGTCGCCAACGACCGCATGCCCGCCCTCGTCCAGGACGAGCGCCTGCCGGTCATCTCCTTCACCGGCTCCGACACGGTCGGCTACGCCATCCAGCGGTCCGTGCCGCACAAGCACTGCACGCTGGAGCTGGGCGGCAACGCCGCGGCCGTCGTCCTCGCCGACTGGTCCTCCGAGGAGGACCTGGACTGGGCGGCGGGCCGCATCGCCACCTTCTCCAACTACCAGGCCGGCCAGTCCTGCATCTCCGTGCAGCGCGTCATCGCCGACGCCGCCGTGTACGACCGGCTCGTCGCCAAGGTCGTCGCCGCCGTCGAGGCGCAGGGCACCGGTGACCCGACCGACGAGTCCACCGACGTCGGCCCGCTGGTCAGCGAGGACGCCGCCCGGCGCGTCGAGTCCTGGGTCGACGAGGCCGTCGCCGCCGGCGCGACCCTCCTCACCGGCGGCAAGCGCGAGGGCGCGAGCTACGCCCCGACCGTGCTCGCCGACCTCCCGGCCGACACGACCCTCGCCCGTGAGGAGGTCTTCGGCCCGGTCCTGACCCTCCACAGGGTGGAGGGCGAGGCCGCCGCCTTCGCCGCGGTCAACGACTCCAAGTTCGGCCTCCAGGCCGGCGTCTTCACGCACGACGTGCAGACCGCCTTCCGCGCCCACCGGGCGCTGGAGGTCGGCGGCGTGATCGTCGGCGACGTCCCGTCGTACCGCGCCGACCAGATGCCGTACGGCGGCGTCAAGCAGTCCGGCGTCGGCCGCGAGGGCGTGGCCTACGCGATGGACGACTACACGTACGAGCGGGTGCTGGTCCTCACGGGCCTGGCCCTGTAGGTCACCCGCTCGGCCGAGCCGGCGGCCGGAGCCCACTGTGCGGGGGCTCCGGCCGCCTTTTCGTACCCCTCGCCATCGGGTAATACGGTCGGGTAGCACCGTCCGGCACGCCCACCGGACGGCCGCCCCCGAACCGCGGTGAGGTGAGCCCCCCCATGTCCGGCCCACACCACAAGCCCAAGGTCTCCGAACGCGAGGCCCGCCAGGTCGCCGAGGCCGCCCGCCAGCAGGACTGGCACAAGCCCAGCTTCGCCAAGGAGCTGTTCCTCGGCCGCTTCCGACTCGACCTGGTCCACCCGCACCCCCTGCCGCCCGCCGAGGACGCCCAGCGGGGCGAGGAGTTCCTCGCCAAGCTGCGCGACTTCTGCGAGACGAAGATCGACGGCGCCGTGATCGAGCGCGAGGCCCGCATCCCCGACGCCGTCGTCGACGGCCTCAAGGAGCTCGGCGCGCTCGGCATGAAGATCGACACCAAGTACGGCGGCCTCGGCCTCACCCAGGTGTACTACAACAAGGCCCTCGCCCTCGTCGGCTCCGTCAGCCCCGCCGTCGGCGCCCTGCTCTCCGCCCACCAGTCGATCGGCCTACCGCAGCCGCTCAAACAGTTCGGCACGCCGGAGCAGAAGGAGACGTACCTCCCGCGCCTGGCCCGCACCGACCTCTCCGCCTTCCTCCTCACCGAGCCCGACGTCGGCTCGGACCCCGCCCGCCTGGCCACCACCGCCGTACCCGACGGCGACGGGTACGTCATCGACGGCGTGAAGCTGTGGACCACCAACGGCGTCGTCGCCGACCTGATGGTCGTCATGGCCCGCGTCCCGAAGTCCGAGGGCCACAAGGGCGGCATCACGGCCTTCATCGTCGAGGCCGGCTCCGAGGGTGTCACCGTCGAGCACCGCAACGCCTTCATGGGCCTGCGCGGCCTGGAGAACGGCGTCACCCGCTTCCACCGGGTCCGCGTCCCCGCCGCGGGCCGCATCGGCCCCGAGGGCGCCGGCCTGAAGATCGCCCTCACCACCCTGAACACCGGGCGCCTCTCCCTGCCCGCGATGTGCGTGGGCGCCGGCAAGTGGTGCCTGAAGATCGCCCGCGAGTGGTCCTCCGTACGCGAGCAGTGGGGCAAGCCGGTCGCCCGGCACGAGGCCGTCGGCGCGAAGATCTCCTTCATCGCCGCCACCACCTTCGCCCTGGAGGCCGTCGTCGACCTCGCCAGCCAGATGGCCGACGAGGACCGCAACGACATCCGCATCGAGGCCGCCCTCGCCAAGCTGTACGGCTCCGAGATGGCCTGGCTCATCGCCGACGAGCTCGTCCAGATCCGCGGCGGCCGCGGCTACGAGACCGCCGAGTCCCTGGCCGCCCGGGGCGAACGCGCGGTCCCCGCCGAACAGCTCCTGCGCGACCTGCGCATCAACCGGATCTTCGAGGGCTCGACGGAGATCATGCACCTGCTGATCGCCCGCGAGGCCGTCGACGCCCACCTCGCCGTCGCCGGCGACATCATCGACCCCGACAAGACCCTCGGCGACAAGGCCAGGGCGGGCGCCCAGGCCGGCGTCTTCTACGCCCGCTGGCTGCCCAAGCTCGTCACGGGACCGGGCCGGCTGCCCGGCGCGTACGGCGAGTTCCGCCACACGGGTCACGCCGACCTCTCCACCCACCTGCGCTACGTCGAGCGCACCTCCCGCAAACTGGCCCGCTCCACCTTCTACGCGATGTCCCGCTGGCAGGGCCGCATGGAGACGAAGCAGGGCTTCCTCGGGCGCGTCGTCGACATCGGCGCCGAACTGTTCGCCATGAGCGCCGCCTGCGTGCGCGCCGAACTGCTGCGCACCACCGGCGACGACGGACGCGCGGCGTACGAGCTGGCCGACGCCTTCTGCCGCCAGTCCCGGCTGCGGGTCGAGGAGCTCTTCGGCCGGCTGTGGGCCAACACCGACGACCTGGACGGCCGGATCGTCAAGGGCGTCCTCGCCGGCCGGTACACCTGGCTGGAGGAGGGCGTCCTCGACCCCAGCGGCGACGGCCCGTGGATCGCCGACGCCACCCCTGGCCCGTCGACCCGGGAGAACGTCCACCGCCCCATCCGCTGACGGGGCGCCGGCGCGGCGTGTGGTGCGTCGCCGGGCGGGTGCACGGCACCCGCCCGGCGGACCGGCGCGCGGGGCGCCGGGACCGTCAGATGTCGATGACGCGGTAGGCGATGGTGTAGACGCCGCCGGACCCCTCCAACGAGCGGTACTGGGTCTCGGCGCCCGCCTCGCTGCCGGTGACGAGCGTCGAGCCCAGCTTGTCGTCGCCGCTCGTCGTGTCGTCGTCCCACAGCGTCATGGTGCGGGCCTGCTGCTTGCCGAGGACGAGGGCGGCGTTGCCGTTCCCGTCGGTCATCGACCGCACGTAACCCGGGCCCATCGTCTGGTACTTGAGGCTCCCGGGCCACACCTTGACGGCGTTGCCGTTGGCGTCGGTGACCTTCAGGTAGGCCTCGTCGTGATCGCCCTCGCTCTGCTGGTGGCAGGTCAGCTGCAGCAGCTCGATGCGGACGTACTCGATCGGCTCGGCCTGTGCGGTCCCGGCGAAGCCGGCGACGCCGGCGAGCGAGACGAGAGCGGCCGCGGCCACTCGAACGATTCCACGCATGGTCGGTTCCCCCTCCGGTGTGGTGGCCCCGCGTCGTCCCGCGGGGCCCGTGCCTTCCCCCGGCACACCTCCACCCTGCCCGCCGCCACCGCCCCGGCTCCACGCGCGTTCCACTCAGCGGAACGCGGCCGGACGCGCCCTCACGGCCGCACCTCGACGCCCGACCGGACCAGCGCACGGGTGACGGCGGCGGCCGCCTCGGCGACCCGGCCCGCCACCACCTCCAGCCGCTGACCCGCCTCGACCATCGCGGCCACCGCCCCCACCACGGTCCCCGCCGGGGACCGCACCGGCAGCGCGGCGCAGCAGACCCCCGCCACCACCTCCTCCCGGTCCAGGACGGCGCCGCCACGCACCGGGCCGCGCAACGCCTTGCCCAGCGCCGTGTCCAGCGCGAACGCCCCGCCGTCACGGACCGGCACGATCGGCTCCACCCGGCCGGGGACCGAACACACCGTCAGGGCCCGGTCCTCACGCAGCACCGACAGCAGCACGCTGCCTCCCGTGGCGGCCCGCAGCCGGTGCAACGGCAGGCGCCCCGCCGCCCGCAGCCCCGGGTGCGGCTGCCACGCCTGGCCGAGCCGGTAGAGCTGGGCGCCCAGCCGGTAGCGCAGACCGCGGCGCTCCACGGCCTGAAGGGCCACCAGCTGCTCCAGCAACCGGTGCGCCGTGCTCTTCGGCAGGCCGCACGCGACCGCCAGCTCGGTCACCCCCGCCTCGCCGCCGTGCTGCCGCAGGGCCTCCAGCAGGGCGAACGCCCCCTCCAGCACCCCGCGGCCCCCGCCCGTCGCCCCCGCGCGTACGGCTGTCTCCATGGCATCCCCCCGGATGGCGTGACCCGGCCGCGTCCCCCGAACAGCCGCGCGGCCCCGGCCCTGGTGTCCGCGGACATGGTCCCCGGACCGGCGCGCCGAGTGAAGCGGTTCCGACGTGTCGCCCCGCACCACATGCGCGGGGACACGGACGCGGCGCCCCCGCGCGGCGCCCCCGCGCGGCGCCCCCGCGCGGCGCCTCCCACCCGGCGCCGACCACGCCGCCCTCGCGCCCTTCGCCGACGGCCCGGTCCGCATCGAGGACGTCGCCGACACCCGCGTCAACGAGTGCGACCGCCTCGACGTCCGGGCGGAGAACCTCCGGCGCCTGGGTGTCACCGCCACCACCGGCCCCGACCGGCTGGAGGTCCGCCCCGGCACCCCGCGGCCGGCGCGGACCGCCACCCACGGCGACCACCGCAGGGTGATGTCCTTCGCCGTCACCGCGCTGCGCACCCCGGGCGTCGACTTCGACGACCCGGGCTGCGTGCGCAAGACGTTCCCCGGATTCCACGAGGCGTTCGCCCGGTTCCGCGACGCCGGGGAGGGCACCGCCCGGGGTGCCGGGGAGGGCACCGCCCCGGACGCCACCCGCGACGTGGCGCGGGACGGAGCGCGGGACGGAGCGGAGTGAGACCCTCCGGGGGATCCCGCCGGGGGACCCGGTCAAACGCCGGGGCGGATGCGGCAAGAATGGGGGGCATGAGCGACAGTCCAGCACCCCTCGCCGACCCGCACATCGCCTTCGATCCGACCGAAGGCCGCCGGGACGTCGTCGTCCTCGGCTCCACGGGGTCCATCGGTACCCAGGCCATCGACCTGGCCCTGCGCAACCCCGACCGGTTCCGCGTGACCGCGCTGTCCGCCGCGGGCGGCAGGGTCGGCCTCCTCGCCGAGCAGGCGCACCGGCTGCGGGTCCGCACGGTGGCCGTGGCCCGCGAGGACGCGGTCCCGGCGCTGAGGGAGGCGCTGCGGGCGCTGTACGGCTCCGAGCCGCTGCCGGAGGTCGTCGCGGGGCCGGACGCCGCCACCCAGCTCGCGGCCTTTGACTGCCACACCGTGCTCAACGGCATCACCGGCTCCATCGGCCTGGCGCCGACGCTCGCCGCGCTCCGGGCGGGCCGCACCCTGGCCCTCGCGAACAAGGAGTCCCTCATCGTCGGCGGCCCGCTGGTGAAGGCCCTCGCGAAGCCGGGCCAGATCATCCCGGTCGACTCCGAGCACGCCGCGCTCTTCCAGGCGCTGGCCGCCGGTACCCGCGCGGACGTCCGCAAGCTCGTCGTCACCGCCTCCGGGGGCCCCTTCCGCGGCCGCACCCGCGCCGAGCTGGCCGGCGTCACCCGCGACGACGCGCTGGCCCACCCCACCTGGGCGATGGGACCGGTCATCACGGTCAACAGCGCCACGCTCGTCAACAAGGGCCTGGAGGTCATCGAGGCCCACCTGCTCTACGACATCCCCTTCGACCGCATCGAGGTCGTCGTCCACCCCCAGTCGTACGTGCACTCGATGGTGGAGTTCACCGACGGCTCCACCCTCGCCCAGGCCACGCCGCCCGACATGCGCGGCCCCATCGCGATCGGCCTCGGCTGGCCCCAGCGCGTCCCCGACGCGGCCCCCGCCTTCGACTGGTCCACGGCGTCCACCTGGGAGTTCTTCCCGCTGGACACCGAGGCGTTCCCGTCCGTCGGCCTCGCCCGGCACGTCGGCGAGCTCGGCGGCACCGCCCCGGCCGTCTTCAACGCCGCCAACGAGGAGTGCGTCGACGCATTCCTCACCGGCCGGCTCCCCTTCACCGGCATCATGGACACGGTCACCGAGGTCGTCGCCGAGCACGGCACACCCGCCACGGGAACCCCGCTGACGGTCACGGACGTCCTGGAAGCGGAGACGTGGGCCCGAGCGAGGGCCCGGGAACTGGCGGCGAAGGCCGCCGGGACGACGGTGGAGGTCGGCGCATGACGGTTCTTCTCACGGTCCTCGGCATCGTGCTGTTCGCCGTGGGGCTGCTGTTCTCCATCGCCTGGCACGAGCTCGGTCACCTCTCCACGGCCAAGCTGTTCGGCATCCGCGTGCCCCAGTACATGGTCGGCTTCGGCCCCACCCTGTGGTCGCGGAGCAAGGGCGAGACGGAGTACGGCATCAAGGCCATCCCGATGGGCGGCTACATCCGCATGATCGGGATGTTCCCGCCCGGCGCGGACGGCCGCGTCGAGGCCCGCTCGACCTCCCCGTGGCGCGGCATGATCGAGGACGCCCGCTCGGCGGCGTACGAGGAGCTGCGCCCCGGCGACGAGGACCGGCTCTTCTACACGCGCAAGCCGTGGAAGCGCGTCATCGTCATGTTCGCCGGCCCGTTCATGAACCTCGTCCTCGCCGTCGCGATCTTCCTCGGCGTCGCCATGTCCTTCGGCTTCGCGACCCAGACCACCGAGGTCGCCGGCGTGCAGAAGTGCGTCATCGCCCAGAGCGAGGAGCGCGACACCTGCGCCTCCGGCGACCGGCCCTCCCCGGCCCACGCCGCCGGGCTGCGCGAGGGCGACCGCATCGTCGCCTTCGACGGCGAGCCCGTCGCCGACTGGGCCGAGCTCTCCGCCCGCATCCGCGACACCATCGGCCCCGCCACCGTCACCGTGGAGCGCGACGGGCAGCGGCTGGACCTGCACCCCACGCTCGAGAAGAACCTCGTGGTGCGCAAGGACGCCGACGGCGAGGCCGTCCCCGGCCAGTACGTCGCCGCCGGCTACCTCGGCTTCGCCGCCAAGACGGAGATCGTCCCGCTCGGCTTCGGCGAGTCCGTGGACCGCATGGGCGACATGATCGAGGACGGCGTCCACGCCGTGATCGCGCTCCCCGGCAAGATCCCCGACCTGTGGAACGCGACGTTCGGCGACGGCGAGCGCAAGGCCGACTCCCCGGTCGGCATCGTGGGCGCCGCCCGCATCAGCGGCGAGGTGATGAACCTCGACGTGCCGACGCAGAACATCGTCGCGTCCTTCCTGCTGGTGCTGGCGACCTTCAACCTCTCGCTGTTCCTCTTCAACATGCTGCCCCTGCTTCCCCTGGACGGCGGGCACATCGCCGGCGCCCTGTGGGAGTCCGTGCGCCGCCACGTCGCGCGGGTCTTCCGGCGCCCCGACCCGGGCCCGTTCGACGTCGCGAAGCTCATGCCGGTCGCGTACGTCGTCGCCGGCGTCTTCATCTGCTTCACGGTGCTCGTGCTGCTCGCCGACATCGTGAACCCGGTGAAGATCTCCTAGGGGGTGCCTCGCCCGGTCGGACCGGACCGGGGCGCGTGGCGGGCGCCACGAGCCCGACCGGATCGGCAGGGCACCTCCTGAGGCACCCCGCCGGGTGTCCGGCCGTCGACGGACGGCCGGACGGCGGGTGTACGGCCGGGCGTGGGGGCGCGCCCGGCCGCTCGCCGCCCGGAGGCGCGCCCCGCCGCGATGTGCTGGCGGCAGTACGCCACCTGTAATCTCGAAGCCCTGGAGCCCGCCGATACGGGACCTCGATCCACACCTTGGGGTTGCACAGCAGATGACCGCGATTTCTCTCGGCATGCCGTCCGTTCCGACCAAGCTGGCCGACCGCCGGGTCAGCCGCAAGATCCAGGTCGGCTCGGTGGCCGTCGGCGGCGACGCACCCGTGTCGGTGCAGTCCATGACCACCACCCGGACCTCCGACATCGGCGCCACGCTCCAGCAGATCGCCGAGCTGACCGCCTCCGGCTGCCAGATCGTCCGCGTGGCCTGCCCCACGCAGGACGACGCCGACGCCCTCGCCACCATCGCGAAGAAGTCCCAGATCCCGGTCATCGCGGACATCCACTTCCAGCCCAAGTACGTCTTCGCCGCCATCGACGCCGGCTGCGCGGCCGTCCGGGTCAACCCCGGCAACATCAAGCAGTTCGACGACAAGGTCAGGGAGATCGCCAAGGCGGCCCGCGAGACCGGCACCCCGATCCGCATCGGCGTCAACGCCGGCTCCCTCGACCGCCGACTCCTCCAGAAGTACGGCAAGGCCACCCCCGAGGCGCTCGTCGAGTCCGCCCTGTGGGAGGCGTCCCTCTTCGAGGAGCACGACTTCCGCGACATCAAGATCTCGGTCAAGCACAACGACCCGGTCGTGATGGTCAACGCCTACCGCCAGCTCGCCGCCCAGTGCGACTACCCGCTGCACCTCGGCGTCACCGAGGCCGGCCCCGCCTTCCAGGGCACCATCAAGTCCGCGGTCGCCTTCGGCGCACTGCTGTCCGAGGGCATCGGCGACACCATCCGCGTCTCCCTCTCCGCGCCCCCGGCGGAGGAGGTCAAGGTCGGCATCCAGATCCTGGAGTCCCTCAACCTCCGCCAGCGCCGCCTGGAGATCGTCTCCTGCCCGTCCTGCGGCCGCGCCCAGGTCGACGTGTACAAGCTCGCCGACGAGGTCACCGCCGGCCTGGAGGGCATGGAGGTGCCGCTGCGCGTCGCCGTCATGGGCTGCGTCGTCAACGGCCCCGGCGAGGCCCGTGAGGCGGACCTCGGTGTCGCCTCCGGCAACGGCAAGGGCCAGATCTTCGTCAAGGGCGAGGTCATCAAGACCGTCCCCGAGTCGAAGATCGTGGAGACGCTCATCGAGGAGGCGATGAAGATCGCTGAGCAGATGGAGAAGGACGGCGTGCCGTCCGGCGAGCCCGAGGTCTCCATCAGCTGACCCCCGCCGCCCTCGGCCCGGACCCTCACGGTCCGGGCCACCCCTGGTCCGGGCCGTCTTCGGCCCGGACCGTCCACGGTCCGAGCCGCCGCCCACGGTCCCGGGGCACCGTCCCGGGCGGGCACGGCGGCCGGGAGGCGGGCCCGCGCGGGGCAACCGGCCCGCGGCCCGCGCGAGGGCAGCCGGGACGCGGGTCCGCGCGGGGCGTCACCGGCCCGCCGACGTCCCCCGGAGGGCCGCCGGCATTCCCCCGCCCGCGGGCCCGTTACGGCGCCGGAGCGCCGGGTACAGTGCGGTGACCGACAGACCCACTGGTGAGGCCCCCTCGTGTTGACGCACACCACCACCCGGGTCCTCGAGCCCGGGGACCTCGGCGCCGCGCTCGCCGTCCTGGAGAGCGACCCGGTCGCCAACGCGTTCGTCACCGCCCGCGTCCAGGCCGCCGGCCTCGACCCGTGGCGCCTCGGCGGCGAGATGTGGGGCTGGTACTCCGAGGGACGGTTGCGCTCCCTGTGCTACGCCGGCGCCAACCTCGTCCCCATCTGCGCCACCCCCGAGGCCGTCCGCGCCTTCGCCGACCGCGCCCGCCGCTCCGGGCGGCGCTGCTCCTCGATCGTCGGGCCCGCGGAGGCCACCGCCGAGCTGTGGCGGCTGCTCGAACCCAGCTGGGGCCCCGCACGAGACGTGCGCCCGCGTCAGCCGCTCATGGTCACCGAGCGGCCCGCCCCGGACGTCGAGCCCGACCCGCTGGTCCGCCGCGTCCGCAGGGACGAGATGGACCTGATCATGCCGGCCTGCGTGGCGATGTTCACCGAGGAGGTCGGCGTCTCGCCCATGGCCGGGGACGGCGGACTGCTCTACCAGGCGCGCGTCGCCGAACTGGTCGCCTCCGGCCGCTCCTTCGCCCGCTTCGAGGACGGCCGCGTCGTCTTCAAGGCCGAGATCGGCGCGGCCACGCCCCGCGCCTGCCAGATCCAGGGCGTGTGGGTCGACCCCGAGTACCGCGGTCGCGGCCTGTCCGAGATCGGCATGGCGGCCGTCCTGCGCCACGCCCTCGCCGACGTCGCCCCCGTCGTCAGCCTGTACGTCAACGACTACAACGCCCCCGCCCGCGCCGCCTACCGCCGGGTCGGCTTCCGCGAGGTGGGCGCGTTCATGAGCGTGCTCTTCTGACCGGACCGTCCCTCCCCACCGTGCCGTCTCGCGTGCGCTGTTCGGACGGCGGCCCGGCGACGTAGGGTTCGACCATGGATGACGCCGTGGTGGTCGGACCGCTCGACCTCGTCGCACGGGTGGACGACGCGCTGGCCGTGCAGGCCGTCGCCTTCGGCCTGAGCGCGGGCGAGGTCGCCGTACGCCGCCACATCGTGGTCCGGCACATGGCCTGCCGCGGCGCCCGCGCGTACGGCGCGACCACCCCGTCCGGCCGTCTCGTCGGCTTCGTGTACGGGATGCCCAACGACCGCGTCCACTGGTGGTCGACGGTCGTCCAGCCCTACCTGGTCCGCGAGGGCGGCGAGTCCTGGCTCGACGACGCCTTCGTCATCACCGAACTGCACGTCCACCCCGACTTCCAGGGCCGGGGCATCGGCACGGAGCTGATCACCACCATCACCGGTACGGCCGACGAGCCCCGCTCCCTCCTCTCCGCCATCGACGTCGAGAGCCCCGCCCGCCGGCTCTACCGCTCCCTGGGCTACACGGACCTGGCCCGCCAGGTCCACTTCCCCAGCGCGGCACGGCCGTACGCGGTGATGGGTGCCCGGCTGCCGCTGCGCCGGAGCTGAGCGCGGCACTGGTCGCGCCGGTGCGGCGGGGGAGCGGCACGGCCCCGCCGGGGCCCGTGCGGACACGGCGTACCGGACCAACTGATTTCCGCCCGCCGGGGCCGCCCGGCTAACCTCCTGCCCATCACACTTTTGACCGCAGGAGAGAGTTCCCCATGGCCCAGGTCCAGCGCATGTCCCGGTTGATGGTCAAGACACTGCGCGACGACCCGGCGGACGCCGAGACGCTCAGCCACAAGCTGCTCGTCCGCGCCGGCTACGTCCGCCGCAACGCCGCGGGCATCTGGTCCTGGCTGCCGCTGGGCAAGAAGGTCCTGGAGAACGTCGCCCGCGTCGTGCGCGAGGAGATGGACGCCATCGGCGCCCAGGAGGTCCTGCTGCCCGCGCTGCTGCCGAAGGAGCCGTACGAGGCGACCGGCCGCTGGGACGAGTACGGCGCGGAGCTGTTCCGCCTCCAGGACCGCAAGGGCGCCGACTACCTCCTCGGCCCCACGCACGAGGAGATCTTCACCCAGCTGGTCAAGGACCAGTGCACGTCCTACAAGGACCTGCCGGTGATCCTCTACCAGATCCAGACGAAGTACCGCGACGAGGCCCGCCCGCGCTCGGGCATCCTGCGCGGCCGCGAGTTCCAGATGAAGGACTCGTACTCCTTCGACACCACCGACGAGGGCCTGGCCGAGTCCTACCGCCTGCACCGCGAGGCGTACGTGCGGATCTTCGAGCGCCTCGGCCTGCGGCACAAGATCGTCTCCGCGGTCTCCGGCGCCATGGGCGGCTCGGCGTCGGAGGAGTTCCTGGCCCCGGCCGCGGCGGGCGAGGACACCTTCGTCTACTGCCCGTCCTGTGACTACGCCGCCAACACCGAGGCCGTGACCTTCGCGGGTGGCGAGCCGGCCGACGGCTCGGCGCACGGCCCCGTCGAGGAGCTCGACACCCCGGACACGCCGACCATCGAGACCCTCGCCGAGCACCTCGGCGTGCCGGCGTCGGCGACGCTGAAGAACCTGCTGGTGAAGGTGGACGGCGAGATCGTGGCGGTGGGCGTGCCCGGCGACCGCGAGGTCGACCTCGGCAAGCTGGAGGACCACCTCGCCCCGGCCGTCGTCGAGATGGTCACCGCCGACGACTTCACGGGCCGCCCCGACCTGGTCCGCGGCTACGTCGGCCCGCAGGGCCTGGACAAGGTCCGGTACCTCGCCGACCCGCGCGTCGCCCCCGGCACGGCCTGGGTCACCGGCGCCAACAAGCCCGACACGCACGCGAGGAACGTCGTCGTCGGGCGGGACTTCGAGGTCGACCGGTACCTGGACGTCGTCGTGGTCGAGGACGGTGACCCCTGCCCGCAGTGCGGCGCCGGCCTGAGGCTGGACCGCGCCATCGAGATCGGCCACATCTTCCAGCTCGGCCGCAAGTACACCGACGCCTTCCAGCTGGACGTCCTCGGCCAGAACGGCAAGCCGGTCCGCGTCACCATGGGCTCGTACGGCGTCGGGGTCTCCCGCGCGGTGGCGGCCCTCGCCGAGCAGACCGCCGACGACAAGGGCCTGTGCTGGCCCCGGGAGATCGCCCCGGCCGACGTCCACGTCGTCGCCGCCGGCAAGGCCCTCCAGACGGAGCTGGCCCTGGAGGTCTCCGAGAAGCTCGGCGAGGCCGGGCTGCGCGTCCTCGTCGACGACCGCGCCGGGGTGTCGCCGGGCGTGAAGTTCACCGACGCCGAGCTGTTGGGCGTGCCGCAGATCCTCGTCGCCGGCCGTCGCTCGGGCGAGGGCGTCGTCGAGCTCAAGGACCGCCGCACCGGTGAGCGCGAGGAGCTGACGGTCGAGGAGGCCCTGGCCCGCCTCACGGCCTGACCGCCCGCCCTCCCGGGCGGGTGGCCGTCCGCCGTCGCGGGCGCACGACACCCGACCGCCGCCGCGCCGCCCCCGAGGGGCGGCGCGGCGGCGGCGTCGTGTGGCCCGGCCCGACCGACCGGCAGGGGGCGCGCGCCCGCCCGGCCCCGCGGTGCCTCCGTCGAGGCGCCCGCCCGCGAGGCGCGTCAGGGGCGCCCGCCGACCCCGTGATGCCCCCTTCGGAGGCACCCGCCGACTACGGGTGCGACCCTCCGGCACGCTCCGGCACGCCCCGCCGCGCCCCGCCGCGCCCCGCGGCGGCGCCTTCGGAGAGCCGGCCAGCCCCGCGGTGCGGCCGTCCGAGGCGCCACGCCGACCCCGCCGTGATGCCTTCACAGACGCCGGCCGGCCCTGCCGAGTGCCCTCCGGCGTGCCCCGCCGCCCCCGCGGTCGGCGCCCTCGGAAGACACCCCGCCGGCCCCCTCCTGACGTGTGTCAGAGGCACCCGGCCGTACCGGCGTCCTCGTCCCGGATCCGCAGGGGCGGCACTGGGTGGGCGGGATGCGCCGCGTGCGTCGCGGGGGACTCGCGGTGGCCCTGGTCCGGCCGCCGCCCCAAGGGGTGGGCGGCGGACTCCCACCCGGCCGGGTCCAGCGCGGACGGCTCCCGCCCCGCCGGTCCCAGCGGCGACGGGGCGCGCTCGCCGCCACGCGCCTCGACGCCGTCCCGCGCCTCCGCGCCCCCGCCCCGCGCGGCAGCGACCTGCCCGTGGCCGTCGTCCCCGTCGGCCCCGTCCCGGCTCCCGTCGCCCCGGTCGCGTCCGTGCCTCCCGGTCTCGTACTCCGCCCGCTCGGCGGACCGCTCCAGGAACCGCAGCAGCTCCACCGGGATCGGCAGCACGAGGGTCGAGTTCTTCTCGGCCGCGACCGCCATGACCGTCTGCAGCAGCCTCAGCTGGAGCGCGGACGGCGTGTCGGCCATCTCGCGGGCCGCCTCCGACAGCTTCTTCGACGCCTGGAACTCGGCGTCCGCGTTGATCAACCGGGCCCGGCGCTCACGGTCGGCCTCCGCCTGCCGGGCCATGGAGCGCTTCATCGTCTCCGGCAGGGACACGTCCTTGATCTCCACCCGGTCGATGGTCACGCCCCACTCGACCGCCGGGCTGTCGATCATCAGTTCCAGTCCCTCGTTCAGCTTCTCGCGGTTGGAGAGCAGGTCGTCCAGCTCGCTCTTGCCGATGATCGAGCGCAGCGACGTCTGCGCGATCTGCGAGACCGCGAACCGGTAGTCCTCGACGCGGATGACGGCGTCGACCGGATCGACGACCTTGAAGTAGATCACCGCGTCGACCCGCACGGTGACGTTGTCCCGGGTGATGCCGTCCTGGGCGGGGACCGGCATCGTCACGATCTGCATGCTCACCTTCCGCATGCGGTCGACGAAGGGGACGATCATCGTCAGCCCCGGGCCCCGCACCCGGCTGCGCAACCGCCCGAGCCGCAGGACGACGCCCTGCTCGTACTGTTTGACGACCCTGGCGGCGGCCGCGAGGTACGCCCCGCCGGCCGCGCCCGCCAGGATGACGGCGGTCAGTGCTTCCTCGACCATGACGACCCCCTGTCGTCGGGTACGACCCGGATGGGCACGAGCAGATACGCCCATACTGCACCCAAACGGAGCAAAGGGGTCGGGGTCGGGTGTTACGGGGTCGGCTCAGAGCCAGCTCGCGAACTCCAGCAGGTTCTCCGCCTCGCGCCCCCGGCCCGCGGCCATCGCCCGGGTCGCGGACTCGACAGCGCGGAACAGGGTCCAGCCGCGCAGGCGGTCGCGATCGACCTCCAGGGCGTCGGCCAGCTTGTTCACGCGCCGGCGTCCCGTCGAGGCGCCGGACGCCTCCGCCACCAGGTCCTCGACGCGGTCCCTGACGAGCCGCGCCAGGTCGTACGCCCGCTCCCCGACGACCGGCTCGGGACCCACCGCCAGCCAGGGCGCCCGCTCACCGGCCAGCACCTTGCCCTGCCGGAAGCAGCCGTGCAGCAGCAGCGCCTCGGCCCCCGACGCCACCAGCTCCCCGCGCGCCTCCAGCGCGGCGGACACCAGGGGCCCCGCCGTCGCGTCCGCGCGGTACGCGGCCATGGCCGCCGCCTGGCGCTCCGTCCGGTCCGCCACGGACTCGAACGCGTGGCCCGACGGCGGCTCGATCCACAGCCGCCGTACCGTGCCCGCCGCCTCCAGCAGCGCCTTGGCGTCCGGCAGGGACCGCAGCGACACGTCCGGCCGCAGCCGTTCCAGCAGCAGGCCCGCCGAGCCCTCCGCGGCGCCGTCCCCGCCCGGCCGGCCCGTGTCCCCGCGCCCGTGCGCACCGCCCGGCCCGCCCGCGTGCGCGCCGTCCCGCGCGTTCGCGTCATCGGCCGGGTCCAGCAGCCGCACGGCGCCCCAGCCGTCCCAGTGTGCGAGCGCCGCCCGCTCCGGTTCCGGCCCCGCCGCGGGCGGTGCCAGCTTCAGCGCGGCCGGCTCGCCGTCGGCCCGGCGCACGAGCAGCACGACGCTGCTGCGGCCACCCGGCTCCACCACCCGCTCCGCCACCGCGCCGTGCCGCGCCAACTCCCCGCGCGCGGCCGCGGGCAGCCCGGCGAGCCACCCGGCCGTCCCTCCGTCCTCGCCGTACGTCTCGCCGAGCGCCCGCACGAGGCGGTGCGGCGGAGCGAAGGCGGGGGCGTCACCGGCGTGGGCCATGCGTGCGGGGTTCCCTTCCCTGCGCTGCTGAGTCGTCCGAGCGGCTCACGGTCGCTCGGCGAGCCCAGGAAAGGCTACGCCGCCCCCACCGCGCCAGCGCACGGCCCGTACCGCCGCCTCGCGCAGCGCGGCGGCCGCCTCCCGGCGCAGCGGCCCCCGGGCGGCCCGCACGAGGTCGGCGTACACGCCCGCCACCCGGTCCTCCAGCTCCGCGGCGAGCCGCACCGCCGCCGGGCCGTCCGCCACCGTGAACGGCAGCCCGTACGCCGGCGCCGCGGGGGCGGGCGCGCCCCCCAGCTCCCGCACCGTCCGGGCCAGCGCGTCCCGCCGGGCCCGGTGCGCGGCGTGGGCCTGCGCGGCCTCCGCGCGGCGTTCGTCACCGACCCGCGCGCCGACCACGCCGTACCCGTACACCGCGGCGTGCTCCGCCGCTAGGGCCGCCTGCGCGGCCGCCAGCGCGCTCACGGGCGCCTCCCCGGGGTCAGGAGGTAGGCGTGCGCGGCGCACGCCGCGGCGACCGAGGCCAGCAGCCTCGCCAGCTCCGGCGGTGCGGCGTCTAGCGCGGCGGTGTGCGCCGCGGCGGTACGGGACGCCGACACCGCCAGCCCGGCGAGCGCGGCCCGCGGATCGGCCGGCGCAGCGGGCACGGCGCCACCGGGGGACGCCCCGGGGCCGGGGGATGAGGCAGGCGCCCCGGAGGCCGGTACGGCCACCCCCGACGGTCCCGCCGCAGCGCCCGTCGCCGCGGCACTCGCGCCCGGCGCACCGGTGCTCGACGGACCCGCGCCCCGAGTCCCCGGAGCGCCCGCGCCCCGGAGGCCGTCACCCGGGCCCGCCCCGCCGGCCGGGACCAGCGCGGTCACGTGCCGCGCCACCGCCTCCCGCAGCGGCGCGAGGCGCGCGCCGAGCGACGGGTGCGCGGCCAGGACCGCGTCGTACCCGGCCAGGAGGTCACCGCTCGCCGCGGCCGACCGGCGGCGCAGCGCCGCCTCCGCGCGCCGGGCGCGGTCGGCCGCCGTCGTGCGCGCCGCGCCCCCGCCACCGTCCGACCCCGCACCCGTGCAGCCCGCCGGCAGCGCCCCGGCCGCGGCCACCGCGAGCGCACGCCTGCGCGTCAGCCCCGTGCGCTCCACGTCACTCCTTCGGGTACATCGGCAAGATCACCGCTGGCGAGCGTACCCGCGGCCCGGCACGGGGTGGACGGCAACACCTCCGCGACCGGATACCCTTTGTCTGACACGCGACGAACCCACAACAGCACACGCGGCCGAGGAGTCACCCGGATGAGCACCACCCAGAGCGAGAGGCTGCGCGGGCTGCTGGAACCGCTGGTCGCCGCCAGGCAGCTGGACCTCGAGGAGATCGACGTGTCCCGGGCGGGCCGGCGCAGGGTGCTGCGGGTCATCGTCGACTCGGACGACGGCGTGGAGCTCGACGCCTGTGCCGAACTGAGCCGCGCCCTCTCCGAGAGGCTCGACGAGACGGACGCGATGGGCGAGGGCGAGTACGTCCTCGAAGTGAGTTCGCCGGGAGCCGACCGCCCCCTCACCGAGCACCGCCACTACGTGCGCGCCACCGGCCGCCTGGTGCGGCTGCGGCTGCACGAGGGCGCCGAGCTGGTCGCCCGCGTCCTCGGCGTGGACGATGAGGGCCTGGACCTGGAGGTGCCGGGAGTGAAGGGCCGCAAGCCCACCGCCCGGCGCGTGGAGTTCCCCGAGATCGCCAAGGCGCGCGTGGAGATCGAGTTCAACCGCAAGGACAAGAAGGAAGAGGAGGAGGCGTAGCCGTGGACATCGATGTGAAGCTTCTCAAGGGCTTGGCACATGAGAAGGAGATCCCCTTCGAGCTGCTGGTCGAGGCGATCGAGTCGGCCCTCCTCATCGCCTACCACCGCACCGAGGGAGCCCGCCGCCACGCCCGTGTCGTGCTGGACCGGCAGACCGGCCACGTGACGGTGTGGGCGAAGGAGGACCCGGCCGACCTGGAGGAGGGGCAGGAGCCCAAGGAGTTCGACGACACCCCGTCGGACTTCGGCCGCATCGCGGCGACCACCGCCCGCCAGGTCATCCAGCAGCGGCTGCGCGACGCCGAGAACGACGTGACGTTCGGCGAGTACGCGCGCCGCGAGGGCGACATCGTCGCCGGCATGGTGCAGCAGGGCAAGGACCCGCGGAATGTCCTGGTCCGGCTGGACGACAAGCTGGAGGCCATCCTCCCGGTGCAGGAGCAGGTGCCGGGCGAGGAGTACACGCACGGCCTGCGGCTGCGCACGTACGTGGTCCGCGTCGCCAAGGGCGTGCGCGGCCCCTCCGTCACCCTCTCGCGCACCCACCCCAACCTGGTGAAGAAGCTCTTCGCGCTGGAGGTCCCGGAGATCGCCGACGGTTCCGTCGAGATCGCCGCGATCGCCCGCGAGGCCGGCCACCGCACCAAGATCGCCGTCCGGGCCACCCGGTCCGGACTGAACGCCAAGGGCGCCTGCATCGGTCCCATGGGCAGTCGTGTGCGCAATGTCATGGCCGAACTGCTCGGTGAGAAGATCGACATCGTCGACTGGTCGGACGACCCGGCGGACATGGTGGCGAACGCCCTCTCCCCGGCCCGGGTCTCCAAGGTCGAGATCGTCGACCTCGCCGCCCGGTCCGCCCGGGTGACCGTGCCCGACTACCAGCTGTCGCTGGCGATCGGCAAGGAGGGCCAGAACGCCCGCCTCGCCGCCCGTCTGACCGGCTGGCGCATCGACATCCGCCCGGACACCGAGCAGCCGGCCCCGGACGCCTCCTGACCCCGGCCCCGCCCCCGCCGGCCGCCCGCGGAAATCCGCGCGACCGGAGCGGGGCGGGTGGGGCAGACTGAACGACCCGTCCCGACCGGTCCGCCGGCCGACGGGACCGTCGCGGCCGGGACCGTCCGGCCGCGAGCGGTACCGGCCGGACGGGAATAGGATCGACCGCGGTCACGTTGGGCTACCACGAGACCACGACGGGATTACGACAACATCCGTTCGATTCTTGCCCCAAAGGGGTGAGGTCGGTGCGGGGAGGTAGACTTAAGCGTGTCTGGCCGGACGCATGAGCGCGCATGCCCTGAACGAACCTGTGTGGGATGCCGGGAGCGGGCGGCCAAGACCGATCTGCTGCGCATCGTGGCGGTCGGGGACGCATGTGCCCCCGATCCTCGCGGTACGCTGCCCGGTCGGGGTGTCTACGTGCATCCCGTCCGGTCCTGTCTCGATCTGGCGGTCCGCCGCCGGGCGTTCCCCCGGTCCCTCCGGGTCCAGGGTCCGCTCGACACCGCGGACGTCCGCCGATACGTCGAGCAGGCGACACCGTAGGAAAGAAGCACGGCACGGGGTCAACCCGTGCGGTCAGGTACCTCGCGAGATGGAAGTAGGTCGAGATTGCGATGAGCACTCGATGAGTACGCGATGAGTACGCCCATGAAGTAGCGACGGTCCGGCGGTTAACCGGACCTCAAAGGAGCGATGTGGCTAAGGTCCGGGTATACGAACTCGCCAAGGAGTTCGGTGTGGAGAGCAAGGTCGTCATGGCCAAGCTCCAGGAACTCGGTGAATTCGTGCGTTCGGCGTCATCGACGATCGAGGCGCCGGTTGTCCGCAAGTTGACTGACGCTTTGCAGGGACCCGGCTCCGCCGGCAAGTCCGCTGCGAAGCCCGGGGCGCCCCGCAAGGCCGCCCCCGCCGCCCCCGCCAAGCGCGAGGGCACCCCCACGCCTGCCAAGCCCGCCGCGCCCTCCCCGGCGCAGGCGGCACGTCCGGCCGCCCCGAAGCCCGGCGCCCCCGCGCCGAAGCCCGCGGCCGCCGAGAAGCCCGCGACGCCGGCCGCCGGCCAGCGTCCCACCCCGGGTCCGAAGCCCGCCCCGGCCCCGGCTGCCAAGCCGGCCCCGGCGGCCCCGGCCCCGGCCAAGCCCGAGTTCACCGCGCCGCCGTCGGCTCCCGCCGCCGGTTCCCGGCCCGGTGCCACCCCGGGCCCCCGTCCCGCCGCGCGCCCCCAGGGCTCCGGTCAGGGTCAGGGCGCTGCCCGTCCGGGCGCCCCGCGCCCCGGCCAGCAGGCCCCCCGACCGGGTGGCCGTCCGGCCGGCCCGCGTCCGGGCAACAACCCCTTCACCTCCGGCGGCTCCACCGGCATGGCGCGCCCCCAGGCGCCCCGTCCCGGCGGCGCCCCGCGTCCCGGCGGCGCCGCGGGCGCCCCCGGCGGCCCGCGTCCGCAGACCCCCGGCCAGCCCGGCGGCCCGCGTCCCCAGGCCGGTCCCGGCGGCCCGCGTCCCACCCCCGGCTCCATGCCGCGTCCCCAGGCCCCGCGCCCGGGTGGCGGCCCCGCCGGCAACCGCCCGAACCCGGGCATGATGCCGCAGCGTCCCGCTGCCGGCCCGCGCCCCGGCCCCGCCGGCCGCGGTCCCGCGACCGGCGGTCGTCCCGGCGGTCCCGGTCGTCCCGGTGGCGGCGGCGGCTTCGCCGGTCGTCCCGGTGGTGGCGGTGGCGGCGGCGGCTTCGCCGGTCGTCCCGGTGGCGGCGGTGGCGGCGGTGGCCGTCCCGGTGCCCCGGGTGGCGGCGGCGGCTTCGGCGGCGGTCGTCCCGGCTTCAGCGGTCGCCCCGGCGGCCCCGGCGGCCGTGGTGGCACGCAGGGTGCGTTCGGCCGTCCGGGCGGTCCCGCCCGTCGCGGTCGCAAGTCGAAGCGTCAGAGGCGCCAGGAGTACGAGGCCATGCAGGCCCCGTCCGTGGGCGGCGTGATGCTCCCCCGCGGCAACGGCGAAGCCGTTCGCCTGTCGCGCGGTGCGTCCCTCACCGACTTCGCGGAGAAGATCAACGCCAACCCGGCGTCGCTCGTCGCGGTCATGATGAACCTCGGCGAGATGGTCACGGCCACGCAGTCCGTCTCCGACGAGACGCTGCAGCTCCTCGGCGACGAGATGAACTACACGGTTCAGATCGTCTCCCCGGAGGAGGAGGACCGCGAGCTGCTCGGGTCCTTCGACCTCGAGTGGGGCGAGGACGAGGGCGGCGAGGAGTACCTCGCGCCGCGTCCGCCGGTCGTCACCGTCATGGGTCACGTCGACCACGGAAAGACCCGACTGCTCGACGCGATCCGCAAGACGAACGTCATCGCGGGCGAGGCCGGCGGCATCACCCAGCACATCGGTGCCTACCAGGTCGCGACCCAGGTCAACGACGAAGACCGCAAGATCACCTTCATCGACACCCCGGGTCACGAGGCGTTCACCGCCATGCGTGCCCGCGGTGCCAAGTCCACCGACATCGCGATCCTCGTGGTGGCGGCGAACGACGGTGTGATGCCCCAGACGATCGAGGCGCTGAACCACGCCAAGGCGGCCGACGTGCCGATCGTGGTCGCGGTCAACAAGATCGACGTCGAGGGTGCCGACCCGGTCAAGGTGCGCGGTCAGCTGACCGAGTACGGCCTGGTGGCCGAGGAGTACGGCGGCGACACCATGTTCGTCGACATCTCCGCCAAGCAGGGTCTGAACATCGACTCCCTGCTCGAGGCCGTCATCCTCACGGCGGACGCCTCGCTCGACCTGCGGGCCAACCCGGAGCAGGACGCGCAGGGCATCGCGATCGAGTCGCACCTCGACCGCGGCCGCGGCGCCGTGGCGACCGTCCTCGTCCAGCGAGGCACGCTGCGGGTCGGCGACACGATGGTGGTCGGCGACGCGTACGGCCGCGTCCGGGCGATGCTCGACGACAAGGGCAACAACGTCGAGGAGGCGACCCCGTCGACTCCCGTCCTCGTCCTGGGCCTCACCAACGTCCCGGGTGCCGGCGACAACTTCCTCGTCGTCGACGAGGACCGCACGGCCCGCCAGATCGCCGAGAAGCGCGCCGCGCGTGAGCGCAACGCCGCCTTCGCCAAGCGCGTCCGCCGGGTGTCCCTCGAGGACCTCGACAAGGTGCTCAAGGCCGGTCAGATCCAGGAACTCAACCTCATCATCAAGGGCGACGCGTCCGGTTCGGTGGAGGCCCTCGAGTCCTCGCTGCTCCAGCTCGACGTCGGCGAAGAGGTGGACATCCGGGTCCTGCACCGCGGTGTGGGTGCGGTCACCGAGTCCGACATCGACCTGGCGATGGGCTCCGACGCCATCGTCATCGGCTTCAACGTCCGCGCGGCCGGCCGTGCCGCGCAGATGGCGGAGCGCGAGGGCGTCGACGTCCGCTACTACTCGGTGATCTACCAGGCCATCGAGGAGATCGAGGCGGCCCTCAAGGGTCTGCTCAAGCCGGAGTACGAAGAGGTCGAGCTCGGTACGGCGGAGATCCGCGAGGTCTTCCGCTCGTCCAAGCTGGGCAACATCGCGGGTGTCCTCATCCGCTCCGGTCTGGTCAAGCGCAACACCAAGGCGCGCCTCCTGCGCGACGGCAAGGTCGTCGCGGAGAGCCTCAACATCGAGGGTCTGCGTCGCTTCAAGGACGACGTCACCGAGATCCGCGAAGGGTTCGAGGGCGGTATCAACCTCGGCAACTTCAACGACATCAAGGTCGACGACGTCATCGCGACGTACGAGATGCGCGAGAAGCCGCGCGGCTGACACAGCCGACGCGACTGACGAGCGGAACCCCGGGGCCGGTCGGCGGAAGTATTTCCGTCGATCGGCCCCGGCCGCTGCGTGTACGGTTCAGCTGTCCCCGCCGGTCTACGGCGGGGCCTACCGAACCCGAACCGGCGGGACATCCGGGCTCGTATGTATGTGGGGACGCTGTCCTTCGACCTGCTCCTCGGCGACGTACGGTCGCTGAAGGAGAAGCGCTCCGTCGTCCGGCCGATCGTCGCCGAGCTCCAGCGGAAGTTCGCGGTGAGCGTGGCGGAGACCGGCAACCAGAACCTCCACCGCAGGGCCGAGATCGGCATCGCGTTGGTCTCCGGGGACGTCGGGCACCTCACGGGGGTACTGGACCGGTGTGAGCGCCTCGTCGCCGCCCGGCCCGAGGTGGAGCTGCTGTCCGTACGGCGGCGACTGCACACCGATGAAGAGTGAACGCAAGACGGAAGAGGAGACGGACCGGTGGCCGACAACGCGCGGGCCCGCAAGCTGGCCGATCGCATCCAGGTCGTGGTCGCGGAGACCCTGGACCGGCGAATCAAGGATCCGCGGCTGGGATTCGTGACCATCACGGACGCCCGGGTCACCGGCGACCTGCGGGAGGCCACGGTCTTCTACACGGTCTACGGTGACGAGGAGGAGCGCGCCGCGTCCGCGGCCGCGCTGGAGTCCGCCAAGGGCGTCCTGCGCTCCGAGGTGGGCCGCCAGACCGGCGTCCGCTTCACCCCGACGCTGACCTTCGTCCCGGACGCCCTCCCGGACAACGCCCGCACCATCGAGGACCTCCTCGACAAGGCGCGCGCCAAGGACGCCGAGGTGCGCGAGGTCTCCACGGGCAAGACGTACGCCGGCGAAGCCGACCCGTACCGCAAGCCCGAGGACGACGACGAGATCGGGGCCGAGGACGACGAGGACGGCGCCGGCGCCTGATGAGCAGCACAACACGTGTGCCCGACGGCCTCGTCATCGTCGACAAGCCGTCGGGTTTCACCTCGCACGACGTCGTCGCCAAGATGCGCGGCATCGCCCGCACCCGCCGCGTCGGCCACGCCGGCACCCTGGACCCCATGGCCACCGGCGTCCTCGTCCTCGGCGTCGAGCGGGCCACCAAACTCCTCGGCCACCTCGCGCTGACCGAGAAGGAGTACCTCGGCACGATCCGGCTCGGCCAGAACACGGTCACCGACGACGCCGAGGGCGAGACCACCTCGTCGACCGACGCCTCCCGAGTGACCCGTGAGGCCGTCGACGCCGCCGTGGCCAAGCTGACCGGCGACATCATGCAGGTGCCGTCCAAGGTCAGCGCCATCAAGATCGACGGCAAGCGGTCGTACGCCCGCGTCCGCGGCGGCGAGGAGTTCGACATCCCCGCCCGCCCGGTGACCGTCTCCCAGTTCACCGTCTACGACATGCGCGACGCCGTCGCCGACGACGGCACGCCCGTCGTCGACCTCGTCGTCTCCGTCGTCTGCTCCTCCGGTACGTACATCCGGGCGCTCGCCCGCGACGTCGGCGCCGACCTCGGTGTCGGCGGGCACCTCACGGCACTGCGCCGCACCCGCGTCGGTCCGTACGGGCTCGACGCCGCACGCACCCTCGACCAGCTCCAGGAGGAGCTCGCGGTCATGCCGATCGCCGAGGCCGCGGCCGCGGCGTTCCCGCGCTGGGACGTCGACGAGCGGCGCGCGAAGCTGCTGCTCAACGGCGTGCGCATCGACATGCCCGCCCACGGGACGACGGGACCCGTCGCCGTCTTCGGACCGGAGGGCCGCTTCCTGGTCCTCGTGGAGGAGCGCGGCGGCAAGGCGAAGAGCGTGGCGGTCTTCGGCTGAGACGGGCGGCCCCGCGGCGGTCGTACGGCGGTGCGGCGGTGCCGCGGTGCGGTGGTCCGGCGTCGCGGGTGGCTTCGGGGCGCGTGGTCCTGGGTGCGGGTGGTCCGGGGTGCTCGCGGTTCCGGGTCGTTCGCGGCTCGGGGCATGCGGCCCGTGGGCGCCGGTCGGTCGTGGTGACGCCGGCAGTCCGGGCCTCTGTCCGTGGTCCCGGCCCCCGCGGCCGTGCGGGTGTCAGCCGGGCCGTCCGCCGGATGCCGGTGACCGTGGGGCGGGGCCCGGGAGCCGCGGTGGCCGTGGGGGCGGACAGCCGCCCTCGCGGCTGACCGCCCCACGCGCCCCCCACACGGACTCTTTCCG
Organism: Streptomyces changanensis; assembly: GCF_024600715.1. Classification (NCBI taxonomy): domain Bacteria; kingdom Bacillati; phylum Actinomycetota; class Actinomycetes; order Kitasatosporales; family Streptomycetaceae; genus Streptomyces; species Streptomyces changanensis. The sequence continues at coordinate 4,963,955 of NZ_CP102332.1, forward strand.
CGCCAGTACGCGTATTCACCCACTCGGGCGGGCGCTCGGAGTGAACGGCGGGGGTACTCGGGGGCGCGTTCCGGTGACGTCCTTCACCCGTTGATCACCGCGGTCCTACGGTCGACCCATGGGACGCGGTGACCGGGCGACGCTGGTACTCATCTGTGATCAAGCCGGCCGGACGCGGGGCACCGGCTTCGTCGCCGACGCCCGCGGCACGGTCGTCACCGCCCACGAGACCGTCGACGGGCTCGAACGGGTCGTGGTGCGCGGGCCGGACGGGCGGGAGTGGACCGCCACGGCCGACGCCGTCACCGCCCTGCCCGCGCAGGCCCTCGCCCTCGTCCGCACCGACGGCCTCGGCGCCCACCCCCTTCCCGTCGCCGACCACCCGGCACCCGGCGCCGGTACGTACGTACGGGTCCACGCCCACGGTTGGCGCGAGGCGCGCGTCCTCGGCACCACGTCTGCCCTGTACACCGGCACCGAGGGGTTCCACACCGTCGACGAGGTCCTCGAACTGGCCATCGGTACCGACGGCAGCGAGGCGTTGCGACGCGGCGGCGAGGCGGCGGGCGGACCCGTCCTGGACGCCGCGACCGGCGCGGTCGTCGCGGTGCTCGCCACCGCCCTGCACACCGACCACCGCGCGGCCGGCCTCGCCGTGCCCCTCGCCGCGGTCGCCGCCCGGACACCCGGCGGGCCCCTCGCGGACCTGCTTCGCCGCAACGCCGCGACGGTCCCGGCGTACGGCCCCGCCCTCAACCTCGCGGGAGCACTGGAACTCACCGCGGGCACCCTGCCCGCCCCGGCCGGGGCGGCGGAGGGCACGGCCGGGGCGGAACCCGTCGCACGGGCCGCCGTCGCCCGCGGGCTCGACCGTTTCGCCGGCCCCGGCGCCGGCCATGCCGCCGCCGATCCTGGAGAGGCGGGGCACGGGCCCGTCGGCGCGGAGGCGGAGGAGCACGGATCGGTCTGCTCCGGTCGGGCAGCCGCCGCCGTCGTCCTCGGCCGCGACACCCGGCGGGACGGCGGCACCGGGCGGGAGCGCGGCACCGGTCCGAGGCCCGGGGCCGGTCCGTACGGCGGCACCGGTCCGAGGCCCGGGGCCGGTCCGTACGGCGGCACCGGTCCGTACGGAGGCACGGGTCTTCACGGCGGCGCCGGTCCGCACGGTGACACCGGGCGGGAGCGTGTCATCGGGCCGTACGGCGGCACGGGTCCGTACGACGGCACCGGTCAGGAGCGCGGTGCCGGCTCGGAGCGGCCGGTCGTGTGCGGGCTCGTCGGAGCACCCGGCACGGGGCGCACCACCGAGCTGGCCGCCCTGGCCCGACGGCGGGGCGCGGGCGACCCGCCCGAGCCGACGGTGTGGCTGCGCGGCGCCGACCTCCGTCCAGGGGACGCCTCCATCGGTGACGCGGTGGGGCGGGCCCTCGGCAGCGCCGGGCGCGCGGTCGCCGCGGCCCGCGGCGACTGGAGCGCCTACCCCGGAGCGGGCGGCGGCGCCCTGGACGACTTGGCGCGGCGGGTCGCGGCGCTCGCCCGCGACGCGGGCCGGCCGCTGGTCGTCCTGCTCGACGCCCCCGAGGAGATGCCGCCGCTCCTCGCCCACCGGCTACCCGCCTGGACCGCCGCCACGGTCCGCTGGCTGCGCGCGCACGGGGCGCGGCTCGTCGTCGCCTGCCGCCCCGAGCACTGGGAGGGGACGGCGCCCCTGTACCCGCCCGGCAGCCTCCACCGTCCCTGCGGGCCCGACGCGCCGGACCGTCCCGCCGGGCCCGCAGGCCGCCTTCCCGGCGCCGTGCACCTCGGCGACCTGACCGACCGCGAGGCCGAGGAGGCCTGTGAGCGGTACGGGCTGCCCGCGGGCCTCCTCGCGGAGGCCGACGGCCGCCACCCCCTGACCCTGCGCCTCCTCGCCGAGGTGCGCACCGCGCTCCCCGGGGCCGTGCCGGGGCGGCCCGCCCGGGCCGACGTCCTCGCCACCCACCACGACCTGTTGTGCCTGCGCGTGGCGGGGCGCATCGCCGCCGGCTGCCGGCCGCCGCTGTCCGAACCGGACGTGCGGCGGCTCGCCGCCCGCGTCGCCGGCCGCGTCCACGAAGCCGCCCGGCGCTGCCTGTTGTCCGGCCACGGCGAGCTGGACCGGGCCTCCTTCGAGGAGCTGTTCCCGTGGGGCACCAGTTGGGCGTCGGCCGCGCTCGCCGAAGGGTTGCTCGTCCCGGCCGGCGCCGGATACCGCTTCGTGCACGAGGAGTTCGCGGACTGGATCCAGGGCGCCCACGTCGACGTCGACACCGCGCTGGACGTGCTCGTACCGTGGGTCGACGAGCCCCCGGCACCCGCCGACCGGCTGCCGTACCGCCCGGACGGCCACGCCGTGCCGCCGGCCCGGGCCGTGCCGTCCGGTCATGCCGTGCCGTCCGGCCACCCCGTACCGTTCGGGGACGCCGTGCCGCCGGCCCGGGCCGTGCCGTCCGGGGAGGCCGTGCCGTCGGTGGGGGACGGGCCGGCGGGGGTGGCACTGCCGTCCGGAGACGCCGTACGTCCCGGGGACGCTCCACCGCCCGGGTGCGTCGCCCTCCCCGGGCCCCGGTCGCCCGCCGGGCCGGTGCCGCGCCATCGACTCGGCACCGTGCTCCAAGCCCTGCTGCACCTGGAGCGCGACCGGGGCCCGGCGGCCCTGGCGCGCCGGTTGGAGCGGCTCGTCGACTCCGGCGCGTCCACCTCGGAGGCCGTCTGGTGGCGGACCCGGCTGCTGTGCGGGACGCTCCTCGGAGTCCCGGACGCCCGCCCGTACGGCGGCGTGCTGCGGCTGCTCGCCAACCGGCTCGCGGCCCGGCCCGCCGCGGCCGCCCCGGACGACGCATTCGGCCCCTGGTTCTGGGAGCGGCTGCGCCTGGGCGAGGACGAGCTCCTCGACCTCCTGCGCCTCCTCCTCCCCGCCGACGGCCCGCCCGGGGGCCCGCGCCGCCCCCGCTACCTGGAGGCCGTCGCGCGGCGGCTCTCCGCCGACCCGCGCGGCGTCCAGCCGCTGCTGTGCCGCTGGTTCACCGACGAGCGGCCGCTGCCCGCCGAGCCCGGCTCCCGCCTCCGGCCGACCGTCGCCGGCGTCGCCCAGGCCCTCCTGCACACCCACCGGGACCTCGCCGTCGACGACCTGTGCGAGGCACTCGTCACCACTGCCCATCCGCGCGCCGACGAGCTCCTCGCCGGCCTCGCCGACGACGAGCCGTCCGCCCTGTGCCGCGCCGTCGACCGCTGGGCGCACGACGACGTCCGCCCGGTCCGGCGCGCCGCGGCCGCCGCGTACGGCCGGGTCCTCGCCGAGCGCGTCACCCGCGACGCCGACCGGGAACTCCTCCGGTACGCGGCCCTCGCGCTGCTCGCCCGCCCCGGAGACCCGCACCTCCACGGCGCCGCCCTCACCGTCCTCCTGCGCGACCCGCACAGCCGTGCCGCCCACCTGCCGCAGGCGCTGGCCGCCTTCCGCGCCGCCGGGACGGGTGGGACCGACGGGACCGGCAAGGCCGACGGAACCAGGGGCGCCGGAGTGGCCGCCGGGAACGGAGCGACCGGCAGGGCCGGAGTGGTGACCACCGGGGCCGGCGCGGCCGGCGCCGCCGGGGTGACCGGGGTGACCGCCCGCGACCTCGCCGGGGCGCTCACCACCCACCCCGAGCCGGTCCTCGCGGCCTTCCGCGCCCGGCTGCGCGACGGCGACCCGGCCACGGCCGCCGACGTACTGACTGCGCTCGCCGACGTCCGCGCCCCCGCGCTCGCACGCCGCGCCGCCGCCCTGGTCCGCGAGTACGTCGACCGCCACCCCGCGGGCGCCGCGCACGCCGCCGCGTACGTCGACCGGCGCCTCGAACGGGGACCCGCCGCCCGGGCCGTCCTCTTCCCGCTCGTCACCGACCTGCTGCGGGGCCGCACCGCCGAGGCGCGCGCGGCCCTCGTCCGCGTCCTGGCCGCACCCGGCACGCCCGGCTCGCGGCCCCTGCGCGACGACCTGCTCGACGCGCTCCTGGACCTCTCCCACGACGACCGCCGCGACCCCGCCCTCCCGGACTCGGTGCTGCGCGCCGCCGCCATCGGAGCCGCCGGCCGCCCGGAGGCCCGCACCCGGGAGCTGGTCCTGCGCGCCGGCCGGCTGCTGGTGCGCACGGCCGAGGGCGCCGCCCACCTGGACCTGGTCCTGACGGAGCTGGCCCGGGACGTGCCGGGCTTCGCGGTCCTCGTCAGCGGCTGGGCGGCCCGCGACCCGCGGAGCTGGGCGTCCGTCGTCGGCCCCGGTGCCCGCCGCGCGGTCGAGCGGCTCGCCGCCTCCGGCCCGGCCGCACGGGCCGCCACCGTGGCCGCACGGGTACCGACCGCTATGCCGATGCCGGACGGACCACGCGGGCATGGCACCCTTAGACCTGCGTATCGGTCATGACGTACTGACGTACACGGGTTCGGGCGAGGAGCGGTCACAGTGCAGCGCTGGCGAGGCTTGGAGGAGATTCCCCAGGACTGGGGGCGCAGCGTCGTCACCATCGGTTCCTACGACGGCGTCCACCGTGGACACCAGCTGATCATCGGGCGGGCCGTGGAGCGCGCCCGCGAGCTGGGCGTGCCCGCCGTGGTCGTCACCTTCGATCCGCACCCCTCGGAGGTCGTCCGGCCCGGCAGCCACCCGCCGCTGCTCGCCCCCCACCACCGGCGGGCCGAGCTGATGGCGGAGCTCGGTGTCGACGCGGTGCTGATCCTCCCCTTCACCGCCGAGTTCTCGAAGCTGTCCCCGGCGGACTTCATCGTGAAGGTCCTCGTCGACAAGTTGCACGCGCGCGCCGTGGTCGAGGGGCCCAACTTCCGCTTCGGCCACCGCGCCGCCGGCACCGTCGACTACCTGACCGAGCTGGGCGCGACGTACGACTACGAGGTCGAGGTCGTCGACCTGTACGTCACGGGCGAGGCGGGCGGCGGGCAGCCGTTCTCCTCCACACTGACCCGCCGTCTGGTCGCCGAGGGCGACGTGACGGGCGCCGCCGAGATCCTGGGCCGCCCGCACCGCGTCGAGGGCGTGGTCGTCCGCGGTGCGCAGCGCGGCCGCGAGCTCGGCTACCCGACGGCGAACGTCGAGACCCTGCCGCACACGGCGATCCCCGCCGACGGCGTCTACGCGGGCTGGCTGACCGCCGACGGCGAGCGGATGCCGGCGGCGATCTCGGTCGGCACCAACCCGCAGTTCGACGGGACGGAGCGGACCGTCGAGGCGTACGCCATCGACCGGGTCGGGCTCGACCTGTACGGGCTGCACGTGGCGGTCGACTTCCTCGCGTACGTGCGCGGCCAGCGGAAGTTCGCGTCGATCGAGGCGCTGCTGGAGGCGATCGGGGACGACGTGAAGCGCTGCCGCGACCTCACCGGCGCGTACGACGCGGCGTCGTAACGGCGCGTACGCGCATACGCCGGGTACGGCAGGGGCAGGCAGGCTACGGCCTGGGGCCTGCCGCCTGGGGACGAAGGACGACCGAGGGCCCGCACCGTGATGACGGTGCGGGCCCTCTCGTCGTCCGCCGGACGTGCGCCCGCCGCTCGGGCGGGACGCGTCCCCTGGCGCCGGCTACTGCTGCGGCGGGGCCTGGTGGGGCTGCTGCGGCTGCTGTTGCGGCTGCTCGGGCCACGCGGGCGGGGAGGCCGGGGCGTGGGGCTCCGGCTGCTGCCCGGGGTACGGGTGTGGCTGCTGTGCCTGGTGGGGCTGCTGGTCGGCCGGGGGCTGCTGCGGCCACCCCTGCGGAGGCACGCCGGGCTGCCCGTACGGCGGGAACTGGCCCGGGGCGGGCTGTGGTTGGGCGTACGGGCCGCCGGGCAGGGGCTGGCCGGGCGCCTGGGCCGCGCCCGGCTGGGCGGGCGCGTACGCGCCGGGTGCCGCGGGCCGGCCGGGCGCGGGCTGGCCCGGTACGGGCGGCCGGCCGCCGTAGGGCTGGCCGGACATCGGCTGACCCGGCATCGGCTGGCTCTGGTGGCCCGGCATCGGCGGGGCCATCTGCGGCGGCGGAGCGCCGTGGCCCGCGCCCGTCCACAACCCCTGGGCCTGCTGCGCGCGCGTGAAGTCCTCGGCGACCATGGCGGCGAGGTGGAAGTACGCCTCCCGCGTCTTCGGCCGCATCATGTCGAGGTCGACCTCGGCGCCCGCCGCGAGGTGCTCGTCGAACGGCACGACGACGACGCCGCGGCAGCGCGTCTCGAAGTGCTGGACGATGTCCTCCACCTTGATCATCTTGCCGGTCTCGCGGACGCCCGAGATGACCGTGATGGAGCGCTGCACCAGATCCGCGTACCCGTGCGCCGAGAGCCAGTCGAGCGTGGTGGAGGCGCTGGAGGCACCGTCGACGGACGGCGTCGAGATGATGATGAGCTGGTCGGCGAGGTCCAGGACGCCGCGCATGGCGCTGTAGAGCAGACCCGTGCCGGAGTCCGTGAGGATGACCGGGTACTGGCGGCCGAGGACGTCGATCGCGCGCCGGTAGTCGGCGTCGTTGAACGTCGTCGAGACGGCCGGGTCCACGTCGTTGGCGATGATCTCCAGACCGGACGGCGCCTGCGACGTGAACCGGCGGATGTCCATGTAGGAGTTGAGGTACGGGATCGCCTGCACGAGGTCGCGGATGGTCGCCCCGGTCTCGCGGCGCACGCGGCGGCCGAGCGTGCCGGCGTCCGGGTTCGCGTCGATCGCCAGGATCTTGTCCTGCCGCTCGCTGGCGAGCGTGGCACCGAGCGCCGTCGTCGTCGTGGTCTTGCCGACGCCGCCCTTGAGGGAGATGACGGCGATCCGGTAGCAGGACAGGACGGGCGTGCGGATCAGCTGGAGCTTGCGCTGCCGCTCCGCCTCCTCCTTCTTGCCGCCGAGTTTGAAGCGGGACGCGGCGGCCGGGTTGCGGCTGCTCTTCGGCTTCTGCTTGGTGTTGCGGAGCAGGCGGTCCGAGGAGAGCTCGACGGCCGCGGTGTACCCGAGCGGGGCGCCCGGTACCGAGGCCTGGCGCTGGTCGTGCGTCACGGCCGACGGCCAGGCGGCACCGGTACGCGGGTCGGCGGTACGGGGATCCGCGGACGGCACGGCGCCGGACGCCGGGGCCTGCGGCGGCTGGTGCTGCGGGTGCGGCGGCTGGTGCTGGTGCTGGCCCGGGGCCGTCTGGGGCTGGGCGTGGGCCTGGGCGTCGGGGTGCGGGAAGCCGTACCCGGCGGGCGGCTGGGCCGGCTGGCCGGGGTGCCCGGGGTGGCTCGGGGTCGGGGCGGGGGCGTGGGGGAAGCCGTACCCGGCGGGTGGTTGGCCCGGCTGCCCGTGATGGCCCGGCTGCGGGCCGGTGGGGGCGGCGGCCGGGGCGTGCGGATGCGAGAACCCGTAACCGTCCCGCGGCGCGGGCGCGGCCGGCCCCTGCTGGGGCGGTACGCCGGGCGCGGGCGCCGACGGGGGCCACGCGGTCGCTGCCGGTGCCTGGGCGGGCTGGGCCGACGGGTCGGGGCCGGGGGAGTGGACGGGCCACTGCGGGGCGGCCGCCGGAGCCGCGGGCTGGAACGCGGGCGGCAGCGGCGGCAGTCCGGGCACCTGCGCGCCGGGAACCTCGGGCTGCGGCGCCCACGGCTGGGCGGGCGGTACGGCGGCAGCGGCGGGCGCGGCCACCGCGTCGGCCTGCGGCTGCGGCTGCGGCTGCGGCTGCGGTCCCGGCTGTGGTGCGGGTGCCGTGCCGTCGCCTGACGGGGAAGTGGTGTCGCCGTGGCCGGCGGGGGCCTCGCCCAGCGGGGTGTCGGCGGTCGTCGGCTCGTCCGCGGGGACGTCGTCCGCGGGAGCGTCGCCCGAGGGTGCGTCGTCCGCGGACGAGCCATCCGCGGACGAGCCATCCGCGGACGAGCCGTCCTCGGACCTGCCGTCCGCGTCCGGCGTGGGGGCGTCGGCTGTCGGGCCGTCACTCGGCGCAGCGGCGGCCGTGCCGCCGCCGGCCTGGTCGCCTCCAGGGGTGTCCGTGGCGGGCGCGCCCGCCGAGGACGCGTACGGGGCGACGGGCGTCACGTCGGGGGTGGTCGCGGCGGGCGTCTCGTCGGGCGTCCGATCGGCGTCCGCGACGGCGTCGGCCGGGTACGCCGCCACCGATCCGTCCCCGACGGTGTAAGCGGTGGACGGGGACGCCTCGGAGGGCTCGCCCCCCGTCGTCACGACGGGGCCGGCGGGAGTGGCCCCCTCCGGCCGGTCGCCGGCCGGTGCGGAGGCGTCGGGTGCGCCGGGGACCGGGTGCCCGGCCTCCGCCTCGGGCCGCGGGGCGGCGGGGGAGAAGAGCATGGTGGCCCCGCCCCCGGCGTCACCGCCGCCGGAGGGCTCGTACCGTACGGGCTCGGCCGGGAGCGCGACGGGCTCCCGCACCGGCGCCTGGCCCGTCGACGGTGGGGCCGGCGGGGCCGGCGGGGCGGGGGGAGAAGCCGGATCCGGCAGTACCGGCGGCGCGGCGTGCGCCGGGTAGGGCTGGAAACCGCCCGTCTGCGGCAGCCTGGGAACGGCGATGGGCTGCCCGGTCGGCGGCGGGGGAGGGGGCGGAGGCGTGGCGCCCTGCGACGACGTGTCCGCGCCGCCGGCGTTCTGCGTGTACCAGGCGGGCGGGGTGTAGTCGATGGTGAACTCACCCGTCATCTCGGCGGCGTCCACATCCGACTGATCGTCGACGGGAGGAGCGTTCCATCCCCGGTGGATCTCGTCCCGATCGCCGTTCACGTTGCCTCCTGGTGTGGTCGAGCACCCTTGTGCCGTCATGGGTGGGGGCGACCGTTCCTGTCGTCCGTCAGCCCGGCTCTCCCCCTCTGGGCGCCACACGCCCGAGCGGGGTCATGGCCGGCCCTTCCCACCCTAATCGCCGATGGCGCCCGCGCGTCAGGGCCGTCGGTCCGTGGGGGTACCGCCCGACCGCCCGACCACACCACCATGTGACGCCGCCACACCACTCCGTGAACACCGCCCCCAGCAAAACGGGTCGAAAGGACATGAACTGAGGGCCGTTCATGTCACCGGACACCAGTGCGGCCTATCCAACAATCAGGTCTCGAACGCCGACCCACCCACGGTGGCCGTACCGCTCCCACCGCCCCCCCCGCCGCACCCACCCCGCCCCGTCGCACCCACCCCGTCCCGCACGCCACTCCCCGCCCCCGCGCCGAAGGACGCGGGCCCGCCGCCCCGGGAGTACCGGGGCCGACGGGCCCGCTCACCACCGCGCCGCGGCGGGTCACTTCAGGTCGAACTCCCCGTCCCGCGCGCCCAGCACGAAGGCCCGCCACTCCGCCTCCGTGTAGCGCAGCACCGTGTCGGGGTCCAGCGACGAGCGCATCGCGACCGCGCCGCCCGGCAGGTGGGCGATCTCGACGCGCTCCTCGTCGGGCGACGTGCCGGGGGCGCCCTGCCACTCGACCCCGGAGATGTCGAGGGCGTACAGCTCGTCCTTCTCCTGTGCGCTGCCCATCGCTCGAGTTCCTTTCGGTAACGGCTGGGGCGGACACGGTCCCGTCGGGGCCCCGCCCGGTCGTGTGCGCGTGCGGTCCGCGCCACGTCCTCCGGCATCCTAGGCCGCGGACAGCCCCCCGCCCGGTGCGCTTGACAGGTCGCCACCCGGTCCCTTAGGGACCGTCAGGGACACCGGCCAGGCCCATGCACACGTCAACCCGTCAGGGCCCCACCCGTCAGGGTCCCACCCATCAGGATCACCCACAGGGCCCTCAGTGCCGTCAGGAGCCTCAGGACCGTCAGTCCATGCGGCGGGCCACGCCCAGCAGACCCGTCTCGGCGTCGGTCGCGCCCGTCATCACCCAGTGCCGCTCCCGCCCCGCGCACCACAGGGTCACCCCGTCGGCGAGCGTCGGCAGGGCCTCGTACTCGGCGCGCGCCAGGCCGAGTATGCGGCCGATCTGCTCCGCCTCCTGCGGGGAGACCCGCTGGACGCCGACGAGCGTCGCGGCCCGCATGAGCCGCGGCGCGACCGGACTCAGGTACGGCAGCAGCGTCAGCACCGACTGCCAGGGCGACGACACCACCCGGCCGCGCGGCGGCCGCATGCCGCAGTCGCGGACCACCACGACCGGGCTGCCGACCGTGGCGCCCATCGGCGGCACGCGGCCCACGTCGTGCAGCGTGACGCACTCCAGGCCCGCGCCCGCCGCGTGCGCCAGCGTCGTCCACGCCTGCGCCCGGCCCGTCTCGACCGCGACCCGCGCGCCCGTGCCGGCCGCGCGCAGCGCCAGCACCTGCGCCGTCCACAGTCCGCCGATGAGCAGCACGTCGTACGGCGTGGAGCGGTGGAAGCCGACGATGCGCGGGTTGCCCTCGGCGTCGTCCCCGATGACCACGCCGTCGTCGCCGACGGGCAGGGCCAGCGCCCCCAGGCCCTCCGCGGCCACGCGGTGACCGGCGTGGCGCGGGCCGATCAACCCGCGCGGGGCGCGTCGCGTACGCGATCCGAACATCACTGCGTCCCTCCCAGCGGCAGCGTCGCCAGCACTCCGGGCAGCTGCTCGCGGTCGAGCCGCACCAGCCCGACCTTCGCCGACCGCGCGGCCTGCTCCAACGCGCGCCGCACCCCGATGAGTTCGGTGTCCGAGCCGCCGGTGATCCGGACGTACCCGGCCACGTCCACGGCGCCCTGCCGCACGCCGCGGTGCAGGGCGAGGCTGAAGGTCGTCGCGTGGGCGGGCGTCGCGGTGAGCAGCGACACCAGGCCGGCCAGCGGAGTGCCCCCGCTCCCTCCCAGGTCGGGCCAGCGGCCCACCGCGTACGTCGTGTGCCAGCGGTCGTCGCACCGCCAGACGCGGGCCGTCTCGACCGTGCGGCGCTGCGGCGTGGCGTCCGGGCGGTGGGCGCGGGCCGCCAGCCGGGGGCTCGCGCAGGCCGCCGTCGCCATGGTGGAGTTCAGCTCCTCCTGGTCCAGGACGACGGCCTCGAAACCGGCGCCGGTGAGCCTGCTCGCGACGTGGTCGGCCGCGCGGACCAGACACCGCTGGGCGCCCTCGATCCCGCCGCCGCGCGCCTCGATGGCCTCCCGGCAGCGCTCCGGGTCCAGTTTCAGCGCCACCCACGTCATCCGCAGGGCGGGCGCCCCGGTGCGCTCCTGGAGCGGGACGTACGAGAGCCGGGCCACGGCCTGCTGCGGCAGGTGCGGCGCGGGCGCGGACCGCACCTGCTGCACCAGCTGCACCGACTCCAGCACGATGTCGTCGACCTCCAGCGCCCCGCCCAGCAGGGACAGCGGCAGCGACCGCGCGCCGAACGCCGGCCGCGGCGCGGCACCGCTCGCCTCGACGCGCACGACCGCCGTGAGGAAGGACCCGTCGCCGAGCATGCCGACGGTGCGCCGCTTCCGGTCGACGTACGGGAAGGGCCGGAAGCCCGGCAGACCCTCGACGATCGGTGCCAGCGACGGGTCCACGTCCACGGCGGCCGGCTCCGAGGCCCGGCGGCGGGCGCGCAGCGCCAGCGCCGTCGACGACCAGTCCTGCACGGCCTGGCCGCGCCGGCGGACCACCGCGAGGAGCAGCAGCACGACGGCGACGGTGATCGTGGGGACCATCCACAGGCCGCCCAGCGCGACACCGACCGCGGCGAGCGCCAGGGCCAGCTCCACCAGCACCAGCTGCCGCAGCTGGAACGGCCCGACACGACCCACCCGCGACAGCGGGCGCGGGGCCGGCACCGGGCCGCCGCCCGCGGCGCCGCCACCGGGCGCGGCCGGGACCGGGCGGGTACCGCCGGCCTGGTGGGCGTTGCTGCGTTGCCGCCGGGAACGGGCCGGGCGTCCCTCGCCGGACCGCCTCGTGCGCGCACGCGTCCCCGTACCCATCGCCGCGTTGCCCCCTCGTGTCCGTAAAAGCCGAGATTCCCACGGCTGTTGACCGGGCGATCACCCTACCTGAGCAAAGGCGGCCCCCCGCCAGCAGGCATAGTAGGGGGGCGGTAACGACGGAGGCCGCCCCTTGGTGACCAGGGGAACGCGGCAGCCCAGCGGGGAGAGGGACAGCGGACACATGGCATCGCGCCGGGACGAACTCAACGCCTACACCTTCGCGAAGCGGAGACTCGTCGCCCAATTCCTCCAGCCCAACGCCACCGGTTCCGAGGAGAGCGCGCCCCGCCCCCTGCGCGCGGTCCTGCCCGGGATCATCGTCGGTGTCGTCGTCCTCGCCGTGTTCGGCGCGTGGGGCATGTTCCGCCCGGTCGCACCCAAGAGCTGGGACAAGCCCGGCGAGAACGTCATCATCGCCAGCAAGTCCACGACCCGCTACGTGGTCCTGAAGACCGGCAAGACGACCCAGCTCCACCCCGTCCTCAACATGGCGTCCGCGAAGCTCCTGCTCCTCCCCGACAAGGGCACGGTCATCAAGGTCGACGAGTCGGTGCTCGACAGCGGCAAGATCCCGCACGGCGCCACCCTCGGCATCCCGTACGCGCCCGACCGGCTCCCCGAGCCGAAGGAGGCCGGCGCCGCGAAGCGGTGGGCCGTGTGCGAACGCCCCGTGGAGGGCGGACGCGCCATCCAGAAGGCCGCGTTCGTCTTCGCCGAGCGCGAGAAGAACCGCACCGAGGGAGACGACCGCCTCAGCGGCGGCGACCTCCTCTACGTCGAGGGACCCGCCCCCGACCGCACCCGCTACATCGTCGACGCCGGCGGCACCGCGTACCCGGTCGGCAAGAACGAGCTGCTGCTGCGTCAGCTCGTCGGCCAGGGCCGCGTCCCGCAGCGCGTCTCCGCCGCGTGGCTGGAGACCCTCCACAAGGGCGACGAGATCACCTTCCCCACCGTCGACGGGCGCCCCGGCGCCCCCGCCGACGCGCCCGGCGGCCTGGACGGCGAGATCAACAGGGTCGGTATGGTCCTCACCGCCACCGACGGCACGAAGAAGCAGAGTTACGTCGTCCTGCCGGGGCGGGTGGCGCCCGTCTCCGACTTCACGGCGAAGCTGCTGCTGGCCAGCCGCGACCTCGTCGAGCTCGGCCAGAACGGCCAGGCCGCCTCGGTCAGCCCAGGCGCCTTCGTGCCGGGCGAGGCGTTCAACCAGGACAAGAAGTGGCCGCGGGCCGCACCCCGCGCCGTCAACTCCGCCGGCACGGGCGAGGGCAGCCGCAACACCGTCTGCAACGTCCTGCACGAGGTGGACGAGGACGACGGCTCCACCACGCTCGCCACCTGGGCCGGCGAGGACTTCCCGGCGCCGCTGCCCACGGGCTCCAGCAGCGCGTACGTGACGCCCGGCGCGGGACAGCTCTTCCGCCAGTTCACCGGCTCCCGCACCGACACCGGCTTCCTCTTCCTCGTCACCGACACCGGCCTGCGGTACGCGATGCAGTCCAACGGCGACAGCTCCGCCGGCGACTCCGGCATCGGCTCCTCCGGCTCCGACGAGGAGAAGCGGGCGCGCCTGCTGGAGGCACAGCAGGCGCAGAACCGGCTCGGCTACAAGGACGTCGCCCCGGTGCCCGTACCGGCGGCCTGGTCCGCGTTCCTGCCGACCGGCCCCCGCCTGTCGACGTCCGCGGCGCGCCAGCCGCAGGGCTCGTGAGGCCGGAGGACGCCGCGATGAACCGCACCCGTACCCGGATCCTCACCCCCGCCCGCAGCGCCTTCACCGGCGCGCGTGCCCACACCGGGGCCCCCGCCGTCACCGGCTCCCGCACCCGGCGTCTGGTGACCGCGACGGCCGCCGCCGCCCTCACCGTCCTGTGCCTGCCCGCCGGCCCGGCCTCGGCGGACACGCCCGGCCAGTGCACGTTCCCGGCCGAGCCGTACGAGGGCCGCCCGTGGGCCCTGCAGCGCGTCCTGCTCGACGAGGTGTGGAAGCAGTCCACGGGCAAGGGCGTGCGCGTCGCCGTCATCGACACGGGCGTCGACGTCCGCCACCCCCAGCTGAAGGCGGCCGTCGACACCAAGAGCGGCGTCAACCTCATCCCGAAGGACGCCAAGGACGAACACGGCAACAAGGTCGACCGGGGCAAAGAGGACGGGACGACCGACACCGTCGGCCACGGCACGAAGGTCGCCGGCATCATCGCCGCCCGCCCCGCGCCGGGCACCGGCTTCGTCGGACTGGCGCCCGACGCGACGATCATCCCCATCCAGCAGAACGACGCGACCGGCAACGGCACGGCCAAGACCCTGGCGACGGCGATCCAGCACGCGATCGACGAGAAGGCCGACGTCATCAACATCTCGCAGGACACGGCGAACGCCATCGAGCCGACGCCCCTGCTGAAGCAGGCCGTGCAGAAGGCCCTGGACGCGGAGATCGTCGTCGTCGCGTCGGCGGGCAACGACGGCATCGACGGCACCGACAAGAAGACGTACCCGGCCTCCTACGAGGGCGTCCTCGCCGTCGCCGCCTCCGACCGCAACAACGAGCGGGCCGCCTTCTCCCAGTCCGGCGACTTCGTCGGGATCGCCGCGCCGGGTGTGGACATGATCACAACGGTGCCGGGCGGCGGCCACTGTGCCGACAACGGAACGAGCTTCTCCGCCCCGTACGTCGCGGCCGTCGCCGCCCTCGTCAAGGCCAAGCACGGCGACTGGACGCAGGAACAGATCGTCGCGCAGCTCCAGCAGACCGCGGAGCGGTCGGTGGCCGGCCACGACCGGCTTGTAGGGTGGGGCGTCGTGGATCCGGTACGGGCCCTGACGGAGGACGACAAGCCCCTGGAGGCCCCGGTCGCCCACGAGGGCGTCACCAAGGCGGAGCCGCCGACACCGGCCGCACTCCACCTGGGTGAGACGCCCGAACAGCGCGACGCCCGCCTCGCGACCTACGTCGTCGTGGGCGGCGGCGTCCTCGTCGCCGCCATCGCCGGTATCGCGGTCGCCATCCGCGACGCCCGCCGCCGTGGTTCCGCCCGCACCGCGAACGGTTGACGGTCGACGGCTGCCGGACGGCCGGGGACGACGGACGGCAGGGGGACGGCGATGACGGTGTACATGCAACCGGAGGCCCGCCTTCCGTCGTCTTCCGACGGAAGGCGCTTGGCACACACGGCACTTGGGGCTGTCAGAGGCACTGGATAGAGTGACACGCGTGCGATCGGCACCTTGCTACACGAGTGCGAACGCAATGCGTGACAGCGGTGACAACGGGGAGGAAGACGGGTCATGGGCGACCTTGAGCGCGGCGCAGGCGCGCTGCAGAAATTCCAGTCGAGCATCAACGGCCTGCTGAGCGATCTCGAGACCGGTCCGGGCAGCAGCTCCAAGGTGGCCCAGCACACCGTGGAGCGCGGCGCCTTCAGCGGTGGCAACCTCCCCTTCGCGGAGGCCGACGGCTTCTACAAGCAGTACGCCCGCGTCCACAAGGAGCTGGTGTCCCTCTCCAAGCTCCTCGCCGACCAGATGGAACTGCTCCGCCTGGGCGTCCGTGCGACCGACGTCGGTCTGGACAACGTCGACGAGGACACCCGCCGCCGCTTCCACAGCATCGCCAGCCGGGTCGACGTGGCCGTCGACGCCCAGCAGGAGCGCGATAAGCAGCACAAGCCGGACGAGCAGTCCAACACCGTCGCGAAGGACATGGGGTAAGGCCGATGACGAGCGACGACAAGAAGAACCAGAACCTCACGCCCGAGCAGCAGCAGGTCCAGGACGCCTCGACCATCAAGGCCCGCTTCACCGCCACCGACACCGCCGAGCGCCTCTCGGCCGCGTTCGAGCGCATGGGCATGGGCCCCGGCAGCGGCCCCGGCGGCCTCCTCGGCAAGACGAACTTCGAGAACGCCCAGCTGAACGCCATCCTGGACGTTCTCGAAGCGGCCAACCCCAGCGACCTCGAAGCCGCGGGCGACGCCCTCCAGCAGGCGTGCAAGGAGCTCAACAAGGCCGCGAACGCGCTCAAGAAGGACGCCGCGGTCGTCGACCTCAAGGGAGAGGCGGGCACCGAGTTCCAGCGGTACGCGGCCGAGCTCGCCACCTACACCTTCAACCTCGCGAGCTTCGCCAACGTCGTCGGCGCGCAGATGAAGGTCGCGAGCGAGGGCCTCACCTCCGTCCGCAACGCCAGGCCGCCCCGCGACGGCCGCCCCGACCCGAAGAAGCCCACGGAGTTCCCCCCGGACAAGCGCACGGCGGACAACGAGGACTACCAGAAGGCCGTCAAGGCGGAGCGCGACCGCCAGGAGGCGATCAACCAGATCAACCGCCTGGCGTCGTTCTACGCGGTCTCGGAGATGACCCTGGCCGCCCAGGAGCCTCCGAAGCTGCCGAATCGGTTGAAGGTGGACGTGCCGAGGCCCACCTCCACGGGAACGTATGGTGCGGACAAGGGCTCCGCAGCACCCGCGGTGTTGACGGGCGCGTCGACTGGTGAGACGTCCCACGCCGACGCGCCGCGGATGGCCGGCCGGACGGACACGCCGAGCGGCATGCGTCCTCAGCTGCCCGACGGGGCACCGGCCCAGCCGTTGCCGGATACCTCCATGCGGATCGACACGGTTGCAACCCCGCCCGCGCCGACCCTGCCCACGACGTCGACGCCGCCCCCGACTCCCACCGGCCCCCCCAGTGGGGGCACCGGCCCGCTCGTGCCGCCCGTGGCACCCGGACTGCCGAGCCAGGGGCGCAAGGGAGGTGGCGGCCGGTTCGCGAACCCGCCGTCCGTCACCAAGGCCGGTGGTCCCCCGCAGGCCGTGGGGCGTGCGGGGGGCGGCCAGAGCGGCCCTGTGGCACCCCGCCCGACAGGGCCGGGGCAGACGAACGTCGTCGGCCGGCCCACCGGCGCCCCGACCCCGGCAGGCCCGACCGGGCGCCCGAACGTGGTCGGCGGACCGGGACAGCAGCCCGTCACGGGACGCGCCACCTCCGGCACTTCCGGTCCCATGACCGGGCGTGCGGGCGGCGGTCCGGCACCGGCCGTCGGCCGGCCGACCGGAATCGTCGGCGGTACGCCGCAGCAGCGCACGGCGTCGGGTCCCTCCGGTTCCGGCTCCCGCATCCCGCGTGGAATGGTGATCGGTGGCGAGGGCTCCGCCCAGGCGCGCGGCTCCGCCGTCCGTCCCGGTCAGAGCGGCGTGGTCGGCGCACCGGGTGCGGCTGGTCCGCGTCCGGCTGGTCGCGGCACCCCGAGCGTCAACGGAGTGGTGGGCACGCCTCGCGGCGGTGTCGCACCCCGGGCCCAGCGGCCCGCGGGCAAGGACGAGGAGACCACCGGCTCCGAGCGACCGGACTACCTGATCGAAGACGAAGAGACATGGGCGGTGCGGCGGCGTGGTGCCGTCCCGCCAGTGATCAACTGATCGTGCGAAAGGTGCAGGGAGCCAGGATGGCAGCAGGAAAGACGACGCGTGCACGCAAGCGCCTGACGTGCAGTCTCGCGCTCGTGGGTGCGTGGGCTGTCGGGTTCGCCGGCCTGGCTCCCTCCGCCGCGGCCGCCGACATGCGTGCCGAGCAGTGGTATCTGGACGCCATGCACGTCGACGACATCTGGAAGAAGAGCACGGGCAAGGGCATCAAGGTTGCGGTGGTCGACTCCGGCATCAATGCTTCCACCGCCTCCCTGAAGGGGCAGGTACTCGAAGGTGTCGACGTCACGAAGACGGACGGCAAGACGGACGACTATGACGGCCATGGCACGACCATGGCGGAGCTCATCGCTGGTACCGGCCGCGATGGAGGCATCCAGGGCCTGGCCCCCGGCGCGAAGGTCCTGCCCGTTCGCATCGGCGTCAAGGACAGCGCGTACGACAAGAACGCGTGGGATATCGAAGACGCCATCCGTGCTGCGGCTGACACCGATGCCCGGATCATCAGCATGTCCATCGGCACGGAGTTCAAGACCGACCGCATGGTCAAGGCGGCCCAGTACGCCCGCAGCAAGGGGAAGTTGCTCTTCGCGGCGACCGGCAACAACGGGGACAAGGACAACAAGCGGAGTTACCCGGCTGCTTTGCCGGAGGTCGTCGGCGTAACCGCGACCACCAGTGAAGGAGTCGTCGCGGAGTTCTCCCAGCACGGTTCCTACGTGGATCTCGCCGCGCCGGGGAAGGACATCCCGGGCTGGTGCGACGCCAAGTTCACCCAGTACTGCACCGGACAGCAAGGCACCAGCCACGCCACCGCCATCGCCTCCGCCTCCGCCGCTCTCATCTGGTCCGCGCACCCCGATTGGACGGCCAACCAGGTGCTGCGCGTCATGTTCGAGAGCGCCGGTAAGGGCGAGGACTGGAAGGGCAAGGTCAGCAGCCACGCCGGCCACGGTGTGGTCCGCCCCAACGCCCACCTCACCCGGGGGCTGGGCAAGCCCGGTGACCCGGGTGTGAGTCCGCTCGCGGACGAGAACACCGCGGCGGCCGGCGGCGGTTCGTCCGCCTCACCCGCCGCATCCGCCTCACCCGGCACGTCTGCACCAGGTTCGTCACAGAGCCCGCAGGACGCGCCCGCTCCCGGCTCGACCGTGGCAGGCTCCAGCGAGAACGCCGCGAAGGCCGATGACGGGATGCCGCTCGGCCTCGTGCTCGGCGGCGCCGCGGCCGTGGTCGTCGTGGCGGGAGGCGCCTTCGTCCTCGCCCGCAGGCGCCGTACCCCCTAGCCGGACCCACGAGCGGCGGGTCCGAGCCCGCCCGCATTCGACGGTGGTGAACCGGACCACCGAGACCCTCCAGAGAGGAAGACACCGCATGGCAGTCCAGAAGGTCAATGGCGTTGCGCTGAAGGGGCTCCAGGACGAGCTCTCCAGCAATTTCGACGACGTCAAGAGCCAGCTGTCCGTCCTGCAGGCCACGATCGACAGCCTGGAAGGCGCCTGGGCCGGTATCGGTGCCGGTGCGTTCAACCAGAAGCAGGACGCGATCAACCGGAACATGGTGGACATCGGCAAGCTCCTCCTGAACTACCAGGAGGCCATTCAGGCCGCGCGCACCATCGCCGGCAACACCGACACCGAGGTCGAGGCCGCCCTCCGCGGTGTCGACGTCGTCGACGGCTACTCCGGTGACGCCAAGGCCGAGGCCCGCACCTCGAACCTCAACAACTACTGATCCACCCCCGGCCGTGCACCTCTCGGCCGGTACACCAAGCTTGACGCGGTTGGAGGACCGATGGCGAACAACAACGACGGCACGATGATCGTCACTTACGCGCGGCTCGAGGACGCCGCGCGTGACATCAAGAAGCAGGCGGACCGCCTCGACCAGAGCCTGAAGGCCATCAAGGCCAAGATCAACTCGATCTCGGAGCTCTGGCAGGGTGACGCCCGTGAGGCGTACAACACCGCGCAGGCCGAGTGGGACCGCAAGGCGATGGCCATCCACACCTCGCTGATCCAGATCTCGAACGCGGTCCGCGAGGCAGCCCCGGCGTACCAGCAGGGCGACAAGAAGGCCGCGTCGAACTTCATGTGAGCGTGCCAGGCCGCGAGCGGCCTGAGTGACAGGGGCGGACACGCGCGGGAGGTGTCCGCCCCTTCTCCATGCCCACGACCGACCCCAGGCCCCGCGCCCCAACCCCCCAGGCGCAAGGACCAGAGGCAACGGGCGCCGGCCCCGAGCCCCGAAGGCCCCAGGCGGCAGCCACGCAACACCCGCACACGCCGAGGGGGGCGCCCGCCACAGCGAGCGCCCCCAACGCCGATCCCGATCCCGGACCCGATCCCGTACCCGTACCCGAGCCCGAGCCCGGACGCGGTACCCGTCCCAGCTACCGCCCCTACCGCCGCTACCGCACGTCCGACGGCATGAGGCCGGTCTGCACCAGCGGGTTGCCGCGCTGGCGGGAGACGAACACGCCACGGCCCGGGGGCATCGGGCGGGGGCGGACCCCACCGAGCACCTCGCCCTCGTGCGGGTCGCCCGACAGGAGCACGCCCTGCGCGCCGAGCTCCATCATGCGCTGCATGAACGGCTCGTAGGACGAGCGGCTCGCGCCCGCCGAGTTGCGGGCGATGATGAAGCGGACGCCGACGTCCCGGGCGAACGGCAGCAGTTCGGTGAGCGCCGCCAGCGGGTTGCCGCTGGACGTCGACACCAGGTCGTAGTCGTCCACGACGACGTACACCGTCGGCCCCTGCCACCAGCTGCGGTCCCGCAGCTGCTGCGCCGTGACGTCCTCCGACGGGGTGCGGCGCCGCATCAGCCCCGACAGGGCCTCGACGTGGTGGTCCATGTTGTTGGACATCGGCACGTACTCGGCCAGGTGCGTCGCCGGGGTCGCGTCCAGCAGCGCGCGCCGGTTGTCGATGACGAACAGCTTGCAGCTGTCGCCGTCGTACCGCTCGCTCAGCTGCTTGATGAGCAGCCGCAGCAGGTTCGTCTTGCCGGACTCGCTCTCGCCGAAGACGAGGAAGAACGGGTCCTTCTCGAAGTTGACGAAGACCGGGGCCAGGTTGTTCTCGTCGATCGCGAAGGCGACGCCGCGCTCCGGGTGGGCGAAGCCCGCGGGGAGGTTCCGCGCCGGCAGTTCGCGCGGCAGGAGCCGTACGGCCGGGGCGCCCGGCAGCGTCCAGTGGCGGGACACCTCCTGCGCCATCGCCGCGGTCGCCTCCGACAGGTCGCTGTCGGAGTTGATGCTGTCGATGCGCGGCACCGCCGCCATGAAGTGCAGCTTCTCCGGCGTGAGTCCGCGTCCCGGCACCCCGGCCGGGACGTTCTGCGCGACCCGGCGGTCCAGCTCGGAGTCCATCGGGTCACCGAGCCGCAGCTCCAGCCGGTTCATCAGGTGGTCCTTGAGGTTGGCGCGCACCTCCATGGACCGGGACGCGGTGAGGACCAGGTGGATGCCGTAGCCGAGGCCGCGCGCCGCGATGTCCATCACGAGGTGCTCCAGCCCCTCGTAGTCGGTGCGGAAGCTGCCCCAGCCGTCGATGACGAGGAACACGTCGCCGAACGGCTGGTCCGTCACCGAGATGTCGCCCCGCGCCCGCAGCCGCCGGTACGTGCCGATCGAGTCGATGCCGGACGCGCGGAAGTACTCCTCGCGGCGCGACAGGATGCCGTACACCTCGGAGACCGTGCGCCGCACCCGCTCCGGGTCGAGGCGGGAGGCCACGCCGCCCACGTGCGGCAGGCCGGCGACCGACGACAGGCCGCCACCACCGAAGTCGAGGCCGTAGAACTGCACCTCCTGCGGCGTGTGCGTGAGCGCGAACGCCGAGACGAGCGTCCGCAGCAGCGTCGACTTGCCGGACTGCGGGCCGCCCACGATCTGCATGTGGCCGGCCGCGCCGGAGAAGTCCCGGTACAGGGTGTCGCGACGCTGCTCGAAGGGCTTGTCGACGACGCCCAGCGGCACGACCAGCCGGCCCGCGCCCTCGAAGCCCGGCTGGGTCAGCCCGCGGCCCGGCACCTCGGAGAGGCCCGGCAGCAGCTCGTCCAGCGGCGGCGGGTTGTCCAGCGGCGGCAGCCACACCTGGTGGGCCTCCACGCCGCGCCCCTCCAGCCGGCGCACGATGACGTCGAGGACCGAGTCGGCCAGCGCCTCGTCCTCCACCCGGCCGCCCTCCGGGCGGACCGCCCGCGCCGACGGCTGCACGTACCGGATCGGCACCGGTGCCGCCGTGAACGGCACCGGCCGCCGGTCCACCGGCAGGGAGCCGCCTGAGTCGGCCAGCGCCTGCGTGCCGGAGCGGTACACGCCGGAGACGTACGCGGCCTTGAACCGCACCATCTCGTCCGTGCCGTACTTCAGGTAGCCGGAACCCGGCACGTTCGGCAGGTGGTACGCGTCGGGCACCCCGATCGCCGCCCGCGACTCGGCCGTGGAGAAGGTCCGCAGACCGACCCGGTACGACAGGTACGTCTCCAGGCCGCGCAGCCGGCCCTCCTCCAGACGCTGCGACGCGAGCAGCAGGTGCACGCCGAGGGACCGGCCGATGCGGCCGATCTGCACGAACATCTCGATGAAGTCGGGCTTCGCGGTGAGCAGCTCGCTGAACTCGTCGATGACGAGGACGAGCGACGGGATCGGCTGCAGCGCGGCGCCCGCCGCGCGCGCCTTCTCGTAGTCGTGGATGTTCGCGTAGTTGCCCGCGTCGCGCAGCATCTCCTGGCGGCGGTTGAGCTCGCCGCGGATGGAGTCGCCCATGCGGTCGACGAGCGTCAGGTCGTCCGCCAGGTTGGTGATGACGGCCGCGACGTGCGGCATCTGCGACATGCCGGCGAAGGTCGCGCCGCCCTTGAAGTCCGCGAGGACGAAGTTCAGTGTCTCCGACGAGTGCGTGACCGCGAGGCCCAGCACCAGCGTGCGCAGCAGCTCGGACTTGCCGGAACCGGTCGCGCCGACGCACAGTCCGTGCGGGCCCATGCCCTCCTGTGCGGCCTCCTTCAGGTCGAGCATGACCGGCGAACCGTCCTCGCCGACACCGATCGGCACGCGCAGCCGCTCCGACTGCGAACGCGGCCGCCAGGTGCGGCTGACGTCGACCGACGCGGCGTCGCCCAGGTTCAGCAGGTCGGTGAACTCCAGGTTCGCCAGCAGCGGCTCGTCGTCGTCCCCGCCCGACGCCACCCGCAGCGGCGCCATCTGCCGGGCGAGCGCCTCCGCCGCCTCCAAGCTCAGCCCGTCCGGCGTGCCCTCGTACACGTGACCGTGGCCCGACTCCAGGCGCAGCTCACCGGGGTGCACGACCACCGACAGCTGCCCGCGCGCCCCGGCGCCCTCACCGCGGACGACCTCGACGATCGTGACGCCCTGGAGGCCCTCCGGCGCGGCGAGCGGCGACATCGGCGGGACCGTCTGCCCGTCGAGGACCACCACCAGGTGCGGTTGGTCCAGCAGCGGGTTGTCCCCGCCGTGGAACCGGGGCCGCCCCTCCAGCAGCCCGGCGAGGAGGTCCTGCAGATCCGTCGGGTCCGTCGTGATGAGACGGCGCGTGCCCGCCCCGTCGACCGCGCCGCGCGCCTGCACGTGCGGCAGCCACTTGGCCCATTCCCACTGGGCGGCCGCGTCCTGGCTCGTCGCGACGGCGACGACCAGGTCCTCCGGCGAGTGCAGCGACGCCAGCGAGCCGACCATCGCGCGCGCGGCGGCCCGTACCGACTCCTGCTCACCGCTCACCGTGACGTGGTAGAACGCCCGCAGCGACACCGCCATGGGCAGTCCGTCGAGCGTGCCGTGCGTGGTCAGGAACCGGCGCATCGCCCCGGCGGTCAGCGGCTCCAGGTCGTCCACCGGCGCCGTCTCCGGGGGTACGAGGGGAGTGGCCAGCTGCTGGCTGCCCAGGCCGACGCGGACCTGACCGAAGTCGTCGTCTCCCACGCGCCGCTCCCACACCCGGCTGCCCTCGGCGACGAGCGCCCACAGCTGCTCGGGGGAGGGGTGCAGGTAGAACTGGGCGTCCCGCTGGATCCGCGCCGTCCGCAGCACCGCGCGCCGCGTCTGGTGCAGGTACGTCAGGTAGTCGCGCCGCAGGTCCGCCAGCTGCCCCTGCGTGCCGCGCCGGTAGCGCACCAGCATGGCTATGCCCATGCCCAGGGTCGACGCGATCATGATCATGCCCATGATCCGCATGATCGGGTTCGGCGTCATGAAGAAGAACACGACCGACCCGCCCATGCCGAGCATCGGCAGGATCTGCATCAGAGCGCCCTCCTGCTGCCCGCGGGGCAGTTCGGGAGGTGGTTGCACCTGCACCTGGGTACTGGGCACTTCGGACGGCAGGACCCGTGGTGGGCGCTTGACGACGATCTGACTCACAGCTCACCAATTCCCTTGCCGGACGGAAACGTTCCTATCGGCGCCCCCGTGGCGACGGGTTCCATCCGCGGATGGGGATCCTACTTGCGTGGGGGTCGGGGGCCGGGCGGTAGGGTGACGCGACGGATTTGCGCAGCCGTGAACTACCGCAAAACAAGGGACATTCGGAGCGCATCCCGGGCACCGCGTCCGTGGCGGCGCCGGGACCCGGCCGTACGGGCCCGAACACCACCGGACCGGACCCCGCACGACGGGGCGTCGGTCCCGGTTCCGCGACGTCCCGGACCACCGCGCCACGGAAAACCACCGAGCCACGGAAAACCACCGCGCCGGGGAAGCACCGGGCCACGACAGACACGGGGCCACGGGAACCACCGGGCCACAGAACCACGAGGGGAAGCAGAAGGTGAGCATGACGGCCCCAGCGGCGGCCACCACGACCGGTCACCCGGGTCCCGCGACGCCGTCCGGCGGCGGAACCGGCTTCTGCCGCGTCACCGTCGTCGCGCCGGACGGGCGCGTCGACGTGGCGCTGCCCGAGGACATCCCGGTCGCCGACCTGTACCCGGAGATCCTCAGGCTCTCCGGCCAGAGCCCGGTCGAGGGCGGCCCGGTCGGGTACCACCTGGTGCGCCGCGACGGGACGGTGCTCGACGCCGCCCGCTCGCTGGCCGCGCAGCGCATCCTCGACGGGGAACTGCTCTCCCTGCGGCCCTTCGCCGAGTCGCTGCCCCCGGCGGTCTTCGACGACGTCTCGGACGCCGTCGCCTCCGCCGTCGCCCGCGACCGCAGGTTCTGGACCGACGGCCTGATGCGCGGCTCCGGCCTCTTCGGCGGCTCGGTGCTGCTCGTCCTGCTCGCGTTCGTCCTGTGGCAGGCCGATCCGCGCCACGACACGCACGGCCTGCCCGGCGTCCTCGCCGGCGTCGCCGCGCTCCTCCTCCTCTCCCTCGCCTGCGTCCGCGCCCGCGTGTACGAGGACCGCGGCTCGGCCGTCGCCCTCGGCGTCGGCGCGATGGCGAACGCCGCCGTGGGCGGCTCCGGGCTGCTGTCGCTCGCCGCCGGGCACGGACCGGGCCGGCTGCAGTTCCTCCTCGCCTGCGCCGCCGTGCTCGTCACGTCGCTGATCCTCATGCTGGTCGCCCCGGCCGGCGACAGCCCGTTCGTCGCGTTCGTCTTCGCCTCGACCGTGGGCCTGCTCGTCTCCTTCGTCGCGATCCTCACCGGCATGACGTCCGTCGAGACCGCCGCCGTGTGCCCGCCCGTCGCCGCCGGCGCCCTGGCGTTCCTGCCGAGCCTGTCGACCCGCTTCGCCCGTCTGCCCATCGGTTTCGACCCGCCCCGCACCGCCGTCGGCGGGTACGACGCCGGCGACACCGCGCCGCAGGGCCCCGTCGACGCCGTCCGCATCGCCGCCCAGGCCCGCCGCGGTCACGAGCTCCTCGTCGGCCTCGTCGGCGGCTGCGCCCTGGTCACCGTCACCGCGGCCGGAGTGCTCGGCTTCTCCGACGACGTATGGGGCCGGCTGCTCGCCCTGGCCGCGGGCATCGCGATGATGATGCGCGCGCACCTGTTCCGCTACTCGGCGCAGGTCGGCTGCGCCCTCGCGGCCGGGCTCGGCTCCCTCGTCCTCCTCGGCCTCGGCCTGGCCGTCAACCCACCGGACGACATCGTCCGCGCCGCGCTGCGCGGGGACGGCGGGGCGCTCGACCTGCGCACGGTCTGGCTCGCCGCCGCCATCGCCGCGGTCGCCGCCCTGATCGTCGCCATCGGGCTGATCGTGCCGAACAAGGGCGTCACCCCGTTCTGGGGCCGCTTCCTGGAGATCGCCGAGGGCTTCTTCCTGCTCACGCTGGTCCCGCTCTGCCTCGCGGTCTTCGACGTCTACCACTCCATCCGCGCCCTCACCTCCTGAGGGCTCCCCGAAGACCCCACCCGGCCCCGGCCCCGGCCCGCCCGCACGCCCGCCCGGCCCCCGGCCCCGACCGCACGCCGCCCGCCCGCCCGGCCCGCCCGCCCCGGCGGGTCCGGGCCCCGGCAGGGGCCACGTCCGGCGGACCCGCGCCGGCTGGTACGCTGTGTGACGGCCGTTTGTGTACGCGCCCCCGGAGCATCTGGGAGCAGCGCTCATCGTGCCTTCGCCCCCGAGTCACGGAAGTCCCCCTGAGATCAAGACCAGGGGCACTCGCGGGCGCATCGAACACCCTGAGGAGTACCGAGTGTCTCTCGACGCCGCCACGAAGAAGCAGATCATGGCCGAGTTCGGCACCAAGGAGGGCGACACCGGCTCCCCCGAGGTCCAGGTCGCGATGCTCTCCCGCCGCATCTCGGACCTGACCGAGCACCTCAAGACGCACAAGCACGACCACCACTCCCGTCGTGGTCTGCTGATCCTCGTCGGCCAGCGCCGCCGCCTGCTGCAGTACCTGGCCAAGAAGGACATCCAGCGCTTCCGCGCCCTGGTGGACCGCCTCGGCATCCGCCGCGGTGCGGCCGGCGGCGCCAAGTAAGACGCCGTGAAGGGAGCGGTTCCCGACCGACCGGGAGCCGCTCCCTTTGCTGTACGCGTGTAATCCACGCGGCGACCGGAAATGCGATCCTGGGTGGAAGCTC
Source organism: Streptomyces changanensis (assembly GCF_024600715.1). NCBI lineage: Bacteria > Bacillati > Actinomycetota > Actinomycetes > Kitasatosporales > Streptomycetaceae > Streptomyces > Streptomyces changanensis. The sequence goes on from NZ_CP102332.1 coordinate 4,990,231, forward strand.
AGTAATCTGGTCGCACAACGACACAACGGAACACCGCACGACCCACACACCGCATGTCGTGACGCCGCACGGCGACACGACATGACGCCACCGTGACGCGCACCCCGCGCGATCGCGGTGCAAGCGGAGGGACGCCCCCCGCCGTCGCCGGTCCTCGGTAGTGGCCCCCGGGCCCCACGGGACGCAGTCCCAGGGGTGCACCCGGGTGCTTCGATCGAAGACCGGCCCGCACAGAAGGCGCATCTCTCCGCCCCCGTCCCGCGCCACACGGGCGCCGGGGCGAAAAGACGACGAGTAGACGGAGACATCGTTGGTGGAGAACGAGACCCACTACGCCGAAGCCGTGATCGACAACGGTTCCTTCGGCACCCGCACCATCCGCTTCGAGACGGGCCGCCTGGCCAAGCAGGCCGCCGGCTCCGCCGTCGCGTACCTGGACGACGACACCATGGTGCTGTCGGCCACGACCGCGTCGAAGAAGCCCAAGGACCAGCTCGACTTCTTCCCCCTGACGGTGGACGTCGAGGAGCGGATGTACGCCGCCGGCAAGATCCCCGGCAGCTTCTTCCGCCGTGAGGGCCGGCCCTCCGAGGACGCGATCCTCACCTGCCGCCTGATCGACCGCCCGCTGCGCCCCTCCTTCAAGAAGGGCCTGCGCAACGAGATCCAGATCGTCGAGACGATCATGGCGCTCAACCCCGACCACCTGTACGACGTGGTCGCCATCAACGCCGCCTCCTGCTCCACGCAGCTGGCCGGTCTGCCCTTCTCCGGCCCGATCGGCGGCACCCGCGTCGCCCTGATCAACGGCCAGTGGGTCGCGTTCCCGACGCACACCGAGCTCGAGGACGCCGTCTTCGACATGGTCGTCGCCGGTCGCGTCCTGGAGGACGGCGACGTCGCGATCATGATGGTCGAGGCCGAGGCCACCGAGAAGACGGTCGAGCTCGTCAAGGGCGGCGCCGAGGCGCCGACCGAGGAGGTCGTCGCCGCCGGTCTCGAGGCCGCGAAGCCCTTCATCAAGGTCCTGTGCAAGGCCCAGTCGGACCTCGCCGCCAAGGCCGCCAAGCCGGTCGGCGAGTTCCCGGTCTTCCTCGACTACCAGGACGACGTCCTGGAGGCGCTGACCGCCGCGGTGAAGAGCGAGCTGTCGCAGGCGCTCACCATCGCCGGCAAGCAGGAGCGCGAGGCCGAGCTCGACCGCATCAAGGAGATCGCCGCCGAGAAGCTGCTCCCGCAGTTCGAGGGTCGCGAGAAGGAGATCTCCGGCGCGTACCGCGCGCTGACCAAGAAGCTGGTTCGCGAGCGCGTCATCAAGGACAAGGTCCGCATCGACGGCCGTGGCCTGACGGACATCCGCACGCTGGCCGCCGAGGTCGAGGCCATCCCGCGCGTGCACGGCTCGGCGCTGTTCGAGCGTGGCGAGACCCAGATCCTGGGCGTCACCACCCTCAACATGCTCCGCATGGAGCAGATGCTGGACACCCTCTCCCCGGTGACCCGCAAGCGCTACATGCACAACTACAACTTCCCGCCGTACTCCGTCGGTGAGACCGGCCGCGTCGGTTCGCCGAAGCGCCGCGAGATCGGCCACGGCGCGCTCGCCGAGCGCGCGATCGTGCCGGTCCTCCCGACGCGCGAGGAGTTCCCGTACGCGATCCGCCAGGTGTCCGAGGCCCTCGGCTCCAACGGCTCGACGTCCATGGGTTCGGTCTGCGCCTCCACCATGTCCCTGCTGAACGCCGGTGTGCCGCTGAAGGCCCCCGTCGCCGGCATCGCCATGGGCCTCATCTCCGAGGAGATCGAGGGCAAGACGCACTACGTCGCGCTCACCGACATCCTCGGTGCCGAGGACGCCTTCGGCGACATGGACTTCAAGGTCGCCGGCACCAAGGAGTTCGTCACCGCCCTCCAGCTCGACACCAAGCTGGACGGCATCCCGGCGTCCGTCCTGGCCGCGGCCCTCAAGCAGGCCCGCGACGCCCGCCTCCACATCCTCGACGTGATGATGGAAGCGATCGACACGCCGGACGAGATGTCCCCCAACGCCCCGCGGATCATCACCGTGAAGATCCCCGTGGACAAGATCGGTGAGGTCATCGGCCCCAAGGGCAAGATGATCAACCAGATCCAGGAGGACACCGGCGCTGAGATCACGATCGAGGACGACGGCACGATCTACATCGGTGCCCAGGTCGGCTCGCAGGCCGAGGCCGCCCGCGCCACGATCAACGGCATCGCCAACCCGACCATGCCGGAGGTCGGCGAGCGCTACCTGGGTACGGTCGTCAAGACCACCACCTTCGGTGCGTTCGTCTCCCTGATGCCCGGCAAGGACGGCCTGCTGCACATCTCGCAGATCCGCAAGCTCGCCGGTGGCAAGCGCGTGGAGAACGTCGAGGACGTGCTCGCGGTCGGCTCCAAGGTCCAGGTCGAGATCGCCGAGATCGACCAGCGCGGCAAGCTCTCCCTCATCCCCGTGATGGCGGACGAGGACGGCGCCGAGGGCGACAAGGACGACACCGACCAGTGACGTCCCGTAGTTCGAAGGCGACGGCCCGCACCTCCTCGGAGGCGCGGGCCGTCGCCCGTACCCAAACGCTCCTCCCGGGCCGCGACGGCATCGGCACCGTCCGCCGCACCACCCTCCCGGGCGGACTGCGCGTCGTCACCGAGACGCTGCCGTCCGTGCGCTCCGCCACCTTCGGCATCTGGGCGCACGTCGGGTCCCGCGACGAGACGCCGACCCTCAACGGCGCCACGCACTACCTGGAACACCTCCTCTTCAAGGGCACCCGCGGGCGCAGCGCCCTCGACATCTCCTCCGCCGTCGACGCGGTGGGCGGTGAGATGAACGCCTTCACGGCGAAGGAGTACACCTGCTACTACGCGCGGGTGCTCGACACGGACCTGCCGCTCGCCATCGACGTGGTGTGCGACATGCTCACCGGCTCGCTGATCCGCGAGGAGGACGTCGACGCCGAGCGCGGCGTCATCCTCGAGGAGATCGCGATGACCGAGGACGACCCGGGTGACGTCGTCCACGACCTCTTCGCGCGGACGATGTTCGGCGACACGCCTCTCGGGCGGCCCGTCCTCGGCACGGTCGACACGATCAACGCCCTCACCCGGGACCAGATCGCCCGCTTCTACAAGAAGCACTACGACCCCACGCACCTCGTCGTCGCCGCCGCGGGCAACGTCGACCACGCCACCGTCGTCCGCCTGGTCCGCCGCGCCTTCGACAAGGCCGGCGCCCTCGGCCGCTCGGACGCCGCCCCGGTCGCCCCGCGCGACGGGAGCCGCGCGATCCGCACGGCCGGCCGCGTCGAGCTGGTGGGCCGCAGGACCGAGCAGGCGCACGTCGTCCTCGGGATGCCCGGCCTCGCCCGCACCGACGACCGCCGCTGGGCGCTCGGCGTGCTGAACACCGCCCTGGGCGGCGGCATGTCGTCCCGCCTCTTCCAGGAGGTCCGCGAGAAGCGCGGCCTGGCCTACAGCGTGTACTCGTACACCTCGGGCTTCGCCGACTGCGGCCTGTTCGGCGTGTACGCGGGCTGCCGTCCGAGCCAGGTCCACGACGTCCTGCGGATCTGCCGCGACGAGCTCGACCTCGTCGCCCGCGAGGGCCTCACCGACGACGAGGTCCACCGCGCCGTCGGCCAGCTCTCCGGCTCGACCGTCCTCGGCCTGGAGGACACCGGCGCCCTGATGAACCGCATCGGCAAGAGCGAGCTGTGCTGGGGCGACCAGATGTCGGTCGACGACATGCTCGCCCGCATCGCGGCGGTCACCCCGGACGACGTCCGCGCGGTGGCGTCCGAGCTCCTCGGACAGCGGCCCTCGCTCGCGGTGATCGGCCCGCTCAAGGACAAGCAGGCGGACCGCCTCCACGCGGTCGTCTCCTGAACCGACCCCCCGCCGCAACCCGTAAGGAAGCAAGCATGAGCAAGCTGCGCGTGGCCGTCCTCGGCGCCAAGGGCCGCATCGGCTCCGAGGCGGTACGAGCCGTGGAGGCCGCGGACGACATGGAGCTCGTCGCGGCCCTCGGCCGGGGCGACTCGCTGGACGCGCTCATCGAGTCCGGCGCCCAGGTCGCCGTCGAACTGACCACGCCGGACTCGGTGATGGACAACCTCGACCACTGCCTCCGCCACGGCATCCACGCCGTCGTCGGCACGACGGGCTGGACCGACGAACGCCTCGCGCACCTGCGCGGCGGGCTGGACGCCAGTCCCGGCACGGGCGTCCTCATCGCCCCGAACTTCTCCATCGGCGCCGTGCTGACGATGAAGTTCGCGCAGCTCGCCGCCCCCTACTTCGAGTCCGTCGAGGTCGTCGAGCTGCACCACCCGCGGAAGGTCGACGCCCCCTCGGGCACCGCCACGCGCACCGCGCAGCTCATCGCCGCCGCCCGCGCCGAGGCGGGCTGCGCCCCGCAGCCCGACGCGACCACCACGGCCCTGGAGGGAGCGCGCGGCGCCGACGTCGACGGCGTCCCCGTCCACTCCGTACGCCTGCGCGGCCTGCTCGCGCACCAGGAGGTCCTCCTCGGCGGGGAGGGCGAGACGCTCACCGTCCGCCACGACTCGCTGCACCACAGCAGCTTCATGCCGGGCATCCTGCTGGGCTGCCGCCGCGTCGTCACCGTTCCGGGCCTCACCTTCGGCCTGGAGCACTTCCTCGACCTCGGCTGACCCCCATGGGCGCGAAGATCACGTATTTCGTCATGGCCGCCTTCCTGGCGGTCTGGTTCGTCCTGGTCGGTGGCCGGGGCCTGGCCCTGATCCGGCAGGGCACCGCGGTCACCGTCGTCCTCGGGGTCGCGGCGCTGGTGCTGCCGGCGATCGGCGTGTGGTTCCTGTGGATGAACACCCGGTTCGTCACCCGGGCCAACCGCCTGGCGGCCGAGCTGGAGGCGGAGGGCGGCCTGCCCGTCGACGAACTGCGCCGCACCCCCGACGGCCGGATCGACCGCGACTCCGCCGACGAGGTGTTCGCCCGGCGCCGCGCGGAGACCGAGGACACCCCGGGCGACTGGCGGTGCTGGTTCCGGCTCGCCGTCGCCTACCGCGACGCACGCGACACCCCGCGGGCCCGCAAGGCGATGCAGCACGCGATCGCCCTCCACGACGGCCGCCCCACCCCGCACTGAACCGGTCCCGTCCGCGTCGGCGACGGACGCGGGGGGCCCGGCCCGGCACGCCGCCGGCGCCGCACCCGGAGGGGGTACGGCGCCGGCGGCACGGAAGACGCCCCCTACGACGCCGGGGTGTACTCCGCGTTCCACGCCTCGACGGTGTCGGCGGCCCGGTCGAAGGCCTCCACGCGCGACAGGAAGTCGGCGTTGTGGTCGGTGAGCAGCGTCAGCGGCTCCCCGTCACCCTGCCGGTGGAGCACCAGGGCCTGGCCCTGCACGGTGCGCGGCAGGCCGAGCCACCGCACGGGCTGCTGGACGGTGCGGACCGACGCGGCCCGCGACCACGGCACCGTGGTCGTGCGGAAGAACCGCACGCGCCGCACGCCGTGCCGGCTGACCCACGTGCCGACGCGCAGCAGCCGCAGGGCGACCAGCACGACCACCGCCGCGGCGCCCAGGCACACGCCCGCCGCGGGCAGCGCCCCGGCCACGGCGATGATCAGCGTCGCCAGCAGCATGAACGAGGCGATCAGCAGGGCCAGGGCAGCGGCCACGACCCGCCACGGGCCCGGCCGGTAGGGGCGACGCCACTGGTCGTGGTCGTCGTCGAACGGCAGCGCCGTGTCGTCGCTCGCGGCGTCGAAAGCACGGTCGGCCGTCAGGAAGGGCAGGGGCACGACTGTTCCTTAACTCTTTGCACGCTCGTTCGGGCTGTGCCCGGTGAGGCTACCCAGCGCCCCCGGGCCCGGCCACAGCAGGGGCGCATACGGGTCAACGGCCCTCGGCGGCCTCGGACTGCTGGGTGTGCCCGGCCGACGGGCCCGCCTGCATCGCCGGCATCCCGAAGAGCAGCGACCCCACGAGCCCGGCCACCACGGTCAGCCCGATCAGGGTACGACCGGCGACCTCCGGGAGACTGGGACGCTGCGGGGCCGGAGGGGTGACGTTACTGCGGAAGCGGTCGGACTCGGCGACGAACGCGAACGGGACTGCCTCACGCCGGCGGAACATCGGGGGTTCTCCTTCGATGGCTTGTGGGTGCTTCGGGGCTGGTACCCCTTCAGACGCGCGTACGCACCGTTTGGTGCCCGTGAATCGATCTCGGTCCGGCAACGTAGAGTGGTCGCGCCCCGTGCGACGCGACTTCGGAAGGACCCCGCCGGTGACCGACACCCCCGCCGCGACCCCCCAGCAGCCCGAGGAGCCCCCGGCGCTCCGGCCGAGCTTCCGCAGCGACGTGACCGTCGAGCTGGTCAAGCACAGTGCGGCCGACTCCGACGTGCTGTGGGCGGCGCGGGTCTCGACGGCGGGCGAGCAGTCCCTCGACGAGCTGAGCAAGGACCCGGAGCGCTCCAAGGGCCTGATCAACTACCTGATGCGGGACCGGCACGGCAGCCCCTTCGAGCACAACTCGATGACCTTCTTCATCAGCGCCCCCATCTTCGTGTTCCGCGAGTTCATGCGGCACCGCGTGGGCTGGTCGTACAACGAGGAGTCGGGCCGCTACCGGGAGCTGGAGCCGGTCTTCTACGTCCCGGACACCGACCGGAAGCTGGTCCAGGAGGGCCGCCCGGGCAAGTACGTCTTCGTCGAGGGCACGGAGCAGCAGCACAAGCTGGTCTCCCACACGATGGAGGAGTCGTACGTGCGGGCGTACACCGCGTACCAGGAGATGCTGGCTGCCGGCGTCGCCCGCGAGGTGGCCCGCGCGGTTCTGCCGGTCGGCTTGTTCTCGTCCATGTACGCCACGTGCAACGCCCGCTCGCTGATGCACTTCCTCGGGCTGCGCACCCAGCACGAGCTGGCCAAGGTGCCGTCGTTCCCGCAGCGCGAGATCGAGATGGTCGGGGAGCGGATGGAGGCCGAGTGGGCGAAGCTCATGCCGCTCACCCACGCCGCCTTCAACAAGAACGGCCGCGTGGCGCCGTAGCGCCGCCCACCCCCGACCCGCCGAAATTCCGTTCCGGGTCCTGTACGGATGTACGGATCAGCCGTCTGAAGTGTCCGTATTGCGGCATTCTGAGAAGTTCATCTAGGCTGATCAAACGGACCCGGCACTGCTTGAACCCCCGAGCAGGCAGTGCCGGGCTCCTCTTCCGCACGTCCCCGAGGGGACCCCTTGCGCTGAGCAGCGAGTAGCGTGTTACCCATGGCTCCGATCTCCACTCCGCAGACCCCCTTCGGGAGGGTCCTCACCGCCATGGTCACGCCGTTCACGGCGGACGGCGGACTCGACATCGACGGCGCTCAGCGGCTCGCCGCCCACCTCGTCGACGCAGGCAACGACGGCCTGATCGTCAACGGCACCACCGGCGAGTCCCCGACCACCAGCGACGCGGAGAAAGACCAGCTCGTACGGGCGGTCCTGGAGGCCGTGGGCGACCGGGCCCACGTCGTCGCCGGCATCGGCACCAACGACACCCGGCACACCCTGGAGCTCGCCCGCGCCGCCGAACGCGCCGGCGCGCACGGCCTGCTCGCCGTCACGCCGTACTACAACAAGCCCCCGCAAGAGGGCCTGTACCGTCACTTCTCGGCCATCGCCGACGCCACCGAGCTGCCCGTGATGCTCTACGACATCCCCGGCCGCAGCGGCGTCCCGATCGACACGCAGACGATCGTCCGCCTCGCCGAGCACCCGCGCATCGTCGCCAACAAGGACGCCAAGGGCGACCTGGGCCGCGCCAGCTGGGCCATCGCCCGCTCCGGCCTCGCCTGGTACTCCGGCGACGACATGCTCAACCTGCCGCTGCTCTCCGTGGGCGCCGTCGGCTTCGTCTCCGTCGTCGGCCACGTCGTCACCCCCGAGCTGCGCGCCCTCCTGGACGCCCATCTCACCGGCGACGTCCAGAAGGCGACCGAGATCCACCAGCAGCTGCTCCCCGTCTACACCGGCATGTTCCGCACCCAGGGCGTGATCACCACCAAGGCCGCCCTGGCCCTCCAGGGACTCCCGGCCGGCCCGCTGCGCCTGCCCCTGGTGGAACTCTCCCCGGCCGAGACCGCCCAGCTCAGGAGCGACCTCGCCGCCGGCGGGGTAGAGGTGTGACAACGGACTTCACAACTCCACAGACAACAGAACAGTCCTACGCACACGCATGAAAAGTCACACGCGCCACGTGTCTGAGCGGCACGTGGCGCGCGTGGTGAGGAGAGTCTTTTGAGTCATCCGCATCCTGAACTCGGTGCCCCGCCCAAGCTCCCCCAGGGCGGCCTGCGCGTCACCCCGCTGGGCGGTCTCGGTGAGATCGGCCGCAACATGACGGTCTTCGAGTACGGCGGCCGTCTGCTGATCGTCGACTGCGGCGTCCTCTTCCCGGAGGAGGAGCAGCCGGGCGTCGACCTGATCCTGCCGGACTTCACGACGCTGAAGGACCGTCTCGACGACATCGAGGCGGTGGTCCTCACCCACGGGCACGAGGACCACATCGGCGGCGTGCCGTACCTGCTCCGCCTGAAGCCCGACATCCCGCTGATCGGCTCCAAGCTGACCCTCGCCCTCATCGAGGCGAAGCTCCAGGAGCACCGCATCCGCCCCTACACCCTGGAGGTGGCCGAGGGGCACCGGGAGGTCCTGGGCGCGTTCGACTGCGAGTTCATCGCGGTCAACCACTCCATCCCGGACGCCCTCGCCGTCGCCATCCGCACCCCCGCGGGCATGGTGGTGCACACGGGCGACTTCAAGATGGACCAGCTCCCGCTGGACAACCGCCTCACCGACCTGCACGCGTTCGCCCGCCTCAGCGAGGAGGGCATCGACCTCCTGCTGTCGGACTCGACCAACGCCGAGGTGCCGGGCTTCGTCCCGCCGGAGCGCGACATCTCGAACGTGCTGCGGAACGTCTTCGCGAACGCCCAGAAGCGCATCATCGTGGCGAGCTTCGCCAGCCACGTGCACCGCATCCAGCAGATCCTCGACGCCGCCCACGAGTACGGGCGCCGCGTGGCGTTCGTCGGCCGCTCGATGGTCCGCAACATGGGCATCGCCCGCGACCTGGGCTACCTGCGGGTGCCGCCGGGCCTGGTCGTCGACGTGAAGACGCTGGACGACCTGCCCGACCACGAGATCGTGCTCGTCTGTACCGGCTCGCAGGGCGAACCGATGGCGGCCCTGTCCCGCATGGCCAACCGGGACCACCAGATCCGCATCGTCCAGGGCGACACGGTCATCCTGGCGTCGTCCCTGATCCCGGGGAACGAGAACGCGGTCTACCGCGTGATCAACGGCCTGACCCGTTGGGGCGCCAACGTCGTCCACAAGGGCAACGCCAAGGTCCACGTCTCGGGTCACGCCTCCGCCGGCGAGCTGCTGTACTTCTACAACATCTGCCGGCCGAAGAACCTGATGCCGGTCCACGGCGAGTGGCGCCACCTGCGGGCCAACGCCGAGCTCGGCGCGCTGACCGGCGTACCGAAGGACCGCATCGTCATCGCCGAGGACGGCGTCGTCGTCGACCTGGTCGGCGGCAAGGCGAAGATCGTCGGCAAGGTCCAGGCCGGTTACGTGTACGTGGACGGCCTCTCGGTCGGCGACGTCACGGAGGGCGCGCTGAAGGACCGCCGCATCCTCGGCGAGGAGGGCATCGTCTCGGTCTTCCTCGTCGTGGACTCCACGTCCGGCAAGATCGTCGGCGGCCCGTTCGTCCACGCCCGCGGCTCGGGCATCGACGACGCGGCGTTCGACGCGGTCCTCCCGAAGGTGGGCGAGGCGCTGAACAAGTCGGCGCAGGACGGTGTGGTGGAGCCGCACCAGCTCCAGCAGCTGATCCGCCGCGTCATCGGCAAGTGGGTGTCGGACACCTACCGCCGCCGGCCGATGATCCTGCCCGTGGTGGTCGAGGTCTGACCCCCTTACCAGGGCAAACGGAGCGGGGCGACCTCGATTTGCATCGGGGCGCCCCGCTCCAGTAGGTTTACGGCTCCGCCCGACGGGAACCCGACTCGGCTACGTGCCGGAGGGGTCACCCGGAACCAGGGCGGGAATTCCGACTCAGAACCTCTGATAAAGTCGGGACGCGCCGAAAGGCAAAGGCCCCCAACGGCCACCGGAAATGGAATCCGAACCGGAAACGGAACGGAAAACGGATCTGGTAGGGTTGGAACCGCCGGAAAGGGAAACGCGAAAGCGGAGAACGGCCCGGCAGCCCGCTCCAGCGGGTGGCGGAAACGAGAAATCGGATCTGCTAGGCTGGAAACACGAAAGACCGAAGGGAAGCGCCCGGAGGAAAGCCCGAGAGGGTGAGTACAAAGGAAGCGTCCGTTCCTTGAGAACTCAACAGCGTGCCAAAAATCAACGCCAGATTAGTTGATACCCCGTCTCCATCACGGAGATGAGGTTCCTTTGTAGAAAACACAGCGAGGATGCTGTGAACCGCGGGGGACTATTCCTCCCCCCGGTTCCGCTCAACGCGAGTGTCGACCCGATCACGGGTAAGCATTCACGGAGAGTTTGATCCTGGCTCAGGACGAACGCTGGCGGCGTGCTTAACACATGCAAGTCGAACGATGAACCCACTTCGGTGGGGGATTAGTGGCGAACGGGTGAGTAACACGTGGGCAATCTGCCCTTCACTCTGGGACAAGCCCTGGAAACGGGGTCTAATACCGGATACGACCACTTCAGGCATCTGATGGTGGTGGAAAGCTCCGGCGGTGAAGGATGAGCCCGCGGCCTATCAGCTTGTTGGTGGGGTAATGGCCCACCAAGGCGACGACGGGTAGCCGGCCTGAGAGGGCGACCGGCCACACTGGGACTGAGACACGGCCCAGACTCCTACGGGAGGCAGCAGTGGGGAATATTGCACAATGGGCGAAAGCCTGATGCAGCGACGCCGCGTGAGGGATGACGGCCTTCGGGTTGTAAACCTCTTTCAGCAGGGAAGAAGCGAAAGTGACGGTACCTGCAGAAGAAGCGCCGGCTAACTACGTGCCAGCAGCCGCGGTAATACGTAGGGCGCAAGCGTTGTCCGGAATTATTGGGCGTAAAGAGCTCGTAGGCGGCTTGTCACGTCGGATGTGAAAGCCCGGGGCTTAACCCCGGGTCTGCATTCGATACGGGCAGGCTAGAGTGTGGTAGGGGAGATCGGAATTCCTGGTGTAGCGGTGAAATGCGCAGATATCAGGAGGAACACCGGTGGCGAAGGCGGATCTCTGGGCCATTACTGACGCTGAGGAGCGAAAGCGTGGGGAGCGAACAGGATTAGATACCCTGGTAGTCCACGCCGTAAACGTTGGGAACTAGGTGTTGGCGACATTCCACGTCGTCGGTGCCGCAGCTAACGCATTAAGTTCCCCGCCTGGGGAGTACGGCCGCAAGGCTAAAACTCAAAGGAATTGACGGGGGCCCGCACAAGCAGCGGAGCATGTGGCTTAATTCGACGCAACGCGAAGAACCTTACCAAGGCTTGACATATACCGGAAACATCTAGAGATAGGTGCCCCCTTGTGGTCGGTATACAGGTGGTGCATGGCTGTCGTCAGCTCGTGTCGTGAGATGTTGGGTTAAGTCCCGCAACGAGCGCAACCCTTGTTCTGTGTTGCCAGCATGCCCTTCGGGGTGATGGGGACTCACAGGAGACTGCCGGGGTCAACTCGGAGGAAGGTGGGGACGACGTCAAGTCATCATGCCCCTTATGTCTTGGGCTGCACACGTGCTACAATGGCCGGTACAAAGAGCTGCGAAGCCGTGAGGCGGAGCGAATCTCAAAAAGCCGGTCTCAGTTCGGATTGGGGTCTGCAACTCGACCCCATGAAGTCGGAGTTGCTAGTAATCGCAGATCAGCATTGCTGCGGTGAATACGTTCCCGGGCCTTGTACACACCGCCCGTCACGTCACGAAAGTCGGTAACACCCGAAGCCGGTGGCCCAACCCCTTGTGGGAGGGAGCTGTCGAAGGTGGGACTGGCGATTGGGACGAAGTCGTAACAAGGTAGCCGTACCGGAAGGTGCGGCTGGATCACCTCCTTTCTAAGGAGCACTTCTCACCAGTTTCGGCTGGTCAGAGGCCAGTACATCGGCGTACGTCCGATGCTGGTTGCTCAAGGGTGGAACGTTGATTATTCGGCACACTCGGTTCTCTTCCTGTCAGTACTGCTTCGGCGTGGAACACAGAGGAGGGGTCGAGGGTGTCGGGCACGCTGTTGGGTGTCTGAGGGTGCGAGCGTTGCTCGCCCTTCTGCGATGCCGCCCCAGTGCACTCCGGATGTTGTCCGGGGGTGATGGGTGGCTGGTCGTTGTTTGAGAACTGCACAGTGGACGCGAGCATCTGTGGCCAAGTTTTTAAGGGCGCACGGTGGATGCCTTGGCACCAGGAACCGATGAAGGACGTGGGAGGCCACGATAGTCCCCGGGGAGCCGTCAACCAGGCTTTGATCCGGGGTTTCCGAATGGGGAAACCCGGCAGTCGTCATGGGCTGTCACCCGCTGCTGAACACATAGGCAGTGTGGAGGGAACGAGGGGAAGTGAAACATCTCAGTACCCTCAGGAAGAGAAAACAACCGTGATTCCGGGAGTAGTGGCGAGCGAAACCGGATGAGGCCAAACCGTATGCGTGTGATACCCGGCAGGGGTTGCGCATGCGGGGTTGTGGGATCTCTCTTTCACAGTCTGCCGGCTGTGAGACGAGTCAGAAACCGTATGGATAGGCGAAGGACATGCGAAAGGTCCGGCGTAGAGGGTAAGACCCCCGTAGCTGAAATTCATGCGGCTCGTTTGAGAGACACCCAAGTAGCACGGGGCCCGAGAAATCCCGTGTGAATCTGGCGGGACCACCCGTTAAGCCTAAATATTCCCTGGTGACCGATAGCGGATAGTACCGTGAGGGAATGGTGAAAAGTACCGCGGGAGCGGAGTGAAATAGTACCTGAAACCGTGTGCCTACAAGCCGTGGGAGCGTCGGATGCAAGCTTGCTTGTATCTCGTGACTGCGTGCCTTTTGAAGAATGAGCCTGCGAGTTTGCGGTGTGTTGCGAGGTTAACCCGTGTGGGGAAGCCGTAGCGAAAGCGAGTCCGAACAGGGCGATTCAGTAGCGCGCTCAAGACCCGAAGCGGAGTGATCTAGCCATGGGCAGGTTGAAGCGGAGGTAAGACTTCGTGGAGGACCGAACCCACCAGGGTTGAAAACCTGGGGGATGACCTGTGGTTAGGGGTGAAAGGCCAATCAAACTCCGTGATAGCTGGTTCTCCCCGAAATGCATTTAGGTGCAGCGTCGTGTGTTTCTTGCCGGAGGTAGAGCACTGGATAGGCGATGGGCCCTACCGGGTTACTGACCTTAGCCAAACTCCGAATGCCGGTAAGTGAGAGCGCGGCAGTGAGACTGTGGGGGATAAGCTCCATGGTCGAGAGGGAAACAGCCCAGAGCATCGACTAAGGCCCCTAAGCGTACGCTAAGTGGGAAAGGATGTGGAGTCGCAGAGACAACCAGGAGGTTGGCTTAGAAGCAGCCACCCTTGAAAGAGTGCGTAATAGCTCACTGGTCAAGTGATTCCGCGCCGACAATGTAGCGGGGCTCAAGCGTACCGCCGAAGTCGTGTCATTCATACATGAGGTCCAACGACCGTATGGATGGGTAGGGGAGCGTCGTGTGCCGGGTGAAGCAGCCGCGGAAGCGAGTTGTGGACGGTTCACGAGTGAGAATGCAGGCATGAGTAGCGATACACACGTGAGAAACGTGTGCGCCGATTGACTAAGGGTTCCTGGGTCAAGCTGATCTGCCCAGGGTAAGTCGGGACCTAAGGCGAGGCCGACAGGCGTAGTCGATGGACAACCGGTTGATATTCCGGTACCCGCTTTGAAACGCCCAATATCGAACCAGGCGATGCTAAGTCCGTGAAGCCGCCCTGGAGCCTTCGGGCAAAGGGGAGTGGTGGAGCCGACGGACCAGACCTGTAGTAGGTAAGCGATGGGGTGACGCAGGAAGGTAGTCCAGCCCGGGCGGTGGTTGTCCCGGGGTAAGGGTGTAGGCCGTGTGATAGGCAAATCCGTCACACATTGAGGCTGAGACCTGATGCCGAGCCGATTGTGGTGAAGTGGATGATCCTATGCTGTCGAGAAAAGCCTCTAGCGAGTTTCATGGCGGCCCGTACCCTAAACCGACTCAGGTGGTCAGGTAGAGAATACCGAGGCGTTCGGGTGAACTATGGTTAAGGAACTCGGCAAAATGCCCCCGTAACTTCGGGAGAAGGGGGGCCATCACTGGTGAGAGCACGTGCTGCTCGAGCTGGGGGTGGCCGCAGAGACCAGCGAGAAGCGACTGTTTACTAAAAACACAGGTCCGTGCGAAGCCGTAAGGCGATGTATACGGACTGACGCCTGCCCGGTGCTGGAACGTTAAGGGGACCGGTTAGCTCCATTTCGGTGGGGCGAAGCTGAGAACTTAAGCGCCAGTAAACGGCGGTGGTAACTATAACCATCCTAAGGTAGCGAAATTCCTTGTCGGGTAAGTTCCGACCTGCACGAATGGCGTAACGACTTCTCGACTGTCTCAACCATAGGCCCGGTGAAATTGCACTACGAGTAAAGATGCTCGTTTCGCGCAGCAGGACGGAAAGACCCCGGGACCTTTACTACAGTTTGATATTGGTGTTCGGTTCGGCTTGTGTAGGATAGGTGGGAGACTGTGAAGCTTGGACGCCAGTTCAGGTGGAGTCGCCGTTGAAATACCACTCTGGTCGTGCTGGATGTCTAACCTGGGTCCGTGATCCGGATCAGGGACAGTGTCTGATGGGTAGTTTAACTGGGGCGGTTGCCTCCTAAAGGGTAACGGAGGCGCCCAAAGGTTCCCTCAGCCTGGTTGGCAATCAGGTGTTGAGTGTAAGTGCACAAGGGAGCTTGACTGTGAGACCGACGGGTCGAGCAGGGACGAAAGTCGGGACTAGTGATCCGGCGGTGGCTTGTGGAAGCGCCGTCGCTCAACGGATAAAAGGTACCCCGGGGATAACAGGCTGATCTTCCCCAAGAGTCCATATCGACGGGATGGTTTGGCACCTCGATGTCGGCTCGTCGCATCCTGGGGCTGGAGTCGGTCCCAAGGGTTGGGCTGTTCGCCCATTAAAGCGGTACGCGAGCTGGGTTTAGAACGTCGTGAGACAGTTCGGTCCCTATCCGCTGTGCGCGTAGGAATATTGAGAAGGGCTGTCCCTAGTACGAGAGGACCGGGACGGACGAACCTCTGGTGTGCCAGTTGTCCTGCCAAGGGCATGGCTGGTTGGCTACGTTCGGGAGGGATAACCGCTGAAAGCATCTAAGCGGGAAGCCTGCTTCGAGATGAGTATTCCCACCTCCTTGAGAGGGTAAGGCTCCCAGTAGACGACTGGGTTGATAGGCCGGATATGGAAGCCCAGTAATGGGTGGAGTTGACCGGTACTAATAGGCCGAGGGCTTGTCCTCAGTTGCTCGCGTCCACTGTGTTAGTTCTGAAGTAACGAACTCCCAATCTGCCGGTTGGTTGTAGGTCGATATCTTCATAGTGTTTCGGTGGTCATAGCGTTAGGGAAACGCCCGGTTACATTTCGAACCCGGAAGCTAAGCCTTTCAGCGCCGATGGTACTGCAGGGGGGACCCTGTGGGAGAGTAGGACACCGCCGAACAATTTGTTGGGGAGGCCCCGCACCGTATGGTGCGGGGCTTTCCGTATTTCCGGGCTCCTTTTTTCCGCGCGACAGCCGGCCGAACCGGGAAGACGGGCGAGACGCTGCGCGCAGCAGCACCGCCGGCCCCCTCCCGGGTGCCGCGCTCGGCGCGGTGTGCACGGCCCTCGTGCCGGCGGCCGATTAGGCGTTCGGCTCTTCCGCGGGTTATAGTCTTCCTGTCGCCGCGGGGGAAACTCCAAAAAGGTGACAGGCCCCTATAGCTCAGTCGGTAGAGCGTCTCCATGGTAAGGAGAAGGTCAACGGTTCGATTCCGTTTGGGGGCTCAGAACGGAAAAGCCCCCCGCCTCACGGCGGGGGGCTTTTCCCATGTTCGGGACCGTCTCACTGCTGCAGCGGCTCCGGGACCCGCATCGTCAGGATGGCCATGTCATCCGACGCCGGCTCCGCCGCGAACCGCTCCACCGCCCGCAGCACCCGCGCCGCCACCGCGCCGGCCGTCAGACCCGTACAGGTCCGCAACACGTCCGCCAGGCCGTCGTCACCCAGCATCCGCGTCCCCTCGCGGCGCTCCGTCACACCGTCCGTGACGCACAGCAGGACGTCGCCCGGCTGCAGCGTCACCGTCTCCTCGAACAGCTCCAGGTCCTCCATGACGCCCAGCAGCGGCTGCGGCTCCGCCGCGGGCTCCACCGTGCCGTCCTGGCGCAGGCGCAGCGGCAGCGGATGTCCCGCGCACACCACCTTCAGCACCGCGCTGCCGTCCTCCTGCGGCCACAGCTCGCCGTACAGGAGGGTGAGGAAACGGCTCCGGGCACCCTCGTCGAGGATGGCCGCGTTCAGCCGCTCCAGCACCGCCGGGCCGTCGAAGCCCTCCCGGGCCAGCAGCCGCAGCGCGTGGCGGGCCAGCCCCGTCACCGCCGCCGCCTCAGGGCCCGTGCCGCACACGTCGCCGATGGCGAAGCCGTACGCCTTGTCGCGGATGGGGAACAGGTCGTAGAAGTCGCCGCCCACCTCGTTGCCCTCGCCGGCCGCCCGGTAGATCACGTCGACCTCGACGCCCGGGATCTGCGGCAGGCCCGGCGGGAGCAGGCTCCGCTGGAGCGACTGGCTGATCGCCGTGCGCTCGCTGTACAGGCGGGCGTTGTCCAGGGCCAGGGCCGCACGGCGGGAGAGGTCCTCCGCCAGCTCCAGGATCTCCTGGCGGAAGTGGTCGTCGGACGGCTTGCCCAGCGTCAGCATGCCGATCACGCGGTTGCGCGCCACCAGCGGCAGCACCACCGTCTCCCCGCCCACCACGGCCGCCGTCGCCAGCGTCGTACCGATCCCCGACGACACCGGCGGAGCCGCCCGGTCCAGCTGCCGGCGCGACATGTGCAGGGCCGCCCGCTGCGCCGCCTCCGCCGGGGCGTTCCACACGCGGGCGCCCGGCGCCGGCACAGGGTCCGGCGGGGCGATGCCCGACAGCAGCTCCTTCAGACCGTCGATGCGCTCCTCGTCCTCGTGCAGCACGTACGACAGGTAGGGGTCCGACGACTGGTCGGCGATCGTGTACACCGCGCACCACGTCGCCAGCGTCGGCACCGTCATCTGCGCCATCAACGCCAGCGTCTGGTCCCGGTCCAGCGTGCCCGCCAGCAGGTCCGACGCCTCCACCAGGAAGCTCAGCGAACCCCGACGCAGGCGCTCCAGCTCCCCGAGCCGGGCCGACTCCACCGCCAGGGCGATCCGATCCGCGGCGAACTGCAGCCGCAGCGCCTCCTCGTTCGAGTAGCGCGCCGACGCCTCGGCCGCCACGCCGAGGGAGCCCGTCAGCCGGCCCTCCACCTTCAGCGGGACCGTCACCACCGACCGCATGCCCGTGCCGTTCAGCAGCGGCACCGCGCCCGGCACCGCCAGCAGGTCCTCGTGGACCGCCGGCATCCGGGCCGAGGCGTACCGGCTCGTCCCCGCCTCCACCGGTACCCGCGCGAACCGCTGCCGCGCCGAGGGCAGGCCCGTCGTGGCCCGCACCTCCAGCTCCGTCTCGTCGTCCGTCGCCAGCAGCAGGAACGCCGCGTCACCGTCCAGCATGTCCCGGGCCCGCTCCACCGTGCGCTGGAGGAGACCGTCCAGGTCGTCCGGGGCGGGAGAACCGATGAACACCTCGAACGGGTCCGCCGTCCGCTCGCCCGACGACTCGCCGCCCGGCGTGCGCGCCGGCGTCTGCAGGACCGCCCGCTCGTACTCCCGGACCAGCAGGCACACCGTCGACGGCTCCCCGTGGGTGTCACGCACCCGCAGGTGGGAGGCGTACACGGGGACGACCCGGCCGTCGGTGCCGCGGATGCCGTAACTGCCCTCCCAGCGCGACAGCCGCAGTGCCTCGGCCAGACCCGTGCCCGTCCCCGGCGTCTGCGGCCAAGCGGCGACGTCGCCCAGCTGCTTGCCGACGACCTGGTCCGCCGGGTATCCGAACAGGAGCGCCGCGTCGTCGTTCCACGACGTGACCACCCCCGCGCTGTCGACCTGGAGGACCGCCACGCGGACCCGCTCGTCGGCGACCGGCAGCAGCTCCTCCGGGAGCGCCGGGCCCGCGTGCCGGGTGCCGACCGGCCGGTCGGGCAGGTCCAGCTGGAACCAGACCCGCTTCCGGGTGGAGGAGTACTCGACGCCCCAGCGGCTGGACAGGGCCGCGCACAGCAGCAGGCCGCGGCCGTTCTCCCGGTCCAGGGCCGCCACCGGCTCCGCGGAGCCCTGCAGGGGCACCTCGCGCTCCGGATAACGGTCGGCGACCTCCACCCGGACGCCGTGCTCCGTGCGCAGGCACAGCACGTCCGCCGCCGTGCCCGCGTGGATCACGGCGTTGGTGACGAGTTCGCTGGTCAGGACGACGGCGTCATCGACGACGTCGGAGTACCCCCAGCCTTGCAGGGTGTCCCGGACGAAGGCCCGGGCGGTCGCGACCGACCGCCCCACAGGTTCGAAACTGGCAGCCGCCCGCGCGGTGATCACAGAACTCCTCGTTCGCGTCTCGACGCCCGGCTCCGCCATGGTCGGCCTGCCCCTCCCGGTACCCGGTGGTCGTACTGCGCCTCACCGACCCCGCCGGGCGGACCGGGGCGGTTGGACAGCCGCATGCCAGGTTACTTACCTTCGCAGTCCGGGCGGGCGGTGGTCGCCGCTGTTTCCGTCCCCAGAGGACGGGGACGTTATGCGGAGCAGCCGAACCGTTATGGGCTGGTCGCCTCGCGGTGAAACACTGGGAAGGCTTCCAGCGGCAGCCGGCGCACGCGCGCCGCGGCCGCAGCGATGCCCGAGCATGAGCCCGGGAGTACGGCAACCCCCTCGGGAGGGACACGGTGGAGTCTGGCGTGGCGACGCGGGCCGGTGGCACGCGCGCGAAGGGCGGACGTTCCCGGAGCAGCGGAACCGTCGAAGTGGACGCCGTGGCCCTGGAACGGCTGCTCGGCGCCCTCACGGCCATGCGGGACGGCAACTTCCGCAAGCGGCTGACCGTGACCGGCGAGGGGACGATGGCGGACATCGCCGCCGTCTTCAACGAGGTCGCCGACCGCAAACTGCACCTCACGGGCGAGCTCGCCCGGGTGCGCAGGGTCGTCGGGCGTGAGGGCAGGCTGTCCGAGCGGCTCGACGTGGGGGCCAGCGAGGGCGCCTGGGCCACCGCGATCGAGGCCGCGAACGCGCTGGTGGACGACCTGACGCGGCCCGTGTCGGAAGTGGGGCGCGTGCTGTCCGCGGTCGCGGACGGCGACCTCCAGCAGCGGATGGAGCTGCGCTCCGAGGGGCCCGACGGGGCGGGGCGGCCGCTGCGCGGCGAGTTCCTGAAGGTGGCCCGTACCGTCAACAACCTCGTCGACCAGCTGTCGTCCTTCACCGACGAGGTGACGCGGGTCGCCCTGGAGGTCGGTACGGAGGGCAAGCTCGGCGGCCAGGCGCAGGTGCGCGGGGTGTCCGGTTCGTGGAAGGACCTCACGGACTCGGTCAACACCATGGCGTACCGGCTGACCGCCCAGGTGCGGGACATCGCCCTCGTCACCACGGCGGTCGCCAAGGGCGACCTGTCGCGCAAGGTCACCGTGCACGTCGCCGGCGAGATGCTGGAGCTGAAGAACACCGTCAACACGATGGTGGACCAGCTGTCGTCGTTCTCCTCCGAGGTGACCCGCGTCGCCCGCGAGGTCGGTACCGAGGGCGAGCTCGGCGGGCAGGCGGAGGTGCCCGGCGTCGCGGGCGTGTGGAAGGACCTCACCGACTCCGTCAACACGATGGCGGGCAATCTGACCTCCCAGGTGCGGGGCATCGCGGAGGTCACGACGGCCGTCGCGAACGGTGACCTGTCGCAGAAGGTCACCGTCAGCGCGCGCGGTGAGGTCGCGCAGCTCGCCGACACCATCAACCAGATGACCGAGACCCTGCGTACCTTCGCCGACGAGGTGACGCGGGTCGCGCGCGAGGTGGGTGTCGAGGGGCTGCTGGGCGGCCAGGCGCAGGTACCGGGCGCGGCCGGTACGTGGAAGGACCTGACGGACTCGGTCAACACGGCGTTCCGGAACCTGACGGGTCAGGTGCGGGACATCGCGCAGGTGACGACGGCGGTCGCCAACGGCGACCTGTCGCAGAAGGTCACGGTGGACGTGGCCGGCGAGATGCTGGAGCTCAAGAACACCGTCAACACCATGGTCGACCAGCTCTCCGCGTTCGGTTCCGAGGTGACGCGGGTGGCGCGCGAGGTCGGCGTCGAGGGGCGGCTCGGCGGCCAGGCCGGGGTGCCCGGCGCGGCCGGTACGTGGAAGGACCTGACGGACTCGGTCAACACGGCGTTCCGGAACCTGACGGGTCAGGTGCGGGACATCGCGCAGGTGACGACGGCGGTCGCCAACGGCGACCTGTCGCAGAAGGTCACGGTGGACGTGGCCGGCGAGATGCTGGAGCTCAAGAACACCGTCAACACGATGGTGGCGCAGCTGTCGTCCTTCGCCGACCAGGTGACGCGGATGGCGCGGGACGTGGGCACCGAGGGCCGGCTGGGCGGTCAGGCACGGGTCGACGGGGTGTCCGGCACCTGGAAGGAACTGACGGACTCCGTCAACTTCATGGCCGGGAACCTCACCTCGCAGGTGCGGCAGATCGCCCAGGTCACGACGGCCGTGGCGCGCGGTGACCTGTCGCAGAAGATCGACGTGGACGCCCGCGGGGAGATCCTGGAGCTGAAGAACACCATCAACACGATGGTCGACCAGCTCTCGGCCTTCGCCGAGCAGGTGACCCGGGTGGCCCGCGAGGTGGGCACGGAGGGGCGGCTCGGCGGTCAGGCGCAGGTCCCGGGTGTCGCCGGGGTGTGGCGCGACCTGACGGACTCCGTGAACGGCATGGCCGGGAACCTCACCGCGCAGGTCCGCAACATCGCGCAGGTGGCCACGGCCGTCGCCCGCGGCGACCTGTCGCAGAAGATCGACGTGGACGCCCGCGGGGAGATCCAGGAGCTGAAGAACACCCTCAACACGATGGTGGACCAGCTGTCGAACTTCGCCGAGCAGGTCACGCGCGTCGCCCGCGAGGTGGGTACCGAGGGCATCCTCGGCGGCCAGGCGGAGGTGCAGGGTGTCTCCGGCACCTGGAAGGACCTGACGCAGTCGGTCAACTTCATGGCGAGCAACCTGACCTCGCAGGTGCGGCAGATCGCGCAGGTGACGACGGCCGTCGCCAGGGGCGACCTGTCGAAGAAGATCACGGTCGACGCGCGGGGCGAGATCCTCGACCTCGTCACCACGGTCAACACGATGGTGGACCAGCTGTCGAACTTCGCCGACGAGGTGACGAGGGTGGCCCGCGAGGTGGGCACCGAGGGCATCCTGGGCGGTCAGGCCCGGGTCCGGGGCGTCACCGGCATCTGGAAGGACCTCAGCGACAACGTCAACGTGATGGCCAACAACCTCACCTCGCAGGTGCGGAACATCTCGCGGGTGTCGTCGGCGGTCGCCAACGGCGACCTGACGAAGAAGGTGACCGTCGAGGCGCGCGGCGAGGTCGCCGAGCTGGCCGACACGGTCAACACCATGGTGACGACGCTGTCGTCGTTCGCCGACGAGGTGACCCGGGTCGCCCGAGAGGTGGGCACCGAGGGCGAGCTGGGCGGTCAGGCGCGGGTGCCCGGTGTCTCCGGCACCTGGAAGGACCTCACCGAGTCGGTGAACTCGATGGCCTCGAACCTGACGGGGCAGGTACGGCAGATCGCCGCTGTCACCACCGCCATCGCCAAGGGCGACCTCACCAAGAAGATCGACATCGACGCGCGCGGTGAGATCCAGGAGCTGAAGAACACCATCAACACGATGGTCGACCAGCTGTCGTCCTTCGCCGAGGAGGTCACCCGGGTCGCCCGAGAAGTGGGCACCGAGGGCATCCTCGGCGGCCAGGCCCGCGTCCGCGACGTCGACGGCACCTGGCGGGACCTGACCGAGTCGGTGAACGAGATGGCCGGCAACCTCACCCGGCAGGTGCGCGCCATCGCGGCCGTCGCCACCGCGGTGACCTGGAGCGGAAGCTGACCGGGCTCCGCCGGGCGCTGGACGCCCTGGAGCCCGGCGCACCCGGCGGGGGCCTCCCCGGCTGAGGCCCCGAGCCCTCCGCCCGAGTCCGCCCGGGGCCTCCGCCCGGGTCCACTACCTGAGTCCGCCCCGGATCCGCGCCCGGTTTCTTCGCCTGAGTCCGCCCGGATGCTGCACCCGCGTCCACCCGGGTCCTGCGCCCGGGCTACTCCGCCCGCGCCCGCCCGCGCTGTCCGCCCGGATGCTCCGCCCGCGTCCACCCGAGGCCTCCGCCCGGGTCCTGCGCCCGCGCCCACCCGGGATCTGCGCCCGGGTCCTGCGCCCGCGTCCACCCGGGACCTGCGCCCCTCCGGCCGACCCTCGCCGCCGGGCCCGACGGCGAGGGGCAGTGGCCGCCCGGGTGCGTGGCCTTGAGGTCGCGTCAGCACCACGCCCTCATCAGGGCGACACGAACGGGTGAAGCGGGTGGACGCGTGTTCCTCGACGCCCACACCGGTAACCTCACCCCCATGGCCTCACGTACGTCCGGCAAGGGTTCCCAGGGCACGGCGGGCACCGCGAAGCCGCGCGCCGGCCGTACGACGGGCGCCGCGCAGAAGGCGGTGCCCGGCAAGCCGCCCGCCAGGAAGACCGCCGCCGCCAAGCAGCCCGCGCGCAAGGGTGCCGCGAAGAAGGCCCCGGCCAGGAAGGCCGCCGCGAAGAGGGCGACGGCCAGGACGGCGCCCAAGGCCGCGCCGTCCCCCACCGGAGGCGTCTACCGCCTCGTGCGCGCCCTCTGGCTCGGCCTCGCCCACGCCGTCGGCGCCGCGTTCCGGGGCATAGGGCGGGGCGCGAAGGGCCTCGACCCGGCCCACCGCAAGGACGGACTCGCCCTGCTGCTGCTCGGCCTCGCGCTGATCGTCGCGGCCGGTACCTGGGCCGGTCTGCACGGTCCGGTGGGCGACCTCGTCGACATGCTCGTCACCGGCGCGTTCGGCCGGCTCGACCTGCTCGTACCGCTGCTCATCGGGACCATGGCGGTCCGGCTGATCCTGCACCCGGAGCGACCCGAGGCGAACGGCCGCATCGTCATCGGCCTCTCCGCCCTCGTCGTCGGCGTCCTCGGCCAGGTCCACATCGCCTGTGGCTCGCCCGGCCGCGGCGCGGGCGCCCAGGCCCTCCAGGACGCGGGCGGCCTCATCGGCTGGGCCGCGTCCAAGCCGCTCGTCTTCATGATGAGCGAGGTCCTCGCCGTCCCTCTCCTCGTGCTCCTCACCGTCTTCGGGCTGCTCGTCGTCACGGCGACGCCCGTCAACGCCATCCCGCGCCGGCTCCGGGCGCTCGGCGAACGGCTGGGCGTCATCGAGCCCTACCAGGACTGGGGCGAGGACGACGAGCGGTACGACGAGCAGTGGCGCGAGGCCCTGCCGGGCGGCGCCCCGCGCCGCCGCGCCGCCGGCCCGCGCGGAGCCGCCGGCCTCGGCCCCGACCTCGCCGAGGAGGAGGCGCTCGCCCGGCGCGGAAGGTCGCGGGGCCGCAGGGCGCCCGCCGCCCGGGCCGGCCTCGACCGGCCGCGGGACGCCGTCGACCTCGCGGCGGCCGCCGCCGCGGACCTCGACGGCGCCGTCCTGAACGGCATGCCGCCCTCGTCCCTCGTCGCCGACCTGACCCGGGACGTCACCAGCGACCCCGCCCGCACCGGACACGACACCGGCGGCACCGGCGGACGCGGACGCGGCCGGAACCGCGACGCCGCGGCCACGCCCGCGGCCGTACCCGCGACGCGCGGGGACGGCGACGCCCCCGACGACACCGGGCTCGTACCGGACCTCACCAAGCCCGCACCCGCGCGCGAGGTGTCCGAGGCGCTGCCCGCCCGGGCGGAGCAGCTCCGGCTCGCCGGGGACGTCACGTACGCCCTTCCCCCGCTCGACCTATTGGAGCGCGGCGGCCCCGGCAAGACCCGCAGCGCGGCCAACGACGCCATCGTCGCGTCCCTGCGGACGGTCTTCTCCGAGTTCAAGGTCGACGCGGACGTCACCGGCTTCACCCGCGGCCCGACGGTCACCCGCTACGAGGTGGAGCTCGGCCCCGCCGTGAAGGTCGAGCGGATCACGGCGCTGACCAAGAACATCGCGTACGCCGTGGCCAGCCCCGACGTGCGGATCATCTCGCCGATCCCCGGCAAGTCCGCCGTCGGCATCGAGATCCCGAACACCGACCGCGAGATGGTCAACCTCGGTGACGTGCTGCGGCTCGCGGACGCCGCCGAGGACGACCACCCGATGCTGGTCGCGCTCGGCAAGGACGTCGAGGGCGGCTACGTCATGGCGAACCTGGCGAAGATGCCGCACGTCCTGGTCGCCGGCGCCACCGGCTCCGGCAAGTCGTCCTGCATCAACTGCCTGATCACCTCGGTGATGATAAGGGCCACCCCCGAGGACGTACGGATGGTGCTCGTCGACCCCAAGCGGGTCGAGCTCACCGCGTACGAGGGCATCCCGCACCTGATCACGCCGATCATCACCAACCCCAAGCGGGCCGCCGAGGCCCTGCAGTGGGTCGTGCGGGAGATGGACCTGCGCTACGACGACCTCGCGGCCTTCGGTTACCGGCACATCGACGACTTCAACGCCGCCGTGCGCAGCGGCAAGCTCACGACGCCCCCGGGCAGCGAACGGGAGCTCCAGCCGTACCCCTACCTGCTCGTCATCGTCGACGAGCTGGCGGACCTGATGATGGTCGCGCCGCGCGACGTCGAGGACGCCATCGTCCGCATCACCCAGCTGGCCCGCGCCGCCGGCATCCACCTGGTGCTGGCCACGCAGCGGCCCTCCGTCGACGTCGTCACCGGCCTGATCAAGGCGAACGTCCCCTCCCGCCTCGCCTTCGCCACCTCCTCGCTCGCCGACAGCCGGGTCATCCTCGACCAGCCGGGCGCCGAGAAGCTCATCGGCAAGGGCGACGGCCTCTTCCTGCCGATGGGTGCGAACAAGCCGGTCCGCCTCCAGGGCGCCTTCGTCACCGAGGACGAGGTGGCGGCCGTCGTGCGGCACTGCAAGGACCAGATGGCGCCGGTCTTCCGGGACGACGTCACGACCGGGACCAAGCAGAAGAAGGAGATCGACGAGGAGATCGGCGACGACCTGGACCTGCTGTGCCAGGCGGCCGAGCTGGTCGTGTCGACCCAGTTCGGCTCGACGTCGATGCTCCAGCGCAAGTTGCGCGTCGGCTTCGCCAAGGCCGGACGGCTCATGGACCTGATGGAGTCGCGGAACATCGTCGGCCCCAGCGAAGGGTCCAAGGCGCGGGACGTCCTGGTGAAACCGGACGACCTGGACGGTGTACTGGCCTCGATCCGCGGTGAGACGGACTCGTGAGCCCGACCGTGTCTCACCCGTAAGAGAACCGTGAGCAACCGTTTCCCCCAGCCGCACGTCAAGTTGAGGGAACGGGGCGGACAATGTGAGTCCCCGCACCCCGTGGCGACGGCCATTCCGATGGCGTACAAACGGCGCCCGTCCGGTTGCTCCACCCTTTCGTACCACCCATAGACTGAACCTCCAGCAGGTGGTTACACGCTCGAAAGGCGCTCTCGTGTCCATCGGCAACGCCCCCGACGGCAACTCACCCGAAGACGACCGCCCCTCGCCCCCCGCGAGTGACGGGCCATCGATCGGCCGCACGCTCCACCAGGCCCGCGTCGACGCCGGCCTGACCGTCGAAGAGGTCAGCAACTCCACCCGGGTGCGCGTCCCCATCGTGCACGCCATCGAGGAGGACGACTTCTCGCGCTGCGGCGGCGACGTCTACGCCCGCGGACACGTGCGCACGCTCGCACGGGCCGTCGGGCTGGACCCGTCCGCCCTGGTCGCGCGGTACGACGCGGAGAACGGCGGCCGCCCCGCCCCCACCCCGGCCGGCCCCATGTTCGAGGCGGAGCGCATCCGCCCCGAGCGGCGCCGGCCCAACTGGACCGCCGCCATGGTCGCCGCGATCGTCGCGGTGGTCGGCTTCGTCGGCTTCACCCTCTTCGGCCGCGGCGACGGCGGCGGCACCCAGCACGTGGCCGAGGGCCCCGCCCCGTCCCGCTCCGCCCCCCAGGCCCCCAAGCCGGTGAAGCCCAAGCCGACGCCGGCCGCCTCCGACAGCGCGATCGCGGCCGTCCCCCGGGACAAGGTCACGGTCAAGCTCACCGCCGTCGACGACAAGAGCTGGATCTCGGCGAAGGCCCGGGACGGCAAGCTCCTCTTCGACGGACTGCTCCTCAAGGGCGACACCAAGACCTTCCAGGACGACGAGCGGCTCGACCTGATCCTCGGCAACGCCGGCGCGATCGAGCTCTTCGTCAACGGCAAGAAGGTCGAGGACGAGTTCGCCACCGGTCAGGTCGAACGGCTGTCCTACACGAAGGGTGATCCGCAGGTGGGCTGAGGCCGCCCCGGCCCCGCCCGCCCGACCGGGGTCTCGCCCGGCCCCGGAACGCAACCCGGTCCCGGACCATGACCGGCCCCGGAACGAACCGGGCCCCGGACCGTGACCGGCCCCGGACCGCATCCGTCGCAGGCCCCGCCCGTACCCCCGGCCACCGGGGGCACGGGCGGGGCCTGCGACGGTCGGGACGGGGGTGCCGGACCTGTGCGCGGGAGGGGCTCCGGGGACGAAGTAGTCTTGAGTCCATGCCCGAACGCCGTACCGTCGCCCTTGTCACTCTTGGCTGCGCCCGTAACGAGGTGGACTCGGAGGAGCTCGCAGGCCGCCTGGCAGCGGACGGCTGGCACCTCGTCGAGGACGCCGCGGACGCCGATGTCGCCGTCGTCAACACCTGCGGCTTCGTCGAGGCCGCGAAGAAGGACTCCGTCGACGCCCTGCTCGAAGCGAACGACCTGAAGGACCACGGCAGGACCCAGGCCGTCGTCGCCGTCGGCTGCATGGCCGAGCGGTACGGCAAGGAACTCGCCGAGGCCCTGCCCGAGGCGGACGGCGTGCTCGGCTTCGACGACTACGCCGACATCTCCGACCGCCTCCAGACGATCCTCAGCGGCGGCGTCCACGCCTCGCACACCCCGCGCGACCGGCGCAAGCTGCTGCCGCTCAGCCCCGTGGAGCGCCAGGGCGCCGCCACGGCCGTCGCCCTGCCGGGCCACGGAGCCACCGGGTCCCCCACCGAGGCGCCCGAGGCCCCCGCCGACCTGCCCGAGGGCGTCGCGCCCGCCTCCGGTCCGCGCGCGCCGCTGCGCCGCCGTCTGGACACCAGCCCGGTCGCCTCCGTGAAGCTGGCCTCGGGCTGCGACCGCCGCTGCTCGTTCTGCGCGATCCCGTCGTTCCGTGGCTCCTTCGTCTCGCGGCGCCCCAGCGACGTGCTGGGCGAGACCCGCTGGCTCGCCGAGCAGGGCGTCAAGGAGATCATGCTGGTCTCCGAGAACAACACCTCGTACGGCAAGGACCTCGGCGACATCCGCCTCCTGGAGGCGCTGCTGCCGGAGCTCGCCGCCGTCGACGGCATCGAGCGCGTCCGCGTCAGCTACCTCCAGCCGGCCGAGATGCGCCCGGGCCTCATCGACGTGCTGACCTCCACCGAGAAGGTCGCGCCCTACTTCGACCTGTCGTTCCAGCACTCCGCCCCCGCCGTGCTGCGCGCCATGCGGCGCTTCGGCGACACCGACCGGTTCCTGGAGCTGCTGGACACCATCCGCGGCAAGGCGCCGCAGGCGGGCGTGCGGTCGAACTTCATCGTCGGCTTCCCCGGCGAGACCGAGGCCGACTTCGCCGAGCTGGAGCGTTTCCTCGTCCACGCCCGCCTCGACGCCGTCGGCGTCTTCGGCTACTCCGACGAGGACGGCACCGAGGCCGCGTCGTACGACGCCAAGCTGGACCAGGAGATCGTGGACGAGCGCCTCGCCCACCTGTCCCGGCTCGCCGAGGAGCTCACCGCCCAGCGCGCGGAGGAGCGGATCGGAGAGACCCTGGAGGTACTGGTCGAGTCGGTCGAGACCGAGGACGTCGACGAGGACGAGTACGCCGGGGCCGGCCGCGCGGCGCACCAGGCGCCCGAGACGGACGGCCAGGTGCTCTTCGCCCGGGGCGACGGACTCGCCGTGGGCCGTATCGTCAAGGCCGAGGTCGTCGGCACGGAAGGCGTCGACCTGGTGGCCGAGGTAGTCGAGGAGGCGGGCAGATGACCGGAGTCCCGGCGTCCGCCACAGGCGGCTCGGGGAGGAGGGCGCCCGGCGGGAAGCTGGGAGCGGCGGCCGTGAACCAGGCCAGCCTGTGGAACATCGCCAACATCCTGACCATGATCCGGCTGGTGCTCGTCCCGGCGTTCGTGGTGCTGCTGCTCCAGGACGGCGGGTACGACCCGGCCTGGCGCGCCTGGGCCTGGGCGGCGTTCGCCGTCGCCATGATCACGGACATCTTCGACGGGCACCTGGCCCGTACGTACAACCTCGTGACGGACTTCGGGAAGATCGCCGACCCGATCGCGGACAAGGCGATCATGGCGGCCGGGCTCATCTGCCTGTCCGGCCTCGGCGACCTGCCCTGGTGGGTGACCGGGGTGATCCTCTTCCGCGAGCTGGGCATCACGCTGCTGCGGTTCTGGGTCATCCGGCACGGGGTCATCCCGGCCAGCCGCGGCGGCAAGGTGAAGACGCTCGCCCAGGGCGCCGCCGTGGGCATGTACGTCCTGGCGCTCACCGGTCCGCTGGCCACCCTCCGCTGGTGGGTGATGGCCCTCGCCGTGGTCCTGACGGTCGTCACGGGTCTCGACTACGTGCGCCAGGCCGTCGTCCTGCGGCGCCGGGGGCTGGCCGCCGAGCGGGCCCTCGCGAGTGCCGTACCGGCGGAAACCGCGGGTGGGGCCGGGCCGGCCGCGTCCGTCGATCCCGCCACGTCCGCCGGTCCGGCTGCGCCCGCCGGACCCGCCGGACCCGCCGCGTCGAGTGCTCCGGAGCCGCCCCGGTGAGACGGGCGGTACGCGAGGGAGAGCCGGCACGGGCCGCGGCCGGGCGCCCGGCCGACGGTCCGGGGACGGCCTCCGCGGCGGCGCGCGTCCTGGGTCTGCTTGCCGAGCGTGACGAGACCCTCGCCGTGGCGGAGTCACTCACGGGTGGTCTCGTGGCCGCCGAACTGACGGCGGTACCCGGAGCCTCCCGTACCTTCCGCGGATCCGTCACGGCCTACGCGACCCCGCTGAAGCGGGATCTGCTGGACGTCGACGCCGGGCTGCTGGAGCGGCGCGGCGCGGTCGACGCGGACGTGGCACTGCAGATGGCGCGGGGTGTCCGCAGCCGGCTGGGCGCCTGCTGGGGGGCCGCGACCACGGGCGTGGCGGGCCCGGAACCGCAGGACGGACAGCCCGTGGGCACGGTGTTCGTCGCCGTCTGGGGACCGCCCGGCAGCACCGCCGGGACCGGGAAAGTGGCCGCACTGCGGTTGAACGGCGACCGTGCGGAAATCCGTAGGGAGAGTGTACGGAGCGTGCTGGAGCTCCTCATGGGCGAACTCTCGGAGAATGCGCGGGCAAAGGATACGGAACAGAACGGGGAGAATTGATGTTTGCAGCCCTGAGTGAACACGACATCGCTCCCCGCACGGCCGCAGCACTAGGCGGTACGGTGGGGCGTGAAGGATGCGGCTACGCGGTCCGAGGAGGGAGCCACCGATGATTCTGCTCCGTCGCCTGCTGGGTGACGTGCTGCGTCGGCAGCGCCAGCGCCAGGGCCGTACTCTGCGCGAAGTCTCCTCGTCCGCCCGAGTATCGCTCGGCTATCTTTCCGAGGTGGAGCGGGGGCAGAAGGAGGCTTCCTCCGAACTGCTCTCCGCTATCTGCGACGCGCTGGACGTACGGATGTCCGAGCTCATGCGAGAGGTGAGCGACGAGCTGTCGCTGGCGGAGCTGGCGGAATCGGCAGCGGCGAGTGAGCCGGTGCCCGCGCCAGTACGTCCGAGGCTCAATTCTGTGTCCGTGACGTCGGTGGCGGGTGTGCCGACGGAGCGGGTGACCATCAAGGCACCCGCCGAGGCGGTCGACGTCGTCGCCGCCTGAGCCCCCGATCCCGCCCGGACCAGTCCGGATTCGCAGGATCGACGTTTGAAGCAAGGCCCTGGTCGGTACCCGAGGTACTGACCGGGGCCTTCGCTTTGCATCCTTTGCAGCGAATGCCTGTTTTGTGCACTGTGTGTCATGGTGAACGTGCGCACGGAATGGAGGATTCGCATGGCTGTCGTCAAGAGTTCGCTGTCCGAGGCCGACCGCAAGGTGGTCGGTGAAGCCCTGCAGGGCGCGCTGGTGGACCTCGTCGACCTGTCGCTGGTCGCGAAGCAGGTCCACTGGAACGTCGTCGGCCCGCGTTTCCGGTCGATCCACCTGCAGCTGGACGAGGTCGTGACGACCGCGCGGACCCACTCCGACGTCATGGCCGAGCGCGCGTCCGCCCTGGGCATCAACCCCGACGGCCGGGCCGCCACCGTCGCATCGGGCAGCGCCATCGCGTCCGTCCCGACCGGCTGGATCCAGGACGGCGACGCCGTGCGGATCCTGGTGGACGCCCTCGTCACCGTCATCGAGCGCATGCGTGAGCGCATCACCGTGACCGAGGAGCCCGACCCGATCACCCAGGACCTGCTGATCGGACTGACGGGCGAGCTCGAGAAGCACGCGTGGATGTTCCAGGCCGAGAACGCCTGATGCGCACCACCAGGGCAGGGAACCGTCCCCCCGCGGGCGCCCCGGGCACGACGCCCGGGGCGCCGCGCCGGGGGGCCGCGGTGCCGCGAGCGGGGCACCGGGCGCCGGACGCGCCGGTGATCGCTCCGGTGCGCCCTGCCGTCTGGTGATCGGCCCGGTCTAGCGTCGACCGGAGGAGGCGGCCATGGTAGGGCGACGGGTCCCGCTGCCGGCGCTCGCGTCGGCGCTCGTACTGGGCGGGCTGTGGTGGTGGGCGGTGCTGCGCCTGGCCCTCGTACCCGAACAGGCCGGGATCGTCGAGCGGGCCGCCGCTGCGAGTGGCTGGGGCCTGAGCCTGCTGCCCGTGCACGTCACCGCCGCGCCCGGCGCCGCCCGCGGAGCCGGACGGCGCTCCCGCTGGCGGGCCCTCGTGCGGGAGTCGTTCCCCGAGGCCCTGCGCGCTGTCGTGTGGGACGTCGTACGGGCCCTCGGCCGAGGGGGACCGCGCCGGGCGCGAGAGGAGCGGGGCGAGGGCCCGGGAGGTCCGGAGGGTCCGGGGGGCCAGGAGCTTCGCCGGGACCGCGGAGAGCCGGTAAACGTTCTTGGTGAGGCCGTCGAGCGGCCGGACGAGCGCCGCGCCGGCCATGGGGACGGCGGGTAGCGAGGAACGCTCCGCGGTCGGCGGTGTGGCGCCGCGTCAGCGGTGGCCGCCGGCGCCCCGTCGGACCGGTGACGCCGGGTCAGTCGGTGGGCGCCGGGCCGGCCTGGCAGCCGGGGCACCAGTAGGAGACGCGGTCGCGGGGATCGTCGTCCGCGCCGTGCTTGCGGATCGGGGTTCCGCACCGGTAGCAGGAGCGGCGCAGCCGACCGTAGACGTACAGGCGGCGGTCGGGTCGGTCGCCCGGCATGGTCCGGCGGTCGAAGCGGTGCTTGTTCGCCTCCAGGAGGCGGTGCGCCGTCGCGACGAGCCGCTCGGGCACGCCGGTCTCCAGCTCCCCGACGGGCAGCCACGGCGTCACCCGCGCCAGCCACGCGAGCTCGCACTTGTAGACGTTGCCGATGCCGGCGAGGTTGCGCTGGTCGAGCAGCGCTTCACCGAGCGGGCGGGCCGGGTCCGCGACGACCCGGCGCACCGCCTCCTCGAAGTCCCAGTCCGGGCCCAGCAGGTCCGGCCCGAGGTGGCCGACGACGGTCGGCTCGTCCACCGTCCGCAGCAGGTCCAGCACGGGCAGCCGGTAGCCGACCGCGGTCTGCTCGGCGGTGCCCAGGACCG
The DNA here is from genome assembly GCF_024600715.1 of Streptomyces changanensis. NCBI lineage: Bacteria > Bacillati > Actinomycetota > Actinomycetes > Kitasatosporales > Streptomycetaceae > Streptomyces > Streptomyces changanensis. The sequence goes on from NZ_CP102332.1 coordinate 5,022,430, forward strand.
CGCGGATCTGGTGGTCGGGGCCGCCGCGCCAGCGCTCGCCCGCCGTGAACAGCCGCCAGGAGCCGTCCATCCGCAGGTGCGAGTGGAGGGTCAGGCCCCCCTCGATCCGGGTCAGCAGGTGCTTGCCGCGCGGTGTGACGTCGATGACCGTGCGCCCGGTGAGGTCCACCGTCGCCAGCTTCGGCACCCGCAGGTCCGACCGGGTCAGAAGGCGACCGGCGAGGGCGCCGTGGAGGCGGTGGGCGGTGAGCCAGATCGTGTCTCCTTCGGGCATGGGTCCATGATGCTCGGGCCCGGCCCGTCCACACCCGTACGCGGCGCGTCAACGCCGCCGCCCGTCCCCCGCCGGCAGGCGGCGCGCCCACGCCTTCGCGGCGCGTCCACGTCCGTACGGGGCCCGGGCTACGGGCCCGCAGGCGACGCGTACGGGGGCCTCGCTGGGCACGCACGCCGCCCGCACGCGGCCCCGCTACGCGCGCAGGCGCAGACCTCGCGGCGTGGCGTGGAAGCCCGCCGCCTCCAGGGCGCGGGAGAGCGGGGACGTCAGGGCGGCCGTGCCGTTGATCCGCTCCACCGTGACCGTGCCCAGCGCGCCGGCGCGGGCGGCCGCGGCGAGTTCGCCCGCCGCGGCCTGGAGGGCGGGGGTGTCCGGATCGGTGGCCCACGACAGCAGCGTCTTGCCGCCGCGCTCCACGTACAGCGTCAATTCGCCGTCGACCAGCACCACCAGGGAGCCGGCCTTGCGGCCCGGTTTGTGCGAGGCGCCGGCCGGCGGCTCCGGCCAGGACAGGGCGGCGCCGTACGCGTTGGCCGGGTCGGCGGCGGCGAGCACCACCGCCTGCGGGGCGGTGCTGCCCTCGGCGCGGTCCCGGGCCGACGCGGCGGCCCGCAGCCGGTCCACGGCACCGTCCATGGCGAACTGGGCGGCGCCCAGGCCCTCCACGACGTACCCGCGCCGGGCCTGGCCGCTGTCCTCGAACACGGACAGGACCCGGTACGTGGCGGAGAAGCCGCCCTCGACGCCCTCGGCGGCCACCGCTCCGCGCGTGACGACGCCGTGCCGGTCGAGCAGGGTGCGGGCCAGGGCGTGCGCGCGGTGCGTGGGCTCCGGCTCGGTGGGCGGCAGCAGCGACCAGCGGCCGCTCACCGTGGGCGGGCCGGAGCGGGACGCGGGCCGGGCCGCCGCCGTGAGCGTGCCGTACCGGCCGCGGGGGACCGGGCGTCGCGCGCGGTGCGCCGTGGAACCCGCCGTGCGGCCCGAGCCGAGCATGGCGCGCAGCGGGGCCAGGGTGTCGTTGGTGAGCCGTCCCGACCAGGCCAGGTCCCACACGGCGTCGGCCAGGGCGGGGTCCGTCGCCTCCGGGTGTGTGGTGGCGCGGACCTGGTCGGCGATCTGGCGGAAGAACAGCCCGTACCCGCCGGACAGGGCCGTGAGCACCGACTCGTGCAGCGCGGTCAGCTCCAGCGGGTGGGGCGGCGGGAGGAGCAGGGGCGCGGCGTCGGCGAGGTACAACGACACCCAGCCGTCCTTGCCGGGCAGGGCGCCCGCGCCCGCCCAGACGACCTCGCCGGTGGTCGTGAGCTCGTCGAGGAGGGTGGGGGTGTAGTCGCGGACGCGGGACGGCAGGACCAGCCGCTCCAGCGCCGACGCGGGCACGGGAGCACCCTGCAACTGCTCGACCGCCCGGGCCAGGCCGTCGAGGCCGCGCAGGCTGCTGCCGCCCACGTGCTGCCACTGGGGCAGGAACGCGGCGAGGGCGGCGGGCGCCACCGGCTCCAGCTCCTGGCGCAGCGCGGCCAGGGAGCGGCGCCGCAGCCGGCGCAGGACGGTGGCGTCGCACCACTCCTGGCCGATACCGGAGGGATGGAACTCGCCCTGTACGACGCGGCCGCCCGCGGCGAGCCGGTGCAGGGCCCCGTCGGTGACGGCCGTGCCGAGACCGAACCGTGCGGCGGCGTCCGCTGAGGTGAACGGGCCGTGCGTGCGGGCGAAGCGCGCCAGGAGGTCGCCCAGCGGGTCCTTCACCGGTTCGGTGAACGCCTCGGGGACACCGACCGGCAGGGCCGTGCCGAGAGCGTCGCGCAGCCGTCCCGCGTCCTCCACGGCGGCCCAGTGGTCGGCGCCCGTGATCCGCACCCGAATCGTCCGGCGGGTCGCCGCGAGCTCCCGCGCCCACGCCGGGTCGGCGCCCCGCTCCGTCAGCTCGGCGTCGGTGAGCGGGCCGAGTACGCGCAGGGCGTCCGCGACCGCCTCGGCGTCCTTCAGCCGCCGGTCGTCCGTGCGCCACTGCAACTCCCGCTCCAGCTCGGCCAGGACCTCGGGGTCGAGCAGCTCGCGCAGCTCCGCCTGGCCCAGCAGCTCCGACAGCAGCCGCGAGTCCAGCGACAGGGCGGCGGCGCGGCGCTCGGCGAGCGGCGAGTCGCCCTCGTACAGGAACTGCGCCACGTATCCGAAGAGGAGCGAGCGGGCGAACGGCGACGGCTCCGGCGTCGTCACCTCCACCAGCCGCACGCGCCGCGCCTCCAGGTCGCCCATCAGCTCCTTCAGGCCCGGCACGTCGAACACGTCCTGCAGGCACTCCCGGACGGCCTCCAGGACGATGGGGAACGAACCGAACTCGCTGGCGACCTCGAGGAGTTGCGCCGCGCGCTGGCGCTGCTGCCACAGGGGCGTGCGCCGGCCCGGGGTGCGCCGGGGGAGCAGCAGCGCACGGGCCGCGCACTCCCGGAAACGGGACGCGAACAGCGCCGAACCGCCGACCTGTTCGGTGACGATCCGGTCGACCTCGGCGCGGTCGAAGACGACGTCGGCGGCGCCGATCGGGGACTGCTCGCTGTCGTACTCCAGTCCGCCGCCCGGCGCGGCGGGCGCGGCCGGGTCCTGGTCGAGGAAGTCCAGGCCCATCAGGTCGGCGTCCGGCAGGCGCAGCACGATGCCGTCGTCGGCGTGCATGACCTGCGCGTCCATGCCGTACCGCTCGGCGAGGCGGGCGCCGAGCGCGAGCGCCCACGGGGCGTGCACCTGCGCCCCGAACGGCGAGTGCACGACGACGCGCCAGTCGCCCAGCTCGTCACGGAACCGCTCCACCAGGATCGTCCGGTCGTCGGGGACGTGCCCGCAGGCACGGCGCTGCTCGTCGAGGTATCCCAGGACGTTCTCCGCGGCCCACGCGTCGAGCCCCGCGGCGGTCAGCCGCAGTCGCGCGTCCTGCGGCGTCAGCGAGCCGATCTCGCGCAGGAACGCCCCGAGGGCCCGGCCCAGTTCGAGCGGGCGGCCCAGCTGGTCGCCCTTCCAGAACGGCAGCCGGCCCGGCACGCCCGGCGCGGGCGACACCAGCACCCGGTCGCGGGTGATGTCCTCGATCCGCCACGACGACGTGCCGAGCGTGAACACGTCACCGACGCGCGACTCGTACACCATCTCCTCGTCGAGCTCACCGACGCGGCCGCCGCCCCGCTTGGGGTCGGCGCCGGCCAGGAACACGCCGAACAGGCCCCGGTCGGGGATGGTGCCGCCGGAGGTGACGGCGAGCCGCTGGGCGCCCGGGCGCCCGGTGATCGCGCCGGTGATCCGGTCCCACACCACACGCGGCCGAAGCTCCGCGAACGCGTCCGACGGGTAACGGCCGGCGAGCATGTCGAGGACGGCCGTGAACGCCGACTCGGGCAGCGAGGCGAAGGGGGCGGCCCGCCGCACCAGGGCCAGCAAGTCGTCGTAGCTCCACGTGTCCAGCGCGACCATCGCGACCAGCTGCTGGGCGAGCACGTCCAGCGGGTTGGCGGGGACCCGCAGCGACTCGATGGCGCCCTGGCGCATCCGCTCCGTCACCACGGCCGACTGCACCAGGTCGCCCCGGTACTTCGGGAACACCACGCCCCGCGACACGGCGCCCACCTGGTGCCCGGCCCGGCCCACGCGCTGCAGCCCGGACGCGACCGACGGCGGCGACTCCACCTGGACGACGAGGTCGACCGCGCCCATGTCGATGCCCAGCTCCAGACTGGACGTCGCCACCACCGCCGGCAGCCGGCCCGCCTTCAGGTCCTCCTCGACCAGGGCCCGCTGCTCCTTGGAGACCGAGCCGTGGTGCGCCCGCGCCAGCAGCGCGGGAGCGCCCTTCGCGGCACCGGACTGGGCCATCAGCTCCGCCGGGGAGGCGTCGGCGGGCAGCGGCTCGCCCGTCGCCCGCTCGTACGCGATCTCGTTGAGCCGGTTGCACAGGCGCTCCGCGAGCCGCCGGGAGTTGGCGAAGACGATCGTCGAGCGGTGCGCCTGGACCAGGTCCGCGATCCGTTCCTCCACGTGCGGCCAGATGGACGCCTTCTCGGCCGGCCCGCCCCCGCCACCGCTGTCGGCGGCGGGGGCGCCGCCGAGCTCGCCGAGGTCCTCGACGGGAACGACCACGGACAGGTCGAACTCCTTGCCCGAGGGGGGCTGGACCACCTCGACCCGCCGCTGCGGCGACAGGAACCGCGCGACCTCGTCCACCGGCCGGACCGTCGCCGACAGGCCGATGCGGCGCGCGGGCCGGGGCAGGAGCTCGTCCAGCCGCTCCAGGGAGAGCGCGAGGTGGGCGCCGCGCTTGGTGCCGGCGACGGCGTGCACCTCGTCGAGGATGACCGTCTCCACTCCCGCCAGCGCGTCCCGGGTGGCCGAGGTGAGCATGAGGAAGAGCGACTCGGGCGTGGTGATCAGGATGTCCGGGGGGCGCGTCGCCAGCGAGCGCCGCTCGGCGGCCGGGGTGTCGCCCGAGCGGATGCCGACCCGCACCTCCGGCTCCGGCAGCCCCCGCCGCACGGCCTCCTGCCGGATGCCCGTCAGCGGACTGCGGAGGTTCCGCTCGACGTCGACGGCGAGGGCCTTGAGCGGCGACACGTACAGGACGCGGCAGCGCTTCTTCGCGTCGGCGGGCGGCGGCGTCGACGCGAGCCGGTCCAGGGCCGCCAGGAAGGCGGCGAGCGTCTTGCCGGAGCCGGTCGGCGCCACGACCAGCACGTCCGACCCGGCGCCGATCGCCCGCCAGGCGCCCTCCTGGGCGGGCGTGGGCGCGTCGAACGCCCCCGTGAACCAGCCGCGGGTCGCGGGGGAGAAGGAGTCGAGTGCGGTCCCGGCCATGTCCACCATCGTGCACCGCGCCACTGACAAAGGCCGTCCACGGGGCGGACACGCAGGTCAGGAAGGGTGGGCCGGGACGCAGAATGGAGTCATGGGGAGTAATCCGGGCGGCGACCGGGCCGACGAGTGGGCCAGGCACTGGCAGTACCCGGGCGTGCCCGGGCTCGACCTGCTGCGCGCCCGCTACATCCGCCACGCCTTCTCCCGCCACAGCCACGAGGGGTACGTCCTCGGCGCGGTCCGCCGGGGCGTCGAGGACGTGGTGCTGCCGGACGGCACGATCCAGGCCCGCCCCGGCACGGTCGTGATGATCAACCCGGAGGTGCCGCACTCCGCGCACGCCGGGGTGCCCGAGGGCTGGTCGTACGCCACGCTCTACCCCTCGTCGCGGCTGGTCGCGGGCATCGCCGAGGAGGAGACCACCCTGCGCGGCACCGTCGCGTTCACCGAGACGATCGTCGAGGACGAGAGCACGGCGCGGCTGGTGCGGGCCGTGCACCGGGCCGCCGAGGAGGGCAACGCCCTGGCCGCCGACACCGTCCTGCGCGTCGCCGTCGCCCGCCTCCTGCGCCGCCACGGCCGCAGCGCCCCGCCCCGCGCGCCCCTCGTCGCCGGGGCCCGCGCCGCCGCCACCGCGCGCGAGGTGCTCCTCGACCGCATGGCCGCACCGCCCTCCCTGGAGGAGCTCGCCCGGGAGCTGGACACCAGCCCCTTCGCGCTGCTGCGGGCCTTCAAGGCGGCGTACGGGATGCCGCCCCACACATGGCTCACCAACGCGCGCGTACGGGCCGCCCGCCGCCTCCTGGAGGACGGTACGGCGCCTGCCGCGGCGGCCGCGGCGGTCGGTTTCAGCGACCAGCCGCACCTGAACCGGCACTTCACCCGGATCGTGGGGGTGCCGCCCGGCGCGTACCAGCGTGAGCGCGCAAGAACGTACAAGACCGGTCGGCAGGGGCCGCCGTAGCGTCCCGGGCGTGGCAGAACGAAACACAGCAGCAGCACATCCCGCCGGTCCGCCCGGTGCACCGCCCGCCGGGCCGAGCGGTACGGAGCCGCGCCCGGTGGGGCGGGACACGGTGGGCTCGCGCGTGACGGGGCCGGACACGGCGGGATCGCGTGTGGTCGGCTCGGACGGGGTGGAGCCGGGGACGGGGAAGCCGGACAGGGCCGTCGTGCGGGACTCCCTCGGCGTGGGTGTCGCCGTCGGACTCTCCGGCTTCGCCTTCGGCGTGACCTCGGTCGGCGCGGGCCTCGACCTCCTCCAGACCTGCGCCCTCAGCCTGCTCGTCTTCACCGGCGCCTCACAGTTCGCCCTCGTCGGCGCGCTCGCCGCCGGAGGCAACCCCTTCACCGCCGCCGCTGGAGCCTTCTTCCTCGGCACGCGCAACGCCTTCTACGGACTGCGCCTGTCGCAGCTGCTGGCGCTCCCGCGCGCGGTGCGCCCGTTCGCCGCGCACTGGGTGATCGACGAGACCGCCGCGGTGTCCCTCGCCCAGCCGGACCGCCGCGCCGCGCGGATCGGCTTCACGGTCACCGGCCTGACCCTCTACGTGCTGTGGAACCTCACCACGCTCCTCGGCGCGCTCGGCGCCGAGGCCATCGGCGACACCGCCGCCTGGGGCCTGGACGCGGCCGGGCCCGCGGTCTTCCTCGCCCTGCTCGCCCCCATGCTGCGTACGGCCACGGAGCGGGCCGTCGCCGGACTCGCGGTCCTCCTCGGGCTCGGCTTCCTGCCGGTGCTGCCCGCCGGAGTGCCCGTGCTCGTGGCGGCACTGGCCGCACCCGCCGTGCTGTGGCTCAAGGGACGCGGGGAGGCCGGACGATGAACGGGACCGGGATCTGGATCGCTGTCGGCCTGACGGCCGTCGGCTGCTATCTGCTCAAGCTCGGCGGACTGCTGGTGCCGGCCGAGACGCTGGAGCGCCCGCTGGTACGGCGCCTGTCGGGGCTGCTGCCGGTGGCCCTGCTCGCCGCGCTCACCGCCCAGCAGACGTTCGCCTCCGGGGGTGCGCTGGTCCTCGACGCGCGCGCGGCCGGTATCGCGGCGGCCGCCCTCGCCCTGCTGCTGCGCGCGCCGTTCCTGGTGGTCGTCGCCGCGGCCGTGGTGGTGACGGCGGGGGTCCGGGCGCTGGGCGGCTGACCGTCCGCGCCGCGCGCTGCCGGTGGTGCCGGTCGGGCGTGCCGCGCCGGCCCGGGTACGGCACGGCACGGGCGGGGCGGCGGGCCCGTGCCGGTGCCGGGGCCGGTCAGTCGACGGTGCGGCCGTGGGCCCGCAGGGTGCGCAGGGCCTCGATCGTGACGACCGGGCGGGCTTCCAGGGCCGTACCGGGGGCCCACTGGCGCCAGGTGACCGGCCATCCGCCGTCCTCGTCCTGCCGGGCCGCCAGGTGGTCCAGGGACCGGGCCATCTCCGCGTCGGTGAACCAGCCCCGGGCGAGGGAGTCCGGCACGCGCGCGTAGTCGTGCGGGAAGTGGTGCTCGCCCGGTGCGTACCCGGGTGCCGTCGGGTACGCGTCGACGCGGTCCGGCTCCAGCACCGCGAGCCGCCGCTCCCGCACCACGCGTCCGAGCCGGTCCGCCGCGGCCTCGGCCCGGGTGCGGTCCGGGACGCCGTCGAGGAACGCCACGGCCGCCTCCACCTCGTACGGGTGGGACCGCCCCTCCTCGATGATCGAACCCACCGCCGCCCAGCAGAAGTCGGTCGCCCGGAACAGCCACGCGTGCCACACCTGGTTGCGGTGGAGCAGCCCCACCACGGGGCCCGTGGCCAGCAGGTCGCTGGGCGGGTCGTCGACGACCGGGACGAACGGCGCGACGGGATAGCCACGGACGGACGGGTGGACGGCGGGCAGCGCCCCGTCGTACGTCGACACGGAGGTCAGGTACCGGCAGACGCGCTCCACGCGCCGCCCGCCGCACCGGCCGATCGAGTCGAGGACCCGCAGCGCGTGGGCGGTGTGCAGCGGTTGGCTGACCGGCCCCCGTACGTCCGGTTCCAGGGCGTACCCGTAGCCGCCGTCGTCGTTGGCGTACGGGGCGAGGGCGGCCTCGACGGCGTCGGCACTCCCGCCGAGGAAGTGGTAGGCGAACCGGTGCTGTTCGAGGACGCGAGCCGTGAGCCAGATGAACCGCTCGGCTCGCGCAAGGGGAGTTCCAGCCATGTGTCGACCCATGTCCCGACCGTAGGGCGTGAACGACTGCCGTCGGGGCGTGGGGACCGGGCGGCACTCTCAGGAGCGCGATACTGGACGCATGCGGTTGACGATTTTCTGGGAGCGGATGGCGGACCACTTCGGCGCGGCGTACGCCGAGTCCTTCGCCCGTGACCACGTGATGTCCGAACTGGGCGGCCGGACGGTGTACGAGGCGCTGGACGCCGGCTGGGAGGCGAAGGACGTGTGGCGCGCCGTGTGCGCGGCCGTGGGCGTCCCCGCCGACAAGCGCTGACCGGAGCTCCGGCGTCCGGTCCGCCCCCGGCCCCGCCGAGCCCCCGGCCCAGGGCGTCCGGCCTTCCCCCGCCCCCGGGCCTCGGGCCCCGGCCGTCCGGTCGGCCCGGGTCCGTCCGTCGGTCACCCGGTCCGTCCACCAGCCGTCCGCCGACCGTCCACCGGCCGTCCGTGGCCGGTTGTCCACAGGGCCCCGGCGGGTTGTCGCAGCGGTGAGCGACACTTGCCCCGTGGCCCCGACTGACGAGACCCAGAACCCCAGCCCCGACCCCGAACCGTCCTCCCACGGGGCTCCCCGACCCGATCCCACCGTCGACGCCGCCGCCGGCCCGGCCGCCACCGCGGCGGCAGCGGCCCCCACGGCCGCCGACGACCCCGCGGCCGCCGGTGTCGGCGGGACCAAGGCCGTGCGGAGCGCAGCCTCACCGGCCCCCGCGGCGGCCGGTACGACGGCCGGCGCCGGGACCACCGGTGCCCCGGCCGGGTCGGCGGGTCCGACCGGGGCACCGGTCATCCCGGCGCGCATGCCCCGCTGGCTGCCCCGCGCCATGGTGCTCGGGTTGGCCCTCTACGCCTGCTTCCAGTTGGGCAGCTGGGCCTTCCACCAGCTCATCGGGCTGCTCGTCAACATCCTGATCGCGTTCTTCCTCGCCCTCGCGGTCGAGCCCGCCGTGGGCCGTATGGCGGCCCGGGGGATGCGCCGGGGCCTGGCCACGATGCTGGTGTTCCTGGGCGTCCTCGTGGTGGGCGTGGGCTTCGTCGTCCTGCTGGGGTCGATGCTCGCGGGCCAGATCGTCAGCATGGTCGACGACCTGCCCAAGTACCTCGACTCGCTGATCAACTGGAGCAACCAGACCTTCGACACCAAGCTGTCCAGGGTCGCCGTCCAGGACAGCCTGCTGCGCTCGGAGTGGCTGCGGAAGTACGTGGAGAACAGCGCGAGTGGTGTGCTGGACGTCTCCACCACCGTCCTCGGGGGCCTCTTCAAGCTCCTGACGATCTTCTTGTTCTCGTTCTACTTCGCCGCCGACGGCCCCCGGCTGCGCCGCGCCCTGTGCTCCGTACTGCCCCCGGCGAAGCAGGCGGAGGTCCTGCGCGCCTGGGAGATCGCCGTCGACAAGACCGGCGGCTACATCTACTCGCGCGGGCTGATGGCGCTCTTCTCCGGCCTGGCCCACTTCGTCCTGCTGGAGTTCCTCGGCGTGCCCTACGCGCCGGCGCTCGCCGTGTGGGTCGGCCTCGTCTCGCAGTTCCTGCCGACCATCGGCACCTACCTGGCGGGCGCCCTGCCGATGCTCATCGCGTTCACCGTCGCCCCCTGGTACGCCCTGTGGGTGCTGGCGTTCGTCGTCGTGTACCAGCAGTTCGAGAACTACCTGCTGCAGCCGAAGCTCACCGCGAGGACGGTGGACATCCACCCGGCGGTCGCCTTCGGCTCCGTCGTGGCGGGCACCGCACTCCTGGGGGCCGTCGGCGCGCTGATCGCGATCCCCGCGGTCGCCACCCTGCAGGCGTTCCTCGGCGCCTACGTCAAGCGGTACGCCGTGACGGAGGACCCGCGTGTCCACGGGCACCGCAGACACGGCGAGATGGTCCTGGCACGGGTGCAGCGGGCGCTGCGCGCCAGCGGCCGGGACGGGACGCCGCCGGGCGGCGCCTGACCCGTTCCGCCTGCCGCGGTGCGGCCCACCGGCGTCACAGGTACGACGGCCCGGTCACGCGCCGGCGGAAGGCGTACCAGGTCCACGCCTGGACGGCGACGAGCAGCGGCGTGACCGCGACCAGGGCGGGGACGAGCAGGGCGAGCGTGGCGCCGTCCGCCGCCGACCGGGCCAGCGGCAGCGACGACCCGGCGGCGACCGGCAGCGCCGCCATGAGGGCGGCCGTGAGCGCGAACGACTGCCAGGGGCGGGCCCGGCCGACGAGCCGCCGGGCCCGTTCGAACGGCGAGCCGGTCAGGCGGACGGCCGCGAAGCCGGCCCCGTGCGCCGCGAACAGCGCGGCCACGGCGAAGGCCGCGACCAGCGCCGCCGCGCCGTTCGCGGGCACGTGGGGCGTACCGGTGAGCAGCCCGGCCAGCAGCCGGCCCCAGGACAGGGCCACCACCCAGCTGCCGCACACCGTCGCGCCGTCGCACAGGGTCCGCCAGAGGGGCCCCGCCCGGCCCGTCACGCGCCCGCGCGACCACAGCCCCGCGTCCCGGACCATCCAGCCGGCCAGCAGCGGGACGACCACCGTGAACTGGCCGCTGAGCACCTCGCCCTCCAGCATCGGGAAGCAGCCGATGAACACGCCCGCGGTGGCGACCAGCCACACCTCGTTGCCGAGGAGGAACGGCGCGAAGGACGCGACGACCAGTCGGCGCTCGTCGTCCGAGCGGCCCAGGTGGGGCAGGAGCATCCCGGTGCCGATGTCCGCACCGGCGAGGACGAAGTACCCGGCGGCGTAGAGGCCGAGCAGGGTGATGGCCAGGGTGTCCACGGACAACTCCTCGGGGTCGGGGTCAGTAGCGCGGCGCGGGCAGGGCGTCGGCGGGGTCGTCGGAGTCACCCGGACCGCCCCCGCCGCCCGGTCCCCTCCCGCCGCCCGGCCCGCCCGGCCGGCCGTCCGGTCCGCCGGAGGTGCCGTCCGGTCCGCCCGGGGTGCCGTCCGGGGCCGCGCCCGCGCCCCGGGCGGCGACGGCGCGCTCGTCGCGGCCCAGGCCCATGTCCACCGGTCCGCGCCGGGCGAGCCGCACCAGCAGCCAGGCGTTGACGGCGGTGAGCAGCGCGAAGAGGCCGGTGAAGAGGAGCAGGGAGGCACGCATCGCGGTGGGGGAGAGGTCGGAGACCGCGTCCTCCGTCTTCAGCAGCCCGTACACCACCCACGGCTGTCGGCCCGCCTCGCGGAACACCCAGCCGCTGGTCATCGCCACGTACGGCAGGGGCACCGCCGCGATGAGCGCCACGTGCCACAGCCGGAACCGGAACACGACCGTCCGGAAGAACGCCAGCACGAACCCGGCGAACGTGAAGTACAGCATCAGCGCGAAGACGATCAGCATCACCAGGGCGCCGCCCCGGGTCCACGCCTCCGACGGGACGTAGTCGCCCGGCCCGAAGGCCGCCGTCAACTCCGCCTGCAACCGGGCGATCTTTGCCCGCTCGCCCTCGAACACCGCCGCCTTCACCGGCTGGACCGTGGCGAGCGAGGACAGCTGGAGGCCGCCGAACACCGCCGTGGCCAGCAGGGCGGGGAAGGACAGGAACACCCCGACGCGCAGGCTGCGGCCGAAGAACTCCCACTCGGCCGTCCGCCGGAACAGGTGGTACGCGCTCACCCCCGCCATGAAGAAGCCCGCCGTGAGCAGTGCCCCGGCCGCGATGTGGCCGAAGGCCAGCAGCGCGCTCGGGTTGGTCAGCACCGCGACCGGGTCGTCGAGGACCAGCCGCCCGCCCTCCACGCGGTGTCCCACCGGGTTGTTGAGGAAGCCGTTCGTGACGAGGATCCAGTAGGCCGAGGCGTACGCGGTGAGGGTGACGATCCAGATCGCCGCGAGGTGCGCCCAGCGGCCCAGCCGGTGCCAGCCGAAGATCCACAGGCCGAGGAAGGTCGACTCGACGAAGAACGCGACGATCGTCTCCACCGCCAGCGCCGCCCCGAGGACGTTGCCCGCGTGGTGCGTCAGACCGCTCCAGCTCAACCCGAACTGGAACTCCATCACGATGCCCGTGACGATCCCGACGGCGTAGTTGACGACGTACAGCTGCCCCCAGAACCGCACCAGGCGCGCGTCCAGCGCCCGGCCCCCGAGCGTCGCCTTCGTCTGCAGGCACGCGACGACGGTCGCGAGGCCCAGCGTGAGGGCGACGAACAGGAAGTGGCCGCCGGCCGTGAGCGCGAACTGCAGCCGGGCGAGGTCGAGGACTTCCGAGGCGTCTGGTTCCACACCGCCAGCCTCGGTGTACGACCGGGGCCCGGTCGTCACCCCCCGGTCGTCGGTCGCCGTACCCCACCGGTTGCGCCCGGCCCCGCGCGCGTACCCCCCTGGTTGCGGCCCGCACGGGCATCCCGCGCGCGGGATGGGTCCGTGAGCAGGATCAGGGGTTTCATGGACCCCGACTCCTGGACTCGGACTCCTGGCCCCTGACCCTTTACCCCTGACGCTGATCAGGGACAACGGGCAGTGGACATCGAACAGGCGTCAGGCGAGCCAGCCGGGCGTGATCATCCCCGACTCGTAGGCGAGGACCACCAGCTGTGCCCGGTCGCGGACGGCGAGCTTCGTCATGATCCGGCTGACGTGCGTCTTGGCGGTGGCGGGCGAGAGGACCAGCCGCCGGGCGATCTCGTCGTTCGACAGGCCGGCGCCGACCAGGCCCATGACCTCCCGCTCCCGCTCGGTCAGCGCGTTCAGCCGCGGGCTCGGGTCCGGTTGCCGGGCCCGGCCCGCGAACTCGGCGATCAGGCGGCGGGTCACGGCGGGCGCGATCAGCGCGTCGCCGCGCGCCACCACGCGCACGCCGTGCAGGAGCTCCATCGGCTCGGTGTCCTTCACCAGGAAACCGGACGCTCCCGCGCGCAGCGCCCCGTACACGTGGTCGTCGACGTCGAAGGTGGTCAGGATGACCACGCGCACGTCCGTCAGGCGCGGGTCGCCGGTGATGCGACGTGTGGCCTCCAGGCCGTCCGTGCCCGGCATCCGGATGTCCATCAGGACGACGTCCGGGCGCAGCTCGCGCGCGAGGGCGACGGCCTGGTCGCCGTCCGCGGCCTCGCCCACGACCTCGATGTCCGCCTCGCCGTCGAGGATCGACCGGAACCCGGCCCGTACGAGCGTCTGGTCGTCGGCGAGCACGACGCGGATCATGCGGTCCCCCTGGTGGTGGTGCCGGTGGTGAGCGGCAGCCGGGCCGAGACCCGGAACCCCCGGTCGGTGTTGCCCACCGTGAGCTCGCCCCCGAAGGCCCTGGCGCGCTCGGCCATGCCCTGGACGCCGCTGCCCGGGGACGGCCCGTCGGGCGAGCCCCCGCCGTCGTCCTCGACGCGCAGACGCAGCTCCTCCGGGGTCCACGCCAGGGTCACCACCACGGTGCTCGCGCGGGCGTGCCGGGTCACGTTCGTCAGCGACTCCTGCACGATGCGGTACGCCGCCAGGTCCAGGGCCGGTGGCAGCGGCCGTGCGGCGCCCTCGGTGCGGGTCACGACCGTCAGCCCGGCGGCACGGGCCCGCTCGGCCAGTTCTCCGAGCCGGTCCAGTCCGGACACGGGTGCGGTCGGCGCCGGCTCGTCGGGCCGGCGCAGCGCGACGAGGGTGCCGCGCAGCTCCCGCAAGGCGTCCTTGCTGGTCGCCTTGACGGCCTCCAGGGCCTCCGTGGCGGCGGGCAGCGCCTCGGCGGGATCGGGCCCCTTGGCCAGCCGGTGCAGGGCGGCGCTGGACTGGACGTTGATCAGCGAGATGCTGTGGCCGAGGACGTCGTGCACCTCGCGCGCGATGCGCAGCCGCTCCTCCGTGGCGCTCTGCCGGGCCCTGGCCTCCTGCTCCCGCTCGGCCGCCAGCGCCCGCTGCTCCACCTCGTGGAGGTACGCCAGCCGGGTGCGCTGCGCGCGGCCCACGGCGACCAGGCTGATCAGCCAGCCCGCGAGCATCACGAGGGACGTGTCGTCGATCTGTCGGCGGCCGGGACCCTGGCGGATCTCACCGACCCCGACGGCGAGCAGTGTGACGGAGGCCAGCGCGACGGCGGCGGCGAACCGGCCCTCGGCGGCGGTCGTGTACAGGGCCAGCGCGAAGGTGACCAGGAGCGGGCCGTCGTACGTGCTCGTCGGGTAGTAGACCGCGCAGACGGCGAGGGTGACCGCGGCGACGGCGACGGGCGCGCGGCGCCGGAGCACGAGCGACCCGCAGCCGACCGCCACGAGCGCCCAGCCGAGCGCCGTACGGCCCGACGGCTCGCTCTCCTCGCCCGCGGCCACGGAGACGGCGGTCCACCCGACGACGAAAAGGGTGACGACCGCGGTCAGCACCAGGTCGGCCGTCCGCACGACGGGCGGCGCGACGTCCGCGGCGTCCCTCGCGGCGCCGGGCGGCGCGGCCGGCCGCACGGACGTCCGACCGCGGCGGACGGGGGAGCGGAGGGACATGCCAGGAAGGATAGGCGCCACCGCGGAGGTGGCGCGGTGGTGGCGCGGGTGTGCCGGGGCAGGCGGTGTGGTGGTGGCGCGGGGTGTGCCGGGGTAGCTGGTGCAGCGGGTGCGGGTGTGGTGGCGGGGGCACGGCGAGGCCGTGGCCGTGTCGGGCCGGCGTCCTGGCGGCTTCGTCCACAGCCGGTGTGGCTCGCTTGACACCAAAATCGAACATCCATTCTTATGGGGGCGTGGCCTGGCCCTCCGCGTCAGCGGCGGGAGGTTTTCCACAGGCCGGGAGGTCCGTCGGGGCGCGTTGTCAGTGGCAGGGGTTAGCGTCTTTGACGTGAAGCGATCGACTCAAGCAAATCGGGTGGAACCCATGGCAGGAACCGACCGCGAGAAGGCGCTCGACGCCGCGCTCGCACAGATTGAACGGCAATTCGGCAAGGGCGCCGTGATGCGCATGGGCGACCGGACGAACGAGCCCATCGAGGTCATCCCGACCGGTTCGACCGCGCTCGACGTCGCGCTCGGCGTCGGTGGCCTGCCGCGCGGCCGAGTGGTGGAGGTCTACGGTCCGGAGTCCTCCGGTAAGACGACCCTGACCCTGCACGCCGTGGCCAACGCGCAGAAGGCCGGCGGACAGGTCGCCTTCATCGACGCGGAGCACGCCCTCGACCCCGAGTACGCCAAGAAGCTCGGCGTCGACATCGACAACCTGATCCTGTCGCAGCCGGACAACGGCGAGCAGGCCCTGGAGATCGTCGACATGCTGGTCCGCTCCGGCGCGCTCGACCTGATCGTCATCGACTCCGTCGCCGCGCTCGTGCCGCGCGCGGAGATCGAGGGCGAGATGGGCGACTCGCACGTGGGCCTCCAGGCCCGCCTGATGAGCCAGGCCCTCCGGAAGATCACCAGCGCGCTCAACCAGTCCAAGACCACCGCGATCTTCATCAACCAGCTCCGCGAGAAGATCGGCGTGATGTTCGGCTCGCCGGAGACCACGACCGGTGGCCGCGCTCTGAAGTTCTACGCCTCGGTGCGCATCGACATCCGCCGTATCGAGACCCTCAAGGACGGCACGGACGCGGTCGGCAACCGCACCCGGTGCAAGGTCGTCAAGAACAAGGTCGCCCCGCCGTTCAAGCAGGCCGAGTTCGACATCCTCTACGGCGAGGGCATCAGCCGCGAGGGCGGCCTGATCGACATGGGCGTGGAGCACGGCTTCATCCGCAAGGCGGGCGCCTGGTACACGTACGAGGGCGACCAGCTCGGCCAGGGCAAGGAGAACGCCCGCAACTTCCTCAAGGACAACCCCGACCTCGCCAACGAGATCGAGAGGAAGATCAAGGAGAAGCTGGGCGTCGGCGTCCGGCCGGAGACCCCGGCGGCCGAGCCGGGCACGGTCGACGCGGCGGCGGCGGTCCCGGCGGACGTCGCGGCCGATGCGGCCAAGTCGGTCCCCGCCCCGGTGAGCAAGACCACCAAGGCGACCAAGGCCGCAGCGGCGGCCAAGGGGTAACCCATGGCCCGGCGCACCGAATGGCCGGGCGGCAGCCCCGACTCGTCGAGGGCCGAGAAGGAGCTGCCGCCCCAAGATCCGGCTGAGCGGGCGCGGGCGATCTGCCTGCGCCTGCTCACCGGGACGCCGCGCACCCGCAAGCAGCTCGCGGACGCGCTGCGCAAGAAGGAGATCCCGGAGGAGATCGCCGACGAGATCCTCTCCCGCTTCGAGGACGTCGGTCTGATCGACGACGCCGCGTTCGCCGGGGCGTGGGTGGAGTCCCGGCACCACGGCCGCGGTCTGGCCCGCCGCGCCCTGGCCCGCGAGCTGCGCACCAAGGGGGTCGACTCCGCCCTGATCGACGAGGCCGTCGGCCGGCTCGACGCCGAACAGGAGGAGGAGACCGCACGCGAGCTCGTCCAGCGCAAACTCCGCTCCACCCGGGGGCTCGACCGCGACCGCCGGCTCCGCCGCCTGGCAGGCATGCTCGCGCGGAAGGGCTACCCGGAGGGTCTGGCCCTCCGCGTCGTCCGCCGCGCGCTGGAGGAGGAGGGCGAGGAGACCGGGGACCTGGACTTCGACGCCATGTGACGCCCCGACGCACGGCCGGGTGAGCCGGGGCCACACGGTCCGCACCGGCGCCAGGGGTTTCGCGGTGGACGTCGGCGGGGTTCCCCGCGCTGCGTTCGTCAGGGGCTCCGCGGTGGGTCGTCATGGGGCTCCGCGGTGGGAGCCAGCGGGCCGCGGTCAGGTGTCAGCCGGTCCCGATAGGTGCGTCGGCGGGCTTCGCGACGCGGCCTCGCCAGCCGGGCGCCATGGTGGGGCGTCAGGCAGCCCGGCGGGGGACCGTCAGTGGACGTCCGCCGTCTCCTCGGCGCGCACCTCGCCGTCCGCGTCCCGCCCCGGTCCGCCCCGCAGCGCCTCCGCCGCCGCGCGCAGCTCCGCCGGCCGCACGCCCGCGAAGGCCGCCGCCAGGTGCCCGTCGGGCCGCACCAGCAGCACGGTGTGCGCGGCCGCCCCCGGGTACGCCTCGGTCACCAGCAGCTCGCCCCGCACCGGCAGCGCCCGTACCGCCTCCGCCAGCCGGGGCATCACCCCCGCGCTCACCCAGTGGCGCCGGTTCCACACCCCGGTCCCCGGGGCCACCAGCACCACGAGCACGCCCCGCCCCAACCGGTCCCGCAGCCGTCCCGTCGCGCCGTCCGGCGAGGTCACCGGCACGTCGTCGACCGGCGCACCCGACTCCGTACCGACCTCCACCCGCGCCTCGGCACCGAGCGGTGCCAGCGGCGAGTGGACGTACGACGGCGGGGCGCCCAGCGGGCCGAGACCCAGGTGCCCGTCGGTCAGCAGGGCGTCGTGCTGCCGCGAACCGCCCAGGTACGTCCGCAGCCCGCCCCCGCCGCGCAGTACCGGCAGCGACTGGTCCGCCGCCCGCAGCCGCGCGGCCACCGCCGTGCGCCGCTCCGCCTCGTAACTGTCGAGCAGGACCTCGGACGGCCCGTCGTGGCACGCCGCGGCCAGTTTCCACGCGAGGTTCTCCACGTCGCGCAGCCCCTCGTCCAGGCCCTGCGTCCCCAGCGCGCCCAGCAGGTGCGCCGCGTCCCCGGCGAGGAACGCCCGGTCGACGCGCCAGCTCCGCGCCAGCCGGTGGTGCAGCGTGTACACACCGGTGTCGATCAGGTCGTATGGGGGGACCTCCGCGCACCACCCGGCCAGGGTCTCCCGGATCCGCCCCACCAGCGCCTCGGGGGTCACCAGGTCTCCGCGCGGCGGCAGCAACCAGTCCAACCGCCAACCGCCCGCCGGCAGGGGGCGCGCCGTCACCTCGTCCCCGCCGCCGCGCCACGGCGGCTGGCGGTGCAGGACGGCCTCGCCCGGCCAGGGCAGTTCGGCGCGGAGCATGGCGACCGCGTGGCGCTCCACGGCCGTGCGCCCGGGGAAACGGATCCCCAGCAGCTTGCGGACCGTGGACCGGGCGCCGTCGCAGCCCACCAGATGGCTGCCCCGCCACCACGCCGACCGCGGGCCGCGAGTGTGCGCGGAGACACCGCTCGCGTCCTGGTCGAGCGCGTCCAGGCGGCTGTCCCCGACGATCCGCACGAGGCCCCGGGTCCGCGGTGCCGCGATGGCCTGGCGGAGCGCGAGGGTGAGCGCGTGCTGCGGAACGTGCAGCGGCGACTCCACGCCCGGCTCGTCGCCGGGCCCGTACGCCGCCCCGTCGCCAAGCCCGGGCCCCTGCCCGTCGCCCGATCCGTACGCCGGTCCGTCGCCCGGCCCGAGCTGCTGTCCGCCCCTGCCCGGCGCCTCCCGGGCCGTCGTCCCGCCGCGCCTCTCGTCGTACCCCTCACCAAGCCCGTCATCGGGCCCACGGCCGTCCACGCCACCCGCCCCGCCACCCCGCGCGTCGGCGAAGGCCACGTGCCGTACGACCTGCCGGCGGCGCATCGACCGCCACCCCGACCAGCGGGCGCCCTCCTCGCGCAGCGTGTCGGCGCAGCCCAGCCGTTCGACGAAAGCGGCGGTGTCCGGGCGTAGCACGGCGGTCCTGGCCGGGCGGTACTCGTCCGCCCCGGCGCCTTCGTCCAGGACGACCGACGGCACCTCCTGCGCGGCGAGCGCGAGGGCCAGGGCGAGACCGACCGGCCCCGCGCCGACGACGATCACCGGATCCACGGCGTGACTCCTGTGGCTCCTGCGACCTCAGTGGTCATGCGACGAGCAGGGGAAACACGTGGGAGTGCGACGAGAACCCGGTGATTGATCACAGAACGTATGCAACCCACTGCGCGTGCTTGCGTCAAGTGACGGGGCAGTGGCGCACGAACGCGTGAAGGGGCGGCGGCCGTATGCCACCACCCCTTCACGTGACGGCGCGGACTCCCGCCCGCGCCGTCGGCGCTCCCCGGCCGTCAGGTCCCGGTGCCGTGCCCCTTGCGGACGGCCACCTCCTCGGCGACACCGCCGCCGAGCTCCGTGTCGATGTCCGTGATGTCGACCGTCGCGCCGGAGCTCTTCCCGCCCTGCCGCAGCCGGCGCTCAAGCCAGCCGGCGAACCGGGTGAGGAGGCCGTTGACGGCGATGTACATGAGCGCGACGACGGTGAACGCCGCGATCGTGTTGGCGCCGTAGTTGGCGGTGATCGAGCGGATCTGGAAGAGCAGCTCCGAGAAACCGAGGACCGCGCCGCCGAGGGCGGTGTCCTTCACGATGACCACGAGCTGGCTGACCAGGGCCGGCAGCATCGCCGTCACGGCCTGCGGCAGGAGCACGTACCGCATCGTCTGGCCCTTGCGCATGCCGATCGCCTTGGCGGCGTCCGTCTGTCCGGCCGGCAGGGAGAGGATGCCGGCGCGGACGATCTCCGCGATGACGGAGGCGTTGTACAGGACGAGCCCGGTGACCACCGCGTACAGCGGCCGGACCTCCGACTCGATGGTCGTGAACTGCACGAACATCGCGCTGGCGAACACCATCATCACCAGGACCGGGATGGCGCGGAAGAACTCCACCACCGCGCCGATCGGCACCCGTACCCAGGCGTGGTCGGAGAGTCGCCCGATGCCGAGCAGGGCGCCCAGCGGAAGCGCGATGACCAGCGCGAGCCCCGCCGCCTTGAGGGTCTCCCCGAGGCCGGGGAACAGGAAGGTGGTCCAGATGGCGGAGTCGGTGACGAACGGCGACCACTTCTCGGCGGTCAGCTGGTTCTTCTCGGCCATCATCGACAGCGCCCACCAGACGCCGGCCGCCAGCAGGACGAGGAAGAGCGCGGAGTAGAGGAGGTTCCGCCGCTTGGCCCGGGGTCCCGGGGTGTCGTACAGCACGGAGCTCATCGCTTCACCGCCATGCGCTTGGCCACCCAGCCGAGGAGCAGGCCGGTGGGGAGGGTGAGGAGGACGAACCCGAAGGCGATGACGCCGAACACGGCGAGCAGCGAGTCGGACTCGTTCTCGACCATTTCCTTCATGAGGAGGGAGGCTTCCGCGACACCGATCGCCGCGGCGACGGTGGTGTTCTTCGTCAGCGCGATCAGGACGTTGGCGAGCGGGGCGATCACCGAGCGGAACGCCTGCGGCAGCACGATCAGCGTCAGCACCTGGAAGAAGCTGAGGCCCAGTGCCCGCGCCGCCTCCGCCTGCCCCACGGGCACCGTGTTGATGCCGGAGCGCAGGGCCTCGCAGACGAAGGTGCCGGTGTACGCAGCCAGGCCGAGGACGGCCATGCGGAACCCGATGGTCTTGGAGTCGCCTCCGGCGAGCGTGATCCCCAGTGTCTGGTAGAGCACGAGCGAGCAGCCGATGAGCACGATGGTCAGCGGCGTGTTGCGCACCGCGTTGACGTACGTGGTGGCGAAGCCCCGCATCAGCGGCACGGGGCTGACCCGCATCCCCACCAGGAGCGTGCCCAGGATCAGGGACCCCAGCGCCGAGTAGAGGGCGAGCTGGACCGTCACCCAGAACGCGCCGAGCAGGTCGTACTGCGGATTATCTAGAAAGTCGAACACGATGACCCGCGCTCTCCCCTGGTTGGATCGTGAGGGCGCCGCCGGCCCGGCCGGGGCCGACGGCGCCTCTCCGCTGCTGCTGGCTGTGCTCCGCCCGCCGCCCCGGGGCGGCGGGACCGCCGCCGCTCAGGCGCGGCGGGGCCGGATCACTTCTCGGTGATCGCCGGCGCGGGCTCGTTCTTGTAGTTGGCCGGGCCGAAGTTGGCCTTGACGGCCTTCTCCCACGAGCCGTCCGACTTCATCTTCTCGAGCGCGGCGTTGATCTTGTCGCGGAGCTCCTTGTCGCCCTTCTTGAGGCCGATGCCGTAGTGCTCGTCGCTCAGCTTCAGGCCGACCAGCTTGAACTTGCCCTGGTGCTCCTTCTGGGCGGCGTAGCCGGCCAGGATGGAGTTGTCCGTGGTCAGGGCGTCGACCGCGCCGTTCTCCAGGCCGGTGATGCACTCGGAGTAGCCGCCGAACTCCTGGAGGTCGGCCTTGGGAGCGAGCTTCTCCTTGACGTTCTGCGCCGACGTCGAGCCGGTGACCGAGCAGAGCTTCTTGGCGTTGAGGTCCGACGCCTGCTTGATCGAGTTGTCGTCCGCGCGGACCAGCAGGTCCTGGTGGGCAAGGAAGTAGGGACCGGCGAAGTCCACCACGGCCTTGCGCTTGTCGTTGATCGAGTAGCTGGCGACGACGAACTTCACGTCACCGTTGCGGATCAGGTTCTCGCGCTCGGCGCTGGGTGCCTGCTTGAACTCGATCTTGTCGGCGCCGTAGCCGAGCTCCTTGGCGACGTACGTGGCGACGTCGACGTCGAAGCCGGTGTACTTGCCGTCCGGCGTCTTCAGGCCGAGGCCGGGCTGGTCGTACTTGATGCCGATGACGATCTTGTCGCCGTCGCCACTGCTGGAGCCACAGGCGGTCGCCGTGAGCGAGAGGGTGGCGACCGCGGCGAGGGCCGCACTGGTCTTGCGGAACTGCATGGTGAACATCCCTTGTGTCGTGGTCCGGCCGTGGTGGTTCGGCATCGGGGTGGTCAGTGGTGGAGGATCTTCGACAGGAAGTCCTTGGCCCGGTCGCTGCGCGGGTTGCTGAAGAACTCCTCCGGCGACGCCTCCTCGACGATCCTGCCGTCGGCCATGAAGACGACCCGGTTGGCGGCGGACCGCGCGAAGCCCATCTCGTGGGTGACGACGACCATCGTCATCCCCTCGCGGGCCAGCTGCTGCATCACCTCGAGGACCTCGTTGATCATCTCGGGGTCGAGCGCCGACGTGGGCTCGTCGAAGAGCATGACCTTCGGGTCCATGGCCAGCGCCCGCGCGATGGCGACGCGCTGCTGCTGGCCGCCGGAGAGCTGCGCGGGGTACTTGTCCGCCTGCGAGCCGACGCCGACCCGGTCCAGCAGGGACCGGGCCTTCTGCTCGGCGGCCTGCTTGTCGGTCTTGCGGACCTTGAGCTGGCCCAGCATCACGTTCTCGAGCACCGTCTTGTGCGCGAAGAGGTTGAAGGACTGGAAGACCATGCCGACGTCGGCCCGCAGCCGCGCCAGCTCCTTGCCCTCGTCGGGCAGCGGCCGGCCGTCGATGCTGATCGCGCCGGAGTCGATGGTCTCCAGGCGGTTGATGGTGCGGCACAGCGTGGACTTGCCGGACCCGGACGGTCCGATGACGACCACGACCTCGCCGCGGGCGATCGTCAGGTCGATGTCCTGGAGCACGTGCAGCGCGCCGAAGTGCTTGTTGACGTTGCTCAGTACGACCAGGTCGCCCGCCGTCGGTGCGGCGTCCGCTGCGCCCTTGGTGACTGACACTCCGCTCATCGCCTCTCGCTCCGTCCTGCTCGGTTGCAGAGGACATTAAGCACGCCCCACGAGCAGCGTCATCACATCTGAGCGGAAATTGAGCATAACGATCCGGCCGCAACCGGACACACCGCGTGAACAGGGCGGTGTCGCAATACCGGCTGCATAACGGATCACGGCGGCCCCCGGCGCCGCACTTGACTCGCGCTCCGCCATCGGAGTTCATGCGGAGTACGAAACGGCGCCCGGGCACGGCCATGCCCTGGCACCATTCAGGTGCACCGACGACGCTGCACCCGACACACCGCACCGACCGTCCGCCGCCGGGCACCCGCGCGGGCTCACCCGCACGAGTGAACGCGTATGCGCCGGTATGCGCGTACGCTCGCACGCCGTACGCCAGAGGACCGCTTCCGGAGGGGGGCCCGAAATGAGACTGCTGCTGGTCGAGGACGACGACCACGTCGCCGCCGCCCTGTCCGCCATCCTCAAGAAGCACGGCTTCGCCGTCACGCACGCCAGGAACGGCGAGGAGGCCCTCAAGGCCGTCCTCCCCTCCGACGAGCCCGGCAGGAGCCCCTTCGGCGTGATCCTCCTCGACCTCGGCCTGCCCGACCAGGACGGCTACCAGGTCTGCGGCAAGCTCCGGAAGCTCACCTCGACGCCGGTCATCATGGTGACCGCCCGGGCCGATGTGCGCTCCCGCATCCACGGCCTCAACCTCGGCGCCGACGACTACGTCGTCAAGCCCTACGACACCGGTGAGCTGCTGGCCCGCATCCACGCCGTCAGCCGGCGCGCCACCGGCGGCGCCGACCCCGAGGACACCGGCTCCCTGCCCGTGATCGGGAGTTCGGCCGAGCCGCTGCGCCTCGGCCCGGTCGTCGTGGAGCTGCCCACGCGCCGGGTCAGCGTCGACGGCACGCTCGTCCCCCTCACCCGCAAGGAGTTCGACCTGCTGGCCCTGCTCGCCCAGCGGCCCGGCGTGGTGTTCCGCCGCGAGCAGATCATCAGCGAGGTGTGGCGCACCAGCTGGGAGGGGACGGGCCGGACCCTGGAGGTCCACGTGGCGTCCCTGCGCGCGAAGCTGCGGATGCCGACGCTCATCGAGACCGTGCGCGGCGTCGGCTACCGCCTCGTCGTCCCGACGACACCCCCCGGTGCCGCCCCGCCCGCGCCCGTCACGCCCTCAGCGCCCGTCGGCGACGCGCCTCCGCCCGTGCCGCCCGCGATGCCCCCGACCGCGCCGCCCGTGCCGCCCGCGCCCGGCGACGCGCCCCCGCCCGCCCCATCCGCGCCCCCCGTCGCGCCCCCGCCCGTGCCGCCCGCCGCGCCTCCGGGCGTCTAGCGCCGGGCCCCGGAACGACGGGCGACCGTGCGCACACGACTCCTTCCGCTCCTCATCGTCCTCATGGCCGGTGTCCTGCTCGCCCTGGGCTTCCCGCTCGCCGTGAGCATGGCCTCGGCCTACCAGCAGACCGTCGTCGTCGACCGCATCGACGACACGGCACGGTTCGCGGCGCTCGCCCAGTACGTCACCGAGAGCGGCCCCGGCATCGACGAGCGGAAGGCCACCCTCC
The DNA here is from genome assembly GCF_024600715.1 of Streptomyces changanensis. Classification (NCBI taxonomy): domain Bacteria; kingdom Bacillati; phylum Actinomycetota; class Actinomycetes; order Kitasatosporales; family Streptomycetaceae; genus Streptomyces; species Streptomyces changanensis. The sequence continues at coordinate 5,046,471 of NZ_CP102332.1, forward strand.
AGGGCGAGCTGCTGCGCTACCAGGACGTGTACGGCATCCACGCCGGCGTCTTCTACCGCGACGGCGGCGCCATGGCCGCCGCCCCCGAGGGGTGGCGCGTACCGGACGAGGGCGAGCTGCGGCGCGCCCTCGTCGAGGCCCGGCTCGGCCGGCGCTCGCACGACCCGCCCCAGGTGTGGCCCTGGCAGCCGGACGCCCGCCTGGCGGTCGCCTCACCGGTCGTACGGGACGGGGACGTCGTCGCGGTGGTGGTCACCGACTCGCCGACCGGGCAGCTGCGCGGTCGGATCCTGCGCGGTTGGCTGGTCATCGCCGCCGGCGAGTGCGCGGCCATGCTGCTCGCCGTCGGCGCGGCCTTCCGGCTCACCGGCTGGGTGCTGCGGCCCGTCCGCGTCCTGGACGCGGCCACCCACGACATCGCCACCGGCCGCCTCAACTCCCGCGTCGCCGCCGCCGGCGGACCGCCGGAGCTCCGCCGTCTGGCCCGCTCCTTCAACGAGATGGCGGACAACGTCGAGCAGGTGCTGGAGCAGCAGCGCGCCTTCGTCGCCGACGCCTCGCACCAGCTGCGCAACCCGCTCGCCGCGCTGCTGCTGCGGATCGAGCTGCTCGCGCTGGAGCTGCCGGAGGGCAACGAGGAGATCGCCTCGGTCCAGGCGGAGGGCAAGCGCCTGGCCCAGGTCCTCGACGACCTGCTGGGTCTGGCGCTGGCCGAACACGCCTCCGCCGACCTGCGGCTCACCGACATCAAGGAGCTGGCCGCCGAGCGGATCGCCGCCTGGCGGCCCCTCGCCGACGAGCGGGGGGTGCGGCTGACGGGAAAGGGCCCGGCCGTCACCGCGTGGGCCGACCCCGTCGCGCTGTCGAGCGCGCTCGACGCGCTGATCGACAACGCCCTGAAGTTCACCCCGCGCGGGGAGGAGGTCACGGTCGAGGTCGCCGCCAGGGGCGACACCACCACCGTCGTGGTCAGCGACAACGGCCCGGGCCTCACCGACGAGGAGCTCGGCCGTGTCGGCGACCGCTTCTGGCGCAGCGGCCGGCACCAGAACGTCAAGGGCTCGGGACTCGGCCTGTCCATCACCCGGGCGCTGCTCGCCGCCGGTGGGGGCTCCCTCGACTTCGCCCGCAACGACCCCCACGGCCTGCGCGTGACGGTCTCCCTGCCGCGTACCGAGCCCCCGGCCGTCGCCGGCGCCTACGGCTTGACCGACCGGTAGTAGCGCCGCGCGCCGTCGTGGAGGGGCAGCGGGTCGGTGTAGAGCGCGGTCCGCAGGTCGACGACCTGCGCGGGGTGCACCTCCCGGCCGATCCGGTCCCTGCTCCCGATGACCGTCCGGGTGACGCCCTCGGTCAGCGCGGGGTCCATGCGCTCGGTCGTCACCAGCAGGTTCGCCACGGCCACCGTCGCCACCGGCTCGCCCTCCTGGGCCAGCGGGTAGGCGTCTGCCGGGATCACGGCGGAACGGTAGTACCGGCTCGGGCCGCCCTCCGCGTGGACCGTGTCGACGAGCTCCTGCTCCAGCGGCACCAGCCGGATCGGGAAGCGCTCCGAGAGCCGCAGGACCGCGTTGGTGGGCAGGCCGCCCGACCAGAAGAACGCGTCCAGCCGGTCGCCCTCCATCAGCGCCGGCATGGTGTCGATGCCGGCCGACACGGCCCGTATGTCCTTCGCCGGGTCCAGCCCCGCCGCGCCCAGCAGCCGGTCCGCGAGCAGCCGCACGCCGGAACCAGGCTGCCCGACGCCGACCCGCAACCCGGCCAGGTCGCGCGCGGACCGCACGGCGGAGCCCCGGGGCACGACGAGCTGGACGTAGTCGTCGTACAGCCGGGTGCAGCCGCGCAGGTCGGCCGCGCCGGGCCGGCCCTCCTGGACGTACGTGGCGACGGCGTCGGCCGTGGCGATGGTGAAGTGCGCCTCACCGGAGGCCACGCGCGACAGGTTCTGCTGGGAGCCCTCGCTGTCGCGGAGTGTGGTCGACACGTCGGGCAGACGCCGGTCGAGCGCCTCCTTCAGAAGCTGGCCGTACCGCTGGTAGACCCCGGTCCGCACGCCCGTGCTGAAGGTGATCTCCCCGCTCGGCCGCTCCTGCCCGAGCGGCAGCAGCCACCACAGCACCCCTCCGACCAGCGCCAGCAGCGCCGCCGCGAGCGGCAGGGCGCGGCGGCGGCCGGCGCGGAGCACGCGGGCGGACCGGTTCGGGGAGGCAGGCATGGGGCGATCCTGCCAGCCGCGCCCCCGCCGGGGGAACCGAGGGACGGGTGCGGACCGCGACGACCCGCCGGACCGTGCCCGTGCCCGTGCCCGTGTCCGTGTCCGTGTCCGGCCTCCGGTGTTCCCCGGGGCGGGCCGGCCGGAGCCCCGTGCCCGCCTTCGCCGGTGTTCCCCGGCTCGGGGCGGAGGCTGTCCCGGCACCGCCTACCCTTGTCCCATGACCAGCAGCGACCGGAGCCAGGCAGTGGACGTCAAGCGAACCTACGAAGTGCGCACCTACGGGTGCCAGATGAACGTCCACGACTCCGAGCGTCTCTCCGGCCTGCTGGAGGACGCCGGCTACGTCCGCGCGCCCGAGGGCGCCGACGGCGAGGCCGACGTCGTCGTCTTCAACACGTGCGCGGTCCGGGAGAACGCCGACAACAAGCTGTACGGCAACCTCGGCCGGCTCGCCCCGAAGAAGGCCGGGCGGCCCGGCATGCAGATCGCCGTCGGCGGCTGCCTCGCCCAGAAGGACCGCGACACGATCGTCAAGCGGGCGCCGTGGGTCGACGTCGTCTTCGGCACCCACAACATCGGCAAGCTGCCGGTCCTGCTGGAGCGCGCCCGCGTCCAGGAGGAGGCGCAGGTCGAGATCGCGGAGTCGCTGGAGGCGTTCCCGTCCACCCTGCCCACCCGCCGCGAGTCGGCGTACGCCGCGTGGGTCTCCATCTCCGTCGGCTGCAACAACACCTGCACCTTCTGCATCGTCCCGGCGCTGCGCGGCAAGGAGAAGGACCGCCGGCCCGGCGACATCCTCGCCGAGGTCGAGGCCCTCGTCGCCGAGGGCGTCTCCGAGATCACGCTGCTCGGCCAGAACGTCAACGCGTACGGCTCGGACATCGGCGACCGCGAGGCGTTCGGCAAGCTGCTGCGGGCCTGCGGGCGCGTCGAGGGGCTGGAGCGCGTCCGCTTCACCTCGCCCCACCCGCGCGATTTCACCGACGACGTCATCGCGGCGATGGCCGAGACGCCGAACGTGATGCCGCAGCTGCACATGCCCCTCCAGTCCGGCTCGGACACCGTCCTCAAGGCGATGCGCCGCTCGTACCGCCAGGAGCGCTTCCTCGGCATCATCGAGAAGGTCCGCGCCGCCATCCCGCACGCGGCGATCTCCACCGACATCATCGTGGGCTTCCCCGGCGAGACGGAGGAGGACTTCGAGCAGACCCTGCACGTCGTGCGCGAGGCCCGCTTCGCGCAGGCGTTCACCTTCCAGTACTCCAAGCGCCCCGGCACCCCCGCGGCCGAGATGGACGGCCAGATCCCCAAGGAGGTCGTCCAGGCGCGCTACGAGCGGCTCGTCGCCCTCCAGGAGGAGATCTCCTGGGACGAGAACAAGAAGCAGGTCGGCCGCACCCTGGAGGTCATGGTCGCGGAGGGTGAGGGCCGCAAGGACGACGCCACCCGCCGCCTGTCGGGCCGCGCCGCCGACAACCGGCTCGTCCACTTCACCCGCCCCGACGAGGAGGTCCGCCCGGGCGACGTGGTGACCGTGGAGATCACGTACGCGGCCCCGCACCACCTGCTCGCCGAGGGCCCGGTCGCGGCGGTGCGCCGCACCAGGGCCGGCGACGCCTGGGAGCGTCGTACGACCGCCCAGGCGCCCACGCCGTCGGGCGTCCTGCTCGGCCTGCCCGGGATCGGCGTCCCGGCCCCCCTGCCGCCCGCCACGAACGGCTGCGCCGTCAACTGACCCGCCCGTCCGGGTGACCCCCGGTCCTCCACCCTCACGGCCACCCGCGCGCGGGTGGCCGTGACGCGTCGTCGACGGGCCGGGCGGCGCCGCTTCGGCGCTCCGGGCCGTTACGCTGCGGATCATGCTTGTCGCCGCAGCCGTCTGTCCCTGTCCGCCGCTCCTCGTCCCCGCCGTCGCCGCCGGCGCCGCGCCCGAGCTGGACGACGCGCGCACGGCCTGTGTCGACGCCCTGGGCGTCCTGGCCGCCTCGCGGCCCGACCGGCTCGTCGTGGTCGGCCCCGACCCGCACGCCGATCCCGCGCGGGGCGGCACCCTGCCCTACCCGCACGGAGCCGCCGGCGACCTCCGCTGCTTCGGCGTGGACCTCGACGTACGGCTCGGGCCCGGCGAGCCCCGGGACGCCGCCGCCCGCCCCCTGCCCGCCTCGCTGGCCGTGGCCGCGTGGCTGCTGCAGCGCGCCGACTGGGCCGGCGCCCCCGTCGAGGGTCTCGGCGTGGCCGAGCGGCTGGCACCCGCGCGCTGCGCGGAGGTCGGGCGGGAGCTCGCCGCGGGGGCGCCGCGTGTCGCGCTGCTGGTGATGGGCGACGGAAGCGCGTGCCGCAGCGTCAAGGCGCCCGGGTACCTCGACGAGCGCGCCGAGGACTTCGACGCGGCCGCCACGCGCGCGCTGGGCTCCGCCGACGCGGTCGCCCTGACCGCGCTCGACGCCGACCTCGCCCACGAGCTGAAGGCGGCCGGCCGCGCCCCGTGGCAGGTGCTCGCGGCGGCGGCGGCGGGCCGGGACGACGGCCCCGCGCGCGTGGAGGGCGGTCTGGAAGGTCGCCTGCTGTACGAGGACGCCCCCTACGGCGTCGGCTACACCGTCGCGACCTGGTCGTGACAGGCCCTTGTGCCACGGCCCTCGCGACACGGACCTCGTGACACGGACCTCGTGACGGGCGGCCTCGGCACGGGCGGGGTGGCCGCCGGGTCACGCGGACCGTGGGACGGGCGCCCTGACACGGTGCCCGGACGGACACGGTGCGCCGCCCTGAGGTGGGCGCCGTGGACAGGTGCCCTCACGACGGCCGTCGCCGGGACGGCGACACGACACACGGCGGGCGGCCGCGGAGCATGACGCTCCGCGGCCGCCCGCCGTGTCGCCGCCCGGCGTCGGACCCGGGGGTCAGACCGTCGGCGGAGGGGGAGGCGGTGGCGGCGGCGGCGGGGGCGCCGCGTCGCCGTCGTCCCGGTGCGCGAGCCGGTCCACCGCGTTCCGGGCCTTGACCGTGCCGGACTCGATCTTGTCGCTGTACTTGCCCTTGGTCCGTTGGTCGACCATCCGGGCCGCCTTCTCGATGCCGTGGTCGATCTTGTCGCCGTGCTGATGGGCGAGGTCCGAGACCTTGCCCCTGGCCGGGCCGAACTTGGTCTTCAGCGTGTCCAGGAAGCTCATGGCCCACCTTCCCTCCGTACGGGCCGGACGCACCGGCACACCTACGTGCGGGCGCCTTCGCCGGCTTCGTTGTCCGCCGCCTCCCCGGCGGACTGCTGCTTCGGGATGTCCACGCCGTCGGCCGCCTCACCGGACGCCGCCTCACCGGACGCGGACGCCGCCTCATCGGAGGCCGGCTCCGCCGGGGCCTTCGCTCCCGCGGCCTCGGCTGCCGGGGTCTCCGCCCCGTCGGACGACCCCTCGGCGCGCTCCTCCGCCCGCTCCTCCGGCCCGTCCGTCACCGTGGTGCCCGTCGCCTCGTCGGGGGTGGCTCCGGCCGTCTCCTCGCCCTTCTCACCCTTCCGGCGAAACCATGCAAAAACGCCCATATCAACTCCATAGCGTACTCGTGTGGGCGAAATCCCGCGCAGCCCGGAGCGTCCCATTGCGGCGCCCGGCGAGGCCGGTCCCTGGAACCGGCGGTCGGAACCTCGCAACTGGGAACGAGGCCGCTCCCGCCCCGTCACGTAACTCGTTCGGGGACACCCCCCGACGTTTGGGACACTGGTGCGGTGAGCAGCACGAACCCCGCCCCGCGCGTCATCGCCGTCGTCGGCCCCACCGCAGCAGGAAAGTCCGATCTGGGCGTCCACCTGGCGCGTGAGCTCGGCGGGGAGGTCGTCAACGCCGACTCCATGCAGCTGTACCGCGGGATGGACATCGGCACCGCCAAATTGACGCCGGAGGAGCGCGGCGGCGTTCCGCACCACCTCCTCGACATCTGGGACGTCACGGAGGCGGCCAGCGTCGCCGAGTACCAGCGCCTGGCCCGCGCCGAGATCGACCGGTTGCTCGCCGAGGGGCGCACCCCGGTCCTCGTGGGCGGCTCCGGCCTGTACGTACGCGGCGCCATCGACGCCCTGGAGTTCCCCGGGACCGACCCGGCCGTCCGCGCCCGTCTGGAGGCCGAGCTGGAGGAGCGGGGCTCCGGCGTCCTGCACGCCCGGCTCGCCGCCGCCGACCCCGAGGCCGCGCGCGTGATCCTGCCCAGCAACGGCCGCCGCGTGGTGCGGGCCCTGGAGGTCATCGAGATCACCGGCCGGCCCTTCACCGCCAACCTCCCCGGCCACGACTCCGTCTACGACACCGTGCAGATCGGCGTGGACGTGGCGCGTCCCGAGCTGGACGCCCGCATCACCGCGCGCGTGGACCGGATGTGGGACGCCGGACTGGTCGACGAGGTCCGCGCACTGGAGGGGCGGGGCCTGCGCGAGGGCCGCACCGCCTCCCGCGCCCTCGGCTACCAGCAGGTCCTCGCCGCGCTCGCGGGGGAGTGCTCCGAGCAGGAGGCCCGCGACGAGACCGTCCGCGCCACCAAGCGCTTCGCGCGCCGCCAGGACTCCTGGTTCCGCCGTGACCCGCGGGTCCACTGGCTCAGCGGCGCGGTCGCCGACCGCGGGGAACTCCCCGGCCGAGCGCTGACGTTGGTCGAACGAGCGGTCACAGCCTGATCACGTGATGGCATCGGGACGCGCTGTCCGTCATGCAGGCGGCCGGGAGCGTGCCATCATCGAGCATCGATCGACCAGTGGATCCGAGTGGGGAGGGCGCGTGGCGATGGAGGCCGGCCCTCGCGACAGAGAAGCGGCTCAGGCACCCGACGGCGGCGACGCGTCGGTTCCGGAGGCCCCGGGACTCACCCCGGACGGCCCGGAGCTGACCGAGGACGGGGTGCAGGAGATCGTCCCCGACGAGGTCGAGGTCGAGCTGCGCCCCCAGCGGCGGCTGCGCATCTGGCAGCTCGCCCCGATCGTCGGCCTCGGCGCGCTGGGCTCCCTGATGTTCGCCTTCCCCCTGGCCTTCGGCTCGGGTGACGGCGGCGCGGTCCTCGCGATGCTCGGGCTCCTGCTCTGCGGCTGCGCGGCCGGTTGGGGCATGATGGCCGCCCGCCGCGTCGGGTACACCTGGCCCGGCCTGCCCCCGCGCGGCTCGGGCGGGCGCCCCGACTGGCGCGTGATCGCCCTGTACGCGGCCGGGGTCACCCTGCTGGTCGTCCTCGCCGTCTGGCGCGTCGCCCGCCTCCGCTGACGCCACCCGGAGCGAGCGGAGCCGGAGAAGAGCCCCGACGGTCCCCATCCGGACCGAGCGGAGCCGGGGCGAGCCGACCCGACGGTCCCTTCCGGGGCGAGCCCACCCGACGGTCCCGTCCGCGACCCGCGCCGTCCCGCGCGCGGCGTGGGTGCGCCGGCCGGACGGCTCGGCGCCGTGTCGTACCCGCCCCGTAGGATTGATCGCGTGAGTACCGCACCCCTCGCCTTCCTCAAGGGCCACGGCACCGAGAACGACTTCGTGATCCTGCCCGACCCGGACAACGCCATCGACCTGCCCGCCTCCCTGGTGGCCCGGGTCTGCGACCGGCGCGCCGGGATCGGCGGTGACGGGGTGCTGCACGTCGTCCGCGCCGCCGCCCACCCCGACGCCCGCCACATGGCCCACGAGGCCGAGTGGTTCATGGACTACCGCAACGCCGACGGCTCCGTAGCCGAGATGTGCGGCAACGGCGTCCGCGTCTTCGTCCGCTACCTGGAGCACGCCGGCCACATCACGGCCGGTGACGTCGCGGTCGCCACGCGCGCCGGCGTCAAGCAGGCCCACCTCGACAAGGACGGCGACGTCACGGTCTCCATGGGCCGCGCCGTCCTGTCCGGTGACGGCGTCACCGTCACCGTCGACGGCCGCTCCTGGCCCGCGCGTAACGTCAACATGGGCAACCCCCACGCGGTGGCCTTCGTCGAGGACCTCGCCCATGCCGGCACCCTCCACACCGAGCCCCCGTACACCCCGGCGGCCGTCTACCCGGACGGGGTGAACATCGAGTTCGTCGCCGACCGCGGCCCCCGGCACGTCGCCATGCGCGTCCACGAGCGCGGCGCCGCCGAGACCCGCTCCTGCGGCACGGGCGCCTGCGCGGTCGCCGTGGCCACGGCCCGCCGCGACGGCCTGGACCCGGCGGAGACGGGCGCCCCCGTCACGTACACCGTCGACGTCCTCGGCGGCACGCTCCTCATCACCGAGCGGCCGGACGGCCGGGTCGAGATGACCGGACCCGCCGTCATCGTCGCCGAGGGCCACATCGACCCCGTCTGGCTCGCCGGCGCCTCCGCCTGACGCCCGGCCGGCCGTCCCCGCGTACCGGGGGGCCGACCGTCCCCGCGCACCGAGGGGCCGGTCGGCCCCGCTCGCGCGCCGACGGGCCCGGTCGCCCCCTGGCGCGCGTCGACACCCACGCGGGCGCCCGCGCCGGTCACGGAGCGAAACTACGGCCGCCCAAACGTCGCTCGAATGGGTGATCCCCTTCACGCTGAGCGAGAGCGGGACTGCGCCACGTGGTGGGCTCGGTAGCATCAAGCACCGGCGCCGTGCCCCACCCACCGCCGGTCGACGCCGCCGGAGGTGCCCATGTGTGCAGAGGCCACCAATCCCAGTGTCCCCAGCCGCAGGCGCGGCCGCCCCAGACTCGACCTGCGCCGGCTCGGCCGTGCCGCGCTCCTCGGCCCCACCGCCCGCGGCCGCCTCCCCGACGCCATCGGCCACGTCGCCGACGCCCACCGCGCCCACCACCCCGACGCCGACCTCGCGGTCCTGCGCCGCGCGTACGAACTGGCCGAGTCCTCCCACCGCGGTCAGTTCCGCAAGAGCGGCGAGCCCTACATCACCCACCCGCTGGCCGTCACGCTCATCCTCGCCGAGCTCGGTGCCGAGACCACGACCCTGACCGCCTCCCTCCTCCACGACACCGTCGAGGACACCGACCTCACCCTCGACCGGGTCCGCGCGGAGTTCGGCGACGAGGTGGCCTACCTCGTCGACGGCGTCACCAAGCTGGAGAAGGTGGACTACGGCGCCGCCGCCGAACCCGAGACGTTCCGCAAGATGCTCGTCGCCACCGGCAACGACGTCCGCGTCATGTCGATCAAACTCGCCGACCGGCTGCACAACATGCGCACCCTCGGCGTCATGCGCCCCGAGAAGCAGGCCCGCATCGCCAAGGTCACCCGGGACGTCCTCATCCCCCTCGCCGAACGGCTCGGCGTGCAGGCGCTCAAGACCGAGCTGGAGGACCTGGTCTTCGCGATCCTCCACCCCGTCGAGTACGAGCGGACCCGCGCCCTCATCGCCGACAACGTCACCGCCGGCGACGCCCTCGCCACGGTCGCCGACGACGTGCGGACCGTGCTGCGCGAGGCCGGCATCACCGCCGAGGTCCTCGTCCGCCCCCGCCACTTCGTCTCCGTCCATCGGGTCAGCCGCAAACGCGGCGAGCTGCGCGGCACGGACTTCGGACGGCTGCTGGTCCTCGTCGGCGAGGACGCCGACTGCTACGCCGTCCTCGGTGAGCTGCACACCTGCTTCACGCCCGTGACCTCCGAATTCAAGGACTTCATCGCCGCCCCCAAGTTCAACCTGTACCAGTCGCTCCACACCGCCGTCGCCGCACCCGACGGAGCCGTCGCCGAGATCCTCATCCGCACCCACCAGATGCACAAGGTCGCCGAGGCCGGCGTCGTCGCCCTCGGCAACCCCTACGCCGCCGCCCCGGCCGACGGCTCCGACGCGGGCGACGACGGAGAGCGCGCCGACCCCACGCGCCCGGGCTGGCTCTCGCGTCTCCTCGACTGGCAGCAGTCCACGCCGGACCCGGACACCTTCTGGACCTCCCTGCGCGCCGACCTCGCCCAGGACGGCGAGATCACCGTTTTCCTCCCCGACGGCGGCACCCTCGCCCTGCCCGCCGGCGCGACCTGCGTGGACGCCGCCTACGAGCAGTACGGCACCACCGCCCACACCTGCGTCGGCGCCCGCGTCAACGGACGCCTCGCCACCCTCGGCACCGTCCTGCGCGACGGCGACACCGTCCAACCGCTGCTCGCCGCGGACAGCGGCTCCGGCCCGTCGCCCGACTGGCTCGAACACGCCCGCACCCCCACCGCCCGCATCGCGATCGACCGCTGGCTCACCGCCCATCCCCACGGCCCCGACACGCCCGCCGCCGACCCGCGCCCGCCCTCCGCGGTCGTCGCCGACCGTCAGCCCACGGCGAACGCCGTCGTCGACGCCCCGCACACCGGCGTCCGCCTGGCCGGCTGCTGCACGCCGGTACCGCCCGACACCATCACCGGCTTCGCCGTGCGCGGCGGGGCCGTCACGGTGCACCGCGCGGAGTGCCACGCCGTGCTCCGCATGCGCAACCTCGGCAGGCAGCCGGTCACCGTGCGCTGGAGCGGACCCGCGCAGTGCCGCGTCACGCTGGTCGCCGAGGCGTTCGGCCGGCCCTGTCTGCTGGCCGACCTGACCGAGGCCATCGCCACCGCCGGGGCGGCGATCGTCTCCGCCACCGTCGAACCCCCCAGCGAGCAGCGAGTCCGGCACACGTACACCCTCCAGCTCCCCGACGCGACCGGCCTGCCCGCCCTCATGCGCGCCATGCGCGACGTGCGCGGCGTGTACGACGTGAGCCGCGCCCAGCACGCGGCGGGCGCCCCCTAGCAAAGGCGCCCCACCCCCGGGGCCGCCCGCGCCGAGCCGGCCTCCCCGGGGCGTCCGGAAGGGGCCGTACGGCGCACAGGCGTGCCCCCGGCGGCCGTCCGTTCGGGTGCGCCGGGTGCGCGCCGCCGGGGTGTGCGCGGGGGGGCGCTGGTAGCGGTGAGGCCATGTCCCTCACCTCTCCACGCCTGCGCGCCGCGCTCGTGGCCACGGCGTCCGCGGGGCTCATCGCGGCCGCCGTGCCCGCACCCGAGCCGCTCGGCATCGGCGACCCGCTCTTCCCCCACCTCGGCAACCCCGGCTACGACGTCCTCGCCTACGACATCGCCCTCACCTACGGCGGTGACAACCGCACACCCCTGGACGCCGTCACACGGATCGACGCCCGGGCCACCCAGCGGCTGGAGCGCCTCAACCTCGACTTCTCCCACGGCACCGTCAAGACGGTCCACGTCGACGGCCGCCCCGCCGACTTCACCGGCACCGGAGAGGACCTGGTCGTCGACACCGGGCGGCCGGTCGAGCCGGGCACGAGGCTCACCGTCACCGTCGCCCACACGAGCGATCCCGCCGCGCCCAAGGCGTCGGGCGGCTGGATCCGCACCTCCGACGGCCTCGCCATGGCCAACCAGGCGGACGCCGCCCACCGGGTGTTCCCCTGCAACGACCACCCCGCCGACAAGGCGTACTTCACCTTCCACGTCACCGCCCCCAAGGACCTCGTCGCCGTCGCCAACGGGCTGCCGGTCGCGCGGAGCGTCGCCGGCCCCACCGCCACCTGGACCTACCGCGGCGTCCACCCCATGGCGACCGAACTGGCGCAGGTCTCCATCGGCCGCTCCGCCGTCGTCCGCCGCACCGGCCCGCACGGTCTGCCCGTCCGCGACGTCGTCCCGGTCGCCGACCGGGAGCGGATGGAGCCGTGGCTGGCGAAGACCCCGGACCACCTGCGGTGGATGGAGCGCGAGATCGGCCGCTACCCCTTCGAGACGTACGGGGTGCTCGTGGCCGACGCGGCCACCGGCTTCGAGCTGGAGACCCAGACCCTCTCCCTCTTCGAGCGGGGCCTGTTCACCCACCCCGACCTCCCCGCCTGGTACATCGAGTCGATCATGGTGCACGAGCTGGCGCACCACTGGTTCGGCAACAGCGTCTCGCCCCGGGCCTGGTCCGACCTGTGGCTCAACGAGGGCCACGCCACCTGGTACGAGGCGCGGTGGGCCGAGGACGCCGGCCACCGCACCCTGGAGAGCCGGATGCGCGAGGCGTACACCGCCTCCGACCGGTGGCGCGCCGCCGGCGGACCTCCCGCCGCACCCCGCCCGCCCGCGCCCGGACAGAAGATCAGCCTGTTCCGCCCGGTCGTCTACGACGGCAGCGCCCTCGTCCTGTACGCCCTGCGCCAGGAGATCGGCGACACCGCCTTCCGCGAGCTGGAGCGCCGCTGGGTCACCCGGCACGCGCACGCCACGGCCGGTACCTCCGACTTCGTCCGCCTCGCCTCCGACGTCGCGGGCCGCGACCTGACGCGCTTCCTGCGGGGCTGGCTGTACGGGGAGCGGACCCCCGCCATGCCCGGCCACCCCGACTGGCGCAGCAAGGCCCCGTCGAACGCGAAACCCGCGTGACGCGGTCATCCACCCCGTGCGACCATCGTCACGTCGGCGGCGCGGCCGGGGCATCACCCGCCGCCTTCCCGGGAATCAATCGGGGAGAGCACGCGTTGTCACCGACGTACCGCTTTTTTCCATCGACGTAAGGATCAAATGACCTCCTCTTCTTCCCCTTCCCAGGACGAGCAGAGCTCCGCGGAGCTGAACCGCGCCGAGAGCCTTCGGGCCGATGCCCTGATGGAAGAGGACGTCGCCTGGAGCTACGAGATCGACGGCGAGCGGGACGGCGAGCAGCTCGACCGCTCGGAGCGCGCGGCGCTCCGACGCGTCGCGGGCCTGTCCACCGAGCTCGAGGACGTCACCGAGGTCGAGTACCGGCAGCTGCGCCTGGAGCGCGTCGTGCTGGTGGGCGTCTGGACCTCGGGGACCGTACAGGACGCGGAGAACTCCCTCGCCGAGCTGGCCGCCCTCGCCGAGACGGCGGGCGCGCTCGTGCTGGACGGAGTCATCCAGCGCCGTGACAAGCCGGACCCGGCCACCTACATCGGTTCCGGCAAGGCCGAGGAACTGCGGGACATCGTGCTGGAGACCGGTGCCGACACCGTCGTCTGCGACGGTGAGCTGAGCCCGGGCCAGCTGATCCACCTCGAGGACGTCGTCAAGGTCAAGGTGGTCGACCGGACCGCCCTGATCCTCGACATCTTCGCCCAGCACGCCAAGTCGCGGGAGGGCAAGGCACAGGTCGCCCTCGCGCAGATGCAGTACATGCTGCCGCGACTGCGCGGCTGGGGCCAGTCGCTCTCCCGTCAGATGGGTGGCGGCGGCGGTGGCGGCATGGCCACCCGCGGTCCCGGTGAGACCAAGATCGAGACGGACCGGCGGCGGATCCGCGAGAAGATGGCGAAGATGCGCCGGGAGATCGCGGAGATGAAGACCGGCCGCGACATCAAGCGGCAGGAGCGCCGGCGCAACAAGGTGCCGTCGGTCGCCATCGCCGGGTACACCAACGCCGGCAAGTCGTCCCTGCTCAACCGTCTGACCGGCGCGGGCGTGCTGGTGGAGAACGCGCTGTTCGCCACCCTCGACCCGACGGTCCGCCGGGCCGAGACGCCGAGCGGCCGCCTGTACACGCTGGTGGACACGGTCGGGTTCGTCCGGCACCTGCCGCACCATCTGGTCGAGGCGTTTCGCTCCACCATGGAGGAGGTCGGCGAGTCCGACCTGATCCTCCACGTGGTGGACGGCGCGCACCCCGCCCCGGAGGAGCAGTTGGCCGCCGTGCGCGAGGTGATCCGCGACGTGGGCGCGACGAACGTGCGCGAGATCGTCGTGGTCAACAAGGCGGACGCGGCCGACCCGCTGGTACTCCAGCGGCTGCTGCGGGTCGAGAAGCACGCCATCGCCGTCTCGGCGCGCACCGGCGCGGGCATCGCGGAACTGCTCGCGTTGATCGACGCCGAGCTGCCCCGCCCCGAGGTCGAGATCGAGGCGCTCGTGCCGTACACCCAGGGCGGGCTGGTCTCGCGGGTGCATGCCGAGGGCGAGGTCCTCTCCGAGGAGCACACCGCCGACGGCACGCTGATCAAGGCGCGGGTGCACAGCGAGCTCGCCGCGCTGCTCGCCCCGTTCAGTCCCGTCACGGCCTGACGACGCGACGGGGAAGCGGGTGGTCCCGGGCGCTCCGGCCCGGGACCACCCGCTTCCGCGTTTCCGGCGGCGGGCGCCCCATGGGGGCGCCCGCCGTTTTGCGCGCCCGGGACGACGTGCGCCCGCCTACCGGCCGGCGAACTTCTCGCTGACCGCGGTGTAGACGCCCTTCGCCTCCGCGCCGAGCCGCGGCCCGGCCAGCCAGCCCGCCGTCACGGGACCGATCGACGTGTTCGAGACGAGAGCCGGCTCACCGTTGCCGCCGGTGGCCACCCAGCCACCGCCCGACGACCCACCGGTCATGCTGCAACCGATGCGGTACATCGTCGGCTGCCCGGCCTTCAGCGACAGCCGGCCCGGCTTGTCCGCGCACCGGTAGAGCTTCTCCCCGTCGTACGGCGGAGCCGCCGGGTACCCGGTCGCCTCCATCTCCGCGATCCCCGCCGCCGCGGGCGCCGCGAAGTCGACCGGCAGCGCCGAACCGACCGTCTCCTCCAGCGACTTGCCGCCGCTGCCCTTCTCCGGCGTCACGTGGACGACCGCGAAGTCGTACGGCGCCCCCTGGCCGCCCACCGGGGCGCCCTGGTCGATCCACTGCTCCGAGGTCTGCGCCCAGTCACCCCACCACACGCCGTAGGGGGCGACGTCCTCACGGGTCGCCGCCTCCGACCGGTCCGTCGACAGGCCCTTGTCGTTGTACGAGGGGACGAACGCGATGTTCCGGTACCAGCCGCCGTTCTTGCCCGCGTGGACGCAGTGGCCCGCCGTCCACACGAGGTTCGACTTGCCCGGGTGCGCCGGGTCCTTCACGACGGTCGCCGAGCACACCATCGACCCCTTCGGCCCGTCGAAGAGGAGCTTGCCCGCCTCCGGCGCACTGCCGTGGTACGGCGTGGCGACCCGCGTGGCCTCGACGCGCCGGGGCGTCGGGTCCGTGACGCCCTCGTCACCGGAGAGGTCGCCGTCGTCGACCGGACGGTCCGGTTCCTCCGCCTCGCGCATGCGGTCCGGGTCCCACAGGTCCTCGATGATCGGGTTGACGAAGTCCTGCGCCTCGCGCAGCCACTTGTCCTTGTCCCAGTTCCGCCACTCGCCGCCGCGCCACTTGTCCAGGTCGATCCCGTGCTCCTTGAGCCGGCCCTTCAGGTCCTCCGGGATGGTTATCTTCCCGGCCCCGGCCCCGCCCGGGGTCTGGGCCGCCGAGGCGCTCGGCGAGCCGCCCGGCGCGTCCTCGCCCGGGCCGCAGCCCGTGGCGGTCAGCGCCAGCGCGGCCGCGACGGCGGCCGGGGCGAGCAACGGACGAAACGATCGCATGAGTGATCCCCCTGGGACTTCGTGACCGGGCGCTCCGGCGGAAACGCCTTCCGGACGCGGTACTTCCTGACGCCGGCACACCGGGCCGGTGCCCGTCCTCGGGCGCCGCGGTGCGGCCCCCACTATGCCGGTGCCGAGGGGGACGGCGTGCGGCAGGTCCGCGGTTCCCCGGCGCAAGGATCCTCGACATGCCCGTGATCGCCCGCAGATGTCGTCGTTGGTACGTGCGGAGCACCACGCGCGGGGACCCCGCGGGCGGGGACGGAACGCGCGGCGGACCACACGCGACGGGCACGCTCCCGGCGCGGGGCGAACGCGGGACGCACGGGCGACGTACCGATGGGCGGCACGGGTACGCCGCCTACCGCACGCACCTCGGTCCCCGCGCTCGGGCCGTACGTACCCGCACGCCCACCACCAGCCTTCGCCACCGGGAGGACAGCAGAGACGTGGCCGCGACCGAACCGGCCCCGGCGGGGCCGACCGCCGGGCATGAGGGGATCATGCGCCGCCAGGCGCTGCGCGAACCCGCCGCCCGCACCTACGCCCGCTCCCTGCCGGTCGTCCCGGTACGGGCCCGCGGGGTCACCATCGAGGGCGCCGACGGCCGCCGCTACCTGGACTGCACGTCCGGCGCCGGCATCCTGGTCCTCGGCCACAACCACCCGGTCGTCCTGGAAGCGATCAAGCGGGTCATCGACTCGGGGGCGCCCCTGGACGTCCACGGCCTCGCCACCCCGGTCCGGGACGCCTTCACGACCGAACTGTTCACCACCCTGCCGGCCGCGCTCGCCGCCGACGCCCGCGTCCGGTTCTGCGGGCCCGCCCCCGGGGACGCCGTCGCCGCCGCGCTCGCGCTCGCGCGCACGGCCACGGGCCGCTCTCGGGTGCTCGCCTGCGCCGGTTACGGGCCCCACGCCCCGGCCGCTCCCGGCCGACCGGCGGGACCAGGGCCGGACGGTGACGTACCGGTCACCTGGCTGCCGTACCCGCGCGACGGGCGTCACCCGCCGGACGGCGACGGCGGGGCACCACACGGCCCGCGCGGCGCGGAAGGCGGGATCGCCACGCCGGCGGCCGTCATCGTCGAACCGGTCCGGGGCGCCCGGGACGTGGTGCCCGCGCCGGACGACTGGCTGCGGCGGGTGCGCGGGCTCACCGCGGAGTCGTCCGTCCCGCTGATCGCCGACGAGAGGCTGACGGGACTCGGCCGTACCGGGTCGTTCTGGGCGGTCGGACACAGCGGTGTCGTCCCCGACGTGATGGTCATGCCGGAGGCCCTCGGCGCTTCGCTCCCGCTGTCCGTGATCGTCTACCGGGCGGGCCTCGACCACGGCCGGCGGGACCGCCCCGCCGGCGCCCCGCGCGGCAACCAGCTCGCCATGGCCGCCGGTACCGCCACCCTCGCGTACGTCCGCGGGAACCGGCTCGCCGAACGCGCCGCCACCCTCGGCGCGCGACTCCTCGCCGACCTGCGGGGGCTGGCGGCCGCCCACCCCTGCGTGGCCGGCGTGCGGGGCCGCGGCCTCATGATCGGGGTGGAACTGGCCGCTCCGTCCCCTACCGGCGACACGCCGCCGCGCGCGACGACCCCGTTCCTGCGCACCGCCGCCGACCGCGCGGAGGCCGTACGGCGGGAGTGCCTGGACCGGGGCCTCATCGTGACCACCGGTGGGCGCGCCTCCGGTGTCGTGCGGCTGCTGCCGCCGCTGACGCTCACCGACGGGCAGGCCGCCGCCGTCCTCGACCGCTTCGCCGACGCCGTCGCCGCCACCGAGCGGACACAGCCCCACTGAGTCCGCATCGAACGCGCCCCGGCCGGCCGCACCCGCAGCCCGCGGAGCCCGCCGGCTTCCCCCTCCGGCCACCGGCGTCCATCGCGCGGCGCGGCTCACCCGTACGAGTGGGGAGCGGTCCGGTCCGGGGACGACCACCCCGCTCGTCGGCCGGAAGCGGACGGCGGGTGACTCCGACGGGAACCGACTGTCGGTGGGGCCCCTTAGGGTGGACGGGCTATGACGAAGCCATCCCTCCCCGAGCTCCTCCACGCCGCCGTCGCCGCCGTCGGCGGCGCGGAAAGGCCCGGCCAGGTCACCATGGCCGAGGCCGTCGGCCAGGCCATCGACGACGGTACGCACCTGCTCGTCCAGGCCGGCACCGGCACCGGCAAGTCCCTCGGCTACCTGGTGCCCGCCTTGGCCCACGGCGACCGGGTCGTGGTGGCGACGGCCACGCTCGCCCTCCAGCGGCAGCTCGTCGAGCGGGACCTGCCCCGCACGGTCGAGGCGCTGCACCCGCTGCTGCGCCGGCGCCCGGAGTTCGCGATGCTCAAGGGCCGCTCCAACTACCTGTGCCTCCACCGGCTGCACGAGGGCGTCCCGCAGGACGACGAGGAGGGGCTCTTCGACCCGCTCGAGGCGGCGGCCCCCACCAGCAAGCTCGGCCAGGACCTCATGCGCCTGCGCGACTGGTCCGACGAGACGGAGACGGGCGACCGTGACGATCTGACGCCGGGCGTCTCCGACCGCGCCTGGGGACAGGTCTCGGTCACCTCGCGGGAGTGCCTCGGGGCGACGAAGTGCGCGTACGGCGCGGAGTGCTTCGCCGAGGCGGCCCGCGAGCGGGCCAAGCTCGCCGACGTCGTCGTCACCAACCACGCGCTGCTGGCGATCGACGCCATCGAGGGCGCGCCGGTCGTCCCGCAGCACGACGTGCTGATCGTGGACGAGGCCCACGAGCTGGTCTCCCGCGTCACGGGCGTCGCCACCGGCGAGCTCACCCCCGGGCAGGTCAACCGCGCCGTGCGCCGGGCGGCGAAGCTCGTCGACGAGAAGGCCGCCGACCAGCTCCAGACCGCCGCCGAGGGGTTCGAGAAGCTGATGGAGCTGGCCCTGCCCGGCCGGCTCCAGGAGCTGCCCGAGGACCTCGCCTACGCGTTGATGGCCCTGCGGGACGCCGCCCGTGCGGTGATCACGGCCATCGGCAGCACCCGCGACCGGTCCGTGCAGGACGAGGACGCCGTCCGCAAGCAGGCCCTCGCCGCCGTGGAGAACGTCCACACGGTGGCGGAGCGCATCGCGAACGGCTCCGAGTACGACGTGGTCTGGTACGAGCGGCACGACCGGTTCGGCGCGTCCCTGCGGGTGGCCCCGCTGTCCGTGTCCGGGCTGCTGCGCGAGAAGCTCTTCGCCGACCGGTCGGTCGTCCTGACCTCCGCGACGCTCAAGCTCGGCGGCGACTTCAACGGCGTGGGCGCCTCGCTCGGCCTGGCCGCGGAGGGCGTCGAGGGCGAGGACCTGCCGGTCTGGAAGGGCATCGACGTCGGCTCCCCGTTCGACTACCGCAAACAGGGCATCCTCTACGTCGCTCGGCACCTCGCCACCCCGGGCCGCGAGGGCAGCCGGGACGACATGATGGACGAGCTGGCGGAGCTGATCCAGGCGGCCGGGGGCCGTACGCTGGGCCTCTTCTCCTCGATGCGGGCCGCGCAGGCCGCCGCCGAGGAGCTGCGGGGCAGGCTCGACCAGCCGGTGCTGCTCCAGGGCGAGGACACCCTCGGCGAGCTGATCAAGACGTTCGCGGGGGATGCCGCCACCTGCCTCTTCGGCACGCTGTCCCTGTGGCAGGGCGTGGACGTCCCGGGGCCGAACTGCCAGCTGGTGGTCATGGACCGCATCCCGTTCCCGCGGCCGGACGACCCGCTGATGAGCGCCCGGCAGAAGGCCGTGGAGGAGGCCGGCGGCAACGGCTTCATGGCGGTCGCCGCGACGCACGCGGCGCTGCTCATGGCCCAAGGTGCGGGCCGTCTGGTGCGCGCGACGGGGGACCGGGGCGTCGTGGCCGTCCTGGACCCGCGGCTGGCGAACGCCCGGTACGGCAGCTTCCTGCGGGCCTCCCTGCCCGACTTCTGGTACACGACGGACCGCAACCAGGTCCGCCGCTCCCTGGCGGCGATCGACGCGGCGGCGCGGACGGCGGGGTAGGCGGGCTCCGACCCGGACCGGCGCGCTCGGTTCTCCGGGTCGCCCGGTCCCGGGGGCGCCCGGTCCTGGATGGTGCTCCGGCCTGGGCCGCCCGGTCTCGGGTCGCCGGTCTGGGGCCGCCCGGTCCTGGAGGTCGCTCGGGCCTGGGGTGCTCGGCCCACCGGGCTCAGCCGTCCCGCCGCCTCGCCCTGCCTGCTCGCGGGCCGGCTCGTCCGCCCGTCTTCACGGCGGCCCGGCGGCCCGGTGGCACAGCAAGGCCCCGGGACCGGCGCAGAGGTCCCGGGGCCGGTTCGGGCCGGCGGGTGAGCGTCACACCCGTCGCAGAACCGCCACCACCTTGCCGAGGATGGTCGCCTCGTCACCGGGGATGGGTTGGTAGGCGGCGTTGTGCGGGAGCAGCCAGACGTGGCCGTCCTCCCGCTTGAAGCGCTTGACGGTGGCCTCGCCGTCGAGCATGGCGGCCACGATGTCGCCGTTCTCCGCGACGGGCTGGCGGCGCACGGTGACCCAGTCGCCGTCGCAGATCGCGGCCTCGATCATCGAGTCGCCGACGACCTTCAGCACGAAGAGCTCACCGTCGCCGACGAGCTGCCGGGGGAGGGGGAAGACGTCCTCGACGGACTCCTCGGCGAGGATCGGGCCACCGGCGGCGATCCGGCCGACGAGCGGCACGTACGACGCCGCGGGCTTGCCCGTGGTGTCGGCGGGCTGGGTGCTCGGCTGGTCGGAGCCGCGGACCTCATAGGCGCGGGGCCGGTGCGGGTCCCGCCGCAGGAAGCCCTTCCGCTCCAGCGCCATCAGCTGGTGGGCGACGGAGGACGTGCTGGACAGCCCCACCGCCTGGCCGATCTCACGCATCGACGGCGGGTACCCCCGCCGCTGCACCGAGTCGCGGATCACCTCGATCACGCGCCGCTGGCGGTCCGTGAGGCCGGAGCTGTCGGCGCGGATGCCGGGAGGTCGGCCGGGCAGCGAGCGTGCGGGCTTGGGAGGCTCGGGGGTCGCGCTCGCCTCGTTCACGTTCTTCACGGTCATGGCATGCACCGGCTCGAATCGGCCCTGGGAGCGGTCCTGGGCGGTGATGGTGGCGCTGTCTGCGGTGGTGGTCACGTCGGCCCCTCTCGAATGGTCTCCCTGGCTGGCACAACGGTAGTTGCTTTCGAAAGGTTGCGCCAAACACACGTTCGAGTGAAAAAACAAGGAATGACTTACGTGTGCGTGAACCTAGGTGTATCTGCGACCTTTTCGGCGCCGTGGCAATTCGGGCCATTACGGTAACCCTCGCCGTCGCGCCCATCGCGCCCGGGGTGGTCACTCCGCCGTTCCCCGGAACGGTTGCGAGGCGTCCGCGGGTGCCGGGGGCGGCGCCGGAGCGTTCTCGAGGGGGCGCCCGAGGGGTCTTCCGGGGAGCTGTGTGGAGGCCTCCGAGGGGAGCTCGGAGGGATCTCGGGCGACGTCCGAAAGGCGATCGGAGGGGGCGTGCGGAGGGGAGCCCGGGGTAGGCGCGCGGTGCGGGAAGTGCGCCCATGGCGGCCTGTCGCGCCCGTGCCCCGACGCTCTCCCGGACCGCCCGTGCCGTAGGCTCTCGGTCGGCCGCAGGCCCGCGGGCGGCACGACACGCGCCACGGGGCGAATGGGCGTCAGACCCTACATGTAGTGGTTGCATGGTCACAGCCGCCCAGAAGTTGTGGTCCCCGGTCAGTGGGGAGGGCGGCCATCGCCTATGCTGGTGCCTGCTTCGCACGGGTCCGGGAGGACGCGGCGAGGCTATTCAGTCGTGCTTGTGAAGGAGGGTTGGGACCATGCACTGCCCCTTCTGCAGGCACCCCGACAGCCGCGTCGTCGACAGTCGCACCACCGACGACGGGACGTCCATCCGACGCCGCCGTCAGTGCCCCGACTGCTCCCGCCGCTTCACCACCGTGGAGACCTGCTCCCTCATGGTCGTGAAGCGCAGCGGGGTGACCGAGCCGTTCAGTCGGACCAAGGTCATCAACGGCGTGCGCAAGGCATGCCAGGGGCGGCCCGTCACCGAGGACGCCCTCGCGCAGCTGGGCCAGCGGGTCGAGGAGGCCGTGCGCGCCACCGGCAGCGCCGAGCTCACGACGCACGACGTCGGCCTCGCCATACTCGGCCCGCTGCGGGAGCTCGACCTCGTCGCGTACCTGCGCTTCGCGTCCGTGTACCGGGCGTTCGACACGCTGGAGGACTTCGAGGCCGCCATCGCGGAGCTGCGCGAGCGGCGGCCCCCCGTGGACCAGGGCGGCACCGGTGCGACCCCCGAGGTCCCGGTGCCCGCCGGCCCCGCCGACTGACCGGCCCGCCGGACCGGGGTCCGGTTGCCGGCCGCGCGGCGGCCAATCGACCAGCCGGGGGCGCTGCCCGCAGCGCCCGCGGCGACAGACAGACACCGTGCCTTGGGAAGATCTGGGCACATCAGGGCGTTTTTGCCCGTATATGGGAGGCGGCATGACAGAGACGACGAGCGGCCCGGCACGAGGCTCCCGAGCCAAGGGGTCCAAGGCGGGCAAGGGCCTGCGCATCGAGCGCATCCACACGACGCCGGGCGTGCACCCGTACGACGAGGTCGTCTGGGAGCGCCGTGACGTCGTCATGACCAACTGGCGTGACGGCTCGGTCAACTTCGAGCAGCGTGGCGTCGAGTTCCCCGACTTCTGGTCGGTGAACGCGGTCAACATCGTCACCAGCAAGTACTTCCGGGGCGCCGTCGGCACCCCGCAGCGCGAGACGGGCCTGAAGCAGCTCATCGACCGCATCGTGAAGACCTACCGCAAGGCCGGTGAGGAGTACAACTACTTCTCGTCCCCCGCCGACGCGGAGATCTTCGAGCACGAGCTCGCCTACGCCCTCCTGCACCAGATCTTCAGCTTCAACTCCCCGGTGTGGTTCAACGTCGGCACGCCGCAGCCCCAGCAGGTCTCCGCCTGCTTCATCCTGTCCGTCGACGACTCCATGGAGTCGATCCTCGACTGGTACAAGGAAGAGGGCATGATCTTCAAGGGCGGCTCCGGCGCCGGCCTGAACCTCTCCCGCATCCGCTCCTCCAAGGAGCTCCTCTCCTCCGGTGGCAACGCCTCCGGCCCCGTCTCCTTCATGCGCGGCGCCGACGCCTCCGCCGGGACGATCAAGTCGGGCGGCGCGACCCGCCGCGCGGCCAAGATGGTGATCCTCGACGTCGACCACCCCGACATCGAGGACTTCATCGAGACGAAGGTCAAGGAGGAGGAGAAGATCCGCGCCCTGCGCGACGCGGGCTTCGACATGGACCTGGGCGGCGACGACATCACGTCCGTCCAGTACCAGAACGCCAACAACTCCGTCCGCGTGAACGACGAGTTCATGAAGGCCGTGGAGACCGGCGGCAAGTTCGGCCTGCGCGCCCGCATGACCGGTGAGGTCATCGAGGAGGTCGACGCCAAGGCGCTCTTCCGCAAGATGGCCCAGGCCGCCTGGGCCTGCGCCGACCCGGGCATCCAGTACGACGACACCATCAACCGCTGGCACACCTGCCCCGAGTCCGGCCGGATCAACGGCTCGAACCCGTGCAGCGAGTACATGCACCTGGACAACACCTCGTGCAACCTCGCCTCGCTGAACCTGATGAAGTTTTTGAAGGACGACGGCAAGGGCAACCAGTCCTTCGAGGTCGAGCGCTTCGCGAAGGTCGTCGAGCTCGTCATCACCGCGATGGACATCTCCATCTGCTTCGCCGACTTCCCCACCCAGAAGATCGGTGAGAACACCCGCGCCTTCCGCCAGCTGGGCATCGGCTACGCCAACCTCGGCGCCCTGCTGATGGCCACCGGCCACGCGTACGACTCCGACGGCGGTCGCGCCCTCGCCGGCGCCATCACCTCGCTGATGACGGGCACCTCCTACCGCCGCTCCGCCGAGCTCGCCGCGGTCGTCGGCCCGTACGATGGCTACGCCCGCAACGCCGGGGCGCACAACCGCGTCATGAAGCAGCACGCCGACGCGAACACCGCCGCCGTCCGCGTGGACGACCTCGACTCGCCGATCTGGGCCGCCGCCACGGAGGCCTGGCAGGACGTGATCCGCCTCGGCGAGAAGAACGGCTTCCGCAACGCGCAGGCGTCCGTCATCGCCCCGACCGGCACCATCGGTCTCGCGATGTCCTGTGACACCACCGGCCTCGAGCCCGACCTCGCCCTGGTCAAGTTCAAGAAGCTGGTCGGCGGCGGCTCCATGCAGATCGTCAACGGCACGGTCCCGCAGGCCCTGCGCCGCCTGGGCTACCAGGAGGAGCAGATCGAGGCGATCGTCGCCCACATCGCCGAGCACGGCAACGTGATCGACGCGCCCGGCCTCAAGCAGGAGCACTACGAGGTCTTCGACTGCGCCATGGGCGAGCGTTCCATCTCCGCGATGGGCCACGTCCGCATGATGGCCGCCATCCAGCCCTGGATCTCCGGCGCGCTGTCCAAGACGGTCAACCTCCCCGAGACGGCCACCGTCGAGGACGTCGAGGAGGTCTACTTCGAGGCGTGGAAGATGGGCGTCAAGGCGCTCGCCATCTACCGCGACAACTGCAAGGTCGGCCAGCCTCTCTCCGCCAAGAAGAAGGAGGAGGAGAAGAAGGCCGCGGTCGAGCCGACGAAGGTCGAGAAGGTCGTCGAGTACCGCCCGGTCCGCAAGCGGCTCCCCAAGGGCCGCCCCGGGATCACCACCTCCTTCACGGTGGGCGGTGCCGAGGGGTACATGACCGCCAACTCCTACCCGGACGACGGTCTCGGCGAGGTCTTCCTCAAGATGTCCAAGCAGGGCTCGACCCTCGCGGGCATGATGGACGCCTTCTCCATCGCGGTCTCCGTCGGCCTGCAGTACGGCGTCCCGCTGGAGACGTACGTCTCGAAGTTCACCAACATGCGCTTCGAGCCGGCCGGCATGACGGACGACCCGGACGTGCGGATGGCGCAGTCGATCGTCGACTACATCTTCCGCCGCCTGGCGCTGGACTTCCTGCCCTTCGAGACCCGCTCGGCGCTCGGCATCCACTCCGCCGAGGAGCGCCAGCGGCACCTGGAGACCGGCTCGTACGAGCAGTCCGTCGAGGACGAGGACGTGGACGTCGAGGGCCTCGCCCAGTCGGCCCCGCGCCAGCAGGAGGCCCCGAAGGCCGCCGCCCCCAAGGCGGAGCCGGTCGAGCTCCCGGCCCCCAAGCAGGCCCACACCTCGGCCGAACTGGTCGAGATGCAGCTCGGCATCCAGGCCGACGCCCCGCTGTGCTTCTCCTGCGGAACGAAGATGCAGCGCGCCGGTTCCTGCTACATCTGCGAGGGCTGCGGCTCGACCAGCGGCTGCAGCTGAACCGCCCGACCGCCCGCGCCGGTGACGGGGTGGGGGTCGGCGGGGCGGGCACGGTGACCCGCTGAGGTGGGGAGGTCTCCCGGGAGACCTCCCCACCTCTCGCGTACGGGGCGGGGTGCCGCGGCGCTGCGGACGGCTCGGCGGGCGCCCATCACGCCCACCGCCGGCGGCGGACGCCCATCACGCCGGCCGGCTCAGCGGCGGGCGCCCATCACACGGCTGAAGGACTGCGGGTCGGTGTCGAAGCCGTGCAGCAGCCGCCGGTACCGCCAGGTGTCGGCGTCCTCGCGGACGAACTCGGCGATGGTCGCCGCGGTGGCGCCGGCCACGCCCGCAAGGTCGTCGTTGTCCAGTTCCTCGTAGCCCTCTCGCACCAGTACCTTCGTGTTGGGCACGTCCCCGAAGGTCACGGGCCCGCCGCTCTGCTGTATGGCGATGCCCACCACCACGCGCGCGTAGTCGGGGGACAGTCGGGTCAGCTCCAGCGTCATCGCCTCGTCGATGCCGAACCCCTGTCCCGTACGGCTGTCGCGGTTGAGCGTGATCGTGCCGTCGGGCGACCGGCTGTCGAAGTGCACGAGGTAGACCGGCTCGCCGTACGGGTCCGCCGTGGGATAGACGGCGGCGATGATGTCGAGGTCGTGCACCGGGCCGCCACCCGTGCTCGGGTCCCACTTCAGGGCCACCTCGACCTTGGCCACGCCCTTGTTCAGCGTGCTCACCCTTTCCCCCTCTCTGCGCCACTGGCACGGGGCCGGAGGCAACTCCCCTCCGGTGCCCGCCTGCTCGACCATGGTGTCACGGAGCGTCAGGACCGTCAGCGCGTCCGTGCGGAATGCGCCCGAGGGCCCGGGTGGGGACCGTCCCCGCGCCGGGTGCTCCGGGCGTGCCCCCGGCGGTCGGGAGCGGGTTCCGTCGGGCCGGCACCGCCCGGGCCGCCGCGCCGTACGATGGCGCGGTGCTGGTCAAGTGGATTCGCTGCACCGTCGTGGACCGTCGCGGGTTCGAGCGGGGGCAGCGGAAATGGGCGGGGCTGCCGGGGGAACCCGGCTTCCGGGGGCAGGGCGGCGGGTGGAGCCGTCTGCGGCCCGGTGTGGCCCACGTGTTCTCCTTCTGGGAGAGCCGTCCCTTCTACGATTCGTTCATGGCGCGGTCACACGCCAGACTGGCCGCCGCGCAGGCCGGCACCTTCAAGGGCGCACAGGTCAAGCTCTTCGACTACCGCTTCGACGTGAAGACCGGCTTCGAGCCGCGTTTCACCGACGCCGACGTGGTGCGGGTCGCCCACAGCCGGATCCGCGAGGACCGGGTGGAGCACTACGCGCTGATGCAGGAGAAGGTGTGGAACCCCGCGATGGCCGGATCCCCCGGCATGCTGCGGGGGCTGTTCGGCGAGGCGCCGGGCAACGAGTTCCTGGTGCTGTCCATGTGGAAGTCGGCGGCCGAGCACGGCAAGTACCGGACGGAGCGGGTCGAACGGCTCGCCCTGCGCGCGCAGATCGCGGCGGACGTCGTCGCCCTGACGGGGGACGTCGTCGACCTGGAACCGGCCTGGACGGTCTGACAGGCGTCGTCCTCAGCGGCGCGCGCCGGTGAACGCGCCCGCGTGGACGGCCGCGAGGGCCGCCGCGGCCGCCTGGTCGGCGAGTTCCGCGTCGACCGGTTCCCGCGTCACGAAGAGCCGGAGGAACAGCGGGGCGGAGACCGCGCGCACCACCGCGCCCGCGTCCGTGCCGGGCGGTGCCTCGCCGCGCTCCACCGCGCGCTCCACCACGGCCTCGCACCGGCCGAACCGTTCCGCGTAGAAGGCGCGCAGGGCGTCCGCCGCGCGCTCCGACTGGAAGGCGGCGGCGACGAACGCCGTGGGCGCGGCGGCAGCCGCCGGGTCGGCGAACGAGTCGCACACCTCCCGGGCGAGCGCCCGCAGGTCACCCGCCAGTGTGCCCGTGTCGGGTGGGGTCCAGCCGTCCTCGCCCGCGAGGTCGAGGGCGTCCGCGACGAGCCCTTCGAGCCCACCCCACCTGCGGTACAGCGTCGTCTTGTGGACCCCCGACCGCTCGGCGACGAACTCGACGGTCAGGCCCGGGTAGCCGTGTTCGGCCAGACCGGTCAGCACGGCGTCGCGCACCGCCGCGCGGGTTCGCGCCGTGCGGCCGCCGGGACGCCGGGAGCCGGGTCCGGGGTCGGACGGCGCCGGCATCGGGTTCTCGGTCAATTGCTACTCCTGTTGCGTTAGGCAGGACGAGTGTGCCACACTCACCTTAACGCCACGGAAGTTGCGTTATCGAGCGTTCGTTGCCGACCCCTCTCTCCTCCCGACCCCTCTCCTCGGGATCCCACTCGGAGGCGCCCTTGCCCACGCAGATCTCCCTCCGTCACGTCACCAAGGCCCGCGGCGAGCGACTGCTCCTCGACGACGTCTCCCTCACCGTGCGCCCGGGCGAACGGATCGGCATCGTGGGGGAGAACGGCGCGGGCAAGTCCACGCTCCTGCACCTCCTCGCCGGCACCGAGCGGCCCGACGAGGGCGATGTCGTGACGGTCGCCGAGCACGGTGTGGGATTGCTCGCCCAGACGCCGCAGCTCCCGCCGCACCGCACCGTGGGCGACGCCGTCGACACCGCCCTGCACGAACTGCGCGCCATGGAGGCCCGCCTGCGTGCCCTCGAAGCCACGCTCGCCGACGCCGACGACACCACCCTCGCCGAGTACGGCGAACTGCTCACCGCCTACGAGCTGCGCGGCGGGTACGAGGCGGACGCCCGGGTCGACAAGGCGCTCCACGCTCTCGGACTGGCCGGCACCGGCCGCTCCCGTACCCTCGGCAGCCTCTCCGGCGGTGAACAGGCCCGACTCGGCATCGCCTGCCTGATCGCCGCGGCCCCCGAGGTCATGCTGCTGGACGAACCGACCAACCACCTCGACGAGGGGGCCCTCGGCTGGCTGGAGGAGGCGCTGCTCGCCCACCGGGGCACCGTCGTCGCCGTGTCCCACGACCGGACTTTCCTGGAGCGCGTCGCCACCACCGTGCTCGACGTGGACGCCGACCGCCGCACCGTCGTCCGCCACGGGAACGGCTACGCCGGGTACCGCGAAGAGCGGGCGGCCGCGCGCCGCCGCTGGGAGCAGGCCTACGCCGACTGGTGCGACGAGACGTCCCGGCTGGAGGCGTACGCCGAGACCGCCGCCCACGGCGTCGCCGGCCGCCCCATCAGGGACAACAACAAGATGGCGTACGACCGGGCCGGCGGCCGGGTCCAGGCGTCGGTCGCCGGGCGTGTCCGCAGCGCGCGCGAAAGGCTCCGCAGGCTTCGGGAGGACCCGGTACCCCGCCCGCCCCGACCGCTCTCCTTCGCCGCCCGCCCGATCGCGGGCGCCACCGACGGCGACCTCGTGACCCTCACGGACGTGCGCGTGGGGGACAGGCTCGCCGTCGACCACCTCACCGTCGCGGCGGGGGAGAAGCTCCTGGTGCACGGGGGCAACGGCGCGGGCAAGTCCACCCTGCTGCGCGTCATGGCAGGACACCTCGCACCCGACACGGGGACCGTCACCCGCCGGGGCGCCATCGGCCACCTCGCCCAGGAGATACCCGCCGACCGCCCGGCGGAGCGGCTCCTCACCGCCTTCGGCCGCGGCCTCCCGCTCACCGACGACGAGCGCGAGGAACTCCTCCTGTCGTACGGACTGTTCCGCCCCCGCGACCTCCACACCCCCGTGGGCGCTCTCTCGGCCGGACAGCGCCGCCGGCTCGCCCTCGCCCGGCTCCTCGCCCGCCCCGCCGACCTCCTGCTCCTCGACGAACCGGCGAACCACCTCGCGCTCGGCCTCGTGGAGGAGCTGGAGGCCGCGCTCGACCGCTGGACCGGCGCCCTCGTCGTCGTCTCCCACGACCGGCTCCTGCGTCGCCGCTTCACCGGCCGGACGCACCGGCTGGAGGCCGGACGCCTCGTCGGCTGACCCGGGAAACGGGCGGCGCCACCGGTTAGAGTGGCAGGGCGATGACCGCTGACTCCTCCCTCGACCGGCGCTTCGAACGCGCCCTCGCCAGCCTCCGCGGGCTGGCCGTGGGCGACGCCCTCGGCTCCCAGTTCTTCGTCCCCTCCCACTACCCCCTGCTGAAACGGCGCGAGCTCCCACCGGGCTCCTGGCAGTGGACCGACGACACCGAGATGGCCTGCTCCGTGCTGGCCGTGCTCGTCTCGCACGGCCGCATCGACCAGGACGCCCTCGCCCGCTCCTTCGCCGACCACCACGACTTCGACCGCGGCTACGGCCCCGCGGTCAACCGGATGCTCCGGCTGATCCGGGAAGGCGGGGACTGGCGGGAGCTGGCCGCCGGCCTCTTCCAGGGGCAGGGCTCCTGGGGCAACGGCGCCGCCATGCGCATCGCGCCCCTCGGCGCCTGGTACGCAGACGACCCCGAGCAGGCCACCCACCAGGCCGAGATCTCCTCGTACACGACCCACCAGCACCGCGAGGCCGTCGTCGGCTGCATGGCGGTCGCGGCCGCCGCCGCACTCGCCGCGGCGCCGGACGGACCACCCAAGGCCACCGACTTCCTCGACGCGGTCGTCGCCCTCGTCCCCCGCAGCGCCGTCGGCGCGGGACTGCGGCGCGCCCGCGACATGCTCGACTACGGCGACACCCAGACCGTCGCCGCCGTCCTCGGCTGCGGACGGCGGACGAGCGCGCACGACACCGTGCCGTTCGCCCTGTGGTCCGCCGCCCGCTCCCTCGACGACTACGAGCGTGCCTTCTGGACGACCGCCCAGGCCGGCGGGGACGTCGACACCACCTGCGCCATCGTCGGTGGCGTGGTCGCCGCCGCGCAGGCGGGCGCGCCGCCCGCCGAGTGGCTCGCCCGCACCGAGGACCTGCCCGCCTGGCTCCCGGCGCGCGCCGCCCACTGATCCCGAGGGCCCGGGCCCTCGGCCCCCGGCTGCCGCGCGGCCGGGCTGCCGCGCGGCCGGGGCCGGGGCAGGGGTCCGCTCGGGGCCCGCCCTGGCGGCCTGTCCGCCCCGTCCGCCCTGTCCGGCCGGGTGTCCTCCAGTGCCCCGTCCCCGGCGGACGCCACCCCCACGTACACCGGCCCCTGCTTGTGGGTGGTGGCCCTGACGGCGGCCCGGTAGGGCAGGTGGGAGGCCGCCGAAGGGCTCCGCACCACCGCCGCCGCGGCTCCCGGGAGGTCCCGCCACCGCCCTTCGAACGGAAGGGAGATGGCACGGGATGCCAATCCGGGTGTCGCCGGAGGGGACAAGCGGCGTAACCTGTCAGGCGCCATGCCGTACGAAGCACCCACACACACCGTCGAGCGCTCGATCCGAGCGACAACCGGCGCCAGGATCATCGCCGGAGTCGACGAAGTCGGCCGCGGGGCGTGGGCAGGGCCCGTCACCGTCTGCGCGGCCGTCACCGGACTGCGTCGGCCGCCGGACGGACTCACCGACTCCAAGCTCCTCACCCCCCGGCGCCGCACCGAACTCGCCGCGGAGCTCGAACGGTGGGTCACGGCCCACGCGCTCGGGCACGCCGGCCCCGAGGAGATAGACGAGCTCGGCATGACCGCGGCGCTGCGGCTGGCCGCCGTACGGGCTCTGGAGGCCCTGCCGGTCCGACCGGACGCGGTCATCCTCGACGGCAAGCACGACTACCTGGGAGACCCCTGGCAGGTCCGCACGGTGATCAAGGGGGATCGTTCCTGCGTCGCCGTCGCGGCGGCGTCGGTGATCGCCAAGGTCCGGCGGGACGCGATGATGAGCGAACTGGAGGCGCAGTCCGACAGGTACGCGCCGTTCGGCTTCTCCGCCAACGCCGGCTACCCGTCCCCGGTGCACAAGGCCGCTCTCGCCGAGTGGGGCCCCACCCCCCACCACCGCATGACCTGGGCCTTCCTCGACGCGCTGCCCCGGTGGCGGCACCTGAGGAAGTACCGCGTCTCCCCGGAGGCGGCCGAACTCGAAAGCGGGGGCCAGCTCGGCTTCGACTTCTGACCGCCCGAACGGGGCGCGGCCGCCCGTCGCGGACCGCACATACGAGCCACCCGCCGATGCCCATCGCACCGGCGTTTGATACACATCCCTTATGCCTCTCATACCCGAGGAGCCTCAGATTCACGAGAGTGCCCAGGGTCCCCGCGTCACGCCGGCCGCAGGCCGCCCCGCGCCGACCCCCCGACCCGTACCCGGCCCGCGTACCGCGGCCTCGCCCCGCCCCGGCCGCCCGGGTCCCGGCCCCGCCAGGCCCGCACCGCCGGCCCCCCGCCAGCACACCCCGGGCGGACAGCCCGCGGCCCGGCAGGAGAATCGTTCCGCTGACGCCCGCACCACGCCGCGGATCCAGCTGATCCCGGCCCCGCTGGACGGCGCGATCGACGCCGCCGAAGAGGCGGTCGACCTCCTGCTGGAGAGCGGCCGCGCCCCCGGCGACATCCTGGTCCTGACCACCGGCGAGCAGCACCCCTGGGCGGCCCACGAGCTGTCCTTCGGCGAGGCCGCCTACTGGGCCCAGCACGACGCACGCGACGACGTGTTCTTCGCCGCCGCGTCCGCCGCGGACCGTGCCGCCGCCCGGCCCGTGGTCGTCGTCGCGGTCAACGGCGGCGACGACGCCGTCACCGCCCGGGCGCTGCCCGCCGCCTTGAACCGCGCCGACACGCTGCTCATCGTGTGCGGTGACCCCGCCCGCATCAACGGCGTGCTGGGCACCGCCCTCTGACGGAACGCCAGCCAGGTGGCCGGACGGCAGCACCGCCGTCCGGCCCACCGGCCACCACGGGCCGCCCGAGTCGGCGCGGCCCGCACCGGCCGGCACCGGTCCGCCGGGGCCGTCAGCGGGCGGGCCGAACGGCGCGGCGGCTCCCCCGAGCCGCGCTCTTCGTCGTCAGCGGGCGGCCGTACGGCGCAGCGGCTCGCCCGAGCCGCTCACCATGCGTGGTGGCGCCGGCGCGTCCTGCCCGTCGGCACCGGATATGTCCGACGGCGGTGACGCCGAGTGGGGATGCCGGCCACCTCGGTCGTCACCCGCCACCTGCCACCCGTCGCGGGTCAGCGTGATGTAGGCGCCGCAACGGAGCCCGTGCAGCGTGCACGCGTCCCGGAGGCCCCACATCCACGCCCCGTCCTCCTCCGTCCACTTCCCGCTGCCCTCGCGGCAGTTGAGCAGGACGGCCGTACGTACCGGGCTGCGGCGTCGCAGGTCGTGCGGGATGACCCGGCGCAGGTGCGCCAGGAGCGCGTTGCGGAAGTCCCAGCCGTCCGCCGGCACCGGTCTCGGTGTGAACGACGCACTGGCGATCAGCCGTTCCTCGTGATCCAGCACGGCGACCACGGCGGTCGCCGGCCCCGGCGCGTGACGAGCGTGCAGACCCGTGACCACGTCACGGGGACTGCGCAACAGGGGGATGCCGGCCTCCGCCCACTCGGCGGGTTCCAGCATGCGGGCGAGACGGCTGGCGGAGGCGGCCGGTGTGGTGAACGAGGAGGCTGCGGACGGAGCGAATCCGAAGGTCACGATCCTCCCTTCGCATACGCGCCCACAGGAGCGGGCAGGGTCGGGTGAGGGCGCGCCGCGGCAAGGCCCTTCCGGACCGCGAACGAGCCGTGCTGGGGCGGGATCCAATTCTTGCGGGCGGCATGGGCAGGCGGCAACGAGCAATTGGGACCGCTGACGGGAATGGGCTGTTATGCCACCCAATTCCCGACCACAAGAATTCCCCGTGACGACCCGATCAACCCGCCACCGCGAGGACCAGCGGAAACACCCCCGGTGCTCCCGCGCGGCGAAGCAGCCGCGCCGCCACCGCGAGCGTCCATCCGCTGTCCGAGAAATCGTCGACCAGCAGCACCGGACCGCCCGCCGACGACAGCCGCTCGGCCAGAC
Organism: Streptomyces changanensis; assembly: GCF_024600715.1. Classification (NCBI taxonomy): domain Bacteria; kingdom Bacillati; phylum Actinomycetota; class Actinomycetes; order Kitasatosporales; family Streptomycetaceae; genus Streptomyces; species Streptomyces changanensis. The sequence goes on from NZ_CP102332.1 coordinate 5,079,169, forward strand.
CGACCGGGACGGTCAGGGCCCGGTGCAGACCGCACACCCGCTGCGCGCTGTTGGTCCGCGAGATGCGCGTGTCCACCGCCTCCGGCGCGTACTCGACGGAACCGAGCAGCGGCATCCGCCCCACCTCCGCGATCCGCGCGCCCAGCGAACCCACGAGCTGCGGACGACTCCGCGAGGCGACCGTCACCACACCCGCCGGGCGGGGCGGCGCGTCCGACGCACCGGACGCCCAGCCCCCGGGACCCTTCGCCCAGTCGGCCAGCACGCGCACCACGGCGTCCACCACGTCGTCCGGCACCGCCCCGTCCGGCGCCCGATCCGTCAGCATCGGCCGCAGCCGGTTGCCCCAACCGATATCCGACAGGCGCCCCAACGCCCGTCCCGCGGCCGACTGCTCCCCGGCCGGGATGCGGCCCTTGAGGTCGACACCGACCGCCGGCAGACCGGTCGGCCACATCCTGCGCGGCTCGACCTCCACCCCCGGCCTGCTCAGCTCGCCCCGCGCCGCGTCCAAGGTCGTGGCGGACACCTTGGCGTCGAAGCGCGGCCCGGCGCAGTTGTCGCAGCGGCCGCACGGTGCCGCCTCCTCGTCGTCCAGCTGCCGCCGCAGGAACTCCATGCGGCACTCCGCCGTCGTCACGTAGTCCCGCATGGCCTGCTGCTCCGCGGCCCGCTGCCGCGCCACCCACGCGTACCGCTCCGTGTCGTACGTCCACGGGCGCCCCGTGCTCGTCCACCCGCCCTTCACCCGGCGCACCGCGCCGTCCACGTCGAGGACCTTCAACATCGTCTCCAGCCGGGTGCGCCGCAGCTCCACCAAAGGCTCCAGCGCGGGCAGGGACACCGGGCCCTCCGAGCGCGCCAGCACGTCGAGCGTGCGCCGCACCTGCTCCTCGGGCGGGAAGGCCACCGAGGCGAAGTACTGCCAGATCGCCTCGTCCTCCGGGCCGGGCAGGAGCAACACCTCCGCACTCGCCACACCGCGCCCGGCGCGACCCACCTGCTGGTAATAGGCGATCGGCGACGACGGGGAGCCCATGTGCACCACGAACCCGAGGTCCGGCTTGTCGAATCCCATGCCCAGCGCGGACGTGGCGACTAGCGCCTTCACCCGGTTCGCCAGCAGGTCCTCCTCGGCCTGCCGCCGGTCGGCGTTCTCCGTGCGCCCCGTGTAGGACGCCACCTCGTAACCGCACTGACGGAGGTGCGCCGCCACCTCCTCGGCCGCCGCGACCGTGAGCGTGTAGACGATCCCCGAACCCGGCAGCTCCCCCAGGTGCTCGGCGAGCCAGGCCAGCCGGTGCGCCGCGTCCGGGAGACGCACGACACCCAGCCGCAGGCTCTCGCGGTCCAGCGCACCACGCAGCACCAGCGCGTCCGATCCCGCCGCCGTGCCGAGCTGCTCGGCCACGTCCGCCGTCACCCGAGCGTTCGCCGTCGCCGTCGTCGCCAGCACCGGGACACCGGACGGCAGCTCCGCCAGCATCGTGCGCAGCCGCCGGTAGTCCGGGCGGAAATCGTGCCCCCAGTCGGAAATGCAGTGGGCCTCGTCGACCACCAGCAGCCCCGTCGCCGCCGCCAGCGCGGGCAGCACCTCGTCACGGAAGTCGGGGTTGTTCAGACGCTCCGGCGACACCAGCAGCACATCGACCCGACCTGCGGCGATCTCCTCCTGGACCGTCTGCCACTCCTCCATGTTCGACGAATTGATCGTCCGGGCGTGGATGCCCGCCCGAGCCGCGGCGTCCACCTGGTTCCGCATGAGCGCCAGCAGCGGCGAGACGATCACCGTGGGCCCCGCACCCCGCGCCCGCAGCAGCGCCGTGGCCACGAAGTAGACGGCGGACTTGCCCCAGCCGGTGCGCTGCACGACCAGCGCCCGTCTGCCGTGCGCGACCAGCGCCTCGATGGCCCGCCACTGGTCCTCGCGCAGCCTCGCCGCGCCGGTGGCGTCACCGACCAGGCGGGCCAGCACAGCGTCGGCCGCGGAACGCAGGTCTTCGTCGTTCGTCTGCTCCATGCCTCACATGGAACAGCACCGCACCGACAACCGGCGAACGCACCGGGAAGCCTGTGGACAAAGTTATCCACAGGGGTCGACGGATCGACGGGCCGGCGGGACCGTCAAGCCATGAACGCACACCACGATCACACCGGCCCCCGCGACACCCACCCGTCCGCCGCCGGCCCGCTGCCCGTCACCTCCCCGGGCTTCACGGACGAACCGCAGATCACCCTGCGCGGCCCCGCCCAACTGGCCGACGCCCTCCCGTACATGCTGGGATTCCATCCGACCGATTCGGTCGTCCTGCTCGCCCTGCACGGCGAGCGCGGCCGCTTCGGCGGACGTCTCAGGCTCGGCATCCCCGCCTCGCCCCGCGAGTGGGCACCCGTCGCCGAACAGCTCGCCGAGTGCCTCGTCGAAGGGTGCGAGCGGCGCGGCTCCCGCCCGGACGGCGTCGTCGTCTTCCTCTGCCAGGACCCCGCCGCCGGCGAGGAGGACGGCAGGAGGGTGATGCAGCGGCTGCGGCCCTTCGCGCAGAAGCTGCGCACGGCGTGCGGGGCCCTGGACGTGCCGGTGTACGAAGCCCTGTGCATCTCCGGCGGTCGGTTCTGGTCCTACTGCTGCCCCGACAGCGACTGCTGCCCGCCCGGCGGCACGGCCCTGGCCCCGCCCGGGACGTCCGTCATGGCGGCGGCCGCCGCCTACGCGGGCATCCACGTACGCGGTTCGCTGCGCGACATGGAAGCCCGCCTCAGGCCCCAGCCGACCGGCCCCACCACGGCCGCCCAGGAGCACGCCCTCGACACGGCCAGTGCCTCGCTCGTCCACCGCATCCTCAGCGCCAAGGAGGCCACGCGTGTCAGGGAGGAGACCATCCGACTCGCCCAGCGCCTGATCGACCGGCTCTCCGAGCACCCGCCACTCAGCGACGACTCCGCCGGCGACATGCGGGACGACGCACTGATCGACGACCGGGAAGCCGCCGAGCTGATCGTCGGACTCCAGGACCGCCGGACCCGGGACCGTGCCGCCGAGTGGATGGAAGGCGCCGCAGCGGACCGCGCCCTACGGCTGTGGCGCGCCCTGGCCCGCCGCTGCGTCGGCGCCTACGGCGAGCACGCCGCCGCGCCCCTCACCCTCGCCGGCTGGGTCGCCTGGTCGGCCGGAGACGAGCCGACCGCCCGCGTCGCCCTGGCGCTCGCCCTGGAGGCCGACCCCGAGTACGTCTTCGCCCGGCTGCTGCACCAGGCGTGCAACGAGCAACTGGACCCCGAGACGCTCCGCCACTGCCTGCGGGGCGAGCGAGACGCCAGGGAAGGCGCGGAGGACCGCCGGTCCGGCAGGCGCCGGACGGCCGTGCGCGGGTCGGGGGCGCGAGCGGTACGGCGCAAACTGCGCGCCCGGACCCCCGCGCCCCGACCCACCACGACGAACACCCCACCGCCCGGCCCGGCGCGCCCCGGCCCCGACGCCCGTCCCGCGCGCACGCGCACCGTCCGCGGCGGCGGGCTGCGGGGAGCGCAGGACGGTCGGACCGCAGAACGGCACGACGACCTGCGGGGGACCGGCGGCCGGGACGCGAGCGATGGAGGGAGCGCCGGATGACGGCCGTGACCCGCGCCCCCGTACGGCCGTTCACGTCTGTGGCGGAGTCCCCCGACCCGTGCCGCCGTACCTCCAGCGGCTGTCCGGAGCGCACAGAAGGCTCAGCAGACGACCCATGGACCTCACCGTCCCCTCCCCGGCCCCGACCCCGTCCCGGCGCACCCAGGCCCGCCCCGGCGGGCGGGCCCACCCACCGCCCGCCGCCCACGGCCGACCCCCCGCCGCGCCACCCGGCGGACCCCCGTCCGTCCACCACGCCCTCGTCGGCGTCGCCCTGCCCGGACTGGCCGTCTCCCCCGAACACGGACAGCTCACCGGCCACGGCCTCGAAGGGTTCTACCAGTCCGGACGACGACTTCTCTCCCGGTGCCACCTGCGCGTCTTCGGCCGCGAACCCGTCCCCGTCCAGGGCAGGCTGGTCTCAGCGTCCCGCGCCCGGTTCGTCGCCCTCGTTCGTACCCCCGCCGACCCCGGCCCGGACCCGGGCGTCGCCGTGGAACGCTCCAGGGACGCCGACGGCTCCGAACGGATCACCCTGCGCAACGCGACCGGCCGGCCCCTGCGCGTCCCGGTCGAGCTCACCCTCGGCACGGACCTCTCCGCACTCGCCGCCATCGCGTCGGGACGCCCCGGCCCCGAGCTCCGCCCCTCCGTGTACGGCTCGGGACTGCGCTGGTCGGCACCGAGTGGCGGCCAGTCCGTCGTCACCGCCGAGCCCCCGCCGAAGGACGCGCTCGCGTCCACCGGACTGCTCCGCTGGGAGCTCGACGTCGACGCGGGAGCCGCCCGCACCATCACCTTGCACGTCCACGCCGGGCGGCCCCTCAGACCGGCCGCCCGGTCGAGCGGCCGGATCCTCTCCGACGCCCGGGCGGAAGGGGACGACCCCCGTGCCGCGAGGCTCCTCGCCACCGCCCTCGACGACCTCCGCTCCCTCCTCGTCCGCGACCCCGCCCACCCCGCCGACCTCCACCTGGCGGCCGGAGTCCCCTGGCGCACCGGCCCCGCCCCGGCCGAGACCCTCTGGGCCGCCCGTATGCTCCTCCCGCTCGGCACCCGACTCGCGGTCGACACCCTGCGCGGCGTCGCCCGTTCCCTGGACGGTGCCACCGGCGCGTCCGCCGGACGCGTCCCCGGGCCGCTCCGCGACGCCGGTCCCCACCTTCCGCCGGCCTGCACCGGAGTGGAGGCCACGCTCGCCTTCCCCGCCGTCCTCGCCGAGGCCCGCCTGTGGGGGCTCCCGGAGCAGGACCTGGCCGAGCTGCTGCCGGCGGCGGAACGCTGCCTGGCGTGGCTCTGCGCCGCCGTCGACGACGACGGGCTGGTGGCCGAGCCGGGACCAGCCGCCGGTGTGCGGCGCGCGGAGACACAGGCCCACGCCCACCGGGCCGCCCTGCTCGGTGCCGACCTGCTGGAGGCGTGCGGTCGGGACGGCGCCGACGCATGGCGCGACCGCGCCCACGCCATCCGGCGCCGCTTCCGCGAGAGTTTCTGGCTGGACGACCCGACCGGCGGCCGCCCCGCCGCCGCGCTCACCACGGACGGCCGCCCCCTACCCCATCTGGGGTGTGCCGCGGCCCACCTGCTCGACACCGGACTGGTCGGCGGGGGAGGCCACGCAGGGGGACTACTCGACACGTTGCAGACCGAACAGGTCGCCCGGTTGCTCGGCAGCCCCGCGCTCGACACCGGCTGGGGCCTGCGCGGCCTCGGCACCAAGGAGCCCGGGCACAATCCGTTCGGCCACCGCGCGGGCGCCGTCCGCGTCCACGAGACCGCCGTCGCCGTCGTGGGCCTCGCCTCCGCCGGATACGAGAAGGAAGCGACCGGGCTGGTCCGCGGGCTGCTCGATGCGGCGGAGGCGTTCGCGTACCGGCTGCCGGAGATGTACGGCGGGGACCAGCGCACCGAGGGGGGCGCGCCCGTGCCGCACCCCTCCGCCTGCCGTCCCGCCGCCGTCGCCGCGGCCGCGGCCGTACACGTCCTCGCCGCTGTCGCGGGCATCCGCCCCGACGTCCCGGCCGGCACGGTCGCGCTGCACCCTCTGGGCGGTGCCCCCCTGGGCGCCCTGAGGCTCTCCGGGCTCAGTGTGGCGGGGGAGTCGTTCGCGGTGCGCGTGAGCAGGATGGGGCTCGGGATGGTCGAGGAGGCCGCCGCGGGACTCCAGTTGGGCGTGTGACCACGCGCGGTCAGCCACGGGGCAACGCGAGGGGGGCGGGGGCGGGGGAGGGAGGGGGCGGGGGTGGGGGAGGCCCCCGCCAGACGTCCCGACGACGTGTTTATCGTCAGGAAGACGACTATGATCGCGGCATGCCCCCCTACGACCCCTCGGCCTTCCCGCCCTTCGCCGTGACCGTCGACCTGGTCGTCCTCACCGTGCGCCGGCACGCGCTGTGCGCTCTGGTCGTCCGGCGTGGGGAGCCGCCGTTCCAGGGCCGCTGGGCGCTGCCCGGGGGGTTCGTACGGCCCGACGAGGATCTGGGCGCGGCCGCGGCGCGCGAGCTCGCCGAGGAGACCGGGCTGTGCGTGCACGACCCGGGCGACCCGACACCCGCTCCGGGCGCCGGTGCGCACCTGGAGCAGTTGGCGACGTACGGGGATCCCGAGCGCGACCCCCGCATGCGCGTGGTCAGCGTCGCCCACCTCGCCCTCGCGCCCGATCTGCCCGCACCCCGGCCGGGCGGTGACGCCAACAGCGTCCGCTGGGCGCCCGTGGAGGAACTGCTCAGCCCCGAGACGGGCTTCGACCGCGGCGAGGAGCCGTCCGTCCCGCTCGCCTTCGACCACGGTCGCATCCTGGCGGACGGTGTGGAGCGCGCCCGGTCGAAGATCGAGTACTCCTCGCTCGCGACGGCCTTCTGCCCGCCCGAGTTCACCGTCGGCGAGTTGAGGCGCGTGTACGAGGCGGTGTGGGGGGTGGCCCTGGATCCGCGGAACTTCCACCGCAAGGTGACGGGAACGCCGGGCTTCCTCGTTCCGGCGGGAGGCACGACCACGCGCCAGGGCGGGCGTCCCGCGCAGCTGTTCCGCGCAGGTGGCGCGACCCTGCTCAACCCGCCGATGCTGCGTCCCGAGGTCTGACGCGCCTGCGTGGCGGCGTCGGACGGTTGGGCACCCCGCAACCGCCCGATGTGCGCGGAAAGTCCGAAATGCCGAGTTATTGTGCTGCGGTACCCACCCTGCCGCCGAGCGGTCTCACCTACCGCGAGAGAAACGATGCTCCAGGCAATCGGACTCACCAGCACGCACCGCAGGAACCGCCCGCCCGCCGTGGACGACCTCACCTTCGAGGCGCGGCCCGGAGAGGTCACCGCCCTCTTCGGCCCGCCCGGAGCGGGCAAGACCACGGCGCTGCGCCTGATGCTCGGACTCGAACGCGGCCAGGGCGTCGCCTACTTCCGCGGCCGCCCCCTCCACCGCATCGCCAACCCGCCGCGGGAGGTCGGTGTCCTCCTCGGCGACGTGCCGGGGCACCCGGCGCGCAGCGTCCGCGGCCAGCTCAGGATGTTGTGCGCGGTGGCAGGCGTCCCGGTCTCCCGCGCCGACGAGCTGATCGACGCCGTCGGCCTCGACGGTCTCGACGACCAGCGCCTCGGCGCCCTGTCCCGCGGCATGGACCGCCGACTGGGCATGGCGGCGGCCCTGTTGGGCGACCCCCACACGCTCGTCCTGGACGAGCCGACCGCCGGCCTCTCGACGCGTGAGGCGAACTGGCTGCACGGCCTGCTGCGGGCCCACGCCCACCACGGCGGCACCGTCCTCTACACCACCTCCGACAGCCGGGCTGCCGCCCGTACCGCCGACCACGTGGTGGCGATGGCCGCCGGCCGGCTCGTCGGCGACCAGGACGCCGCCACCTTCGCCCGCACGCGGCTGCGTCCCCGCGTCGCCGTCCGCACCCCGCACGCCGCCCGCCTCGCCGCCCAGCTCAGACGCGAGGCCCGCGCCGCCCACCGTTCCGTCGAGGTCGTCTCCGAGCACGGCAACGGGCTGTACGTGTACGGCAGCGACTGCGCCCAGGTCGGTGAGACCGCCTTCCGCCACGGCATCCTCCTGCACCGCCTTGCCGACGAGACCGGCCCCGCGCCCACACCCGCGAGCACCCTCACGCCCCCGAACGCCTCCACGCCCCCGCGTGCCCCCGCGCCCCCGAACACCACCGCGCTCGCGCACGTCACCGCCCCCGCGCACGTCACCGCCCCCGCCCACCCGCTCGCGGCGGCCGTCCCGGGGGAGGGGGCACCCGACCGCGCCACCACCGGACGAGGCATCCCCGCCCCGACCCGCACCAGCGCACCCGACCGCGGACCGGCCGCCGCCCCCGCCCCGACCCGCACCACCACCCCGCCCGCCGCCCGCGCCACCCCACGCCACCCCGCCCCCCGCGCAGGGAAGCGCCGCCGCCGACGCGGGCGCGAGCGCTCGTGGGCGGCACGGCGCGCACCGCTGCGGCCGCTCCGCTACGAGCTGCGCCGCCTCACCGGGGTGCCCTCCACGCCGATCACCCTCGGCGCCGCCGTCCTCGCCTCCGTCGTCCTCGCCGTGCTGATGGGGCGGCTCGGCCGCACCCCCGTGCCCGCCGCCGTCGCCGCCTGGCCGGACCTGCTGCCCCTGCCGCCCGCGGCCCTGGGTGCCGGGCTCGTCGGCGCCTTCTCCTTCGGCGACGAGTACCGCTACCCGGCGCTCCCCGCCTCCCTGGGCGCCACCCCGCGCCGCATCGGCCTCCTGCTCGCCAAACTCGCCGTCACGGCCGCCACCGCTGTGCTGCTGGCGGTGGTGGTCGCCGTCGTCGATCTGGAGGCGCTGCGGCTCGTCTACGGCGGCCGATTGATCCCGGTGCCGGGGAACTGGCCTACCCTCTGCGCGAGTTGGCTCGCGCTCGTCGTCGGATGCGCTTGGGCGGGGCTGCTGGCGGCCGGGGTGTTCCGGGCCGCCGCGGCGGGGCTCGCGGCCGTCCTCGCCGTACCCGTGGTGATCGCGCCGGCCGTCGAGGAGGCCCTCCTCGGGCCCGCGGTCCGCAGCGTCGCCGGACTCCCCGCCCGGCTGCGGGAACTGGCCTGGCCCCGCTGGCCCGCGGAAGGCGACCGCTGGGTGGACGGTGCTCTGCGGGTCATGGCCCAACCGGTCGGCGCCGCCCTGGCCTTGTCCCTCACGGTGCTCCTGTGCGCGTTCCTGTTCACCGGGGTGCGCCGCACCGCACGGTGGTGATCAGTTGCCGATCGGGAAGTGATCGTTGCGCGCCAATCGCTCGGTCGCCCTTGGAATTTGCCCGCTTCCTTCCGATAAGGCGTCAAGTGCAGCGCGGGCGCCGATCACCCTTTCGTGTGCTTTTCACCAAAGACCTCAAGGGGTTCGGGAGCGGCGCCGACAAAGGATGCGTGAGTACCCTTGCGCACACCATGATGACCGCCGCCCGCCACGCCGAGGCTTCCCTCGCCGCCCCGGGCGGTCTCGACCGCTACCCCTACGCGGAGGCGCCGGCCGCCGACCGCGTCGGCGCACCGTCCTGGGAAGCCGCCGATTCGGAGTTGGGCCGCATGGGCCGCCGGTCGGCGGGCAACCGCGGTCGCGGACTCCACGGGCAACTCGTCCAACAGCTCGGTCAGATGATCGTCTCCGGCGACCTCGGCGCCGACCGCCCCCTCGTCCCGGAGGAGATCGGCCAGCGGTTCGAGGTCTCCCGCACCGTCGTCCGCGAGTCCCTCCGCGTCTTGGAGGCGAAGGGTCTCGTCAGCGCCCGGCCGAACGTCGGCACCCGCGTCCGCCCGGTCAGCGACTGGAACCTCCTCGACCCCGACATCATCGAGTGGCGGGCCTTCGGGCCGCAGCGCGACGACCAGCGACGGGAGCTGGCCGAGCTGCGCTGGACCATCGAGCCCCTGGCCGCCAGGCTCGCCGCGGGCCACAGCCGCGAAGACCTCCAGCAGCGGCTCGCGGACATGGTGGAGATCATGGGCCACGCCTTCGCGCAGGGCGACGCGATCACGTTCTCGCGCGCCGACGCCGAGTTCCACTCCCTCCTCATCCAGCTCGCGGGCAATCGCATGCTGGAGCACCTCTCCGGCATCGTCTCCGCCGCGCTCCAGGTGTCCGGCGCCCCGGCGATCAGCTGCGACCGCCCCGGCGAGTCCTGCATCTCCCACCACGCCCGCATCGCCGAGGCCCTCGCCGCCGGTGACGGCCCGGCCGCCGAGGCGGCCATGCGGCAGCTCCTCATCGTCCAGCCCGACGTGGAGCGGGTCGTCCCCGCTCCCCGCGAGCACTGAGCGCCGACCGTGGGCGCGGGGAGCGCGCACGGTGTCACACGGCACACGGAAGCGTCGTTCGGAGGCGTGCCGCCGACCCCTCGGGGTACTCGACAGGATCGGACCACTCGGGTCCGGCGGCACGGACCGGTGACGGGATTGCGGGGTGATGTCCTCGTACGCCCTGTGTACGCCGTTATGCGGTGTGACTCGGGCCACGCGGATTGGGCGTAACGCTCCTCGAAGCACGGCGATGACCTAAGAGGTGACAGCCGAGGAGGGAATACAGGCGCCGATCACGGCGCTGTCCACCTCCGAGGCCCAGCCCGCGTCGTCGGCTCATTCCCCGCCGGCGGTCGTCGGCTCCGGCCCGATCATGGGCGGGGCCGGAAGCCGTTTCCATCGTTCCGAGAGGTTGTTCGTGTCGGCCAGCACATCCCGTACGCTCCCGCCGGAGATCGCCGAGTCCGAGTCTGTGATGGCGCTCATCGAGCGGGGAAAGGCTGATGGGCAGATCGCGGGCGATGACGTGCGTCGGGCCTTCGAGGCTGACCAGATTCCGCCAACCCAGTGGAAGAATGTTCTGCGCAGCCTCAATCAGATCCTCGAGGAAGAGGGTGTGACGCTGATGGTCAGTGCAGCGGAGTCGCCGAAGCGCGCCCGCAAGAGCGTCGCAGCGAAGAGCCCGGCGAAGCGCACCGCCACCAAGACCGTCACCGCCAGGACGACCGCGGCCAGGACGACCGCGTCCGCGGCGGCGCCGGCGGCCCCGAGCGAGGACGCCCCGGTCGACGAGGCCGGTACCCCTGCGAAGAAGACCGCCGCCAAGAAGACCGCCGCCAAGAAGGCGACGGCCGTGAAGAAGACGACGGCCAAGAAGACGACGGCGAAGAAGACCGCGGCAAAGAAGGACGCCGACGAGATCATCGAGGGCGAGGAGCTGCTCGAGGACGTCCAGCCGGCCAAGGGCGAGGAAGAGGAGCCCGAAGGCGAGGCCAAGGGCTTCGTCCTCTCCGACGAGGACGAGGACGACGCCCCCGCGCAGCAGGTCGCCGTCGCCGGCGCCACCGCCGACCCGGTCAAGGACTACCTCAAGCAGATCGGCAAGGTCCCGCTGCTCAACGCCGAGCAGGAGGTCGAGCTCGCCAAGCGCATCGAGGCCGGTCTCTTCGCCGAGGACAAGCTGGCGAACGCCGACAAGCTGGCGCCGAAGCTCAAGCGCGAGCTGGAGATCATCGCCGAGGACGGCCGGCGCGCCAAGAACCACCTGCTGGAGGCGAACCTCCGCCTGGTCGTCTCCCTGGCCAAGCGCTACACCGGCCGCGGCATGCTCTTCCTGGACCTGATCCAGGAGGGCAACCTCGGTCTGATCCGCGCCGTCGAGAAGTTCGACTACACCAAGGGCTACAAGTTCTCCACGTACGCCACGTGGTGGATCCGCCAGGCGATCACCCGCGCCATGGCCGACCAGGCCCGCACCATCCGCATCCCGGTGCACATGGTCGAGGTCATCAACAAGCTCGCGCGCGTCCAGCGCCAGATGCTCCAGGACCTGGGCCGCGAGCCCACACCGGAGGAGCTGGCCAAGGAGCTCGACATGACCCCCGAGAAGGTCATCGAGGTCCAGAAGTACGGCCGTGAGCCCATCTCGCTGCACACCCCGCTCGGCGAGGACGGCGACAGCGAGTTCGGTGACCTGATCGAGGACTCCGAGGCGGTCGTGCCGGCCGACGCGGTGAGCTTCACCCTGCTGCAGGAGCAGCTGCACTCCGTGCTCGACACGCTCTCCGAGCGTGAGGCGGGTGTCGTCTCCATGCGCTTCGGCCTCACGGACGGCCAGCCGAAGACGCTCGACGAGATCGGCAAGGTCTACGGCGTGACCCGTGAGCGGATCCGCCAGATCGAGTCCAAGACCATGTCGAAGCTGCGCCACCCGTCCCGCTCCCAGGTGCTCCGCGACTACCTCGACTGAGTGGTCCGCGGGCACGTCCCGCGCGACGCACGGAGGGCCCGGTTCCGGAAAAGGAACCGGGCCCTCCGGCGTTGCGGGGTGCGGTCGTCCGCTCGGTGGCTGACGCTGAGTGGGTGACATGCAACCCTGAGTCAGGAGGCCGAATGCGCGGAACGCGTCATCCCATCAGCAGCAGGCGGGCAGCGGTCGGGGTCGTGGCCGCGGCGGCGGCCGTGGCCACGCTCGTGGCGCCCGCCCCGGCCGCCGCGGACGGTGGCGTCGTCGGGGGGCACACGGCCCAGGTCGCGGACGCGCCGTGGGTGGTCGCCCTGTCCAGCCGTGACCGGTTCGGGCGTACCCGGGCCGGCCAGTTCTGCGGTGGCGTGGTGATCGCCCCGGCGAAGGTCGCCACGGCGGCGCACTGCCTCCGGGAGGACGTGCTCGGGGTGGCGCCGGACCGGCTGGAGGACCTCAAGGTCATCGCCGGCCGCTCCTCGCTGCTGGGGCCTGGCGGGTACGAGGTCCCGGTGAGCGCGATCTGGATCAACCCGGCCTACGACCCCGACTCGAACTCCGGCGACGTCGCCGTCCTGACCCTCGCCCAGCGCCTGCCGGACGGCTACACGATCCCCGTCGCCCGCGCCGGGGACGCCGCCTACACCCCCGGTACGGCGGCGACCGTGTACGGCTGGGGCGACACCACCGGCCAGGGCACGTACGCCTCCCGGCTCCACGCCGCGGAGGTGTCCGTCCTTCCCGACGAGTCCTGCGCCCGCGCCTACCCGGCGGGGAAGGGGCCCGCGCGATACCGGGCGGACACGATGCTGTGCGCCGGCACGGACCAGGGGGGCCGTGACGCCTGTCAGGGCGACAGCGGGGGCCCGCTGGTGGCACACGGGCGCCTGATCGGCCTGGTGTCCTGGGGCAGCGGCTGCGGCCGCGCGGACAGCCCGGGCGTCTACACGCGGGCGTCGACGCTCCTGCCGCCGTCGTGACGGGCGTGCGCCGTCGCGCCGGGACCGCCGTACGCCGTCGCGCCGCGACCGGCCGCCGTCGCAAGGGGATCGACGTCCGCCGTCACGCGGTGGGGTCGGGTCGCGCCGGTGCGTGAGTCTCGGGCGGCGCACGAACGGGACGGCCGGACATGCCGGTTCGGCCCGCGGCCCCTGACCGGCCGGCCTCGGTCCCGAGCGTGCGGACACCCGCCGGAGCGGTCCCGGGCGCCCGAGCCGGGCGCAGTCGTCCGCCGCCTGGGGAACAGCCGCGCCGAGTGGCGGCGCCCGTCCCGAACGGGCGGACATCTGTCCCGAGTCGGCCGACCCGCTGCCCGAGCGGGGCTGCGTCCGGCCTGTCCGGGCGGCGGTTCGTGTACGGCGTCGTACGGGACTGGCCCCGCCCGGCCCGGCGGAGTCGTCCGCCGGGCCCGTACCCGTCCGGCCAAGGGCCGCTGGAGGGCGGGGAAGGGCCCGGTCCGGTGTGGTGCCGTCGGGGGAGCGCAGCGGGAAACCCCGCTGCGCGCCGTATGGGTGCGGAGCGGGGCGGCACCCCGCCGTCACTCAGGGTGCCGCCCCGCGTCACCGGCGGTCCCGGACCCTCCGGCGCGGGCCGGAAAAGCCGCGGGCGGCCTACCCCGCGGAGACGGGGGCGGCCGCCCGATGGCCGGTCCTGGACCGGTCTGGCTCGTCGTGGATGCGCGTGTCAGCGGTCCTCGTCGGGTGCTCCGGCCGGCACGGTGGTGAGCCGGTCCGTCTCATCCTGTATCTCCGCGGCGATCTTCTTCAGTTCCGGCTCGAACTTGCGGCCGTGGTGGGCGCAGAAGAGCAGTTCGCCACCGCTGGACAGCACGACGCGCAGATATGCCTGGGCGCCGCAGCGGTCGCAACGGTCGGCGGCCGTCAGCTGGCTCGCGGGGGTCAGAACAGTAGTCACGTCGCCTCTTCTCTAGCTCGACGAGCTGTCGTACCAGGGTCAACATCCAACCAGGCCGAAAACGTTCCCGCTCGCGGCTTTTCCTCGAAACTTTTTCAAGGTGGCTGTCTGCTGCCGGTTGGCGGCGAATGAGCCGTATTGCGGTGTCGCTGTGCGTTACGGGTTTCGCGTTGCTTGTCTGGTGTGTCCCCCCGGCTGGGTTGCCGGTTGTTCAGGAGGACGTGCCCGGAGCCTAAATGGTTCATGCCTGGAAGGGAACGTGATGTCCACGTCACCCGGACGAGGGATCGAACACCCATACGAGTCTGGACTAGCATGACCGTTCACGTGGGTGGCGTGACAACCGCTCTACCTGGGCTCTGTACGCTCGGACCGGCACAGAGGCCGACCGCCCTACCCACGTGGGCAAGAACCCAAATTCAGCGAGGAGCGAACCGCGTGACCGCCGAGACGTCCGTTCCGTCCAGTGCTCTGCTGACCGCAGACCGTGACGGTTCCAACTACACCGCGCGGCACCTGCTCGTCCTCGAGGGGCTCGAAGCGGTCCGCAAGCGTCCCGGCATGTACATCGGGTCCACCGACAGCCGTGGCCTGATGCACTGCATCTGGGAGATCATCGACAACTCCGTGGACGAGGCCCTCGGAGGGTACTGCGACAACATCGAGGTGATCCTCCACGACGACGGCTCGGTGGAGGTCCGGGACAACGGCCGCGGCATCCCCGTGGACGTCGAGCCCAAGACGGGTCTGTCCGGCGTCGAGGTCGTCATGACCAAACTGCACGCCGGCGGCAAGTTCGGCGGAGGCTCGTACGCCGCGTCCGGCGGTCTGCACGGCGTGGGCGCCTCCGTGGTGAACGCGCTCTCCGCCCGCCTCGACGTCGAGGTCGACCGGAACGGCTCCACCCACGCCATCAGCTTCCGCCGCGGCGTGCCCGGGATCTTCACCGAGTCGGGCCCCGACGCCCCGTTCGACCCGGGGAACGGCCTGCGCAAGACCAAGCGCGTCCCGAAGACCCGCACCGGCACCCGTGTGCGCTACTGGGCGGACCGGCAGATCTTCCTCAAGGACGCCAAGCTCTCCCTGGAGACCCTGCACCAGCGAGCCCGCCAGACCGCCTTCCTCGTGCCCGGGCTGACCATCGTCGTCCGCGACGACCGCGATCTGGAGGGCCTGGGCAAGAGCCAGGAGATCTTCCACTTCGACGGGGGCATCAGCGAGTTCTGCGAGTACCTCGCACCCGACAAGCCCGTCTCCGACGTGCTGCGCCTCACCGGCCAGGGCACCTTCAAGGAGACCGTCCCGGTCCTCGACGAGCGCGGCCACATGACGCCCACCGAGGTCACCCGCGAGCTCGGCGTCGACGTCGCCCTGCGCTGGGGCACGGGGTACGACAGCACGGTCCGGTCGTTCGTCAACATCATCGCCACCCCCAAGGGCGGCACCCACGTCACCGGCTTCGAGCGGGCCGTGACCAAGACCATGAACGAGGTCCTGCGCGCCGCCAAGCTGCTGCGCGTCGCCGAGGACGACATCGTCAAGGACGACGCCCTGGAGGGCCTGACCGCCGTCGTGACGGTCCGGCTCGCCGAGCCGCAGTTCGAGGGGCAGACGAAGGAGGTCCTGGGCACGTCCGCGGCGAACCGCATCGTCGCCAACGTCATCGCCAAGGAGCTCAAGGCGTTCCTCACCTCCACCAAGCGCGACGCGAAGGCCCAGGCCCGCGCCGTCCTGGAGAAGGCCGTCGCCGCCGCCCGCACGCGCATCGCGGCCCGTCAGCACAAGGAGGCCCAGCGCCGGAAGACCGCGCTGGAGACCTCGTCGCTGCCGGCCAAGCTCGCCGACTGCCGCAGTGACGACGTGGAGCGCAGCGAACTGTTCATCGTCGAGGGCGACTCCGCGCTCGGCACGGCCAAGCTCGCCCGGAACAGCGAGTTCCAGGCCCTGCTGCCCATCCGCGGCAAGATCCTCAACGTCCAGAAGTCGTCCGTGTCGGACATGCTGAAGAACGCCGAGTGCGGGGCGATCATCCAGGTCATAGGGGCGGGCTCAGGCCGGACCTTCGACATCGACGCCGCCCGGTACGGCAAGATCGTGCTCCTCGTGGACGCCGACGTCGACGGCGCCCACATCCGCTGCCTGCTGCTCACGCTCTTCCAGCGGTACATGCGGCCCATGGTGGAGGCGGGCCGCGTGTTCGCCGCGGTGCCGCCGCTCCACCGGATCGAGCTGGTGCAGCCCAAGAAGGGCCAGGACAAGTACGTGTACACGTACTCGGACGGCGAACTGCGCCAGACGCTGCTGGAGTTCCAGCGCAAGGGCGTCCGGTACAAGGACTCCATCCAGCGCTACAAGGGCCTCGGCGAGATGGACGCCGACCAGCTGGCGGAGACCACCATGGACCCGCGCCACCGCACCCTGCGCCGCATCAACATCGGCGACCTGGAGGCGGCCGAGCAGGTCTTCGACCTGCTCATGGGCAACGACGTCGCCCCCCGCAAGGAGTTCATCACGAGCTCCGCCGCGACGCTGGACCGCTCGCGCATCGACGCCTGAGCGCACCGCCGCGGCGCCCTCCGCCGCGCCCGACACACCGAAGCCCACCGACCGGAACCCCCCTTCCGGCCGGTGGGCTTCTGCGTTCCCCGTCCGCTCCGGATCGGCTCCCGCGTCACCTGATGGGGTGAAAGGGGCGGGAGAAGAGTCCGGGAACTTCCCGTTCTGCCCATGCTTGGCCACGCGGCCGAAACGGTTCGCTGACAAGGAGAGTTACCGGTGGACAACTGGGAAGGACGCGACGCCGCCGCGACGCGCATCGAAGACCCCTGGTACGACGCCCTGGCGTCCGGATGGGGCGAACCGGGCCGGGAGGCGGGCGCGACGGGCACGGCGGACCCGGCGGCACCGGGGGACATGGCGGTCGCGGGGGGCACGGCCGCCGGGG
Source organism: Streptomyces changanensis (assembly GCF_024600715.1). Classification (NCBI taxonomy): domain Bacteria; kingdom Bacillati; phylum Actinomycetota; class Actinomycetes; order Kitasatosporales; family Streptomycetaceae; genus Streptomyces; species Streptomyces changanensis. The sequence goes on from NZ_CP102332.1 coordinate 5,095,848, forward strand.
CGGGACCGGCAGGCGCGGCAGCCGCGGGGGGAGTGGCGGGCGCAGGAGGTGCGGCGCGCCCCACCGGCGCCGCGGCCCCCGCCCCCACCGGCGCCGCGGGCACCGCGGGCACCGCCTCCGCCCTACCGGTGGGCGGTGGTGCCGGGGGGTGGCCGGGGCCGTCGGACACGGGCGCGCAGCGGGCCGCCGACGTCTACCTGGAGGTCCAGCGCAGCCCCGCCTTCCAGGAGGTGCGCGGCCGCTACCGCCGGTTCGTCGGCCCGGCCGCCCTCGTCTTCCTCGGCTGGTACCTCGCCTATGTCGTCACCGCGACCGCCGCACCCGGTCTGATGGCCCGCCCGGTCGTCGGCGCGGTGAACGTGGCGATGGTCGCCGGCCTCGGCCAGTTCCTCACCACCTTCGCGCTGACCTGGGCCTACACCCGGCACGCCCGCGTGCACCGGGACCGCGCCGCGCTGGAACTGCGCTGGGACACGCAGGAGATGACCCGGGAGGCGCGCCGTGACCGGTGACCACCAGACCCTGGCCCTGCTGCTGTTCGGCGCGTTCGTCGCGGTCACCCTCGCCATCACCACCTGGGCGGGCCGCCGCCGGCACGGCAGCGCGGAGGAGTTCTACACCGGCGGCCGGCTCTTCTCCCCCATGGAGAACGGTTTCGCCATCTCCGGCGACTACATGTCCGCCGCCTCCTTCCTCGGCATCTCCGGGCTGATCGCGCTCCACGGGTACGACGGGATGCTGTACTCCGTCGGTTTCCTCGTGGCCTGGCTGGTCGTCCTCCTCCTCGTGGCCGAACTCGTGCGCAACTGCGGGCGCTTCACCCTCGCCGACGTCGTCGCCGCCCGCATGGGTGAGCGGGGTGTCCGTACCGCGGTGGGCGTCTCGTCCGTCGCCGTGTCGCTCCTCTACCTCGTGGCGCAGATGGTCGGGGCGGGCAGCCTCGTCGCCCTGCTCCTGGGCGGCACCAGCGACGCCGCCCGGAGCTGGACGGTCGTCGGGGTCGGCGCGTTGATGGTCGTCTACGTCTCGCTGGGCGGCATGCGCGCCACCACCTGGATCCAGATCGTCAAGGCCGTCCTGCTGATGGCGGGCGCCGGCGCGCTCACCGTGCTCGTACTGCTGCGCTTCGACGGCGACTTCGGCGCGCTGCTGACCACCGCGGCGGAACGCAGCGGGCACGGCCCGGCCTTCCTCGCGCCCGGGCTCGCCTACGGCGGGGACTGGACGGCCAGCCTCGACTTCATCAGCCTCGGCATCGCCCTCGTCCTCGGCACGGCCGGCCTGCCCCACATCCTCGCCCGCTTCTACACCGTGCCCACGGCTCGGTCGGCCCGGCGCTCGGTCGTCTGGTCCATCGGCCTCATCGGCGGCTTCTACCTGATGACGATCGTCCTCGGGTTCGGCGCCGCCGCGATCGTCGGCACGGACGCCGTGCGGGCGTCCAACGCCGCCGGGAACACCGCCGTGCCGTTGCTCGCGCTCGACCTCGGCGGCGGAGCGGGCTCCACCGGCGGGGCCGTCCTCTTCGCGGTGGTCGCGGCCGTGGCGTTCGCGACGATCCTCGCGGTCGTCGCCGGCATCACCCTCGCCTCGTCCACGTCCGTCGCCCACGACCTGTACGCGTCGTTCACCCGAGACCGGGACGGCCGCCCCGCCGGCCGGTACGGCGAGGTCGCGGTCGCGCGCGTGTCGGCCGTGGTGATCGGGGCCGCCGCCATCGGACTCGGCCTGCTGGCCCAGGGGCTGAACGTGGCGTTCCTCGTCGGGCTCGCCTTCGCGGTCGCCGCGTCGGCGAACCTCCCCGTCCTGCTGTACGCGCTGTTCTGGCGCCGGTTCACCACCCGCGGCGCGGTGTGGTCCGTGTACGGGGGGCTGGTGCCGGCCGTCGTGCTCGTCGTGCTGTCGCCCGTGGTCTCGGGCAGCCCCGGCGCGCTCTTCCCCGACGTCGACTTCCACCTCTTCCCGCTCCAGAACCCGGGCGTGGTCTCCATCCCCCTCGGCTTCCTCGCGGGGTGGCTCGGCACGGTCACGTCCCCCGAGCCGCCGGACGCGGCCAAGCACGCGGAGACGGAGGTACGCGCCCTGACCGGCGCGGGCGCGGCGTGACGGACGCGGCCAGAGGGCCGGCCGGGCCTGACCGCCGCCGGGGCGGGACGGGCGTGACGGGAGCGGGCGCGGGCGCGGCGTGAGGGGAGGGGGCGCGCGTGGACCGGTGTCGGCGCGGCTTGACGGATGCGGACGCGGGCGGACCGGAGCCCGGGGGTGGGCGGGCCGGTACCGGGGTGGAGGTCGGGGGCGGACGCGCCGGACGGAACCCGGGCCCGCCCCCCGGGGTCGGATGGAGATCCGACCGCCGCTGCGCGATGTCTTGACGGGTCGTCACGGCCGCCACATATTACGTACCGGTAGTACGCACCAGTAACTGCGCGCAGTGCCCCATGACACGGCAGGCCGGACGGGACCGCCTGCCGCCCCCCGCTCGCCCCCGGCCTCCCGCCCGCCGGGGGCGACGCCTCCGCCCCCACCGAAAGAGGCACCATCATGCGTTCCGTCCCCCCGGGCCGCCGCGCCCGTACCGTCCTCGCCGCCACCACCACCGCCGCGGCCGCGCTGGCCACGGCCGCGCTCGGCGCCGGCCCCGCCGCGGGCGCCGAGACGTCGGTCGACCGCTACGTCGCGCTGGGTGACTCGTTCGCCTCGGCGGCCGGCGTGCCCGACCAGGTCGACTCCGCCTGCATGCGATCCGACCGCAACTACCCGGCGCTGGTGCGCGCCTCGCTGACCCCCGCCGCGCACCGGGACGTCTCCTGCGGCGGTGCCACCACCGTGCACATGACGACCGCCCAGAACGCCTCCGCGCCGCCGCAGTTCGACGCGCTGAGTGCCGACACGGACGTGGTCACCCTCACCATCGGCGGCAACGACATCGGCTTCGCCGACATCATCGTCCGGTGTGTGAGCCTCGGCCTGTTCAACCCCTTCGGCTCGCCCTGCAAGAGCAGCTACACCTGGACCGGCACCGACCAGCTGGCCGCCACCGTCAACGCCACCGCCCCGAAGATCGCGGCGGCCATCGACGGCGTCCGCCAGCGCGCGCCGCACGCGACGATCCTGGTCACCGGCTATCCCGCGATACTGCCCGACGACGGCACCAACTGCCCGTCCGTCGTCTCGATCGCCAAGGGCGACGCCCCGTGGCTGCGCGACACCCACAAACGCCTGAACGCGATGATCGCCACCCAGGCCGCCCAGCGGGGGGCCGTGTACGTCGACACCTACACGAAGTCGATCGGCCACGACGCCTGCAAGCCGGCCGGGACGCGGTGGATGGAACCGCTCTTCACCAACGCCGCCGCGCCGTTCCACCCGAACGCGGCGGGCGAACGGGCGATGGCCGACGCCGTCCTCGCCGCCCTGCGCTGATCGGACGATCGGACGGCGGCACCTACGGGCAGGCGCCGGGGCCCGCCGCGGGGTCCGGTGCGGGCGCGCCCACCGTCCCGGGCCCGGACCCCGGCCCGGGGCACGGCGTCGCTTCCCCGGGGAGCCCGGGCGGTGGCCCCGGTACGGCCGGGGGCTCCGGCACCTGTAGCCCCGGGGCCCCCGTCTCCGGTACGCCCGCGAATCGGGGTTCCGGCGCCGCGGAGGGCTCGGGCACCGCCGGGGCGGATCCTCCCGCGGGTACGGCTCCCTCCGCGGGCACGGCTGCCCCCGGGAGGCCGGGCTCGGGACCCGCCGGGGGCGGGGCGGGTTCCGCGAGGGCCTCCGGCAGGGTCACCGTGAACTCCGCGCCGCCGCCCGCCGCCGCGCCCACCCGTACGCCGCCCCCGTGGCGCTCCGCGAGCCGGCGCACCAGGGGGAGGCCCAGCCCGCGGCCGGCGCCGTGGGACGGCTTCCGCTTCGTGGACCAGCCCTCCGTGAAGACCGCCTCCCGGTGGTTCGACGGGACGCCCGGACCGGTGTCGCAGACCCGCAGCACCGCCGTGCGCCCCCGTGCCAGCAGCTCCACCTCGACCGCGGCGCCCCGTGATCCGGCCGCCGCGTCCACGGCGTTGTCCACGAGGTTGCCCACCACCGTCACCACCTCGCCCGGCGCGACCAACCGGTCGGGCAGCAGCGAGCCGGGGGAGACCCGCAGGGCCACGCCGCGCTCGGCCGCCACCGTGGCCTTGCCCACCAGCAGTGCCGCGACCAGCGGGTCGTGCACCTTCTCGGTGACCTGCTCGGCGGTGGCCCGCCGCACGCCCGCCACCTCGACCAGGTACTCCACCGCGTCGTCGTACATCTCCAACTGCAGCAGCCCCAGGAGGGTGTGCATCCGGTTGGCGTGCTCGTGGTCCTGTGCCCGCAGCGCGTCGATCAGGCCGTGCGTCGCGTCCAGCTCGCGCCCCAGCCGCTCCAGCTCCGTACGGTCCCGCAGGGTCACCACCGCGCCGCCGTCGTGCGTCGGCATCCGGTTCGCCACCAACACCCGCCGGCCCCGGACCGCCACCAGGTCCCCGCCCGTGACCCGGCCCCCCAGCACGTCCGCGGTACGGCCGCCGCCGAGCACCTCCTCCAGTGGCCGCCCGGTCACCTCGGGCCCGAGTTCCAGCAGCCGCTGCGCCTCGTCGTTGACCAGCCGGATGCGGCCGGCCCCGTCCAGCGCGACGACACCCTCGCGGATGCCGTGCAGCATCGCCTCCCGCTCGGCCAGCAGCGCCGCGATGTCGGAGAACGCCAGGTCCCGCGTCTGCCGCTGGATCCGCCGCGCGATCAGCCACGCGGCCAGCGCCCCCGCCGCCAGGGCACCGCCCGCGTACGCGAGCAGCGGGGGGATCGCCGCGAGGAACCGGCCCCGCACGCTGTCGTACGCGATGCCCACGGAGACCGCGCCGACGATCCGCCCGTCCCCGTCGCGCAGCGGCGCCTTGCCACGGGCCGCGCGCCCGAGCGTGCCGCTGTCGATCTCCAGGACGTCCCGGCCCGCCAGCACCCCGCTCGGGTCGGTCGACACCACCTCGCCGATCCTGGCGGGGTTCGGGTGGGACCAGCGGACGCCCCGCGCGTCCATCACCACCACGTACTCCGCGCCCGTGACGCGCCGGATCCGCTCGGCCTCCGCCTGGACCGGACCGTCCTCAGCGGGTGCCGACGACAGCAGCTCGCCGGCCAGCCGCGACGACGCCGTCGTCTGCGCGATCGCCAGCGCCCGCCGCATCGCCTGGTCGTCCAGCTGGCTGCTCAGCGGCGCCAGGAACAACCCCGTCACCAGGACCGTCACCCCGGCCGCCACCGCCAGCTGGATCAGCAGCACCTGCGAGAACACACGGCGCGGACGGCCGAACGGCAACCGGGCCGGCCGCGGCGGCCGGACGGGCGGGGAGCCGCGGGAGGGCGAGGGCGGAGGGAGGGCCGGGCACATGGCGGGACACGTTAGACGGCGCCGCCGCCAGGCGGAATGGCCGCCGCCACACCGGGCACCCGCCCGCCTATCCTGAGGAACCCTCCGTTCCTCCGCGGCCGAGTGAAAGGTGCCCCTTGAGCGTGCAGCAGATCCCCGTCGTCGTCCTCGCGGGATTCCTCGGGTCCGGCAAGACCACCCTGCTCAACCACCTCCTGCGCAGCGCCCGGGGCACCCGGATCGGCGTGATGGTCAACGACTTCGGCTCCATCGAGATCGATGCCATGACCGTCGCCGGCCAGGTCGGCTCGACGGTCTCCCTCGGCAACGGCTGCCTGTGCTGCGCCGTCGACACGAGCGAACTCGACACCTACCTGGACACGCTCACCCGGCCCGGCACGGGGCTCGACGTCATCGTCATCGAGGCCAGCGGCCTGGCCGAGCCGCAGGAGCTGGTCCGGATGATCCTCGCGAGCGACAACGCCCGGGTGGTGTACGGGGGGCTCGTCGAGGTCGTGGACGCCGCGGAGTTCGACGCGACCCGCGCCCGGCACCCGGAGACGGACCGGCACCTCGCCCTCGCCGACCTCGTCGTCGTCAACAAGGCCGACCGGGTGCCGGAGGCCGAGCTGCGGCGCGTCGTGGACGCCGTGACGGGCGTCGCCGACCGTGCCGCGGTGATCGTCGCGGCGCACGGGCGGGTCGACCCGGAGCTGCTCTTCGACCGGGCCGCCCGCTTCGAGGAGGGCCCGGACGGCGTCCGGCAGCTCTCCTTCGAGGACCTGTACGCCGACGCGTACGAACGCGACCACCGGGAGCACCCGCACGCCGCCTACGAGACGGTGTCGTTCACGGCGGGGGAGCCGATGCACCCGCGGCGGCTGATGGACTTCCTGGACTCGCGGCCCGAGGGGCTGTACCGGATCAAGGGGTTCGTCGACTTCGGCGCCGCCGACCCGGACCACCGGTACGCCGTCCACGCGGTGGGCCGCTTCCTGCGCTTCTACCCGCAGCCCTGGCCGCCGGGGGAGCGGCTGACCGAGCTCGTCCTGATCGGCTCCGGCACGGACGGCGCGGCCCTGCTGCGGGGCCTCGACGCCTGCCGGGTGGCGGGCCCGCACGACGTGCCGGAGGAACACGCCCTGTGGGGGGTCCTGCGGTACGTGCCCGAGCCCGATCCGGTCGACGGGGACCCGCGGGCCCCGCACCGGCCCTGCGCCGACCCGGAGGGTGCCGCCGCGACGGGCGGGGCCCCGGCGGCGGAGGGCGCCACGGCCCCCGAGCCCGTCCCCGACCCGGCGGCCTACGCCGACGTGGAGCCCGACCCGTACGCGGACCCGGACGCCTACGAGGACCCTGACCCTGACCCGTACGCGGATCCCGACGCCTACGCGGACCCGGACGCGTACGGGGACGCCCCCGACCCGCACCCCGAGCCGGACGCCCCCCACCCCGCCCCGTACGGCGGCGCACACCCCCCGTACGGCGCCTGACGGACGACGGCAGGGGACGCGCCGCCCACCACCCGGTGGGCGTCACGCCCCCTGCCCGTCACGCCCCTTGCGCGACGGGTCCCGCCAGTACTGCCACCGGCCTGACCAGCGGCGTGCCCGAGCCGTCCCGGCGCGGGTCGACGTCCGGCAGCTCGACCGGCATCCCGTTCTTCTGGGCCGCCTTGGCCGGCGCCGCGCCCGCCCAGGCCAGCACCAGCACGTCCTCGCCCTTCAGGAACCGCTGGCAGCGCACGCCGCCGGTCGCCCGCCCCTTGCGCGGGTACTGGTCGAACGGCGTCAGCTTCGCCGACGTACCGATCGAGGCGTCCAGCTGTCCGGTCGCGCCCGCCACCGTGAACACGAGGGCGTCCGCCGCCGGGTCGACCACGGTGAACGAGAGGACCCGCGCGCCCGCCGCCAGCTTGATCCCCGCCACGCCGCCCGCGGGACGGCCCTGCGGGCGCACCTGGGCGGCCTGGTAGCGCAGCAGCTGCGCGTCGGACGTGATGAAGACGAGGTCCTCCTCGCCGGTCCGCAGCTCGGCGCCGCCGACGACCCGGTCGCCCTCCTTGAGGGTGATGACCTCCAGCTCGTCCTTGTTCGCCGGGTAGTCGGGCACGACCCGCTTCACCACCCCCTGGAGCGTGCCCAGCGCGAGGCCGGGCGACGACTCGTCGAGCGTGGTGAGGCAGACGACCGTCTCGTCCTTCTCCAGCGTCAGGAACTCCGCCAGCGGCGCGCCACCCGAGAGGTTCGGCGCCGTCGCCGTGTCCGGCAGCTGCGGAAGGTCGATCACCGGGATGCGCAGCAGCCGCCCGCCGGACGTCACCGCGCCGACCGTGCCGCGCTGCGTCGCCGGCACGGCCGACACGATGACGTCGTGCTTCACGCGCTTGCCCTCGTCCTCCGGCAGCGGCTCGGCCGTCGCCGTGCGCGCCAGCAGGCCCGTCGAGGACAGCAGCACCCGGCACGGGTCGTCGGCGACCTCCAGCGGGACGGCCGCGGCGGGGGAGCCCGCCGACTGGAGCAGGACCGTGCGCCGCTCGGTGCCGAACTTCTTCGCCACGGTGGCCAGCTCCGACGAGACCAGCCGGCGCAGCTCCGCGTCCGACTCCAGGATGCGCGTCAGCTGCTCGATCTCGCCCTTCAGCCGGTCCCGCTCACCCTCCAGCTCCAGCCGGTCGAACTTGGTGAGGCGGCGCAGCGGCGTGTCGAGGATGTACTGGGTCTGGACGTCGCTCAGCGAGAACCGCTCGATCAGCCGCTCCTTGGCCTGCGCGGAGTTCTCGCTCGACCGGATCAGCCGGATCACCTCGTCGATGTCGATGAGCGCCACCAGCAGCCCCTCGACCAGGTGCAGCCGGTCCCGCTTCTTGCCGCGCCGGAACTCGCTGCGCCGCCGCACCACCTCGAAGCGGTGGTCCAGGTAGACCTCCAGCAGCTCCTTGAGGCCCAGCGTGAGGGGCTGGCCGTCGACCAGGGCGACGTTGTTGATGCCGAAGGACTCCTCCATCGGCGTCAGCTTGTACAGCTGCTCCAGCACGGCCTCGGGGACGAAGCCGTTCTTCACCTCGATGACCAGCCGCAGTCCGTGCTCGCGGTCGGTGAGGTCCTTGACGTCGGCGATGCCCTGGAGCTTCTTCGCGCCGACCAGGTCCTTGATCTTGGCGATGACCTTCTCCGGGCCGACCGCGAACGGCAGCTCCGTGACGACGAGGCCCTTGCGGCGCGCCGTCACGTTCTCCACCGTCACCGTCGCGCGGATCTTGAACGAGCCGCGGCCCGACGCGTACGCGTCCCGGATGCCCGAGAGGCCCACGATCCGGCCGCCGGTCGGCAGGTCCGGGCCGGGCACGAAGCGCATGAGCGTCTCGAGGTCGGCGCCGGGGTGCTTGATCAGGTGCCGGGCGGCGGCGATGACCTCGCCCAGGTTGTGCGGGGGCATGTTGGTGGCCATGCCGACGGCGATCCCGGAGGCGCCGTTGACCAGCAGGTTCGGGAAGGCGGCGGGGAGGGCGATCGGTTCGCGCTCCTGCCCGTCGTAGTTCGGGACGAAGTCGACGGTGTCCTCTTCGATCGACTCCGTCATCAGGGACGTCGCGTCGGCCATCCGGCACTCGGTGTACCGCATGGCCGCCGGCGGGTCGTCGTTGCCGAGGGAACCGAAGTTGCCGTGGCCGTCGACGAGGGGCACGCGCATCGAGAAGGGCTGCGCCATGCGCACCAGCGCGTCGTAGATCGACGCGTCACCGTGCGGGTGGAGCTTGCCCATCACCTCACCGACGACCCGGGCGCACTTGACGAAGCCGCGCTCGGGACGCAGCCCCATCTCGTTCATCTGGTAGACGATCCGGCGGTGCACGGGCTTCATGCCGTCCCGTGCGTCCGGCAGGGCCCGGGAGTAGATCACCGAGTACGCGTACTCGAGGAAGGAGCCCTGCATCTCGTCGACGACGTCGATGTCGAGGATGCGCTCCTCGAAGTCGTCGGGCGGCGCGGTCTTCGTGCTGCGGCGGGCCATCGCTGCTGCGGCTCCTTCACCAAGGTGGATCTGACGCCGACCATTGTGGACCGTCCCACTGACAGGACCGACCGCGACCCGGAAGAGGGACCCCGCAGCTTGCCGGGAACTTCGCCGCGCGGTGGCGCGCTTGCATACAGTGGCAGGACTTTTCCATGACGCGATCGAAGGGACGTACATGCCCATGGGTCACACGGCCACGGCCGAGGCCGGCTCCGGCGGCCTGACAGCGACCGAGCACCGGCTGGCCAACGGCCTGCGCGTGGTGCTCTCCGAGGACCACCTGACCCCGGTCGCCGCGGTGTGCCTCTGGTACGACGTCGGCTCCCGCCACGAGGTCAAGGGCCGCACCGGCCTGGCGCACCTCTTCGAGCACCTGATGTTCCAGGGTTCCCAGCAGGTCCGGGGGAACGGGCACTTCGAGCTGGTGCAGGGCGCCGGCGGCTCGCTCAACGGCACCACCAGCTTCGAGCGCACCAACTACTTCGAGACCATGCCCGCCCACCAGCTGGAGCTCGCGCTCTGGCTGGAGGCCGACCGCATGGGCTCCCTGCTCGCCGCCCTGGACGACGACTCGATGGAGAACCAGCGGGACGTCGTCAAGAACGAGCGCCGCCAGCGGTACGACAACGTCCCGTACGGCACCGCGTTCGAGCGGCTGACGGCCCTCGCCTACCCGGACGGCCACCCCTACCACCACACGCCGATCGGCTCGATGGCGGACCTGGACGCGGCCACCCTCGACGACGCCCGCGCCTTCTTCCGCACGTACTACGCGCCGAACAACGCCGTGCTGTCCGTCGCCGGCGACATCGACCCGGAGCAGACGCTCGCCTGGGTCGAGAAGTACTTCGGCTCCATCCCGGCCCACGACGGCAAGCCCGCCCCGCGGGACGGCACGCTGCCGGACGTCATCGGCGAGCAGCTCCGCCAGGTCGTCGAGGAGGACGTCCCCGCGCGCGCCCTGATGGCCGCCTACCGCCTCCCGCACGATGGCACGCGCGCGTGCGACGCCGCCGACCTCGCGCTGACCGTCCTGGGCGGCGGCGAGTCGTCCCGGCTGCACAACCGGCTCGTCCGTCGCGACCGCACCGCCGTCGGCGCGGGCTTCGGCTTGCTGCGGCTGGCCGGCGCCCCCTCGCTCGGCTGGCTGGACGTCAAGACGTCCGCCGGCGTGGAGGTGCCGGAGATCGAGGCGGCCGTGGACGAGGAGCTCGCCCGGTTCGCCGCCGAGGGCCCCACGGCCGAGGAGATGGAGCGGGCCCAGGCGCAGCTGGAGCGCGAGTGGCTGGACCGCCTCGGCACGGTCGCCGGCCGCGCGGACGAACTGTGCCGCTTCGCCGTCCTCTTCGGTGACCCGCAGCTCGCCCTCACCGCCGTCCAGCGCGTCCTGGACGTCACCGCGGACGAGGTCCGGGAGGTCGCCGCCCAGCGGCTGCGCCCGGACAACCGCGCGGTGCTCGTCTACGAGCCCGCCAAGGGCGCCGACGGCGACCCGACCGACAGCGACGACGAGGAGGGTACGGACCAGTGAGCGACGCTGCCGTGTCTCTGACCAGCATGGAATTCCACCCGCAGCCGCAGGCCGGCGCGCCCCGCGTGTGGGCCTTCCCCGCCCCGGAGCGGGGCCGGTTGGACAACGGGCTGACCGTCCTGCGCTGCCACCGTCCCGGCCAGCAGGTCGTCGCCGTGGAGATCGTCCTGGACGCCCCGCTGGACGCCGAGCCGGAGGGCCTCGACGGCGTCGCCACGATCATGGCGCGCGCCCTGTCCGAGGGCACCGACAAGCACTCCGCGGAGGAGTTCGCCGCGGAGCTGGAGCGCTGCGGCGCGACGCTCGACGCGCACGCCGACCACCCGGGCGTGCGGGTCTCGCTGGAGGTGCCGGCCTCCCGGCTGCACAAGGCCCTCGGGCTGCTCGCCGAGGCGCTGCGGGCCCCCGCCTTCGTCGACGGCGAGGTCGAGCGCCTCGTGCGGAACCGGCTCGACGAAATCCCGCACGAGACGGCCAATCCGGCGCGCCGCGCCGCCAAGCAGCTCTCCGCCGAGCTGTTCCCGGCCACCTCGCGCATGTCCCGCCCCCGTCAGGGCTCCGAGGACACCGTCGCCCGGATCGACGCCGCGGCCGTGCGCGCCTTCTACGAGGCCCACGTCCGTCCCGCGTCGGCGACGGCGGTCGTCGTCGGCGACCTGACCGGGATCGACCTGGACGCCGTCCTCGCCGACACGCTCGGCGCGTGGACGGGCGACGCGCCCCGGGAGCGCGCCGCGTCGGCCGTCACCGCCGACGACACCGGTCGCGTCGTCATCGTGGACCGGCCGGGAGCCGTGCAGACGCAGCTGCTCATCGGCCGCGTCGGCCCCGACCGGCACGACAGCGTGTGGCCGGCCCAGATCGTCGGCACGTACTGCCTGGGCGGCACCCTCACCTCGCGCCTGGACCGCGTCCTGCGCGAGGAGAAGGGCTACACCTACGGCGTGCGGGCCTTCGGCCAGGTCCTGCGGTCGCTGCCGGACGGTTCGGGCGCGGCGATGCTCGCCATCAGCGGCTCGGTGGACACCCCCAACACCGGCCCCGCCCTGGAGGACCTGTGGAAGGTGCTGCGGACCCTCGCGGCCGAGGGGCTGACCGACGCGGAGCGTGACGCCGCCGTGCACAACCTGGTGGGCGTCGCGCCGCTCAAGTACGAGACGGCGGCGTCCGTCGCGGCCACGCTCGCCGACCAGGTGGAGCAGCACCTCCCGGACGACTTCCAGGCCCGGCTGTACCAGCGCTTGGACGCGACGGGCACGGTGGAGGCCACGGCCGCGGTCGTGAGCGCCTTCCCGCAGGACCGCCTCGTCACCGTGCTCGTGGGTGACGCCGCGCGGATCAAGGCGCCGGTGGAGGCGCTCGGCATCGGTGAAGTCACCGTCGTCGCCGGCTGATTGACACCCGGTCCGGAGCCGCGGCGCGCGGAACCTCGGGTTCCCGCCGGCCCCGGCACTCGGAGGGGCACACGGAGCCCCGGCGTCCCCAGGGATGCCGGGGCTCCTCCCTTCCTCGGCCGGGTGTCCGTTTTGTGGGCAAGGTGGGGTGTCTGCACTGTGGCGTGCGCTACAAAAAACCGTGTCCGTTTGGTTATTGGAAGATCAGCCACTTAGCGTCTTAGTCGCTGTCCGCCCGCATGATCCGCCGCACCCGCGGCATCGGGCAGCGATCGCCGAATCCCCGTCAGGCGCGAGCCTGGGGAACCGGGGACCCACCGTCCCCTGGGGTGAATCGGACGCCTTCGCCACCGCGCGGAGGGGCCCGTAGGAGACCTTCCTGCTCCGAACCCGTCAGCTAACCCGGTAGGCGAGAGGGAAGGAAAGGACACATCCACTTCATGGCGTTCACCCGTGCCGCCGGGAAGCACCGCGCCCCCAGCCGTCTGAGCCGCAAGAGCGCCCACGCCGCCGGCGTCGCCGCACTCGCCACCTCCGGCGTCATCGGAACCCTCGCGTCCCCGGCCTTCGCCGCCGAGGCCGACCGGACCGCGGCCCCGGAGGACGCCGGGCTCACCACCGCCATCGCCGACTACGAACTGGCCGACGAGGTCGCGGACCAGGCGTCGGCGCAGGAGCTGGCCGCCGAGGTCGCCGAGCGCCAGGCGGAGGCCGAGATGGCCGCCAAGCGCAACGCCGAGGCCCGCGCCGAGGCGGCCCGCAAGGCCGAGGCCCGCGCCGAGGCCGCCCGCGAGGCGCAGGAGCGCGCCGACCGCGAGGCCGAGCGCAAGCGTCTGAACAGCTTCACGCTGCCCGTCGCCGGCTCGTACGTCTCCACCGCCTACCAGTCGGGCGGCGCGCTGTGGTCCTCCGGCAGCCACTCCGGTGTCGACTTCCACGCCGCCTACGGCTCCACCGTCGTCTCCGTGGGCCTCGGCACCGTCGTCGAGGCCGGCTGGGGCGGCGCCTACGGCAACAACGTCGTCATCCGCATGAACGACGGCACCTACACCCAGTACGGCCACCTCGCCTCGGTCAGCGTCTCCGTCGGCCAGAGCGTCGCGCCGGGCCAGCAGATCGGCGTCTCCGGTTCCACCGGCAACTCCACGGGCCCGCACCTCCACTTCGAGGCCCGCACGAGCGCCGAGTACGGCTCCGACATCGACCCGGTGTCCTACCTCCGGGCCCGCGGCGTCAACGTCTGACCCGCCACCCGCTCACGGAGGCCCCCGCTCGCCGACGAGCCGGGGCCTCCGCACCATTGTGGCCCCCAGGGGTGTCCCGCCGAACAGGTCGGCGGGACACCCTCCCGCGCGCCCGCGCACGTCCAAAAAAGCACCATGAATTCCGGCCCGGCATCGGAAAATCGGTGTGCTTGCCATAGAGTCACCGCAACAGCGTCGAACTCCTGGGTGTCGCGCGGATTAAACGGTGGGCGGAGCGGTTCGGAGGTTCGGTATGCGCATTCCCGCGCATTCGGTGTGCACGGCGATCCGGGCGGACATCGTCTCCGGGGCGCTGCCGCGCGGCAGCCGCCTGACGGAGGAGCAGCTCGCCCGCCGCTACGGCGTCTCCCGCGTACCGGTCCGCGAGGCATTGCGCACGCTGGAGTCCGAGGGCTTCGTCACCTCCCGCCGTCACGTCGGCGCCTGCGTCGCCGAGCCCTCCGAGCAGGAGGCCGCCGACCTCCTGGAGATGCGCGCGCTGCTGGAGCCGCTGGGCGCCGCCCGTGCCGCCCAGCGGCGCACCGACGCCCACCTGAAGGTGCTGCGCGGCCTCGTCCGGCTCGGCCAGGAGGGGGCCCGCCGCGGCCCCGGTGAGGACCTGCGGGCGCTCGGGGGCTGGTTCCACGAGACGCTCGCCCAGGCGTCGGCGAGCCCCGGCCTCACCTCGCTGCTCACCCAGCTGCGCCACAAGATCGCCTGGATGTACGTGGTGGACGAGCCCGCCCACCCGACGGACGCCTGGGCCGAACACGGCGCCATCGTCGACGCCGTCGCCCGCGGCGACGCCGAGCGCGCCCGGGCGCTCACCGCGCAGCACGCCGAACGCTGGCGCGGCTCCCACCGGCTGCGCCGCGCGAACGGTGTGAGGGGTTCGCAACCTCCCGTAAACACGGCCGGCGCACGGCATTAACAGCGGCCTCGTATACAAAAAGGGCGAGCGCGGCCCGAATCTTTTCGCCTCCGCCGGGCGCCCGGAATGGGGGCGGCTGCGGAACGCGGTGCGGGAAATGGTGGCGGGGATGCGCGACGACGCGACGCCGGCATGTCGTAATGCGTCGACGGCCGGGAATTCATCCGGGGAAAGCGCCCGTCCGCCCTGGTAATCCCTCTCGCGCCGGGAATTCCCCTCCGGCTGCCCGCGCGCCCGCCCCGGCAACGAGAAGAGCCGCACCCCCCGACCAGGGGGTGCGGCTCCGTGTTCCGTGGTGCTGCCGGGGGACCGTCAGACGGTCTCGGGCAGCTCCTCCATGCCTTCGGCGACCAGCTTCGCCAGGCGGTCCAGCGCCGCCTCCGCGTCCGCGCCCTCGGCGTCGGAGGCGAGCACGACCTCCTCGCCGCCCTGCGCGCCGAGACCCAGCACGGCGAGCATCGACGCGGCGTTGACCGGGGTGCCGCCGGCCTTGGCGATCGTCACGGGGACGCCCGACGCCGTGGCGGCACGGACGAAGATGGAGGCGGGGCGGGCGTGCAGGCCCTCGGCCCAACCCACGTTGACGCGGCGCTCAGCCATGGTGTTGCCCTTCACGTGCTAGTGGTTGTCTAGACCAGTCTCCCATATGCGGAAGAGTGGTGGAACCCGGCTCGACGTGCCTGCCGACCCCCTCCCGCACCACGCCGCGCGCCGTACCCTTGGCCCATGCTGAACCCGTCCGATCAGTCGGCGCACGCCTATCCAGACCACTGGGAAGCAGACGTGGTGCTGCGCGACGGCGGCACCGCGCGGATCAGACCGATCACCACGGACGACGCCGAACGCCTGGTCAGCTTCTACGAGCAGGTCTCGGACGAGTCGAAGTACTACCGGTTCTTCGCACCCTACCCCCGCCTCTCCGCCAAGGACGTGCGGCATTTCACCCACCACGACTACGTGGACCGGGTGGGGCTGGCCGCCACGATCGGCGGCGAGTTCATCGCGACCGTCCGCTACGACCGCATCGACGAGCACGGCCACCCCGCCACCGCTCCGGCCGCCGACGCCGAGGTCGCCTTCCTCGTCCAGGACGCGCACCAGGGCCGGGGCGTCGCCTCCGCCCTCCTCGAACACATCGCCGCCGTCGCCCGCGAGCGCGGCATCCACCGGTTCGCCGCCGAGGTCCTGCCCGCCAACACCAAAATGATCAAGGTGTTCACGGACGCCGGGTACACCCAGAAGCGCAGCTTCGAGGACGGCGCCGTCCGCCTCCACCTCGACCTGGAGCCCACCGACCGCTCCCTCGCCGTCCAGCGCGCCCGCGAGCAGCGCGCCGAGGCACGGTCCGTGCAGCGCCTCCTCGCCCCCGGCTCGGTCGCCGTCGTGGGCGCGGGCCGCACCCCCGGCGGCGTCGGCCGGACCGTCCTGCGCAACCTCGTCGGTGCCGGCTTCACCGGTCGCGCGTACGCCGTGAACAGCGCCCTCCCCGAGGGGCCCGCCACGCTGGAGGGCGTCCCCGCGCACCGCTCCGTCCGCGACATCGGCGAGCCGGTCGACCTCGCGGTCGTCGCCGTGCCCGCCGAACGGGTCCCGGAGGCCGTCGCCGACTGCGGCGAGCACGGCGTGCGCGGTCTGGTCGTCCTCTCCGCCGGTTACGCCGAGAGCGGCCCCGCGGGCCGGGAGCGCCAGCGCGCCCTGGTACGGCAGGCCCGCTCGTACGGCATGCGGGTCATCGGCCCCAACGCCTTCGGCGTCATCAACACCGCGGACGGCGCCCGGCTCAACGCCTCCCTCGCCCCCCAGCTCCCGGCCGCCGGCCGCATCGGCCTGTTCACCCAGTCGGGCGCGATCGGCATCGCGCTCCTCGCGGGGCTGCACCGGCGCGGCGCCGGCGTGTCGTCGTTCGTCTCCTCCGGCAACCGGGCGGACGTCTCCGGCAACGACATCCTCCAGTACTGGTACGAGGACCCCGACACCGACGTGGTCCTGCTCTATCTGGAGTCGATCGGCAACCCGCGCAAGTTCACCCGGCTGGCCCGCCGGACCGCCGCCGTCAAGCCGGTCGTCGTCGTCAAGGGCGCCCGGCACAGCGGCAGCGCGCCGCCCGGCCACGCCGTGCCCGTCACCCGCATCCCGCACGCCACGGTGTCGGCCCTGCTCCGGCAGGCCGGGGTGATTCGCGTCGACACCGTCACGGAACTGGTCGACGCGGGGCTGCTCCTCGCCGGGCAGCCGCTTCCCGCGGGCCCGCGGGTCGCGATCCTCGGCAACTCGGAGTCGCTCGGCCTCCTCACCTACGACGCCTGCCTCACCGAGGGGCTGCGGCCGCTGCCGCCCCGGGACCTGACCACCGCGGCCACCCCGGACGACTTCCGTACGGCGCTCGCCGCGGCGCTGCACGACGACGCCTGTGACGCGGTCGTCGTCACCGCCATCCCGTCGGTCGGCCCGCACGGCGGCATCGACACGTCCGGCGAGGGGGAGGTGCTGGCCGCGGCACTGCGGGCGGCCCGCGCCGCGGCGCCGGCGAAGCCGGTCGTCGTGGTCCACGTGGAGCTGGGCGCGCTGGCGGACGCCCTCGCCGCCGCCACGAGCACCGCCCCCGCCCCGGAACACCCCACCGGCACGACGCCCCCACCCACCCCGCCGGCCCCCGCCGCCACCCGGGCACACACCCAGCCCACCGCCACCCCGCCCACCGGCACCGCCGCCCCGCCCACCGGCACCACACCTCCCGCCACCCCCGGCCACATCCCCGCCTACCCCGCAGC
Source organism: Streptomyces changanensis (assembly GCF_024600715.1). Lineage (NCBI taxonomy): Bacteria > Bacillati > Actinomycetota > Actinomycetes > Kitasatosporales > Streptomycetaceae > Streptomyces > Streptomyces changanensis. The sequence goes on from NZ_CP102332.1 coordinate 5,113,119, forward strand.
CGAACGCGCCGTCCGCGCCCTCGCCGAAGCCGTCCGGTACGCCGAGTGGCGCCGCAAGGTCGCCGACCCCGGCCGGGTCCCCGAGTACGAGGGGATCGACGAGACCGGGGCAGCCGCGCGGATCCAGGACCTCCTGGACACGCCGGAGGCGGGAGAGCGGGGTGTCACGCTCACACCGGACGACGCCCACCGGCTGCTCGGCCGCTACGGCATCGCCGTGCGGCCCGCCCTCCCCGCGCCCGACCCCGACACCGCCGTGCGGGCCGCCGCCCGGCTCGGCTACCCCGTCGCGCTGAAGACCACCGCGCCGCACCTGCGCCACCGCCCCGACCTCGGCGGCGTACGCCTGGACCTCGCCACCGAGGAGCAGCTGCGCGCCGCGTACACCGAGCTGACGGATGCCCTGGGCAAGCCCACCGAGCTCCAGCCGGTCGTCCAGGCCATGGTCCCGCGCGGCGTGGACACCGTCGTGCGCGCCGCGATCGACCCCGGCGTCGGCGCCGTGCTCTCCTTCGGCCTCGCCGGAGCCCCCTCCGAGCTCCTCGGGGACACCGCCCACCGTCTCGTCCCGGCCACCGACCGCGACGTCGCCGAGCAGATCCGCTCCATCCGGACCGCCCCGCTCCTCTTCGGCTGGCGCGGCTCCGCCCCCGTCGACACCGCCGCCCTGGAGGAGCTGCTGCTGCGCGTGTCGCGGCTGGTGGACGACCACCCCGAGGTGGTCGCCGTCGCCCTGGAACCGGTCGTCGTCGCCCCCCGCGGCCTCGCCGTCCTCGGCGCGACCGTCCGGCTCGCCCCACCACCCGCCCGCACCGACATCGGCCCCCGCCGGCTCCCCAGCTACTAGGCACTCCTCGCGGGGACGCCTCCGCGACCGTCACCGGGTGCCCGTACGCCCCTTAGGATGGAGTCCATGGCGAAGACCGGTACGACGACCCAGGGGCTGCGCGCGGCCATCGAGCGCAGCGGCTACTACCCGGCCCTCGTGGCCGAGGCGGTGGAGGCCGCCATCGGCGGCGAGCCGATCTCGTCGTACCTCGTCCACCAGGAGACCACCTTCGACGCGAACGAGGTGCGGCGCCACGTCACCGTCCTCGTCCTCACGTCGACGCGCTTCATCGTGAGCCACACCGACGAGCAGAACGCCGACACCAGCTCCCCGACGCCGTACGCGACCACGTCCACCGAGTCCGTCAAGCTCGACCGGATCTCGTCGGTGGTCGTCAGCCGCGTCGTGGCGAACCCCGAGGCGTACACGCCCGGCTCCCTCCCCCGCGAGGTGGTCCTCACGGTCGGCTGGGGCGCCGTCGCCCGCATCGACCTGGAGCCCGCCGCCTGCGGCGACGCGAACTGCGACGCCGACCACGGCTACACCGGCAGCTCCACCGCAGACGACCTCAGCCTCCGCGTCAGCGAGGCCGGCGACGGCCCCGAGACGGTCCGCCAGGCGTTGCACTTCGCCCAGGCCCTGTCCGAAGCCACCGCGGCCACCCGCTGATGGTCCAGCCCGCCACCACGGCCTCCGCCTGGCCCGACGACCCGGTACCGCTGGCCCTCGACACCGCGCCCGTACCCGAGTACGGCACCGGCTCGCTCGCCGACCTGCTGCCGACCCTGGCGGCCGGGCTCGGTGTGCCGGACTTCGCACCGCGCATCGCGGAGCTGACGCCGGCCGACCGGGTCTGCGTCTTCCTCATCGACGGGCTCGGCTGGGAACAGGTGCGGGCGCACCCCGCCGAGGCGCCGTTCTTGACCTCGCTCCTCGGCACCTCGCGCGGCGGCACGGGCCGTCCCCTCACCTCGGGCTTCCCCGCCACCACCGCGACCTCCCTCGCCTCGGTCGGCACCGGACTGCCCCCGGGAGCCCACGGCCTCGCCGGGTACACCGTCCGCGACCCGGACAGCGGGCAGCTGATGAACCAGCTGCGCTGGCGCCCCTGGACGCCGCCGCACGTCTGGCAGCCCTACCCCACGGTGTTCCAGCTGGCCGACGCGGCGGGCGTCCACACGGCGCAGGTGTCGTCCCCGGCCTTCCAGGACACACCGCTCACCAAGGTCGCCCTCAGCGGCGGGACCTTCCACGGGCGGCTCTCCGGCGAGGAGCGCATGGACTTCACCGCCCGGCAGCTCGCCGCCGCCGACCGCGCGCTGCTCTACACGTACTACAGCGAGGTGGACGGCGCGGGGCACCGCTTCGGCGTCGACTCGGACGCCTGGCGCGGGCAGCTGATGCACGCCGACCAGCTCGTCCAGCGGCTCGCCGAACAGCTCCCGCCGCGCTCCGTGCTCTACGTCACGGCCGACCACGGCATGGTGGACATCCCCTTCGACGAGGAGTCGCGGATCGACTTCGACGAGGACTGGGAGCTGCGCGCCGGCGTCGCCCTCCTCGGCGGCGAGGGCCGCGCCCGCCACGTGTACGCGGTGCCCGGCGCCGCGTCCGACGTCCTCGCCTGCTGGCGCGAGGTGCTCGGCGACCGCTTCTGGGTCGCCGGCCGCGACGAGGCGGTGGAGGCCGGCTGGTTCGGGCCGCACATCGACGAGCGGGTCCACGGCCGGATCGGCGACGTCGTCGCGGCCGCCCATGACGACGTGGCCCTGACGGCCTCCATCGAGGAGCCGCACGAGTCGGCGATGGCCGGCATGCACGGCTCCATGACCGCCGCCGAACAGCTCGTCCCGCTGCTCGAAGTGCGCCCGTAACCGCCGCGCGCTCCCCGCCCCCGCTTCCTCCCGTGGACCCGAAAGGTCGTCGCCTCCCCATGCCCGAGCTGGTGTTCTTCTCCGGAACGATGGACTGCGGAAAGAGCACCCTGGCTCTGCAGATCGAGCACAACCGGTCCGCGCGCGGCCTCCAGGGCATGATCTTCACCCGGAACGACCGCGCGGGGGCGGGCAAGCTCTCCTCCCGCCTCGGCCTGGTCACGGAGGCCGTCGAGGCCGCCGAGGAGTTCGACTTCTACGCCTACCTCGTCGACCACCTGTCGCGCGGCGGCCGCTGCGACTACGTCATCGCGGACGAGGCGCAGTTCCTCGCCCCGGAGCAGATCGACCAGCTCGCGCGGGTCGTCGACGACCTGGAGCTGGACGTCTTCGCGTTCGGCATCACCACCGACTTCCGCTCCAAGCTCTTCCCCGGCTCGCAGCGGCTCGTGGAGCTCGCGGACCGGGTCGAGGTGCTGCAGGTGGAGGCGCTGTGCTGGTGCGGGGCGCGGGCCACGCACAACGCCCGCACCGTCGGCGGCGTGATGGTCGTCGAGGGCGCGCAGGTCGTCGTGGGCGACGTCAACGCCGGGGACCAGGTCGGGTACGAGGTGCTGTGCCGGCGCCACCACCGCCGCCGCATGACGGCCGCGAGCGCCCATGCCGCCGCGCTCTCCCCGGACGTCCTCCCCGTCGAACCGGCCGGGCCCGCCGAGCGCGCCCGGCAGCCCCGGCCCACCGACCGCGTCCAGCCCGCCTGACGTCCGCGGGCCGGGGCCCGTCCCGCGTACCGCCCGACGGTGTGCGGGCGGTACGTTCTACGGGGCCGGTGCGGCACGTCCGGCCGGCCGCCCGAGCGCGTGCGGTACGTACGTGCCCCGCAGCCGGTCCGCCCGGCGCGCGTACCCGCCTCCCAGCGGTAGCGGCGCCGCCGGCGGCCGCTACCGGGCAGGTCAGACCCCGGCCGACCGCACGATCGTGAACACGGCCCCCTCCGGGTCCGCCACCACCGCGTGCCGCCCCTCCGGGGCGTCGCCCGGCGGGCGCAGCACCCGCCCGCCCAGCTCCTCGACACGCCGGGCGGCGGCGTCCGGGTCCGCCACCTCGAACCAGGTCATCCAGTGCGCGCCGCGGTCGCGCGGCAGGGCGCTGCCCATCCCGCGCAACCCCGCGACGGGCTGCCCGCCCGCGCGGAGCGTCACGAGGTCCGTGTCGGCCGGGACCAGCGGATCCAGCTCGCAGCCGAAGACCGTCCGGTAGAACTTCGCGACCGACTCCGTGTCGTGGGTCAGCAGCTCGTTCCAGACCGGCGCGCCGGGCACGCCCCGCACGGCGGTCCCCAGGTGCGCGGCGGCCTGCCAGACTCCGAAGACGGCGCCCGACGGGTCGGAGCAGATCACGATCCGCCCGGCCTCGCCCGCGTCGATCGGCCCGACGGCGACCGTCCCGCCCGCACAGCGGATCGATTCGGCGGCGTCGCGGGCGTCGCGGGTCGCCAGGTACGTGGTCCAGGAGACCGGCAGATGGCGGTCGGCGGGCAGCCGGCCGAGGCCGGCGACCTCCAGCCCGTCGAGCAGGGCGCGCACGTACGGGCCGAGCTGCCGAGGACCGGGGCGGAACTCCCAGCCGAAGAGCTCCCCGTAGAACCTCTGTGTCGCGTCAAGGCCGTGCACCATCAAGCTCACCCAACAGGGTGTACCCGGCTCGCGCCGAGTCGCCTCGGTCATCGTCACACTCTCCTCGGACCATCGTCGTGGCCGTACGGGGGGACGGGGCGCGGACCGCCCGTGCCCTGCGGCTTCACGCCTCGTCAGATGCTCGCACCGCAGGCCGGACGGTGCGCCCGGGGCGCGCCGCGGTTTGGCGCGATCCCGCAGGAGGATGCCCGGATTTCCGTGACCCATCCGCTTGGGGACGTCCCGGCGCGGCCCGTGTCTGCGCGAGGATGGCACGTATGAAGCCCAACGCAAGCACCGACTCGAACCCCCTGGTCTCCGCGGCGGAGCTCGCGGCCGAGCTGGCGGCACCGGGCCCCGGCGGGGCCCCCGTCCTGCTCGACGTCCGCTGGGAGCTCGGCGGCCCTCCCGGACGCCCCGCGTACGAGGCCGGTCACCTCCCCGGCGCCGTGTACGTGGACCTCGACGCGGAACTGGCCGGCGCTCCCGGTCCCCGTGGCCGCCACCCCCTGCCGGACCTCGCGGCCTTCGGGGCGGCGATGCGTGCGGCGGGCGTCCGTGCCGAGGCGCCCGTGGTCGCGTACGACGGCGGCCAGGGCTGGGCGGCGGCCCGCGCCTGGTGGCTGCTGCGCTGGGCGGGCCACCCCGACGTCCGGGTCCTGGACGGCGGTCTGGCCGCGTGGCGGGGCGAACTGTCCCTGGAAGTCCCGCGACCGGCGCCGGGCGACTTCACCCCGGTACCGGGCGGGCTGCCGCTGCTGGACGCGGACGCCGCCGCCGCCGTGGCCCGGTCCGGACTGCTGCTGGACGCCCGCGCGGGGGAGCGGTACCGGGGCGAGGTCGAGCCGATCGACCCCGTGGCCGGGCACGTCCCGGGCGCGGTGTCGGCCCCGACGACCGGCAACGTCGCGCCGGACGGCCGCTTCCTGCCCGCGGAGGCGCTGGCGGCGCGCTTCAAGGAGCTGGGCGCGCTCGACACGCCCGAGGTGGGCGTGTACTGCGGCTCGGGCGTCTCCGCGGCCCACGAGGTGCTGGCCATGGAGGTCGCCGGGATCAAGGCGGCGCTGTACGCCGGCTCGTGGTCCGAGTGGTCGCGCGACCCGTCGAGGCCGGTCGCCACGGGCGCCGACCGGGGCTGACGAGACCGGGGACGACCGGGGCTGACGAGCACAGGCGCCGACCGGGCTGACGAGACCGGGCGCCGAGGGGGTGGACGAGCGCGGCGGACGACCGGGCGGCGTGGCCGGGCCACGGCCACGCCCCGGGTGTGCCGCCGGTCGCTACTCCTGCTTCTTGCGGCGCGTGCCGAAGACGATCTCGTCCCAGCTGGGGACGGCCGCCCGGCGACCGGGGCGGACCCCGTCCGCCTCGGCCTGGCGGTCGGTCGTGCCGACCAACCGGTCGCGGTGGCCGCTCACCGAACGCGGCATCAGCACGTCCGCGTACGCCGACCCGGCGCCGGCCGACGCGGCGGGCGCCGGCGGCTCCTCGGCGTCCGGCTCCGTGTCGTCCTCGGACGCCGCGGCGTCCGAACCGGTGGGACGGTCGGGGACGACCATGTCGCCCCGGAAGCTCGGTACGGCCTCCAGCAGGCTGGTCAGCGAGTCGCGTTCGGACTCCTCCGCCGGTTCGGCGCTCGGCGCGGGCGCCGCGGGCCGGTCCAGGGTCCGCTCGCGCGGCAGCCGCGCGATGCGGGGGACGAAGGGGAAGCTCGGCTCGGGGACGGCCACGGCGTCGTCGGTCTCGCCGATGAGGGCGCGCGCCTCGTCGTCGACGGCCTGCACCAGCCGCCGCGGCGGGTCGTACGTCCAGCTGGCGGTGTGCACCTCGCCGGCGACCCGGTAGACGAGCAGCACCTCCCAGGTGCCGTCGTCGCGGCGCCAGGAGTCCCAGGCCGCGGTGTCCTTCTCGGCGCCGCGCAGCAGCAGCCGCTCCTGCACGGCCTCGCCGAGCTGGGGACCGGCGTTCTCACCGGGGCGGCGGACGGGGGTCTTGCGGGCCCGCTCCGCCATGAAGGCGCGCTCCGCGAGCACGGGGCCCTCGAACCGGCGCACCCGCTCGACCGGGATGCCGGCGAGCTGGGCGACCTCCTCGGCGGAGGCACCGGCTCGTATCCGCGCCTGGATGTCCCGGGGGCGGAGATGGCTCTCCACCTCGATCTCGATCTGGCCGAGCCGGGGGCGGTCGTTGCGGACGGCGGCGCGCAGCCGTTCGTCGATCGGAAGCGTGTACTCCGTGCTGTCAGCAGCCTTCAGCACCAGTCGTGTGCCGTCGTTGGAGACGGCCACGACACGCAGTTCGGGCATGGGGACCTCCCGGGTGGTGCCTGCCGACGTCACGTGCGTCGCTGCTTCCGCTAGTCGAGTGTGGCCTGCCCGGGTGCAGCCTGCCACAACCTTGCCGAGTTGCCCGGCGTGTCGGGCATGGGCCCTCGAACGCCGTTCTGGCACGGTAGCCTATTCTGCAACCCAGCGTGACCGATCGGTCACCCCTCGTCGCAGGCTTCCGTGCGGTGTCGCGGCGCCGCCGGATCGAGTGCCATTTCCGGCCCCTCCCGTTGATCCCGGACACCCGTAAGGGACCGATGCCCAGGGTTGGCCACAGTACTCCATTCGGGCCATGTCAGTGGACCGGCGCGCCGCCGAAGTTCTCCGGGCGTCCGGTAGTTGACCCTCCGACACGGCCCGCTGGGCGGGTTCCCGTGGGTGGAAAACGGCTGAAAGGGAACTAAGCGCGCCTCCCGTGGGCGGCGGCGGACGAGGCGTCAGTCACCCAGCACCCGCCGGAGGTAGGCGTTGCCGAAGAGACGGTCGGGATCCAGCCGGTCGCGCAGCGCCGTGAACTCGCCGAACCGGGGGTACGCCTCGGCCAGGTACTCGGCGTCCCGCGTGTGCACCTTGCCCCAGTGCGGCCGGCCGCCGTGCGCCGTCATGATCCGCTCGGCCGCCGTGAAGTACGCCCGGTAAGGCGCCCCGCGGTACATGTGCACCGCGATGTAGGCGGTGTCCCGGCCCGACGCCGTGGAGAGCGTGATGTCGTCGGCCGGCGCCGTCCGGACCTCCACGGGGAACCCGACCCGCAGCGGCGAGCGGTCCAGCATCGCCTTGAGTTCGCGCAGCGCCGCGACCGCCGCCTCCCGCGGGAGGGCGTACTCCATCTCCATGAAGCGCACCCGGCGCGGACTGGTGAAGACCTTGTACGGGATGTCGGTGTACGTCCGCGCCGACAGCGCCCGGCTGGAGACCCGGGCGATCGACGGGACGGCCGCGGGCAGCGCCCGGCCGAAGGAACTGGCCACCTGGAAGAGGCCGTTGGAGAGGAACTCGTCCTCGAACCAACCGCTCAGCGGACCGAGCGGGGCGGCCGGACCGTGACTGCGGTTGTTGCGCTTGGTGCTGCAGTTCTCCGTGTGGGGGAACCAGTAGAACTCGAAGTGCTCGTTCTCGGCGTGCAGTGCCTCGAACTCCGCGGTGACCCGGTCGAAGGACATCGGCTCCTCGCGCGCGGTGAGCAGGAACAGCGGCTCCACCGCCAGGGTGACCGCCGACACCACGCCCAGGGCGCCCAGGCCGATCCGGGCCGCCGCGAACACCTCCGGCTCGTCCTCCGCCGAGCAGGTCAGCACCCGCCCGTCCGCCGTCACCAGCTCCAGCCCGCGGACCTGTGCAGCGACGGAGCCCGAGTCGCGGCCCGTGCCGTGCGTCCCGGTGCTGATCGCGCCCGCGACCGTCTGCTCCGTGATGTCGCCCATGTTCGTCAGGGACAGGCCCTCGCGGGCCAGGGCGGCGTTCAGTCGCTTCAGCGGCGTGCCCGACTCCACGGTCACCGTCATCGCGGAGCGGTCGACGTGTCGGATGCCGGTGAGCAGGTCGGGCCGGATCAGCAACCCGTCCGTCGCCGCTATGGAGGTGAAGGAGTGGCCCGTGCCGACGGTCTTGACCCGCAGGCCGTCGTCGGCGGCGTTCCTGATCGCCTCGGCGAGCTCGTCCACCGAGGCCGGCCGGGCCTCCCGCGCCGGACGGACCGAGACGTTCCCCGCCCAGTTCCGCCAGGTGCCGTCCGCCGGGCGCCGGCCGAGCCGGCTCATCCCGCCGCTACCGCTCCGACCGCTCCAACCGCTCAAGCCGATCGGACTGTTCCGGGTCCTGCTGCTCACGCTGCCCCTCCCGCGTCGGCACCGGCCTGCTCAGCCGGCGGTACCCCAGGAACGCCACCACGGCCGCCAGCACCCCCGCCACACCGGGCACCGCGTACCCCGCGGAGGCCCCGTGCTCGGCGACCACCCAGCCGGAGGTCGACGTGCCCAGCGCCACGCCCACCGCCAGCCCGGTCCCTGTCCAGGTCATGCCCTCGGTGAGCTTGCCGCGCGGTACGTGCGCCTCCACCAGGGCCATGGTGGTCACCATCGTCGGTGCGATGGCGAGGCCCGCGACGAAGAGCGCGACGGCCAGCAACGGAAGGTTCCCGGCCAGTTGGAGGGGGATCATACTCACGGACATGGCGCAGACGCCCAGGAGCCAGCGGCGTGCGGGGGCGCCCTTCAGCCGCAGCGTCCCGAAGACGGCCCCCGCGAGGCACGAACCGCCCGCGTACACCGCCAGCACCAGGCTCGACGCCGTCTTGTGGCCCTGTTCCTCGGCGAACGCCACCGTCACCACGTCGACCCCGCCGAAGATCGCCCCGGTCGCGACGAACGCGACGACGAGGACCTGCAGGCCGGGGGAGCGCAGCGCGCTGGTCCGGGCGCCGGCGTGCGTCCCGACCGGGTGCGGCGCCGGTTCCGTCGCCCGCTGCGCGGTCAGCCACCAGACGCCGACCAGCAGGAAGACCCCGGAGAGCAGCGGGCCCGCCGCGGGGAACCACATCGTCGACAGGCCGATCGACAGCGGCGGGCCCACGATGAAGCAGACCTCGTCGACGATCGACTCCAGCGAGTACGCCGTGTGCAGCTCCTGCGGCCGGCCGCGGAGGATCTCCGCCCACCGGGCACGCGTCATCGCGCCGAGGCTCGGCACGCACCCCGCGCCCGCCGTGCACACGAACAGCGTCCAGTCCGGCAGCCCCTTCTCGGCGCACACCAGCAGCGCGCCGGCCGCCACGACCGAGACGAGCGTCGCCGGCCGCAGCACCCGACGCTGCCCGTAGCGGTCGACCAACCGGGACACCTGCGGGCCCAGCACCGCGGCGGAGAGGGCCAGCGTCCCGGTCAGCAGCCCGGCGAGCCCGTACCGCCCCGTGAGCTCCGTGATCATCGTGAGGACGCCGACGCCCATCATGGCCAGCGGCATGCGCCCGAGGAGGCCGGCCGCGGAGAACCCCAGGGTGCCGGGGGCGGCGAAGAGCGCACGATAGGGACTGGCCAAGGGGGTTCTCCGGGGGTGGTGCGGGGCGGGCCGCGGTCGGCGCCTGCGGACCGGGCGGGGTGAGGCGTCGGTACAGCCTTCACAGATTACGGCCGAAAGAGTGGTGACGCACGGCGGTTTTCCGGCTGTCGGTGCCGGGTGGCAGGATCGGAACCATGTCCGATCAGCGTGTGTCCGACCAGCGAGACCCAGCCCCGTACGACGCCCTGCTGCTGCTCTCCTTCGGCGGCCCGGAGGGGCCCGACGACGTCGTGCCCTTCCTGGAGAACGTGACGCGGGGCCGGGGCATCCCCACGGAGCGGCTGAAGGAGGTCGGGCAGCACTACTTCCTCTTCGGTGGAGTCAGCCCCATCAACGACCAGTGCCGGGCCCTGCTGGCGGCGATCCGCGAGGACCTCGCCACCGCCGGCGTCGACCTGCCCGTCCACTGGGGCAACCGCAACTGGGCGCCGTACCTGACGGACACGCTGCGGGAGATGGTCCGCGACGGACACCGCCGCATCGCCGTCCTCGCCACCAGCGCCTACGCCTCGTACTCCGGCTGCCGGCAGTACCGCGAGAACCTCGCGGACGCCCTCGCCGCCCTGGAGGCCGAGGGCCTGCCGCTGCCGAAGGTCGACAAGCTGCGGCACTACTTCAACCACCCGGGCTTCGTCGAGCCGATGGTCGAAGGCGTCCTCGCCTCCCTCGCCGAGCTGGACGACGCCGTCCGCGCGGGCGCCCACCTCGCCTTCACCACGCACTCCATCCCCGAGTCCGCCGCGGACACCTCCGGTCCGGTCGGGAGCCACGGCGAGGGCGGCGCGTACGTCGCCCAGCACCTGGACGTCGCCCGGCTGATCGCCGGGGCGGTGCGGGAGCGCACCGGCGTCGACCACCCCTGGGAGCTCGTCTACCAGTCGCGCAGCGGCGCCCCGCACATCCCGTGGCTGGAGCCCGACATCTGCGACCACCTGGAGGCGCTGCACGGCGAGGGCGCCCCTGCCGTCGTGCTGGTCCCCATCGGCTTCGTCTCCGACCACATGGAGGTCCTGTACGACCTCGACACCGAGGCGATGGCCAAGGCCGCCGAGCTGGGCCTGCCCGTCCGCCGCTCCGCCACCGTCGGGGCCGACCCGCGCTTCGCCGCGGCCGTCCGCGAGCTGCTGCTGGAGCGCGCGGCCGCCGAGCGGGGCGCCGCCCCGCAGCGGTGCGCCCTGGGCGCCCTGGGACCCTCGCACGACCTGTGCCCGGTCGGTTGCTGCCCCGCCCGCGCCGGGCGGCCCGCCGCGGCCGGCGCCGACAGCCCCTACGCCTGAGGAGGCCCCGTGACTGACCCGCTGCCGCACCGGGCGGCCGACGACCCGCTGCTGGACGAGCTGCTGGACGCCGCCCTGGAGGCGGCCCGCAGGGCCGGCGCGCTGCTGCGTGACGGGCGCCCGGCCGACCTCGGCGTCGCCGCCACGAAGTCGAGCCCCATCGACGTGGTCACCGAGATGGACATCGCCGCCGAGAAGCTGATCACGGGGTACCTCGCCGAGCGCCGGCCGCAGGACGGCCTGCTCGGCGAGGAGGGTGGCGCCGCCGAGGGCACCAGCGGTATCCGGTGGGTCGTCGACCCGCTGGACGGCACCGTGAACTACCTCTACGGCCTGCCCACGTGGGCGGTGTCCATCGCGGCCGAGCGCGACGGCGAGGCGCTCGTCGGCGTCGTCGAGGTCCCCATGCGGGGCGAGACGTTCCACGCCGTGCGCGGTCGCGGCGCCCACCTGGGGGAGCGGCGGCTGAGCTGCCGCCCCGCCCCGCCGCTGGACCAGGCCCTGGTGTCGACCGGTTTCAACTACGTCGCCGAGGTCCGCGCCCACCAGGCGGAGGTGGCCGGCCGGCTGGTCCCGCTGCTCCGGGACATCCGCCGGGGCGGCTCCGCCGCCGTCGACCTGGCCGACGTCGCCGCCGGCCGGCTGGACGGCTACTACGAGCGCGGGCTGCGCCCCTGGGACCGCGCCGCCGGGGTGCTCCTCGCGCGCGAGGCGGGCGCCCTCACCGGCGGACGCCCCGGCTCGCCCGCGGACGACGACCTCACCGTGGCCGCGAGCCCCGGCGTCTTCGCCCCGTTGCAGGCCCTGCTGGAGGACCTGGGCGCCTGGCACGACTGACGCGCGCCCGGCCCGGCCCGGCGCCTTCCCGCCCCGCGGGGTGGGCCGGACGTGCCGAAGGCCCCGGTGTCCGGGACACCGGGGCCTTCGGCGGGCCGATGGCGGACGCGCGTACGCGTCCGGACGTCAGGCGGTCAGCAGGGAGACCTTGACGCCGTGCTCCTCCGCCAGCCGGTGGAGGTCGTCCAGCTCCGCCTGCTCGACGTCGGCCAGGAAGTCGTCTCCGGTCTCCCGTGCCCGCGTCAGATCGCTCTGCGTGGCCCTTATGCGCTGGAGGAGTCCTGCGGTGAAAGCGTCCATGATGCGCCCCCTCGTCATGGGTCGGTGGCACGGGGCGTGCCGGGGGTGGGTCGGATCACGCGCAGCGCCTCTGGGGGACAGAGCGGCCCGTGGTGCACCGCGTACGGGGCGTGATCTCGGGTGTGCAGTCGTCCTCCCCAGAGGAAACCTCAGGGAAACCTCAAAGAATCGCGCCTGTCGCGAATGCGTCCGCCCCGAGCCCCCCGGCCGGGACCGCCCGCCCGGCCGCCTTACAGCCGGTTTACGCGCGTAAGGGGCAGGATGAGCGGGACACCGTCCGTCCCGCGGTGTCGTAGATCTGCCCGGATCCGGGCTCGGAGGAAGGAACAGCGCCGTGCGCGTACTCGTCGTCGAGGACGAGCAACTGCTCGCCGATGCGGTGGCCACCGGACTGCGCCGGGAGGCCATGGCCGTCGACGTCGCGTACGACGGGGCCGCCGCCCTGGAGCGGATCGGCGTCAACGACTACGACGTCGTCGTCCTGGACCGCGACCTGCCCCTCGTCCACGGCGACGACGTCTGCCGCAAGGTCGTCGAGCTCGGCATGCCGACCCGCGTGCTGATGCTCACCGCGTCCGGCGACGTCAGCGACCGCGTCGAGGGGCTGGAGCTCGGCGCCGACGACTACCTGCCCAAGCCCTTCGCGTTCAGCGAGCTCATCGCCCGGGTGCGCGCGCTGGGCCGGCGTACGACCGTGCCGCTGCCGCCGGTGCTGGAGCGGGCCGGCATCAAGCTGGACCCGAACCGCCGCGAGGTCTTCCGCGACGGCCGGGAGATCCAGCTGGCCCCGAAGGAGTTCGCGGTACTGGAGGTGCTCATGCGCAGCGAGGGGGCCGTGGTCTCCGCCGAGCAGCTGCTGGAGAAGGCCTGGGACGAGAACACCGACCCGTTCACCAACGTCGTGCGGGTCACCGTCATGACCCTGCGCCGCAAGCTCGGCGAGCCCCCGGTGATCATCACCGTGCCCGGCTCCGGCTACCGGATCTGACCCCCGTGACCGGCACCCCCACACCGCCACAGGCGCCCCCCAAACCCACCTGGGACCCGCGGATCCCGGCGCGCCCCCTGCTGCGCCCCACCATCCGCATACGCCTCACCCTGCTCTACGGCGGGATGTTCCTCATCGCCGGCGTCCTGCTGCTGTCGATCATCTACCTGCTCACCCGGCAGGCCCTGTCGATCAGCACGGACGACCTGCCGTTCAAGCTGCTGAAGGGCGAGGTCGAACCGAACTTCGACTGGTGCAGGCTGCCCGTGGAGGGGGTGACGCCCGACCAGTTCAACGACGCCATGGCCGCCTGCCTCCAGCACCAGCGCGACCTCGCCCAGGACGAGCTGCTGCGCCGCTCGCTCTTCGCGCTGCTGGGCCTCAGCATCATCGCCTTCGCCTTCGGTTACGCGATGGCGGGCCGCGTGCTGTCCCCCCTGGGCCGCATCACCCGCACCGCCCGCCAGGTGGCCGGTTCGGACCTGAGCCGCCGGATCAAGATGGCCGGCCCCGACGACGAGCTCAAGGAGCTCGCCGACACCTTCGACGACATGCTGGACCGGCTGGAGCGGGCCTTCACCGCGCAGCAGCGCTTCGTGGCCAATGCCTCGCACGAGCTGCGCACGCCGCTGGCGATCAACCGGACGCTGCTGGAGGTCCACCTCTCCGACCCGGCCGCCCCCGTCGAGATGCGGGAGCTCGGCAAGGCGCTGCTCGCCACCAACGAGCGCAGCGAGCAGCTCGTGGAGGGGCTGCTGCTGCTCGCCCGGAGCGAGAACCAGATCGTGGAGCGCAAGCCCGTGGACGTCGCCGAGGTCGCCTCCCGCGCCATCGACCAGGTCCGGGGCGAGGCCGAGGCGAAGGGCGTGGAGATCCGCGGTGAGCGCGCCCCGGTGGTCGTCCAGGGCAACGGGGTGCTGCTGGAGCGCGTCGCCCTGAACCTGGTGCAGAACGCCGTCCGGTACAACGTGCCGGAGGACGGCTGGGTGGAGGTCACGACCGGCGTCGAGCAGGGCCGGGCGGTGCTGGTGGTGTCGAACACCGGGCCGGTGGTGCCGGCGTACGAGATCGACAACCTCTTCGAGCCGTTCCGGCGGCTCCGCGAGGAGCGGACCGGGAGCGACCGGGGCGTCGGGCTGGGGCTGTCGATCGTCCGCTCCGTGGCGCGCGCCCACGGCGGCCGCGTCACGGCGGAGCCGCGGGAAGGCGGTGGTCTCGTGATGCGCGTCACTCTGCCGCAGTGACGAGCCGGATCGACGGGCTCCGTCTGTTCGCTCTCAGCGGAATTTCGCGAGGCTGTCCGCGCGGGTCCACTGTGTGATCGATCACAGCGGTCTTCGTCCGGACACTTACGCTCCGTGATGGTAATTGGCCCTGGAAACCCGGGAAAAGTCCGGGTTTCCCGGGGGTCGGATCACGGGAAGTACACGGGGTGGTGCGTGTGAAGCACGCGACCCCGACCGTGTACGGTCCCGTTCGCCACCCAAACCCGATCACCCGAGAGGGCCCCGGTTGGGTGTCGATTGAGTAACAGACCTTGATGTGAGGCAAAATCTCCGCCTCAGGTCGGGCACAAGTCCGGCCTCTCACGCGTTACGTGCGCTGGAGACACCGCAAACACCCAGAGGGGGAGAGTGACATGGCTACGGACTACGACACCCCACGCAAGACCGATGACGACGTCGACCAGGACAGTCTCGAGGAGCTGAAGGCCCGGCGGAACGACAAGTCGACCTCCGCGGTCGACGTCGACGAGTTCGAGGCCGCCGAGGGCCTGGAGCTGCCGGGTGCCGACCTCTCCAACGAGGAGCTCGCCGTCCGCGTCCTGCCGAAGCAGGCGGACGAGTTCACCTGCATGAGCTGCTTCCTCGTGCACCACCGCAGCCAGCTGGCCAAGGAGAAGAACGGTCAGCCGATCTGCCGAGACTGCGACTGAGGACCGGTCGGACGTGGCAGGCGACACCCCGTCCAGGAAGAGGCGCTTCCGGCTCCTCGGGAAGCCGGAGGCCCACGAGGGCGGCATCGGCCCGGCACAGGGCGCCCACGGGGCGTCCGCCGAGCACCCCGCCCTGTCCTCCCCCGGCGCGCGTGACGACGAGCGGGGCCCTGGGGCCTCGCTCGAACCCACGGCGCACGGCGCCGCACCCGACCGGGCCGACCGGCCGACAGCCCGCTCCCGCGGTCTGGACGCCGTCCGGCGCGGCGTGCGCAAGAGCGGCGCGGGCGCCCGAGCCGGTCTGGCCTACGTGGCCGACCGCATCATCGAGACGGCGCCGCGCATCGCCGTCCGGGACCTGGCCGCCCTGCGCCGGCAGTTCCCCGGCCTCGGCCCGGAGCAGCTCGCCGACAAGCTCGTCGCCGGCGCGGCGAACGCCACCGCGACCGTCGGCGCCGGAGTCGGCGCCGCCGCCATGCTGCCCGTGCCGCCCGCGATGCCGGCCGAGCTGGCCGCGGAGGTCACCGGCGTGGCCGCGATCGAGCTGAAGCTGATCGCCGAACTCCACGAGGTCTACGGCCAGCGGCCGCCGGGCGGCCTCAAGGAACGCTCCACGGCCTACCTGACCGCCTGGACGGAGGAGCGGGGCATCGACGTCACCAAGCCCACCACCGTCAACGCCGCCCTCGGCGGTCGCATGAAGCGCGAACTGCGCCAGCAGATCATGAAGCGCACCGTGCGCAACCTGCCGAACCTGCTCCCCTTCATGGTCGGCGCCACCGTCGGTGCCGTGATGAACCGCCGCGACACCAGGAAGCTCGCCGAACGGATCAGGACCGACCTGCGCACCCGCCAGGTCCCCTGGGACGCGCTGCCGGAGCTGCCCCCGCTGGAGCAGCCCGAGAACCCCAAGCAGCTGGGCTACTGAGCCGGCCGCACCGCGCGCGGCGGACGGCCTCCCCGCCACCGCCGCCCGCGGAGCACCCGCCCCGCCGCGCGGCCCCGCCCGGTACCCGCGGCACGGCGTCCGCAGCACGGCGTCCGCCACTCAGCCCCCGCCCGGTGTCCGCCGCACAGGCCCCGCCCCGCGTAGGAGGGCCTCTCCAGCCCGGCGGACGGCCGGCTTCCCCCGCTCCCGGACGGCCCGCCGGCACACGCCCGCCGGCCCACCCGGCGTACCGCCTCACGGCGGTCCGGCGGCCCCCACGGCCCGCCCGGAACGGTCGCCGTCAGCCGCGTACCGCCGCCTCGCGCGCCCGCCTCAGCGCACCCGCCAGGGCCTCCGGGTCGCGGGTCGAGAGGTACACGTACGGTGTGGGGTCGGCCGGGTCCGTCACCTCGACGCGGACCGCGCCCGGGATGTAGCTGCGCAGCACCATGAACGCCCGCGGGTCCGCCTTGTGCGTGCGCCAGGCGCGCGCCTCCTCGGCGTCCAGCACCTCCGGCTCGCCCAGCGCCTCCACCGGGATCCGGGCGTCCCCCGCGACCAGGGACCCCGCCACCACGCGCACGCGCGCCGAGCCGTACGAGCTGACGCAGATCGACGCCAGGGCGCCCGCGGCGATGACGCCCCCCAGCATCGGCACCGCGCCCAGCGGCATGACCACCAGGCCCCCGGAGAGGCCCAGCAGGGCGGCGAAGAGCCACCACTGGCCGGGCGCGGTGAGGCGTTCGTCGTGACTCGGGGCCGAAGCGCGGTCGGAAGGCTGCATACACCCAAGCTTGGCACGGTGCGACCGGTGCGCCGCCGCGCGGGTAAGGTCTGCGGCTGTGAGCACAGCACTGACGCCTCCCGCCGAGGCCCGGCCGCCGGTACGGCACCCCGAAGCCCCCGCCCCGGGTGAGCTCCTCGGGGCCCACTACGCGCACTGCTTCGGCTGCGGCGGCGGCCAGCCGCACGGGCTGCACCTGGAGGCCCGGGCAGGCGAGGGCGTGACCGTCACCGCCGGGTTCACCGTCACGGAGGACCACCAGGGCGCGCCGGGCCTCGCCCACGGCGGCGTGCTGGCCACCGCGCTCGACGAGACGCTCGGCTCGCTCAACTGGCTGCTGCGGGTCATCGCCGTGACCGGGCGGCTGGAGACCGACTTCGCGCGGCCCGTGCCCGTCGGCACCGTCCTCCACCTGGAGGCCGAGGTCACCGCCGTGCACGGCCGCAAGATCTACTCCACCGCGACCGGCCGGATCGGCGGGCCGGAGGGCCCCGTCGCGGTCCGCGCCGACGCGCTCTTCATCGAGGTCAAGGTCGATCACTTCATCGACAACGGCCGCCCGGAGGAGATCCGCGCGGCCATGGCCGATCCCGACCAGCTCCGGCGCGCCCGCGCCTTCGAGGTGAACCCCTGATGCGCAACCCCGTCGACGTGCTGATCCGCCGCCTGGACCCGGAGGTGCCGATCCCGGCGTACGGGCACCCCGGCGACGCGGGAGCCGACCTCGTCACCACCGAGGCCGTCGAGCTGGCGCCCGGCGAGCGCGCGGTTCTCCCCACCGGGGTGTCGATCGCCCTTCCGGACGGGTACGCGGCCTTCGTACACCCGCGCTCCGGGCTCGCCGCCCGGCTCGGAGTCGGTCTGGTGAATGCCCCGGGGACGGTCGATGCCGGGTACCGTGGAGAGATCAAGGTGATCGTGGTCAACCTGGACCCGCGTGAGAGCGTGCGGTTCGAACGGTTCGACCGGATCGCCCAACTGGTCGTTCAGCAGGTCGAGAAGGTCCGCTTCCACGAGGTGGCGGAGCTTCCCGGCTCGGCACGAGGCGAGGGGGGCTTCGGGTCCACTGGCGGGCATGCCGCCGTGGGCGGCTGGACGGGTGGGAATCAATACGCTGCGGTCGTATCCGACCGGGAAGGACAGTGACGTGTTCGGACGTCGCAAGAAGACCAGTGCCGCCGAGAACGCGGCGGGCGAGGCCGAGCAGGTCGTCGACGCGGTCGACACCGACGAGGCGGCGGACGAGGACAGCCCCCGCCGCGTGAACCTTCCGCCGGCGCCCCGGCCCGACGGGCCCTGGGACGTCTCCGAGGTGACCAGGCCCGAGGAGGGCCGCGTCGACCTGGGCGGCATGTTCGTACCGGGGGTCGAGGGCATGGAGCTGCGCGTCGAGGTCGCGGGCGACGCCATCGTCGCGGCGACGGTCGTCCTGCGGGACAGCGCGATCCAGCTGCAGGCCTTCGCCGCCCCCAAGAAGGAGGGCATCTGGGGCGAGGTCCGCGAGGAGATCGCCTCCGGCATCACCCAGCAGGGTGGCGTCATCGACGAGATCGAGGGCTCCCTCGGCTGGGAGCTGCGCGCCCAGGTCCCCGTCCAGCTGCCGGACGGCACGGGCGGCGTCCAGCTGGTGCGCTTCGTCGGCGTCGACGGTCCGCGCTGGTTCCTGCGCGGCGTCATCTCCGGCCAGGGCGCGGTGCAGCCACAGGCCGCCGGGCTGCTGGAGCAGATCTTCCGCGACACGGTCGTCGTCCGCGGCGAGGGCCCGATGGCCCCGCGCGACCCGATCGTCCTCAAGCTCCCCGAGGACGCGCAGATGGTCCCCGAGGGCGTCCAGACCGACGCCGAGGGCGGCTCGCGCTTCTCCGGCGACATGGGCCAGCTCCACCGCGGCCCGGAGATCACCGAGGTCCGCTGACCACGCCGTACGGGGGCCGGCCGGCCCGGGTGTCAGAACTCTGTCAAGGCTGCCCGGAAACCACCGCCCCCGTCCGGTTCGCCCCCATCCCTGGCCTTAGGGTCGACGCTGCGCA
The DNA here is from genome assembly GCF_024600715.1 of Streptomyces changanensis. Taxonomy (NCBI): domain Bacteria; kingdom Bacillati; phylum Actinomycetota; class Actinomycetes; order Kitasatosporales; family Streptomycetaceae; genus Streptomyces; species Streptomyces changanensis. The sequence continues at coordinate 5,131,962 of NZ_CP102332.1, forward strand.
GTCGGCAGTGCTCGGAAGACGATGAGGCCATGGGACGCGGCAAGCTACGGATCTACCTCGGCGCGGCGCCGGGGGTCGGCAAGACGTACGCGATGCTCTCCGAGGCCCACCGCCGCGTCGAACGCGGCACCGACTGCGTCGTCGCCCTCGTCGAGCACCACTCCCGGCCCCGCACCCGGGCCCTGCTGACCGGTCTGGAGCGGATACCCCGCCGGACCGTCGAGCACCGCGGCGCCGCCCTCACCGAGATGGACGTGGACGCCGTCCTGGAACGGCGCCCCGCCGTCGCCCTCGTAGACGAGCTCGCCCACACCAACGCCCCCGGCTCCCGCAACGCCAAGCGCTGGCAGGACGTCGAGGAACTGCTCGCCGCCGGCATCGACGTCGTCTCCACCGTCAACATCCAGCACCTGGAGTCCCTCGGCGACGTCGTCGAGTCCATCACCGGCGTGCGCCGGCAGGAGACCGTCCCCGACGAGGTCGTCCGCCACGCCGACCAGATCGAGCTGGTCGACATGGACCCGCAGGCCCTGCGCCGCCGCGTGGCCCACGGCAACGTCCACCAGCCGGACCGCGTGGACGCCGCGCTCGCCGACTACTTCCGCCCCGGCAACCTCACCGCCCTGCGCGAACTGGCCCTGCTGTGGACCGCCGACCGCGCCGACGAGTACCTCCGGCAGTACCGCAGGGACCACAGCGTCTCGGCCATCTGGGGCTCCCGCGAGCGGATCGTCGTCGGCCTCACCGGCGGACCCGAGGGGCGCACCCTCGTCCGCCGTGCCGCCCGGCTCGCCGAGAGGGGCGCGGGCGGCGAGGTCCTCGCCGTGCACGTCGCCCGCAGCGACGGCCCGACCTCCGCCTCGCCCGAGGAACTGGCCCTCCAGCGGACCCTCGCCGAGGACCTCGGCGGCACCTTCCACCACGTCATCGGCGACGACGTGCCGGCTGCGCTGCTGGACTTCGCCCGCGGCCACAACGCCACCCAGATCGTCCTCGGGGCCAGCCGCCGCAAGACCTGGCAGTACGTCTTCGGTCCGGGTGTCAGCGCCACCGTCGCCCGCGACTCCGGCGCCGACCTCGACGTCCACATCGTCACCCACGGCGCCGCCGGCCGGGGGCGCGGTCTGCCCGCCGCCCGCCGCGCCCGGCTCGGCCCCGGCCGCAGCGTCTGCGCCTGGACCGTCGGCGTCCTCGGCCCCGCCCTGCTCACCCTGGTCCTCTCCGGCGTCGACGCCGGGCCCGGCATCGCCACCGACATGCTGCTGTTCCTGGCGCTGACCGTCGCGGCGGCCCTCCTGGGCGGGCTCCTGCCGGCCCTCGCCTCCGCCACCGCCGGCTCGCTGCTCCTCAACTGGTACTTCGCCCCGCCGACGCACACCTGGACCATCGCCGACCCCGAGAACGTGGTCGCCATGTCCGTCTTCTTCGCCGTCGCCCTCTCCGTCGCCTCCGTCGTGGACCTCGCCGCCCGCCGCACCCAGCAGGCCGCGCGCCTGCGGGCCGAGTCGGAGATCCTCTCCGCGCTCGCCGGCGGCGTGCTGCGCGGCGAGACCACCCTCGACGCCCTCCTCCAGGGCGTGCGGGACACCTTCGCCATGGCCTCCGTCGCGCTCTTCGAACGCCCCGACGACCACACCCCCTGGAGCTGCGCCGCCCACGTCGGCCCCGGCCGCCCGCCGGCCCGGCCCGAGGACGCCGACGTCGACATGCCCGTCGGAGACCACCTCGCGCTCGCCCTCACCGGCCGCGTCCTGCCCGCTGAGGACCGCCGCGTCCTCGGCGCCTTCGCCGCCCAGGCCGCCGTCGTCCTCGACCGCCAGCGGCTCGTCGGCGAGGCCGAGGAGGCCCGCGGCCTCGCCGAGGGCAACAAGATCCGCACCGCGCTGCTCGCCGCCGTCTCCCACGACCTGCGCACCCCGCTCGCCGCCATCAAGGCCGCCGTCTCCTCCCTGCGCTCCGACGACGTCGAGTGGTCCGAGGAGGACCGGACCGACCTGCTGGAGGCCATCGAGCACGGCGCCGACCGCCTCGACCACCTCGTCGGCAACCTCCTCGACATGTCGCGGCTCCAGACCGGCACCGTCACGCCCCTGCTGCGCGTGACGGACCTCGACGAGGTCGTCCCCGTCGCCCTCGGCGGCGTCCCGGAGGACGGCGTCGTCCTCGACATCCCCGAGACGCTGCCCATGGTCACCGTCGACCGCGGGCTCCTCGAACGCGTCGTCGCCAACCTCGTCGAGAACGCCGTCAAGTACACCCCGGCCGGCCGCCGCGTCCTCGTCTCCGCCAGCGCCCACGCCGACCGCGTCGAGCTGCGGGTCATCGACCGCGGCCCGGGCGTGCCCGACGAGGCGAAGGAACGGATCTTCGCCCCCTTCCAGCGGTACGGCGACGCCCCGCGCGGCGCCGGCGTGGGCCTCGGCCTCGCCGTCGCCCGCGGCTTCGCCGAGGCCATGGACGCCACCCTGACCGCCGAGGACACCCCGGGCGGCGGCCTCACCATGGTCCTCACCCTCCGGGCCGCCCCGGCCACGGCCGCGCCCGCCGCAGCCGCCCCCGCGCCCTCCCCGGCCGTCCCCGCGCCCGCCGCCGCCGGACCGCCCGGCCCCTCGGGGCCCGGTCCCGCAGTGCCGGGCCCCCGCCAGGACCCCGCCCACCCCCGACGACAGGAAGCAGCCCCCTCATGACGCGGGTGCTCGTGGTCGACGACGAGCCGCAGATCGTGCGCGCCCTCGTGATCAACCTGAAGGCACGGAAGTACGAGGTCGACGCCGCCCCCGACGGCGCGACCGCCCTCTCCCTGGCCGCCCGGCGCAACCCCGACGTGGTCGTCCTCGACCTCGGCCTGCCCGACATGGACGGGATCGACGTCATCCGGGGGCTGCGCGGCCGGACCCGGGTGCCGATACTCGTGCTCTCCGCCCGCCACACCTCCGACGAGAAGGTCGAGGCCCTCGACGCCGGCGCCGACGACTACGTCACCAAGCCGTTCGGCATGGACGAGCTGCTGGCCCGGCTGCGCGCCGCCGTCCGCCGCGCGGAGCCGGTCGGCGGGCCCGGGGAGGGCGCCTTGGTGGTGGAGACCGAGGGGTTCACCGTCGACCTCGCCGCGAAGAAGGTCAACCGGGGCGGCGCCGACGTACGGCTGACCCCGACCGAGTGGCACCTGCTGGAGGTCCTGGTGCGCAACGCGGGCCGGCTCGTCAGCCAGAGGCAGCTCCTCCAGGAGGTGTGGGGCCCCTCCTACGGCACCGAGACCAACTACCTGCGGGTGTACATGGCGCAGCTGCGGCGCAAGTTGGAGGCCGACCCCTCGCACCCCCGCCACTTCGTCACCGAGCCCGGCATGGGGTACCGGTTCGAGCGCTGAGGCGTTCCGCTCCTGCGCCGGGGCGGCCCCGCCCGTGCCCACGGGGTGCGTCGCGGGGCGGCGGCCCGAGCCCGGGTCGCGTCCGGTGCGTCCCGGTAGGCTTTGCGTATGAGTGCTGCACCGCGTACAGGGAAGCCGACCGGCCGCTTCCGCCGGATGCTGGACCGCCTGGCCAGCTCCCAGGGCGACCTCGAGTCCGAGGAGCTCCAGGAGGACGCGGAGGCGACGGGGTGCACGCGCATCTGTGACTGCGGTGACCGGCAGATCGTGAAGGTGACTGGTACCTTGCGGACGGTCACCCTGCGTCCGAGGGCCGGAGTGCCGGCGCTGGAGGCCGAGCTCTTCGACGGTACGGCCCCCCTGGACGTGGTGTGGCTGGGCCGCCGCTCCATCGCGGGCATCGAACCGGGCCGCAGGCTCATAGCCTCGGGCCGGATCTCCATGAGCCAGGGGCGCAGGGTCCTCTTCAATCCGAAATACGAGCTCCGACCGCTCGGACAGGAGTAGCCGGTGACGTCACTCGACAAGCCGACCGCCGACCACGACGGCCCGCAGGGCCCGTACGGCCCGCAGGGCGGCGGGGGCGGTGGTGCCCGCGGTGACGGCGCCGCGCACCAAGCCGCCGGACACGGCGCCCCCGCACTCGACGGCACGGCACCAGCCGGCACCGTACGCGCCGACGCCGCGGCCGCCGACCCCGCGGCCGCCGACGCGCGGGCCGTGACCGAGGCCGCGCTGTTCGAGGCGTTCGGCGGGGTCCGCGGCATGGTGGAGACGGTCCTGCCCGGCCTCCTCTTCGTGACGATCTACACGATCAACAAGGACCTGCACGTCTCGGCGCTCGCCGCCCTCGCCGTGTCGCTGCTGCTCGTCGTCGTCCGGCTGGTCCGCCGCGACACCATGAAGCACGCCTTCAGCGGTGTCTTCGGCGTCGCCTTCGGCGTGGTGTTCGCGATGATGACGGGCGACGCCAAGGACTTCTACCTGCCCGGCATGCTCTACACCCTCGGGCTCGGGATCGCGTACATCGTGACGACCCTCGCGGGCGTACCGCTGATCGGCCTCGTCCTCGGCCCGATCTTCAAGGAGAACCTCTCCTGGCGCACCCGTAACCCCGGCCGCAAGAAGGCGTACGCCAAGGCCAGCTACGCGTGGGGCCTGATCCTGCTGGGCAAGTGCGCGATCCTCTTCCCGCTGTACTGGTGGGCCGACACCACCCAGCTCGGCTGGGTGCTCGTCGCACTGAAGATCCCGCCGTTCCTGCTCGCCGTGTACCTGACGTGGATGTTCCTCGCCAAGGCGCCGCCGCCGATCGACGTCTTCGCGGAGATGGAGGCGGCCGAGCGCGCCGAGGAGGAGCGCAAGGCCCAGGCCGAGGCCCGGCGCACCCAGCCGGACCCCCAGCGCGGCGCCTGAGCGAGACGCCAGAGCGCGGCGCGTGAGCGAGACGCTCGGGCGCGGCGCTTCGGCGCGGGACCCGGGCGCGGCTCCCGGGAGAAGCGCCCCGCGCCCGGCGCCCCAACGCCGCCCGCTACACGGGGAGGGGCCGGGATCCGTAACGGATCCCGGCCCCTCCCCGTGTACGCGCCGGACCGGCCGACCGTCAGCCGGAGGCGTCCTCGCGCCGCACCGACAGCAACTCCTCCAGCTGCTCCTCGCGCGCCTGCGCCGCGACGAACAGCAGCTCGTCACCGGCCTCCAGGGTCTCCTCCGGGGTCGGCGTCAGCACCCGCGAACCGCGGATGATCGTGACCAGCGAGGTGTCCTCCGGCCATGCCACGTCCCCGATCTGCGTACCGGCCAGGCCCGACTCCGGGGGCAGCGTCAGCTCGACGAGGTTCGCGTCGCCGTGGCTGAAGCGCAGCAGCCGGACCAGGTCGCCGACGCTCACCGCCTCCTCCACCAGGGCCGACATCAGACGCGGCGTCGACACGGCGACGTCCACGCCCCACGCCTCGGTGAAGAGCCACTCGTTCTTCGGGTTGTTCACCCGGGCGACGACCCGGGGCACCCCGTACTCGGTCTTCGCGAGCAGCGACACGACGAGGTTCACCTTGTCGTCGCCCGTCGCCGCGATGACGACGTGGCACCGCTGCAGCGCCGCCTCGTCCAGGGACGTGATCTCGCACGCGTCGGCCAGCAGCCACTCCGCCTGCGGCACCCGCTCCACCGAGATGGCGGTAGGCGCCTTGTCGACCAGGAGGACGTCGTGACCGTTCTCCAACAGCTCACCCGCGATGGAACGCCCCACCGCGCCGGCGCCGGCGATGGCGACCCGCATCAGTGCTCGCCTCCCTCGGGGCCGTGGGCGAACGCCGCCTCGACCTTCTCGACCTCGTCCGTCCGCATCATCACGTGCACCAGATCGCCCTCCTGCAGGACGGTCTGCGACGTCGGCAGCATCGCCTCGCCCAGCCGGGTCAGGAACGCCACACGGACCCCCGTCTCCTCCTGGAGCGTGCTCACCTTGTGGCCGATCCAGGCGGGGGAGGTGTGCACCTCCGCGAGCTGCACCCCACCGCTCGGGTCCCGCCACACCGGCTCCGACCCCGCCGGCAGCAGACGCCTCAGCATCTGGTCGGCGGTCCACCGCACCGTGGCGACCGTCGGGATGCCCAGCCGCTGGTACACCTCGGCGCGCCGGGGGTCGTAGATACGGGCGGCGACGTTCTCGATGCCGAACATCTCGCGGGCGACACGCGCGGCGATGATGTTGGAATTGTCACCACTGCTGACCGCGGCGAACGCCCCGGCCTCCTCGATGCCCGCCTCGCGCAGGGTGTCCTGGTCGAAGCCGACCCCGGTGACACGCCGTCCACCGAAGCCGGAGCCGAGGCGCCGGAAGGCCGTGGGGTCCTGGTCGACGACCGCGACCGTGTGCCCCTGCTGCTCCAGGGTCTGCGCCAGGGCCGCCCCCACCCGGCCGCAGCCCATGATCACAATGTGCACGTCCGCCTACCCCGCACTCCGGGTCGCCTTGCTGACCTGCGAAAACACCCTGCTCACTCTTCTCTCTCAGCCTGCGTGCGGTGCTGTCTCGTCACGAGCTTATGCCCCGATCGATCGGTTGCCCTCATCCGCCCGCGGACGCGGGCGACGCGTCGAACCGGTCACCCGCGAGTGGGCGTGGCCCATTTGGAACGCTTACGATCCTCTCCGTGTCCAAACTGACCGACGTGCCCAAACGGATCCTGATCGGCCGGGCTCTCCGGAGCGACAGGCTGGGCGAGACGCTCCTCCCGAAGCGCATCGCGCTCCCCGTCTTCGCCTCCGACCCCCTCTCCTCCGTGGCGTACGCGCCCGGCGAGGTCCTGCTGGTCCTCTCCATCGCGGGGGCGTCGGCCTACACCTTCAGCCCGTGGATCGCCGCGGCCGTCGTGATCCTCATGTTCACGGTCGTCGCCTCGTACCGGCAGAACGTCCACGCCTACCCCAGCGGCGGCGGCGACTACGAGGTCGCCAACACCAACCTCGGCCCGAAGGCCGGACTCACCGTCGCGAGCGCCCTCCTCGTCGACTACGTCCTGACCGTCGCCGTCTCCATCTCCTCCGGCGTGGAGAACCTCGGCTCGGCCGTCCACTTCGTCATCGAGCACAAGGTCCTGTGCGCCATCGGCATCATCGTGCTGCTGACGCTGATGAACCTGCGCGGCGTGAAGGAGTCCGGCAAGCTCTTCGCCATCCCGACGTACGTCTTCGTCACCGGCGTCTTCGCCATGATCGCCTGGGGTGCGTTCAAGGGCGTCGTCCTCGACCGGACCATGCAGGCCCCCACCGCGGACTTCACGATCCGGCCCGAACACGAGGGCATCGCCGGCTTCGCGCTCGTCTTCCTGCTGCTGCGGGCCTTCTCCTCCGGCTGCGCCGCCCTCACCGGCGTCGAGGCGATCAGCAACGGCGTCCCCGCCTTCCGCAAGCCCAAGTCGAGGAACGCCGCGACGACCCTGCTGCTCATGGGCGCCCTCGCCGTCACCATGTTCTGCGGCATCATCGGCCTGGCCATGGCCACCCATGTGAAGATGGCCGAGAAGCCCGCCCACGACCTGCTCCACGACGGCGTCCCCGTCGGCCCCGACTACGTCCAGGACCCGGTCATCTCCCAGGTCGCGGCCGCCGTCTTCGGCGACGGGACGTTCTTCTTCGTCGTGCTCGCCGCGGCCACCGCGCTCGTGCTCTTCCTGGCCGCCAACACCGCGTACAACGGCTTCCCGCTGCTCGGCTCGATCCTCGCCCAGGACCGGTACCTGCCCCGCCAGCTCCACACCCGCGGCGACCGGCTCGCCTTCTCCAACGGCATCGTGCTCCTCGCCGGCGCGGCCATCCTGCTCGTCTGGATCTACGACGCCGACTCCACGAAGCTCATCCAGCTCTACATCGTCGGCGTCTTCGTCTCCTTCACGCTCAGCCAGACCGGCATGGTCCGCCACTGGAACCGCCTGCTGCGCACCCAGCACGACCCGGCCAGGCGCCGCCACATGATCCGCTCCCGCGCGATCAACGCCTTCGGCGCCTTCTTCACCGGCCTCGTCCTCATCGTCGTCCTCGTCACCAAGTTCACCCACGGCGCCTGGGTCGCGCTGCTCGGCATGGCGATCTTCTTCGTGACGATGACCGCCATCCGCAAGCACTACGACCGCGTCGCCCGGGAGCTCGCCGCCCCCGAGGGCCCCAGCGACGACAGCATCCGCCCCGCGCGCGTGCACTCCATCGTCCTGGTGTCGAAGATCCACCGCCCCACACTCCGCGCGGTCGCCTACGCCAAGCTGATGCGCTCCGACAAGCTGGAGGCGCTCAGCATCAACGTCGACCCCGCCGAGACCAAGGCCCTCACCGAGGAGTGGGAGCGCCGCGGCATCAACGTCCCGCTGAAGGTCCTCGACTCCCCGTACCGCGAGATCACCCGGCCCGTCGTCGACTACGTCAAGAGCCTGCGCCGCGAGAGCCCCCGTGACGTCGTCAGCGTGATCATCCCGGAGTACGTGGTCGGTCGCTGGTACGAGCACCTGCTGCACAACCAGAGCGCCCTGCGCCTCAAGGGCCGCCTCCTGTTCACTCCCGGCGTCATGGTCACCTCCGTGCCCTACCAGCTGCGCTCGTCCGAGGTGGCCAAGGAGCGGGCGAAGAAGCACCAGGACTGGAACGCGCCCGGCTCGGTCCGCCGGGGCCTGGTGGAGACCGGCCCCAAGCGCCCCTCCGGCCGCGGGGAGCCGAACGGCAAGGAGTGACCCCGGGGGGACGTAGACTGGTGGGCTGGCGCCACGCCCGACGCGAGCCCGCCAACGGATCTCTCCGCCCCCTTCTTTTGGAGTCACCCCGCCATGCCGAAGAACGCACCCGAGTCCTCGCTGGTCGGCGAGGAGTACGAGGTCGAGGTCGGCCCCGTCGCGCATGGCGGCCACTGCGTCGCCCGCACCGCGGAGGGCAGGGTCCTGTTCGTCCGGCACGCGCTGCCCGGCGAGCGGGTCGTCGCCCGGGTGACCGAGGGCGACGAGACCTCCCGCTTCCTGCGCGCGGACGCCGTCACCGTCCTCGACCCGTCCAAGGACCGCATCGAGGCTCCCTGCCCGTACGCCGGCCCCGGCCGCTGCGGCGGCTGCGACTGGCAGCACGCCAAGCCGGGCGCCCAGCGCCGCCTCAAGGGCGAGGTCGTCGCCGAACAGCTCCGCCACCTCGCGGGCCTCACCCCCGAGGAGGCAGGGTGGGACGGCACGGTCGTGCCCGTCGAGGGCGACAAGCTCCCCGCCGGTGAGGTGCCCGCCTGGCGGACCCGCGTCCAGTACGCCATCGACGCCGACGGCCGCGCGGGCCTGCGCAAGCACCGCTCGCACGAGGTCCAGCCGATCGACCGCTGCCTCATCGCCGCGCCCGGCGTCAGCGAACTCGGCGTCGAGAACCGCGACTGGTCCGGCATGGCGTCCGTCGAGGCCATCGCCGCCACCGGCTCCCAGGACCGCCAGGTCGTCCTCACCCCGCGCCCCGGCGCCCGCCTCCCCCTCGTCGAACTGGACAAGCCGGTCTCGGTGCTGCGCGTCGAGGAGAAGGACGGCGGCGTCCACCGCGTCCACGGCCGTGCTTTTGTCCGCGAGCGCGCCGACGACCGCACCTACCGCGTCGGCAACGGCGGCTTCTGGCAGGTCCACACGAAGGCCGCCGACACCCTCGTCCGCGCCGTCATGCAGGGCCTCCTCCCGCGCAAGGGCGACACCGCCCTCGACCTCTACTGCGGCGCCGGCCTCTTCGCGGGCGCCCTCGCCGACCGCGTCGGCGACCAGGGCGCGGTCCTCGGCATCGAGTCCGGCAAGCGCGCGGTCGAGGACGCCCGCCACAACCTCCAGCACTTCGACCGCGTCCGCGTCGAACAGGGCAAGGTCGAACAGATCCTGCCGCGCACGGGCATCACCGAGGTCGACATCATCGTCCTCGACCCGCCCCGCGCCGGCGCCGGCAAGCAGACGGTCCACCACCTCGCGTCCCTGGGCGCCCGCCGCATCGCCTACGTCGCCTGCGACCCGGCCGCCCTGGCCCGCGACATCGCGTACTTCGCCGAGACCGGCTACCGCGTCCGCACCCTGCGCGCCTTCGACCTCTTCCCGATGACGCACCACGTGGAGTGCGTGGCGATCCTGGAGCCGGTGAAGTAGGGCCGCTGAGCTGGTGTTCTGTGGGTGCGCCTTATGCGCGGTGTGGGCGTTGCGGGTGATGTCCTGACGCTGAGATGACGCTCGTTCCAATGAGGCGTCAGAGGCGTTATGCCGTTGTTCGGGCGCTCTGTTGACCACGCCGTGGGCAGGTTTGGCCGCATGGGTCTGATCGAGAGTGCGCTGCTGCGGGCGGTGAGGGGGACGTCCAGGCAACACTCTGCCGCCTCGATTCGCTCCATTCACGCCGTGCAGCGGAGCTTGTGCACATGGCGATGTCACGCCTCGTCCACTCCGCCGGCAGCGTGGGAGAAGGGGCGGGGATGGCGGCGACCGGCGCTCCACCTGGAATCCGCTGACCGCACAGATGGCAGCGTTCCCCGGTGAGCCGTCATGTGCCTCCCCCCGCAGCCTCACATCTGGCAGCGCCCCGGGGGGCGTCCAGCCGATCTGGTGCCTGCTGGCGGTCCATGAGCCGCGGCCTTCATCGGCTCGCGTAGTCGTCGACCAGGTTGGCGATGAGCGCGTGCAGGGCGTCAGCCCGGTGCTGGTCCTGGCGCTGCGTGCGCAGGGCCTGGTCGACTGATCGGAGCCGGGTCGCGGCGGCCGGCTCACCGTCCATCAGGTCGTCGATCACCGGAGCGGTGATCAGGTCGAGCCACTCCGTGAGCAGACGGGGGGTGAAGACCAGTGGATCGTCCGTCACCGTCGCGGCCCAACCGTCGTCGAGTCTCACTTTCATGGTCGAACCGCCACACTTGATCCGCACTGCCGGGGACATCAACCCGTCTCTGCCCGGAATCCTGCCTCCCACGATGTCCTCGTGGGTGATCGGCCGACCGGGATCTGCGGTCTTGCCGCCGACCGCAGTCGCTTGGGCCGCTGGGCCTGTACTTGGGCATGAGACCCAGCGGGGTCACACGTAACGGACGGTCTCGGGGTCGTAGTGGCGGAAGCAGTCGCAGTGGAGGCCGGTCTCGGGATCGTAGTACTGGCCGGGGAAGCGCAGCGGGGTGCAGGCACTCCTGTCATGGCGGCCCTCCGGAGGCTCTCCACGAGGGAGGGGACGCCCCACTGTCGGGCCGACGCGCGTCAGGACGCGTGTGCCTCGATCCAGGTGAGGCAGGACGCGCGGGAGTCCTCCTCGTGGACGACCGTCCAGCCGTCCGGGACCTCGATGCCGACCGGCCACAGGGAGTGCTCGGCGCGGTCGTTGCGGAGGACGGCGTACATGCGGTCCTCGCTGTCGAAGGGGTTGGTCATCGTGCGCTCCTGTCGGTGGCTCGGTCAGTCGAAGAGACGGCGGCTCATCCCGCGTACGGCGAGGAACCACGCGGCGACGGTGAAGGCGGCGAGTACCGCCAGGTGCAGCAGGTCCCCGGCACCGAGCGTGCCGAACGCGGCGTGCCGGACCAGCTGCATGCAGTGGTGGATGGGGTTGACCGCCGCGACGGTCTGCACCCAGCCGGGCAGCCCCGTCAGCGGGAAGAACACCCCGGCGGCCATCACCAGGGGGGTGAGCACGCCCGACACGACGAGCCGCAGCCAGTCGATGGCCGGGACCAGCGTCGAGACCCACATCCCGCACAGGGCGAACGCCAGCCCCGCCACCAGCGTGATCAGCGGCACGAGCAGCAGCGACGGAGTGAACGGCAGACCGATCGCGACCGTGACGAGCAGCGGTACCGAGCTGTACGCGGACGACTTGACGGCGATCCAGGACGCCTCGGCCGTGACCAGCTCCCACACGTCGACCGGGCGGCTCAGCACCGCGTCGTACAGGTGCTGGTAGCAGCGCCGGTTGTAGCTCTCGAACATGCCCGCGAAGGCGGAGGCGAAGAGGACCGAGGTCACCACCATGCCGATGCCCAGGAACTGCGGGTACGGGCGGCCCTCGGCGGAGTCGACCAGGCGGCTGAAGCCCAGCCCGAAACCGGCCATGTAGACCAGGGGCTCGACCAGCGAGCCGAAGGTGATCGCCGGCCAGTAGCGTTTGAACAGCAGGAGTTCCCGCAGCCACACGGCGCGCAGTGACGGCATCAGCGCCGGGGTGGCCGGGGAGCCGCCCTCGGACACGGGCGCGCCGGCCGGCGGCTGCGCGGGTAGAGCCGGTGCGGCCCTCGACATGGAGTGGGTCCCTTCTGGTCGGCCGGGATCGGCGAACGGCTGCCGCCGCGTGGGGGAGGACGGGGCGCCCGCCGGCGCCGGGGGCCGGAACGGCGCCGCGCGCCGGCGGAGTACCGGTGGAGCACCGCGGGAGGCGCGGCGCGGCGGGCCTCCGGGTCAGACGAACAGCTCGCCCGTCAGCGTCACGAAGACGTCCTCCAGGGTCGTGGGCCGCAGCACGTCCGGAGCGCCCAGCTCGGCGCGCAGCGACTCGGGCATCGTCTCGGCGCGGAGCACCGACACCGACAGGCCGGTGCGCCTGCTGGTGAGCCCCGCCCTCGCCACGAGCGCCTCCACCTCCGTACGGCGGGACGCGTCCCCCCGGTACTCGGCGGCCTGCGCCCCGGCGTGGGCGCGCAGCAGCTCGGTCGGGGTGCCCCGGGCGATCAGCCGGCCCGCGAAGACGACGGCGACCTCGTCGGCGAGGCGCTCCGCCTCCTCGATGTAGTGCGTGGACATCAGCACCGTCGTGCCGGTCTCGCGCAGCGCCTCGATGACGTCCCACAGGTCCTGGCGGATCTGCGGGTCCAGGCCCACGGTCGGCTCGTCGAGAAGCAGCAGCCGCGGGGACGTGAGGATGCCCCGCGCGAGGAGCAGCCTGCGCCGCATGCCACCGGACAGCGCCTCGACCCGGCTGTCCGCCCGGTCGGTGAGGCGCACCGCCGCCAGCGCCCGGTCCACCGCCGCGCCGCACCCGGCGGGCGGCAGGGCGCTGAAACGGGCGAACACCTCCAGGTTCTGCCGGACGGTCAGCTCGATGTCGAGGTTGTCCTCCTGCGGAACGACGCCGAGCAGCGAGCGGACCCGCCGCGACGCGGCGGGCATGCCGTGCCCCAGCACCTCGACCGTGCCGCCGGTGGCCCGGCTCTGCCCGGTGATCAGGCGCATGGTCGTGGACTTGCCGGCGCCGTTCGGCCCCAGCAGTCCGAAGAACCGGCCCGGGGGAACCTCCAGATCGAGCCCGTCGAGGGCGCTCGCCGTGCCGTAGGTCTTCACGACGTCCTGGAAATGGACTACGGGGACGCTCACCCGTGAATTCCCCCTTTGAAAACGTGGTGCGGACCTGGGGCGCGCAATGGCGTCATCCCGGGTGTACCAGCCATACAACCGCAGGCGAGGCCCTTTGTGAACCCCTTTCAACTCCCGCTGATCACTGATAGGTTCCGCAACGATCAAGCCCCCACGAGGGCGCTTCGTCGATTCCGGGGGCTTCATGAGGTCGCGCGTATCCGCGCTTGTCGTCGTCCTGCTGCTCGTACTGGCCGCAGCCGGCAGCGCGATTCTCGTGCGCGCCGTCCCGGAGCCCGTACGCGCCGACGCGGCGCCCTCCGTCTTCTCCGCCGAACGTGCCCGGGTCCATGTTCCGCATCTCGCGCGGGCCCCACATCCTTCCGGAACACCGGAAGCGGAGGCCGTACGGGCTTATGTGCGGGGGCAGTTGACGCGTTCGGGGCTGAAACCCGTGCAGAGCGAGGCGACGGAGGTGCTGCCCGGCCGGGACTCCTCGCACCTCGCCGGACGCGTCCACAACATCACCGCCACCATCGAGGGGACCTCCTCCACGGGCAGGCTGCTGTTGGTCGCCCACACCGACTCCGTCCCCACCGGTCCCGGCGCCTCCGACGACGGCCTCGGGGTGGCGTCCCTGCTGGAGATCGCCCGCGTCCTGACCGAGGGGCCCCGCCCCCGCAACGACGTGGTGCTGCTCCTCACCGACATGGAGGAGACCGGCCAGCTCGGCGCCCGCGCCCACCTGCGGAGCCTCGGAGCCGCCGCCCGACAGCCGCACGTCGTCGTCAACCTGGAGGCGCGGGGAACCAGTGGACGCGCCGTCATGTTCGAGACGGGCGCCCACAGCGCGGCCCTGGCCGACGCCCTCGCCGACATCCCGCCCGTGGCCACCTCCCTGTCCGACGAGATCTACCGGCTGCTGCCGCACGACACGGACCTGACCCCGCTGCGCGCCGCCGGGATGACCGGGCTGAACTTCGCCGTCATCGGCGGCAGCGCCCGCTACCACGGGCCCGGCGACGACGCCGCCCACCTCGACCCGGGCAGCCTCCAGGACCTCGGCGACACCGCCCTGTCCGCCGTCCGCGCGCTGGCCGCTGCGGACCTCCGGGACGTCACCGAGGCGCCCGAGGCGACCTGGTTCAACGTGGGTCCGCTGCTCGTCCGCTACCCCGCCGGGATGGTGCTGCCGCTGGCCCTGCTGGCACCCACCGCGCTCGCCGCGGCCTCCTGGTACGCCCACCGCCGCCGCGCCCTGCGCGCCCGTGCCGCCGTACGGTCCGCGCTGACCTTCCCGCTCACCCTCGCCGCGGCCGCCGCGCTCGGCTGGGCCGCCTGGCAGGGCCTGCTGCTGCTCCGCCCCGACTACGCCCTGTTCCACCTCGGCGACCCGTACCGGACCGGCCCGGCCGTCACCGGACTGCTGCTGCTCACCGCCACGGTGACCGCGCTGTGGGCCGTGTGGACGGCGCGGCGGGCCCGGGGCTCCGTGACGGAGGCGGCCGTCGGCGTCCTCGTGTGGCCCGCGCTGCTGGCCGTGCCCGTCGCCGTGCTGCTGCCCGGCGCCGCGTACGTGTTCACGTGGACGGCGCTCGGCGGGGCAGCCGGTCTGCTCCTCGCCGTCCGCGCCCCGCAGGACTCGCCGTGGCGGGCGGCCGCCCTCGCGCTGGGCGGGCTGCCCGGCGTCGCGGTCACCGCCCCGCTGGTCGCGCTGCTCTTCCCGGCCCTCGGGCTGGCCTCCGCCGCGGCGCCGCTCGTCCTGGCGGCCCTCGTCCTCGCCGTACCGGCCCTCCCGGCGGCCCTGCCGCTGCGGACCGCCCCGCGCCGGCGGGTCGTCGCGGCCGGCGTGGCCGTCGCGGTCACCGGGACGGCGCTCGTCGGCGCCAACGCCCTCACCGGCCGCGCCGACGCCGAGCACCCCCGGCCCGTCAGCCTCATGTACGCCCTCGACGCCGACCGGGACCGCGCCTACTGGGTGTCCGAGGACGCCGACGCGCACCCGTGGGTCACCGCCCACACCGGCGCCTCCCGCACCGACACGCTGGAGGCGTGGTCACCCGCCCTCGCCGCCCCGCCCGGCGGCCTCCTGGCGGGCGAGGCGCCGGTCGCCCCCGTCTCCCGGCCGCAGGTCACGACCGTCTCCGACACGCGCAGCGGCGCCACCCGGACCGTACGCCTCTCCGTGAGGGCCGCGAACGGCACGCCCGTCCTGCTCGCCCTTTACGTCGACACCTCCGCCACCGAGGTCGTCGGCGCCCGCCTGCACGGCGCGCCCGCCGGGACGCAGGACCTCCCGGGCGGGGAGAACCGTCCGCACGCCGGCTCGCCGTGGAAGTGGGGACTGCTGCTCGCCGCGCCCTCGCCGCGCGGCCACGAGGTGACCCTCACCGTCCGGGGCGGCAAGCCGCTGCGGGTGCTCGCCATGACGCAGGACGCGGGGCTCCCCGAGCGGGCGCTGACACGGCCGCGCCCCGAGGACCTCACCTGGGTCCCCGACGCGGCGGGGCTCTCCTTCGCGAGCCGCGTCCACACCGTCTGAGCACCGGCCGCTCCCGGTCCCGCACCACCGACGACACCCTTTCCCGCCCACGACAGAAACGAGTCCCCATGACCTCCTCCGCCCCGCACGGCGCCGACCGGGCCGAGAAGCCGGAGACCCCGCGCATCCGCCGGGCGACCGCCGCCGACGGCGAGGCCGTCACCGCGGTCTTCCTCGCCTCCCGGACCGCCACCATGCCGTACCTGCCGCGCCTCCACAGCGATGAGCAGACCCGCGCGTGGATCGAGGCCGTCGTCCTGCCCGACACCACCGTCTGGGTGGCCGAACTGGGCGACCCGGCGGAGATCGTCGGATTCGCCTCCCTCGACGGCACCGTCCTCGACCACCTGTACCTGCGCCCCGACGTACGGCGCCGGGGCATCGGCACGGCCCTGCTGGAGACCGTACGGGAGGCGTCGCCGGAGAAGCTGTCCCTCCACGTCTTCCGGCGGAACACCGAGGCCCGCGCCTTCTACGAGCGGCACGGCTTCACCGTGGGCGAGCTGAACGACGGCAGCCGCAACGAGGAGAACGAGCCCGACGTGACGTACCACTGGACCGCCGGCTGACCGCTCCCCGGCCCGCCCTGGCGCCGCACGGCACCACCGAATACCACGGGGGGCGCCAGGGGGCGCCAGGGCACCACCCGCATCACGGCACCACCCGCATCACGGCACCACCCGCGCCACCCGCACCACCGAGCATCACCGGCACCACGCAGCACCACGACGCAGACCCATCGCAACGGCCTGACGCGGCAGCCTCCCAGGGGGCCGTCCGCGTCCACGGGGAGGAACAGCAAGTGCAGGGCGAAGGCACCGTGCCGGGCGAGATCCCGCTGTCCTACGCACAGCTCGCGCTGTGGTTCAACGACCGGCTCCAGGAGGGCGACGCCTCCTACAACATGCCGGTGGCGCTCCGCCTCAGGGGCCCGCTCGACGTCGACGCCCTGCGCGACGCGCTCGGGGACGTCATCGACCGGCACGCCGCCCTGCGGACCGTCTTCCCGGAACGCGACGGCACCCCGTACCAGCGCGTCCTGGACCCCCGGGACGTCCCCGTGCCGCTGACGGTCCGGCCCGCCGACGAGGCGGACCTCCCGGAGCTGATCGCCGCCGCCTGCCGCGAGTGCTTCGACCTGGCCGCCGAACCGCCGCTGCGCATGCGGGTCTTCGTCCTCGGACCGCAGGACCACCTGGTCCTGATGGTCCAGCACCACATCGCGGGCGACGGCTGGTCGATGGCGCCGCTCGCCCGCGACCTGAGCGCCGCCTACACGGCCCGCTCCGAGGGGCGCGCGCCCGTATGGGCGCCGCTCCCCGCGGACTTCGCCGCGTACGCGACCGCACAGCACGCCGGCCTCGGCAGCCTGGACGACCCCGACAGCGGCATCAGCCGCCAGCTCGCGTACTGGAAGGAGGCGCTCGCCGGGATACCCGACTGCCTGCCGCTGCCCACCGACCGGCCGCGCCCCGCCGTCATGTCCCACGAGGGCGACTACTTCCCCTGGGAGATCCCCGCCGCCCTCCACCGGGACCTGCTGGCCCTCGCCCGGACGTGCCGGGTCAGCCTGTTCATGGTCGTCCAGGCCGCGCTCGCCACCGTCCTCAGCCGGTCCGGCGCGGGCGACGACCTGCCCATCGCCAGCCCCACCGCCGGACGCGGCGACTCCCGCTACGACGACGTCGTCGGCTACTTCGTCAACCCGCTCGTCCTGCGCATCGACACTTCCGGCGACCCCACCTTCCGCGAACTGCTCAAGCGGGTGCGCCGCACCGACCTCCAGGGCTTCGCCCACCAGGACATGCCCATCGAGCGGCTCATCACCGCCCTCAACCCGCCGCGCTCCCTCGCCTGGCACCCGCTGTTCCAGGTCATGCTGGCCTTCCAGAACCTGCCCGAGGCCGCCCTCGCCCTGCCCGGCGTCACCTGCGAGGTCGTCGAGGCCGACCCGGGCGGCGCCAAGTTCGACCTGTCGTTCAACGTCATGGAGCGCCGCGACGCCGACGGCGAACCGGCCGGGCTGACCTGCTTCGTCGAGTACAGCAGCGACCTGTTCGAGCGGGCCGGGGCCGAAGCCCTCACCCGGCGGCTCGCCCTGCTCCTCGAACGGGTCGCCGACGACCCCGACCGGCACATCGGCGCCGTCGACCTGCTCGCCGCCGACGAGCGCGACACCCTCGCCGCGCTGTGGGACGGACCCGCGCTCGACGTACCCGCCCTCGCCTACCACCAGGCGTTCGAGGAGCGCGCCGCCGCCGAACCCGGCACGCCCGCCCTCGTCGCCGGAGCCGACCGGCTCACCTTCGGCGAGCTCAACGCCCGCGCCAACCGGCTCGCCCGCGAGTTGGTCCGCCGCGGTGCCGCGCCCGACCGGCCCGTGCTCGTCGTCCTCGACCGCACCGCCGAGCTGGCCGTCTCCCTGCTCGCCGTCCTCAAGTCCGGCGCGGCCTTCGCCCCGCTCACCCCCGACACGCCCGCCGAGCGGATCGCCGCCGTCGCCGCGACCGCCCGCCCGGTCTGCGCCGTCACCACCACCGCCACCTCCGGGCGGCTGCCCGCCGGGGTCCCCGCGCTCGCGCTGGACGACCCGGACGTCCGCGCGGCGCTCGCCGCCCACCCGGACACCGACCTCTCCGACGCCGACCGCGCCGCCCCCACCGGCCCGTCCGACACCGCGTACGTCATCCACACCTCCGGCTCCACCGGCACGCCCAAGGGCGTCGCCGTCGAGCACCGGGCGCTCACCCACCTCGCGGAGCACCACCGCGTCCGCATGGTCGGCCGGTACGCGCCCGCCGACGGCACGCGGATGCACGTCGGGCTGGTCGCCTCCATCACCTTCGACACCGCCTGGGAGCCGTTCTTCTGGCTCCTCGAAGGGCACTGCCTGCACCTCCTCGCCGACGAGGTCCGCCTCGACCCCGAGGCGCTCGTCGCCCACGTGCGGCGCGAACGGCTCGACTTCCTCGACCTCACGCCGACCTACGCGCAGGCCCTGCTGACGGCCGGGCTGCTGGACGACGGCGACCACCACCGGCCGCGCGTCCTGATGCTCGGCGGCGAGGCCGTCGGCCCCGAGCTGTGGGAGCGGCTCTCCGCCGTCCCCGGCACCGACGTCCACAACTACTACGGGCCCACCGAGTTCACCGTCGACGCGCTCTGCTGCGAACTGGGCGACAGCCCCACCCCGGTCATCGGCCGACCCCTCGGCAACGTCCGCGCGTACGTCCTCGACGAGCGGCTGCGGCCCGCCCCGCTCGGCGTGCCCGGCGAGCTGTACCTGGCCGGACCCCAGCTCGCCCGCGGCTACCTCGGTGCCCCCGCCCTCACGGCGGAACGATTCGTCGCGGACCCGTACGGCCCTCCCGGCAGCCGCATGTACCGCACCGGCGACCTCGCCCGGCTCCGCCGCGACGGGCACGTCGAATACCTCGGCCGTGCCGACGAGCAGGTCAAGATCCGCGGCTTCCGCATCGAGCCCGGCGAGATCGAGGCACAGCTCACCGGCCACCCCGCCGTCGCCCAGGCCGCCGTCACCGTCCGCGGCGAGGAGGACGGCGACCCGTACCTCGCCGCCCACGTCGTCCCGGCGCCCGGCCGGCGGGCACCCGGCGCCGCCGAGCTCCACGAGCACCTGGCCGCCCGCCTCCCCGCCTACATGCTGCCCACCGCCTACGCCCACGTGGACCGGCTGCCGCTCACCGCCAGCGGCAAGCTCGACCGGCGCGCCCTGCCCGAACCGGACCTGCGCCTCACCGGCGGCCCCGGCCGCCCGCCCGCCGACGAGCGCGAGGCAGCCCTGTGCCGCCTGTTCGCCGAGGTGCTGCGGCTGCCCGAGGCCGGCCCGGACGACGACTTCTTCCGGCTGGGCGGCCACTCCCTGCTCGCCATGCGGCTGGTCAGCCGGGTCCGCGCGGCCACCGGCGCCGAACTGCCCATCCGCGCCGTCTTCGAAGCCCGCACCCCCGCCGGACTCGCCCGCCTCCTCGACGGTGCCGACGGCCCCGACGCGCCCGGCGGACGCCGCCCCGTGCTCACCCCGACGCGGCGGCCCGCCGAGACGCCCCTGTCGCACGCCCAGCGCCGGCTGTGGTTCCTCCAGCGCCTGGAGACCGACAGCCCCGCCTACCACATCCCGCTGCCGCTGCGCCTCGACGGCCCGCTCGACATCGGCGCCCTGAGCGCCGCCCTGCACGACGTCGTCGTCCGCCACGAGGCGCTGCGCACCGTCTTCCCCGACCGGGACGGCGTGCCCCACCAGCGCGTCCTCGCCCCGGCGGAGCTGCCGTCCCTGCTGGACATCGCCCCGCTGGACCCCGCCCGCGCCGAGGGCGCCGCCCTGGAGGCGGAGCTGCGCGCCGCCGCCTCCGCCCCGTTCGACCTCGCGTCCCGGCCGCCGCTGCGCGCCCGCCTCTACCTGCTCGGCCCCGGCCGGCACGTCCTGCTGCTGACCGTCCACCACATCGCCTGCGACGGCTGGTCCCTCCAGCCGCTCGCCGCCGACCTGGGCGCGGCCTACCGGGCCCGCGCCGAGGGCCGCGCCCCCGACTGGGCGCCCCTGCCCGTCCAGTACGCCGACTACACCCTCTGGCAGCACGACCTGCTCGGCGACGCCCGCACCCCGGGCACGCTCGCCGCCGCTCAGTGGGACCACTGGCGGGCCGTACTCGACGGACTGCCCGACGAGATACCGCTGCCCGCCGACCGCCGCCGCACCCCCGAGACCGGCCACGAGGGGCGCACCGTGCCCGTCGAGATCGGCGCGGCCACCCACCGGGCGCTCGCCGCGCTCGCGCGGGAGAGCGGCGCGAGCCTCTTCATGGCAGTGCAGGCGGGCCTCGCCGCGCTGCTGACCCGCCTCGGCGCCGGGACGGACATCCCCCTCGGCGCCCCGGTGGCCGGCCGCACCGACGCCGCCCTGGACGACCTGGTCGGCTTCTTCGTCAACACGCTGGTGCTGCGCACCGACACGGCCGGCGACCCGACGTTCCGGGAGCTGCTGGACCGGGTCCGCGACCTCGACGTGGCCGCCTACGCCCACCAGGACCTGCCGTTCGAGCAGCTCGTGGACCTCGTCGGGCCCGAGCGGCAGCCCGGCCGGCACCCGCTGTTCCAGGTGGCCCTCGTCGTGGACCAGGGCGCCGACGTGCGGCTCGACATCCCCGGCGTCACCGCCGGGCGGCTCACCGTGCAGCTCGCGCCCGCCAAGTTCGACCTGACGGTCACCCTCGCCGCCGAACGCGCCGACGACGGCACGGAGGGCCCGCTGCGGGGCACCGTGGAGTACCGCACCGACCTGTTCGACGACGCCACGGCCGCGGCCATCGCCGAACGGCTCACCCGGCTGCTCACCGCCGCCGCCGCCGAACCGGACCTGCGCATCGGCCGGATCGGGCTCCTCTCGGACGACGAGCGGCGCCTCGTCCTCGACAAGTGGAACGACACCCGCCGTGAACTGGAGCCCACCACGCTCGCCGCATCCGTCACGGAGCAGTTCGCCCGTACCCCCGACGCCACGGCCGTCGTCTTCGAGGGCGGCGAGACCACGTACGCCGAACTCGACACACTCGTCGAGGACCTGGCCGGACGGCTCGCCGCGCTCGGCGCCGGGCCCGGCGCGGTCGTCGCCGTGGCCGTGCCCCGCTCCGTGGACCTGGTGGCCGCCGTGTGCGCCGTGCACCGGACGGGCGCCGCCTATGTGCCGCTCGACCCCGACTACCCGGCCGACCGGCTGGCGTTCATGCTGGAGGACGCCCGGCCCACGGCCGTGATCGCCGCGCCGGGCGAGGCGGAGCGACTGCGCGTCCCGGACGGTGTCGCCCTCCTCGCGCCGCGCCCCGCCGCCGGCGGCGGCGAACGGGGGACGCCCACCGCGCCGACCCCGGACGACCCCGCGTACGTGATCTACACCTCCGGGTCGACGGGCCGCCCCAAGGGCGTCGTCGTCCCGCACGGCGCCGTCACCAACCGGCTCCGCTGGGGCCAGGAGCAGTACCTGCTCACCGACCGGGACCGGGTGCTCCACAAGACGCCGTCCAGCTTCGACGTGTCCGTCTGGGAGATCTTCTGGCCTCTGACGACCGGCGCCACCCTGGTCGTCGCCCGCCCCGAGGGGCACCGTGACCCGGCGTACCTGTGCGACCTCATCCGCTCCGAGCGGGTGACCGTCGCCCAGTTCGTCCCCTCCATGCTCGACGCCTTCCTCCAGCACCCCGACGCGGGCCGCTGCGACTCGCTGCGGCTGGTCATCGTCGGCGGCGAGGCCCTGACGACGGCCACCGCCCGCCGCTTCCACCAGGTGCTGCCCGGCGTCCGGCTGGTCGACCAGTACGGGCCCACCGAGGCCGCCATCGAGGTGACCGCGTGGACCTGCCGCCCCGAGGACGACGACGGCCGCCCCGTGCCCATCGGCCGACCCGTGTGGAACACCCGCGTCCACATCCTCGACGCGGAACTCCAGCTCGTCCCGCCCGGCGTCGCCGGCGAGCTCTACCTCGACGGCGTCCAGCTCGCCCACGGCTACCTGGGCCGCCCCGCCCTCACCGCCGAGCGGTTCGTCGCCAACCCGTACGGCCCGCCCGGCTCCCGCATGTACCGCACGGGCGACCTCGCCCGCTGGCGGCCCGACGGGGCGGTCGAGTACCTCGGCCGCGTCGACGGCCAGGTCAAGGTCCGCGGCTTCCGCATCGAACTGGGCGAGATCGAGGCCGCGCTGGGTGAGCACCCGGCCGTCGCCGCCGGGGTCGTCCTGGTCCGCGAGGACCGGCACGGCGCGCCCCGCATCGTCGCCTACGTGGTGCCCGCGGGCGCCGCGCCCGCCACCGAGGAGCTGCGCGAGCACCTGCGGGGTCGGCTCCCCGAGCACATGGTGCCCACCGGGTACGTCACGCTCGACGCGCTGCCCGTCACGCCCAACGGCAAGCTGGACCGGGCGGCCCTGCCCGAGCCCGCCGACGCCCCCGCCTCGGCCGGGGGCGGCGCCCGGCAGCCCGCCACGCCGCTGGAACGCACCCTGACGGAGCTGTTCGCCGAGATCCTGGACGTGCCTGGCGCCGGTCCCGACGACGACTTCTTCCTGCTGGGCGGCCACTCGCTGATGATGGTCCGGCTCGTGGAGCGGATCCGCGCGGAGACCGGGGTGGACCTCGCCGTCCGCACCCTCTTCGACCACCCGACCGCCGCGGCGCTGGCCGCCCGGATCGCGGGGGACCCGGCCCTGCACGGCCGGTTCGCCGAGGGCCCCGGCACCGGCGTCGCACCGGACGACGCCCCGGTGCCGTGGGAGCCGGTGCTGCCGCTGCGCGCCCACGGCACCCGCGCCCCGCTGTTCTGCGTCCACCCGGTCGTCGGCGACGGCTTCGGATACGTGGGGCTGCTGCGCGCCCTCGGCCCGGACCAGCCGGTGTACGCCCTCCAAGGCGCCGGACCGGCCTGCGGACGGTCCCGCCCCGTGACGCTCGACCGCCTCGCCGCCGAGTACACGGCGCGGATCCGGGAGATCCAGCCGCACGGCCCGTACCGGCTCCTCGGCTGGTCCTTCGGCGGCGTCGTCGTCCACGAGATGGCCGTCCAGCTCCGCGAACAGGGTGAGCGGGTCGACCTGGTCGCCCTGATGGACAGCGTGCCGCCGACCGAGCACGACCGGCGCGCCCACGCGGCACCGGTCGCCGAGACGGACGTGCTGAGCGCCCTGCTCGACGCGGTGGGCGCGCCGGAGGAGGACATCGCCGCCGTCGCCGACGGCACCCGCGTCCCGAAACCGGAGGAGCTGCTGCGGCTGCTCGCCCCGGCGATGGGCGCCTCCGCCCCGGCGGATCCGGCCGCGCTCGCCGCGATGATCGACACCTGCCGCTACCACGGCGAGCTGATGGTGCGCTGGACGCCCCGCACGTACGACGGCGGGCTGCTCACCTTCACGGCCACCGCGGAGGTGCGGCGGGAGGCCGCCGTGGGCCGGGCGACCACCCCCGAGCTGTGGGCGCCGTACCTCATCGGGCCGGTCACCGACCACCCCGTGGACGCCCAGCACCTCCAGCTCGTGGAGCCCGGCCACATCGACGCCATCGGCCGGGTCCTCGCGGCCGAACTGTCCCGCCTGGACGCCCGGTGACCCGCCGCCGCGCCCCGCGCCGCGGCCGCGCGCGCCGCCCGGAGGCCCCGCGCCCCCAGGCGGGAGGCGCGGCGGGCGCCGGGCGGCGGGGGACCGGCTCAGCCGGCCGCGCCGGCGTGCTCCTCCGCGGCGCCGGTGATCTCCTCCATGACCGCGTCCACCTCGTCGTGGAGGAAGAAGTGGTCGCCGGGGAGTATCCGCCGACGGAACCCGCCCGCGGTCACCGAGCGCCAGCCGTCGATCCACTCCGGGCCGGAGAGCCGGTCGCCGTCACCGCCGAGCGCCACCACCGGGCACGGCAGCACCGTCGGCCGGACCGCCTCCATGTACCGGGCGAGCAGCCCGAGGTCCGCGCGCATCACGGGCAGCAGCATCGCCAGCAGTTCCCGGTGCTCCAGGATCTCGGCGGGCGTGCCGCCGAGTTCGACGATGCCCTTCAGCAGTTCGTCGTCGTCCCGGTCGTGCAGGGGCATCGCCACGGGCGAGCCGGGGGGACGGCACCCGGACACCACCAGGGTGCGCGGCAGCGGACGGCCCCCGGCCACCAGACGGCGGGTCGTCTCGTACGCGATCTGGGCGCCCATGCTGTGCCCGAACAGCAGGAACGGCTCCCGCTCCGGCCGCGCCTCCAGCACCGACAGGACGCCGTCCACCACCTCCTCCATGGAGGCGGGCAGCTGCTCCGCCATGCGGGTGCCGCGACCCGGCAGCTCCACCGGCACGAAGTCGAGGCCCGGCACCTGCCGGGAGCGCGCCCAGGCCAGGTACGAGCCCGCCGAGCCGCCGGCGTGCGGGAGGCAGTAGACCCGCACCGCCTCCGTGCCGCCGTCGGCGGCGGGGTCGGAGTCCCAAGGGGTCCATCGGTTGCGCGTCACTGCGTTCTGCCCTTCTGTCCTGGGGGAGTTTCCGGGCCGGTCTCGCGGCCCGTACCGAGACCCTATTCAGGAATTCGTCCGCCGGGCCAGTCCGACGACCCGTCAAAGTCCCTGGTCATGACGGACGATGAATAACTTTTTGTTGACCTCGGTATGTCGGTGGGCTAGCGTGACACTCGCATCCGGAAGTGCCGTGCGGGTGTGAAACGGGGATTTTCCAACGTGTGTGGAATTACGGGCGTGTTCTCCCTCGACGGGGCGCGTCCGATGCAAACTCATGTCCTTTCGGAAATGATTTCCGAACTTGCCCACCGAGGCCCGGACGACGCCGGGCGCCACGTCGGCGAAGGAATCGCGCTGGGATTTCGCCGGCTCGCCCTGAACGATCTGGAACGGGGCAATCAGCCGCACTTCTCGGAGGACCGCGACCTCGTCTCCGTCTGCAACGGCGAGATCTACAACCACCGTGCCCTGCGCGAGGAACTGGCCCGCGCCGGGCACCGGTTCCGCACGGCCTGCGACACGGAGGTGCTGGTCCACCTCTACCGCCGCCACGGCACCGGCCTCACCGCGCGCCTCGACGGTCAGTTCGCCTTCGCCCTGTACGACGCGACCGCCCGGCGGCTGCTCCTCGCCCGCGACCACGCGGGGATCGTGCCGCTGTTCTACACCGTCGTGGACGGACTGCTCGTCTTCGGCTCCGAGATCAAGGCGATCCTGCGCCACCCGGCGGTGCGGCCCCGTGTCGACCTGCGCGGCCTCGACCAGGTCCTCACCCTCCCCGGACTCGTCAGCCCGCGCACCATGTTCGAGGGCATCCACTCCCTGCGCCCCGGCGAGCGGCTCGTCGCCGACGCCTCCGGCGTCACCGTGGAGCGGTACTGGGACCTCGACTACCCCGACGCCGGAGACCTCCCCCCGCTCGGCGGCGACATCGACGCCGAACTCGGCGCCGCCGCCGACCGCGTGGCCGCCCTCCTCGACGGCGCGGTCCGCGACCGGCTCGAAGCGGACGTGCCCGTCGGCCTGTACCTGAGCGGCGGACTCGACTCCAGCCTCCTCGCCGCGCTCGCCGCCAGGGCCCGCCCCGGCCGCACCTGGCCCAGCTACTCCGTCGTCTTCCCCGGCCACGACTTCGACGAGAGCCCCCACCAGCGGCTCGTCGCCGCGAAGCTCGGCACCCGCCACCACGAGGTGCCCGTCCACGCCGCCGACGTCGCCGACCGGCTGCGGGCCATGGTCCGCCACGCCGAGACGCCCGTCCGCGAGTCGTACAACGTCTGCTCGCTCAAGCTGTCCGAGGCGGTCCGCGCCGACGGCACCGTCGCCGTCCTCACCGGCGAGGGCGCCGACGAGCTGTTCGGCGGCTACCCCGGATACCGGTACGACGCCGCCGGGCTCGGCGGCAGCCGCCTCACCGGCCTCGACGCCCACCTGGAGCGGGAGATCCGGGAGCGCATGTGGGGGGTCGACATCGGCTACGAACAGGACCAGATCACCACCCAGGAGATCCGCCGCGACCTGTACTCCGCCGACCTCGCCCCGTCCTTCGACGCGTTCGCCGTCACCTCCCAGCGGCTCGTCGACGCCGACCGGCTCAAGGGCCGCCACCCCCTGCACCAGCGCTCCTACCTCGACTTCCACCTGCGCCTCGCCGACCACCTCCTCGGCGACCACGGGGACCGCATGGCCCTCGCCAACGCCGTGGAGCCCCGCTTCCCGTTCCTCGCCCGGCCCGTCGTGGACCAGGCCGTCGCCCTCCACCCCGCGCTGATGGTGGCCGGCGGCGCCGAGAAGGCCGTCCTGCGCCGGGTCGCCGGGCCGCTCGTCCCCGGCGAGGTCCTCGCCCGGCCCAAGTTCGGCTTCCGCGGCCAGACCAGCGGGCACCTCCTGAACACGGGCGCCGACTGGTTCGAGGAGCTGCTCTCCCCGTCCCTCGTGCGGCGGCAGGGCTACTTCGACCCGGACACCGTCTCCGCGCTCGTGCGCCACCACCGCGACCGGGGCGACCAGGTGCACGCGCACCTCGACACCGACTACCTGATGGTCATCGCCACCTTCGCGCTCTTCGTCGAGGAGTTCGGGCTGCCGTGCCTCGGATGACGCCCCTCGCCGCCCCCGCCCCCGCCCCCGCCCCCGCGCCCCGCACCGGCCCGGCGACGGCCGCGGCCGGCACCGCCCGGCCCGGCCTGCCCCTGGTCGGCGTCGTCGGCGGCATGGGCCCCCTCGCCTCCACCGAACTGCTCCGCAGCGTCTACCTCCCCGCCGACGGCCGCCCCGAACAGGAGTCGCCGCGCGTCCTGCTGTGGTCCGACCCCGCCGTCGTGGACCGCACCGAGGCCATCGGCACCGGCCGCCTCGAAGCGCTCCGCGAAGCCGTCGAGCGGGCCGTGCGCGGCCTCGTCGCCGCGGGCGCCGAACGGGTCGTCGTCGCCTGCGTCACCGCCCACCGCGTCCTCGGCGACCTCCCCCCGGACCTCCTCGGCCGCTGTGTCTCCCTCGTCGACGTCGTCCACGCGGAACTCGCCCGCACCGCCCGCCCCCACCTCCTGCTGTGCACCGAGGGCACCGCCCGCGCCGGGCTCCTCACCACCGGCCCGCACGACGCCGTCCGCCACCTCGTCCCCCTCAGCCCCGACGACCAGCAGGCCCTGCACCGCGAGGTGTACCGCCTCAAGGCCGGCGGCGACCCGCTGCACACCGTCGCCTTCCTGCGCGCGGCCCTGCCCCGCTACGGCGTAAGGCACTTCGTCGCCGCCTGCACCGAACTCCACCTCGTCACCCAGGCCCTCACCGCCGCGGGCCTGTCCGCGGAGTTCCCGGCCATCGACCCCCTGGCCGTCGTGGCCGGGCGGATCAAGAACGGAGAGCTGTGAGCCACACCACGATCCTGCGCCACTGGGCCGACCACGTGGAGAAGGAGCCGGAGGCGGTCGCCCTCGCCACGCCCTCCGGTGACTGGACCCGGCAGCGGCTCGCCGCCCACGCCGCCGGAGTGCGCGAACGCCTCGCCGACGGCGAGGGGCCGGTGCTCGTCGCCTGCGCCGAACCCGCCCCGGTGATCGCCGCCATCCTGGCCTGCGCCGCCACCGGCCGCGCCTTCGCCCCCGTCGACACCCGCCAGCCCGCCGCCCGCTGGACCGCCATCGCCGAGGACCTCCGCCCCACGGCCGTCGTCACCGACCGCGCCGGACGCGCCGCCCTCGCCGCGGGCGGCCCGTACGACGACACCATCCGGTACATCGACGCCGAGGACACCGAGCACGGCACCTGGCACGCCGACGACTGGCGCGACCCCGGCACCCCCGACGCCGGATACGTCTACTTCACCTCGGGCACCACCGGCCGGCCCAAGGGCATCAAGGGCAGCCTGGAGGCCGTCGAGCACTTCCTCGACTGGGAGACCGCCGAGTTCGGCGTCGGACCGGGCACCCGCGTGTCCCTGCTCACCTCGCCCGGCTTCGACGCGTTCCTCCGCGACACGCTCCTGCCGCTCCGCGCCGGGGGCAGCGTCCACGCCGCCCCCTCCGGCGCCGTCCCGGTCGGCGCCGGACTCGCCGCGTGGCTCGACGCCGGGCGGATCGAGGTGCTGCACTGCGTGCCCACCGTCTTCCGCACCCTGCGCGCCGCCGGCCTCACCGCCGGGTCCCTGCCCGCGCTGCGGACCGTGCTCCTCGCCGGGGAACCCGTACGCCCCTCCGACGTCGCCTGGTGGCGCGGCCTGTTCGGCGACGACAAGACCCTGGTCAACCTGTACGGCCCGTCCGAGACCACCATGACGAAGGTGTACCGGCGCCTCGGGGCCGAGGACGCGGGCGCCGGGACCGTCCCCGCCGGCCTGCCCATGCCCGGCGTCGAGGTCCGCGTCCTCGCCGCGGGCGCGCCGGTCACCGGCACCATCGGCGAGATCGAGATCCACACGCCGTTCCCCCTCCGCGGCTACCTCGACGGCCGCCCCGGTGGCTTCGCCGGCACCCACGCCTATCGCACCGGCGACCTCGGGCGGCTCCGCGACGACGGCGTCCTGGAGGTGCTCGGCCGCCGCGACCAGCAGGTCAAGGTCAACGGCGTACGCGTGGAACTCGGCGAGGTCGAGGACGTCCTGCGCCGCCACCCCGGCGTCCGCGACGCCTGCGCCGCCGCGGTCGCCGAGGACGGCGACGCCGACCCCGTGCTGTGCGCCTACGTCGTCGCCGACGACACCGTCACCGACGAGGAGCTGCGGGCCCACACCGCCGCGGGGCTCCACCCCGGCAGCCGCCCCTCCCTGTACGTACGGCTCGCCGCGATCCCCCGCACCCTCAACGGCAAGGCCGACCGGCGCGCCCTGCCCGTGCCGTCCGCGGTGCGGGCCGCCACCGCCGACGACGCCCCCCGCGACGGCGCCGAAGCGGAGATCGCCGTGCTCTGGTGCGACCTGCTGCACCTGTCCGCCGTCGGCCGCCGCGACAGCTTCACCCTCCTGGGCGGCGACTCCCTCGCCATCGCCCGGCTCCTGGACCGGCTCCGCTCGCGGTTCGGCGTCGACGTGCCGCTGCGGGTCTTCGCCGAGGACCCCACCGTCGCCGGGCTCGCCGCCGCCGTCACCGGCGGGAGCGGCCGATGACCGCGCCCCTGCCGCCGCGCCCGCGCCGGGACCGTGCCCCCCTGTCGTACGCCCAGCGCGCCATCTGGCGGGCCGAGCAGCTGCTGCCCGGCAGCGCCCTGCACAACGAGACCGCGGCGTTCCGCCTGACCGGGCCCGTCGACGCCGACGCCCTGGAGCGGGCCCTCGCCGTCCTCGCCGCCCGCCACGAGGCGATGCGGTGCGCCGTCCTCACCGACGACGACGGCGAGCCGTACCAGCACATCGCCGACCGCACCCGTCCGGCCGTCGATCTCACCGACCTCACCGGCCTGCCCGAGGACGCGCGCGAGGAGCGCCTGGCCGAACTCGTCGCCCGCGCGGCCACCGAGCCGTTCGACCCGGCGCGCCCGCCGCTCATGCGCACCCGCCTGTTCCGGCTCGGCGACGACCGCCACCTGCTGCTGTTCGTCGCCCACCACATCGTCGTGGACGCCTGGGCGTTCGGCGTGTTCCTGGAGGAACTGGCCGCCCAGTACGCCGCCGAGACGGGCGGCGGCCCCGCCCTGCCCGAACTCCCCTCCGGCCGACGGGACTTCGGCGACTACGCCGCCTGGCAGCGCACCGACCCGTCCGCCGGGAGCGGCCTCGCCCACTGGCGGGAGCGGCTCGGCGGCGAGCTGCCCGTGCTGAGCCTCCCCGCCGAACCGGCGCCGCCCGGCGCGGCCCGCCCCGACGAGACGTCGGGCGCCGTCCACCACTTCACGCTCCCCGCCGGCCTCGTCACCCACCTCGCCGCGCTCGCCCGCAGCCGCGTCGCCACGCTGCCCGCGACGCTCCTCACCGCGTTCTGCGCGGTCGTCCAGCGCTTCACCGGCCAGGACGACCTGGTCGTCGGCATGCCCGTCGCCACCCGCAACCGGCCCGCGCTCGGCGCGATGGTCGGCCCGCTCCTCAACGTCATCGCCCACCGCGTCGACCTCTCCGGCGTCCCCACCTTCGACGAGGCCCTGGCCCGCACCAGGCGCGACCTGAAGGCGGACCTCGCCCACCGGGACACCCCCTTCGACCTGGTCGTCGAGGACCTCGCCCCGGCGGCGGGCGGCCGCTCCCCGCTGTTCCAGCTCATGTACGCGTTCCACAGCGGCCCCACCACCACCCTCGCCCTGCCCGGCGTCGCAACCGTGCCCGCGCCCTCGCACAGCGGGACCGCCAAGTACGACCTGTCGCTGTTCCTGCGGCCGAGGCCGTCCGGCGACCTCGACGCCGGACTGGAGTACCGGACCGCCGCGCTCGCCCCGCACACCGTCGCCGCGATCGCCGAGGGGCTGCTGTGCCTGCTGGAGGCGGCCGTCGCCGACCCCGGCCGCCCGCTCGCCGACCTGCCGGTCGCCGCCCCGGAGGCGTACGGGCGCGTCGTGACCGGCTTCAACACGGCCGACCGCACCCCCGCCCCGTGGCCCACCGTCCCGCACGCGCTGCGCGCCCTCGCCGCCCTGCGGGGCGACGCGCCCGCCGTCGGACACGGCGACGACGTCCTCACCCGCGCCGGCGTGGACCGGGCGGCCGACCGCGTGGCAGCCCGACTGGCCGGCCGGCACGGCGTGCGCCCCGGCGACCGGGTGGCCCTGCTCGCCCCCCGCGACAGCGCCCTCGTCCCGCTCGTCGCCGGGATATGGCGGGCCGGGGCCGTCCTCGTGCCGCTCGACGACACGATGCCCGAGGAGCGGGCCGCGTACGTCCTCGCGGACAGCGGCTCCCGGCTGCTCGTCACCGGCCACCCGGACCGGCCCGCCCCCGACGGGGGCCCGGCCCTCGCCGCGTGCGCCGACCTGCTGGCGGAGACCGGGCCCACCGGGACGGTCCCCTTCCCCGACGGCCCGCCGCCGGACTCCCTCGCGTACCTCATGTACACCTCCGGCTCCACCGGCCGCCCCAAGGGTGTGGCCGTGCCGCACGACCGGGTCGCCAACCTGCTGCACGCCGTCGTCCGCGAACCCGGCATGGGCACCGGCGACGTGCTGGTCGCCGTCACCGCCCTGACGTTCGACATCTCCGTGCTGGAGCTGTTCGCGCCGCTCGTCGCGGGCGGCCGCGTCGTCGTCGCCCCGCACGACACCGTCCGCGACCCCGCCCGCCTCGCCGCGCTGCTGCGCGGCTGCGGAGCCACGCTCGCGCAGGCCACGCCGTCGCTGTGGCGGGCCCTCGTGGACAGCGGCTGGCAGGGCCTGCCCGGCCTGCGGATCCTCAGCGGCGGCGAACCCCTCGACCCCGCGCTCGCCGCCCGCCTCCTGGAGCGCGGCGCCGAGCTGTGGAACCTGTACGGCCCCACCGAGACGACCATCTGGTCCACGGCCGGGCGCGTCCTGCCCGGTGAACCGGTGACCGTCGGCCGCCCGCTGGCCCGCACGTACTGCCACATCCTCGACCGGCACGACCGGCCCGTCCCGCTCGGCGCGACCGGGGAACTCGTCATCGGCGGGTCCGGTGTCGCCGCCGGCTACTGGAACCGGCCCGACCTGACCGCGGCCGTCTTCGTCCCCGACCCGGTCGGCGCCGATCCGCTCGGCACCGGCGACCCCGCCGCGCCCGTCTACCGGACCGGCGACCTGGCGCGCTACCTGCCCGACGGGCGGATCGTCGTCCTCGGCCGCGCCGACCAGCAGGTCAAGATCCTCGGCCACCGCGTGGAACTCGGCGAGATCGAGGCGCACCTGACGACCCACCCGCTGGTGCGCGCCGCCGCCGTCGTGGTCGACCGGCAGCGCCCGGCCGCGCCCCGGCTCGTCGCGTTCGTCGTCCCGGACGGGGCTCCGCGCGGCGTTCCCGGCGGTGTGGAGGGCGTCGCTCCGGACGGCGCGGAGGGCGTCGCGGACGGCGGTGGCGCCGAGACGCCGGGCGCCGTGCTGCGCCGCCACCTGCGGGGCCTGCTGCCCGCCGCCGTCGTCCCGGCGGTCATCACGACCGTCGGCGAACTGCCGCTCAACACCAGCGGCAAGGTCGACCGCCCCGCCCTGACCCTCCGGGCGCGCGCCCTCACCTCGGCCACCGCGCCCACGGCCCCCGCCGACGACGCCGAACGGGCCGTCGTCGCCCTCTGGGCCGACCTCCTGGGCGCCGCGCCGGACACGGTCGGCACCACCGACGACTTCTTCGCCGCGGGCGGCAACTCCATCGTCGCCACCCGCCTTCTCGGGCGGACCCGCGACGCCCTCGGCCGCGCGCCGTCGCTCGCCGCCTTCTACGCGGACCCGACCCCCCGGGGCCTCGCCCGCGCCGCGCGGGAGGCCGCCGGGCCCGGTACCGCAACGGCCGGCCCGGCCGCCGCGCCCGGCGGCGCGGAGCCCCGCCCCGACGGGCCCGTACCCCTCACGGACCAGCAGCGCCAGCTGTGGCTGACGCAGCGCCTGGCGCCGGAGTCGGCCGCCTACAACCTGGCCGCCGCCGTCCGCCTCGACCGGCCCGTCGACACCGGCGCGCTGGGCCGCGCCCTGCGCGACCTGGCCGGACGGCACCGGATACTCGCGGCGCGCTGCGCGCTCACCGACGACGGCCCCGTCCTGCTGCCGCTCCCCGCCGAGTCGGTACGCCCCACGGTCCTGCACGCTCCCGAGGAGGTGCGCGCCCGGGGCGCGGAGGCGGTCGAGGAGTGGCGGGACGGCGTCCTGCGCGCCGAGGCCATCCGGCCCTTCGACCTGGCCGAGGGCCCCCTCCTGCGCGTCGCCCTGCTGATCGCGGACGCGGAGGGCCCGGCGGACGACGCGGCGGGAGGCGCGGCGGACGGCGGCGCGGAGGAGGCGTCCGGGCCGGTGCTGCTGCTGACCGCCCACCACCTCGCGGTCGACGGCTGGTCCATCGGAGTCGCCGTCCGCGAACTGGCGGCGCTCCACGCCCACCACACCGGCGCCGGGCCGCTCCCCGCCCCGCCCGCGCTGGACTTCGCCCGCCACGCCGCCGCCCTGACGGCCCCCGCCGCCGAGGCGACCCGCGACGCGCACCTCGCGTACTGGCGCGACCGCCTCGACGGCCACCCCGGCGTGCTGGACCTGCCCGCCGACCCCGACGCCGCCCCCCGGCCGACCGGCGCGGGCGCCACCGTGCCGTTCCGGCTGGCGCCCGGCGAGACCGCCCGGCTCCGCGCGGCGGCGGTCCGGCTGCGGGTCACCCCGTTCACGCTGCTGCTCAGCGTGTACGCGTCGCTGCTCGGCCGGTACGGCGGCACCGACGACGTGCTGGTCGGCGTGCCCGCCGCCAACCGGGGCGCCCCCGGCCTCGACGGGCTGATCGGCTCCCTCGTCACCACCCTGCCGGTCCGCGTGGACCTGCGCGGCGACGTGTCGTTCGCCGCGCTCGCCCGGCGCACGGGGCAGCGCCTGGCGGACGACCTCGACCGCTCCCTGGTGCCGCTCGACCGCCTGGTGGACGCCCTCGGCCTGCCCCGCGACCCGGCACGGCCCGCCCTCGTGCAGGCCACGCTCGTCCTCCAGGACGCGATACCGGCCCGGGTCCGGCTCGGCGACGCCTCCGGCGAGCTGCTGCCGGTCCCGACGGGCACCGCCAAGTACGACCTCACCCTGGCGCTGGAGGAGCACCCCGACCGGATCGACGGCGTACTGGAGTTCGCGACCGGCCGGTTCACGCCCGCGTGGGCGGCCCGCTTCACCGGCCACCTGGAGACCCTGCTGCGCGCGGCGCTCGACGACCCGGACGCCGAGGCGGCCGCGGCCCCCGTCGACCCGCACCACGCCGAGACCCCGTCACCCCGCCCCGCCGCTCCCGCCGGCACCTGGCGCAAGGCCCACGCCACCCCCGTCCACGAACTGTTCCGGGCCCGCGCCGCGGAGCACCCCGACGCGGTCGCCGTCCGCCACGACGGGCGGGCCGTCACGTACGGGGAGCTGGACGCCTGGAGCGACCGGATCGCCGGCCGGCTCCTCGGCCGGGGCGCGCGGCCGGGCCGGTTCGTGTCCGTGCTGCTGCCGACCGGGCCCGCGCAGACGGCGGCCGTCCTCGGCGTGGCGAAGGCCGGTTCGGCGTTCGCCGTGCTCGACGCCGACTCGCCGCAGGCGCGCCTGCGGGCCGTGCTGGACGACGCCGAACCGCTGTGCGTGCTCGCCGCCGAGTCCTGCCTCGCCGCGCTGCCGGACCTGTGGGACGCGGCCGCCGGGACGTTCGGCGGGGTCCCCGTGGAGCCGCTCGACCCGGCGCTCCCCGAGCCCGGCGCCCAACCGGCCGCGCCCGCACCGGAGTCCGCCGCCCGGCCCGCGCACGAGGCGACCGGCGACGACCCGCTGTGCCTGGTGTACACGTCCGGCTCCACCGGCAGCCCCAAGGGCATCGTCCTGCCGCACGCGACGCTCGCCCAGTTCGCCCACTGGCAGGGCGGGACCTTCGGGGTGCGGCCCGGCAGCCGTGTCGCCCAGTGGGCCCCGTTCACGTACGACGCCGCCTACACCGAGGTGTTCGCCGCGCTCTGCCACGGCGCCGCCCTGTGCGTCCCGGCCGACCACGTCCGGCGCGACCCGGTGGCCCTGGCGTCCTGGCTGCGCGCCGAACGCGTCACGCAGATCCAGACCGTGCCCGGCTTCCTCACCGTGCTCACCGAGGCCCTCGACCGCGGCGGCGCCGGGCTCCCGGACCTGGAGCACCTGCTGCTCGCGGGGGAGGTGCTGCCCCCGTCGCTCGCCGCCGCGTGGGCGGACCGCCCCGTACGGCCCCGCCTGCACAACCTGTACGGGCCCACCGAATGCGTGCTGGCCACCCACCGGGAGCTGGCGCCGGGGGAGCGCTTCCCGTCGTCCGTGCCGATCGGGCGGCCCATCCCCGGCCGGGAGGCGCTGGTACTGGACCACCGGGGCCGCCCCTGCCCGGTCGGCGTCGTCGGCGAGATCCACCTGCGCAGCGACCTCCTCGCCGGCTCGTACCACCGCAGGCCAGAGGAGAGCCGCCGCGCGTACGTCCCCGACCCGTGGCGGCCCGGCGGCACCCTGTACCGGACCGGTGACCTCGGCCGGGTGCTGCCCGACGGCGAACTCGCCTTCACCGGCCGCACCGGCGGCCTGGTGAAGATCCACGGCAACCGCGTGGAGCTGGAGGAGATCGAGGCGATCCTGGAGTCCCACCCGGACGTACGGGAGGCCGCCGCCGCCCTCCACGGCACGCCGTCCGCGCCCCGCCTCGTCGGGTACGCGGTCGTCACCGGCGACGTGTCCCCCGCCGCCCTGCGGGCGCTGCTCGCCGACCGGCTGCCCGCCCCGGTCGTCCCGGAACGGGTGGTGCTGCTCGACGCCCTGCCCCGCACCCGCACCAACAAGCGGGACCGGGCCCGGCTGCCCGTACCGGAGGCGGCCGTCCCCGACGCGTCGGCGCCGCCGGCGGAAGGCGCCGAACAGCTCGTCGCCGACGCCTGGCGCCGCGTGCTGGGCGCCGACCGGGCCGTGGGCCGCCACACCAACTTCTTCGAGGCGGGCGGCAACTCGCTGCTCGCCGCCCGGCTGCAACTCGACCTCGCCGACCGGCTGGGCCGCCCCGTACGGCTCGTGGACGTCTTCGCCCGCCCCACCGTCGCCGAGTTCGTCGCCGGTCTCGACGCGCCGGGCGGCGCCTCGGACGCCGGCCCGCACGGTGACCCGGCCGGTGCGCGGGCGGACGACGCGGCCGCGCGCGGCGACCGGCGCCGCGCCGCCGCGCGGGCCCGCGCCCGGGGACGCGCCGCCGGCCGGACCGACCCCACGACAAGGAGTAACTGACATGGACGTACGAAGCGTGATGACGGAGCTGCGCGACGCCGTGGGCTCCGACGGGCTGGAGCGGGTCGAGGAGTGCCTGGCGATCCTCGTCGGCGAGAAGGCCCCCGAGTACCTCCACGACGACCAGGAGCCGACCCGCCTGTTCTTCCCCGGCATCAGCGCCCTGCCGTGGCACGACACGGCCGCCCGGCCGTGGGTGGCGGGGATGGAGGCCGCGTTCGAGGAGATCCGCGCGGAGTTCCTGGCGCTGCGCGAGGCGGAGGCCCGCTTCGCCCCGTACGAGGACCTCTACACCAAGGAACTCGGCTGGCAGGGCTGGGACACGTACCAGATCTACCGCGACGGGGCCTGGCGCGACGAGGCCCGCGAGCGCTGCCCGAGGACGGTCGAGGCGCTGGCCGCGACCCCGCACGGGCCGCGCGACGGCATGTTCACCGTCCTCAACCCGGGCGTCCACATCACCCCGCACACGGGCGGCGTGAACCTGCTCCTCACCGCGCACCTCCCGCTGATCGTCCCGCCCGGCTGCTCCATCAAGGTCGGCGACGACGAGCGCGGCTGGGAGGAGGGCAAGGTCATCCTCTTCGACGACAGCTTCATCCACGAGGCGTGGAACCGGGGCACGCAGCAGCGCGCGGTCCTCCTGTGGGACGTCTGGCACCCCGACCTGACGGAGACCGAGGTCCGCGCCCTCGAACACCTCATGCCCCGCTTCCAGCGCTACCTGATGGCGGTCTGACCCACCGCCGCCGGACGGACGGCCCGGCCGTCCGCCGCGGACCGCGACCCGGTCCGCCTCCGGACGCGGCCCCGTCCCCCGGGACCGGGCTCCGTCCGCCGGGGCGGTGCCCGGGGCCGCCCCCCGTCCGCCCACGGGACGCCCCTCCCGCCCGCCGACCGCGGAACCGAACGCCCCGCCCTCCGCGGGCCGAACGCCCCGCGGACTCACGCCCGTCCGCCGACGGGCCGGAACGCCTGCCGGCCGGGGGACGGCGCGCCGTCCGACCGCCCCGCCGCCGCGCGGTGCCCGCACCGAGCCACCAAACGGAGACCAACGTGTACGCAGAGCCAGTCCGGCCCGACCGGGACGACGACACCGACGGCCGTATCGCCGTCATCGGCATGGCGGGGCGCTTCCCCGGAGCCGGTTCCCCCGACGAGCTGTGGAGCCTGCTGGTGGCGGGGGAGGACGCCGTCACCCGCTTCACGCCGGAGGAGCTGACCGCCGCGGGCGTGCCCGCCGCCGAGGCGGCCGCGCCGGGGTACGTCCCCGCCAAGGGCGTCCTCGACGACATCGCGGGCTTCGACTCCCGGCTGTTCGGCTACAACGCGCTGGAGGCGTCGGTCATCGACCCGCAGCAGCGGATCTTCCTGGAGTGCGCGTGGGCCGCGCTGGAGGACGCGGGCTGCGACCCGGACCGCTCCGCCGGTCCCGTCGCCGTCTACGCCGGGTCGCTGCTGAGCACGTACCTGGTCCACAACCTGCTGCCCCGCGCCGACCTGCGCGCCACCCTCGGCGTGCCGCTGCTGTTCCAGAGCAACCAGCCCGACCAGCTCGCCACCCGCGCCGCGTACAAGCTGAACCTGCGCGGGCCCGCCGTCACCGTGCAGACCGCGTGCTCCACCTCCCTCGTCGCCGTGCACATGGCCGTGCAGAGCCTGCTCGGCCAGGAGTGCGACGTGGCCCTCGCGGGCGGTGTCACCGTCACCGTGCCGCACCGGGCCGGATACCTGTCCGTCGAGGGCGGCATCGAATCGCCGGAGGGACGCTGCCGCCCGTACAGCGCCCAGGCCGACGGCACCGTCTTCGGCAACGGCGCGGGTGTCGTCGTCCTCAAGCGGCTCGCCGACGCCCTCGCGGACGGCGACCGGGTGCACGCCGTGCTCCTCGGCTCGGCGGTCAACAACGACGGTGCCGCCAAGGCCGGTTACACCGCGCCGGGCGTCGCCGGTCAGACGGCCGTGATCCGCGAGGCGCTGTCCGTCGCGGGCGTGTCGCCGCGCACCATCGGCTACGTCCAGGGCCACGGCACGGGCACCGCGCTGGGCGACCCCATCGAGGTCGAGGCGCTCACCCGCGCCTACCGGGCCGCCGAGGCCGACGAAGCCACCGAGGCCGGGGCCGAAGCCGGGGCCGGGGGCGGCGCCGCGGCCTCCGCGGACGGCGCCGCGGCCCCCTGGTGCGCCCTGGGATCGGTCAAGTCGACCGTCGGCCACCTCGACACGGCCGCCGGGGTCACCGGCCTGATCGCCGCCGTGCAGGCGCTGCGCCACGGCACGATCCCCGCCACCCTGCGCGGCGACGGCGCGACCGCCGCCGACGCCCTGGCCGGCACCCCGTTCCACGCGACCGCCGCGCCCGTCGACTGGCCCCGCGGCGACACGCCGCGCAGGGCGGCCGTCAGCGCCTTCGGCATCGGCGGCACCAACGCCCACGTCATCCTCGAGGAGGCCCCGCGCCGGCCCGCCGAGGACGCCCCTGCCGACGGCACGCCCGCCGTGCCGGTCGCGCTGCCCCTGTCGGCCCGCACCGCCACCGCGCTCGACACCGCCGCCCAGCGGCTCGCCGCGCACCTGGAGGCCCACCCCGGCGTGCCGCTCGCGGACGTCGCCCGCACCCTGCGCACCGGCCGCCGCCTGTTGGACCACCGCCGGGTCGTCCTGGCCCGGGACACCGCCGGAGCCGTCGCCGCCCTGCGCGCAGGCGGCCGGGGCGACGCCGTCGCCGCCCGCACCGACCGGGTCGACGCCCCCGTGGCGTTCCTGCTGCCCGGCCAGGGCACGCAGCTGCCCCGCATGGCGCTCGGCCTGTGCGACGCGCACCCCGTCTTCCGGGCCGCGTTGGAGGAGTGCGCCGCGCTGCTGCGGCCCCTGCTCGACCGCGACCTGATCGCACTGCTGCGCGACGGCACGGAGGAGGAGCTGCGCCGCACCGACCTGCTCCAGCCCGCCGTCGTCGCAGTGGGCCACGCCCTGGCCCGGCTGTGGGAGCACTGGGGCGTACGGCCCGCCGCGCTCCTCGGGCACAGCCTGGGCGAGTTCACCGCCGCCACCCTGTCCGGCGTCTTCGACCTGCCCGACGCGCTGCGGCTCGCCGCCGTACGCGGCCGCCTCATGGCGGAGACGGCGCCCGGCGCCATGCTCGCCGTGCCGCTCACGGAGGACGCCGCGGCCGAGGAGGCCGCCGCCCGCGGACTGGACCTCGCCGCCGTCAACGGACCCGAGGCCGCCGTGCTGTCCGGCCCGGCCGACGCCGTCGAGCGGGCCGCCCGCGCCTTCGAGGAGCGCGGCCTGCGGGCCCTGCGGCTCCCCGTCGACCGGGCCTTCCACAGCGCCCTGTGCGACGAGGCCGCCGCGCGGTTCGCCGACGAGGTCGCCCAGGCCGCCCGCCACGCGCCCCGCGTGCCGTTCGTGTCCGGCGTGACCGGCGACTGGACCACCGCGGAACAGGCCGCCGACCCCGGCTACTGGGCCCGTCAGATGCGCGCCCCGGTCCGCTTCGACCGGGGACTGCGCACCCTGACCGCCCTCGACGAGGGCCTGGTGCTGGTCGAGAACGGCCCCGGCAGTGTCCTCACCGACCTGGTGCGGTCCGCGCGGCCCGGCGCCGACGCCCCGCGCACCGCCCCGGCGCCGCTCCCCTCACGCGGCCGCCGCGGCCCGGAGGACGAGCCCGCGAGCGCCGTCCTGTCGCTGGCCGGACTGTGGGCGCACGGCGCCTCCGTCACCTGGGAGCCGGCCGGGCCCGGGGCCCGTGTCACCGGCCTGCCCGGCTACCCGTTCGAGCGCCTCCACCACTGGATCGACCCCGGTACGGCGGCCACCCCCGGCGGCGCCGCCCCCGCGGGCGCCGCCACGGAGCAGGACCTCGCCGACGCCCTGCACGCCACGCTCGTCTGGCGCCCCCTCGGCACGGGCACCGGCACGGGCACGGACACCGGGACGGCCCCGGGCGCGGACGGCGAGGCCGCCGACCCGCTGCGCGGCCGCCGCCAGACCTGGCTCGTCCTCATGGACCGCCAGGGCGCCGCGCAGCCCGCCGCCGACCTGCTGACCGCGCGCGGCCAGATCGTCACCGTCGTACGGCCCGGCCCCGAGTACCGGCGCGTCCGGCGCGGCGTGTACGAACTCGACCCGGCCGACCCCGCCCAGTACGCCAAGCTCCTCGCCGACCTGCGGGCCCTCGTCCGCACCCCGACCGCGATCCTGTACGCCTGGGGCCTCGACAGCGGCGACGACGCGCGGGACGGCGGTGCCGACGAGACCGCCTGCTACTTCGGGCTGGTCCGGCTGGCCCGCGCCCTGGCCGAGGAGAGCGTCGTCAACGACGTCCGCCTCGGCGTGCTCACCGCCGGCGCGTTCCGCACCGCCCCGTCCGAGCGCCCCGACCCGGCCGCCGCGATGCTCAGCGGCCCCGTCCAGGTGCTGCCCGAGGAGTACGCCAACCTCCGGTGCGCCCAGATCGACCTGGCGGCCGGCGCCGCCCTCGACGAGACCGCCGCGCAGGCCGTGCTCGGGGCCGTCCTCACCGCACCCGCGCGCCTCCTCGCCCTGCGCGACGGCACGCTCCTCACCCGTACCGTCAGCACCGCCGAGCGCCCCGTCCCGG
Source organism: Streptomyces changanensis (assembly GCF_024600715.1). Taxonomy (NCBI): domain Bacteria; kingdom Bacillati; phylum Actinomycetota; class Actinomycetes; order Kitasatosporales; family Streptomycetaceae; genus Streptomyces; species Streptomyces changanensis. Next base: position 5,172,596 of record NZ_CP102332.1, read on the forward strand.
CCGCGCCCGTCCGGCTCGCCGACGGCGCCACCTGGGTCGTCATCGGCGGCCTCGGCGGCATCGGCCGTACCCTCGCCGCCGACCTGGCCCGCACCCGCGGCGCCCGCCTCGCGCTGCTCTCCCGCACCGCCCCGGAGACGGACGGCGGGAGCGGGGCGCGGGACGACGGCGGACACGCCGCGTTCCTGCGGGAGCTGCGCGACGCGGGCGCCGAGGCCGTCGCCGTACGCGCCGACGTGACCGACGCCGCGTCGCTCGCCGCCGCCCTCGACCGGGTCCGCGCCCGGTTCGGCCGCATCGACGGCGTCGTCCACGCCGCGGGCCTGCCCGGCGGCGGCTCCGTCGCCCTGCGCGGCGACGATGAGGCCCGCGCCGTGTTCGCCCCCAAGGTCGACGGCACACGCCACCTGCTCGCCGCGCTCCGCCCCGACGAGGCGGACGTCCTGGTGGTCTGCTCCTCCCTCGCCACCCTCGTCCCCACCTACGGGCAGGCCGACTACGCCGCCGCCAACGCCTACCTGGCCGCCGCCGCGGAGGCCGAGGCCGCCGCGGGCACCCGCCACGCGATCGCCGTGGACTGGGACATGTGGGCCGGGGTCGGCATGGCCGCCGACGCCGAGGTCCCCGCCGACCTGCGCGCCCTCCAGGAGCGCATGCTCGCCGGCGCCCTCACCGCCCGCCAGGGCGCCCGCGCGTTCGCCGCGCTGCTCGACGGACCCGCCGGACGCCATGTGGTGGCCCGCCCGTCGGCGGTCGTCACCGACGGCACCCTCAGCCTGGCCGCGGACGAGCCGCCCGCGGCGCGGCCCGCCGCCGTCGCGCTGCCCCGCCCGGACCTCGCCACCCCGTACACCGCGCCGAGCACCCCGACCGAGGAGCGCCTCGCCGAGATCTACGGCGAGATGCTCGGCATCGACCGGGTCGGCGTCCACGACGACTTCCTCGACCTCGGCGGGCACTCCCTGCTCGCCGCACAGATCGTGGCCCGGCTCCGCGCCGAGTTCGACGTCGAGGTGCCCGCCCGCGCGTTCTTCGAGGGCGGCCGCGTGGCCGACCTCGCCGAGCTGATCGAGGACCGCATCCTCGCCGAACTGGAGAACCAGTGACCAAGCCCACCGGCCGGGAGGACCGACTCGCCCGGCTCACGCCCGCACAGCGGGCCGCGTTCGAGGCCCGCGCCCGCGGCCGCGCCGCCGCGACCGGCACCGACACGCCCGCCGCCGCTCCCGGAACCCCGGACGGCGCCCCCGGCCGGGGCGCCGTCACCCCGGCCCCGCGCCCCGCGCCGCTCTCCTTCGGCCAGGAGCGCCTGTGGTTCCTGGAGCAGCTCGCCCCCGGGCTCGGCGTCCACAACGAGTACGTCGGTCTGCGGCTCACCGGCCCGCTCGACCTGGTCGCGCTCGACGGCGCCCTCACCCGGCTCGCCGACCGCCACGAGGCGCTCCGCACGGTCGTCGACACCGTCGACGGCACCCCGCTCCAGCGGGTCCTGCCGCCCGGCCGCTCCGTCTTGGAGGTCGTGGACGTGGAGCCCGGCGCGGAGGAGGCGCGGGCCGAGGAGGAGGCCGCCCGCCCGTTCGACCTGGCGCGCGGCCCCCTGTTCCGGGCCGTGCTGCTCCGCTCGGCGCCCGACCGCGCGCTGCTGGTCGTCGTCAACCACCACATGGTCGGCGACGCCTGGTCCCGCGCGGTCCTCGTCGACGAACTGTGCGCCGGTTACCGTGCCCACCTCGACGGCACCGGCGCCGACGCCCCCGCGCCGCCCGTCCAGTACGGCGACTTCGCCGCCTGGCAGCGCCGCGAGCTGACCGACGAGAACCTCGCCGGGCACCTCGCCTACTGGCGGGAGCGGCTCGCGGGCGCCCCGCCGCTGCTCCACCTCGCCGCCGACCGGCCCCGCCCCGCCGTGCCCACCCACCGGGGCGGCCGGGTCCGCTTCACCCTGGACGCCGCGCTCACGGAGGCCGTCGAGGCGGCGGCGCGGCAGGCCCGCGCCACCCCGTTCATGGTGACGCTCGCCGCCTGGCAGGCCGTCCTCATGCGCCACTCGGGCCAGGAAGACATCGTCGTCGGCGTCCCCACGGCCGGACGCGACCGGCCTGAACTGGCGGGTCTCGCCGGGATGTTCGTCAACAGCCTGGTGCTGCGCGCCGACCTGGCCGGCGACCCGTCGTTCGGCGAGCTGCTCGGCCGGGTGCGAGAGGCGTCCCTCGGCGCGTTCGCCCACGCCCAGGTGCCCTTCGAGCGGCTCGTCCGCGAGCTCAGCCCCGACCGGGACCTCGGCCACGCGCCGCTCTACCAGGTGCAGTTCGGCTACCGGAACGTCCCCGAGCGGGCCTTGTCCCTGCCCGGCGTCGACGTCGAACCCGCCGACCTCGACAACGGCCTGTGCCGCATCGACCTGAGCCTCGAACTGGCCCGGAACGGCGACGTCACCGAGGGCGTCTGCGAGTACAGCCGGGACCTCTTCGACGAGCCGACCGCGCGGACGCTGACCGAGGCGCTCGTGCGCGTCCTGCGCCGCGCCGCCGCCGACCCGGATCGGCGCCTGTCCGAACTGCTCGCCCTCACCCCGGCCGAGCAGGCACTCCTCGACGCGGCCGGCGACGGCGGGCCCCTGCCGGACGACGCCCCCGACGTGCTCGCCGCGTTCGCCCGGGCCGTACGGGCCCGGCCCGACGCCGAGGCCGTGACCTGTGCGGGCGAGACCCTCACCTTCCGCGCCCTGCGCGCCCGCGCCGAGGGGGTCGCCGCCCGGCTGCGGGACGTGGGCGTCCGCCCCGGCGACCGGGTCGGCGTGGCCCTGCGCCGCTGTGCCGACCTGCCGGCCGCGCTGCTCGGCGTCCTCACGGCGGGCGCCGCGTACGTGCCGCTCGACCCGGACTACCCGGCGGAGCGGCTGCGGTACGTGTGCGAGGACGCGGCGCCCGCCGCCGTCCTGGTCCACGCCGCGACCCGCGCCACCTTCGCGGACGGCGTCGTCTCGCCCGGGACGCCCCTGGTGGACACCGACACCGCCACCGATTCCGCCACGGTCGTCACGGCCGCCGGGGAGGAGGGGGACGGCGGCCGTCCGAACCCGGAGTCCGCCGCGTACGTCATCCACACCTCCGGCTCCACCGGCCGGCCCAAGGGCGTGGTGGTCCGCCACCGCAACCTGACGGCGTTCCTCGCCGCGATGGACCGGGTGGTGGAGACCGGCGGAGAACCGGTCACCTGGCTCGCCGTCACCAGCGTGTCGTTCGACATCTCCGTGCTCGAACTGCTGTGGACGGTCAGCCGGGGCCACCGCGTGGTCCTCACCCCCGACAAGGATCGCGCCCCCGCCCCGGCTCCCGCGGCTGAGGAGCCGGTACGCGAACGGGTACCGGAGTTCAGCCTGTTCTACTTCGCCAGCGACACCGGCGGCACCCCGCCCGGACCCGGCCAGTACCGGCTCCTCATGGACGGCGCGCGCTTCGCCGACGAGCACGGCTTCAGCGCCGTGTGGATGCCGGAGCGCCACTTCCACGCGTTCGGCGGGCCGTTCCCCGCCCCGTCCGTGCTCGCCGCCGCCGTCGCCGCCACGACCCGGCGCGTCGGCGTCCGCGCGGGCAGCGTCGTCATGCCGCTGCACCACCCGGTCCGCGTCGCGGAGGAGTGGTCCGTCGTCGACAACCTGTCCGGCGGCCGCGTCGGCGTGTCCTTCGCGTCCGGCTGGCACGTGGACGACTTCGTCCTCGCCAAGGACGCCTACGACGACCGGCAGGCCCGCACGCTCACTGGCATCGACCAGGTGCGGCGGCTGTGGCGCGGCGAGCGCGTCCCCTTCGAGGGACCCGGCGGCCGTACCGTCGAGACCGCCGTCCTGCCCCGCCCCGTCCAGCCCGAACTGCCGTTCTGGCTCACCTCGTCCGGTAACCCGGAGACCTGCCGCGCCGCCGGCGAGGCCGGCGCCCGGCTGCTCACCCACCTGCTGGGGCAGAGCGTCGAGGAGCTCGCGGAGAAGATCGCCGTCTACCGCGAGGCGTGGCACCGCGCCGGGCACGCCGGGGCGCCGCACGTCACGCTGATGCTGCACACCTTCGTGGGCGCCGACGTCGACGACGTGCGCTCCCACGCCTGGGAGCCGTTCCGCTCGTACCTGCGCTCCTCAGTCGGGCTCGTCCAGAACATGGCCCGCGCGCTGGGCGTCGACATCACCGCCGACGACTTCACCGAGGACGACCAGGAGGCCCTCCTCGACCACGCCTGCGCCCGCTACCTCGCGGACAGCTCGCTGATCGGCACCGTCGAGGACCGGATGCCGCTCGTCCGCCGGCTCACCGAGGCCGGGGTGGACGAGATCGCCTGCCTGATCGACTTCGGTGTGGACGAGGACGCCGCGCTCGGCGCGCTGCCCGCGCTGGCCGCCCTCGGCGACCGCGCGGCCACCGCCGCCGCGCCGGGCACGGCCCCCGCGCGGGCCGGGAGCGGCGACGGCGCCTCGCCGACCGCCCTGATCCGCGCCCACGGCGTGACCCACCTCCAGTGCACGCCGTCCCACGCCCGTGCCCTCCTCGACGAGGAGGACGCGGCGGCGCTCGGCACCCTGCGCGAACTGCTTCTCGGCGGCGAACCCCTCGACGCGGGCCTCGTCGGCGCGCTCGCCCGGCACGTGCGCGGCACGATCCGCAACATGTACGGGCCGACCGAGACCACCGTCTGGTCGACGACCGACACGGTCGACCCGGCCGCGGGCGCCGTCACCATCGGACGGCCCATCGCCGGCACCACCGTCCGCGTCCTCGACCCGCACGGCCGCCGGGTGCCGCCCGGCGTCCCCGGTGAGCTGTACATCGGCGGGGCCGGGGTGACCGCCGGCTACCTCGGGCGCCCGGAACTGACCGGCGAGCGCTTCGTCCCCGCCGACCCCGCCACGACCGGAACGGGCGAGGACGCCGCCGGGCGACCGCGCCTCTACCGCACCGGCGACATCGTCCGCGTACGCCCCGACGGCCGCCTCCAGTACCTGTCCCGCAACGACAACCAGCTCAAGATCCGGGGCTTCCGCGTCGAGGCCGGGGAGGTCGAGGCGGCGCTGACCGCCCTGCCGTCCGTGCGCCAGTGCGTGGTCACCGCGTACGAACCGGGCACCTCCCGCGCCGCCCTCGCCGCCTACCTGGTCCCGGCCGCGCCGGACGCCCCGCCCGCCCCGGCGGAGCTGCGCGCCGAACTGGTCGGCCGCCTGCCGTCGTTCCTGGTCCCCTCGCACTTCGTGATCCTCGACGCCCTGCCGCTCACCGGCAACGGCAAGGTGGACCGGGGCGCGCTGCCCGCGCCGGTGCCCGAGCGGACCGGCGCCGGGGAGCTCACCGCGCCCCGCACCCCGACCGAGGAGACCGTCGCCCGGGTGTGGGCCGACGCCCTGCGCACCGAACGGGTCGGCGTCCACGACGACTTCTTCGCGCTCGGCGGACACTCGCTGCTGGCCACCCAGGTCGTCGCCGGGATCCGCCGCGCGCTCGGCGTGCGGCTGCCGCTGCGCACCCTGTTCGAGGCGCCCACCGTCGCCGGCCTCGCCGCCGCCGTGGACGCCCTCACCGGCACCGCTCAGGACGCCGCGGCGCAGGAGGCGGCCCCGGCCGCGCTCCGCCCCGACCCGGCCCGCCGGCACGACCCCTTCCCGCTCACCGACGTGCAGCGGGCCTACTGGATCGGCCGCAGCGGCACCGTCGGCGGCGACGTGTCCTGCCACCTCTACGTCGAACTCGACGTGGACGACGTGGACCTGGCCCGCCTCGAACGCGCCTGGCAGGCCTTGGTACGACGCCACGACGCCCTGCGCATCGTCGTCGACGAGAACGGCGAGCAGCGCGTCCTCGCCGACGTGCCGGACTACCGCATCGCCGCCGAGGACCTGCGCGGCCTCGCCGCGGCGGAGCGCGAGAGCCGGCTGGAGGCCGTCCGCCGGGACATGTCCCACCAGGTGCTGCCCTCCGAGGTGTGGCCGCTGTTCGACCTGCGCGCCAGCCGCACCACCGGCACCGGCGCCCGCCTCCACTTCGGCATCGACACCCTCATCGCGGACGGCGGCAGCACCCAGATCCTGCTGCGCGAACTCCTCGCCGTGTACCGGGGCGAACTCGACCCGCGCCCGCTGGAGCTGTCGTTCCGCGACTACGTCCTGGCCGAGCGGGCCCGCCGCGAAGGACCGCGGCGGGAACGCGACCTCGCCTACTGGCGGGACCGGCTCGACACGCTGCCGCCCGCGCCGCCGCTGCCGCTGGTGCGCCGCCCCGACGAGCTGGCCGAGACCCGGTTCGGGCGCCGTGAGGCATACCTCCCGGCCGACGTGTGGGCGCGGCTGAAGGAACGGGCCGCCGCCGCGCGGATCACCCCGTCCGCGCTCGCCCTGTCCGCGTACGCCACCGTCCTCGGCGCGTGGTCCGGCGCGGGCCGCTTCACCCTGAACCTCACCCTCTTCAACCGGGTGGGCGACCACCCCGACCTGCCCGCGCTCGTCGGCGACTTCACCGCGCTGACGATGCTGGAGGTCGACGGCGCCACCGACGGGGCTTTCGAGGCGCGGGCGCGCCGCATCCAGGACCGCCTCTGGGAGGACCTGGACCACCAGCTCGTCAGCGGTGTGTGGGTGGCGGGCGAGCTGGCCCGCCGCCGGGGCGTCGCCGAGGCCGTCATGCCGGTCGTCTTCACCAGCGAGCTCGGCGCCGACACCGGCGGCGGCGCACTCGCCGCCGGGCCGGGCGCGCGGGTCGCGTACACCATCACGCAGACCCCGCAGGTGTGGCTCGACCACCAGATCGCCGAGCACGAGGGCCGCCTCCGCCTCACCTGGGACGCCGTGGAGGCGCTGTTCGCGCCCGGCACGCTGGACGACATGTTCGGCGCGTACACGGCGCTGCTCACCGCGCTCGCCGACGAACCGGCCGCCTGGGACGACCCGCACCGCGAGCTCCTCCCGGCCGGCCAGATCGCCCGGTACACGGCGCTCAACGCCACCGACGGGCCGCTGCCGGACGGGCTGCTGCACGAGCCGTTCCTGGCGCGCGCCGCCCGCCAACCGGACCGCACCGCCGTCGTCTCGACCACCGGCACCGTCACCTACGGCGAACTGGACCGGGCCTCCCTCGCCGTCGCCCGCGCCCTGGGCGACGCCGGGGTGCGGGACGGCGACCTCGTCGGCGTCCTCGCCCACCGGGGCTGGGAGCAGGTCGCCTCCGCGATCGGCGTCCTGCGCGCGGGCGGTGCCTACCTGCCGCTCGACGGCGGGCTGCCCGCCGACCGCGTGGCCCGCTCCCTCGCCCACGCCGGGGCCGTCGCCCTGCTGCTCCCGGACACCCTCCCGGACGGCCACCCGGCCGGGGACGCGGCGCCCGACGGCGTGACGGTCCTGCGGTTCGGCGACGCCGTCGACCGCGGCACCGCCCTGGGCTCCGGCCGGGACCCGCGGCCCGCGACCGCCCCCGGCGACCTGGCGTACGTCATCTACACCTCCGGCTCCACCGGCGAGCCGAAGGGCGTGATGACCGACCACCGGGGCGCCCTCAACACCGTCACCGACATCAACGAACGGTTCGGCGTCCACGCCGAGGACCGCGTGTTCGGCCTGTCGTCGCTCGGCTTCGACCTGTCCGTGTACGACATCTTCGGCACCCTCGCGGCCGGCGCGGCGCTCGTGCTGCCCGGCCCCGGCGAGGAGCGCGACCCGGTCCGCTGGGCGCGGCTCGTCGCCGAGCACGCGGTCACCGTCTGGAACTCCGTACCGGCCCTCATGGAGATGCTGCTCGTCCACGCCTCCGGCAACCCGGCGGTGGACGTCGAGTCCCTGCGCCTGGTCATGCTGAGCGGCGACTGGATCCCGGTCGGCATGCCCGGCCACATCCGGCGGGTCGCCCCGAAGGCCGAGGTGATCAGCCTGGGCGGCGCCACCGAGGCGTCGATCTGGTCGGTGCTCCACCCGGTCGGCACCGTCGACCCGGACCGGCCGAGCATCCCGTACGGGCGGCCCATGCGGAACCAGCGGATGTACGTCCTCGACGACGCGTTCCGGCTGCGGCCCACCGGTGTGCCGGGCGCCCTGTTCATCGGCGGCGTAGGCCTGGCCACCGGCTACCGCAACGCGCCCGCGCTGACCGCCCGCTCCTTCCCCGAGCACCCGGTGACGGGTGAGCGCCTCTACCGCACCGGCGACCTGGCCCGCCTCCACCCGGACGGTGAACTGGAGTTCCTCGGCCGGGAGGACTCGCAGGTCAAGGTGCGGGGCATGCGGATCGAGCTGGGCGAGATCGAGGCCGCGCTCGTCCGGACGGACGGCGTCCGCGAGGCCGCCGCCCTCGTCGAGGGCTCCGGCATGTCGGCGCAGCTCGCCGCGTACGTGGTGCGCGAGGCCGCACCGGCGGCGGAGGTCCGCGCCGGGGAGGCGGACGCGGGAGCGGCGGACGCCGCGCCCGCCGCGGGCGGTGCCGCGCTGGACGCCGAGCGGGTGCGCCGGCTGGAGACCCGGCTGAGCCAGCCGGGGCGGCGCCGGGACCTCGCGGGCCGCGAGATCGTCCCGTTCGCCCTGCCCGCCGACACCCGCGCACTGCGGGCCGCGTCCGCCGCGCGCGGCGCCGCGACCCGCTTCGGCCGCGGGCCGGTCCCGGCCTCCGGCCTGTACGCGCTGCTCACCGTGCTCGCCCGGCAGGACGACGAGGGCGTGCCGCGCTACGCGTACGGCTCGGCCGGCGGGCTCTACCCGGTGCAGACGTACGTCGCGGTGGCACCGGGCGGTGTCGACGGCGTCGGCGCCGGAACGTACTACCTGGACCCGGCGGGCCCGGCCCTGGTGGCGCTCGACGGACCGGAGGGCGCCGGACGGGCCCTCGACCCGGCGCTGTTCGGGGAGTTCAACCGGCCGCTGGCCGGGGCGGCCCGCTTCGCCGTGTACCTGGTGGCCAGGAACGCGGCCGTGGCGCCCGTCTACGGCGAACTCGCCCGCCCCTTCGCTCTGCTGGAGGCCGGCGCGATGGCGCAGCTGCTGCGACAGCGCGCCGCCGACTGCCGGATCGGGCTGTGCCCGGTCGGCGACGTGTACGCGGAGCCGCTGCACCGCGTCCTGCGTCTGGAGGACGACCAGACGGTGCTGCACACGCTGCTGGGCGGCCCGCCCGACGGGGCCGCCGCCGGCCTGGGCGACCCGGAGGCGTGGGCGGCGGAGCTCCGCGCCGAACTCGCGCGCAGGCTCCCGGCGTACATGGTGCCCCGGCACGTGCGGGCCGTGGACGCGCTGCCGCTGTCGGCCAACGGCAAGGTCGACCGCAGGGCGCTGGCCCGGCTGGGCGAGGCGCGGGAACCGTCTGCCGCGTCCTCGGCCGCGCCGCCGGTGGCGGGCACCGCGTCCGCACCGCCGGCCACGCCGGTCGCCGCCGCCGTCCCCGCCGCTCCCGCCGTCGCGGGCGGCGCCACTCCGGCCGCCCCGACGCCGCCGGTCGCGGCCGACGGCCGGGGCCCGCTGTCCGGATCCACCGTCGAACGGATCTCCGCGCTGTGGCGGGAGGTGCTGGACGGCCAGGAGATCGCCGTCGACACGAACTTCTTCGACGCCGGCGCGACCTCCATCCACCTGGTGCGCGTCCAGCGCCGGATCACCGAGGAGTTCGGCACGGAGCTGTCGGTCGTCGACATGTTCGACCGCCCGACGGTACGGCTCCTGGCCGAACTGCTCGACCGGTCCCCGGCGCCCGCCCCGGCCCCCGCCGCCCCGGCCCCCGCCGCCCGGTCCGGTGCCGCCGCCGCGGCCCCGCCCGCCGCGCCGGACACCCCGGCCGACGAGGAGGGCGCCGAATCCCCCGCCGGACGGCGTCGGCACCACGAGCGGCGGCGCGCCGCCCGCCGTGCCCAAGGCCCCGGCAGCCCGGCCGCCGACTGAGGTGGCCCGCGCGGACGGGGCTCCCCCGGAGCCCCGTCCGCGCCGCGCCCCCCGCGCTCGCGTCTCGTACCGCCCTAAGGAGAAGGACCTCATGACCAGTCAGGACACCGGAAGCGCCCTCGACGGCCCACCGGACCTGCCGGACGCGATCGCCGTGACCGGACTCGCGTGCCGGTTCCCCGGCGCGCCCGACGCCGGGGCCTTCTGGGAGAACCTGCTCGCGGGCCGCGACACCGTCACGTTCCGCGGCCGCGACGAGCTGGCCGCCCTCGGCGTGCCCACCGACCGGCTGGACGACCCCCGGTTCGTACCCGCCGGGGGCGTCCTGGAGGGCATCGACGAGTTCGACGCCGAGTACTTCGGCATCACCCCCGCCGACGCCGCGCTCATGGACCCCCAGCAGCGGCTGTTCCTCCAGTGCGCGGTGGCGGCGCTGGAGGACGCGGGCCAGCGCGTGCGGGACGCGGCGGGCGGCGTGGGCGTGTACGCGTCGGCCGGGTTCAACTCGTACCTCACCCACCATCTGCTGCCGCACGCCGCCGAGCTGGGCCACCGCGCGGACGTGCAGTGGCTGGCGGCGGGCGACAAGGACTACCTGGCCACGCAGACCTCGTACCGGCTCGGCCTGACCGGGCCCAGCCTGAGCGTGCAGACCGCCTGCTCGTCCGCCCTGGTGGCGGTCCACCTGGCGGGCGAGGCGCTGCTCAGCGGCGAATGCGACGTCGCCCTCGCCGGGGCCGTCTCGGCGGGCGTCGGGCAGGGCCTGGGCTATCTGCACACTGAGGGCGGCATCCTGTCGGAGGACGGCCACTGCCGGCCGTTCGACGCCTCGGCCACCGGCACCGTGTTCGGCAGCGGTGTGGGCGTCGTCGTCCTCAAGCGGCTCGCCGACGCCGTCGCGGACGGCGACACGGTACGGGCCGTGCTCCTCGGTTCGGCCGTCAACAACGACGGCGACCGGAAGGTCGGCTTCACCGCGCCCGGGCTGGACGGGCAGGTGCGGGTCATCGGCGCCGCGCAGGCCGTCGCGGGGGTGGGCCCCGAGGACGTCTCCTGCGTCGAGGCCCACGGCACCGGCACCGCCCTCGGCGACCGCATCGAACTGACCGCCCTGAACCGGGTGTTCGCCGCGGCGCCGGACGCGAGCCGGGTCCTCGGCGCGGTCAAGTCCAACGTCGGGCACCTCGACACCTGCGCGGGCATGGCCGGCTTCATCAAGACGGTCCTCGCCCTCCAGCACCGCACACTGCTGCCCACCGCGCACTTCACGCGCCCCTCGCCCGACCTCGACCCGGAGCGCTTCCGGGTGCTCACCGCGCCCGAGCCGTGGCCCGGCGCCGACGGCACCCGCACGGCGGGCGTCAGCTCCTTCGGTATCGGCGGCACCAACGCCCACGTGGTCCTCCAGGACCCGCCGCCCGCAGCCCGCCGCCCCGCCGCCGGGACGGACGACGCCTGGCAGGTGCTGCCGCTGTCCGCCCGCGGCCCCGAGGCGCTGGACCGCCTCGCCGGACGGCTGGGGGAGGCGCTCACCGCGCCCGGAGCCCCGGCGCTCGCCGACGCGGCCCACACCCTCCAGACGGGCCGCGACCCGCACCCGTGGCGGCGCGCCGTCACCGTCGCGCCCGGCCGCACGGCCGCCCTCGGCGCCGCCGAGCCCCGGTCCGGCGCGTCCACCGAGCCCGTGCGCGCCGGGGGCGTCTTTCCCGGGGCGGCGTTCCTCTACCCCGGCCAGGGTGCCGGGACGCCCGGCATGGCCGCCGAGCCGTACGCCCGCGAACCCGCCTTCCGGGACGCCCTCGACCGCTGCCTCGACGCCCTGCGCCCGTGGACCGACGCGCCCTTGCGCGCCCTCCTCCTCGACCCGGCCCACCCGGACGACCTGGACCGCACGGAGGTGGCCCAGCCCGCGCTGTTCGCCGTCGCGTACGCCCTGACGGAGTGGTGGGCCGCGCTCGGCGTCCGCCCCGTCGCGGTCGCCGGGCACAGCGTCGGCGAACTGGCCGCCGCCTGCGCCGCCGGGGTGTTCACCCTGCCGGACGCCGCCCGCCTCGTCGTACGGCGTGGCGCGCTGATGGGCGGGATGCCGGAGGGCGCGATGCTCGCCGTGCCACTGCCGGAGGCGGAGCTGCGCGCCCTCGTCGCGGACTCCGGCCCCTGGCCCGGCGACGGCGCCGCGCCCGGCGCGCCGGAGGTCGCCGCCGTCAACGCGCCCGACCGGACCGTCGCCGCCGGGCCGCCCGGCGCGGTGGCCCGCCTCGCGGAACTGCTGGAGGCCCGGGGCGTACCGGCCCGCCGGCTGGCCGTGCGGCACGCCTTCCACACCCGTCACGCGGACGGGCTCCTCGACGACTTCGCCGCGCTCGTCGCCGCCACCCCGGCGCGCACGCCCTCCGTGCCGGTGATCTCCTCCCTGACCGGGCGGCCGCTCACCGCCGAGGAGGCCGCGTCGCCCGCGTACTGGGCGCGGCAGCTGCGGCAGCCCGTCCGGTTCGCCGACGCGCTGCGCGCCCTGCCCGACGGCGTCACCCTGCTGGAGGCCGGGCCGGGAACGGCGCTCACCGGGTTCGCCCGCCGCACGCTCGGCGCCGGCCGGACCGCGCTGCCGGTGCTCGGCGCGCCCCGCGGCGGTGACGAGCCCCCGGCGCGGCTCACCGCGGTGGCCCGGCTGTGGGAGCGCGGCGCCGACATCGACTGGACGGCGCTGGGGGAGCGGGCCGGGCGGCGCAAGGTCGCGCTGCCGACGTACCCGTTCGCCCGGACCAGCCACTGGTTCCGGCCCGCCGCAACGGCCGCCCAGGCGGCTGCCGCCGCTCCCGCCGGGGCGCTCGCCGGCTCCACTCCCGCGCCCCCGGCCGGTTCTCCCGCCGCGCCCCCGGCCGGTTCCTCCGGCGGCGCGGCCACGGCGGACGCCGGCGCCGCGGCCGGTGACGGCGCCCCGCTCGACGGGTGGCTGCGCGTCCTCGACTGGGTGCCCTCCCTGCCGCCCGCGACGGCTGCCGCCGCACCGGGCAGCGTCCTGCTCCTGGCCGACGAGGGCGGCCTCTCCGACGCGGTCGTGGACCTCCTGGCCGGGCAGGGCGCGCGCGTCCACCGGGTGCGCGTCGGCGGCCCCGGCCTGCCGGACGGCCTCGCGGCCGACAGCGGCGACCGGGACGGCGACGGCGACCGGGACGGCCACCTGCTGGACCCCGACCACCCCGGCGCGTTCGCCGCGCTCGCCGCCGAACTGGCCGCCCGCGGCGAGGCTCCGGACGCCGTCGTGTCCTGCTGGGCCGCCGACGACCCCGCCCTGGACGACGCCTCCGCCGACACCGTCGCCCGGTGCGCGCTGCGGGCCGTCGCCGTCCCGGCCGCGCTCTGCCGAGCCCTCGGCGACCGCTTCCCCGACCGGCCGCTGCGCCTGCTGCTGGTCACCGAGGACGCCCTCGCCGTGGCCGGGCGGCGCCCCGGCGCCCCGCACGCCGCCGCCGCCACCGGCCCGGCCCGCGTGCTGCCCCACGAGCTGCCGGACTGCGCGGTGCGCGTCCTCGACCTGGAGCGCTTCCCCCGTACGGGCTCCGGGCCCGCCCGCGCCGCCCGCGCGGTCGTCACCGAACTCGCCGCGCTCGCGGACCCGTACGCCGCCACCGGCACACCCCCCGGCGCGAACGCGGCGGGCGCCGCGGAGCCGGTCGTCGCCGTCCGGGGCCGTTCCCGGCTCGTACCGGTCCCGGCGACGCCCGCACTGACCCCGCCGGGCCGGGATCCGGACCCGCTGCCCGACGGCACCTGGCTGGTCACCGGCGGCCTGGGGGGCATCGGCGGCGCCGCCGCGGAGCGGCTCGCCGCACCCGGCCGCACCCTGGTCCTGGTCACCCGCCGCCCCGTGGCGGACGGCCCGGCCCGGCACGTCATCCGGCCCGAGGGCGCCGAACCGGCCCCGCAGTGCCCGCCCGCACTGGCGGACGCCCTGGCCCGGCTCGCCGGGAAGGGCGCCGAGGTGTGCGTCGTCCAGTGCGACGTGTCCGACGAGCGGGCCCTGACGGCCGCGCTGGAGGAGGTCCGGGAGCGGTACGGCCGGATCGCCGGCGTCGTCCACGCCGCCGGGCTGCCCGGCGGCGGCGTGCTGGCGCTGCGCGCGCCCGACGACATCGCCCGCGTCCTGGAGCCGAAGGTCCGCGGCACCGTGCTCCTGCACCGGCTCACCGAGGCGGACCGGCCCCTCATGGTGCTGTGCTCCTCGGTGCTCGCCGTGGCCGGTGCGGCCGGGCAGGCCGACTACGCGGCGGCCAACGCCTTCCTCGACAACTTCGCCCACACGACGGACACGGCCGTGTCCATCGGCTGGGACCGCTGGTCGGAGACGGGCATGGCGGTGGCCGCCACCGCCCCGGCCCGCGCGACGGACGCCGACCAGCCGCTGGACCACCCGCTGTTCGCGGCCCGCCGCGCGACGCCCGGCGGCTGGACCGAACTCATCCTCCGCGACGGCCCGCACACGTCGTGGCTGTCCCACGAGCACCGCATGGCCGGTGAGCCGGTGCTGCCCGGCACCGCCCTGCTCGACCTCGCCGTGGCCGCCCACCGCGCGCTCGCGCACCCGGACGGCGACGGCGACGCCCGCCGGGCGGCCGGGGGCGCCGTCGAACTGGACGCCGTCTTCACCGCGCCCGTCCGCATGCCGGAGGAGGACGCCCCCGTCGTCGCCGTACGGCTGCGGCCCCACGCGGACGGCGGCCACGACTGGGAGGTGCGTTCGACCGCCGCCGCCAGGCCCCACGCACAGGGCCGCCTCCGGCCCCACGGCGGGCCCCGCCCCGCCCGCGTCACCCTCGCGTCCGCCGCCGTGTCCGACGGCACCGCGTCCGACGGACGCGGGGGAAAGGGCGACGAAGCGCTGAAGGCCGCGGGGCGCGGACTGCTCGAGACGGGGCCCCGCTGGGCCTGCGTCACCCGCACCGACCGGCCCGGCCGGGACGGCGAGCGGCACCTGCTGCTGACGCTGCGCCTCCCGGAGGAGTACCGCGCCGACACCGCGGCCCACCCGCTGCACCCGGCGCTGCTCGACGCGGCCACGGGCGCCGTAGCCCAGGCCACCGGGCGCCACCTCCCCGTCGCCTACGGCAAGCTGACGGTGTATCGGGACATACCCGCCGAGGGGCACGCCCTGGTGGCGCTGCGCTCCGGCGACCCGGCCGCCGAGGACGGCACCCTCGTCGCCGACGTCACCCTGACCGACCGCGAGGGCGACCCCGTGGTCACCGTGGAGGGCTTCGTGCTGCGCCCGGTGCCCGCCGGGACGGCCGTACGGAACGACCCCGCCCCGCAGGACCCCGCTCCGCACACCGACGCCATCCCCACGGCGGAGGGACTGCGCGCCCTCGCACGCGTCCTCGCCAACCCGCACCTCGCCCACGTCCTGGTCACCCCCCGCGCCGGGGTGGAGCCGCGCCCCGAGCGGGCACCCTCGGCGGCGGACGCCGGGACCGGGACCGGGGCGGGGCAGGACGACGAGGCGCCGCAGGACGTCCCCTCCCGCATCGCCCGCATCTGGGCCGCCATGCTCGGGCTGCCCGCCGTGGCAAGCGACGCCAACCTGTTCGAACTGGGCGCCGACTCGCTGGTCATCGTGCAGATCGCCGCCCAGATGCGCGGCGCCGGACTGCCCGTGTCACCCGGCGACATCTTCGCCCACCCCACCCCCGGCGCCCTCGCCCGCAGGATCGCCGAGGCGCGGGCGGAGACCGAGGCCGGCCCCGCCCCCGGGGCGAACGCCGCCACCCCACCCGCCACACCAGACGCATCCGCGACACCCGCCGCACCCGCCCCGAGCCACGCCCCCGGCGCCACTCCGTCCGCCGACGCACCGGGGCACTTCCCCGACGCGGACCTCAGCACCGCGGACCTGGCCCAGGTCATGCACCTGTTCCGGTCCGGAGAGGACACCCAGTGAACGACATCGAGGACATCTACCCCCTTTCCCCCGTCCAGGAAGGGATGCTGTACCACGCCACCACCTCTCCGGAGCAGGGCCTCTACGTCGAGACGACGACGTTCCGCCTCACCGGCCCGCTCGACGTGGACGCCCTGACGGCCGCCTGGCAGGCCGTCGTCGCCCGCCACCCCGTGCTGCGCACCGCCTTCGTCCACGAACGCATCAGCGCCCCCCACCAGGTGGTCCTCCCGGCCGCCCAGGTCCGCGTCGACGTGCGGGACCTCACCGGCTTGGACGCCGCCGCCCGCGACGAGGAGGTGGCGGCGGAGACCGCCCGCCGCCGCGCCGAGCCGTTCGACCTCACCCGGCCGCCGCTGATGCGGCTGCTCGCCCTGCGGCTGAGCCCCGACGAGCACCTGATGGTGTGGACGTACCACCACATGATCCTGGACGGCTGGTCGGCCGCTCTGCTCATGGCGGACGTCACGGCCGAACTGGCCCGCCCCGGCGGCGCCGGCACCGCCCCGCCGCCCCCGTTCCGCGACCACATCGCCTGGCTGCGCCGCCAGGACCCGCAGCGCGACCGCGCGTTCTGGACCGCGTACCTCGACGGCTACGACGAACCGGCCGTGTTCACCCTGCCCGGCGTCCGCCCCGGCGCCAAGCCGTCGGGCCGGTTCCGCACCGTACGGGACACGCTGCCCGCCGACGCCACCGCCCGGCTGCGCGCCCTCGCGGCGGCCCGCTCCACCACCCTCGGCAGCCTGGTCGAGGCCGCCTGGGCGGGCACCGTCGCCCGCTACTCGGGACGCGACGACGTCGTCTTCGGCGTCACCGTCTCCGGCCGCCCGCCGCTGCCCCGCGCCGAGGCGATGATCGGCATGTTCATCAACACCGTTCCCGTACGGGCCCGCGTCGACCACGACCTGCCCGCCGGGGAGTGGATCGCCGGGTACGCGGCCTCCCGCCACCCCGTCCTGGAGCACCAGCACACCCCGCTGACCGACGTGCAGCGATGGGCGGGCGTCGAGCGGGGCGCGCAGCTCTTCGACACCGTCGTGGTGTTCGAGAACTACCCGGACGCCTCCGAGGCCGTCCTCGCGGGCGGCGCCCTGCGCACCACGGACGTCCACTACGAGACCCGCACCAACTACCGCGCCACCCTCGTCGTCCGCGCCGCGGGCGAGCTGCGCGTCCAGCTCGTCGTGGACGCCGACGCGTTCGACGCGGCCGAGGCGGACGCGCTGGTCCGGCACGTCACCACCGTCCTGGCCCGCCTCGCCGACCGCCCCGGCGCGCCCCTGCGGGACGTCCTCGCCGTGCCCGACGACACCCGCGCCCTGCTGCTGGACCGGTGGAACGGCACGGACGTGGACCGGACACCGCCGCGCGCCCTCCTCCCCGACCTGATCGCCGAGGCGGTCCGCACCCGCCCCGGCCACCCGGCGGTCGTCGCGGACGGCACGGCGTACACCTACCGCGAACTGGACGACCGGGCCACCGCCCTGGCACACAGGCTGGCCGCGCAAGGCGTCCGCACCGGGGACCGGGTCGGCGTCTGCCTGGGCCGCGGCGCCGACCTGGTCACCGCCCTCCTCGCCACGGCCCGCGCGGGCGCGGCGTTCGTACCGCTGGACCCGGCGCACCCCGCCGACCGCACGGCGTACGTCCTGCGGGACGCCGCCCCGGCGCTGCTCCTCACCGGCGCCCCGGCCGCCCTCCCCGCGGACGGCTGGGACGGCCCCGTCCTCGACCTCACCCGCGAGCCGCTCCCGCCCACCGCCCCGGCCGCCCCGGCCGGCCCCGAGCACGCCGCCGCCCCGGCCGGGCCCCTCCCCGGCGCGACCGCGGACGGCCTCGCCTACCTCATCTACACGTCCGGCTCCACCGGCCGCCCCAAGGGCGTCGCCATCGGCCACCGGGCGCTCGCCAACCTGGTCGACAGTCTCGCCCTGCGCCACCCCGGCCTGAGCGCCGACGACCGGTTCCTCGCCCTGACCACCCTCACCTTCGACACGTCCCTCGCCGAACTGCTCGTGCCGCTCGCCGCCGGCGCCACCGTCCACGTGGGCGGCGGCACGCTCGGCCTGAGCGGCCGCGAAGTCGACGCGTACACCGCCCGGCACGGCATCACGGCCCTCCAGGCCACCCCGTCCCGGTACCGGGCCCTCCTCGACTCCGGCTGGCAGGGCGGCGACGGGCTGCGCCTGTACAGCTGCGGCGAGGCGTTCCCGCCGGACCTCGCCGAACCGCTGGCCAAGCGCGGCCGGTCGGTGTGGAACATGTACGGCCCGACCGAGACGACCGTGTACTCCAGCGTCGAGGAGATCCACGCCGGCACCACCCGCGTCACCGTGGGCCGCCCGATCTCCCACACAACCCTGCGCGTCCTCGACCCGCACGGCGCGCTGGTGCCGCTCGGCTGCGTGGGCGAGCTGTGCATCGGCGGCCACGGTGTCGCCGAGGGCTACTGGAACCTGCCGGAGCTCAGCGCCGAGCGGTTCGTGCCCGACCCCTACGACGGGGGCCGCACCCGCATGTTCCGCACCGGCGACCACGCGCGCGTCCTCCCCGACGGCCGGGTGGAGGTGCTCGGCCGGATGGACCGCCAGCTGAAGCTGCGCGGCTACCGCATCGAACCCGGCGAGATCGAGCAGGTCCTCCTGGAGGCCCCCGAGGTGGCCGCCGCCGCCGTGGCCGTGCGCGGCGAGCGGCTCGTGGCGTGGACCGTGCCGGCCGACCGGACCGCCCCGGCCACCCCCGACCGGCTCCGCGAACGCCTCCGCCACCGCCTTCCCTCGTACATGATCCCCGAGGTACTCGTCACGCTGGACGACCTGCCGCTGACCCCGGCCGGCAAGACGGACCTCCTCGCGCTCACCGTCCCCGACGAGCAGCCCGCCCCCGCCGCCGGTGCCGAAGGGGCCGCCGCGGGCGGCTTGGAGGAGCTCGTCGCCCGCCTGTTCCGGGAGGTCCTCGCCCTCCCGGAGGTCGGGCCCGACGACGACTTCTTCGACCTGGGCGGCGACTCGCTGCGCGCCATGCGCCTGGCAGGCCGCCTCCAGACCGAGCTGGGCTCCGACTTCGACGTCGAGCTGCTCTTCGACTACTCGACGGTGCGCGAACTGGCGGCCGGCATCGCCCGCATCACGGCCGACGGCGCCTCCGGCACCGCCCGCACCGCGGCCGACGAGAACTGACGCAGAAAGGTCCCCCCCGCCATGGAAACGCCCGCTGACGCCGCCCACCGCCTCGACACCGCCCTGCTCGCCCGCTGGGACGCCCACCCCGGCCTCCCCGCGATCGTCGACGGCGAGCACGTCGTCCTCGCCGGAGAGGTCAGGGACCGCGCCGTGCGCACCGCGGCGCTCCTGCGGCAGCACGGCCTCCGCCCCGGCGACCGGGTCGCGGTCCTGCTGGAGCGCTCCGCCGACTTCGTGATCGCGGTGGCGGCCGTCGTCCTCGCCGGCGGCGCCCACGTGGCCATCGACACGGCCAACCCCCGCGATCGCGTGCACTTCCTGCTGGAGGACAGCACGCCCCGCCTCGTCCTCACATCCGACGCGCTGCGCCCCGCGCTGCCCGACGGGCTCGGCGCCCGCGTCCTGACCGTCGAGGAGTGCGCCGAGGCCCCCGACCCGGACGGGTTCGCCCCCGCGGACGCCCTCGCCGACCGCCCCGCCGTGGTCATCTACACCTCCGGGTCGACGGGCCGCCCCAAGGGCTCCCTGCTCAGCCACCGCGGGGTGACCGCCCGCCTGCGGTCCCTCCAGGGCAGCCACCCCATCGACGCGGACGACCGGGTGCTGCACCACACGGCCTGCACCTTCGACATGTTCCTGGTGGAGGTGTACTGGCCGTTGCTGCACGGCGCGGCCGTCGTGATCGCCGCTCCGGGCCGCCACCGCGACCCGGAGCACCTGGCGCGGCTCATCCGCGACCAGCGCGTCACGACGGTGTGGTGGGTCGTGTCGCTGCTGGAGCTGTTCCTGCTGGCGCTGGGCCCGGGCGAGCGCGTCGACGGGCTGCGGCAGGTCCTCACCGGCGGCGAGGCGCTGAGCCCGGAGCTCGTACGCCGGTTCCACAGCCGCTCCCGCGCCACCCTCAGCAACCTGTACGGGCCGAGCGAGTGCACCATGTACTGCACCGCCTGGGTGTGCCCGCGCGACCCGGACCCGGAGACCGTCCTGATCGGTTCGGCCATCGAGGACACGACGCTGCGGATCCTCGACGAGCGGGGCCGGCCCGTGCCGCAGGGCGAGCCGGGCGAGCTGTACATCGGCGGTGTCGGCGTGTCCCTCGGCTACCACGACCGTCCCGAGCTCACCGCCGAACGCTTCGTCCCGGACCCGGTCGACGCGTCCGCAGGCACCCTGTACCGCTCCGGGGACCTGGTGCGGGAGGTCGCGCCGGGGCGGCTGGAGTACCTGGGCCGGGTCGACCGGCAGGTCAAGATCCGCGGCTTCCGCATCGAGCCGGGCGAGATCGAGGGCGCCGCGCTGGGCGTGCCCGGGGTTCGCCAGGCGGCCGTGGTCGCCGACGGCACGGGACACGAGACGCGCCTGGTCTGCTTCCTGGTCCTGGACGGCACCCCGGACGGGCCGGCGCCGGACGGTGACACGCGGCGCGGGGCGGAGCGCGTACGGACCGCCCTCGCCGACCGGCTCCCCGCGCACATGGTGCCGGCCGCCGTGGTCGCCCTGGAGCGGTTCCCGCTGACCCCGAACGGCAAGCTCGACCACGCCGAACTGACCGCCAGCGCCGCCGAGGCCCTGCCCACCGCGGCCGGACCCGCCCCGGTGACCGCCGCCCCCGGGGCCGCCGTTCCCGCCTCCGCGCCCGCCGCCCCCGGCACGGGCGCCGCGGCCGGGCAAGCGGACCTGGCGGCCGTCGTCGCGGAGGTCTGGGCGGCGGTCCTCGGCGTCCGGGCGGTCGGCCCCGACGACGACTTCTTCGCCCTCGGCGGCGACTCGTTCCGCGCCGTCCGCGCCGTCCGGGAACTGGAGGAGCGCACCGGCCTCCAGGTGCCGATGCACCTGGTGTTCGAGGCGTCGGAGGTCACCGAGTACGCCGACGCCGTGGCGGCCCTCACCCGCTGACCCCCACCCCGCCCGCACCCGCCACCCATTCCCTCCCTCCCTCCCTCCCTCCGCACGAGGAGACATCATGCAGTTGTCCACCATCGGCACGAAGATGGCCGGGCTGTCCGGTCTGCGCAGCATCATGGAGGACGTCGCCGCGTGCACCGCCGGGGAGTCGGCGGGGGAGTGGCTCAATCTGAGCGTGGGCAACCCCGCCCTCGTTCCCGAGGCGCGGGACATGTGGCGCACCGCCCTCGCGGAGGTGCTGGAGGAGGACTTCGGCGGGACGAGCGGCAGCTACGGCCCCAGCCGGGGCAGCCACGTCCTGGTCGAGGCCATCGCGTCGTACTTCCACCGGACGTACGGCTGGCGCCTCGGCCCGGAGAACATCGCGGTCGGCCCGGGTAGCCAGATGGTCTGCTTTGCCGCCGCCGCGCTGTTCGCCGGGCCGTCCGCCGGGGGCACCCGCCGGGTCGTGCTGCCCATGGTCCCCGACTACACCGGCTACCAGGGGCTGTGCCTCCACGAGGGCGGCATCGCCGGCGTGCCGCCCCGCGTGGAGCGGGAGGGCGACCACCGCTTCCGGTACGCCCTCGACACGGAGGCGCTGAGCCGCCGGACGGACATCGGCATGATGCTCGTCTCCAGCCCGGGCAACCCCACCGGCCGCGCACTGGACCCGGTGGAGCTGCGCGCCCTCACCGACCTGGCCGCCGAACGCGACGTGCCGCTCTTCCTCGACCAGGCGTACGGCGCCCCGTTCCCCCGCATCGGCGAGACCCACGGGGAGCCGGTGCTCGACGACAACGTGGTGCACTGCTTCTCCGCGTCCAAGGCCGGACTGCCCGGCGAGCGGATCGGCTTCGCCGTCGGAGCGCCCCGCCACATCGCCCCGCTCGCCTCGTTCATGTCCAACTCGGTCCTGCACGCCCCGAAGCTCGCCCAGGCGGCCCTCGCCCGCGTCCTCGCCGACGGCCGCCTCGACGGCGTGGTCCGCGAGGCGATCACCCCGCACTACCAGGAGAAGCGGCGGTTCGCCGAGAAGCTCCTGGCGGAGCGGATGCCGTCGGACGTGGACTGGCGGCTCCACTCCGGCGAGGGCGGCATGTTCTGCTGGCTGTGGGTGGACCACGACTGGTTCGACGACGTCGCCCTCTACACGAGACTGAAGGAGCACCGTGTCTTCGTCGTGCCGGGCCGCCATTTCTTCGTGGACCCGCTGGAGACCCCCGGCCTCACCCCCCACGCGACGCGCTGCTTCCGCCTCAGCCTGAGCGCCGACGAGGCCACCCTCACCGAGGGCATAGTCCGCCTCGCCCACGTCCTCACCACCCTCCGCCCCTGACCCCGTCCCCGCCTCAGGCCCGGACGGTGCCCCGCTCCGGGACCGGCCCCGGCAGCCGGAAAGCGCGGGCCGGGGCGCGTCGGCGTGGCGTCGGGCGCATCCAGCTCCGGACGCCTGCCGAGCGGTTCGGGCAGGGCCTGGGTCGTGACGCCCGTTCGACGTCCGAGGACCCGGGTGCCCGCCTGAAGGGCCGAGCGTGTGAGCCGGGCACGCGGGTGCCCGGCCCTCACCCTCACGTTGTCGTGCGTCAGGAATCGGAGCCTCGGATCCGGGGGGGGTGAGGACTCCGGTACGGGCGCCCCGCTGTGGCTCCCCAGCGGCGGCGCGAGCTGCTCCACCCGCACGAGTCACTCGTGCTCTGGGGGCCCTTCTCGTGTCCACTCTCCTGCCGCGATCAGCGGCTCGGGACCTGCCCATGGCCGGCACGGAGCCCCGCCGGATGACTTCCAGCAGCCATGGCGCCTCATCGGTGCTGGTGGCGTAGTCGGTGACGATACCGAGCAGGCAGGCGACCAGCGCCAGCATGACCTGGGGCGCCAGGAACCATGCACATCATCCGTGGGTGACGAGGACCGGTTCAAGAACACCTACGGAAACCGGCCATACGGGCACGCCCAGGGAGCACCACGCGTGATGCGTGCGAGGGCCGGAGGAGCCAGTGGCCCGTGCGCATCCATGTCGTCGCCTCTGCCTCGTCGCCGGGTGCCGCCGTGCACCGACAGCACCAGCAGGAGAGGCCCCGTCTGTGGGGCCCGGGCGCCCCGAGATCGGGTTCCAGGGGACGGCTGCTCTCGGCTTCGGTGTCGGTGTCCCGCGCAGTTCGCGTGCGGCGGGTTCGCTCGGCGCGCCGGGTGGCAGGAGGGCAGGGGGGCGTCGTCTGGGTGGGGTGCGGCGGTCAGTTTCGGCAGCGAGGCGCGGTCGTTGTCACCGGGTCCGCCACTGGTGGTCGGGCAGGAAACGCACGTCGTACCGCTCCGGGACGCCGTCGAACTTGTGGGGGGCCGGGACGACGGGCCGGTGTGGCAGGCCGAGTTGCTCGGCGGGCGCGCCGAAGGTCTCGAAGAACCGCTCGAAGGTGCCTCCCGGGCCGGCGGCGACGCCGACGACCTGACTGTGGTGGCGCTCCATGCGGTAGGCGTGCCGGCAGTTCTTGGGCACGAAGCCGAAGTCGCCCGGGGTGAGCAGCTTCTCCTGCTGGTCGCCTTCGGTGTCCTCGACGAACAGTCGGACGGCGCCCTGGGTGACGTAGAAGACCTCGTGGGTGTCCGTGTGCAGATGGGCCGGGATGAGATCGCCTTTGGGGCCTTCGACGGTGAAGAAGTTGAAGGTGTTCTCCGTCTGCTCGCCGCCCGCGTAGATGGTGATCAGGTCGCCGAACAGATGGGCGCGGTCGCCCTCGCCCTTCTCGATGAAGTACGGCTTGCCGGGCTCCGGGGGAATGCGCGACGCCTGCCGGTAGCGGGTCGCGTACTCGATGGTCATGTGTGTCTCCGTGGATCGACCTTCGCCAGAAACGTCAGGCAGCCTGACATGAGAGCCTGTCGGAAGCAAGCGCCGGGTGCGAGCCCGGCCCCGTCGTGAGGAACAGATGCAGTCCACCCGCCGCAACCTCCCCCAGTTGCTCGGTGACGCCCGGCGTTGGTTCGAAGAAGGGCTGTCGGCTGCCATGCAGGCAGCCGGAGCCACGCCGGTGTCCCCGACGCAGGCTTGGCTCTTCGCCGTACTGGACGACCAGGGCACCACGGTGTCCGAGCTGGCCCGGCGCATGGGTGTCACCCGGCAGACCGCGCACCAGGCCGTGCACAGCCTGCTCGCCGCCGGACTGGTCGAGCAGGTGCAGGACCCCGCCTCCGCCCGGCAGCGGTTGATTCGGCGCACCGAGGAGGGTGTGCGGGCGCACCGGCAGGCCGGCATCGTCCTTGAACGGCTGGAAGAGCAGCTCGCCGAGCGGATCGGCCGTGAGGCGGTCGACGCCCTGCGGGCGGCCCTGGAGGCGCCGTGGGGCCGGCCGCCCTCGCCGAGCTCACAGTGAGACGCTCGCTGCCGGAGGAGAGGGAGTCGTCCGTCCGGCCGCTCCGCCCGGCCCGTTGCGGCCCCGCGGCCCGCCTGGGCCGCACGATCGGGTGGGGGCGTCGCGCGACCGGGCCGTGGTGGGTTCTCTTCGTGGGTTTTTCGTGTCTCGATATCTGTATCCGTGAAGGGAGAGTTTCACGGTTCGGGCGGTCAGGGTTTTTGTCGCGACGGGCGAAGGGGAATCGCGTAGTGTGCGCGGGTCCCTCAGGCGTGCTAGTGTCGATATCAGTTGCAGTTGTGGTTCCCAAACTTCAAGTGCCCCCTCTCGGTTCTTCGGGTGGGAGCACTTTTGTATTTCCGGTCATTTCCGGGCGGGGTAATCATCGCGGCGACACGGGATCCGCGCAGTGTGGATTCCGGTGTACTGCCCCAAAGGAGATATGACATGGCTACTGGCACCGTGAAGTGGTTCAACGCTGAAAAGGGCTTCGGCTTCATCGAGCAGGACGGCGGCGGCCCCGACGTGTTCGCCCACTACTCGAACATCGCTGCTCAGGGCTTCCGCGAGCTCCTCGAGGGCCAGAAGGTGAAGTTCGACATCGCGCAGGGCCAGAAGGGCCCGACGGCCGAGAACATCGTTCCGGCCTGACGCTGACACACACTCCGTAGTCGGGGCCCGCATCCTTCGGGATGCGGGCCCCGGTTGCATGTCCGCCCCGCAGTGGTTCGACCTGCGGGGTGACGCGGAGAGAGACGCGGCCCCGGCGCAAGGCGGCTGCTCCTCCCGAGACGGCGAGTCGCGGGCGCTTCCCGCAGGGCCGCACGTCGGTTGATGGTCGGATTTCACGCCTCCGTCGCGTTGTCCGTTTCGGCGCCCGCTCTGCGTGCGTGCACATTTTCGCCGCCCGCATCCGTCTTCTTCTGCCTCGGCCCTGCGTGTCGTTTTCCATGCCGCTCTTCGCCGTGGATCGCCACGCGGCCCAGCCGGTGCACGCCCGGCCATCTGGTCCCCCGAGCTTCCGTGTGCGGCCTTCGCCTGCCCGGTCGCGGCGCCTCGACCCTCCGCCCGCCCGCCCTCCCGCCCGTCGGGTCGAGTCGCCGTCGGTCGGAGGGGCTTTCCCCTTGGCGGCCGGCAGCCGGCGACCGCGGGCAAGCAGGTCGCCCCCCGGGGTCGCGACGGGCCATGGCCCCGGAGGCGCTCCGGGCGTCGGAGTCGGGCGTCCTGGCTGCTCCGGTCCGCCCCGTAGGCCGGCCCGCCCCGCCCTGTAGGCCGACCCGCTCCGTAGGCCGGCCCGCCCTGAGTGGGCGAGGCAGGTTACCTCCTCTTCGAGCGGTCAAAAATCTATGCCCGCTGGAGTAGACATTGCATGGTGGTGTGGCTATGGTTTCTCTTGTAGCCGAGATCGAGCAAGGCCCGGCAGAGACGAACTGCCGGGCAGTGGTACACGCAGTTCGCAGCACGGTGCGGTGGTGGAGTTCCGGAGCCAGGGTTGTCGTAGGACGGTGACGGAGCTGACGACCGGACCGGGTGGCCCGCAGTGATCAGGGGCCGCCACGAGCAGTACGCAGTACCCGTTTGGTAAGTGATCGGTCCAGAGGGAAGAACGGAGGACTTCAGCGCCATCAGGATCGCCCGGGTAGCAGCTTGAGCCCGGGTACCGCAGGACATCGATAGGTAGGTGGTCTCCGGTCACGCATCCGCGATCCCCGCACGTCCCGCCCTCTGTCGGGTGGGTCTGCGGAACGAGTAGGCCGGTGCAGCACTAGGG
Organism: Streptomyces changanensis; assembly: GCF_024600715.1. Classification (NCBI taxonomy): domain Bacteria; kingdom Bacillati; phylum Actinomycetota; class Actinomycetes; order Kitasatosporales; family Streptomycetaceae; genus Streptomyces; species Streptomyces changanensis. The sequence goes on from NZ_CP102332.1 coordinate 5,198,610, forward strand.
CCGGCAGATGGTGTAGCAGTTCCTTCGGGGCCCTGGTGCCAGTACGGCACCAGGGCCCCTCCACGCGTGACACAGAGAGGTGAGATGACAGCAGACGATTCCTTCGGCCGTCTCGACGACGACGATTACCCCGCCTACACCATGGGGCGAGCGGCCGAGATGCTCGGTACCACCCCCAACTTCCTCCGTGCCATCGGAGAGGCCCGGCTGATCACCCCGCTCCGCTCGAAGGGGGGCCACCGCCGCTACTCCCGCTACCAGCTGCGCGTCGCCGCCCGCGCCCGGGAACTGGTCGACCAGGGCACCCCCATCGAAGCCGCCTGCCGCATCGTGATCCTCGAAGACCAGCTCGAAGAAGCCCAGCGCATCAACGCCGAGTACCGCCGCGCCGCCGGCGACCGCCGCGCCGCGGAACCACCCACCCCTCCGGCCGCGGCATGAGACGGGCGCGCCCGCCGCTGCCGGCGGGCGCCACGCGCGGCGCCGTTGTGATCGTTCCTGTGGCGACGCGGTGGGTGGGCGTGTAGCGTCTGCTCCAGCTGTCGTGGTTCGGAGTTCCCTTTGCCCACGCCCTTGGTGTGGGCATCTTGCTGTGCTGTGTTGTGCCGCACGAACCAGGGCGATCACCTCTGCCTCCCACATGCAGTGGTAGGCGTCATCGACTGGAAGGCATGATCATGGCTACGGGCACTGTGAAGTGGTTCAACGCGGAGAAGGGCTTCGGCTTCATCGCCCAGGACGGGGGCGGCCCGGACGTCTTCGCGCACTACTCCGCCATCAACTCCTCGGGCTTCCGTGAGCTCCAGGAGGGGCAGACCGTGACGTTCGACGTCACCCAGGGCCAGAAGGGCCCGCAGGCCGAGAACATCACCCCGGCCTGACCCTCCAGCCCTCCCGAGGGCTCGCGCACCCTGCGTCCGGTGACCGCCGCGGCCCGTACGGGCCATGCGGGTGGTGCGCGCCGTGCTCCAGCCGGGCCGTGGGAGCCCGCTCCCGTGCCGGGGGCGGGTCGACCAGATGGGTGAAGCACGATCTCAGGGCCGCGCAGCCATGGCTGCGCGGCCCTGAGCCGTCGAGGTGGACACGCGGCCCGGGCGCCGCGTGCCCTGCGCGGCCGCCCGGAGAGCGGACGCTCAGACGCCGGTCCAGGCGTCGACGAAGGCCTTCCGGCCGGCCGGATCGTCCGAGCCGCGGTCCGCGTGCAGGACGCGCCAGGCGGTCAGCTCCAGATCGCGGAGCCACAGCTCTCCGATGACCTGCGTCTTGAGGTCGGGGAGGTGGTCGGACTCGGCGAGGGCCTCACCGATCACCTCCCCGGCGGCGACGCGCTGGGGAGGGGTCATCTCGTCGACGGCCGAGAGGATCTGTCGGGCCAGGTCGATTCCTTCTCCCGCCAGGGAACGCTGCACCAGCGCCTTCATGTTGACGGGCAGCAGGTACGCGGTGCCCGAGGCCCTCCACAGGTCCGACCAGAAGCGCTCTCCTGCCTCGGTGGGGGCGGGCAGCGCGGCCAGCAGCCCGAGGAGGTGGCCGGTGGCCGCATAGCCGTCGGAGTGGGCGGCCGCGACGACGGCGATGCCGGCGACGCACTCCACATCGAGGTGGCCGACTTCCAGGTGCGAAGCCAGGCCCAACTGGCGCTCCAGCTGGAGTGCGAGGGGGGCGGACACGTGGGGGCGGACCTCAGGAAGCATCGGCGATCCTTGCGGTAGGCGAGCGGAGAAGCCCGTTCGGAAGCCCTGATCGTTCCCATGACCGGGCGATCTACTCGGCTTCGGCAGGCCCGATCGGCGGCGACGGCAACGGGGCCGCAGCCCACACGGTGACGAAACGGCCCATGCCCGGCAACGCGACCTCGGGTTCCGGACCGGCCCATGCCCGGCAACGCGCCCCGGGGTTCCGGACCGGCCTCCTCTCATCCCTGCCGGGTGGTGCCTCCTAGCATGACCGCATGGTTGCCAGTGACGCCCAGGAGTCCGAAGGAGGACGGGAAGCCGTGTCCCGCCACACCGCTGAAGTCGAGAGTGGTCACGTCGCCTCAGCGCGTGCAGAACACTGTGAAGGCGGGCCGACCCGCGAACCACGAGCCGGCGGCACAGGCGGCACAGGCTGCACAAGCGACACAGGCGACACGGAGGAGAGGACCGGTCCGGTCGCCGCCCTGGTGGAGCGGGCGGCCGACCTGGCCGAACCGATCAAGCCGAGGCTGCGTGGCTGGCTCCACGTCGGAATGGTCCCCGCCGCGCTGATCGCGGGCATCGTGCTCATCTGCCTGGCCCGTACCCCGCAGGCGGTCCTGGCCTGCGCCGTCTACGCGGTGACCGCCTGGCTGCTGTTCGCCACGAGCGCCGTCTACCACCGCGGTACCTGGGGGCCGCTCGGCGAGGCCATCCTGCGCCGTCTCGACCACGCCAACATCTTCCTGATCATCGCCGGCACCTGCACCCCACTGGCCGTGCTCCTCCTCCCGCCGGACCAGCGGTCCCTGCTGCTGTGGATCGTGTGGGTGGGCGCGGCGGTCGGCATCGCGTTCCGGGTCCTGTGGGTCGGTGCCCCGCGCTGGCTGTACACCCCCTGTTACCTGGCCCTGGGGTGGGCACCGGTGAGCTACCTGCCCGACTTCCTGCACGCCGGCGGAGTGGCCGTACTCGTCCTGATCGTGGTCGGCGGTCTCCTCTACAGCGCGGGCGCGGTCGTCTACGCCCTCCAGCGGCCCGACCCCTCGCCCCGCTGGTTCGGCTTCCACGAGGTCTTCCACGCGCTGACGGTGGCGGCCTTCACCGCGCACTACGCCGCCATCGCCCTGGCCACCTACTGACCCGCCCGGCCCGCGCCCCGAGCCGACGGCGGCCGTCCCGGTGGCCCGCGTCGACGGCGGTCACCGGGGCGGCCGCGTCACCGCCCGGGAGGCGTCCGCCCCGTCCGCCCCGTCCGCCCCGTCCGCCCCGTCCACGAGGGGGCGGAGGCGTCGGCGAGGTCGGCACCGGTGTCGGCGTCCCGCCGGGAGTGGCCGACGCCGTGCCAGTCCAGGCACATGACGGTCGCGTCGTCCTGCAGGTGGCCGTCGTTCGCGTCGACGACCGCCGCGACGAGGGTGCGGGCGGCCTCGCGGGGATGCAGCGCGCGGGTGCGGACGACCAGGTCGGACAGGTCGGAGCTGATGGCGTTGCGCTCCAGCATGCCGTCGGTCAACATCACCAACCGGTCACCCGGCCGCAGGTCCAGCGACTGGACCCGGTAGGTGTGCGGGGCGTCGAAGCCGAACGGCATGTCGATCTCCGGAGTGATCTCCTGCACCTGCCCGTCCCGCATCCGCAGCGGCCAGGGGTGCCCGGCGTTGATGAACTCGGCCCCGCCGTCGATCAGGCTGATGCGCAGCAGCTGACCGGTGACGTAGCAGTGGCGGCCGTGCTCGCGCATGGCCCGGTCGGCCTGGCGGGCCTGCTCGGCGAGGTCGGCGCCGGCCCGTCGTGCCCGGCGCAGGGCGCCCACCAGCAGGGTGGCCAGCAGCGCGGCGTCCACGTCGTGCCCCATGGCGTCGGTGACGGAGAGCTGGACCGTGTCCCGGTCGATCACGTAGTCGAAGGTGTCGCCCCCGACGTGGTCGGCGGGCTCCAGCGCCCCGGCGACCGCGAACTGCGCCGCCTCGCACGCCAGCGACGCCGGGAGCAACCGGTGCTGGATCTCCGCCGCCAGGCTCAGCGGGGTGGTGCGGCGGCCCCACTGGTACACGTCCGTGTAGGACCGGTTCGCGATGACGATGTACGCCAGGGCGTGCGCGGTCTCGCCGATCTCCCGCATCACCTCCGCGTCGGGCGCCGACGGCAGGAACAGTTCCAGGAGCCCGATGGCGTCCCCGCGGTTGGTCACCGGGGCGACGATCCGCACCAGCGTGCCCTCGCCCCGGTCCTCCACGCGCGGTCGCTGGGTGCGGATCACGTCGTCGTACAGGGTGCCCCGCAGCGTGATGCGCCGCGCGGGCTCGTCGGTCTCGACGCTGCCCGCGGCCCCCAGCCGTACGACCGAGCCGCCGGTGAAGTCGGTGATCAGGAACGACACCGACGCGGCCCCGAGGTGTTCCCTCAGCATGCGCGCGACCACGTCGAGCGACTCCACGGGCGCCGAGCTCTCCGCCGCGGCCAGCGTCCCCGCCAAGGTCATCGCCTTGCCCCGGCCCCACCCGTTCCCGGGAGCACGAAAGCTCGGCTCACCCTCCCCGTCAGGCCCGCCTACGGTCACGATGACTCCTCGCTCGCTGGTGCCCCGGGCTCCGACCCAGGTGTGCGAGGGGCCGGCGCAAGCCCGGTGCCGGGCAGATGTCATTGCACCACAGCGCCCCCGAAGGGACGTACCTCTCAGCCGACCGTTCGCCGCCCGACCCACACCGGCGGGCAGCCGGCCCACGCCGCCCCGGTGTCACGCTCCAGGGCGCGCACCGGCGCCCGGACGCCGCACGGCGATGCGGAGCAGCGGTGTGCGCCGCGAGTCCGCCGGCTGCCGACGGAAGAGCGGGCGGAGGAGTCAAAGGCGGCGCGCGGTCTTCTCGCGGAGCTGTCCGAGGTCGTCGAGAGGCACCTGTCCGTCGGCCTCCGGCCCGTACGGCTCCGTCCCCGTGTGCCACCGGTGGGAGTCAGCGTCCCGGGTCGGCCGGCGGGTTTCGGTGGCGGGCCGGACACGCCGGGGCCGTACCGTACGGGCGCCCCTCGGGGTGCCGGGCCATCACGTCACCGGGTCCTCGTGGAGGGCGACCACGTACCTGTCGCCGTAGGGATCGTCCTGGTCCTCCGGCATCAGCAGGAGCGACAGCGTGGAGCGGTCTCCGTCGAAGCGGACCTCGACGGAGGCGTCCTTCTCCCCGGGGCCGAAGTCTGCCGTGGCCGGGCGTTGGGCCGCGTCACCCCAGCGCGCCAGCCAGCGCTTCGCGTCCTCGTCCGCTCCGTCGCCCTCCGCGGCGAGCTCGGCCAAGCCCTCGGCGTCGCGCGCCCTGAGTCTGGCCAGAACGTGTTCCGTCACGGAGAGGCTGCCTGGCGTCGGGCGCCCGGTGACGGTCAGGTCGAGCTGGGATATTCCGTTCCTGACCCGCTCGGGCGTCCTGTCGGTGGACAGGGCGTCACAGCCTCCGAGGAGCAGTATGAGTGCTCCCGCGGCGCAGACCGGTCTGCTCGCTCGCTTCAACTTCGCTCCCGGCCGATGCGCTGATGCGGCTCAGATTATCGTTTCTCCTGCACCACTGGTGTGACGTCGTGCCGCGGGACCCGGCCGTGCTGCGCGATGTCCCGGGGTCGCCCTTCCTGTTCGGCCTGGCACCGGGTCGTGCGACCTCGACACCACCCCGGTGCTTCTTTCGGACGGTAGTGCGTACCCGCCGGACCGGCGGGGCCGGCCGGCGCCTCGGCGGCGGAGCGCGCATGGCGGCGGAGCGCGCATGGCGGTGAAGCGCGCAGCGTCGCGCGAGCGGGCGATGATCGGACCGTGTGTCCGTGTGCGAGGGTGTCTTCCGTCGGGGTGTCGTCGTCGAGGGGGAGGGGACGGCCGTGATGGACGGGTTGTTGCCGGCCGAGGTGCGCGTCGTCGAGGTCTTCCACGATCCGCCGGGGCTGCCGTTGCTCGGTGCGGAGGCGGAGCAGGTGCGTCGTGCGGTCGACAAGCGGCGCCGGGAGTACACCACCGTCCGCTGGTGTGCGCGGCGGGCCCTCGCCGGGTTGGGCGTCGGGCCCGTGCCGATACCGCGCGGTGAGCGCGGGGCGCCCCAGTGGCCGGACCGGATCGTCGGCAGCATGACGCACTGTCAGGGCTACCGGGCGGCGGCCGTGGCGCGCGACACGGACCTGCGCGCCCTCGGGATCGACGCCGAGGAGCACCTGCCGCTCCCGGACGGAGTGCTGGGGCTGGTCGCGTCGGAGGGCGAGCGGGCGCACCTCGCGGAGCTGGCCCGTCCGCGTCCGGACGTGCACTGGGACCGGCTGCTGTTCAGCGCGAAGGAGTCGGTGTACAAGGCGTGGTTCCCGCTGACCCGCCGGTGGCTCGGACACGAGGAGGCCGAGCTGGCCTTCGCGGTGGACGGGACGTTCACGGCGCGCGTCCTTTTGCGCGACCCGGCCGTTCCGGCGGAGGGCTTCACCGGGCGGTGGGCGGTGGACGGGGTGCTGGCGGCCACCGTCGTGACCGTGCCGCCCACCGCGCCGGCGCGCGGGTGGACGCGCTCGCTGAGGGCTACGCGGCCTGGGTCCCGGGGCGTTTGAAGACCTGGCGGCCGTGCCAGAGGACGAACCGCGGGTCGACGGTGGGGCGGCCGGGGCGGGGCGCCGCGACGGGGCGGCCGTGGAGGTCGTCGACGGCGCGGCCGGCCGGTCCGCGGGCGACGTACAGCTCGGAGACCTGGATGCGCAGGTCGGGGAGGAGCCCGAGGACGCCGAGGTCGAAGAGGGTGTGGTGCAGGGAGCACAGGGACAGGCCGTTGTTCACCTCGTCCGGGCCGTCCTGGCTGTGCCAGCGCACGTGCGCGGCCTCCAGGCCGACGGGGTGGCGGCCGAGGGCCCCGTCGAACCCGCAGAAGGCGCAGGCGTACGCGTAGGCGTGCAGCACCTCCTCGGTGAAACCGGCCCGGCGCCGGCGTCGCTTCCGTCCGGCGAGGGTGTGCGGCGCGGTGCCGGCGAGGGCGGAGCCGACGTCGGCGGTGAGGTCGGCGGCGAGGCCCGCGCCGGGGTCTCCGGTGAGGCCCGTGCCGAGGTCTTCGGTGAGGTCGAGCCCGACGGCGTCGCAGACGGGTGCCTCCAGCGCGGGGGTGAAGTGCTGTTCCAGCAGGAGGCGTACCGCCGCGGCCAGCGTGCCCGGCTCCGCCAGCAGCGCCTCGACGTGCGGGTGGAGGCGGCCGTGCGCCCCGCGGGCCCGCAGGGCGCCGCCCCGCTCCGGCGCGTCCCGGCTGATCGCGCGTCCGTCCCGGTCGCGCAGCTCCCACAGCTCGCGCTCCAGGTGCACGAACGGCATGGCCGCCCGCTCCCGCGCCCGCGCGGGGCTGGTCACGGCGGGCCCGAAGTCGTTGATCAGCCGGCTGACCGGCTCCTCCGCCTCGTCGTACGAGACGGCGGTGCTGCCGGAACCGGCGAACCTCCCCAGCAGCCACAGCACGAGCAACGGCTTGTGCGGGGCCCGTCGCCCGCCCACCTGGGCCCGCCGCAGTGCCGACAGCGCGTCCAGCAGCTCCTCCCGCGTCACGGAACCTCCCCCCATGTCCGCCCCATGTCCCCCCTGTCCGGCTCCGCGCGGCCGTGTCCGGGTGGCGCGCCCGCTGATTCTCGCAAGCCCTCCCGTCGCGGTTCCACTGACGGCCGCGCGGGGAGGGGCGGGCGCGGAGGCGGCGAGAAAGGGGGGAGAGGGTGGGGTGGTGGGGCGAGGGGCCCGGGTGGGTGGGCCCCTCGGCCCGGTCAGGCGAACGCCACCCGTGCCACGGGGGCGAGCCGGCCCTCGTCGAGCAGGGCGCGGCAGCGGAAGCGCTGGATCTTTCCGCTGGGCGTCTTCGGGAGCACCCCGCGCGCCAGGAACAGGCACTCCGCGAGCGCGACGCCGGCCTTCTCCATGGCCAGCGAGGCGGCCTCCTCGGCGATCGGCCGGAAGTCCTTCGGGTTGCCCTGGGGTTCCACCATCAGCACGAGCCGGGACGTCCCCGAGCCGCCCGCGTCGACGAGGGCGGCGCAGCCCTTGCGGACGTTCCTCAGGGAGTCGACCGCCGACTCGATCTCGGAGGCGTAGACCTTCCGCCCGCCCACCGACAGCATGTCGTCGGCCCGGCCGAGGACGTACAGCTCGTCGTCGCGCACGAAGCCGAGGTCGCCGGTGCGCAGCCAGCCGTCCCGGAACCGCGCGGCGGTGCGTTCGGGGTCGGCGTGGTAGCCGACGGCGAGGCTCGGTGACGACACCTGGATCTCCGCGATGCCGCCCCCACTGCCCGCCCGGACCGACACTCCGGGCAGCGTCACGCCGTTGGAGACCAGCCGGGCCGCCTTCGGGTGGTCGGGAGCCACCTCGATCACCGTGCCCTCGACCAGCGCGGGACCGTCGAACGCGAGTGCCCTGGGTGCCCGGTCCCACGGCTTCCCGGTCACCGCGAGCGTCGCCTCGGCCATGCCGTACGCGGGCTGGAACGCGGTGTCGGACAGGCCGAACGGCCGGAACTTCTCCGTCGCCGCCGCCAGCGTGTCCCAGTCGACGCGCTCCGCCCCGATCACGGCGGCCCGCAGCTTCAGCTCCCTGGGCAGCGCCCCCCGGCCCTGCGCCCGCGCCGCGAGGTACACGGCGGTGCTCGTGCCCGCCGTCATCGTCGCCCCGTACTCGGCCATGTCGCGGAACCACGTGCGCGGCGCCATCCCGAACCGGTCGGGCGACGACAGCACGAAGTCGAAGTCGTACGCCCACGAGTACAGCAGGCAGCCGAACATGCCCATGTCGTGCGAGAGCGGCAGCCAGGAGGCCACGGTGTCGGCGCCGGGCCAGCCGCCCGTCAGGTGCAGGATGATCTGCAGCTGCTGCTCGATGGCCCGGGTGGTCAGCGCGCATCCCTTGGGGGTGCTGGTGGACCCGGACGAGTACTGGACGAAGGCCACGTCGTCCCGGCCCGGTGGGCTCGGCTCGACGCGTCCCCCGCCGCGCAGCGACGACCAGCCGCGGACCGGCAGTTCCTTGCCGAGCTCCGGCGGGACCATGTCGGTCAGCTCCTCGTCGACCAGGAGCAGCGTCGGGTCCAGCCGCGCGGAGAGCGCCACCAGCTGCTCGCCGTACGCCTCCCGGCCCTGGCCGCGGGTCGGCAGCGGCAGCGAGGCGACCGCGCCGCCGGCCAGCCAGATCGCCAGCAGTCCGCGGACCGTGTCGGGCGTGTTGGTGAGGACGGCGGCGACGCGGGTGCCCGGCCCGACGCCGAGGCCGCGGAGCTCGGCGGCCATGCCGTGGGCGTCCCTGACGACGTCCCGCCAGGGGGTGTGCGCGAAGCCCTCGCCCGTCCACTCGTGCAGTACGCCGTGCGTCGCCCCGTCGGTCAGGGCCCTGAAGAACTCCATGTACGTGATCCCCGTCTACTCGTCTGCTCGTCCGGTGGCCGCGCTACTCGACGTCCACCAGCGAGGCGTCGGCCTCACGGGCATCGCGGCGGCGCTCCGCGAGGGGCGCGATGTTCTGCTGGGTCTCCAGGAGTTCCCTCTTGTCCATGGAGGCCGCGTTGACCCGGCTGACCCCCGCCTCGCGCATCTCCATGCGGTCGGGGTCGATGCGCACGACCTTCCAGGCGAGGCGGGTCTTCTCCAGGCTCCAGATGAGGATCGCGGAGAGGTCGACCTCGTACCACTTCATGCCGTGGCGGGCGGAGCGGGGGAAGGCGTGGTGGTTGTTGTGCCAGGCCTCGCCGAAGGAGGGGAGGGAGAGCCAGGCGACGTTGCGGGACTGGTCGGTGGTGTCGAAGCGGCGGCGGCCGAAGACGTGCCCGACGGAGTTGACCGCGTAGGTCATGTGGTTGATCAGGAAGATGCGGACCAGGCCGCCCCAGAGCATGCCGGTCAGGCCGGCTCGCCAGTCGCCGCCGGTGAGGGCGTAGGCGAGGAGGCCGGGCAGCACGACACCGGCGGCGGTGACCAGCAGGAGGTGCTCGCTGAGCCAGCGCAGCGGCTTCTCGCGCACCAGGTCCGGGCAGTAGCGCATCGGGTCGGAGGTGAGGTTGACGTCGAAGAGCCAGCCGAGGTGGGCGTGCCAGAGACCGGCCATCGTGCCCTTGAAGCCGGGCTCGAAGTCCAGGTGGGGGCTGTGCGGGTCACCGGGCTTGTCGGCGACGCGGTGGTGCTTGCGGTGGTGGGCCGCCCAGATCAGCGGCGGACCCTGGCCGGCCATCACCCCGGCGGTGGCCAGGGCGACGCGGATGGGCTTGTACGTCTCGAACGAGCGGTGGGTGAGCATCCGGTGGTAGCCGGTCGAGATGCCGAAGCCGGAGACCGCGTACATGAGGACGAGGACCACCACGTCCGACCAGCCGAAGATCTCGTTCCACAGCAGGGCCATGGCGCCGGCCACCGCGATCAGCGGTATCAGCGACGCCCCGAGGATGAACCACCGGTGTTTTCTGCCGTCCATTGTCCTGTGCCTCTCACATGCGGGAGTCGGGAGTCGGGAGTGCCGGCCGGCGGGCGGGTGCGGGAGCCGGTCCGCGCGGTGCGGAAGACGGGCAGCACCACGGCGCGCAGCACGGGGAAGAGCAGGGCGCGCGGCGTGTGGCGGCCCGCGAGGTACTGGGCCTTGGCGACCGGGCCCGGGACCACCACGCGGCGTCCCCGTGCCAGGCCGCGCAGGCCCGCCTCGGCGACGCGCTCGGGCGTCAGCCACGCCAGGAACCGCCGCTCCTGGAGCCGTGCCATGCCGCCCACCGCGTAGAAGCCGGTGCGGACGGGGCCCGGGGCGAGCAGGGTGCAGCGCACCCCGCTGCCGCGCAGTTCGACGTGGAGCGACTCGGCGAAGGCGTTGGCGAACGCCTTGCCGGCCGCGTAGGTGGCCGCGGTCGGTACGGGCTGGCAGCCGGCGGTGGAGCCGGTGATCAGGATCCCGCCGCGCCGCCGCGCCAGCATGCCCGGGAGCAGGGCCTGCGTCAGCGCGTGCAGCGCGACGACGTTGACCTGGACCTGGGCGCTCTCCTGGGCGGGGTCGTTCTCGTGGAACGGCCCGCAGGTCGGGAAGCCCGCGTTGGCGCAGAGCACGGAGACCGGCTGCCCGCCCAGTTCCGCCACGAGCGTCCGACGCGCGGCCGGGTCCGCGAGGTCGCAGGTCCGTACGCGCACGGGTACGCCGTGCCGGCCGCGCAGTTCCCCGGCGAGCCGTTCGAGGGCGTCGGTGGAGCGGGCGACGAGCCACAGCCCGTACCCGCGTGCGGCCAGGCCCCGGGCGAGGTGCTCGCCGATGCCGGAGGAGGCGCCGGTGACCACCGCCCAGTCGACCGGGGCGCCCGCGCCGCCGTCCGCGCTCCCGGGGCCCGTGTCCCCGCTCGCGCCGCCACCCGGGCCGCCGCTCGGTTCGCGGTTCGCGCCGCCGCTCACGCCGCCGCCCGCGCGGGCGCCGAGGGGGAGGTGAGGTGCGCGGCGAGCCGGCCCGCCGCGGCGCGGCCCGTCCGGGCGCACGCCTCGATGGACACGCCCTGGATGTAGTCGCCCGCGAGCTCCAGGCCGGGCACGTCCGCGACGCCCTCCCGGACCTCGGCGAGGAAGTCGGCGTGGTAGGGGAGGTAGCCGCTGTAGGCCGCGTCCCAGTGCTTGACCAGGAGGTTGACGCGCTCGGCGCGCGGTGCCCCCAGGTACCTCACGAGGCGCTCCTCGGTCTCCCCGGTCAGCCGGTCGATGTTCTCCGGGCTGAGGTCGGTCAGGCGCCCCTCGCGGCCGCTGTAGGTGTAGCGGACGATGTGCCGCTCCTCCATGCCGTACGAACCGGCGTTGCTGCACGGCCCGTCGTCCATGGCGAGCGCGCGCACGTCCGGGCCGAAGACGGGCCGGTCGTACTCGACGAGGACCACGGTGGACGGGAAGTACCGCACGTCCGACAGCCGCCGGGCGAGCGCGGGCCGCGCGGAGCGGACGATCCCGGCGGTCGCGTGGGCCGGGGTGGCCAGCACCACGCCGTCGTAGTCGCTGGTCCGCGCGGGCGCCCCGCCCTCGGAGACGCGCAGCCCCGTGACCCTCCCGTCGCGGACCACCAGGTCCTCCACGGTGGCGCCGAGCCGTACCGGGACCCGCTTGGCGAACGCGTCCAGTACGGGCTGGATGCCGCCGCTCAGCTGGTCGTAGTGGTCCATCAGCATGGCCAGGTTGGTGCCGAACGTGCCGGGGTGGACCTCGTCGGGCTCCGCCCCGTTGTTGCGGATGACCATGGGCCGCACCAGCGTGTCCGTCATCTCGCGCCCGAAGAACGAGCTGAGCGGGGAGTGGTCGTGGCGCCGCGAGACGCCGCTGAAGTAGCGCGAGCCGAGGAAGCGGTTGCGGTCGTCGGCGCGGATCCGCGCCGCCATCGCCGCCATCCGCGCGACGTCGCGGGCCGAGCCCATCCGCCGGATGTTCCTCAGCGTCCGGCCCCGCCGCTCGCTGTCGAGGGTGAGGACCTCGCCGTCCTTGATGCGGGAGGCGTTGTAGCCGAAGGACTCATACGCGTCCGCGCCGAGCTCCGAGGTGAACCAGCGGAACGTGTGGTAGCGGCGGCCGATGTTCTTCCCGCCCGTCATGACCTGCCGGTCGCCGAGCTTGTCGAGGCCGAAGCGGCCGCCGAGTATCCCGGCCGCCTCGATGAGCTCGACGTCGTATCCGAGGAGGTCGAGGCGGAGCGCCGCGGTGAGGCCGGAGACGCCCGCCCCCACCACCGCCACGCGCCGCCGGTCCCCTGCGCTGTCACCCGTGTGTGTCACTGCCATGGCTCGGACTCCTACGCTCGCGCGGTCGATCGGGGACGCGGTGCCGCGTCGGGAAGCAGGTCGATGCGGCCCTCGACGACCGGTCTGCCGAACTGCCGCAGGACCACGGACACCGGGACGCGGCCGTCCGCTGCGGGGGCGCCGACCTCCGCCTCGTGGACCAGGTCGGCCTCGAACTCGGCGAAGTCCAGGAAGGCCGCCTCGCAGCCGACGGTGAGGGCGTCCGGGGCGGCCGGCACCCCGGCCCGGCCGGCCGCGGCCAGGGCGGCCTGGCGCATGCCCTCGACCATCAGGGGCCCCGGCACGTGGTCGTACTCGTGGTCGAAGAAGGCCGGGTGGTGCGGGTCCGCCGTCAGCAGGCAGCGGAACGCGCCCCCGCCGGACCCGGCGTCCGGCCACGCCCCCCGTTCCGGCAGGCCGACGACGACGTTCCGCGGGTTCTCACGCCCCACCAGGCCGGCGTCGAGCCGCCGTGCCGGGGTCGGGCGGGCCTCGGCCACGGGCTTCCGCCCTCGCTGGAAGGCCCGGAACACGTCGTAGTCCTCCTGCGACATGAAGGCGAGGACCGCGTTCAGGGTCATCGCCGGGCGCCCGCCGACCTCCATCACGCCGTCGAGCACCATGCCCACCACGTCGGAGCCCTTGCCCTGGCGCTCGGCGACCCGGTAGTGCACGTACCCCTGCAGCGCCGACGTGCCGTCGTGGGCGTACGCCTGGGGGTCCGTCACCCGCAGCGAGATCCGCTGGAGGCTGAAGGGCAGCCCGACCGGCACCCCGACGTGGCGGTGCAGCAGCACGAAGATGGACTGCCGCGCCGCCTCCGCGGACGCCAGCGGGTCATGGAAGCCCGCCCTCCGGTCCGACCACAGGCTGTGGGCGCGCGGGATCTGGAAGGAGAGGTGGAAGTCGTCGTCGGACCCCTGCGCGGAGTCGGTGACGAACACCTCGCCGACCTGCCTGCGGTGGGCGAGGGCGCGCGGCACCGTCCGCTCGAAGCCCAGGTCGATGCCCGGGGGCGGCAGGTGGCCGCGCGCGGCGGTGTGCGGGTACGTGCTGGTCATCGGCTCAGCTCCGGTTCGGACGTGTCCTGCAGTACGGGGCGCGGCGCCAGGCCGCTCTGGAAGACGGGCCGGCGCATCGCGTTCCTGCGCCGGAGCTCGGTGGTCGCGAGCCGCCGCAGCTCGCCGAGGGCTGCGCGGCGCCGGCCGGGGGCGCCCAGCAGCTGCCCGCCCGTCGCGCCGAGCACCCGCGCCGGGGTGAGGACCTCCAGGACGGAGGCCCGGTGGCTCAGCAGGTTCAGGACGCCGTCGACCCGGCCGCGCGCGTGCAGTGCGCGCACGACCCGCGGGACGACGCCCGCGATGGGGCCGGCCACGCCCAGGTCCGCCGCCAGGCCGTAGTACTCGGCGTACGTACGGTCCCGCCAGCGGCCGAACTCCGTGACGGCGCGGTCGAGCCGGACGCCCGACCCGATGGCGTCACCGACCGCGTCGGCGAGCCGTTCCGCCTGGTGGAAGGCGTCGCCGATGCCGCGCCCGCCCGCCGGGTCCTTGAAGTGCCCGGCGTCACCGAGCAGCACCCAGCCGGCGCCCGCCGCCTCGCGGAAGTAGCCGAAGAAGCGCCGGATGCCGTAGATCCTGCTCGCCCGGGTGGCGCCCGCGAGGGCCTCGGCGATCGGCGCGCAGCGCAGCGCGTGGGCGCGCAGGGAACCGTCGAGGTCGGCGCGGAAGCTCTCCCGCTCGTGCCGCTGCGGGGAGACGCCCACGATGTACAGGCCGTTGTCGGCGGGGCCGCCCAGCATGTGCCGGTCGCCCCAGCGGTGGAAGACGAACGTCGGCCGCGGACCGGTGTCCGCGCCCTCGAAGTACGTCCAGTAGTAGCTGCGTTCGCCGGGACTCACGTGGTACATGCGCGACCCGCACGCCTCGGCGACCTTCGAGTTCCGTCCGTCCGCGCCGACCACCAGGCGGGCCCGCAGCCGCGCCTCGACGCCGCCCGCCACCGCCCGGACCCCCGTGACCCGCCCGCCCTCACGGATCACCCCGACGACCCGGGTGCCCAGCCGCACCTCGGCGCCGGACGCGCGGGCCGCGTCCACCAGGACCGGGTCGAGGACCTCGCGGCGTACGCAGGCCGCGCCGCCCACGTCACCGGGCTCCTGCGGGAACGCCTCCCGGCAGCGGAACCCCTCCAGGCGCATGTCGACGTGGCTCATGGTGGTGACCCCGGCCGCGCGCAGCCGCTCCATCACACCGAGGCGGTTCAGGAACGCCAGGGAGTCGGCCTGCAGGATGTTCGAGGAGAGCGTCGAACGGATCTCGGTGGCCTGGTCGAGCACGGCGACCCGCAGGCCGCGGCGCGCGAGGAGCGCGCCGAGCGTGGCCCCGGCGCAGCGCGCGCCGACGACGACGACGTCGTACTCCGTGGTCGCGGGCTGCCCGGGCGCCCCGGTCGGCCCGCTCACGAGGCGCCGTTCCAGCGCACCGCCGCGGCGGCCGCGAAGTCACCGGCGTGCGCGAACCCCGACATCACCACGAGGTCGCCGTCGCGCAGCTCACCGGCGCGGGCCGCCCGGTCGAGGGTGACGGGCACGGCGGCCCCGTACAGGTTCCCGTAGCGGTCGAAGGTGTCCAGGTGCCGTGCGGCGTCCAGCTTCAGGGCCTGGCGCCAGTTCTGCAGGAAGATCCGGTTCGGCTGGTTGGTGACGAGCACGTCGATGTCGGACGGCTGCTCCCCGAGGTCCGCGCACAGCTCCCCGACGAGCTCGGGCACGAGGGTGTTGCCGCGCTGGAGGATCTCCGCCGCCTTGCCGGGGTCGAAGGCGATGTCCATCTGGCCCTCGCCCGGCTCCCAGTACCTGCGCCCGTCCGGGGTCTTGATGCCGAGGTCCACGGAGTGCGCGGGGACGCTGCGGGTCCGTATCCCGAGGAGCGGCGAGCCCGCGCCGGTCTCCAGGTAGGCCACGCCGCAGCCGTCGCCGGGGATCGGCGCGTGCGACCGCTTGCGCACCTCGGACTGGGCGAACATCCGCCCCGCGGTGTTCTGCACGTTGGCGACCAGCGCGGTGCGCGCCGCTCCGTCGGCCATGATCTTCCGAGCCAGCGCGAGCATGTAGGGGAAGGAGGCGCAGCCGCCGTTGTGCAGGTCCACGATCCACTCGGGGTCGATGCCGAGGGCGTGCGCCGCCTGGGCGCCGACGCCCATGAACGGCTCGTCCGGCAGCAGCACGTTCGTCAGCAGCACGTCGACCCGGCCGGCGGGGCCCCTGCCGAGGCGCTCGAAGAGCGGCCGGGCCGCCGCGGCGATCATGTCGGCGGCCCGTTCGCCGGGGGCGACGTGGTGCCGGGTCGGGGGCACGCGGAACAGCGGGGTGTGGGCGAGCGGGTCCACCGGGGCGTCCTCGTCCAGGAAGAACTCGGGCCCCACGACGTTCTCGGGCAGGTAGCTCCCGAAGTCGACTATGCCGACCGGCTGCATGACAGTTCCTTTCGAAGCCATTCCTCGACGGCGTGTGCCGTGTGAGCGGCGTGTTCCTCGAGGAGCGAGAAGTGGTCGCCGGTGACGGGCGCGACGGTGTCCGCGGCCCGCCAGAGCCGCCAGTCGGCGCCGTCCGGCGCGTCGGGACCCCGCTCGGCGGTGAGGAGCAGCGCGGGCGCCGTCAGCGGGTCGGCCGTCCAGTCGTCGAACAGCCGCAGGTAGCCGCCCATGGCCGGCACGTCGTCGTCGAGGCCCGCGGGCGCGCCGTCCCGGGCGAGGACGCGGCCCATCGCCCAGGCGAACACCGCCTGCTGCTGGGCCGGTTCGGGCTCGTAGGTGTCGATCAGCACGACCCCTTCGACGCGGTGCCCGGCGCGCTCCAGCGACGCGGCGGCGGCGTGCGCGAGGACGCCGCCGATGGAGTGCCCCGCGAGGACCAGCGGGGCGCCGCCCGCGGTGTGCAGCGCGGCCGCGGCCAGGCTGTCGACCGCCGCCCGCCACGAGCCGGGCACCAGCGGTGAGGTGCCGAACCCGGGCAGGGTGAGCGCGGACATCCGCGGCCGGTGGGCGAATCCGGCGGCGAACCGCGCGAACTGGTGCGGGCCCGAGCCGGCCAGGAAGGACGGCACGCACACGACGGCGGGCGCGGCGGGCCCGTCGGAGACGAGCACAGACTCCGGCGGTCCCTGGGGTCGGTCGGCGGCGGTGAAGGTGGGGAGGTCCGCCGCGGCGGCCCGCAGCAGCGGCACGGCGTCACCGAGTCGCCCGCGCCGGTGCAGGTCCCGCAGCAGGACGGCGGGGCCGCCCCCGGCACCGGGTGCGCCGGGGGCGCCGGGAGGGCCGGGGTCACTGGGGGTGCGGGCGGCGTTCGGGGTGCTCGGGTGGCCGGAGGTGCCGGTGCCGCTCGGGAGGCCGGGCGCGTTCGGGGCGCTGGGTGCGGGCGTGGCGCCGGGGGCGGGCGTGGAGCTGGGTGGCGCTGCGGCGCCGGATGCGGGGACGGCCCTGGGCGGGGCTGCGGCGCCGGGGGCGGGTGCGGCGTCGAGTGCGGGTGTGGGTGTGGCGTCGGGTGTGGGCGTGACGCTCGGGTCGCTCGGGGTGAGCAGCGGGCGCAGGTGCTCCGCGAGGGCCGCCGGGGTGGGGTGGTCGACGAGGAGGGTGGCCGGCAGGGTCAGGCCGGTGACCGTGGCCAGGCGCCGCTGGAAGCGGACGGCGCCGAGCGAGTCGATGCCGAGCTCCGGCAGCGTCAGGTCGGGGTCGATCCGCGCGCCGTCCTCGTAGCCGAGGACGAGGGCCATCTGGGTGCGGACCAGGCCGAGGACGTCCCGCTCCCCGCCCGCCCCCTCCGGCTCGCCCCGGTCCGCCCGCCCCGGCGCGTCACCACACGGCCGCCCCTGCCCGCCCGGTGCCGGAGCCGCCCCGTCCGCGGACGGCGCGGGGCTCGTGCCCCGTACGGTCTGCGGCACGTCGATCCAGTGGCGGCGCGCCTGGAAGGCGTACGTCGGGAGCGGCACCCGGCGGGCCGCGTCCCGGGGGAGGAGGGCCGCGAGGTCGCCGCACGCGCCGTGCGCGTGCAGCTCGGCGAGCGCGGCCATGAGCGCGGCGGGCTCGGGCGCGTGCCCGTCGAGGGCGGGGGCGACCACCGCGGCGTCCGGGTCGCGCAGGCACGGACGGGTCATCGCGGTCAGCACCCCGCTCGGCCCGAGCTCCAGGAACGCCGTCACGCCCGCGCCCTCCAGGCGGCGCACCCCGTCGTGGAAGCGGACGGGGCGCTCGGCGTGACGGACCCAGTACTCGGGCGTGGTCAGGTCGGTCGCCTCGGCGAAGTTCCCCGTCACGTCGGAGACGATCGGCACGGCCGGCGCGTGGTAGCTCAAGCTCCGCGCGACGGAAGCGAGTTCATCGAGCGCCGGCCGCATCAGAGGCGAGTGGAAGGCGTGGCTGACGCGCAGCCGGCGGGTGCGGCGGCCCCGCTCCCGCCACGCCCGCTGCCAGGCCGCGAGGGGCTCGGCGGCGCCGGACACGACGACCGAACGGGGCCCGTTCACGGCGGCCACGGCCAGCCGGTCGTCGCCGCGCAGGCTCCGCAGGACCTCGTCCTCCGTCGCCTCCACGGCGACCATCGCGCCGCCCTCCGGCAGGGCCTGCATCAGCCTGCCGCGCGCGGCGACCAGGGCGCTCGCGTCGGCCAGGGACAGCACCCCGGCGACGTGCGCGGCGGACAGCTCGCCGATCGAGTGGCCCATCAGGAAGTCCGGGGTGAAGCCCCAGGACTCGACGAGCCGGTACAGGGCCACCTCCAGCGCGAACAGCGCCGGCTGCGTCCAGCCCGTGCGGTGCAGCAGCTCCGCCTCGGGACTGCCCTCGGGGGCGTCCATCACCCGGCGCAGGGGAAGGTCCAGATGCCGGTCGAGCTCGGCGCGGGCCGCGTCCAGGGCGTCGGCGAAGACCGGGTGGGCGGCGGCGAGTCCACGGCCCGCGCCGGCCTGCTGCGACCCCTGCCCGGAGAACAGGAACGCGGTCTTCCGCGCCCGTGCCGCCACCCCGAGGACGGCGTTGCCCGGCAGGTCCCCCGCGCCGAACGCCGCCAGCCCGGCGAGGAGTTCGGTACGGGTGGCGCCGGTGAGGACCGCCCGGTGGTCGAAGCGGGCGCGGGTGTGGGCGAGGGCGGCGCCGACCTGGAGGGGGGTGGCGTCGGGGCGTGCGGTGGTGAGGTGGGTGTGCAGGCGGCCGGCCTGGGCGCGCAGGGCGGTCGGCGTCCTGGCGGACAGCACCCACGGCACCACCGGCAGGGTCACCGGCTCCGGCCCCTCCCCGGCCCCGGCGGGCGCGTCGGGCGGCGCCTCCTCGACCACGACGTGCGCGTTGCTGCCGCTGATGCCGAACGAGGACACCCCCGCCCGCCGGACCCGCTCGCCGCGCGGCCACGGGACGGCCTCGGTCAGCAGGGAGACGCCACCACCGGACCAGTCGGCCTTGGACGTGGGCCGGTCGACGTGCAGGGTCCGGGGCAGTACGCCGTGACGGAGCGCCTGCACCATCTTGATCAGTCCGCCGACGCCCGCGGCGGCCTGGCTGTGCCCGATGTTGGACTTCAGCGAGCCCAGCCGCAGCGGCCGCGCGGCGGTCCGCCCCCGGCCGTAGACCGCCGCGAGGGCGTCGACCTCGATGGGGTCGCCGAGCGTGGTGCCCGTGCCGTGCCCCTCGACCGCGTCGACGTCGTCGGGGCGTAACCGGGCCGCGGCGAGCGCCTGCGTGATGACGCGCTGCTGGGAGCGGCCGTTCGGGGCGGTCAGGCCGTTGCTGGCGCCGTCCTGGTTGACCGCGGAACCCGCGACGACCGCCAGGACGCGGTGGTCGTTGCGGCGCGCCTCGCTCAGGCGCTCCAGCAGGACGATCCCGACCCCCTCGCCCCAGCCGGTGCCCTCGGCGGCCTCCGCGTACGAGCGGCACCTGCCGTCCGGCGAGAGGGCGCGCTGTCTGCTGAACTCGGTGAAGACGCCCGGTGTCGACATCACCGTCACCCCGCCCGCGACGGCCAGCGCGCACTCGCCCTGACGGAGCGCCTGCACGGCCATGTGCACGCTCACCAGCGACGACGAACATGCCGTGTCGACGGTGAGGGCCGGACCCTCGAACCCGAGCACGTACGAGACGCGGCCGGAGAGCACGCTGCCCGCCGAGCCGATGCCCCAGTAGCCCTCCAGCTCCTTTGGGCCCGACCGCGCCAGCTGGGCGTAGTCCTGGCCCGTCGTCCCCACGAACACACCCGTCGGCGAGCCGCGCAGGCTCCCCGGGTCGATGCCCGCGTCCTCCAGCGACTCCCAGACGGTCTGCAGGAGCAGCCGCTGCTGCGGGTCCATCGCCAGGGCCTCGGTCCGGCCGATGCCGAAGAACTCCGCGTCGAACTCCGTCGCCCCCTCCAGGAACCCGCCGGCCCTGGCGTACGTCGTGCCCGGGTGGTCCGGGTCGTCGTGGAAGAGCCGCTCCAGGTCCCAGCCCCGGTCCGCGGGGAAGTCCGCGACCGCGTCGCGCCCGGCGGCCACCAGGTCCCACAGGCCGTCGGGTGAGGTCACGCCACCCGGGTAGCGGCAGGCCATGCCCACCACCGCGATCGGCTCGTACGCCCGCTGCTCGGCCTGCCGCAACCGCTCGCGCGTGTCCTGCAGCTCGGCGGTGACACGCTTGAGGTACCGCAGTGTCCTGTCGTCGTCCGGCATGGTTCAGCCCACCCCCAAGTCGTTGTCGATCAGGTCGAACAGGTCGTCGGCGGACGCTTCGTCGATGCGCTCCCGGCGCAGGCCGCCGCCGTCCTCGCCGTCCCCGCCGCCCCTGCCGTCGAGTGCCGTGAGCAGGGACCGCAACCGCGTGCGCACGGCCGGCACGTCGGACGCGGCGACCGACGGGAGCAGCCCGGCGAGCCGGTCCAGGTCCGCGTGGACGCCGGGCGCCGCCGCCTCCCGGGCCCCGGCGGCGTGCTCGTCGAGCAGCGTGCGCAGGTGCGCGGTGAGCGCGGAGACCGTCGGGTGGCCGAACACCAGGGTGGACGGCAGGGCGAGACCGGTCACCTGGCCCAGCCGGTTGCGCAGCCGCACCGCGCCCAGCGAGTCCAGACCCAGGTCCTTGAAGGGGCGCTCCGGGTCGACCGCGCCCGCGTCCTCGTGTCCGAGGACCACGGCGACCTCCGCCGCGACCGCCGCCAGCACGAGCGCGTACCGCTCCTCGGGCGCGGCGGCCGCGAGGCGCGCGGGCAGCGCCGGACCGGACCGGCCCGCGGGGACGTGCGCGGCCGGCACCAGGGCCCGCAGCACGGCGGGCAGCGAGCCCTCCCGGGCCTGGGCGCGCAGGGCGCCCGGGTCGAGCCGGGCGGGCAGCAGCAGCGCGTCGTCCGTGCCGTGCACGGCGTCGAACAGGCGCAGCCCCTCGTCGGTGGTCAGCGGCGCCAGCCCCGACCTGCCCAGCCGGGCGACCCCCGCGTCACCGAGGTGCCGGGTCATGCCGCTCGTCTCCTCCCACAGGCCCCAGGCCAGCGAGAGCGCCGGCAGTCCCTGGGCGCGCCGCCACTGCGCGAAGGAGTCGAGGAACGTGTTGGCGGCCGCGTAGTTGCCCTGGCCCGGCCCGCCGATGGTGCCCGCGACGGAGGAGAACAGGACGAACGCGGCGAGCGGCACGGACGCGGTCAGCTCGTGCAGGTGCAGCGCCGCGTCCACCTTGGGCGCCAGTACGCGGTCCAGCCGCTCGGGCGTCAGCGCCTCCAGGAGGCCGTCGTCGAGCGTCCCCGCGGAGTGGACGACGGCGGTCAGCGGATGCGCGGCGTCGACCGACGCGAGGAGCGCCGCCGTCGCCGACCGGTCGGTGACGTCGCAGGCCGCGACGGTGACCCGGGCGCCGAGGCCGGTCAGTTCGGCCGTCAGCTCCGCCACGCCCTCGGCGTCCGGGCCGCGGCGGCCGGCCAGGAGCAGGTGGCGCGCGCCCCGCTCGGCGGCGAGGTGCCGGGCCACCCGGGCGCCGAGTCCTCCGGTGCCGCCGGTGATCAGGACCGTGCCGTCCGGGTCGAAGGGGAGCGGCCCGCCGCGGGCGCCGCGGACCCGGACGGCACGGGGGACGTGGAGGACGCCGTCCCGTACGGCGACCTGGGGCTCGTCGGCGGCGAGCGCCCCGGGCAGGACGCGCGCCGGATCGTCGGAGGCGTCACCGGCCAGGTCGACGAGCGTGAAGCGGCCGGGGTGCTCGGACTGCGCGGTCCGCACCAGCCCCCACAGGGGCGCGAGGTCGGGAGCGACGGCCGCCCCGGGAGCGGTGGCCACGGCGCCCCGGGTGACCAGCACCAGCCGCGCGGCGGCGAACCGTTCGTCGGCCAGCCAGCCGCGCAGCAGCGCCAGGGTGTGGTGGGCGCGGGCGCGGGCCGCCTCCGCGGTGGGTGTGCCGTGGGCCGCCGGGACGAGCGCGACGACGGTGTCCGGTACGGGTCCGCCCACGTCGAGCGCTGCGGTGAGGTGGGGGAGGGAGCGGTAGGTGGGGAGGGGCGGGGCGAGGGAGCCGGCTGGGGTGTCCGCACCGGTCCCGGCGTCCGCACCGGTCCCGCCGGTCCCGGCGGGCCTGCCGGGACCGGCGGGCGTGCCGGCGCCGGTGCCCGGGTGCGGCAGGGTCGTCCCGTCCTCGGCCAGGACCGCCCAGCGCCCGGGCGCTGGGCCGAGGGCGGGGTCCGGGGCCGGTATCGCCTGCCAGTCCACGCGGAAGAGGCGATCGGCCGGGCCGCGTGCGCCGGTCAGGCGGTCCGCGGCCACGGGACGGGCCACGACCGAGTCGACGGTGACCACCGGGTCGCCGGCCGCGTCGACCGCGGACATCCGTACCGTCCCCTCGCCGAGCGGGGTGAGCGACACCCGCAGGTGCGTGGCGCCCGGCCGGCTGACGCGCACCCCGGACCAGGTGAACGGCAGCCACGCCTGCCCGGACCCTCCGTCGGCGTCGGCCAGTTCGGTGAGCTGGGCGTGGAACGCGGCGTCGAGCAGGGCCGGGTGCACCCCGTACCCCTCGGCGCCCCCGCCGTCAGCGGCCGTCGGGGCGTCCACCTCGGCGAGGAGCGCACCGTCACGCCGCCAGGCGGCGCGCAGCCCGCGGAAGGCGGGCCCGTAACCGAAGCCGCGGTCGGCGAGCCGGTCGTAGAGGCCGTCGACGTCCAGCGGATCGGCGCCCGACGGGGGCCAGGCGGCGGTGGCGGGGGAGGCGTCGACGTGCGCCGGGGCGGGCGCGAGGAAGCCGGTGGCGTGCCGCGTCCAGTCGTCGCCGCCGGTCGCGTCGGCCGGCCGGGAGTGGATCGTCACCGGTCGCCGTCCCCGGGCGTCCGGGGCGCCGACCGACGCCTGCAGGTCGACGGCGCCCTCGGCGGGGAGCGGCAGCGGCTCCTCCAGCGTCAGCTCCTCGACCACGTCGCAGCCGACGTGCCCGGCGGCGAGGACGGCCATGTCCACGAAGGCGGTGCCCGGCAGCAGGACCGTGCCGTGGACCGCGTGGTCGGCCGACCAGCCGTGCGTGCCCGGCGAGACCCGGCCGGTGAACAGCCATCCGCCGCCGTCGGCGCGCTCGGCCCCGGCGGTCAGGAGCCGGTGGCCGGTGGAGCGCAGTCCCGCGTCCCCGACATCGCCCGCGGCGGGCCGGGGCGCCGCCCAGTAGCGCGTCGACGCGAAGGCGTACGTGGGGAGTTCGACGTCGCGCGCGTCGGCCGGGTCGAACACCACGGCCCAGTCCACCGGTACTCCGTGGGCGTGGGCGGCGGCCAGCGAGGCGGTGAACTGCGCCTGTTCCCGCTCGCGGCGGGCCGAGCCGAGGACGGTCACGGCGGCCCGACCGGACCCCCCTTCCCGCCGTCCCCCCGCCCGCTCGACCGTCTGCTCCGCCGCCCGCTCCGCCGTCTGCTCCACCGCGAAGGTGAGGACGGGGTGCGGACTGATCTCGACGAACGTGGTGTGTCCCCCGTCGAGCAGCGCCCGGACGGTCTCCTCGAACCGCACGGTGCGACGCAGGTTCCGGTACCAGTAGTCGGCGTCGAGACCACGGGTGTCGAACGCGCCGCCGGTGACCGTGGAGTGGAAGGGCACCTTTGCCGAGCGCGGCGCGATCGGTGCCAGGACCTCGGCCAGGCGCTCCCGGAGCGGCTCGACCTGGGGGGAGTGCGAGGCGTAGTCGACGGGGATCCGCCGGGCCCAGACGCCCTCGGCGGCACAGCGGGCGAGCAGCCCGTCCAAGGCGTCGGGGTCCCCCGAAAGAGTGGCGGACGACGGGCCGTTGACGGCGGCGACGGATATGAGCCCGTCCCACTCCGCCAGGAGCGGCAGCAGCCGCTCGGGCGACGCCGTCACCGAGGCCATGCCGCCCCGCCCGGCCATCCCCGCGATGGCCTTGCTGCGCAGCGCCACGACGCGGGCGGCGTCCTGGAGGGAGAGGCCCCCGGCGACGTACGCGGCGGCCATCTCGCCCTGCGAGTGTCCGACGACGGCGTCCGGGTGCACGCCGTGGTGGCGCCAGAGCGCGGCGAGCGCCGCCATCACCGCGAACAGCGCGGGCTGTACGACGTCCACCCGGTCCAGTGGGGGAGCGCCGGGCGCCCCGCGCAGGACCTCGTCGAGCGCGAAGCCGGTGTGGGGCGCGAGCGCGGCGGCACAGGCGTCGAGCTCGTCGGCGAACGCGGGGTGCGCGGCGGCGAGTTCCCGGCCCATGCCGACCCACTGGGAGCCCTGGCCGGGGAAGACGAAGACGGTCTTGCCGGTCCGGGCGTGGGCCCGGGTCACCTGGTCCGTCTCCTCGCCCCGGGCGAGCGCGGCGACCGCGTCGAGGAGTTCGGTACGGGTGGTGCCGGTGAGGGCGGCCCGGTGGTCGAAGCGGGCGCGGGTGTGGGCGAGGGCGGCGCCGACCTGGAGGGGGGTGGCGTCGGGGCGTGCGGTGGTGAGGTGGGTGTGCAGGCGGCCGGCCTGGGCGCGCAGGGCGGCCGGCGTCCTGGCGGACAGCACCCACGGCGCCACAGGGGGCGTCGCCGACGAGAAGGCGGGGGGCCGCGGCGCCCCGGCCCCGGGCGTCCGCGTCCGTACGGCGGGCGCCTCCTCCACGAGGACGTGCGCGTTGGTCCCGCCCACGCCGAAGGCCGACACCCCCGCCCGGCGGACCCGTTCGCCGCGCGGCCACGGGACGGCCTCGGTCAGCAGGGAGACGCCGCCGCCGGACCAGTCGGCCTTGGGCGTGGGCCGGTCGACGTGCAGGGTCCGGGGGAGCGTTTCGTGGCGCAGCGCCTGGATCATCTTGATGAGCCCGCCGACGCCCGCCGCGGCCTGGCTGTGCCCGATGTTGGACTTCAGCGAGCCCAGCCGCAGGGGCCGTCCGGAGGGGCGGTCGCGGCCGAAGACGGCCGCGAGAGCATCGATCTCGATGGGGTCGCCGAGCGTGGTGCCCGTGCCGTGTCCCTCGATCGCGTCGACGTCGTGGGGGCGCAGGCCGGCGTCGGCGAGCGCCTGGGTGATGACGCGCTGCTGCGAGGGGCCGTTCGGAGCGGTCAGGCCGTTGCTGGCGCCGTCCTGGTTGACCGCCGTGCCCGGGATGAGGGCGAGGACACGGTGGTGGCGGCGTCGGGCCTCGCTGAGGCGCTCCAAAAGGAGCACGCCGATGCCCTCGGCCCAGCCGGTGCCGTCGGCGGCCTCCGCGTACGAGCGGCACCTGCCGTCCGGGGAGAGCGCGCGCTGCCTGCTGAACTCGGTGAAGACCTTCGGCGTGGCCATCACGGTGGCGCCGCCCGCCACGGCGAGGGCGCACTCGCCCCGCCGCAGGGCCTGTACCGCCAGGTGCACGCCCACCAGGGACGACGAACAGGCCGTGTCGACGGTGAGGGCCGGGCCCTCGAAACCGAAGGCGTAGGCGACCCGGCCCGACAGGACGCTGCCCGCGGAGCCGATGCCCCAGTAGCCCTCCAGCTCGCCGGGGCCGGACCGCGCCACACCCTCGTAGTCCTGGCCGCTGCTGCCCACGTACACGCCGGTCGGCGACTTCCGCAGCCGGCCGGGGTCGATGCCCGCGTCCTCCAGGGCCTCCCAGACGGTCTGCAGGAGCAGCCGCTGCTGGGGGTCCATCGCCAGGGCCTCGCGGCGGGCGATGCCGAAGAACTCCGCGTCGAAGTCGGCGACCGGGTCGAGGAACCCGCCGGCCCGGGCGTAACTGGTGCCGGGCTGCTCGGGGTCGGGGGAGAAGAGGCCGTCGAGGTCCCAGCCCCGGTCGCGGGGGAAGTCGGAGACGACGTCGCGTCCGGCGGCCACCAGGTCCCACAGGCCGGCGGGGGAGGTCACGCCGCCCGGGTAACGGCAGGCCATGCCCACGACGGCGATGGGATCGCCGTCGAGGCACTCGCCCCGGACCCGGCTCCCGTCCCGGCCCTCGCCCGCCGCTTCCGGGGCGGGGACGTCGTCCTTTGGGGCGGCGAGGCCGAGCAGGTCGAGCAGGTGCTCCGCCACGGCGGCGGCCGTCGGATGGTCGAAGAGCAGGGTGAGCGGCAGGTCGAGGCCGGTGGCCCGGCCCAGCCGACCGGTCAGCTCCACGGCCGCGAGGGAGTGGTAGCCGTAGTCGCGGTAGGCCTTCTCCGGGTCGATGTCGAGCGGGTCCCCGCCCGCGAGGCCCGCGGTCTCCCCGCGCACCAGGTCGAGCAGGGCCGCCCGGCGGCGGTCGACCGGCAGCCCGGCCAGGCGTCCCGCCAGGTCCTCGGTCGGTCCGGGCTCCCCGGCCCGTACGTCCTCGGCCGGCCCCGTTCGCCGGGTCCGCCCGTCCATCGGGTCAGCCATGCCGTCCTCCACGTCGTCTCCCTGCGCCCCCGCGCCTCGCCGCCGCCCCCGCGCACGGGATGCGGCCACAGAGTTCCGTCGTCCGCCCTGGTGGGAGTGCCCTCCTCCGGTGGGGGAGGGCACTCCTCGGGGGAGCCTCCTACGCGGAGGTGGCCCCGCCCGTCAGGAGGAAGGACCGGATGTGCGCGCTGAGCTGTTCCGGCTGGTCCTCGGGAATGAGGGTGTAGCTGTCTTCGATCTCGACGAGCCGGCCCTGGGGCAGCAGTTCGGCGAGCTTGCGCCCGTGCTCGGGCGGCATGACCTTGTCCTCGGCGGCCCACACCACGAGGGCGGGCCGGTCGAAGTCGCGCAACTTGGCGGCCCAGTCGAGGAGTTCACTCTTCGGAGGGACGCCGAGCACGTACTTGCGCAGGTCGCGGCGGATCTCCTCGGAGCTCCACAGCGGGGTGAACCAGGCGTCCATCACCTCGTGCGGGACCGGTCGCTTGCTCATCCAGCCCCAGGTCATGGGCAGTCGGCGCATCGGCTTCCACTTCAGGAGCTTGAAGGCGACGTTGATGCCGCCCGGCAGCTTCGCCGAGGTGAAGAGGTTGCTCCCGGGCAGACCCGGCGGGAAGTTGTCGAACGCCTCGCACGAGGTGATGACCAGGCGGCCGACGCGCTCGTCCCTGCCCGCGGAGACCAGGGCCTGCGCACCGCCCCAGTCGTTCATCACCAGCGTGACGTCGCGCAGGTCGAGCCGGTCGAGGAACTCCGCGACCAACCGGGCCACACCCGCGATCGACAGGTCCGCGTCCGGCTTCATCGGCCGGCGGTGACCGCCCAGCGGCAACGTCGGCACCACGCACCGGAAGTCGGAACGCAGGGACGCCACCACGTTCCGCCACAGGGATCCGTCCATCGCGACCCCGTGCAGCAGGACCACGACCGGCTTCTCACCCCCGGTGTCCTGATACTCCACCGTGCCAGCCGAAAGGTCTACCTCAGCCATTTCACATCTCCTCGGAGCTGTACGGGTTCGGGAGGTCGCGAAGGGATGCTCGCACCGGACGCAACGCTCGACGCCCAGTTGGGCGGCGTGGCGGCCACCCGGACGGGTGAGTCGGGGTAAGCAAAACACCTCGGGCTGCTTTTCGCCAGCAACAACCCGACCAGGAACGATCATTGCCCTTTAGGGCAATGGTCGGCCGACCGGTGCCTGGGTACAGTGGCGACTCCCGTACCGAAGCCGTCCGCCGCAAGGTGAAGGGCGCGTACACGGACGAGGTATGCCGTGCGGCTTCCGCCCGCACCCCAGAGGTCACCACTCCGGATTTCCGCCCTCGTCCCCTGGCGCAGCGGCCGGATCGCGGACTCATTTCACACCTCGGTCATCCCATCACCGCGCATCGGAAAGGCTGTCCCGTGATCACTGCCGAAGACGTATGTGCCCGCATCGCCAAGAAGCTCGGCGGCAAGGCGCAGGCGTACACCCTGAACGAGGAAACCGCCTTCGACTCCGTGGGCCTGTCGAGTCTGCAGATAGCCGACATCGTCTACTCCATCGAGGACGACCTCGAGATCGAATTCGACGAGAGCAGGGCCGCGAGCGTGAAGACGGTCGCGGACCTGGTGAAGCTCGCCGAGGAGACCCAGCAGGGCAGCGCCGCCGCGTGACGGCCGACGTCTACCAGGGCGCCACCGCGGAGTCCATCAGACATCACTACGACGTCTCCGACGACTTCTTCGCGCTGTGGCTGGACCCGGACCTCACGTACACGTGTGCGCTGTGGGACGAGGGCGACACCCTCGAAAGCGCGCAGAAGCGCAAGCTCGACCACCTGATCGAGGGCGCGCGGGCGGCCGGCGCGCGCCGCGTCCTCGATGTCGGCTGCGGTTGGGGAAGCCTGCTCGAACGGCTGGTCCGCACGCACGGCGTGCAGCGGGCCGTCGGCCTCACGCTCAGCGACAACCAGGCGCGGCACCTGCGGGGACTGGCGCTCGAACGCACCGAGGTGCGGGTGGAGAACTGGCTCGACCACGAGCCCGCCGAGCAGTACGACGCGATCATCTCCATCGGCGCCTTCGAGCACTTCGCGCGCACGGGCCTCTCCCGCGCCGAGCGGGTCGCCGCGTACCGCGCGTTCTTCGAGCGCTGCCGCGCCTGGCTGCCCAAGGGCGGCAGGATCGCGCTCCAGACGAACGTCAAGGGGAACAACGTCCGGATGGACAAGCAGACCGTGCGGGACCTGCAGTTCATCATCGACACCATTTTCCCGGAATCCGAGATCCCGGCACTCTCCGAGGTCCTCGAATCGAGCGAGAAGCGCTTCGACGTCGTCCGTCTGCGCAACGACCCGGATCACTACAGCCGCACCTGCCAGGAATGGTTCGACCGGCTGCGGGCCCACCGCGACCAGGCCGTGGAAGTGGCCGGCGAGAAGACGGTCGCCGACTACGAGAGGTATCTGAGTTCCACGGTCGGCCACTTCCGGAACCGTCACCTGGGGCTGTCGAGGATCGTCCTCGAAGCCGTGTGAACGGGTGACCGGAATTCCTCACGACAGCTCCGACCACAGCCCCGACCACAGCTCGGACGAAAGCTCCACCGGCGGGCCCTCCCTGGGAGCACTCACTTGAACGCGTACAAGCACGTCGTCTACTGGCACGACACCGAAAAGGTCACCGTCGAGGCGCCCCTCCGGGAATCCGTCGACTGCGACGTCTGCATCGTCGGTGGTGGTTTCACGGGCCTTTGGACCGCCTACTTCCTCAACCAGGCCGAGCCGGCGCTCGACATCCGCATCGTCGAGGCCCACCACTCCGGCTACGGCGCCTCCGGCCGCGCCGACGGATTCGTCACGCCCACCATCGGCAAGGACATCCAGGCCCTGGTGAAGGAATTCGGGCTCCAGCGCGCACTCGAGGCGTCGCAGGCGGTGGGCCGGTCGATCCTGGAAATCGGCAGGTTCGCCCGCAGGAACCGCGTCGACGCGCAGTACGAGGCCAACGACTACCTGATGGTGGCCACCGACGCCGCCCAGCTCAGACGGCTGGAGCACGACCGCGCGCTCGCCGAGCGGATGGGCGCCGCACAGGCGGAGATCCTCCCGCGCGAGGAGTCGCGGGCCGTCATCGGCTCGCCCGCGGTGCTCGGCAGCATGCGCACGGGCGGCGCACTCGTGAACCCCTTCCGGCTCTCCCGCGGCATCGCCCGCGTGGTCCGCGAGAAGGGCGTGACGATCCACGACGACTCGCCCTGCCTGCGCGTGGAGCCGGGGGTGCGGCCGACCGTCGTGACGGCCGGCGGGCGGGTCACGGCCGACAAGGTCGTCCTGGCCACCAACGTCCACATGGACGCCTTCCCGCCGTTCCGCAGGAAGGTCATCCCCATCTGGACGTACGCGATGGTCAGCGAGCCGCTCACCGACGCGCAGCTGGGGCGCGTGAACTGGGCGGGCCGCGAGGGCCTGGTCGAGGCCAAGTCCCTGCTGACCTGCGCCCGCTTCACGCACGACAACCGCATCATGTTCGCCGGCGGGCCGGCCCCGTACTACTACGGCCGGGACAAGCGGCAGCGGAACATGAACCGGCCCGAGGTCTACCGGGAGATCCACCGGGAGTTCCTGCGGTTCTTCCCGATGTGGGACGACGTGGAGTTCACCTACGCGTACGGCGGCACCGCCGACGTCGTCCGCGACTACGCCCCGCACTTCGGCAGGCTCGGCGGCGGCAACATCCTCTACGGGTACGGCTACTGCGGCAACGGCATCGCCGCCACCCACACCGGCGGCAAGGTCCTGCGGGACCTCACGCTGGGCAAGGACACGGACTACTCGCGGCTGCTCTTCGTGGACGACGAGCGGCGCAAGCCGCCCGCCTCCTTCCCGCCCGACCCGATCCTGTTCGCCGGCGCCCGGGCCGCGGCCCGGCTGATGGACTGGAAGGACTCCCGCGCATGAGCCGCACCATGAGCAGCGGGAACGGCGGGAACGGCGGGGCAGGCCGGAACGGCGGGAGGGGCGAGGGTGCCCCGGGTGCCCGCCCCACCGTCCTGCTCACCGGCGCGTCCGGAGTCGTCGGACGCTCCCTCCTGCGGGAGCAGGACGGCCCGCGGTTCGTCGTCGCCACCCACAGCACGCCGGTGCCCGAAGCCGGGGACGCGCGGTCGGTCCGCCTGGACATGACCGCGGAGCGCTTCGGCCTCGAGGAGGACGCCTACGCCGCCCTCGCCGCCGAGGTCGACGTCGTCATCCACTCCGCGGGCCTGACCGAGTGGGGCCTGCCCGCGGGGGACTACCGCCGGATCAACGTCGAGGGCACCCGGCGGGTCGCCGAGTTCGCCGAACGGGCCGACGCCACCGTCCACTTCATCAGCACGGCGTTCGTCGCCGCGCTCGCGGACACCGCGCCGGTGCCGCTCGGCCCGGACAACGTCTGCCGCAACTACATCAGCTCCAAGCGGGAGGCGGAGCACGTCCTGCGCGACAGCGGGGTGCCGCACACCGTCTTCCGCCCCACCAACCTCATCGGCGACTCGACCACGGGCTGGACCTCCCAGGGCCAGATCGTGCAGCTGATGTCGGACTGGCTGGGCCGCGGCAGGGCGCCCTTCCTCCCGGCGCACCCGGGCATCCGCATGGACTTCGTCTCCCAGGACCTGCTGTCCAGGGCGGTGCTCGGCGCCGTCGAACGGGGCGACGACGGCGGCGAGTTCTGGGTGACGTACGGTCCGGAGGCCATGGACGTCGAGGACTGCCTGCGGGTGCTGGTCAAGCACGCCGCCGGCCGCGGACGGACCCTGACACCACCGCCGGTGGTGAACGCCGACGAGCTCGCCGCGGACGCCATCGCGAACGCCTCCCCGCGGGCCCGCTCCTACCTGTCCGTGCTGCGCGACGTCAGCGAGGTCACCCGGTGCAGCGGCGGCGTGCTGCCCACCTCCATGCCCGAGCTGCGCGAGCGCTACGGCGTTCCGCGGATCGACGACACCGCGGCGTACCTGGCGAGCCTGGAGTACGCCGCCGACCACCTGGGCTAGACCGGACGGCCGGACGGCGCGGTCCTGGGGGAACCGCCGGACCACACGGTCCGGGGAGGGCCCGGCCCGGACGACCGGACCGAGGGAAAGGACAGTGCTGTGAACGAGAACGAGGACTGGAACGCGCCGGACCTGGGCGGCAAGGTCGCCGTGGTCACCGGGGCCAGCCGCGGCGTGGGCCGCGGCATCGCCCTCGCGCTCGGCGCCGCCGGCGCCACCGTGTACGTCACGGGCCGCAGCACGCGGGACGGCGCGCGTACCGAAGGGCTGCCCGGCACGGTGGACGACACCGCCGAGGAGGTCACCGAGCGGGGCGGCAAGGGCGTCGCCGTGCGCTGCGACCACGGGTCGGCCGCGGACAACGAGGCGCTCGCCGCCCGCGTCCGGGCCGACCACGGCCGGCTGGACCTGCTGGTCAACAACGCCTGGGGCGGCTACGAACGCTCCTTCGAGGTCCGCTTCGACGCGCCGTTCTGGGACCAACCGATGTGGCGCTACGACCTGTTCGCGACGTCGCTGCGCGCGCAGTACGACGTCACCCGCATGCTCGTCCCGCTGATGCTGCCGCAGCGCAGCGGCCTGGTCGTCGGCATCAGCTTCTCCGACGGCGACATCTACCTCGGCCAGGTCGGCTACGACGTCTTCAAGTCCGCCTCCGACCGCATGTGCCGGGGCTTCGCTCTCGACCTGCGCAAGAAGGGCGTCGCGGCGCTCTCCCTGCACCCCGGCTTCGTCCGCACGGAGCGGGTGCAGGCCGCCTGGGAGGCGATGGGCGACGGTCCCGCGTCGGTGGTCCACTCCCCGGAGTACGTGGGGCGGGCGATCGTCGCCCTGCTCGCGGACCCCGCGGTGATGGAACGCACGGGCGAGGTGCTGAGCACGGGCGACCTGGCGGTCGCGTACGGCTTCGCCGACGTGGACGGCCGGCAGCCGCCGGCGTTCCGTCTGGAGGGCCGGATGAGTCTGGCGACCCGGATGCACCGGTTGAACAAGGTGGTCACGTCGGTGGCGGAGCAGTAGGCCGGTCAGTCCGGCGGCGGGGCGAGCAGCAGTCGGGAGGTACGCATGGTGGGGAGGCGTCCCGCGGTCCCTTCGCGGCGCAGGGCGACGGCCGCCTGGCAGCCGGCGGGCGCGGGCACGTCCAGCAGGGCCCAGCCGTCGGGCCCGGACGGCGCCCAGGGCGGGGCCAGCGCCGCGGCGAGGCCGACGTGATGGGCGCCGACCCCGCCGGGCAGGCCGGTGCCGATGCCCTTGAGGAAGGCTTCCTTGCGCACCCAGCAGCCGAGCAGCGCGTCCCGGCGGGCCGCCGGGGGCAGGGCGTCGAGGGCGCGCCGCTCGTCGGGGTGCAGGCGTCGGGCCAGCCGTTCCAGGCCGTCGCCGACCAGGTCCCGGGACTCGACGTCCGCCCCGACCGGCGAGGCGGCCAGCGCGTAGAGCGCGACGTCCCCGGCGTGCGAGAGGGAGAAGTGCACACCGGGGTGGTCGGCGACGGCGGGACGCCCGTGCGGTTCCTCGCAGCCGGGCATCCCGCACCGCTCGCGGACGAGGACGACGTCCTGGGGAGCGGTCCCGAGACGGTCGCCGAGCAGTACCCGCAACCCCACGTGCGACGTGACGAAGCGCGTGCGCGCCGCCGGGTCCTGGAACCCGGCGGCACGCCGCGTCTCTTCGGCGTCGAGGATCCCGGCGCGCGCGGCGGCCGCCGCGGCGTGGTCCGGGATCCACAGCGTCCACACGTCGACCGCGTCGACCGGGCGGGTCGGGCCGACCGGGCGGGCCGGGTCGCGCCGGCCCTGCCGGTGGAGCGGGCCGTCCGTACCGACGCCGCCCGTACCGCCCGCGTCGGTGTCGTGGGGGCCGGGCGGTCCGCCCGCCGCCCCGACCGGAAGGGACTGTGTCATGAAGGTGCCGTCACGGCCTGTCGAGGCCCTGCGGTTCGCGTCGGAGGTCGTCCGCCCACTCCGCCGAGAGGAGCGCGGCCTCCACCCGGGACCGCAGCCCCAACTTCCTCGTGATGCTGGTCAGATGGGCCTTGACCGTCCGCTCCGCGATGCCGAGCCGGCGGGCGAGCTCCCGGTTCCCCTCGCCGTCCGGCAGCACGCTGAACACTTCGAGCTCCCGTGGCGTCAGCACCCGCAGAGCCGACCGTTCCACCGACGCCAGCCGGCCGCCACCGACCCCTATGCGTCTGTCGACGTCTCCACCGACCTGAAGCTTCTCCCCGTGCATGCGTTCTCCCACTCCTTGAGGAAGTCGTCACCACGGGAGGATTCGGATCGTTGCGTCGCACCCAACCGGAATTCCCCCTTCGGCCCGACCGTGAACAAGGCGGCGCCCGAACAGCCCGCCGCCACTGTGACGTACGTCACTCGCACTGTACCCGTATGGCGAGGAGTCGCCGGTCGAAACCGGGTTCGATTCGCCTGTACGTCGGACCGTCCAGGGAGCGTAGGGCGAGGCGGTGGTTCCGTTCAAGCCGATACGGATGAACTCGAAGATCGTCTTCGCGATTGGTTGATCGCTCAACTCCCCGCGCCGGCAAGGGGATTCACCGCTGACCCGGGTTTCGCCCGGGTCCCGTGGCGACGGCCGCCAAGGCGTGGACGTGCGGTTTTCCGCTCCCCGTGGGGAATTCCCCGCACCGGCGCGGAAAGGTGGCCCCGCCGCCATCCGGCCCTTTTCCGGCTTCTCCGGTTCGCAGGCGTGCACGGAGCCGGTTACGGCCACGGGGAAATACCGCCTCAAGGGGAATCGACGACTCCGTACGCAACTCCGCCCCGCGTTCAGGGGCACCCGGGAGGAGCGAATTCCTCGCTGCCCTCCCGACCATCCACCGTCGCAGACAGTTCGAGGTGACCGTATGTCGTCCCATTCATCCGCTCCGGCCGGTACCGACGCCATGGCCGGTTCCAGGATCGCGGCCGTCGCCGGCGTCCGCCCGCAACGGGTCGTCGGCAACGACGAGCTGGGCAGGGGGCTCGGCGTCACGGCCGAGTGGATCGAGCGCCGCGTGGGCGTCCGCGAGCGGCGCTTCGCCGGAGCGGAGGAGACCGTCACGGGAATGGCCGCCGGCGCCGCGGCCAAGGCGCTGTCGGCGGCGGGCCTCGCCCCCGTCGACGTCGATCTGCTGGTCCTGGCCACCTGCTCCATGCCGTCGCCCATGCCGAGCGGCGCGGCGTCCGTCGCGGCGCTGCTCGGGGTCCCGCACGTCGCCGCCTTCGACGTCAACGCGGCCTGCGCCGGATTCTGTTACGCCCTCGGCGTCGCCGACGGCCTCGTCCGCGCCCGCACCAGCCGCGTGGCCCTGGTCATCGGAGCCGAGCGGATGACCGACTGGGTGGACCGGGACGACGTGGACACCGCCACCGTCTTCGCCGACGGGGCCGGTGCCGCGGTCGTCGTCGCCGCCGAGCGGGTGGGGATCCACCCGGTGGAGTGGGGCGGGGACGGCGACAAGGCCGGGCTGGTCGCCATTCCCGACCGGCACGGCAGCGTCACCATGCAGGGCCAGGCCGTCTACCGCTGGGTGACGTCGGAGCTGACCGCGGTGGCGGCGGCGGCCTGCGCGCGCGCCGGGATCGCCCCCGCCGACCTCAAGGGCTTCGTGACGCACCAGGCGAACCTGCGGATGATCGAGCGCCTGGCGACGGGCCTCGGCGCCACGAACGCCGCCGTCGCCCGGGACGTCGTGGAGACCGGCAACACCTCCGCGGCCTCCGTGCCCTTGGCGCTGTCCCGGCTGATCGATCTGGGGCAGGTCCGGCCCGGGGACCCGATCCTGCTGATGGGCTTCGGCGCGGGCCTCAGCTACGCGGCCCAGGTGGTCACCTGCCCGTGACGGCAGGGGCCGGGCACCCCGCCACGACCCGAAGCGCCCCCGGGGCGGCCACACGGCACCGGCCGCCCGTCCGTGCCTCCCGCCGGCCCGTGCCTCCCGCCGGTCACCCGGCGGGAGGCACGGCGCCGTCTCCTCCGGCCTCAGCCGTCCCGCTCGGTGCCGGCGTCGGTGCCAGTGCCGGCGTCGGTGTCCGTGCCGCGGTCGAGGTGCGCCTGGCGGGCGGCCTCGACGAGCCGCGGGGAGAACGTCATCCCGTGGGCGCCCGGCACGTCGTACGGGGACCGCCAGTAGTCCGGCACGAAGGTGTCGCCGTCCTCCTGGCTGAGGTGGCACGAGGCGCACCACTCGGTCCGCCAGCCGTAGGCGACGGCGCGGACCCCGTCGAACTCCTCGTCCAGCGGACCGTCCACCCGGTACCAGCGGTGGAGGTCCCTCGCCCCGCAGTGCGGACAGGGCGCCGAGAGGTCGGGGGCGGCCGGTTCCGCGTCGAAGGCGGCCCGCCAGGCGGCCAGCAGTCCCGGTGGCACCAGCCGCCAGCCGCCCGGGCCCGGCAGGGCGAGCTCGTCGACGTCGAACAGGTCCGTCTCCTTGGCCTCGACGGCGCCGAGCATCCTGCACTCGCCCGTCGCCAGGTCGACACGGACGGGGCCGATGCCGATGGTCATCTGCGACGGGTCCCCGGTCTCCAGGTAGCCGCGGTTCTGGAACCCGAAGTAGGCCGCTCCGCCGACCACGGTCGCCGCACCCTCGACGGGCACCAGGTCCACTTGCGCGTTGAGCGGGTCATCGGTCACGTACTGCTGGGCCAGTTCCGCCGCTCGTTCGAGACTGATCACTGGTCGGTCCTGAGGAATCCGTAGTTCCGGTAGACGCCCGGCTTGGCGTGCCCGGACTGTCCGTCGAGGAAGATCACGTCTCCCTTGACGTTCACCACGTTGAACACGTGGGAGTCGTCCTTGCCGGGCCCGAACCCCCACACGATACCGCGGGCACCGTCCCCACCGGCCAGGACATCACGCACGATGCCGCTCAGGGTCGTGCTCAGGAACGGCTTGCCGCCGTAGAGGCCGGTGATCGCCGAGTCGGCCCCCCGCCCGAGGTTCGCCGGGGCGGAGGACGGGGCGCCGTCGGCCAGCAGTCGGTCGACGGCGATGGCGCAGGCGCGGCAGTTGGTCCCGCCCTTCTGGGGGTTGACCAGCTTCGTCAGCTCCGGCGTGATGGGCGTCTTGTAGGAGAGCTTGCCCCTCAGGTAGTGCACCGTCCCGCCGCCGCCCGCGCCGAACCGCAGGTTACCGATCGAGGACGCCGCCTTCTCCGGGGACACGGCCGCGCGCCGCCACCCCGTGAGGCCGCCGATCCCGACGAGGGCGACCTGCTGGGCCAGTTCCTCCGCGGCCTCTCCGTACAGGTCGGCGAGCGCGTCGCAGCCCTGCTGGCGGAGCAGGTACTCGGCGCGGTAGAGCCGGTAGGCGGGGCGGACCGGGAGGTACTTGTCGACGAAGCCACCGGCGCCGCCGTTCTCGCCGGTGAACGCGTCGTGCGCGTCCCCGAGGAAGACGAACGGGGACTTGAAGACGGTCACGAAGGCGTCACCGAAGATGTCGAGAACCTCGCCGGGGCCGTCCACCCGGTCGTCGTTCGGGTCGACGGGGGTCAGACCGCTGGGGTCGGTGAGCAGGGTCGGGACGTTGTCGGCGTAGGCGTACGGCGAGACGTGCGGGTTCGACTGGGCGCGGGCCGCCGGGTCGGGCCGGGTGAAGCGGCCGGTCGCGGTGTCGTACCGGCGGGCGTGCAGGTCGAGGTTGCCGGTGGTGGGCTCGTGGCGGGCGCCGGTGAAGGACGGGGTGCTCGCGGGGGCCCCACCGGTGGTCGTGTTGAGGACGCGGGTGCCGAACGGGTCGTACGCCCAGCGCTGGTGGAGGGTCCCGGTGCTGCCGGTGACGTCGACCGGGGAGCCCTGGGTGTCATGGTGGTAATAGAAGAGGGCCCCCGCGCCCGTCTTGGTGGCGGTGGGCTGGCCGAGCGGGTCGTAGCGGAAGGACTGCTTGACCTTCCAGTCGGCGTCGTACTCGGTGGCCAGGAGCGGCAGGGGGGCGTGCGGGTCCCACTGGGTGCGGTGGGTGACCGTGCCGTCCTTGCGGGTGGCAACCTGGTTGCCGGAGGCGTCGTGGTCGTAGGAGTAGGAGACGCCCGCCACGGTGGTGGCCGAGATCCGACCGGCCAGGTCGTACGTGTAGGTGTCGGCGCCCGCCTTCGTCTGGTTGCCCTCGGCGTCGTACCCGTAGGCGGTGGTGGTGGTGCCCGTGGTGGTCGAGGTGAGCTGGTCGGCCGCGTCGTAGGCGTAACCGGTCGAGGCGGTACCCAGGGTGGAGGTCAGGCGGTTGCCGACCTTGTCGTAGGTGTAGGACGTGGTGCGGCCGGGAGCGCAGCCGGTGACCCAGGGCTGGGGGTGGCACCCGGACGTGAGCCGGCCGGCCGCGTCGTAGGTGAAGTCGTACCCGCCGGTGCCGACACCGGCCCGGGTGACGTCCACGCGGGAGGGCAGGCCCGAAGGGGAGAGGGTGAGCGCTGTCCTGGTGACGGTGGCGCCCGCCTTGGAGGAGGTCACCGCCGTGAGGCGGCCCGCCCGGTCGTAGGCCCGGTCCTCGGTCTCGGTGTTGGGCAGGGCGGACCCGACGAGGTTGCCGGCCGGGTCCCAGGTGTACGTCGTGGTCTTGCCGTCGGCCACCATCGTGGAGGTGCGGCCGTCGCTGTCGTAGGTGTAGGTGAGGGTGTCGCCGTCGGAGTACTTGCGGGTGAGCATCTGTCCGGCGGCGTCGTAGGTGTAGGCGAAGCCGCGGGTCTTGGTGAGGTTGCCGACCGCGTCGTGGACGAAGTCCTCGGAGATCGTGGAGTTGGCGCGGGCGGTCATCCGCCCGGCGTCGTCGTAGCCGAAGGCCACGTCCGGGGTGGAGTCGGAGTAGTCGACCTTGGTGAGCAGGCCGCGGGGGTCGTAGGCGTACCCGGTGGATCCCCGCGGCGTGGTCTTCTCCGTGAGGTTGCCGGCGGCGTCGTAGGCGTACGTCGTCTTCCGCTCCAGCGGGTCGGTGACCGAGGTGAGGCGGCGGGCCGCGTCGTAGCCGTACGTGGTGACGTGGCCGTTGGCGTCGGTGCGCCGGGTGACGTTCCCGGTCTCGTCGTGGCCGTAGGCGGTGACCGCGCCGCCGGGAGCGGTGACACCGGTCAGCCGGTCCAGCGCGTCGTAGCCGTAGCCGGTGGCGCGCCCGTCGGCGTCCGTCTGCCGGACGACGTTGTTCACCGCGTCGTAGGCCGTGGTGGCCACGCCGCCGAGCGGGTCGGTGACCGTGGTGGGGTTGCCCGCCGGGTCGTAGCCGTACGTGGTCGTGTACGGGACGGGGTCGGCGCCGGTGGCGTTGCCGCGGGGGTCGACCGCGGTGGCGCGGCGGCCGTCGGCGTCGTAGGTCCAGCTCTGCTTGTGGCCGAGCGGGGAGGTGCGGCTGAGCAGGTTGCCGTCGGCGTCGTAGGCGTAGGAGGTGGTCTTGCCCAGCTGGTCCGTGCTGCTGGTGAGCCGGTCGTTCTTGTCGTAGACGGAGGTGACCGTCTTGTTCGCGGCGTCGGTGGTCTTGGTGACGTTGTCGTTGGCGTCGTAGGTGTGGCCGGTGGTGTGGCCCAGCGGGTCGGTGACCACGAGCGGGCGGTTGATCGCGTCGTACGTCGTGGTGGTGGACGCGCCGGTCGGGCCGGTGACCTTGATGGTGTTGCCGGCCGCGTCGTAGGCGTAGCTGGTGGTGTGGGCGGCCGGGTCGGCGCCGGGGACGTTGCCCCGGGGCGAGACCCTGCTCAGCAGGCGCCCCACCTTGTCGTAGGTGTACGTGGTCCTGCCGCCGGCCGCGTCGGTCTCGGAGGCGAGGCGCCCGCTCGCGTCGTAGGTGCGGGTGACGGAGTTGCCGGCGGGGTCGGTGGTCCGGGTGGGGTGCCCGGCGTCGTCGTAGGCGAACGTGGTCGTGCCGCCCGCCGGGTTCCTGGCGGACGTCAGCTGCTCGGCACCGTTGTACGTGTAGGCCGTGGTGCGGCCCAGCGGGTCGGTGGCCGAGCCGAGCAGGCCGCGCCCGTCGTAGGCGTACGTGGTGGTGTACGCCGCCGGGTCGGCGCCCGCGACGTTGCCGCGCGGGTCCGTCTTGGAGAGGATCCGGCCGGCCGCGTCGTACGTGAACGTCGTCTTCTCGCCCAGCGGGGTGGTGACCGACGTGCGGTTGCCCGCCGCGTCGTACCCGTACCGGGTGACCTTGCCGCGCGGTGTCGTCACGGTCTCCAGGGCACCGAGCGGGGTGTACGTGTAGGCGGTCCTGCCGCCCATCGGGTCCGTGGTCGACGTCAGCTGGTTCGACGTGTCGTACGCGTACGTCGTCCTGTTGCCACGGCCGTCGGTGTGACTGGTGACGTTCCCCGCCGCGTCGTAGCCCCAGCTCTCCGCGTAGCCGAGGGCCGGGGGCGCGCTACGGGTGAGCATCCGCCCGGCGCCGTCGTACGTCATCTCCGTCTTGTTGCCCCGCTGGTCGGTGATGCCGACGGGCCGCAGATGCCGGTCGTAGTCGTAGGTGATGCGCGCGCCGTACGGGTCGATCGTCTCCAACAGGACGTTGCCGGCGTACACGTCGGTCCACACCCCGCCGTCCGGCGCCGTGGTGTGCGACTCGCTGCGCCCGTCCCACGCGAACCTGGTGGTCCTGCCGTTCTGGTCCGTCTGGGACGTGACGCGGCCGGTGGCGTCGTAGACGTTGGTGACCTTGCCGCCCGCCGGATCGGTGAAGGAGGACAGCCGCTTGTTCGCGTCGTACGCGTACGACGACCTCCGGCCGGCCGGGTCCGTCACCGAGGTCAGCAGGCCGTCGGTGTATCCGTACGACACCGTCGTGCCGTCGGGCAGGCCCACCTTGGACAGCAGCCCGTCGGTGCCCACCGTGAACGTGGTGGTGCGGCCGGCGGCGTCCTTGACGGAGGTGAGCCTGCCGGATGCGTATGTCAGGCTCAGCCCCTTGCCGGCCGCGCCCACCACGGCCGTGAGCCGACCGGAGCTGTCGAACGTCCGCCTGGTGTGGTCGGGCGTGGTGACCGTGTGGCCGCTCGCGCCCTTGACCAGCTTGGCGGCCGAGCCCGCGGGGGCGGTGAACGTGCCGTCGGCGGCCTGGGTGAACACGAGCGACGCCCCGTCGCCGGTCCGGTACGTCGCCTTCCCCGTCGTGACCGTCACCTGCGCGTCGAACGGCGTCGCCCAGCCGCGCCCCAGCAGACCCACGGCACTCGCGTCCGAGCGGTAGGTGCGCTCCAGGGTCAGCGGCACGCCCGGGCCCACGAGCGAGGCGTCGGTGAGCCGCTCGAAGAACATGCCGGTCGCCGTGTTGACCGGGTCGGCGCGGTGCGCCTGCGCGTAACAGGTGCAGATTCCCGCCTGCGCGCCGGGAATCACCGGTGTGTAGAACGCCTCCACCAGCGGGGACTTCGTACCGCCCGGGCTGGACGTGCCGTCGGCGGCGGTCAGGAAGACCCAGGCGTAGTACTTCTTGCCGTCCTGCAGGATCCCGCCCAGCTCACTGCTCGCCCACCAGAAGCACTGGTCGATGGGGTAGGACGTGCTCGACCACCAGTCGTAGCACCAGGCCCCGGTGTCCGGGGTGTCGCCCCGGGGATCGTCCGTGGCCCTCTTGATCTCCTGCTGGACCACGGGGCGGCCCGCCTCGTCCATGACGTACAGCCACGCCCCCGTGTAGGAGGACCCCCGCCTGGGCAGCTTCACCTGCCCACCGATCGACAGCACTCCCGGGTACACGGTCGCCCGGGACGACACCCAGGTCGGGTTCTCGGCCGCGGCGGTGCGGGGCTGGACGGCCCTGTCGGCCCTGTCGGCCCCGTCGGCCACGGCTCCACCCGACACCGCCCCGTCCGTCACGGCGCCGGGACCGCGTTCGACGAGGCCCTTGCCCGGGGGCGGGCTGTACGGCCTCCCTCCGGACGGCTGGTCGGGGGCGTTCATGTAGTCGCGCATCGGCGACAGCCGGTGCCGGTCCCTCGCGACCTGCTCCCGCCGCTCGGCGAGCGTCATGGCCCTGGGTGGCGCGGGCAGGTCCGCGGCCGTCCGGGCCGGCGCCTGGGGGAGGGCCGCCGCGGTCGTGGAGGGGGGACGGTCCCGGGGCGACGCCCCGGAGGGGGCGACGCCGGCTGTCGTCAGGAGGACGAGGGCCAGAACGGCCGTGACCAGTCTTCGCGTCTGTGTGCGCACGGTGCATCACCTATGAGGCAGGAGTGAGGAGCGGGCACGGTGATGCTTGGTCAGCGCGAGGTTCGAACTAACGTGTTGCGAAGATCGGGGCCGAAAGGCGATGGCGCCCCGGAAGCGACGGCGCCGCGGGTCTCCTGGTCGAACGGGCGGGGCCGCCGACCCGGCCGCCCAAGATGGCGCGAAGACGCCACCGAGGGGGCCATGGCCTGCCTGAACGCGTCCCTGACGGAAGGCCAATGACGGGCGACCACCCGACGACGCACCGGAGTCCCCACCCCGGCAACCCGCGCGACGACGTCCCCCATCGACAGCACCCCACCGCCGCCGGGCGACCGGCCCACCCGGATCCGGTGGCGGAGCAGCGCCACGAGCCGCGACGCTCGCGGGGGCGGTGAGGCAGGGGGAGTGGTGGGGCGGGAGGGCTCCGCCCCGCCGGTCACTTCGTCGCGCCCTGGGCGAAGCCGTTGTAGATCCACCGCTGGAGCAGCAGGAAGACGACGAGCGTCGGCACGATGACGAGGATCGCGCCCGCCGAGATCGCCTCCCAGTGCGCGCCGAAGGGGCCCTTGAAGCGGAACAGGGCCGTGGAGATGGTGCCGAGCTCCTCGGAGTGCAGGTAGAGGAAGGGGATGTAGAAGTCGTTGTACGTCGTGATGCCCTTGATGATGACCACGGTGGCGATGGCCGGCTTCAGCAGCGGGAAGATGATCTTCCGGTAGATCGTGAAGGCGTTCGCGCCGTCCAGTCGGGCCGCCTCGTCCAGGGAGGTCGGGATGGAGCGGATGAACTGCAGGAAGATGTAGATCGACACGATGTCCGTGCCCATGTAGAGCAGGATCGGCGCCCACCGTGAGTCCACGAGGCCGAAGCCGTTCATCAGTTGGAAGGTGGCGACCTGTGTCGTGACGCCCGGCACCAGGGTGGCGACGAGGAACAGCGCCATGACGGTCTTCTTGGCGCGGAAGTCGAAGCGGTCGATGGCGTAGGCGGTCATCGAGCCGATCAGGACGGTCCCGCCGATGGAGAAGAGCAGGATGAACGCCGTGTTGCCGAAGGCGGCCAGCATCTTGCCGTCGGTGAAGGCCGTGACGTAGTTGTCGGTGTTGAGCCAGTTCCCCGGCAGGGAGAGCGCGCTGCCGTCCGCGACCTCCTCCGAGGTCTTGAGGGACGTCAGGAACACGACGGTGAGCGGCAGCAGCACGACCACGGAGGCGGCGACCAGCGACAGGTAGGTCAGCGCGGTGCCGATCCGCGGGCGGCGGGGGGTACGGCGCGGTGCGGGCCGCGTGGACGGCGCGGGCTGCGTGGGCCGGGCGGCCGGTGCGGCGGTGAGGTCGGGGGTCGTCACGTGAGGTCCACCTTGTCGTCGGGCACGAGCCGGCGCTGGATCCACGTGATCAACAGGATGATCGCGAGCAGCACCACGGCGGCGGCGGAGGCGAGGCCGGTCTTGTTGAACTGGAAGGCGAGCTTGACCGTCTGGATGACGAAGGTCGACGTGCCGGTCGCGCCGCCGGTCATGATGTACGGGATCTCGAACACGGACAGCGACCCCGAGATCGCCAGGATGAGGCTCAGGCTGAGGACGGGCCTGATGCTGGGGGCGATGATGTGCCGGAACTGCTGCCACCGGCTCGCGCCGTCCAGCTGGGCGGCCTCGTACAGCTCGCCGGGGATGGACTGGATCGCGCCGAGGAAGAGGACGAAGTTCAGCCCGGTGAAGCGCCACATGGAGACGCCCGCGAGGGAGGCGTTGGCGGAGGTGGGGTCACCGAGCCACGGGTGGTCGGTGGTGACGCCCAGCCAGGACAGGACGGAGTCGAGCGTGCCGCCGTCCTGGAAGAAGTAGAGGAAGACGAAGCCGATCGCGACGCCGTTGATCAGGTAGGGGAAGAAGAGGATCCCCTTGAACAGGTTGCGGAACCGCAGGTCGAAGCTGAGGACGGTGGCGAAGTACAGCGCCACGGCGATCTGGACGGCGGACGCCGCGAGGTAGTAGCCGCTGACGAAGAAGACGCGGAAGAGCTCGGGGCGGGTGAAGATCTGCACGTAGTTGTCGACGCCCGTGAAGTTCCGGTCCGGGCTGATGCCGTCCCAGTCGGTGAAGCCGTAGTAGACCATGTTGACCACGGGGACGTACGTGAACGTGATCAGCAGGGCGAGCGGCAGCAGCAGGAAGAGCCACGGGGTGAGCCGCCGCACGGGGCTGTCGCGCCAGGACCGCCGCCCGGAAGGCGGGCCGGAGGGGGGACCCGAGGGCGGGCCGGAGCCGTCGCTGCGCCGCAAGC
This sequence comes from Streptomyces changanensis, assembly GCF_024600715.1. Classification (NCBI taxonomy): domain Bacteria; kingdom Bacillati; phylum Actinomycetota; class Actinomycetes; order Kitasatosporales; family Streptomycetaceae; genus Streptomyces; species Streptomyces changanensis. The sequence continues at coordinate 5,242,247 of NZ_CP102332.1, forward strand.
GCCGGCCGGGGCGCTTGGGGAAGCGCTCCACGGGACGGTCCGCGGGTGCCTCGCCGGTACGGGCCCCCCGACCCGGCGTACCCGTCTCCCCTGGTGCGGGCCGTGCGGGCCGTGCGGGCCGTGCGGAGGCGGTGGGGGCGGGGCGTGCGGAGGCGGCGGGCCGTCCGGTGGCGGCGGCGCGGCCGGAGGCGGTGTCGGTCGTGTCGGTCATCTCAGCCTTTCGTGTCCGCGTCTGCGGCGGGGAGACGGGAGGGAGGGCCCCGGCCGCTGTCGTACGGCCGGGGCCCCGTTCCGCCGGATCAGGGGCCGGCGGTCCAGCTCCGCCGGGCAGCGGCCGGCGGTCCTGTGCCGCCGGATCAGGGGCCGGCGGTCCCGTTCCGCCGGGGTCAGGATCCGGCGGTCTTCGCCGCCTCGTTCCACCGCTTGTCGAGGTCGGCGAAGAAGCTCCGGGCGTCGCCCTTCTGCGCCCCGCGGGCGATGTCGACCAGCTGCCGCCGGTAGTCGGGCTTGTCGAGGCCGATCTCGGCGGCGTTGTCGATGGCGTTGACCTCGCCCGTCTCGGCCTCCGACCGCTCCACGAGCTTGACATCGTTGTCACCGTAGTCGGCGAGGGTGTCGGGCATCGCGGCGGCCTTCACCGTGGAGATGGCGCCCTCCTTCGCCGCGTATCCCGACTTCTCGGTGAACCAGTCGATCCAGGCGCGCGCCGCCGCCTTGTGCTCCGAGTGGGCGCTGACCGCCTGCTGGTAGTCCGTGGTGGCGGTCGCGCAGAAGGTGCCGTCCTTCTGGGCGGGGAACGGCATGAAGCCGATGTCCGCCGGGTCGGTACCGGCCTTCTTCGCCGCGTCCCGCATCTGCGTGATCGCCCACGAGCCGAGGTGCATGGTGGCGATCCGGCCCTCGGCGATCATGCCCTTGGAGGCTTCCCAGTTGGTGGTGTTGGGGTCCTTCTCCGACAGGCCGGCCTTCACGATGTCGTGCAGCAGTGAGTCGATGACACGCAGCTCGCCCCCCTCCTTCCAGGGGGAGACGGGGCCGGCCAGCTTGTCGTTGGCCTTCGCGTCGCAGCTGACGGAGCCGATGTCGTTGCTCCAGGCCGTCAGCGGCCAGCCGTCCTTGAAGTTCGTGTAGTACGGGACGGCGTCCGTCTTCGCCTCGATCGCCCGGAGGTCGGCGAGGAACTCCTGCGGGGTGGTGGGCCAGTCGGTGATGCCGGCCTTCTTCCAGACGGCCTTGTTGTAGAGGAAGCCGTTGGCGGTGCCGAACTGGGCGATGCCGTAGACCTTGCCGCCGACGTCCGTCTTGTCGCTGAAGCGGTACCTGGAGCCCAGTTCCTCGGAGCTGCCCAGAGGGGCGAAGAACTTCGGGTAGTCGTTCTTGGCGACGGCGGCCGGGATCATGAGGACGTCGCCGTAGTCGTCGGTGTTCATCCGGATCCTCACCTCGCCCTCGTAGTCGGTCAGGGCCTCGAAGGTCACCTTGACCTTCGGGTGGGTCTTGTTGAACTCGGCGGCGTACCGGGCCATCGTCCCGTCCTGGACGAGGTCGGTCCGGTGCGTGAGGACCTTGATCTCGCCGGTGGCGTCGCCCGGGTCGGAGGGGGCGGTCGCCGGTTCGCCGGAGGCGGTGCCACCGCCGCCGCACCCCGCGACGGTCAGCATCGCGGTGGCGAGGAGCGCCCCCGTGAGCGTCTTCTTCTTCCCCATGTGCCCAGCTCCTTCAGGATCGCGGCTCAGCTCTGCGGGTGGGATGTCGGCACTATGTCAGTCGGTGGTGAACCGGTAAAGCTCCGATTTCCAGCGTGATGCCCAATCGTTACCGGACCGTGTGCGTCGCGCCAGGTGCTGACTGCTCGCTGCCGCCGGTCTGTGGGCCGGAATTTCTACTAGACCGGTTTATGGACACGTCTTGATCGGCGGGTTACGTTGTGCGCCGTCGTACATCCGCCCCGGCCTGAACCAGGCGATTGGAGCCGCACCCATGAAGGACATCACGCAGCTCACGGAGGGCTGGCACCTGCGTCACGGCGACGCGTTGCTCGACGCCCGCGTCCCCGGCTGCGTCCACAGCGACCTGCTGGCCGCCGGTGCCATCCCCGACCCCTTCATCGGCCTCAACGAGAAGGAGGTCGCCTGGGTCGGCCGGCGGGAGTGGACGTACACGACGCACCTGGCCCACGACAGCGCCCACGAGCGCACCCACCTCGTCTTCGACGGACTCGACACCGCCGCCCGCGTCACCCTGGCCGGCGAACCGGTCGGCGCCACCCGCAACATGCACCGCCGCTACCGCTTCGACGTCACCGGCCGCACCGGCGAGCTGGAGGTCCGCTTCGCCTCCGCCTACGACGAGGCGGCGGCCGTCCGGGCCGTGACCGGCGAGCGGCCCAACGTCTACCCGGAGCCCTCGCAGTACGTGCGCAAGATGGCGTGCAGCTTCGGCTGGGACTGGGGCCCGACCGTGGTGACCGCCGGGATCTGGCGCGGGGTCCGGCTGGAGCACTGGTCGACCGCGCGCGTCGCCGAGGTCCGTCCCCTGGTCACCGTGGAGGGGACCACGGGCCGGGTGGAGGTGCGCATCGACGTGGAACGGACCGCGCGGGGCGAGGGACGGCCCCTGCGCGTCCGCGCCCGGGTCGGCGGTGGCGGTGGCGGCGCCGGCGTGGCCGCGAAGGCCGTGGCGGCGAAGGCCGTGGCGGCGGAGGCCGCCAGCGGGGGTGGCGGGGCGTTCGCGGAGGCCGTCGTCACCGGTGACGAGGCGGTCCTGCGGCTGGAGGTGCCGGACGTGCGCCTGTGGTGGCCCCGCGGCTACGGGGACCAGCCCCTGTACGACCTGGAGGTCACCCTCGCGGACGACGACGGGCCGCTCGACGCCTGGCACCGCCGGATCGGCTTCCGCACCGTCGAGCTGGACCGCTCCGCCGACGCGCACGGCACCGGCTTCACCCTCGTCGTCAACGGCGTCCGCGTCTTCGCCCGGGGCGTCAACTGGATCCCCGACGACGTACTGCCCTCCCGCGTCACCCCCGAGCGGTACCGCACCCGCCTCGCCCAGGCCGCCGACGCCAACGTCGACCTCGTCCGGGTCTGGGGCGGCGGCATCTACGAGGACGAGGCGTTCTACGACGCCTGCGACGAACTGGGCCTCATGGTCTGGCAGGACTTCCTCTTCGCCTGCTCCGCCTACCCGGAGGAGCAGCCCCTGCGCGGCGAGGTCGAGGCCGAGGCGCGGGACAACGTCGTCCGGCTCATGCCGCACCCCAGCCTCGTCCTGTGGAACGGCAACAACGAGAACCTCTGGGGCTTCCGCGACTGGGGCTGGGAACCCGACCTGGCCGGCGACTCCTGGGGCGAGGGCTACTACCTGGGCCTGCTGCCCCGCGTCGTCGCCGAGCTGGACCCCACCCGCCCGTACGCCGCCGGCAGCCCCTGGTCCGGCTCGTGGGACCACCACCCCAACGACCCGGCGCACGGCACCCACCACTCGTGGGAGGTGTGGAACCGCCGGGACTACGCCGAGTACCGCGCGAGCGTCCCCCGGTTCGTCGCCGAGTTCGGCTGGCAGGCGCCGCCCGCGCTGGCCACGCTCCGGCGGGCCCTGCCCGGCGAACGGCTCGCGCCCGACTCGCCCGGCATGCTGCACCACCAGAAGGCCGAGGACGGCAACGGCAAGCTGAACCGGGGCGTCGCCCGCCACTTCCCGCTCCCCGACGGCGACTTCGACCGCTGGCACTACCTCACCCAGCTCGTCCAGGCACGCGCCGTCGCCGCCGGCATCGAACACTGGCGGGCCCACTGGCCGGTCTGCGCCGGCACCGTCGTCTGGCAGCTCAACGACTGCTGGCCGGTCAGTTCGTGGTCCGCGATCGACGGCGACGGCCGACCGAAGCCGCTCCACCACGAGCTGCGCCGCGTCTACGCCGACCGGCTCCTCACCCTGCTGCCGGGCGGCGCGCGAGCGGACGCGGGTACCGGCACAGGGGAGGGGGCGGGCACCGGGGCCGGCCCGGACACGGGCGCCGGCCCAGGTGGCGACGACACGGACGCCGGCTGCGGCGGCGAGGGGCCGACGCTGGCCGTGATCAACCAGTCGGCCGACCCGTGGCACGCCGCGGTGACCCTGCGCCGTCTCGCCGCGGACGGCACCGTCCTGCACCGCACCACCCTGGACGTGGCCGTGGAACCGCGCTCCGTCGTCCGCGTACCCGTCCCCGAGGCGGCCGCGCCGGCCGAGGGGACCGTGAAGGAGTTCCTCGTCGCCGACGCGGACGGCCTGCGCGCCGTCCACTTCCCGGTGCCGGACAAGGACTTCGCGTACGTGCCGCCCCGGTTCGACGTCGCGGTGGAGCCGGTACCGGGCCGGGGGGATAGAGTCGACGTCGTGGTGAGCGCGCACACTCCTGTCCGAGACCTCCTGCTCCAGGCCGACCGGCTCGGGGCGGCGGCCGCCGCCGACCGCGGCCCGCAGACCCTGCTGCCCGGCGAGGTGACGCGCATCCGGCTGACCGGCTGCGGCACCCCGGACGCCGCGGACGTCCGGGCCGCCCTGTTCTGCGTGGACGTGGTGTGAGCGGCTCGCCCGCACGCGTCACCATCAAGGACGTCGCCGCCAGGGCGGGCGTGTCCAAGGGCGCCGTGTCGCTCGCCTTCAACCACAAGCCGGGCGTGTCGGAGGCCACCCGGGAGCGGATCTTCGAAGCCGCCCAGCAGCTGGGCTGGGCGCCCAGCGCGACGGCGCGCAGCCTCTCCAACCAGCGGGTCGACGTCGTCGGGCTGGCCCTGTGCCGGCCCGCGCGGCTGCTGGGCATCGAGCCGTTCTACATGGACTTCGTCTCCGGCATCGAGAGCGTCCTCGTGGAGCGTTCCTGCTCGCTGCTGCTGCGGCTGGTGCGCGACGTCGACGAGGAGATCGCCGTCCACCGCGACTGGTGGCGCGGCCGCATGGTCGCCGGCGCGGTGCTCGTCGACTTCCGCCGGGACGACCCGCGCGTCCCGGCCCTCCAGGCCATCGGGCTGCCCGCCGTCGCCGTCGGCCACCCGTCGCTGACCGGGGCCTTCCCGGCCGTGTGGACGGACGACGCCACCGCGGTCGGCGAGGCCGTGCGCTACCTGGCGGCCCTCGGGCACCGCCGGATCGCCCGCGTCGGCGGCCCGGCGGAGCTCGGCCACAGCGCGATCCGCGCGGAGGCGTTCCGGTCGACGGTCCGCGGGCTGGGCCTGGACGAGGGCCGGCAGATCGCGACGGGCTTCGACGAGGAGGAGGGCGCCCGCGCCACGCGCTCCCTGCTGCTCTCCGCCGACCGCCCCACGGCGATCGTGTACGACAACGACATCATGGCCGTCGCGGGCGCGGGCGTCGCCGCCGAGATGGGCCTCGTCGTCCCCGACGACCTGTCGCTGCTGGCGTGGGACGACTCGCAGCTCTGCCGGATCACACATCCGACGCTCTCCGCGATGAGCCACGACGTGCACCACTTCGGCGCGGAGGTGGCGCGGATCCTGTTCGAGGTCATCGACGGCACGCACACCGGCCCGTACCAGGCGCCGACCCCGACGCTGACCCCCCGCGGCTCCACCGCCCCGGCACCCGTGTACGGCCCGCGGGGCTGACCCGGCACACCGGAGGGCCGCGCCCCGCTCGGGGGTGCGGCCCCTCGGCGTACGAGGCTCCGGGAGAGGCCGGGAGGCGCCGGAGAGGCCGGGAGTGGCCGGGAGGCGCCGAGAGGCCCGGGGCCCGGGGGCCCGGGGGCCCGGGGGCTGCGGCAGGCGGCCGACCGGGCCCGGTCCGGCCGGCCGCCTGCCGTCAGCTCCGCCGTCCGCTGCGGGGAAGCGAGCCGCGGAGCGTCGGTCCTGGCGCCTCCCGGCAGCCGCGGCGGCCCGTCAGAGCGTGGTGCAGGGGGCGCCGTCGAGGCTGAAGGCGGACGGGGTGCCGTTCGTGCCGGTGAAGGAGGCGCTGAGGCCGAAGCTCACACTGCCGCCCGCCGGGATGGTCCGGGTCCACGGCTCGGGGGTGGCCCGCACCTGGGAACCCTGCTGGACCACCTTGGCGTTCCAGGCGGAGTGCACCCGCTGGTCGCCGGGGAACGCGAAGTCCAGCCGCCAGTCGCTCACCGCCGCCGCGCCGGTGTTGCGGACGGTCACGTCGGCGTTGAAGCCGCCGTTCCACTCGTGGACGCGGTAGGTGACCGCGCAGGCGCCCGTGGACTGCGCCGGTGCCGTGGTGACGGTGACCGGGGCGGAGCGCGCCGAGCGGTTGCCGGCGGCGTCACGGGCGTACACGGCGAAGGTGTACGCGGTGGACGGCGTCAGGCCCGTGACGGTCGCGCGGCTCGTCGCCGACGTGGCGGCGCGGGTCTCGGTGGTGCCGTCGAGGCGCACCACGTCGTAGGCGGTGACCGCCGTGTCGTCCGTGGAGGCCGCCCAGCCGAGCGTCACGCGGTCGGACCGGACGTCGGACGCGGTCGGCGTGCCCGGTGCCGTGGGGGGCCTGGTGTCGCCCCCGCCGCCGGAGTAGACGCTCGCCTCACGGGAGGTCGCCTTGATGCCGTGCGCGCCGTCGAAGATCCGCTCACCCCACGGGGAGAGCCGGGACGGGTCGAAGCCGACGGCCATGTCGAGGTATTCGACGCCGCCGCCGTTGCCGCTCCACGACCAGCCCAGGTAACCGAGGCCGAGCTGTTCGGCGGTCGCCATGATGGCGTCCTCGTCGGGGTTGCCGTCGGAGTGGTCGTGGCCGAATTCGCCGACCACGATCGGGAGTCGGGCAGAGGCGAACCGGTTCAGGTAGTCCCGTACCTCGGCCGCCGTGTCGAAGACGCCGTACATGTGGATGGAGAACACCGTGTTGCGCGCCGGGTCGGCGGAGAACACGCGCTGCGCGTTGTCCCGCATGGTGAAGGACCAGTCCTGGCCCCAGTTGGGGGCGTCCGCCATCAGCGTGTGGGTGAATCCGGCGGTGCGGAGCCGGTTGATCGCCGCGGACGTGTCGGCGGTCCACGCCTGGTACCCGGTGTTCCCGTGCGGCTCGTTGCCGATGTTGAGGACGACGTACTTCTCCTGGCCCTTGAGGGCGCTCTGCACGTCGATCCAGTAGTCGACGGCGCGGTCCAGGGTCACGGCGCCGTCCTGCTCGCCGTATCCGGTGGTGTCGTGCGCCTCCAGCACGCAGACGAGCCGGTTCTGCTTGCACTGGTCGACGACGGCCGCCACGTCGGCGGTGTCGTTCCTGGTCCAGCGGTCGCCGGTGGCGAGCACGACGCGGACCGTGTTCGCGCCGAGCGCCTTGACGTCCTTCAGCGCCTTCGGCGTCGTGCTCGTGTACCAGGCGTGGGCGTGGTTCACGCCGCGCATGACGAAGTCCCCGCCGTTCGCGTCCAGCAGCCGGCCGTCCCTGACGTGGAACCCGGTCGCCGCCGATGCCGATGGCGCCGCCGTCGCTCCGGAGTCGGCCTCCCGGGCGGCGGCGTGCGGGGCGGCCAGTGTCGAGGCCGCCATGGCCAGCAGCGCTCCCGCAGCGGTGGCCAGTCTCTTTCGCATCTCCTGCTCCCAACGTGGTCGCTCGTACGCCGGGGTGTGCGCGTCCCGGGGTACGGCTGTGCCGTGTGTGTCGTGGGTCGTTCCCTCGGCCCCGGTGCGGCGGAGAATTCCCGGGGGATTTCTCCGGGTGTGCTTTCTCCGCCGGTCCGCGCCGTTCATCGACGGGCGCGCCGGCAGTGCCGAGGTGCTTTCCCGCTGTCAGGTCCGAGATTGCGGCTCCGGGACCGGGCGGCGGGAGATCGGGCGCCGGGGGACGGCACCGCGCATTCCCTGGTGGGGGAGCGCGTGTACGGCGGTGTTCGACATTCCGTCCGGCGACTTGAGGAGAGGCTAGAACGAGACCACCAACGAGACAACCGTTCGGACGAAACCGGTTAAGTTTAGTGGGAGTTCATCGGGTGCCGGTGTGCGCGATGTCCGTTCGGTGCGCTTCTTCCCGCCCGACGGTGGCCCGGAAGACCGTCCCGCTTCCGGTGACGGCGACCTCTTCGCCCGCCGGGACGTACGCAGACTGGCCGGGTCGCAGGCCCAGTTCGCCCCTCGGGCCGGCCAGCCGGGCGCGCCCGCCCGTGCACACCAGGACCTGCGGACCGGACCCGTCGAGGCGGTAGGCGGCACGGACCGCTCCCGGCCGCAGCCGGGACAGCCGGAAGTCGCCGACCGGCGCCGGGTACAGCTCCTCGCCGCCCGCCAGGACCTCGGGGCGTACGGCACCGGCCGGACCGGCGGCGAACCGCACGACCCGCAGCAGCTCCGCCGCGTCCACGTGCTTGGTCGTCAGCCCGCAGCGCAGCACGTTGTCCGAACCGGCCATCACCTCCACGCCGAGCCCCCGCAGGTACGCGTGTGGGACCCCCGCCCCGAGGAACAGCGCCTCACCCGGTGCGAGTCGCACCTGTCGCACCATCAGGGCGGCGAGCAGCCCCGGATCGCCGGGGTGTACGCGCGCCACCCCCGCGTACACCGCGCAGTCGCGTCCCCACGCGCCGCCGCTCCGCGCCACGCGGGCCAGCGCCCGGGTGACCTCGGCGACGAGGTCCGGCGCGGGGGAGGTGAGGAAGGCGGAGAACACCTCGCGCAGGGCGTCCTCCTCCGGCCGGGAGCGCAGGACCTCCGCGTGCGGGGCGAGGCCGTCCACCTCCAGGGCGTCGAGGAGCCGGGCGCACTCGCGGGCGGGGCGGAAGCCGCACAGGCCCTCGAACGGGCTCAGCGCCACGAGCATCTCGGGCTTGTGGTGGGCGTCCCGGTAGGTCCGGTGGGGCGCGTCGACGGGGATGCCGGCGGCGTTCTCGCGCGCGTACCCGGCGGCCGCCTGCGCGGCGTCGGGGTGGACCTGGAGGGAGAGCGGCGACTCGGCCGCGAGGAGCTTGAGCAGGAACGGCAGCCGCGGCCCGAACCGGCGCGCGGTGGCCTCCCCCAACTCCCCTGCGGGGTCGGCGGCGATGATCTCGTCGAGCGGCCGGAGGCGTCCCCCGCGCTCCACGAGGGAGGGGGCCGCGGGGTGGGCGCCCATCCACAGCTCCGCCTGCGGCGTGCCGTCGGGGACGGTGCCCATCAGCTCGGGCAGCGCGGTGGGGGAGCCCCAGTCGTAGGGGCGGACGGTGGTGCCGAGGCGGTCCACGGGCGGGTTCCTTTCGGCCGGCCGGCCGAGGGACGTGCCACCCGGGGCGGCGGGGTGGGAAGGGGCGGGGTGCGGGGGAGCGGGCCGTATGCCGGGGGATGTACGCGGGACGTAACGCCGGTCAGGCCGTGGGTACCGGCGGGGTGGACGTGGTGTCCGGGGCGGGCCGGGTGGGTGCGGTGTCCGGGGTCGGCCGGGTGGGCGGGGTGTCCGGCACGGGTGGGGCGGAGGGGGCGGCCGGGTCGGGCTGGGTGGACGGGGTGCGCGACACGGGAAGTGCGGACGGCGCGGACGGGGTAAAGGGGGCGTTCGGCACGGGTGAGGCGGACCGGCGGGGCGGGGCGGGTGCGGCGCCGGTGTGGGCGCCCGCGGCGGCCGCGGCGCCGATCAGCCCGGCGTCGAGGGCCAGCCTCGCGGGCACGACCGGTACACCGCGGGCGAACCCCAGCACCGCGTACGCGTCCAGCCACCGCCGCAGCGGCGCGAACAACGTGTCACCGGCCTGCGCCACGCCGCCGCCGACGACCACCACGTCCAGCTCGACGAGGGTGATGGTCGCCGCGATGCCGGCCGCGAGGGCCTGGGCGGCCCGGTCGTACGCGGCCCGCGCCGTACCGTGCCCGGCACGGGCGGCCTCCGCCACGGCGGCGGCGGTGGCCGGGGTGCCGGGCGGCGGCGTCCACCCGGCGGCCAGCGCGCGGGCGGCGATGGCCGTACCGCTCGCCAGGCCCTCCACGCATCCGCGCGCCCCGCACGGGCAGGGTTCGCCGTCCAGGTCCACCGAGATGTGACCGATGTGCCCGGCGTTGCCGGAGGGGCCCGTGTGCAGCCGTCCGCCGAGGACCATGCCGCCGCCGACGCCCGTCGACACCACCATGCACAGCGCGTTGTCGACGCCCCGCGCGGCCCCCAGCCAGTGTTCGGCGGCGGTCATGGCGACCGCGTCGCCGACGAGGACCGGCGCGGCGGTGCCCGCCGGCATCCGCGGATGGGCGCGCACCCGCTCGACCAGCGGAAATCCGCGCCAGGCGGGGATGTTGACGGGGCTGACCGTCCCGGCGGCCGTGTCGACCGGCCCGGCGCTGGCGATCCCGAAACGGTCCAGCGCCGTCCACGCGGGGTGCGCGGACAGCTCGTCCAGGACGGCGGTGACGGCCCCCATCAGTGCCTCCGTCGACCCGCGGGCGGGCGTCGGCCGCTGCGCGCGGGCCACCAGGCGGCCGTCCGGGTCGACGAGCGCCCCGGCGATCTTCGTACCGCCGATGTCCAGAGCCCCGTACACCATCGCGTCAGCCTTTCGTCGCGGGTAGCGCGGGACCGGGCGTCCCGCGAGGGATCACTGTGCACGGTAGCTGACAACGTTGTCTAGCCGGGCTGTGGTGTTGAGTGATCGTTTAGTAAAACTCGACGACAGTCGCGCATAGGCCCTTTACCGGCGGCCTTAATCGGTTAAGTATCAGGTCGCGCGCCTCGCCGTCGCGTCGCCGTGCCCCGTCAGGCCGACCCCGCCGCCCGGCTGCCCCACCGCCCACCGCCTCCGCCCCGTCGCCCGCCGCCCCGAGACGAGACCCCCCGATGAGCGCTTCCCCCTCCCTCCCCACCTCCTGCGGCCCGTCCGCCACGTCCGACACGCCTGCCCCACCGGACCTGTCCGACTTCCCCGCGTTCCCCCGCCACTTCGTCTTCGGCGCCGCCACCGCCGCCTACCAGATCGAGGGCGCCGTCCACGAGGACGGGCGCGGCACCTCCGTCTGGGACACCTTCACGCGGCTCCCCGGCCGCGTCCGCGACGGCGACACCGGTGACGTGGCCTGCGACCACTACCACCGCCACCCCGAGGACATCGCCCTGCTCAAGGAGCTGGGGGTCGACTCGTACCGCTTCTCCGTCAGCTGGCCGCGCGTCCAGCCCTCCGGCACGGGCCCCGTCAACCGCGCGGGCCTCGACTTCTACGCGCGCCTCGTCGACCGGCTGCTGGAGGCCGGTGTCGAACCGGCCGTGACCCTCTACCACTGGGACCTGCCGCAGGCCCTGGAGGACCACGGGGGCTGGCGGAACCGCGACACCGCCCTGCGTTTCGCCGAGTACGCGGCACACGTCGCCGAGGCCCTCGCCGACCGCGTCCCGCGGTGGATCACGCTCAACGAACCCTGGTGCAGCGCCTTCCTCGGCCACGCCAACGGCCTGCACGCCCCCGGCACGCGCGAGGGCACGCCCGCCCTGGCCGCGGCCCACCACCTCCTGATCGGCCACGGTCACGCCCTGCGCGCCCTGCGCGGCGCCGGCGTCCGCGAGGCAGGGATCACCCTCAACCCCGACCACGTGACCCCCGCGACCCCCGGCCCGGACGACACCGCCGCCGCCCTGCGCGCGGAGACCCAGCGCAACCTCATGTGGACCGAGCCGTTGCTGGCGGGCCGCTACCCCGGGTCGGAGGAGGACACCTGGGGCGAGCTGATCACCCGGCAGACGTTCCGTCGCCCCGGCGACCTCGCGCTGATCTCCCAGCCCCTGGACTTCCTCGGCGTGAACTACTACACGCCCTCCACCATCCGGGACGCCCCGTACCGGCAGCCGGACCCGCAGCTGCGGACCGCCGACGACAACCGGTACGCCGCCGTCCCCCGGCCGGAGCTCCGCCACACCGCGATGGGCTGGCCGGTCGCCCCGCACACCCTGCACGAGCTGCTGGTCTCCCTGCGCGACCGCTACGGTGACGCGCTCCCGCCGATCGTCGTCACGGAGAACGGATCGGCCGAGCGCGACGAGCCGTCCCCCGACGGAACGGTGCACGACACCGACCGGATCTCGTACCTCGACGGCCACCTGCGCGCCGTGGCCGCCGCCCTCGCCGACGGTGTCGACGTACGCGGCTACTACGTGTGGTCGCTCCTCGACAACTTCGAGTGGGCGGAGGGCTACGGCAAGCGCTTCGGCATCGTGCACGTCGACTACGCCACCCAGCGCCGCACCCCGAAGGACAGCTTCCACTGGTACCGGCGGCTGATCGCCGCCCAGCGCCGCGCCCGCTGAGCCCGGCGCCGCCCGCCGGCTTCGACGGCCCGGGCGTTCCGCGGGCCCGGGGATCTCCGCAGGCCCGGTCCCCGGCCGGTCCGGCCTGCGGCGCCACTACCGCACCGCTGGCGGCGGTGCGGTAGTGGCGGGATCTCCCGGGTACCCGTCACTCCCGCCCCGGACGGGGCGGGCACGGACTGCGGAGGCACCACCATGAGTGACGCGTGGGACTACCCGACCCCTTCCCAGGCGGAGGGTGAACGGGAGCCGGAGCCAGGCACCGACGAACACCCCGACGTGGCCCGGTCCACCCCCTCCCAGGCGGAGGGGGAGCGGACCGCCGACGCGCCCGCCGACGTACGGACCGACCCCGCACCGGAGGAGCGCTAGCCGTCCCCACCCCCGACGCCCGGCCCGCCGGACCGCGGCCGACACCGCCGATCCCGCCGGCCCCCGCCCGCCCTCGGCCGGCACCTGCCGGTGATCGTGCGGTCACCGCGACGCCCCCCTCCGGTCGCGGCCCGCTGTGATCACCCCGCGCAGGGGGAGGGCGACGAGGAGCGCGAGCAGGACGAGGCACCCGCTCGCCCAGAGGGGCCCGTGGTGCCCGAGCGGGGTACCGAGGGTGGTCGCGGCGACGAGGGGTCCGACGGCGGCGCCGACGTTGAGCGCGGCGGTCGCGTAGGAGCCGCCCATGGTGGGGGCTCCCGACGCCTCGTACAGGACCCTGGTGATCAGCGTGCCGCCGAGGGCGAACGACAGCGCGCCCTGGAGGAACACGAGGGGGAGGAAGGCGGCCGGCTCGTCGGCCGCCAGGGCCAGGGCCGGCCAGCCGACGAGCAGCAGCGGACCGCCGACCACCAGCACCGAGCCGGGACGCCGGTCGGAGAACCGGCCGGCGACGGTGACCCCGGCGAAGGAACCGGCGCCGAAGAGCACCAGCGCGACGGGCACCCACAGCTCGCCCAGCCCGGCCACGTCGGTCACCACCGGGGCGAGGAAGGTGAAAGCGGCGAAGGTGGCCGCGTTCACCAGCGCGCCGACCAGCATCACCAGGAGCAACCGCGGCCTCTTGAGCTGCGCGAGCTCGGGTCGCAGCGCCGCCGGCCCGTCAGCCGCGTACTCCCGTGGGCGACTCGCCGGCGTTCCCGCGAGGATGCCGACGGCCGCGGGCACGCAGAGAACGGCGACCGCCCAGAAGGTGGCCCGCCAGCCGAACAGCGCGCCCAGGGCCGACCCCCCGGGCACCCCGGCGACCGTCGCCACCGTGGTGCCCGACAGCAGCACGGCGAGCGCCCGTCCCTTCTTGTCCGAGGGGACCAGCGCGGTGGCGGTCGTCAGCGCCACGGCGAGGAACCCGGCGTTCGCCAGTGCCGCGACCACCCGGGTCGCGATCAGGACCGGGAAGCTGCCGGTGACCGCGCCCACGGCGTGGGCGGCGAGGAAGAGGAGGACGAACGCCGACAGGCCGGAGCGTCCGGGCACGTTCCGGGCGAGCCCGGCCATGAGCGGGGCGCCGACGACCATGCCGATCGCGTACGCCGTGGTGAGGGTGGCCGCCGTCCCGACGGTGATGTCGAGGTCGGAGGCGATGTCCGGCAGCAGGCCGGCGAGCATGAACTCCGAGGTGCCCATGGCGAAGACGGCCAGGGCGAGCAGGTACAGGGGGAAGGGCATCGAGTGGCTCCGAGGTGAGGAGAAGCACGAGAGGTCATCTCGTCACCGCGGTCAGCACCCAGGGGCGCACTCGTCCGGCCGCGGAGCGCGGCGGGACGGCGGACCGTGAACTCAGGGGTCAAGGGGGCTGACGGCGTGACCGAAAGCCCCCACCTCGGCTGACTCAGGACTCGACATGGCCCGCACGGTACCCGACCGGCCCCCGCCGGGGCAGCCCGGTTTCCTCGCCGGGCGGAGCGCATCGGCCGGGTCGGCGGGTGCGGTCGTGGCCGGGCCGTGGCGGAGGTCGGGGTCGGGCCGCCGAGGAGGATCGACTGGCCGTCGATGTGGACGTGGCCGTGGACGTGGGCGTGGAGGTCGATGTGGACGAGGGCCGGGGTGCTCAGGCGCCTCGGGTGTCCAGGCGCTCCGCCGACTCCAGCAGGCGCGCGGGCAACGTCGAGGCGGCCCCCAGCACCTCCACGCCGACGAGGCGGCCCTCCTCGTCGAAGTCGAGGTTGACGGTGCCGTCGACTCCCACCGGATCGCAGGCGAGGGTGTGGGCCGCCTTCGTCGGGGTGCCGGGGTCGGTGAGGTACACGTAGGCCGCGTCCGCCGCCCTGTCGTAGGCGACCCTGGGGTGCGTCATCCTCGGCGTGCTCCTTGGCTGTGGTCGAACGGAGGGGGTCCGTCCCGACGATGCGGGTGGCACGGGTGGTACCGCAACGGGGTTTGCGCCGGACCCGCCGGGTACGCATGCTGCCGGGCGTCCGTCACGCGCCCGGGGCCCCGCCTCATTGACCGGCGCCGCGTCACCGTTCTAGTTTCGGTCCGGACCGCAAGTGGCCCCGACGAGAGAGGACGGCCCCGATGCCCCCACGCGAAGGGCCGCAGGCCGCCCCCCTCCCCGCGACGCCGACCGGCACCGCCCCCTCCGCCACCGCTTCCGCGAGGCCGGTCGGCGCGTACCCGTGGCTGGAGCCCACGTCGGAGGAGTACGTCGGCTGGGACGTCGACGTGCTGTACGGGCCCTGGCCGCGCCACGACCGCGACACCGGTCTCGCCGAGGTCCGCGCGCACCTCGCCGCCTCGCCGGTCGCCGGGGCGCTCGCCCTCTCCACGCGCGGCGTGCTCTACGACGACGCCGGCGGGAACGCCGAGACGGTCCGCGACCTCGCCGACTGCCCCGAGCTGCGGCCCGTGGGCACCGTGGATCTGCGGGACGCGCTCACCGCCGAGGCGCGGCTGGACGAGCTGGGCGCCGCGGGCGTGCGGTTCCTGCGCCTGTTCACCGTCGACCAGGGCGCCGAGCCGGACTTCCCCGGGTACCGCAGGGTCGTGCGCCTCGCCGTCGAACGGGGCATGGCGCTCCTCCACGACGGCGACCCGCGCCGCTTCGGCCCGCCCCTCACCGGGTGCGGCGCCGACGTCGTCTTCCTCGACCTCCACGCGTACCTGCTCGCCGACTTCCTCCTCCTGGCCCGTGACGAGCCGGGTTTCCGGGCGACCACCCGGATGCTCTCCGCGCCCGACTCGATCGAACGGGTCGTGGAGTCGGTGGGCTCCCGCCACCTCGTCTTCGGCTCCCGGACGCCCTTCATGGACCTCTCGCCCCAGACGCTGAAGCTGCGGTACGCGCGGATCCCCGCCGACGACCGTGCCGCGATCGCCACGAGGAACGTCGAGGAGCTGCTCGCCTGATGCCGATCATCGATGTCCACGCCCACGTGGGTCGCTGGCAGTTCCACCTGACGGCCGGTGACGCGGACGCCAACCTGCGGCAGATGGACCGGTACGGCATCGACCACCAACTGGTCTCCGCCTCGGAGGCCGTGGTGTACGACGCGGTCGCGGGCAACGCCGCCCTGTACAAGGCGCTCGCCACGCGGCCGCGGCTCCACGGTTACGCCGTCGTCAATCCCAACCGCATCGACGAGAGCGCCGCCGACCTGCGGCGCTGCCTCGACACCGGGCGTTTCGTGGGAGTGAAGATCCACACGCACTATCCGGGCCGGCTGCCCGGGTCGCCGGAGATGGCCGCCGCGTTCGACCTGGTCGCCGAGGCGGGCGTACCGCTGCTGCTGCACACGTGGGGCAGTGAGGTGACCCTCCTGCCGGAGCTGGTGGAGGCCCGGCCGGGCCTGCGCGTCATCGTGGGCCACGCCGGCGGTGACGCCTGGCGTGAGGCCGCGCGGGCGGCGGCGGCCTGCGACCGGCTGTACCTGGAGCACTGCCGCACCGCCACCGACGCGGGCCGCATCGCGTACGCCAGGGAGACCGGCGTGCCCGTGGAACGCATCCTCTTCGGTACGGACTCGACGCTCATCGACCCGTGCGTCTCCCTCGGCGTGATCCGTGACGCGCACTTCGCGCCGGACGAACTCGAGCGCGTCCTGTGGCGCAACGCCGCCGAGCTTTTCGGACTGAAGGTCTGAGGGTCTCGGAAGGTCGGAAGGTCCGAAGGTCCGAAGGTCTGAACCAATACCCGGAGTTCCTGCACGGCCCGTAATCGCCGCTCGCCGGCGGAGTGACCCATTCCGCTGACGCGTATTCAAATAGCGGCAGCCTCTATCTCGATTGAGTAACGACCTTCTTGTTCAGGGCTCAACCACTCGTGGGTGACGCGCGTAACTGCCTTGTGTGGCGCGGCCTTTGAGGGTTCGTCATTTCCTGCGTCCCGGTCACGGAATGGACTCGTTCCGCTGGTCTCGTTTGCCGGAATTCTCCTCTGGCAGGCTTCCGCGCACCGTCCTCTGACCAGGGACCAAGGAAAGGTGCACGAACGTGTCCGGACGTCGAAGAATGAAGAAGACCCCAGCCCGAAAGCCACGCCGCCTCATATTCGTGACCGCCGCCGTCGCCCTCATGGCCACCGCCGGAGCCGTCGCGTACCAGGGGGTGTACGCGCCCGACGGCACGCCGGCGGGTGGTGGCGGCGCCGCCGCACCGGCGCTCGCGGCGCCCGCGGCGGCCTCCCCGAGCGCCGCTCCCGAGCCGGCCGCCGAGCCGACCCGCGACGAGGAGCCGGAGCCGATCACCGAGGTGCCGAAGGACGAGCCCGCCAAGGGCCTCGTCTACAAGGGGCTCAAGCCCGCCCCGAAGGACGACACCTGCGAGGGTGTCTACCGCACCGCGAGCGGCCACTGCACGCACGGCCCCGACGCCCCGCCGCCCGGTGTCGACATCAAGAAGGACACCCCGCCGGCGGTGAAGGCCGCCGCCCCCGCCGAGGACCCGGCCCGCGCCGAGGGCCCGGACGGGGCTCCGGCCGGTGAGAAGGCCGTGACCACTCCGGCCCTGGACGCCGCCGCGCTGCCGCGCAAGGCGGACCCGCAGCCGCCCGCCGCCACCCCTTCCTCCGCCGGAGGCCGCACCGCGGCACAGGGGCCCGCCGGGCAGACCGTCCAGTGCGACGGGGACGGTGCCACGGGCAACCGCGTCCAGGTCGTCTACGTCCACGCCCCCGGCCAGGACCGGTACGCCCAGTACCTGCCGTCCTTCCGCAAGTGGGCCGCCGACGCCGACCTCATCTACTCCGAGAGCGCCCGGGACACCGGCGGCGTCCGTCACATCCGCTACGTGACGGCAGCCGACTGCACCCCCACCGTCCTCAACATCGAGGTACCGGCCTCCGCCCTCGCCGAGTTCAGCGCCACCAACCGCGCGCTGGCCGCCAAGGGACTCGACCGCCGCGACCGCAAGTACATGATTTTCGCGGACTCGCAGGTCTACTGCGGCATCGGCACCTTCGCCGGGGACGAGCGCCCCGGCCAGAGCAACCTGAGCAACTTCGGCCCGTCCTACGGCCGTACGGACTCGGGCTGCTGGGGCGGTCACACCGCCGCCCACGAACTGGGCCACAACCTCGGCGCGGTGAACAACAGCGCGCCCAACACCAGCCGCGGCGCCCACTGCACCGACGAGTGGGACGTCATGTGCTACTCGGACACCCCGTACTACCCGAAGATGCGCACCGTGTGCGGCGACCGGGCGTACGAGAACCGGCTCGACTGCAACCACGACGACTACTTCCACACCAGTCCCAAGCCCGGCAGCTACCTGGCCACCCACTGGAACATCGCCGACAACCAGTTCCTCATGGGCCACAAGGGCAACGGCCCCGGCCCGACACCCCACCCGACCCCGACCCCGAGCCCCACGCCGTCCCCGACCGGCGGCACGGGCGGTACGACCGGCCCGGACGTCACCGTAGGCCAGATCGCGCAGGACTCCGCCGTCGTCAGCTGGCGCGCGGTCGCCGGCGCCGCCTGGTACCAGGTGCACCTCGACGGCCGGCCCGTCGGCTGGGTCGACACGACCAGCGCCCGCCTGTACAACCTGAAGCCGAACAGCGCACACACGGTCGCCGTCTCCGTGCGTGACGCCTCCGGCCGCGACACCGCCCCCGGCAGGGCCGCGTCGTTCCGCACCGCCGGCGGCGGGGGCACCACCCCGACGCCGGGCACCCGCTACGTCCTCGCCAACGGCGCCACGGGCAACGCCGCCGAGATCTGGGGCGGCCGCACCGCCGACGGCACCGTCCTCGTCGGCTCGCCCCGCAACGGCTACGCCCAGCAGCAGTGGTTCTTCGACGACGCGGGCGCCGGGTACACCCGGATCCGCTCGGCCGTCTCCGGCAAGTGCCTCCAACTCGGCGGCACGGCCTCGGCCGGGACCTGGGTGGCGCAGCAGCCCTGCCGCGCGGTCGCGTCCCAGCAGTGGCGGATCACCCGCAGCGGCAGCGGAGTCACCGTGACCGCGGGCGACAGCCGGTACGTCCTGGGCGTCAGCAACCGCCCGTACTACGGCTCCTGGCTGATCGAGCTGCAGCACGCGTCGGGCGCCGCCGCCCAGGTGTGGACGGTGCAGCAGCCGTGACCCGCACCCGTACCCCGCGCACCCGCCGTACCGCCGCGGTCACCGCGCTGGCCGGGGCCGCCCTGTGGCTGACCGGCACGGGCACCGCCCTCGCGCACGGCGGCGCCCTGGAGGTCGACGTCACCGGGCAGTCCTCCGGGCGCGTCACCGCGGACGTCACCTGGGCGGGCGACGGCGACCCCGTCGACGAGCGGGTGGCCGCGACGGTCAACGCCGTCAGCGGCGACGGCCGGACCGCGCTCGGCCCGTGGCGGCTCGTCCGGGCCGTCGGTACGCCGACCGGGTACACGACGGTCGAGGCGCTGCCGCCGGGCCGCTGGAAGGTCACCGTCGAGGTGGGGCACCCGGGGCTGGGCCGTGCCCAGCGGGAGGTCACCGTGCCCGCGGGCACCCCGGCCTCCCCGGCGGCACCCGCTTCCCCGGCGGCGCCGGCCGCCGGCACGGCCGCGGTGGCCCCCGTGGCGGGCGGGGAGCGGGCCGTACCCGGAACCCCGGCCTCCGGCACGGCCGCCTCCGGCACGGCCGCGACGAGCACCACCGCGTCCGACACGGACGGGGCCGGTGACTCCGCCGGGCCCGGTGGATCCGGCGGGTCCGGTACGGCGATGGCCGCGACCGCCGCCGCGGTGGCCTGCGTCGCCGCGGCCGGCGCCACCGTGGCCCGCCGCCGCAGGGCCGGGACCGGCGGCGCGGGCCGCTGAACCGGCCGGCCGCCCTCCCCGCCGCGCCCCGGAGCCGCCCGGCTCCGGGGCGCGGTGCGTCCACCCCCGGCCCCGGTGCCCGGCCCGGGCGGGACGTTCACACGTAGTTGAGGCCCGCCTGCCGCACCAGGGGGTCGTCGAGCATCGACCACAGCGGTACCGCGTAGTTGCCGAACCCGTACCGGCCGCCGAAGTGCAGGCCCAGGACGCGGTGGTCGGCCAGGTCGAACACGGGCGAGCCGCTGTTGCCGCCCAGGGTCGAGCAGTCGTGCGTCAGCACGTTCCGCTCCGCCACCAGCTCGTTGGCCGTGCCCGGCTGGAGCCGCTTCACGTTGTAGACGTCCATGAAGATCCGCCGCATCGACTCCGGTTCGTTGCGCCGCCCGTCCCACGCCGGGTGGCCCACCACGTACACCGGGCGGCCCGGCAGGTCGGCGGGGGCGTCCGCCGCGACGGCCAGCGGCGCCGGCAGCGGCGCACCGCCCGGCCCCGGCTCCACCCGCAGCAGCGCCAGGTCGACGTCCTGGTGGACGCCCACGACGTCCGTCACCGTGTACGCCGGTCCGCCGGCGCCCGGCAGCGCACCGTACTCCCGGGTCAGGTCCAGCGCCGCGCCCAGGCCCGGCCGGAACGTCCACGCGTCCCGCCGGTCGCCGGCCGCGGTGAACTCCAGGGCGACGTGCCGGTTGGTCATGACGACGTCGGGCCCGACGAAGAACGCCGTGCCCACCCAGTCGAGGCTGACGTGCCCGGAGACGTCGACCCGGCCCACGCGCGACAGCGACGTGCGGATGGCCGTCCGATGGCCGTTCAGCACCGCCCAGTCGCCCTCCTGCGGCGGGAAGTCCGCGCCCTGCACGAGGATCGCCGGACGGCCCTCCAGCAGGACGATCGCCTCCATGCCGAACGACTCGTCGTCGCCGATCTCGTCGTCCCGTCCCGTGGCGAGCTTCTCCAGCCCCCGCGCCCCCGCCTCCAGCACGCGCTCCCGCTCCCGCTCGGCGAACCGGGCGACGTGCTCGCCTGGCGCCTCGTCCGCCGTCGGCTCGTACGCCGACTCCGGCACCTCCTGCGCCAGTCGCCGCCGCACCCGTTCCGCCACGGCGCCCGGGTCGGCGAAGATCTGTCCCGGCCCGGCCGCGACCGGTGACCCGCTACGGCTGCCCATGTCACTCTCCTCTCGTCTCCCGCCCCCTCCTCTCCGATCTGCGAACCCCTCCTCTCCGGGCTCCTCCTCTCGGGGCCCGTCCTCCTGGGTCCCCTCCCCCTGCCGCCCTCGCGGCTCGCTCCGTCTCCCGCCCGGGTTCCGTTTCTCCCCGCGGTCTCCTGCCGCGGTGCGCGGCCTCAGCCCTGCTGGGCCGCGCCGATCTCGGCGTGCACCGTCGGGGCGTGTCCCGCGAGGTGGGCCATGACGGCCGTCATCTGCGTGCCGACGTTGACGAACGCGGTGTCCCGGCCCTGGAAGTGGACGTCCTCCACACGACGCGTCCCCCGGTGCAGTGCCACCACCAGCCAGTCGTCCGTCAGCACCGGGGAACCGGACGAACCGCCGCGCGTGTCCGTGAAGTAGCGCAGGTCCCGGTCGTCCGCGTCGAACACGAGGTTGTTGCGGAGCGCGACCCGCTTCGGCGCGCCGCCCGGGTGCTGGATGATATTGACGGCCACGACCTCGCCCGCCGCGACCCGCAGCGTCCGCCCCGCGAGCCGCAGCAGGGGCCGCCCCGGGGCCTCCGCCAGCCGCAGCACCGCGTAGTCAAGCTCGGCGTCGGCGGCGACCAGCTCCCGTACGGCGATCTCCGCCGTCTCCGTGTCCTCGCTCTCGTAGTCGAACCTCGCCCGGGTGTGGCGCGCCTGCGCCAGCAGGTCGTCGGGGCCGGCCACGACGCGGGCGCCGCCCGTCGCCGACCGGGCGTTGACGACATGGTGGTTGGTGACCATCAGGTCCGGCGCGACCAGCCAGCCCGTGCCCGCGTGGGGGAAGCCGTTCGGCTGGAGCGGCCGGCCCCCCTCGTACGGCGGTACCTTGAGCCGGGCCACCGCCGCGCCCGCCGCGTCGCCACCGCGCAGGAACCCGAACGGCACGGTGTCGTCCCGGTGGACGATCTCCTCCTTGATCTCCGGCACGGGTCGGCCCGCCAGGACGTCCGGCTCGCCGTTCGCCCCGCGCGCCACGTCGTCCAGGGCCCGTTGGAACACGGCGACCGGCGCCGCCGCCGTGCTCTGCGCGACCGCGTTGCGCAGCCACGTCTCCAGCGGCACCGAACCGTCCACGAGCCGCTCGACGCGGTTCATCTCCGCCAGGTCGGACTGGACCTGGAGCCCCGGCGCGGCCAGCAGCGGCAGGGTGCTCCGGTAGCGGGGCATGATCCCCTGGAAGAGCAGGGGCCGCACCGATGGGTCGGCGAGCCCGGCGTCCACGGCCGCGTCCCGCAGGGCGAGCAGCTCTTCCGGTGACAGGTAAGCGGTCACGCTCCTCCACCTCCCTCGGCCCCGACCCGCAGGGCGGCGGCGACAGCGGCCGCGATCTCGCCGCCCTCGTCGCGCAGCACCAGCAGCCGCCGTGCCAGTTCGTCCAGCGCGCCGCGCTCCCGTACGAGCCGGAGGATGCCGGTGACGTCCATCGGCGACGGCGACGGCGACGCCGGTGGGGGTGGCGGTGGCGGCGGCGGACCACCGGAGGCCGTACCCGCGGTGGGGGTGGACGGGGGCGCGGACGCGCGCGCCGGGCCCGTGGCCCGGGGGGCTTGCGGCGCGCCCGCCGCCGTCCGCAGCACCCCCATCAGCGCGGGCAGCAGCCCCGGGTCGCGCCGGACCGCGCGCCGCAGCCCCTCACCGAGCACCCGCACCACCTCGTCGCCCTCCGGCAGCCCCACCAGCTCCAGGGCGTGGTGCAGGGCCCGCTCGTCCAGCGCGTACACCTGGGACGCCGCCTCCCGCACGAGCGTCGGCTGGTGGGCCAGCACCTCGTCCGGCACCTGGCGCAGCCGCCGCGCCAGCCGCGCGTCCGCGTCCCGGTCCGGCAGGTCCGCCGCGTCGGCGAGCCGGGCCCGGGCGAGCAGGGTGCCCACGGCCTCCAGGTCGTGGCCGAGCCCGATCGCCACGTCCTCCGCGAGCCGCAGCTCCCGGTCGGCGCTGTCGATGTCGCCGTCCCGCTCGGCGAGCCGCGCCGACAGCAGCAGCAGCTCCAGTTCCCGCTCCGGGCAGCCCGCCCCGTGCGCCGCGTCGGCCGCGTCGGACGCCGCCCGCCGCGCCTCGGCACGCCGCCCCGCCGCGCCCAGGGCTTCGGCGAGCAACGGGTGCAGGGCGCTGCACGGCGTCCACGGGCGGCGCTCGGCCAGCCGCGCCAGCGCCGCGTCGGTGAACCCCTGCGACAGCAGGTCCCCCACCTCGCGGGCGGCGATCCGCTCCCAGTCCTCCTGGTCCGCCTCGGCCATCACCAGCTCCGACGCCCCACCGCGGTCCCGGTGCGCCCCGAGCAGCGCCGCCGCGCGCGGACCCAGCTCGTCCTGCGCCCCCTCCAACAGCCGCTCGACGCCCGGGAGCCACCGCTCCTCCACGGTGCGCGGGTCCTCGTCGAGCCGTAGCCGGTGGTAGATCTCCTCGGCCCGCGCCTCCAGCCCCTCCCGCCCGGCGTAGTGGGCCACGGCCCGCCGCTCCACGTCCCGCGCGACGGACGCCGGGTCGCCCGCGGCCAGCCGCAGCATGATCGCCCGTACGTCCGACCGCACCCGCAGCGCCGCCGGGCCCGCCGGCTCCACCAGGTCCAGGCGGGACAGGGCCGCGAACAGGCGCCGCGCCTCCTGCGGTCCGGCGACCTCGACCCCGCACGGCCCGGCCAGCACCTCCTGGACGACCTCCGGCGTGACGAGCCGCAGCACGAGCGCCCCGCGGGCCAGGCGCCGTACGTCGGCGTCGGGGACGTGCTGGAGGACCCGCTCGTACAGGACGCCCTGCACCAGCAGTCGGTCGACGCGGCGGAAGAAGTCCCGCCGCCGCGCCGGCAGGCTGCCGACCAACTCCCGCGCGCCCGCGGCGTCGCCACCCGCCAGCGCGGCGGCCCGCGCCGCGAGCCGCAGGCTGAGCGGGTGCCCGCCCACCCGCTCGGCGAGGACCCGCGCCAGCTCCGGGTCGCGGACCCCGCACGCCAGGAGCAGGTCCACGGACGCCGCCGGGTCGAGGTCGCCCAGCTCGATCTCCCGCGGCCGCGCCCCGGCGGCCGGGTGCGGCACGGGCGCCCGGCCCGAGACGACGGCCCGCACCCGCGGGTAGGCCCCGTACAGCGCGAGGAACACCGCCCACATCCGGCCCAGCGCCGGCGACCCCCGGTACTGGGCCTCCTCGAAGGACTCGATGACCAGCACGAACGGCGGGTCGCCGGGCGCCACCGCCCGCCGCAGCACCTCCCCGACGCGGCGGGACAGCCCGCTCTCCCGCTCGCTCGCCGTCACCATG
Source organism: Streptomyces changanensis (assembly GCF_024600715.1). Classification (NCBI taxonomy): domain Bacteria; kingdom Bacillati; phylum Actinomycetota; class Actinomycetes; order Kitasatosporales; family Streptomycetaceae; genus Streptomyces; species Streptomyces changanensis. The sequence continues at coordinate 5,266,105 of NZ_CP102332.1, forward strand.
AACTGCTGCGACGAGCGGCGGCCCGCCCCGGCCCGGGTGGCCGCCAGCCGGTTCAGCTCGACGACCCGCTCCTCGTCCACCCGCTGCCCGCGCGCCGCCTCCTGGCACTCGTCGGCGATCGCGTCCAGGGCCGCCCGGTGCGCCGGGTACTGCACGCCGAGCTGGCGGGCCATCTCCCCGACCAGCGTCACCGGCTCGTGCACCGACAGCGTCGGCCGCTCGAAGTCCACGTACGCGAACGGGAAGGAAAACTTTTGCACCCCGCCGCCCGCGCCGCCCTCGGCCGCCCCACCGCGCAGGCCGTCCATCAGGAACCGGGCGAGCAGCGTGCTCTTGCCGGTGCCGCCCGGCCCGTGCACCACCAGCGGCGGCGGTACGGACGGCTCGCCGCCCGGCCCGCCGATGGGCTCGTGCACGTACCGGCGCAGCTCCTCCAGCTCCGCCGTCCGTCCGACGAACGGCACGCCCGCCAGGCGCTCCAGAGGCTGGAGGAGCCGGGCGAGCTCCAGTTCCCGCCGGATGACGTGCGGATCCGGCAGCCCCGTGACGCCCGGCACGAGCGACAGCCACAGCACGGCCTGGAGGACGTCGGCGAGTTCGTCCGGCCCCACCCCGGCCGTGCGCGGCGCCCGCCCGCGCAGCACGTCCCGGCAGACCGCCTCGGGCCCGGGCTCCCCGGACGCGGCGTCGGCGGCGTCGAGGTTCTCCTCCAGCACGCGCAGCGCCTCGGCGGGCCCGGCGAGCGAGCGCAGCGCCTCCTCCCTCACCTGCGGCTTCAGCGACCACTCGGGGCGGTCGGCCACGCCGGTCGCGGTGCAGTCCGCGGTCAGTTCCGTCAGGGCCCGCCCGGTCGGTTCGCGCTCGTCCGGCAGCCGCAGCCGCCTCGGGTCGAACGAGGTGAGCAGGCAGGCCGCCCGGCGGTAGCCGAGCCGGGCGTCCGGCACGGCGTCCGGGGAGCCGGTCGCGGGGCGCAGCTCCTCCCGCAGCCGCGAGCGGAACAGCTCGCTCAGCGCGGCGGCGGCACCGGGGTCCGGACGCGGGCCGGCGGCCGTACGGGGACCGGCGGACGCCGAACCGGTGGCGGGACGGTGGCCGGCGGCCTCGGGGTCGGGGTCCGGTCGGAGTCCGGTGGGCCCGGGGCCCGCTGGTGCCGGCCCGGAGCCGTTGTGGCCCGGGGCCCACGGGCCGGCGGCGCCGGTGGACACCGACCGGCCGGAGCCGTCAGAGGGACCGGCAGACACGGACCGCTCCCTCCACCGCGGTACCGAGCCGGCGCATGTAGCTCTCGCCCGCCCCGCCGGCCGCCGCCGCGAGGACCTCCTCCACGGCGACGTCGACCAGCGCGGCCAGGGCGGCGTCCCGCTCCCCGGCGGCGAGGGCGGCCAGCGAGGGCGGCGGCTGCTCGCGCAGGTACCGGTCGAAGAAGGCCCGCACGTCGACCGGTCCGGCGGGCCGGGCCCGGTCCCAGCACAGGCTGTGCCGCAGGTCGTGCGGGAGCTGGCGCATGGCGGGGCCGTAGCCGAGGAGGACCAGGCGGGGCGCCTGTTCGCGCCGTACCGGCTCGTGCTCGTAGATGGCGAGGGCGAGCTGCCCGATGAGGTCCCACACGTCGGAGCCCGGATCGAGCCGGTCGCAGTCGTCCAGCACGAACCAGAACAGGTCCTCCGCGCCGGTCGCCTGGCACACCACCCAGTGCACCGCCTCGTCGAGCGCGGGCAGCAGGTCGTCGAGCCCGGTCGGGACGGGCGGCGCGACCCCGGCGCGCGGGTCGGCGACGAACGCGGCGAGGCGCCGCACCACCTTGGTGGCGGTCGTCGTCGGCTCCAGCATGATGCGGGCCGGGCGGAAACCGCGGTGCTGCGCGAGGTGCCGGATGAGGGAGTACGTGTACGAGCGGCCGCTGTCGGGCTCGCCGTCGACGAGGAGCACCGACTTGTGGGCGTCCGCGACGAACGCCCGCAGCGTCTCCCGCAGGTCGTCGCGGTCGAGGAACACCTCGCTGCCACCGCGCAGCACGCAGGTGCGGAAGACGTCCTGCGCGTCGTGCGCGGCGGCGTCCCGTTCCAGCTGCGCGAGGAACCCCTCGGCCACCGTCACGTCCGGCAGGTTGCGCAGCCGGTCGTCGAGGACCAGTGCCCGCAGGAGCCGCACCTGCCCGGCGATCGACCTGCGCGAGGCGTACACCAGGGCGCGGGCGTTGTGCGAACTGACGGAGGTGAGGGGCAGGTCCGCGACGAAGTCGGCCGGGAAACCGGCCCGGCGGAGCTGCGCGTGCGGGTCGGTCGAGTCGAGGAGGTACTCACGCGCCCACTCGGTGACCTCGTCCCACTCGGGGGTCTCCAACGGCATTCAGCACCTGCCACATCTCGCCGCCCGCCGGTCGCCCTCCCGTCCGCCACGCCTCCCTCCGGCCCCCTTCCGCCATGGTCACACCGGGGTGGGGGTCATGCAATTCGGTCGAGGACCCGGCGGATCGGCTCCCGCACCAGCGGGTCGGCGAGGTACTCGCACACGCCGTGGTGGTTCTCGCTGCCGTTGACGACCAGCAGGTCGGTGACCCGGCCGGGCGGTCCGTACTCGGGCCGCAGTGTGTGGTCCAGCGCCACGAGGTCGCGGGCGTCGGAGGCGTTCAGCCACAGCCGCGTGCCCGGTGGCACGGCGGGCGGCACCGCCAGCAGGTCCTGCACCTCACGGATCGCGAGGGGCGAGCCGAGCGTCACGAACAGGTCGACGGGGATGTCCCGCGACGCCAGCACCTCGTACGCCACGATGCTGCCCAGGCTGTGGCCGACCACCACGAGCGGGCCGCCGCCGTCCCGGTCGCGGGCGTCGGCGGCGGCGGCCAGCGCGTCCGCCACGACCTGCCGCACCGCCGGCCCCACGCCGCCGAAGAAGTACGTGTACACGTCCTCGAAGGAGTGCCGGACCAGCTGCCGGAACAGTGCCGTGCGGGCGGGCCGGGGGAGCGGCAGGGCCCGCGGCAGGGGCTCGGCGCCCCGTCCGGGGCGCGGTTCCTCGGCGAGGGCGAGCGCCTCCGCGAGGTACGTCATGCCGTGCAGCCACGCGCCGAGCGGCGCCCCACCGGCGGCGCCGGCCGGCGCGGCACCGGAGCCGGTGCCGGTGCCCGGGCCGGCGGACCTGGTGCGGGCCGTCCGCGCGGCGGCCGCGGCGGCGGTGCGGGCCGCGAAGTGGGCCGGGTCCTCCAGGGCCGGCCGCGCCGGCACCTCCGCGCCCGGCCCTCCCGCCGCACCACTCGACTCCGCTCCGTCCTCCGCTTCGGAGCCCGGCCCTGCTTCCGCTTCTGCTTCCGCTTCCGCCTCGGCTTCGGCGACCGCTCCGGGCCGTCCCTCCAGCGGGTCGGACGCGGTGTCGGGGAGGGTGGCGGGCCGCAGTACCGGAGCCCAGTAGGCCAGGTGCGACACGTTCCCCGCGTCGCGCCCGAACAGCGCCCGGTCCCACTGCGCCCTGAGCAGTTCGGCACGCGGCTTGGGGCCGCTGCCGTGGACGTACACGATCCGGGGTCGCATCGGGCCTCCCGCGCCTCAGATGTCCATCACGGTCTCGTCGGGTGCCTCCAGGCGCCGCCACCGCGCCTCCGGGGAGCGCGCCGCCGGCATCAGGTCGGCGCCCGGCAGGGACCCGAGATCGAGGCCGGTGAGCACCGCCACGTCGGCGACCGGCACCTGGTACGTCCGGAAGGCGCCCAGCGGCGGCGGGGCGCCCGGCACGGCCCCGGCCAGCGCCCGGTCGGCGTCCCGCGTCAGGTCGGGGCTCTGGTCCAGGACGTACGCCGTCGCCGCCAGCCGCCCCTCGTGGACGAACACGGCGACCTTCCAGAAGCGCAGCGGGACCTGTACGCCCCGGTAGGGCGGGTCCGCGTCGTGCAGGACCGGACCGGTCAGCACGGTGAGCTTGCGGTCGTGCCGCGCGGCGTGGTCGAGGAGGTGGTTCTCCAGCCCCTGCCAGACCTGCTTGCCCTGGTTGAACACGTCGGCCTGGGGCGCCGCGTTCGTGTAGTGGAACGTGTCGGCGTCGGCGCGGTGGGCCACGGCGACGGCGCCCCACACCGGGTCCAGGCGACGCACGAGGTGGCCCCGGTCCAGGGAGTTGTTCCGGTACACCTCGGGGCCGGCCTGCCAGTCCTCGGCGACGCGCGGGTCGTACCGCCACACGTCGTCGCGCGGCACGTCCTCCACCAGCCGCGCGCCGTCGACGCACACGGCGGTGGCCGCCGCGAGCCGCCGGTCCGGCCGCAGCACCACGCTGAAGTGCGTGTACGGCAGGACGACCGTCTCCACACCGGCCGCGGCGAGGCGCGGCAGCGGGACCACGGGGCCCAGGAACGCCTCGTCGTACCCCGTGCGGTCGGCGAGCGCCCCGACCCGGCCCTCCGGCGCGGCCCCGCCCTCCGGCCCGCCGTGGCCCTCCTGCCCGCCGTGGCCCTCCGGGCCGTCCCGATCATCGGATGGGATCATGATCTGACCAGTACCGCGCGGGGGCCCGCCCGCAACGGACCCGCCGCCCACGCCACCCCATCAGCGCACCCATGGGGCGGGTCGTGCCGGACAGGTCGGGCTCGCGGCGCCAGGTGCGCGCCCGCCGCGTCGAGCCGATCCGGCGGGCACCCCCTGGGCGGGCCGTTCAGGGGGATTTCCGGCCCGGCCGCCGCACCCGCGGTTCGCCCGGCCGCCGCGTACGGAAGGGATGCGGACGACCACGCCCACCGCCCGCGCGAGGAGCCCCCATGGCCGCTGCCGGCCTTTCCCTGCACATCGGCCTCAACACCGTCGACCCCGCCCGCTACGACGGCTGGGACGGACGGCTCGCCGCCTGCGAGAACGACGCCCACGACATGGCCGCCCTGGCCCGTGCCGCCGGCTTCTCCGACACGGTCCTGCTCGGCGCCGACGGCACCGTCGAGAACGTCACCACCGCACTGCGCGCCGCCGCGGACCGGCTCCGCGACGGCGACGCGCTGCTCCTGACGTACTCCGGCCACGGCGGGCAGGTCCCCGACGTGACGGGCGCCGACGACGAGCCGGACGCGCTGGACGAGACGCTGGTGCTGTACGACCGGCAGTTCCTGGACGACGAGCTCAACCGCGAACTCGCCCGGTGCGCCGACGGCGTGCGGATCCTGGTCCTGCTCGACTGCTGCCACAGCGGCAGCGGCATCGAGGTACGGGAGCTGCCGACACCCGAGGCCCTGGACGCCCAGTTCGGCACGGCGGACCCCGCCGGCATCGAGGCGGCGTCCCGGCTCATGCCCCTCGCCCGGCAGGGCGCGATCTACCAACGGGACAAGGACTTCTTCCAGGGGCTCCAGCGGGAGCTGCGCACCGGTGACGGGCGCCCGGCCGACGCGGTGCTGATCTCGGCCTGTCAGGACAACCAGCTCGCCTCGGACGGCCGGGTGAACGGCGCCTTCACCGGGACGCTGCTGGACGTGTGGGACCGGGGCGCCTTCCGCGGCGACCACCGCGCCTTCCACCGGGCGATCCTGCGCCGGATGCCCGCGAACCAGAGCCCGAACCTCCATGTGTCCGGCCACCCGCCGGAGGCGTTCCTCGCGGAACGCCCCTTCACGGTCTGACCGCCGACCGCCGACCGCCGACCGCCGACCGCCGACCGCCGACCGCCGACCGCCGACCGCCCGACCGCCCGGCCGTCGACCGCCGGCCGTCGATCGCCGGTCCTGCGGACGCCCGTGTCGCCGGTCCTGCGCCGCCCGTGCGGCCGGCCTTGGGGATCGCCGTGCCCGCGTGAATGAGTGCCTGAGTGCCTCAGCCGAAGAGCGACCGGACCCGGATCGTCCGTACGGGCCGCTCCCGCCACGACGCCGCGCGTCCGGTCCGCCGCGTACCGCTCTCCGCCCCGTGCGCGGGCAGCCGCCCACCCGCAGCGCCGCGCCCACCCGCAGCACCGCGCCCACCGGCGGCCGGGCGGTCGCCCGTCGTGGGGCGGTCGCCACTCGCGGGGCGGCCGCGTCCGGTCCGCCGCTCCTCCGGTCCGCCACGTTCGGCCGCGGGCGGGGATCCCGCGGATTCGGCCACGGGCCGTCGTCCGGTCCGCTCGGCCGCCGGTACCGGACCGGTCCGCTCCGGCTCTCGTCCTGGTGTCCTCGTCACCGCGCCACCTCCTTCGCCCCCCTACATCTTCCGGCCCGCGCGCCTGCGCCCCGGCCCGCCGTCACGGCACCGGCGACACCCGCCCGGTGTCACGTCGGGGCGCCAGCCCTGGCAGCACCGGATACGGGGCCGGTGGCGCCGGGGCCCGGCCGGGCGGCGCGGCGGTCCGGCGGCCGGCCAGCGCGCGGACCACGTCGGCGGCCGTGAGCAGTCCGGCCAGCGTCCCGCCGTCCGCCACCACGGGCAGCGCGTCGCAGTCGTTGGCGTCCATCACGTCCACCGCGCGGCGCACCGGGTCGCGCTCGTGCAGCACCACGCACCGCCGGCCGCGGACGAGGCCACCCGCGTACCGCCGCGACAGCGTCACCGCGGGCGCCGCGCACACCGCCGCCACCTCGGCCCGGTCCAGCACACCGGCGCAGCGGCCGTCGGGCAGGACCACGAGCAGGTGCCGTTCACCGGTCCGTTCCAGCAGTTCCCAGCAGACGAGGAGCGTCTCCCCGGCCGCGACCGCGACGAGCGGAGTGCGCATCACGTCCCCGACCCGCCGGTCGAGCAGCGGTACGGTCCCGGCTCCCGGCGGCGGCTCCCCGCCCGGGCCCGGAACCTCGGCGCGGGCGGCGGGCCCGGGGGCGTCCCGCGCCGGCGCGTGCATCGTCATGACGGCCTCCCAGGCTGTCACCGCCGGAAGGTGCCTTCCGGCGTCGCCTTCCCTTCCACTGTGGGCCCTCCCGGGGCTGGTGCAAGAGGGCCGGACATGCCTCCTCCGCCTCTCATCCCGCACGTGCGGGCCCGGGCCGCGGAAGGTGGCCCAGGAACCAGGCGGCGGCCAGCTGTTCGACCTGCTCCATGGCCCCGGGCTCCTCGAACAGGTGCGTCGCGCCCGGCACCACCTCCACCGCGTGCTCGCAGCGCAACCGCCCGGCGGCCCGCCGGTTCAGCGGCAGCACCGACGCGTCGGCCCCGCCCACGATCAGCAGCACCGGCGCGCGCACGTCGTCGAGCCGGGCTCCGGCGAGGTCCGGCCGGCCGCCGCGGCTGACGATGGCCGCCACGTCCGCGTCCGGCTCCGCGGCGGCGGTCAGCGCGGCCGCCGCGCCGGTGCTGGCTCCGAAGTAGCAGACCGGCGGTGCCTGGGCGCGGCGCAGCCAGGCCGTCGCCCGGGCCAGCCGCCGGGCCAGCAGCGGGATGTCGAAGACCCGCTCGCGGTCCTCACCCTCGGTCTCGGTGAGCAGGTCGAACAGCAGCGTGCCCAGGCCCTGCCGCTGGAGCGCCCGCGCGACGGCGCGGTTGCGCGGGCTGAGCCGTCCGCTGCCGCTGCCGTGCGCGAAGACCACGACCCCCGGGGCCCGGTCGGGCAGCACCAGGTCACCTGCGAGGCGCACGCCGTCGGCCACGACCTCGACGGGCCCATCGGCCACCGCCGGGCCCGCCACGCCCTCCCCGTGTGCGGCGCCTTCGCCCCGGACCCCGCTCGCGCGTCCGCTTCCCCCCTCGCCCGGGCTTCCGCTTACGGTTCCGTTTCCGGTTCCGTTGCCGGTCTCCGGCGTGGGCGGGCCGTGGAGCGCGAGCAGCTCGGCGACCTCCTCGTCACTCGTCTGGGTGAAGTCGTCGTACCACTGGCCCACCGAGCCGAACCCGTCCGGCGACGCCAGGCACACCACCTCGTCCGCCTCCCGCCGCAGCAGCGCCACCGCCTCGCGCGGGGCCACCGGCACGGCGACCACCACGCGGGCCGCACCGTGCGCCCGGGCGACCCGGCAGGCCGCCAGGGCGGTCGATCCCGTCGCCACCCCGTCGTCGACCAGTACGGCGGTGCGCCCTCGGAGCGGCACCCCGCCGCGGTCGCGCCGGTACCGCCGCAGCCGCGCCTCCAGTACCGCCCGCTCGGCCTCCTCCACCCGCGTCCGGTCGTGCTCGCCGACCGCCGCGGCCCGTACGACGGCGTCGTTGAGGATCCGCACGCCGTCCTCACCGATCGCGCCGAAGCCCAGCTCCGGCCGGGACGGCACACCCAGCTTGCGCACCACGAGGACGTCCAGGGGGGCGGCGAGCGCCTCGGCGACCCGGTGGGCGACGGGAACGCCGCCGCGCGGCAGTCCGAGGACGACGGGGTCGCGCGGGTCCGCCGCCGCCACGGCGGCGGCCAGCCGCCGGCCGGCGTCCGCACGGTCCGTGAACCGCATGCCGCCCTCCCGCCCGTTCTGTCGGGGGTGCCACCGGAGCGCGTATTTCCGCTTTCTTCTGCTTCTTGCCGGTTCCTTCTGGTTCCTTCTGGTTCCTTCCCATCGTAGGCACGCCGTCCGCGCGCGGCAGGAGCACGCCCCGGCGGCGTCCGTCGCCGAACCGGTATGGCGACACGCCGTACACGCGCCGTGTCGCAGTTGGGCCGAACGGGTGAGGGAGGCGAGGATGGGCCCATGAGTAGGTACGAGAGGTACGACGTCACCGACGAACAGTGGGAGGGCCTGGCGCAGGTCGTCCCGCTGCGGGGGCGTGACGAATGGCCGTCGAGGGTCGACCACCGCACGTTCCCCGAGGACTCCGAGGCCGGCGCGCAGCGCCGCATGGTGGTGCTGCGCGTCCAGGTCTTCGCGGACGCGCGGGAGGTCGCCGAGTACCTCGTCGCGCAGATCCCGGTGCTGCTGGACCTCACCAGTGCCGAGACCGACGTCGCCAAGCGGATCCTGGACTTCAGCAGCGGCGTCGTCTTCGGCCTCGGCAGCGCCATGCACCGGGTCGACCGGAACGTCTTCCTCCTCGCCCCGGCGGGGACGGAGGTCGAGGGCGCGGCCGCCGCGGCCGTCCCGCACGCGTAGCTCGTTCGTAGGAAGCCTGTTCGGGCGGAACGGTTCCCCTCGGGACGCCCTCGGCACGCCCTCGTACGGTGGCCGACCATGGACTCCACCACGACGCGCGACCACGCCACCGGGGACGCCGCGCGCGACGCCCGGCACCCCGTGCGCGCCGCCCGTCCCACCCGCCCGTCACCCGGGGCGCGCCGCCCGGACGGTGCCGTGCCCGCCGTCCGTCCCGTGCGCCCGGTCGTCACCGAACTGAGGCTCTCCGCCTTCCGGTCGCACCGGGGCGCGGTGTACCCGATCGGCCCGCTGACGCTGTTCGCCGGTCCGAGCGGGAGCGGCAAGTCCGGTGCGCTCCAGGCGTACGAGGCGCTGGCGGGGCTCGGCGCGGGCGCCGCGCTGGACACGGTCTTCCCGGACGCCCCGGGCTGCGTGCCCGAGGGCGCCCCCGCGGACGCGCAGGGGCGCCGCGGCTTCCGGATCGGCTGCACCACCGACGGGCCGGCCGGGCCCGTGCGGCTCGACCTCGCCGTCCAGGCCGAGCCGCGGCTGCGCGTGGTGGGCGAGCGGCTGACGGGCGGTGACGGGCGGACCCTGCTGGCCACGGCGCTGCGCGACCCGGGGCGCCGCTCGGTGCACGCCGAGTGGTACACGGCGGGGCCCGCCCCGGCGACCCGCGCGCCGCTGCCCGACGACCGGCTGGCCACCGCGCTGCTGCCGCTGCGCGTGGCGGGAAAGGACGATGGCCAGTTGCGCGTGCTGGCGGCGGCCGAACAGACGCTGATGGCGCTGCGGTCGGTCTTCCCCTGCGACCCGCGCCCCTCGTTCATGCGCGCCCCCGTGGCGCCGGTCGAGGGGCGGCTGCGGCGCGGCTGCGACAACCTCGCCGAGGTGCTCCACCGCACCCGCGCCGACTGCGCCCGCCGCCACGCGCGGCTGGTGGCGCTGGCGCGGGCCGGGTGCGCGGGCCCGGTCCGGGGCGTGGACGCCGAGGTGCTGCCCGACGGGACGGTACGCGCGCTGCTGGTGCGGGGCGCGGCGGGCGACGGCGGCCCCGGCCCGGGGCGGGGCGCGGGCGGGGGAGCGGGAGGGAGCGGCGGCCGGCCGGTCGGTACGCCGCTTGACCGGCTCGGGGACGGTGAACTGCGCTACCTGGCGCTGGGCCTGGTGCTGTTGACGGGGCCGGGTGTCCTCGCCGTGGACCAGCCGGCCGAGGTGCCGGGACCGATGCAGGCGCTCACGGTCCTCGCCGACGGCTTCGACCGGGGACTCGACGCCCGGCAGGCCCACGAGCTGACCGCGCTGGCCGCCGCCATCTGCGCCGACGGACACATGCGGCTCATCGGCGCGGTGGGGGAGACCGGTGCGGGGGCCGCCCGCGCGTGCCCCGGAGCGACGGTGGTAGACCTGACGCCGTGACGGAACTGGACGTAGCGGGACTGCAGCGCAGGCTGGCCGAGTTCGCGGCCTCGCGCGAGTGGCAGCCCTACCACACCCCGAAGAACCTGGCGGCGGCGCTGAGCGTCGAGGCGGCCGAACTTCTGGAGATCTTCCAGTGGTTGACGCCGGAGGAGGCCGCCCGGGTCATGGACGACCCCGAGACCGCCCACCGCGTGGCCGACGAGGTCGCCGACGTGCTGGCCTACCTGCTCCAGTTCTGCGGAGTGCTCGGCGTCGACCCGCTGGCGGCGCTCTCCGACAAGATCGACAGGAACGAGCGGCGCTTCCCCGTGGGGCGCCCGCCGGGCCGGTCCGCGAGAGCAGATCGTCACTCTTCGGAGTGATCGACTTATTCAAACTGAGCTTCGTGTCCACAGATTTCCGAATTCCCCTGGTGTTTCGGCTCGGATGGCCTCACTCTGGGTAGTGAGTCAGTGAGCGGAAAGTCGTACGAACGGGGGCGGCGTACATGGATGCGGAGCGGCTCATCTCCCTCAGCCGGAGTGACCTCGCGGAGAGTCGGGGGGTGCCGGACGTCATGGCGTCCGTCTGGCAGGCGCAGAGTCTCGCCCAGGCGATCGGCGACCACCTGGCCCTCTTCGGGCCGCAGGAGCTGAAGGGCGATGCGCGCGGGCTGGGTGAGATCGGCGGGCGCGGCGTCCCCGGACCGGACCACCCGGCGCGGCGGACCGTGGCGCGCGCGGCGCAGCTGTCCGGGGTCGCCGACCCGCACGGCGCGTTACTCGCGTTGGGCGTGCTGCTGGGGGAGGTGGGCATCGCCCTCGTCGGAGTGGCCTGCGCCACCGACGAGGAAGGGCTGTACTGGCAGTGCATCGACGCGATCGACGCCGCCGACGAGTCCAGCGACCGGGTCCGCGTCATGCTCCGCCGGCTCACGGTCGGCGACCGGGCGAGACCTCCCGGAGGGGCGGCCCGCCCGCCGGACCGGCGGGGCGCGCGCCCGGTGCGGACGGAGCGCGGCGGCGCGGCGGCGCCCCGGGCGTCCGTGCCGCGGCCCGCGGTGGGCGAAGGCCCGACCGACACGGCACGCCCGGAGCGGGTGGACGTGGGGGACCCGGCGGACTCCGCGGCGGGGTCGTGACCGCCGGCTGGTGGCAAGGGGCTTCAGGACGCCCGGTGTCCGTCGTCCCCGTCCGCGCGGTCGGCTGAGGACTGCAGGTCCGCGTCGAGCTGCGACAGGTCGGCCGTCAGCGCCGCCATCGGCTCCTCCGTCTCCTCCGTCTGCCGGAGCAGACCGTCGGGGGCGCCCGCGCCCTGCTCCACGGGCGTGCCCGGCGCGGACACGGCCCGGTCGAACGGGGCCTGTTCCGGCACGGCTTCCTGGGACATCGCGGCCTCCTCGGCCACGGCCCTTCCGGCGGAGGGCGATACCGCGGCGACGCGTCGGCGGCTGCCACTGACACCTGGGCCGGGCGGTCCGGCACCGCCGGGCCGACGACCGCCCCGGCGGAGCGGTCACGTACGCGCATCGTGGTTGACGGTGTTCGACGTGCAGGATGGACGAATGGACGTGCGTATCTTCACCGAACCGCAGCAGGGCGCCGACTACGCCACCCTGCTGACCGTCGCCAAGGCCACCGAGGACCTCGGCTTCGACGCCTTCTTCCGCTCCGACCACTACCTCCACATGGGTTCCGTCACCGGGCTGCCGGGCCCCACGGACGCCTGGATCACCCTGGCGGGCCTCGCCCGCGAGACCCGGCGCATCCGGCTCGGCACGCTGATGACCGCCGCGACGTTCCGGCTGCCGGGCGTCCTCGCCATCCAGGTCGCGCAGGTCGACCAGATGTCGGGCGGCCGCGTCGAACTGGGCCTGGGTGCCGCCTGGTTCCAGGAGGAGCACGAGGCGTACGGCATCCCGTTCCCCAAGGAGAAGTTCGGCCGCCTGGAGGAGCAGCTCGACATCGTCACCGGCCTGTGGGGGACGCAGCTCGGCAAGACCTACAGCTACGAGGGGAAGTACTACCGGCTGACCGACTCGCCCGCGCTGCCCAAGCCCACCCAGAGGAAGGTCCCCGTCCTCGTCGGCGGTCTCGGCGCGAAGCGCACCCCACGGCTGGCCGCGCGGTACGCGGACGAGTTCAACGTCCCGTTCGCCTCCCTCGCCGACACGGAGCGTCAGTTCGCGCGGGTCCGCGCGGCGGCGGAGGAAGCGGGCCGCCGCCCCGACGACCTGGTGTACTCCAACGCCCTGGTGGTGTGCGTCGGCAAGGACGACGCCGAGGTGGCCCGCCGCGCGGCGAAGATCGGCCGCGAGGTCGACGAGCTGAAGGCCAACGGCCTCGCGGGCTCCCCCGCCGAGGTCGTCGACAAGATCGGCCGGTACGCCGCCCTGGGTGCCTCCCGCGTGTACCTCCAGGTGCTGGACCTGCATGACCTGGACCACCTGGAGCTGATCTCCGGGCAGGTCCAGTCCCAACTGGGCTGAGGTTCCCACCGGACTGACGGTCCGGCCGGGGCGGCGAGGAGTACCCCACCCCGGCGGGGTGCGGTACCCGATCCGCCGGGGTTGCCCACCCGCCGGGAGGGTCACCCGCCCGGGCGGGGCGGGACGCCCGTCTCCGCCCGGCGCCGTCCCCCGCCGGTCCGCGGGCGTGGGGCCTGCCCGCCGTCGGGTGGCCCGCCGGGCCCGGGCGGCCGTCGGGGGGTCCCGCCGGGCCCGCCGCCGGGGTGGCCGGGGAGGCCGGCCGGGCCCGCCGCCGGTGGCAGTCGGGCCCGGTGGGTCACAGGCGGGGGTCGACCGGTTCGGACTCCAGGGCCAGGACCGCGAAGACCGCCTCGTGGACGCGCCACAGCGGCTCGTCCGCCGCCAGGCGGTCCAGCGCCTCCAGGCCGAGCGCGTACTCGCGCAGGGCGAGCGAGCGCTTGTGGCCGAGGGAGCGGGAGCGCAGGCGCCGGAGGTTGTCCGGGCGGCTGTACTCGGGGCCGTAGACGATCCTGAGGTACTCGCGGCCGCGGCACTTGACGCCCGGCTGCACCAACCGGCCCCGGCGGTCCCGGGCGAGGGCCTCCAGCGGCTTGACGACCATGCCCTCGCCGCCCCGTTCCGTCAGCTCCAGCCACCAGTCGACACCGGCCCGCACCGACGTCTCGTCGCCGGTGTCGACCAGCAGTCGCCGCGTCGTGCGCAGGAGGTCCGTCGTGTCCGCCTCCACCAGGCGGTCCACCAGGGCCAGCTGTTCGTCGTGCGGCAGCCCGGCCAGGCTGCGGCCCCGCGCGGCGAGGATCTGGAACGGCGCGAGCCGCACGCCCTCCAGCCCGTCGGTCGGCCAGCAGTACCGGCGGTAGGCCGCCGTGAAGGCGGCCGCGTCCACGGACCGCGCCCGCTGCCGCTCCAGCAGCCCGGCCACGTCGACGCCGCGAGCGGCGGCCGCCTCCAGCGTGGTGACCGCGCCGGGCAGCGCCGCCCCGGAGGCCGCGCCGACCGCCGCGTACTGCGACCGCAGCAGGCCACCCGCCTTCAGCGACCACGGCATCAGCTCGGCGTCCAGGAGGAGCCAGTCCGTGTCCAGTTCCTCCCACAGGCCGGCGCGGGACACCGCGGCGCGGACCCGGTCGAGCACCGCCTCGGTCGTCGCCCCGTCGGCGAAGAAGGGCCGCCCGGTGCGGGTGTACAGGGAGCCGGTCGCCGCCCCGGAGCCGAAGCGCTCCCGTGCCGCCTCCGCGTCACGGCAGACCAGGGCCACGGCCCGCGACCCCATGTGCTTCTCCTCGCACACCACCCGGGCCACCCCGTCGGCCGCGTACCCGGCGAACGCCTCCGCGGGGTGCTCCAGGTACCCGTCGAGGGCCGACGTCGCGGTCGGCGCCATCGTCGGCGGCAGGTACGGCAGGAACCGGGGGTCGACGGCGAAGCGGCTCATGACCTCCAACGCGGCCGCCGCGTTCTCCTCCCGGACGGCGACGTTGCCGGCGTGCCGGGTCTCCACCACCCGCCGCCCCCGTACGTCGCCGAGGTCCAGCGGCCGGCCCTCGTGCCCGCCCGGCGCCTCGGCGGCGAGCGGCTTGGCCGGCTCGTACCAGACCTTCTCGGCGGGCACGTCGACGAGTTCCCGCTCCGGCCAGCGCAGCGCGGTCAGCCGGCCGCCGAACACCGCACCGGTGTCCAGGCAGATGGTGTTGTTGATCCATGTGGTGTTCGGGACGGGAGTGTGGCCGTACACCACGGTGGCGCGGCCCCGGTACTCCTCCGCCCACGGGTAGCGCACGGGCAGCCCGTACTCGTCCGTCTCGCCGGTCGTGTCGCCGTACAGGGCGTGCGCGCGGACCCGGCCCGAGGTGCGGCCGTGGTACTTCTCCGGCAGGCCGGCGTGGCAGACCACCAGCCGGCCCCCGTCCAGGACGTAGTGGCTGACGAGCCCGTCGATGAAGTCGCGCACCCGCTGCCGGAAGGCGTCGTCCTCCCGCTCCAGCTGCTCGATCGTCTCGGCCAGGCCGTGCGTGGTGCGGACCGAGCGGCCGGCCAGCCAGCGGCCGAGCTTGTTCTCGTGGTTCCCAGGCACGCACAGCGCGTCCCCGGCCCCGACCATCCCCATGACGCGGCGCAGCACACCCGGGCTGTCGGGTCCCCGGTCGACGAGGTCGCCGACGAAGACGGCGGTGCGCCCCTCGGGGTGGTGGCCGTCGACGTAGCCGAGCCGGGCGAGCAGCGCCTCCAGTTCGGCGCTGCACCCGTGCACGTCTCCGATGACGTCGAAGGGGCCGGTGAGGTGGCGCAGGTCGTTGTACCGCCGCTCCAGCACCACCTCGGCGGCGTCGACCTCCTCCGTGCCGCGCAGGACGTGCACCTTGCGGAAGCCCTCGCGCTCCAGGCCGCGCAGGGAGCGCCGCAGTTCGCGGCAGTGCCGTCGGACGACGTGCCGGGGCATGTCGGCCCGGTCGGCGCGGCCCGCGTTGCGCGCGGCGCACACCTCCTCCGGCACGTCCAGCACGATCGCGACCGGGAGCACGTCGTGCGCACGGGCCAGCCGCACCAACTGGCGGCGCGCCTCGGGCTGCACGTTCGTCGCGTCGACGACGGTGAGCCGGCCGGCGGCGAGCCGCTTCCCTGCGATGTAGTGCAGTACGTCGAACGCGTCGCCCGAGGCGCTCTGGTCGTTCTCGTCGTCCGCGACCAGACCGCGGCAGAAGTCGGAGGAGATCACCTCGGTGGGCTTGAAGTGCCGGCGGGCGAAGGTCGACTTGCCGGAGCCGGTGGCGCCCACGAGCACCACGAGGGACAGGTCGGTGACGGGCAGCACGCGGCCCGTCGCGGTGGCGGGCCCGGTGGGTTCCGGGGCGGCGGTGTCGGTGGCGTCGGTGGTGCTCATGCGGCCTGCCCCTCCTTCTGCGTCACGCTCGTGTCCTTCACGTCCTCGGTGTCCCGCGGGTCCCGCGGGTCCTTGCCGTCCTGCGCGGCCTGCGCGGCCTGCGCGGCCTGCACGTCCTGCACGGTGTGCGCGTCCGGCGCGGCGTCCCCCGCGTCCCGCCCGGCCCCTGCGGCGGGTGCGGCGGGCCGTGCGGTGAACACCGCCATCTGCGTCGGTGCGCCCACCTCCGGGTCGTCCGGCCCGACGGGCTCGAAGACCACGGCGTACCCGTGGCGCTCGGCGACGTCGCCGGCCCAGGCGCGGAACTCCGCGCGGGTCCACTCGAACCGGTGGTCGCCGTGGCGCAGGTGCCCGGCGGGCAGCGACTCCCAGCGGACGTTGTACTCGGCGTTCGGCGTCGTCACGACGACCGTGGCGGGCCGGGCGTCGCCGAACACGGCGTACTCCAGCGCGGGCAGCCGCGGCGGGTCCACGTGCTCGACGACCTCGCTGAGCACCGCCGCGTCGTACCCCCTCAGCCGCTCGTCCGTGTACGCGAGGGAGCCCTGCAGCAGCCGTACGCGCGCCGCCTGGCGCTCGCCCATGCGGTCCAGGCGCAGCCGGCGGGCGGCGAGGCCGAGCGCCCGCGCGGAGACGTCGACGCCGACGACCTCCGTGACGCGCGGGTCGCCGAGCAGCTCCTTGACCAGCTGGCCCTGGCCGCAGCCCAGGTCGAGCACCCGGCAGGCGCCCGCCTCCCGCAGCGCCGCCGTGATCGCCGCGCGGCGCAGCACCGCCAGCGGCACGGGCCGCTCCTCGGTGTCGGTGTCCTCGTCGACGGCGTTGTCCAGGTCCTCCGCCTCGCTGTCGTCCGCCGCGGCGAGCCGGGCCAGTTCGAGGCGTTCCGTCGCCTCGCGGGCCAGGGCGTGGCGGTGCGCCAGGTAGCGGGAGGTGATCAGCTTCTGTTCCGGGTGGTCGGGCAGCCAGCCCTCACCGACCCGCAGCAGCTTGTCGACCTCGTCGGGGGACACCCAGTAGTGCTTGGCGTCGTCGAGCACCGGCAGCAGCACGTACAGGTGGCGCAGCGCGTCCGACAGCCGCTGCTCGCCCTCCAGGACGAGCCGCACGTACCGCGAGTCGCCCCACTCGGGGAACTGCCCGTCCAGGGGCACGGGGTCGGCCGTGACCGCCCACCCGAGCGGTGCGAAGAGGCGCCGTACCAGCTCGGCGCCGCCCCGCGCGGGCAGCGCCGCGACCTCGACGCGCAGCGGCAGCGCCGCCCCGGCCAGCTCCGGGCGGGCGTCGCACCGTCCCCTGAGGGCGCTGGAGAACACGTTGCCCAGGGCGACGGCGAGCAGGGACGACGCGGCGTACGGGCGGTCGTTGACGTACTGGGCGAGCGCCGTGTCGGGGCTGCGGTCCCGGCCGCCCCTGCCGCCCTTGGCGCGGCGCACCAGGGCGACGGGATCCACCTCCAGCAGGAGCGCGGCCGTGCAGCGCTCGTCCGACGCCTCGGGGTAGAGGACGTGGGCCGTGCCGTGGGAGGTGGAGAACGCCTGCGCCTTGTCCGGATGCTTGTGCAGCAGGAAGCCGAGGTCGGTCGCGGGTCGTCCGGGGAGGCCGGTCGTGCTGATCGTCAGGAACACCCGTCCGAGTATCCCGTCCGGGCCCCCCTCCCTCCAGCGGTTTTGCGGCGGGAGGCCAGTGGAGGCCGGGCACGCGGGACGGTCCTCGGCGGGGTCCGCAGCGGGGCCCGGGCGGTGCGGGGCCCGGGCGGGGCGGGGCCCGGGCGGGGTCCGGGCGGTGCGGGGCCCGGGCGGGGTCCGAGCCGTCCGGGCCCGGGTCGGGAGGGGTGGGGCGGGCCGGGGCCGGAAGGGGGCGGTGGAGGGGGTCGGAAACGGGCCGGGTGTGGGGCGCACGGGGGCGCGCGAGGAGAGTGCGGGGCGCATATGCGGAGCGCACGGAGCGCGGGTTCGTGGCGCGGTGCGCCCTGTGTGCTTCGCCGTCGGTTGACGGGCTTGTGACGAGCCCATAGCGTTCTTCACACCCCAGAGGAGTGACGCAACGTCAACACTGTTGCGAACAAGGTCACTTGGGACGACGCGCGCCTCGGACGGCGCGCGGTCTTCCGATGCGGTCCGGCCGACGCGCGGCCGTCCGTCCGGGCGGGTGCGCGAAGAGCGGGGAGGGGCGCGGCATGAGTCTTTTCGGCCAGGACCGCTCCTTCCTCGAGGCCCTCTCCCTCCAGGACCGCCGTGCCCTCCTCGCCGAGGGCGTCCCCCGCGTCTACGAGCCCGGCGCGATCATGATCCGGGAACGGGACACCTCCGCCTACGTCCTCGCCCTGCTCTCCGGTTGGGCCGTCGTCTCCGTCGGTACCGAACGCGGCACGCGCCTCATCCTCGCTCTGCGCGGCGCGGGCGAGGTCGTCGGTGACCTCGCCGCCGTCGACCAGGGGCCGCGCAGCGCCACGGTCACGGCGCTCGGCAGGGTCGAGGCCGTGTCCGTCTCCGGCGACCGGTTCCGCCGCTTCCTCGCCGCCCGCCCGCACGCCACCTCACTGATCATGCGGCAGCTCAGCGCCCGGCTGCGCAGCGCCGACGTCGAGCGCCGCTCCCTCGCCTCCGAAACCGTCCTCCAACGCCTGGCGGCCCGGCTCGCCGAGCTCGCCGAACGGGCCGGCCGCCCCGGTCCGGGCGGCACCGTCCTGGAGATACCCCTGCCCCAGCACGACCTGGCCGCCGCCATCGGCGCCACCCGCGAGGCGGTCGCCAAGGCCCTGCGGCAGCTCCGCGAGGAGAAGGTCGTGCGGACGGGGCAGCGCCAGGTCGTCGTCACCGACATGACCGTCCTCCTCCACCTCGCGCAGGGGCGCGGCCCGCGCCCCGCCCCGGGACCCGCGGAGAAATCCCCGCCGGGTGTGTAAACGGCTACATCGCCCGCGCCGGCGGGCGACGAGGCTGGCCCTGTCACCCACGAACACCACGACGAACACCACCGCGACACGACCGCGCGACACCGCCCGGCACGACCGTGCGGCACCACCGCGCGACACCACCCACGAAGGCCCGCACCACCCACGAGAGCCCGAACCACCACGACGGCCCGGTGCCGCCGCGCCGGAACCGCGGCGAGCGGCCGCGGCGGCCACCCGGCCCCCGGGCACCCGGCGCACCGACCGGTACGGACCGGTGCGCCACCCCCACGAGCACGACGTTTCCAGCACCACGGCACATCACGGCACCAGGGAGTCCGAGTGAGCAGTGCGGGAGCCATCCACAGACTGGTCGTCTTCGGCGACGCCTGCGCGTCCGCCACGTTGGGCATGGCCGCGAAGGAGCGCATGCGCGGCGCCCTGTACCGGGCGTTCGGCGAGGCGTACGACGCCGTCGGCGTCGCGCCCCGCGCCGTCCACCAGGAGGACCGCGGCGACGGCATCCTCTGCGCGGTGCCGCCCGACGTGCCGCCGACGCTGATGGTCGGCCGGTGGATCGACACGCTGTACGAGAGCCTGCGCGAGCACAACGCCGACCGCGAGCGGCGGCTGCGCGTCCGCGTCGGCATGAACGCCGGGCCGGTGCTCGACGACGGCCGGGGGCTCGTCGGCCGCGCCGTCGACCTGACCTGCCGGCTGGCCGACAGCCCGGCCGCGAAGGACGTGATGGCCCGCGCCGAGGACGCCGACCTGCTCGTCGTCGTGTCGGACTGGCTGTACGTCAACGTGGTCTGCGAGGGCGGGCGGTACGTCGAGCCCGGCCACTACCGGCCGGCCCGCGTCCGCTCCAAGGAGACCGACGAGACCGCCTGGTTCCACATACCGAGGCGCGCCGCACCGCCCCTGCCTCCCCCCGGCACCGGCGGCGCCCCCGGCGACGGCCACCCCGCCGAGGGCGTCCCGTCCGGCACGGGTACGGGCACCGCCGCCGCGGAGGGCCCTGCCGCGGCGGGCCGGGACGGCGAGGGCGGCCGGGACGGCGAGGGCGGCCAGGGCGGCGCCCCGAGGACCGGCGGTGGGCCGCACAGGAGGGACGGCCCACCGCCCCGGGCCGCCGCGACGCGGCCCGGACGCACCTACCGGGCCGGCGGCGACCTCCAGGTCTTCGAACACAACACCATCCACGGCGGCTTCACCGGTATCCGCAAGGACCGTGGCACGGGAGACGGCGCATGAGCGACCTCGACGACGCCCCGCAGCAGGACCAGCGGGACCAGCAGGACCAGCGGGACGGCCGGCCACCGGCGGGCGACCACGCCCGCGACCCGGGCAGGGACCAGGGCAGGGACCGCGACGGCGCGGGCCGCGACGGCGCGGACGCCGCCCCCGCCCCCGAACCGCCCCCGCCGAACCCGTTCGACCACGCGGGCCGCAACCCGCTCGGCGCGTCCGGCGGCACCGGCGGCGCCGGCACCGCCCACGCCGCCCGCACCACCTTCGAACACGGCCGCGCCGAACGCCGCTACGACATCCGCGGCGACGGCCAGGTCTTCGAGGACAACACCTTCATCAACCAGTTCTGGGTCGACTCCGGGCCGCCCGCCGTCCAGGGCGCGGTCCCCCGGGAGACCCTTGCCCACCTCGCCGCCGTGTACTGCGAGACCACCGGCTACCAGCGGATGAAGCAGACCCTGCGCGCCAACGGGCTGATCGTCCTCGCCGGGGAGCCCGGCAGCGGACGCACCGCCACCGCGCTCGCCCTGCTCTCCGAACTCACCGAGGACCAGGTCACCCGCCTCGACCCGGCCACCGCCGTCCACACCATCGGTGACGACGCCCTGCACGCCGCCCACGGCTACCTGCTGGAGCTCCCGCCCGAGGACAGCGCCGCCCCCGAACCCGACGCGCCCGACGGCCCGCACGGCGGCCACCCCGCCCGGCGCCGCCTCACCGAGCTCCACCTGGACCGCTTCAGCGGCCAACTGCGCGCCAGGACCTCGTACGGCATCGTCCTCGTCGAGAGCGGCGATCTCGCCGACCGGCTCCTCCAGGGCCGGTACGGCGTCACCTGCCCGCCCCCGTCGCCCGCCGAGGTCCTCCACCGCCACCTGCGCATCCTGCTGCGCGGCGAACCCGAAGGCGCGCTCGACGCGGCGTGCGCCCTCGCCGCCCACGAGGACGTCGTCGGCGCCCTCGGCCTGGACGAGCTACGCCCCCGCGAGGCCGCCCGCCTCGCCGACCACCTCGCCCGCCACCAGAAGGGCGAACTCACCCACGCGCAGCTCGTCGAGGACTGCGGTGCCTTCGTCCGGGCGCAGGCGCGGGTCTGGTTCGCCCGCGCCGACCGGCCGGGCCGCCTCCCCGAGGCGCTGCCCGCGCTGAACGCCGCGGCGTTCCGCATCGCCGTCGCCGTCTTCAACGGCTCCGCCTACAGCCTCACCGCCGAGGCCGCCGAACTGCTCACCTGGGAACTCGCCGTCACCCTCGACCCCGAGCACCCCGTCGGCCGCCGTCTCTTCGGCACCCACGCCGACAACCGGCCCGCCGTCGCCCGCTCCGTCGTCGAGGACGGGGAACTCGACCTCGGGGCGGCGCGCGTCCCCGCCCGCGTCATCCGCTTCCAGGGCGACGCCCTCGCCACCGCCGTCCTGCGCGAGGTGTGGAACGGCCACCACAACGTCCGCGGTCCCGTCTCCCGCTGGCTGCGCGGCCTGTGCGACGACCCGCGCCCCGAGGTGTGGGTCCGCGCCTCGATCGCCGCCGGCGTGCTGTGCTCCTGGGACTGGGTGTACGGCTTCGGCGAGCTGGTCCGGCCGCTGGCCGCCCTCGACGGCCGTGTCCCGCGCATGGCCGCCGCCACCGCGCTCGCCGAGGCGGCCCGCGACCCGCGCGTCCAGCCGGCCGTCGCCGCCGTCCTCCGGGAGTGGGCGCGCAGCGGGGACGCGGCGCTCGTCGACACCGCCGTCCTGGCCCACGGCTACGTCCTGCCCGCCGGCTCCGTCCGCTCCTCCCTCGACGCCCTCGGCGCGGTGGTCCGGGCCGACGACGGGGCGGACCCCGACATCCTCGGCACCGCCTCGTTCAGCGTCATGCGGCTCCTCGCGTCGAGCGCGCCCGACACCGTCGTCGACCGCCTCGGACGCTGGCTGGACGACGGCCGCCGCT
Source organism: Streptomyces changanensis (assembly GCF_024600715.1). Taxonomy (NCBI): domain Bacteria; kingdom Bacillati; phylum Actinomycetota; class Actinomycetes; order Kitasatosporales; family Streptomycetaceae; genus Streptomyces; species Streptomyces changanensis. Next base: position 5,287,883 of record NZ_CP102332.1, read on the forward strand.
CCCTCGCCGACCTCGTGCTGCTCTCCGCGATCGGCGCCCTCACCATGCGCACCACGCACCTGTGGGGGCTCACCGAGGTGCCCGCGCTCGAACCGTACGGCTCGCGGCCGCTGCTCCTCGCGCTGCTCGCCACCCGCCCCGACCTCGCGGCCCCGCTGGCGGCCCTGGTCAGGGAGGCCCTGGGCACCCCCCGCTCCGGGGAACCCGCCCTCGACGGGCTCGCCGCGCTGCTGCGCCGTGCCGCCCGGGACCCCGAGACCCTGCGCGACGTCTGCGGCTTCCTGCCGCGGCTCGCCGCCACCTCCCGGGACCGCGACCGGTTGCGCGGCCTCCTCACGGGACTCGTACGCGACCGGGACAAGCCCTTGGACAAGGCCGCGGCGGGCCGCATGTGGGACGCCGTGGCGGAAGGAGGCCGGCGATGAATCCCGGACCCGCGGCCCGCCGGGCCGACGACGACCAGCCCGGGGCACGCCGGCGCGGACCGCTGCGGCGCGAGTGCCCGCCGCCCTACCGGCGCGAGACCGGCACGATCGCGGCGGTCCTGCTGTACCGCAACGGCGGCCACCGCGTGATGTGGCCGGACCGCAAGGAGGACCACGGCGTCCCCCTCTTCGGCGGCCCCTACACCGTCTTCGAGGTGGTGCTCGGCCGCAACGTCACCGACTTCGACCTCGAACTGCCCGCCGCGGGCGACGGCGTGTCCTTCCGGGCGAAGGCGAGCGTGCAGTGGGAGGTCGACGACCCGCACCTGGTCGTCACACGGCAGGTGTGGGACGTCGCCGACCTGCTCCGCGACGACCTGCTGGACGGGCTGCGCGCCGTCTCCCGCCGCTTCGGCCTCACCGAGGCGCAGCGCGCCGACGAGGCCGTCCGGGACGAACTGGCTGCCGGCCGCCTGCAGTTGGGCCGCGACCTGGGCCTGCGTACCCGTGTCCACGTCTTCTTCGACCTCGACAGCACCGTCAAGGGCCAGCTCGCCGAGGCGGACCGGACCCTCGTCGGCATGGGCGTCGACCGGCGCGTGGCCGAGCGCGAGCGGCGCAAGGAGGCGTACGAACGGCAGCTCCTCGCCGACCGGACCCGGGAGCTGGAGAACATGCTCCGGCAGGGCGAGTTCGCCCAGATCGCCCACCACATGGCACGCAACCCCGACAAGCAGTGGGAGATCCGCCGGCAGCTGCGCGCGGAGGAGCGCGAGGGCAAGGCGGACTTCCTCGCCGTGCTCCACCGGCTCATCGACACGGGCGTCATCGAGCGCCACGACCTGGACCAGATGACCTACCAGGTCCTGGAGCACCTGCGCAGCAGCAGCGGGGGCGTCCTGGGCGGCGTCGCCGACCGGGTCCTCGACCTGCCGCACGAGACGCCCCGGGCCCTCACCGAGGGCGCCTCCCGGGGCGAGCCGGCCCGCCCGCCGTGGGAGGAGGACCCCACCGACCGAGGCCGGGGCGCCGGCCACCGCGACGGGGGGCGCGACCGGGACCGCGAGGGGTACGCAGATCGCGAGGGGTACGCAGACCGCGACGGGTACGCAGACCGGGGCGGGTACGGCGACCGGGACGCCGACCGCGGCCGGCACGGCGACGGCGGGGACCCGCGCGGCGACCGGGACTGTGACGACGACCGGTACCGCGACCGGTACCGCGACCGGGACCGCGACGGCGGCGACGACGGGTACCGCGACCGGGACGGCGAGCCGTACCGGGACGACACCGACCGGGCCCCGGACGACCGGGAGCGCGACCGCGACCCGAACCTCACGCACGCACCGCACCACGTCCACGAGCCGACCCGCGTGCAGTCCGCCCGCGAGCGCGAGCGCGGGCGGGACCGGCCCGGGGACCGCGACCGGTTCGGCGAGGACCGCGACCGGCACGACGCCGGCGACCGGTACGGCGGTGACCGGTACGACCGCGACCGCTCCGGCCCCGACCGCCGCGACGACGACCGGTACGGCGCCCGCCACGCCGACCGGGACCACCGCGACGCCCCCCACGGAGGCGGCGGCGGGTCCGCCCGGCCCAGCGCCGACTTCGACGACTGGGACGACGCGTGAGCGGCACCCCCGCGCCCCCGGACGAGATCCGGCTCATGGCGGAGCGCATGCTCACCACGGTCCGCGAGGACATCGGCCGCGCCGACACCAAGGCGGCGATCCTCCTCTCCGGCGCCCTCGCCTTCCTGGCCGTGGTGTTCACCCGCGACCCCGCCACACCGGCCACGGCCGGCGCCGGTGTCACCCTCCTCGCCCTCGGGGCCGTCCTGTGGGGCGCCGGGATGCTGATGCTCGTCGCGGTGGTCCTGCCCCGCACCCGCGTCGGAGCGGACCGCACGCTCCTGCGCGACCTGGCCTCCGGCGCCCCCGCCGGTGTGCTCTTCGACCGGCTCGCCGAGGCGGGCGCCGACACGACCTCCTGGCTCCTGGACCAGGCGAGCGTGCACGGACAGGTCCTGGCCGCCAAGTACCGCTGGCTGCGCACGGGCACGCTCTGCCTCGCGCTCGGCGCGGCACTGGCCCTCCTGAGTGGACTGTGGTGAGAGAGACGATGCGAACGACCAGCACCGGACGGGCCGGCCGGGCCGCCGCCCTGTTCCTGTTCGTGGGCCTTCTGGCCCTGACCCCGGCCCCGACTCCCGCCCCGGCCCCCGCGGCCGCGGCGAGCACGCCCGCGGCGCCCGCCGATGGCGCCGACCCCCTCGACTTCGCGGTCGTCGTCGACCAGTCCGAGAGCCTCTCCGCCGCGGACCTGGCCCGCGAGGTGGAGGCGGCGGCGCTCCTCGTGCAGGGCGAGATCTCGCAGCGGTCCCGCGCCACGGTCATCGGCTTCGGCAGCTCCGAGGAGCCCGGCCAGTCACCCGTGCGCGAGGTGTGCCCGCCCACCGTCGCCGACACGGCGGGGCGCCGGCGACTGAGCGACTGCGTCCAGCAGCTGTCGCGCCGCGACCCCGCCCGCACCGGCCCCGGCACCGACTTCCCGGCGGCGATCCGCCAGGCCGTCGACCGCCTCACCGAGAAGGGCGACGCCGCCACCCCCCGCGTGGTGTTCCTCCTCACCGACGGCCGCCTGGACGTCGCCGACAGCCCCGAGTACGGCAAGGACCGCACGTCCCGGCAGGCCAACGGCGCGAAGCGGCTCACCGACGCACTGGCCCGCGCCCGCCGCGAGAAGGTGCAGATCTGGCCCCTCGGCTTCGGCAGCGGCATCGACCGGGCCGCGCTCACCGCCATGGCGCGGGGTGGCTACCAGCCCGGCTGCGCCGACACCTCCGCCGCCACGCCCCGGATGCGGGTCGTCGCCGACTCGGCCGGCATCGACGAGGCGTTCCAGGAGACCTTCGCCGCGGCCCGCTGCGCCGGCGTCAGCCCGGGCGACTCCAAGCGGCCCCCCGCCGATTTGTACGTGACGATCCCGCCGGTGGCGACCGACGGCACCATCACCGTCACCAAGCACGACCCGGCCGTGACCGTCACCTACTACGACCCGCGGGGCCGCCGCGTCTCCCCCGGGACCGACCTCGACGGGTCCGGCTTCGAACTCAGCGGCCAGGACGGGCCCGTGGAGGCCCTGCGCGTGTCCGACCCGCTGCCCGGCCGCTGGCGGGCCCACGTCGAGGCGCCCGCGGAGCACCGGGACCGGGAGGTCGCCGTGCGGGCCATCTGGCAGGGCAGGCTCGGCTCCGAGGTCCTCCTCGACCCGGCGTCGCCCCGGCCCGGCGAGGAGACCGTCGTCCAGGTGCGAATGCAGACCCGGCGCGGCGTCGTCATCACCGACCCGGCGCTGCTCGCCGGCATCAAGGTGACCGCGCAGCTCGCCGGGGACGGCTTCCCGCCCGTCCGCGTCGCCCTCGCCGACGACGGCGAGGGACCGGACGCCACCGCCTCCGACGTACGGTTCACCGGCACCGTCACCGTCCCGGCCACCGCGACGGGCGCGCTGCGGCTCACCACGCTCATGGCGGCGCCCGGCGTCACCTCCGACCGGCGGCCCCTGCACGCGCGCGTCTCCCACGGAACCCCCGACGTCGTCGCGGGGCTCACCGTCGACCGGGTGACGGTGCACCCCGGTGACAGCGTCCGGGGCACCCTCTCGGTCACCAACAACGCCCGGACCCCGCGCACCCTGCGGCTCGCCCTCGCCGACCAGGCGCGGGGCACGCAGCTGCGCCTCGACCCGGCCACCGTCACCGCCGCCCCGAACAGCCGGCGCGACGTCCCGTTCACGCTGACCGTCGGGGAGGACACCGCCCCGGGCGACCTGGGCGGGCAGATCACCGTCGCCGACACCGGCGACACCGCGCGCGTCCTCGACACGGCGTTCCTGGACGTCCGCGTCGACGCTCCGCCCACCTGGTGGGAGCGGTGGTGGCGGGTGGTCGTCGGCGCGGCCGCCGCCGCGCTGCTCCTCGGCGCGTTCGTCGCCGTGCGCCTCCTCGCCCGCCGCCGGCGGCGCGACCTCGCGGGCGTCGAGCTGGAGCTGCTCGGCGGGGGCCGCTCCCTGGACCGGCTCTCCGTACGCGGCGGCCAGGCCCAGGGCGGCGTGTTCCGCTTCACCGTCGAGCAGGCGCGCGGCGCCGCCCCGACGCTCCAGCGGGCCCGGCCCGGCGCGTCCCGCTCCCACCAGCTGGACCGCACCGGCGGCGGCGAGCTGCGCCTGCGGCCCCACGGCGGCCGCGAGCAGCCCCTGCGCCCCGGGGAGGCCGCCCCGCTCGGCGGCGACGAGGGGCTGGAAGTCGCCGTCCACGACCGCAGGTCCGCGGGCGGGACGGCCCGCACCGCTCCGTACCGCCGCGGCGGCGACGCCCACCGGGCCGCGGCCGGGGCCGGCTTCCTCAGCCGGCTGCGCCCCGCACGGGACCCCGCGGGCCGCGCCGGGGTGCCCCGTCCGCGCGGCGACGACCCCGGCGACCCCCGGGACGGCGACGGCGGCGGCACCTGGTCCCGTCCCGGCCGCGGCCCCGGAGCCGCACCCGAGGACGGCGACCGCGGCGACCGCAGGTCCCGCACCGACAGCACCTGGGACCCGCACTTCTGACGTACGACCGCACGACGGGGCGCCCGCGCCCCGAGGGGAGACGCAATGAAGATCTACCAGCCCATGCTCTTCGTCGGCCTGGGCGGCACCGGCGGACGGATCGGCAGCGAACTCGAACGCGGCCTGCGCCGCGAACTGGGCGGTCCGGACGGCACGAACCTGGTCGACGGCGGCCGCCGCGCCCCGTTCCAGCTGCCCGACTGCCTCCAGTTCGTGTACGCGGACTTCAGCGAGGCGGAGCTGCTGCGCCAGCCGCAGTTCCACGCGAAGGGCACGGAGGGCGCCGCGTACGCGCGGACCTCCCGCATGGTCCGTGACCTGCTGCCGGGCGAGTTCGACAGCTCGCCCGACGTGACGCGGATGCTCCGCGTCGCCCTGCACGAGGAGACCCGCGACTGGCTGCCGCCGCAGGCCCGCCAGCCGCGCGTCGCCCCGCTCCACAACGGCGCCGGGCAACTGCCCACCGTCGGCCGGGCCGCGCTCTTCGCCACCCTGCGCAGCGGCCTGGAGCCGGTCCTGCGGCCGCTGCGCGCCGCCATCGGCGCCATCGGCAACTCCGCCGGCGACCTCCAGCGGCTCGGCGGCGGCCGCATCCGGGGCTGCGACGTCTTCGTCGCGTTCTCGGTGGCCGGCGGCACCGGCGCCGGCATCTTCTACGACTTCATCCACCTCATCGGGCACGAGTTCCGCCGGTCGAAGGTGCCCGGCGTGAAGATCTACCCGCTCGTCGTCATGCCGTCGGCGTTCCCGCCGGAGGCGGGCGGCGGCCGCGAGGCCGAACTCAACGCCGCCCGCGCCCTCGTGGACCTCTCGCGGCTCGTCGACGACCAGAACGTCCCCGACGCCCAGTCGGACGTCGGTGACGTCGAGCAACGCGCCCGCGTCAGCGTCCGCTACCCCGGCGACACCGTCGTCGCGCTGCGCCCCTCCACCGTCCAGACCGCCTTCCTCTTCAGCAAGCCGTCGGTGATCCGCACCGAGGACCTGCGCCGCTCCGTCACCGCGATGGTGACGTCCCTCATCGGCACCGAGCTGCCCGACGACAAGGGCGGCGGCCGGTCCGACGCCGACCACCAGTCGTTCGCCGCGAGCTTCATCAACGAGAGCGTCGAACGGTCCAAGACCGCCCGCTCCGGCATCGGCTACCGGTCCATGTCCACCAGCCTCGCCGCCTCCCTCACCGTCCCCGTGGACGACCTCGCCGAGATCGTCGCCGCCCGCCTCCTCGCCCAGGCCGTGCGCGGCATGGCCGAGCGGGCCCGCCACCCCGCCAAGGACGGCGGCGACCGCGTCCGGGAGATGTTCGAGCGCTCCGGCATCGGCGCCCTGTGGACCCGGCGCGCCCCCGACCCGCCCGAGCCGGAGCAGCCGCCCCGCGGCACGAAGGCCGTCACCCAGGCCCTGCACGACCGGCGCGGCGACCTGGAGGACCTCCTCGTCCGCCTCGAACGCGACCTCGCCCGCGACGTCCCCCGGCTCGTCGAGGACTTCCGGCCCGCCGCCGGAGCGCGGGAACTCCTCGGTCTCATCGGCCCGTTCCGGCTGGAACGCGTCATCGCCGGACTGCCCGGCCACCCCGACCGGGTCGCCGAGGCCGGCTTCGCCGGCATGCTCAGCAACCGCGGCAGCGATCCCCGCCGCCCCGCGCACGTCCAGCACGCCGCACCCCCGGTCCCGCGCATCAAGGGCGGCGCGGGCGGCCTCGTACCGGCCCGCTGGAGCGACCCCGACGTCCGCGAGGCCGTCGCCGACCAGGACGACTGGTACCGGTGGCGCGCCAACGCCCTGTGGCACCGGGCCTGGGGGGACGGCGCGACGCAGTGGCGCCCGCCCCTGGCCCGGGCCCGCAAGGCGGTCGACGAACTGGCCCGCGCCCTGCGCGCCCACGAGGAGGACGAGGGCAAGCTCTTCAGCGACCGCCGCCGCGAGCTGTACCGAGACGACCGCAAGGGCGTCTCCTACCTGCTGCCCCCGCAGAACGGGCTGCGCGCCTTCTACGACGACGTCGTCGACCGGCTCGTGCGCAGCGAACGGCTGCCCGACAACACCGACGCGGCCGGACTCCTCGCCGCGATCGTCCAGCCCGAGGACTGGCTGCGCGCCCTGGACGCCGTGCGCCGCTCCCACGGCGCCGCCGTCAAGGAGGTCAAGCAGGTCGTCGAACGGCGCGTGAAGCGCCTCTTCGGCGAGGCCGACGACACCCTGTACGAGCGGCCCCTGCTGCCGTCGATGGCGCTCCTGCTGCGCGCGGCGGCCGGCGACGAGAACGCCGCGGCCGCCGTGGACGGCCGCTGGCTGGACCAGTTCCGCGTCCAGCTCGCCAAGCTGCTGCCCGTGGGCTTCACGCCCGACGGCAGCGGCCCCCTCAAGGTGCTCATCGCCCACCCGGAGAGCGAGGCCGACGGCCGCGCCGCCGAGTACCTCGCCCAGGAGCTGTACCTGCCGCCCCACGCGGAGCAGGAGTTCCGCGCCGTCGACACCGAGTCGATCACCGTGGTGCTGTTCCGCAGCGGTATGAGCCTCACCGACATCTCCGAGGTCCGCGAGGTCCTCAAGCTCTGGTCCGAGGCGCGGGACGCCGCGGGCGCCGAGGACTTCCTGCACTGGCGGCAGCGGCTCGGCCACAACGACGACTGGCTGGTGAGCACCGAACATGACCGGCAGCGCATCCTCCACCACCTCCTGTGCGCGATGTGGAACGGCAGGGTCGCCGTCCACGAGGGCGGCGACACCTCGCCCGGCCTCGTCCGCGTCCGCCTCCAGGAGGGCGACTCGGCGACGCTGTCGCTGCGCCTGGAGTCCTACGACGGCCGGCTCTCCGGCTGGGCGGGACTGCTGCGGGCGTACGAGCGGGCCGCGCTCCTCGACGAGGGCTCGATCATCGAGGAGTTCTGCGAGCGGCTGATGCGCACCCAGCCGGAGGGCCTGTCCACCACGCCCGTGCCGCCCTCGCCGCTGTTCCTGACGTTCGTCGAGGAGGTCGCGCCGCGCGAGCTCGCCCGCATCGAGGAGCTCACCGGCCGGTACGGCGACGAGGACGAGGAGTGGCTCGCCCCGCTGCGGCACTTCTGGGCCGAGACCCTGCCCGGCGCGCTCGCCCTGCGCTTCGACGGCGCCGCCCGGCCCACCCGCCCGACGCTGCGCGCGCTCCACGAGCGGTACCGCCGGCAGGACGCGGAGGACGAACCGTACGCGCCCCGCCCCTCCGGCCCCCACGCCGCACCGGACGCCGCACCCGACGACGGACCCGACACCCGGCCCGGCGACGGATACCGGTACCCGGCCCCCGGGCAGCGGCCCTCGGCCGGTGACGGCCGCCGGCGGGAGGCCGAACCCCGGCACGAGGCCGTCCCCGAGCCGCGCCGCACGTCCCAGGAGGGGCGCCGCACGCCCCCCGAACCGCGCCGCGCGTCCCCGGAGCCCGCGCCCGCCGAGCCGCGCCCCGCGCAGTCCGGCGGCCCCACCCGTTCCCCGGCCTACCCGTGGGACCTGGACGGTGACGACGAGTGAGCACCCGCCACACCACCGCCACGGCCCCCGTACACCACCGCCCGCCGGCCGACGCCGTCTGCCTCGACCTGCGCCGCGCCCCCGGCGCGGACGCCGTGCGGGACGCGCTCGACGCGGTCCGGCACGACGACGGCGAGCCCCGCTTCCTGGTCGTCGACGACGCCGCCCGGCTCGTCGCCCACCAGCTCCTGTACGAGCGGCTCCAGGCGCACGGCCCCGCGCGGATCGTCTGCCTGGCGGTCGGCTCCCCGAGGGAGCGCGTCCTGAGCCGCCCGCTCACCCTGCGGCCCCCCGCCGCCGGAGTGCTGTGGCTCCTCGACCCGCACACCGGCGACGACCCCGACGGGCTGCGCCCGCTCGTCGACCTCCTCGCCCAGCGCGACGTGTTCGACGCGGTCCTGACCTCCCTCGGCGACGTCGTGCACAACGTCGCGGTGCCGTCCGTCCGCGTCGTCGAGCACGACCTGACCGAGGAGGCCCGCACCCGCGCCTGGCAGGAGGCCCTCGCCGCCCTCACCGGCCAGGAGGCCCCCGGCGGCGCCGTACCCGGCGACGCCGTCCCACCGGACCTCGCCCTGCTGCTGGACGACTCCCTCCCCGAGGCCGTCGCCGGCCACCGGTGGCTGGAGCCGTCCCGCCCCGCCGCCGCCCGCCGGCGCGCCTGCGACGACGCGCTGGAGGACGCCCACGCCGGGCACCGGCTCGCGCGGGGCCCCGCCGGGCTCTTCGCCGCCCGCGCCCGCCGCGCCGACCCGCCCGCCCGGCTCGCCGCGCTCGGCCGGGCCCTGGAGGCGTACCGCGACACCGTCGCCGGGGCCTTCGCCGAGGCCGACGGCGTGCGGCTCACCGCGGACCAGCGCGCCCGGCTCCTGGAACGCGGCATCGTGCTGCCGGACCTGCCGGCCGCCTCCCGCGCCCGGGTCGTGCCGGCGCTGCGCGAGCTGACCGAGCGGCTGCTCGACCGGCGCCTGCCCCTGCGGTCCACGGCCGCCCGGCTCGCCGCGCTCGCCGACCGCTCCGCGCCCGCGGGCAGCGCCGCGCGCCTGGCCCGCCTCGACGAGGTGTGCGACCCGGCGTACCTGCGCCACCTGGCCGCCCCGCCGCCGTTCCGGGCGGGCGGGACACCGGTCGCGGCGGCGCTGCTCGCCCTGGTGCCGGCGCTCGTCGCCGGGCTGTGGGCGGGCCCGGGCTGGTTCCTCGGCCCCGCCGCCGGGCTGGCCGCGGCGGCCCTCGGGCTGCTGATGCTGCGCCACCGGCCCAACCGCTCACCCGACGGCCACCTCGACGGGCCCGCCACCACCCAGGTGGCGGCGCGGTTCCTCGGCGGCCTCGCGGGCGGCGCGGCCGGGGCCGTGGCCGGGGCGGCGCTCGCCCTGCCCCCCTGGGCGGGGGCAGCGGCCGCCGCCCTGGCCCTCACGGGCGTCCTCGCCCTCGCGCTGCGCGACTGGACGGTCTCCGTCGACGCGTGGTGGCGCGCCACCGACGCCGACTACGCCGCCCGCGTCCTCACCGGCGTCGACCGGCTGCTGGCCGAGACGGCCGTGCACGACTGGCTGCTCGCCGACGCCCGCCACCACTGCTCCGACGGCGCGCGGGCGGCCGGCCTCCTGCTGCGCGGCCTCGCCGCGACCGCCGACGCCCACGGACGCGGCGACGCCACGGCGCCGCCCGTGCCCCCGGCCCCCACCGCCCGGACGGTCCCCGCGCCCCGGCCGGGACCCGCGGCCCGGTCCACGGTCCCGGCCGAACCGGACGGCACCACCGACACGTGGGACTGGGACACCTGGGGCGACAGCTCCGCCGACGACGGCTGGTACGGCGCCGAACCCGCCGCACCGACCGGCCCCGCCCAGCACGGCGCCCCGGCACCCGACCCGGCGGCACCGGACACGGCGGGCACGACCGGGGCGTACGGGGCGTACGGGGCCGGCGACGCCTTCCCCGCCGCCGCGCCCCGGCAGGGCCCGGCGTACGAGACGGTCGCGCCCCCGCACGGTCCGGCGTACGAGACCGTCCCGCCCGTGCAGGGCCCCGCGTACGAGACCGTCGGCTCCTTCCACGCCGACGCCGACGCCGACGCGGACGAGGACGGGGGGTGGTCGACCTGGCAGCCGGCCGGCCCCGCCGAGGACCCGCCCTGGCTGGAGCGCGAACGCGGCGACGGCGGACCCGACCTGGTCACCACCCTCGTCGACGACCTCACGGCCGGCACCCGCCGGATCCTCACCCCCTGCTGGGCGCGCATCGAACGCGACCCCGCACGGGCCGGACGCGCCCCGCTCGACGGGCCCATGCGCGACGTCCTCGACGAGGTCCACGACCGCCTCGTGCGCGACGCGGCGACCTCCCCGCCCCCGTTCGCCCCCCGGCCCGGCGACCGTCCGGACGCCGCCCGGCTGACCGGCGTGGCCCCGGACCGCGTCGCCGAACTGCTCGCCGCCAGCGACGCCGAGGCGACCGTCCCGCTGTGCGGGCCGCAGCACCGGAGGCTGCTGTCCGCCGACCCGCTGGAGGTGCGCCGGGTCCGTTTCGTCCCCGAGGCGTTCCGGCGCGGGGCCGCCGACGGCGACGAACACCGCCCCGCCGGACCGCGCGCCGGGCACGCGGGCGAGGACGGGTTCGCCGAGGACGTCGTGTGGACGCCCGCCGGCCGCCACGCCGGGGTGCTCGGCCTGGTACCGCTGCGCGCCGACGCCGTCCGCACCGTCCGCGAGGAGACGCCCGGAGAGGAGGCCGGCCCGTCGTGACGTACCCGGCGCACACCGACGAGGAGCTGTCGTTCCTCACCCACCAGGGCAACCTGGTCCGCTTCGCCGCCCGCTTCGGCCCCGACGAGGAGGTCCCGGGCCGCCCGGGACGGGTCACCCGCACGGTCACCCTCGGACTCGACTGGACCGTGCGGCAGTACCGCGTCGCCCCCGGTGACCCGCACGCCCACGCCGCCCTCGAACGGGAGGCCGCGGCGGCCGTCGCCCTCGAACGCCGGTACGGCCCGGAGCGGTTCGGGGAGGTCTTCACCCGCGTCGTCGGCTACTCCCTCGACGCCCCGGAGCCCTTCGTCCTGTACCGGATCGCCGGCGGCGAGCCGCTCGCCGCGTACGGCGGCGCCCTCGGCGTCGAGGAGCAGCAGCAGGTCCTCGCCCAACTCGTCCTCGCCGTACGGCTCCTGGAGGAGGCCGGGCTCGTGCACCGCGCCGTCGGTCCGGACTCCGTGCGCTGGGACGGCCGGCACGTGCGGCTCGCCGAGCCGCACGCCGCGCTGCGCGCCGGCGAGCCGCGCGAGGCGTACGGCACCGCGCCGTGGGCCTCGCCCGAACAGCGGCACGGCACCGGCACGGCAGACCCGCGCGACGACCTGTGGTCCGTCGCCCAGGTCGGCTACTTCCTGGCCGCCGGGCGTCCGGACCGCGGCGGGGGACCCCCCGCCGACCTGGCCGGCTTCCGCGGCCTCGCTGCCCTCGACCACGGCGGGGCCTTCGCGCCGCAGGCCGCCGGGCGGCCCGCGCCGGCCGAGCTGATGCGCCTGCTGAACGTCCCCGACCCGCTCGCCCTCACCGCCGGCGGTCCCGACCCGCTGGTCCGCGGCCGCGCCGAGTACGACGCCCAGATCGCCCGCAAACGGTCCCACCTGGGCCTGGACCGGCCCCCGCGGCCACCGGAGCCGGCCGCCCGCCCCCGGTGGTTCGCCCGCCGCGCGCCCACCCGGTACCCCGACCCGCCCGCGGCGCCCCCGCCGCCACCCGTGCCGGCGGCGCAGGCCACCTCACCGGAACGCCTCTGCCCACACTGCCTGCTGCCGGTCGCCTTCGACCCGACCCGCCTCGTGTCGATCGGCCCCACGGGCGAGCGCGTCCCCCTCGACCTGAGCGGCGAACTGCCGCCCGCACACCTGCGGGACCTGTTGCGCACCGCCTACCAGCCGTGCCCCCACGCCGACGAGGACACCCTCCACGAACTGCCCGCCCCCTACCTCACCAACGGCCGGCCCCTCACCATCGCCCTCGTGGGCAGCTCCGGCGTCGGCAAGACCCACCTGCTCGCGGCGATGCTCGGCGAGGTCGAGCAGGGCGGCCTCGAACCGTACGGGCTCAAGTGCCTGCCGCTGAACCCGGACACGCACCGCACCTTCCTGCGCGAACGCGTGCAGAGCCTCCAGCAGGGCCGGGAGCTCGGCCGCACCGGGCAGCAGACGTTCGCCCGGTTCGCCGACGGGCTGCTCGTCACCGGGCGGGGACCGACCCGGCCCGTCGTCTTCTTCGACCTCGCGGGGGAGGACCTCGCGCAGGACGGGGAGGTCACCCGGTTCCTGACGGGCGTCGACGCGTTCGTCTTCGTCGTCGACCCGCTGCGGGCCCTGCGCCTGCCGTCCCTGGACCCGGTCCGGGCGCTCAACGGGCTGCGGCGGCGCGACCTCGGCGACGAGGCGTTCACCACCGTCCTCAACCGCGTCCCCCGCGACCACGGCCCGTACGTCGCCGCGCCGGCCGTCGTCGCCGTCAACAAGAGCGACCTCGTGCGGGTCGAACCGGCCGTCGACCAGTGGCTCGGCCGCACCCTGCCCCCCGCGTACCGGGCGGACGAGGTCCACGCCGAGAGCCGCGACGTCCACGCCTTCGTGGCGAAGCACGCGTCCCCCGCGTGGTTGCGTCCCTTCGACGACTGCGCCCGCTGCACCCTGCACTTCGTCGCGGCGACCGGCGGGCAGGCACGGGACGACCGCTTCCCGCACGGCGTCCGGCCCCGCAGGGTCCTCGCCCCCCTGCTGTCGCTCTTCGCCATGTGCGGGCTCCTGCCGGGAGTCGACCCGGGAGAGGTGGGCATCTGATGGCCCGTCCGACGGCCCCCCACGACCGGCTGGTCGACCAGATCGTCTTCCGCTGGGACACCGACAACCTCTCCGGCACCACCGGCTTCGGTCCGGTCGCCTGCTCGTGCACCCCCGAGCAGGCCGACGCCGTCTTCCGCAGGACCGGGCCGGTGCTGCGGGCCACCGGCGAGGCGACCGCACCCGCCCTGCTCCGGCTGGAGAGCGGTGACCGGGCGCTGCTGGTGCGCCGGGCGCCGTGGCGCGACGCCGGTGGCCGCGCGAGCACCGTCTGCCACGCCCTGGTCGGCCCGGCCACCGTGCTCGACCCGGCGACCTGCCTCGGTCTGCACCCCTGGTCCTGGGCGGGCGGCGACCTGCCCCTGGCGGAGGTGCGGGGCACCCTCCCGCCCGTCGCGGAGGCCGCGCTGCTGCCGGCGGCGGACGAGGGGCAGCGGCTCCTCACCGCCGACCTCGACGGCGTCCGCCGCGAACTGACCGGCGCGGTCGCCGCGTTCCTGCGCCACCCCGGTGCCGGGTTCACCTTCCTCGACCCGTCGGGCGAGGCGGCGTGCCGGGTGCTGTGGGGGCTGCACGGCCTCTTCGGCGGCCAGGTCGCCCGGCGGTGGACGTTCGCCACGCACGACACCGCCGAGACCGACCAGCTGCGGTTCGTCTTCGTCAGCCGCTGGCCCGGCGAGGCCCCCGCGAACGGCGCCCGGCGGCGCGCCGACCCGGCCGACCGCTCCCGCGACCACGCCGAGTCCGTCGCCGAGCTCCTCGTCCACCACCAGCTGCGGGACGGGTACGAGGTGGGCGAGGCCCTGCGGCGCGCGGCCGACCGCCACCGGGCCGTCCAGGCGGGCCCGACCACGCTGCTGGCCCTCGCCGAGGCCGCCCTGACCGGCCTGCCGCCGCTGGACCGGCCCCCGCGCCGGCCCCCCGCCCCGCCCCCGGCCCCGCTCCGGGGCCGCCCGCCCGCCCCGCCGGCCCCGCCCGCCCCGCCCGGCGTGCGCGTGGTGGCCCCGCAGTGGCCGCAGCCGTCCGCTGACCGGCCGCGGGCGCTCAGGTGGCGGGGCGGACCGCGGCGCGGCCCGGGCCACGGCGACCTGCTCGCGGTCCTGCACGATCCGTTCGCGGGGGACTCCGTCCGCGAGGCGGTGTCCGGCGCCCCCGACGACGAGCTGGTGCGCGCCGTCGCCGCGCGCGGCACCGGGTACGGGGCGCTGACGCTCCTCATGACGGAGGTCGCCGCCCGCTGGCCGGCCTGGGGCCGCGAGCAGCGCGCCGCCCTCTGCGCCGTGCTGCTGGAGCAGGAGCTGTTCGTCACGGACCGGGCGGCCGGGGCCGGGCAGCCGGCCGACGAGGTGCGGGCCGCGAACGCCGCCTCGGTCTACCGCTGGGCGGTCCGGCCCCTGCTGGACGACCCGGCGCTCGCGGACCGCGTCACCGAGCTGGTGCCGCGCCTGAGCGTCTGCCCGTACCGCGCGGCGCGCGCCGCCGTGCGCCAGATCACCGACGGCCCGAGCCCGGGCCTGCCGGAGCCCGCGTGGCAGGCGCTCTACCGCACCGCCCGCGCCCGCCGCACCCCGCACCCGGGCGGTGGCGGCGGGGGTGGCCGCGGTGGGGGAGCGGGGGATGGTGCGGGCGGGGGTGGCGGGGGCGGGGGCGGCAGGCCCTGGCCACCGACTATGACCCCAGCAGCCCCACTGGCCCCAGCGACCCCAGCAGACCCACCGACACCGCCAAGCCTGCCCGCTCCGCCGGGCCCGTCCGCCCCCCTCGCCCCGGCCGAGCCGTCCGAGTGGCCGCCGCGCCCGCGCGGCGACGGGCCCGCGCAGGCGGATCCCCCACGCCGGCCCCGGGAGGCCCCGGGCCGTGGGATCCCGCCCCCACCCGCCCGCGACGGACGGGACGCGTACGCGTACGGCGCCGACGCCCCGGACAGGGCCGCGTACGGGAGGCGGGACGGGCGCGGCGGCGGTACGAGCGGGCCGGGCGGCGAGGGCAAGCCCCCACCGGACCCTGACGACCCCGACCGCGCGGCGTACGGGGCCCGGGACCCGTCCCCGTACGGAGACGCCGGCGCGGACCGGCGTGGTGGTACGGGCGGGACCGCCGCCGCCGGCACCGCACGCGGCGCCGGCGGCGAAGACCCGGTGCGCGCGAACACCGCCCCGGGAGGCGCCGCTGCGGTTGACGCCGCCCACGCACCGCGTACACCCCACCCCACCGACGCTGCCGCCCGGCCGGGCGAGCTCCGGTCAGGCGGTGCGTCCCCTTCGGCGGATGAGCCCGGTCCGAGGGAAGGGTTCGGCCCGGCGGCCCCGTCCCGTTCCGGGGACGCACCCCGCCCGGGGGAGGCGTCACGTGCGACGGACGGGGCCCGGCCGGACGACGCGCCCCGCCGCGCGGACAGGCTCCGCCCGCCCGGCGCGCGCCGGGCGGGCGAGACACCGCGCCCGTCCGGCGAAGCACCGCGCCCGTCCGGCGAGCCACCGCGCCCGGTGGGCGAGCCGTGCCTGCCGGACAGGCCCTGGTCAGGCCACCGGCAGCCGGTGGACAGACCAGGGCCGGGTGAGACGTCCCGCCCGGACGACACGTCGCGATCGACGGGTGAGGCGCGGTCAGGTGCCTCGGGCCGTCCCACGGACGGGATCCGGCCGGACGGCACGACCCGCCGTCCGGACGAGGTCCACCCGTCCGGCGGGCCGCACCCGCCCGGCGAGCGCCGGTCCGGCGAGGCACCGCGCCCGGCGGGCGAGCCGCGCCCGCCGGACGGGCTTCGGTCGAGCCGGCCGCAGCCGGCGGACGGGCCCAGGTCGGCTGACGCGGGTGGGCCGTGGGGCGAGCGGGGGCGGGCTGACGAGGTCGACTCGGCGGGCGGGTCGGGCCGGGCCGCGGCGCCCCCGCCGACTCCCCGGCAAGCCGCCCCAGGGCGGGGCGGTGGCCCCGGACCTTCCACCCCCGCGGCCGCGGAGCCATCCCGCCCCGCCCGGCCCGCCGCGCGCCCGCTCCGGCCCGCCGCACCGCAGCCGCCGTCCCCGCCCGCCCCGCGAGACGCGCGCGCCGCCAAAAGCCCCGGGCGGGAGCAGCGGGGGTCGGGGGTCGGTGGCGTGTCGGGGCAGGCGGCCGGTGATGCCGGGCGCCCGTCCGGGGCGGGGCCCCGGCCGCCCGGTGGGTCACCGCCGCCGACGGGCGCCGATCCGCCCGCGCCGGCCCGGCCGGACGACCGGCGGCCGTACGTCGTCGTGGGTGTCGGCGCGGCCGTGATCGTCCTGCTGCTCGCCGCGCTCGTCGTCGTGTCGCTGCGCTCCTAGGGGACGTCCTGTCGATCAGGTCGGGCTCGTGGCGCCCGGCACGAGCCCTCGCGGCGTTGTCGTCGGTCGCCGACGCTCCGCGTCGACTCCCTCCTGCCGTGCGGGCGCGCGCCCCGGACACCCCCCTGATCCGACCTGACCGACAAGATCCCCCAGGGGCCGCCCCGCCGGTCCGGGCCGGCAAGGCACGTTCCCGTCCGGACCCTGACGGTGCGTCGGGCGACCGGCTCGGCCAGGATGGGGGGATGGGATTCCACGTCGATTCCGAGACCGGGCGGCTGCGCCGCGTCATCCTGCACCGCCCGGACCTGGAGCTCAAGCGCCTGACCCCCAGCAACAAGGACGCCCTCCTCTTCGACGACGTGCTGTGGGTGCGCCGCGCCCGCCAGGAGCACGACGGGTTCGCCGACGTGCTGGCCGACCGCGGCGTCGAGGTGCACCTCTTCGGCGACCTGCTGCGCGAGTCGCTCGAACTGCCCGCCGCGCGCGAGCTCGTCCTGGACCGGGTCTTCGACGAGAAGGAGTACGGCCCCCTCGCCGCCGACCACCTGCGCTCCGCCTTCGACGCGATGGAGACGCCGCGTCTCGTCGAGGCGCTGGTGGGCGGCGTGACGAAGCGGGAGTACCTCGCGGCCCACGCCGAGCCGACCTCCGTCCGCTTCCACGTGATGGACCTGGACGACTTCCTCCTGCCGCCCCTGCCGAACCACCTCTTCACCCGCGACACGTCCACGTGGATCTACGACGGGGTGTCGATCAACCCGATGCGCTGGCCGGCGCGGCAGCGCGAGACGGTGCACTTCGAGGCGATCTACAAGCACCACCCGCTCTTCACGGGTCCCGACGCGGGAACGTTCCACCACTGGTCCGAGGGGCAGGACGACTACCCGTCCACCATCGAGGGTGGTGACGTGCTGGTGATGGGGAACGGCGCGGTGCTCATCGGCATGAGCGAGCGCACGACGCCCCAGGCGGTGGAGATGCTCGCGCGGGGGCTGTTCGCCGCCGGGTCGGCGCACACGATCGTGGCGCTGGACATGCCGAAGAGCCGGGCGTTCATGCACCTGGACACGGTGATGACGATGGTCGCGCCCGACACCTTCACCCAGTACGCGGGGCTGGGCATGCTCCGCTCGTACACGATCGAGCCGGGGGAGGGCGGTCAGGTGCTGAAGGTCGGCGACCACCCGCCGGAGCACATGCACCGGGCCATAGCGCAGGCGCTGGGCCTGTCCTCGATCCGCGTGCTGACGGCCACGCAGGACGTGCACGCGGCGGAGCGCGAGCAGTGGGACGACGGCTGCAACGTCCTGGCCGTGGAGCCCGGCGTCGTCGTCGCCTACGAGCGGAACGTCACGACCAACACGCACCTGCGCCGCGAGGGCATCGAGGTGATCGAGATCCCCGGCAGCGAACTCGGCCGGGGCCGGGGCGGCCCGCGCTGCATGAGCTGCCCCATCGAGCGGGACGCCGCCTGACGGCACGGGGCCCCGGAGCCGGCACCGGCTGCAGGGCCCCGCCCGCGCGACCACCGTCCCGGCCGCGCGGTCCCGTCCCGCCCGTGCGACCCCCGTTCCGCCCGTGCGACCCCGTCCCGGCCGTGCAGCCAGCCGTGGCAGTCGGCCGTGCGGCCCCCGTCCCGGCCGCGCGGTCAGCCGTGCGGTCACCGCCCGGCCGTGTGCCGCCGGGGCCGTGCCGGACCCTCGCCACGCCCGCGACCTGCGCGAGCCGCCGCCGCGTCGGTCGCGCGCCCGTCCTAGGGTCGTACGCGTACGGCGCACCACCGCTCCGAGGGAGCTCCCACCCCCCTACCGTATAAGAATGTCGGGTGTCGTATACACTTCCAAATCTTTCCGTCGCCCGACCCCAGGAGTACCCATGGCCCCCGATCTCACCGGCCGCCACTTCGTCAAGGAGCTGGACCTCACCGCCGAGGAGTTCCGCGGCCTCGTCGACCTGGCCGCCCGGCTGAAGGCGGCCAAGAAGGCCGGGGCCGAGGTCCGGACGCTGCGCGGCCGGAACATCGCGCTGATCTTCGAGAAGACCTCCACCCGCACCCGCTGCGCCTTCGAGGTGGCGGCGGCCGACCAGGGGGCCTCCACGACGTACCTGGACCCGTCGGGCTCGCAGATCGGCCACAAGGAGTCCGTCAAGGACACCGCCCGCGTCCTCGGCCGGATGTACGACGCCATCCAGTACCGCGGCGACAGCCAGGAGGCCGTCGAGGAGCTCGCCCTGCACGCGGGCGTCCCCGTCTACAACGGCCTCACCGACGCGTGGCACCCCACCCAGATGCTCGCCGACGTCCTCACCGTCACCGAGCACACCGACAAGCCGCTCGACCGGGTCGCGTTCGCCTACCTCGGGGACGCCCGCTACAACATGGGCAACTCCTACCTGGTCACCGGCGCACTGCTCGGCATGGACGTCCGCGTCGTCGCCCCGCGCGCGTACTGGCCGGCCGAGGACGTCGTCGCGCGCGCCCGCGAGCTCGCCGCCGGGAGCGGCGCCCGGGTCACGCTCACCGAGGACGTCGCCGAGGGCGTCCGCGGCGCCGACTTCGTCGCCACCGACGTGTGGGTGTCGATGGGCGAGCCCAAGGAGGTCTGGGACGAGCGGATCACCGCCCTCGCCCCGTACTCCGTGACCATGGACGTGCTGCGCGCCACCGGCAATCCGGACGTCCGGTTCCTGCACTGCCTGCCGGCCTTCCACGACCTGGGCACCGCCGTCGGCCGCGAGATCCACGCGCGGCACGGGCTCACCGAACTGGAGGTGAGCGACGAGGTCTTCGAGTCGGCGCACTCGGTCGTCTTCGACGAGGCCGAGAACCGCCTCCACACCATCAAGGCCGTCCTGGTGGCCACCCTCGCCGGGGACCGTGTCGCCCACCCGTGACCTGACGGCGGTCGCCCGCCGCGCGACACCCGGGGCTCGGTGGTCTCGGGTGACCACCCGGCCGTCGCCCTCTTCGGCCGTTCCCGCCTGGGGGGGCGCGAGGGCCCCGGTCGCGCTCGGCGGCGTCGCGGTCCTGAAGTGCCCCCTCCGGACGGGCCGGAGGGGGTCGGGCGCGCCCGGCGCCTACGCGTCGTCGAGCAGGGCGCCCATCCACTCCTCGACGGCGTCCGGGGTGCGCGGCAGCGCCGAGGACATCAGACGGGCGCCGTCCGCGGTGACGACGAGGTCGTCCTCGATGCGCACGCCCATGCCGCGCAGCTCGGGCGGGAGCGTGAGGTCGTCGGGCTGGAGGTAGAGCCCCGGTTCGACGGTCAGGACCTGCCCCTCCTCCAGGACGCCGTCGAGGTACGTCTCCGCGCGCGCCTGCGCGCAGTCGTGGACGTCGAGCCCCAGCATGTGGCCGCTGCTGCACAGGGTGTAGCGCCGGTGCAGATCGCCCTCGGCGTCCTTGAGGACGCCCCACTCGGCCAGCCCCTCGGCGATGACGCGCATCGCGGCGAGGTGGAAGTCGCGGAAGCGGGCGCCGGGGCGCAGCGCCGCGATGCCGGCCTCCTGGGCGGCGAGGACCAGTTCGTACACCCGGCGCTGGGCGGGGGAGAAGCGGCCGGAGAGCGGCAGGGTGCGGGTGATGTCGGCGGTGTACAAGGTGTCCGTCTCGACGCCCGCGTCGAGGAGCAGCAACTGGGAGGGGTCGAGGGCGCCGTCGTTGCGCGTCCAGTGCAGGACGCAGGCGTGGGCGCCGGCGGCGGCGATCGTCTCGTACCCCGTGCCGTTGCCCTCGGCGCGGGCGCGCAGCCCGAAGACGCCCTCGATCCAGCGTTCGCCGCGGGGGTGGGCGAGGGCGCGGGGGAGGGCCCGGACGACGTCCTCGAAGCCGGCCGTCGTGTGGTCGACGGCCAGCTGCAGCTGCTCGACCTCCCAGGCGTCCTTCACCAGCCGCAGTTCGGCGAGGGCGGCCGCCAGCCGCGGGTCCGCGGACGGCTCGCGTCCCGGGGGGAGCGTGCCGCCCAGCTCGGCGAGGTCGGCGCAGCGGATGCCGGTGAGGCGCTCGGCCTCGTCGAGGTCGGGGCGGCGGCCCACCCACAACTCGCCGTAGCGCCGGTCCCGGTAGAAGGCGCCGGCGTGGGGGCCGGTGTCGTCGGTGCGCGGCGAGCGGGGCCGCAGGTAGAGGACCGCCTCGTGGTCGTGGGTGCCGGAGGGCTCCATGACGAGGACGTGGCCCGGCTGGTCCTCGCCGGTGAGGCCGGTGAGCCAGGCGTACGCGCTGTACGGGCGGAAGCGGTGGTCGCAGTCGTTGGAGCGGACGCGCAGTTCGCCGGCGGGTATCACCAGCCGCTCGCCGGGGAAGCGGGCCGACAGCCTCGCCCGGCGCGCGGGCGTGACGGCGCGGGCGGTCACCCGGGCGTCGAGCGGCAGCGGCGAGGGCGCCCAGTCGCGGGCCATCGACCGGGCCAGCGCGGTGGAGACGGACAGGTCGTGGCTGCCGGTGCGGGGGCGGGTGGGGGCGTCGGCCATCGGGGCTCCCGGAGGGTTCGTCGGAACGGAAGGAGAGCAGAGGGGTTGTCAGTGCAATTTCACATTACTATGTTACAGCTCACATTGCAGTGGCATGTATGCCTCAAGCGTGTGGGCAACGCGCCGCTGCGGCACGGCCGTTCACGCCCGAAGAGGGGGTGTGGACGGCCGCCACCTCCCACACACACCAGGAGCCGCAAAGGTGTTCCAGAACCCCCGACCGCCCCGACCGCCGCGCCCCACCGGACGCAGACCTCTGCGCACCGGCCTCGCCGCCGCTGCCGTCACCGCCGTGCTGCTGGGCGGCACCGCCCCCACCGCCCTCGCCACCCCCGCTGCCGCCGACCGGGCACCACTGACCGCCGCCCGTGGCGCCGCCGCGCTCCAGGGCCCCGCACCCGGCCCGGGCGCCGTCACGCTCCAGGGTCCCGCCCCGGCCGGGGCGCCGCGGGGTGCCGAGGGGCACGACGCGGGCGACGAGGTGCTCCGCCTCGGCCGGGCCCCCGCCCCCCTCAAGCCCGCCGCCGACGCCCCCGGCGACCACCGGGCCGGCGGCCGCACCCCGGGGCGCGCCCCGACCGCCGGCGCCACCGCGGCGCGTACCGCCCCCGCCGCTCCGGCCGCCCCCGTCGCCACCGCGTCGGGCGTCCCCTGCACCCTCGACGGCGTCACCCGCCTCGCCCCGCGCGCGTTCGCCGACTTCCTCGCCGACCCGGCCGTCACCGCCGACGGCTGCCTGCGCGGCCTGGTCTGGACGTGGGACGCGCGTCTCGCGCCCGTCATGTCCGACGCCCACGTGCAGGCGGTCTCGCGGCGGATCACCGACCTCGCCGCCGGGCACGACGGAACCAACTCCGGCCACCTGCTGGAGATGTTCACCTACCTCCACGCGGTCGTGTACCACGACTTCTCGCGCGCCGAGATCGACGTCACCGACGCGCCCACCGCCGAGACCATGCGGCGCGCCATCCACTACTTCGGCACCGCCGCCCGCACCTTCCGCGTCACCCGCGCCAACGCCGAGACCCTCCGCGAGGCCCTCTACGCCGGCAGCGCCCCGGGCCTGCGCCACTCCCAGCTGGACCTGATACGCAGGGTGCTGGCCACCATGGACCGGTACCACCCCGAGACCTCGGCCGACCCCTCCTGGGGCGGCGCCGTCCTCGCCGGCCTGTCCGTCAACTACCTGGGCCTGTACCCCGGCAACAACGACACGTCGTTCCGCACCCTCGTCGCCCGCAACGACGCCTACCGGGCCGCGTTCGCCGCCTTCGCGCGCCACACGCACCTCAAGGGCAAGCCCAACGAGTGGACCGTGCGCGACGCCCTCTCCGAGTACGGCCGCTTCGGGGAGGTCCCGTCCCTGCGCGGCCGCGTCGTCGCCGACCTGGGGGCGCTCCTCACCCCGGTGACCGCCGACTGGGGCCGCGGCAGCGCCCCCTGGGCCAAGCTCGCCTCCTGGCTCGACTACTACGGCGCCTGCAAGCCGTACGCCGTCTGCAAGGACGACATCGAGCGGCTGCTCTTCCCGCGGACCCAGACCTACGACAACGGCACCCTCAAGGTCCGCACCGCCCTGGACCGCGCCGTCGTCGACCAGTTGTACTACGCGAGCAAGCAGGTCAAGGCCCAGTTCCACCGGGTCCTCGGCACCGCGGCGCCGCTGGCCGGCGACCCCAACACCGACCTGAACGTCGTGCTGTACGCCTCCCGCGCCGACTACGAGAACTACCACCCGCTGCTGACCGGCATGGACACGAACAACGGCGGCATCTACATCGAGCGCGGCGCGACCTTCTACACCTACCAGCGGCGCGTGCCGCAGGACTCGCGGCTGACGTTGGAGGAGCTCTTCCGCCACGAGTACGTGCACTACCTCAACGGCAGGTTCGCCGTGCCCGGCTTCTTCGGTGAGGGCCCCTGGTACCAGGGTGACCGCACCACCGCCATGGACGAGGGCACCGCCGAGTTCTTCGCCGGCGCCACGCGCGGCGACGGCGTCGCGGTCCGCAAGTCGCTCGTGGAGGGCGTCATCGCGGACGCCGCCGGCGGCGGCCCCCGCATGGGCGTCGACCGGATCCTGCACGCCACCTACGCCGGCGACGGCTTCCGCTTCTACAGCTACGCCGGCGTGCTCTTCGAGTACCTGTGGACCGAACGCCCCGCGCAGCTACGGGAGATGTACCGGCACCTGCGTGCCGACGACCCCGCGGCCTTCGACGCCTGGCGCGGGCGGCTGGCGCGCGACCCGGCGGTCCAGCAGGGGTACGACGCCTTCCTCGACCGGCAGATCGCGCGTGTCGCCGAGCTGTTCGTGCCGAACACCGCGTACGTCCCGAACGACCGGCTCCGCGAGACGACGGCCGACGCCGTGCGCACCGCCTTCGCCGGGGCGACCGGGGCCGACCCGCGCTGCACGGCCACCGGCGACACGGGGATGCCCCGGTTCGTCTGCTCGGGCCGCGTCACCGCCCGCCTGGGCGACGCCGGCAGCGCCGACCGGGTCTTCCGCGACATGTCGGAGACCGTCGACCGCTTCCTCCTCGACCGGGCCGCGCCCGCCTCGCCCAACCTCACCGACATGAACTGCTCCTTCGGCGAGGTGGAGGTCTGGGCCGACCGCACGGCCGGCAGCGCCGACTACACCTGCGAGGGCCCGCTCCGCCGGTGAACGCGATCACGGGTCTTGTGGGCGCTCAGTAGTATGTGAAATATTACTGAGGTGCCCATGAGACACCCCGGACCGCAGACGCCCCCGTCCCTGGACGCCGTGATCGTCGGCGCCGGAGTGGTCGGCGCCGCGTGCGCGTACTACGCGACCCGCGCCGGCCTCTCCGTCGCGGTCGTCGACCGCGGACCCGTCGCCGGCGGCACCACCGGTGCCGGCGAGGGGAACCTCCTCGTCTCCGACAAGGAGGCGGGCCCCGAGCTCGACCTCGCCCGGCTGTCGATCCGGCTGTGGCGGGAACTCGCCGAGGCCCTCCCACCGGAGGACGCCATCGAGTACGAGCCCAAGGGCGGCCTCGTCATCGCACCCGACGAGACCGCCCTCCACGCCCTCCACGCCTTCGCCCGCGGTCAGCGCCGCGCCGGTGTCACGGCGCACGAGGTCCCCGCCGACGCGCTGCACGCACTCGAACCGCACCTGGCGCCCGGCCTCGCCGGCGGCGTCCACTACCCCGCCGACGCCCAGGTCCAGCCCGCCCGCGCGGCCGCCGCCCTGCTGCGCGCCGCCCGCCGCGCCGGCGCCCTGCTGCGGCTCGGCGAGGAGGTGACCGCCGTCCTCACCGGCCCCGGCGGCGCCGTCCGCGGCGTCCGCACGGCGCGCGGCGACCTCCACGCCCCCGCCGTCGTCAACGCCGCCGGCACCTGGGGCGGCCGGTTCGCCGCCCTCGCCGGCACCCACCTGCCCGTCCTGCCCCGCCGCGGCTTCGTCCTCGTGACCGAGCCGCTCCCGCCGGGCACCGTCCGCCACAAGGTGTACGCCGCCGACTACGTCACCGACGTCGCGAGCGACTCCGCCGCCCTGCAGTCGTCGGCGGTGGTCGAGAGCACCCCGGCGGGACCGGTCCTCATCGGCGCCACCCGGGAACGCGTCGGCTTCGACCGCACCCTGTCCACCCCGGCCCTGCGCCGTCTCGCCGCCCAGGCCACGGCGCTGTTCCCGGCCCTGGCGGACGTCCACGCGATCCGCGCGTACTGCGGCTTCCGGCCCTACCTGCCCGACCACCTCCCCGCCGTCGGTCCCGACCCGCGCGTCCCCGGGCTCCACCACGCCTGCGGCCACGAGGGCGCCGGCATCGGCCTCGCCCCGGCGACCGGCCTCCTCGTCACCGCGGCGCTCACCGGCGCCCCGCCGCCCCTGGACCCGGGCCCGTTCCGCCCGGACCGCTTCCCGCCCCCGGACGGCCCGCCCCCGCAGGCCCCGCCCCCACGCGCATCGCCCCCGCAGGCCGGGCCACCCCCGCCGGACGGCGCCTCGTGACGCCGCGCCCCGTGACGCCGCGCCCGGCACCCCCGTCCGCGCGGCACCCGACCCCGCCCGAACCGCACCCGCAGGCCGGTCCGCCCGGACCTCCCCCGCCGGACCTCCCGCCCCGATCCTCCGGTCACCCACAGCGAACCGCCCCCGCGCACCTCCCCAGGAGCCGCCCCATGGCCCGCGCCCCGCGCGACCCGCTCGGCCTCGTCCGCGCCGAGCCCACGGAGCCGTACCCCTTCACCTTCGACGGCCGTCCCCTGACCGCGCTCCCCGGGCAGAGCCTCGCCGCCGCCCTCTGGGCGGCCGGGATCCTGTCGTGGCGCACCACCCGCGGCGCCGGCGCCCCGCGCGGCGCCTTCTGCGGGATCGGCACCTGCCACGACTGCCTCGCCACCGTCAACGGCCGCCCCAACCAGCGCGCCTGCCTCGTGCCGGTACGCCCCGGGGACACCGTCACCACCCAGAAGGGGACCGGCCGTGACACCCCCCGCTGACGTCGCCGTCGTCGGGGCCGGGCCCGCCGGGCTCGCCGCCGCCGTCACCGCCGCCGACCTCGGCCTGCGCGTCACCCTGCTCGACGCGGGCGAGCGGCCGGGCGGCCAGTACTACCGCCACCCCGCGCCCGGCCTCGGCGCCGCCCGCCCGCAGGCCCTCCACCACGGCTGGCGCCGCTTCGCCACCCGGGCCCGCCGCCTGGACGCCCACCGGAGGACCGGCCGGATCACCTGGCTCGCCGCCCACCACGTGTGGACGGTCGTACGTGACACCGACACCGCCTGGCGGCTGCACGCCGTCGCCGGACCCGAGGGCGCGCCGGCCACGGTGACCGCCCGCGCGGTCCTCCTCGCCACCGGCGCGTACGAGCGTCAACTCCCCTTCCCCGGCTGGACCCTGCCCGGCGTCGTGGGCGCGGGCGGCGCCCAGGCCATGCTCAAGTCAGGCCTCGTCCTGCCCGGCACAGGGGCGTCCCCCGCCGGAGCGGAGCCGAGAGCTCGGGGAAGGGTCGTCGTCGCCGGCAGCGGGCCCCTGCTGCTCGCCGTCGCCGGGTCGCTCGCCGCCGCCGGCGCCCGCGTGCCGGCCGTCGTCGAGGCCGCCGACTACACCGCGTACGCCCGCGACCTGCCCACCCTGCTGCGCAACCCCGGCAAGCTCGCCGAGGGCGCCCGTCACGGCGGGGCCCTCCTGCGCGGCGCGACCCGCCTGCTCACCCGGCACGCCGTCACCGCGGCCCACGGCACCGACCGCGTCGAGGCCGTCACCGTCACGCGCCTCGACCGGGCGTGGCGGCCCGTCCCCGGCACCTCCCGCCGCGTCCCGTGCGACGCGCTCGCCGTCGGCCACGGCCTCGTCCCCCAACTGGAACTCGCCACCGGCCTCGGCTGCGCCACCCGTCGCACCGCCGACGGCACGCCCGCGCTCGACCTCGACGCCGACCAGGCCACGTCCGTGCCCGGTGTCTTCGCCGCGGGGGAGACCGGCGGCGTCGGCGGCGCCGATCTCGCCCTCACCGAGGGCGAGATCGCCGCCGCGGCCCTGGCCCACGCCCTGCGCGGTACCCCGCGCGACCCGCGCCGCACCGCCGTCCTCGCCCGGCGCCGGGCCCGCCTGCGCGCCTTCGCCGACGTGATGGCCGCCGCGCACCGCCCCGGCGCCGGCTGGGCCGACCGGCTGGACGGCGCCACGGAGGTCTGCCGCTGCGAGGAGGTGACCGTCGCGCAGGTCCGCGAGGCCGTCACCGAGCTCGGCGCCCGCGACGTCCGCACCGTCAAGCTGCTCACCCGCGCCGGCATGGGCTGGTGCCAGGGCCGCGTCTGCGGCCAGGCCGTCGCCCACCTCGCGGGCGAGCCGCCGGCACCCGACCGGCGCCCGCTGTCCTGCCCCGTACCCCTCGGCCACCTGGCCGCCCTGCCCGACCCGCACGACCCGTCCGCCCCGGCCGTCCCGGACGACCTCTCCGCCCCGGCCGTCCCGGACGACCTCTCCGCCCCGGCCGTCCCGGACGACCTCTCCGCCCTACCCGACCCGCACGACCCGCACGCCCCGAACGACCCGTCCGCCGCGCCCCCGCCGGGGACGGCCGGGCGGGACGAGCACCCCACCACCTGACGAGGAGCCTCCCCATGACCCGCACCAAGCCCTGGCACGGCATCATGGTCGCCACCGCGCTGCCCCTGCGCGACGACCTCTCCGTCGACTACGACGCCTACGCCGCGCACGTCGCCCGCCTGATCGCCGACGGCTGCGACGGCGTCGTCCCCAACGGCTCGCTCGGCGAGTACCAGACCCTCACCGACGACGAGCGCGCCCGCGTCGTCCGCGTCGCCGTCGAGGCGGCCGGCGACGGCGCGCGCGTCATGCCCGGCGTGTCGGCCTACGGCGCCGCCGAGGCCCGCCGCTGGGCCGAGCAGGCCGCCGAGGAGGGGTGCGGCTCCGTCCTCCTCCTGCCCCCCAACGCCTACCGCGCCGACGACGCGACCGTCCGCGCCCACTACGCCGAGGTCGCCCGCGCCGGCGTCCCCGTCGTCGCGTACAACAACCCCCACGACACCAAGGTCGACCTCGGTCCCGGGCTGCTCGCCCGGATGCACGCCGACGGGCACGTCGTCGCCGTGAAGGAGTTCAGCGGCGACGTCCGCCGCGCCTACGAGCTCGCCGAGCTCGCCCCCGAGCTCGACCTCCTCGTCGGCGCCGACGACGTCCTCGTGGAGCTCGCCCTCGCCGGCGCCGTCGGCTGGATCGCCGGCTACCCCAACGCCCTGCCCGGCGCCTGCGCCGCCCTCTACCGGGCGGCCCTCGCCCACGACCTGGACCTCGCCCTGCCGCTCTACCGCTCCCTGCACCCGCTGCTGCGCTGGGACTCCAGGACCGAGTTCGTCCAGGCCATCAAGTTGTCGATGGACATCGCCGGCCGCCCCGGCGGCCCCACCCGCTCGCCGCGCTCCCCGCTCACCGAGGCGCAGGCCGCCGCCGTCCGCGCCGCCACCGAGAAGGCCCTCGCCGAGGGCCTCGACTGACCGCCGGAGGTCCCGCCGATGCGTACCCGACACGTCTTCCACGCCGTCGACTCGCACACCGAGGGCATGCCCACCCGGGTGGTCACCGGCGGTGTCGGGGTCCTCCCCGGCGCCACCATGGCCGAGCGCCGCCGCCACCTCGTGGAGGAGCTCGACCACCTCCGCACCCTGCTGATGTACGAGCCGCGCGGCCACGCCGCGATGAGCGGCGCCCTCCTGCAGCCGCCCACCCGCCCCGACGCCGACTACGGGGTGCTGTACATCGAGGTGTCCGGCGCCCTGCCCATGTGCGGCCACGGCACGATCGGTGTCGCGACCGTGCTCGTCGAGACGGGCATGGTCGCCGTCACCGAACCCGTCACCACCGTCCGGCTGGACACCCCCGCCGGGCTCGTCACGGTGGACGTCCACGTGGAGGACGGCGCCGCGAAGGCCGTCACCCTCACCAACGTCCCCGCGTTCGCCGTCGCCCTCGACCGCGAGGTGGAGGTCCCCGGCCACGGCACGGTCCGCTACGACCTCGCGTACGGCGGGAACTTCTACGCCTTCGTCGACCTCGACCGGCTCGGCCTGCCCTTCGACCGGGCCCGCCGCGACGACCTCCTCGCGGCCGGCCTCGCCGTCATGCGCGCCGTGAACGCCACCGACCGCCCGGTCCACCCGGAGGACCCCGCCATCGGCGGCCTCAAGCACGTGTACCTGGCCGCCCCCGGCTCCGACGCGGCGCACTCGCGGCACGCCATGGCGATCCACCCGGGCTGGTTCGACCGCTCGCCCTGCGGCACCGGCACGTCCGCGCGCATGGCGCAGCTCCACGCGCGCGGCGCGCTGCCGCTCGGCCGGGACTTCGTCAACGAGTCGTTCATCGGCACCCGGTTCACCGGGCGGCTCGTCGGCGAGACCACCGTCGGCGGTCTGCCCGCCGTCGTCCCCACCGTCACGGGACGGGCGTGGATCACCGGCACGGCCCAGTACTTCCTGGACCCCGACGATCCCTTCCCGGCGGGTTTCCTACTCTGAGGTGCCCGCGAAACGAACCCACGCACCACAGCAGCCCCGGAGGTAGACCCATGGGTGGCCATCTGAAGCAACCCCACCTCATCACCGCGCAGGAGCGCCTGCGCGACCAGGTGGCCCACGCCCTGCGCGCCGCCCTCATCTCCGGTGAGCTCCAGCCGGGGCTGGTCTACTCGGCCCCGGCCCTCGCGGCGGACTTCGGCATCTCCGCCACCCCCGTCCGCGAGGCGATGCTCGACCTGGCCCGCGAGGGCCTGGTCGAGCCCGTCCGCAACAAGGGCTTCCGCGTCACCGAGGTCAGCGAGCACGACCTCGACCAGTACACCGAGCTGCGCGCGCTGATCGAGGTGCCGACGGTCGGCGCCGTCACCCGCTCCGCCGCCCCCGAGCACCTGGAGGCCCTGCGGCCGGTCGCCGAGGAGATCGTGGCGTCGGCCCGCGCCCACGACCTCATCGGCTACCTGGACGCCGACCGCCGCTTCCACCTCTCCCTGCTGGCCCTGCACGGCAACGACCGGCTGGTGGAGACCGTCGGCGACCTGCGCAAGCGGTCGCGGCTGTACGGCCTGACCGCGCTGGACGAGCGCGGCATGCTCGTCGCCTCCGCCCGCGAGCACCTGGAGCTCCTCGACCTGATGCTCGCCGGGGACGCCCCGGGGGCGGAGGAGTGCATGGCCCGGCACCTCGGCCACGTGCGGTCCCTGTGGGCGGCGGAGGACCGTTGACCCGCCCGGGCCCCCGGACGGGGCCGGGCCGGGTCCCGGCCCGGCGGTGAGGACCGCTAGCCGTGCAGCGCGCCGAGCCCCGGCAGGAACGTGACCAGCAGGGGCGCCGCGGGGACGAGCGCGGCGGTGACCGTGAGCCGCAGCCGCTGCCAGGGGGTGAGCCTCGGTGCCGCCGTCAGCAGCCGGTCGACGCGCTGCCGCGCCGGCGACAGCGGGGTGGGGCAGGGCCCGAACACGCCGCGGTGCTCGTTCAGTTCGACCAGGGCCAGGGCGATGGCCAGCCGGCCGTGGCGGCGCGACGCGCTGTCGTCGGCGGCCAGTTCCACCAGCCGGTGCACCTCGTCGCGGAAGGTGGTGAAGACCCGTACGCCCGGGAAGCCGTTGGCGAGCGCCCCCGAGCAGTGCAGCAACCAGTCGTGGCGGGCGCGGGCGTGGCCCCGCTCGTGGGCGAGGACGGCGTCCAGCCGGCTGCCGTCCAGCCGCCGCAGCGCTCCGGTGGTGACGACCAGCCGGGGCCGGCCGCCCGGGAGCCACGCCGCGTGCGGGCGCGGGTCCTCCAGCACGGTGAGGCGCGGACCGCCCGCCGCGGCCTCCCCGGGCAGCAGGGGCGCGCGGTGCCGCAGCCCGGCCCGCAGGTGCCGGCGGCGGGCGCGGGCCCCGAGGACCTCGCGGGCGAGCATGGCGGCCGTCCAGGCGCCGCCGACGGCGAGCAGCGAGGCCGTCGCCGCCGCCCACGCGTCACCGGTGCCGAGGCCGTACGCCGCCGGGACGGCGCCGGGGGCGGGGGAGAAGAGGGGGACGCGGACCGTGTGCCAGGCGGCCGCCGCGCTCAGCGTCATCGACAGGGCGCAGCACAGCAGCACCGCCGCCACCACGCACTGCCACACCCACAGCGCGACGACGGGTTCGCGGTCCAGCCACCTGGCGCGGGCGAGGGCGCGGGGCCCGGCGGCGGCGATCAGCACGCCGAGCGCGAGCAGGGCGACGGCGACGGTCATGGCTCAGCGGCCCCGTTCCGTCAGCCCGTACAGGTGTCCGTCACTGCCGGCGATCTGCGCCCACCGGCTGCCCGCCCGCCAGGGCGCCTCCTGCGGCTCCACGACGAACTCCACGCCCCGGGCGCGCAGGTCGGCACAGGTCGCGTCGAGGTCGTCGCAGTCGAACCAGCCGTGCGTCATCCGGCCCGCCCGTGCGTGCAGCACCTCCAGCAGGGCCGGTTCGACGGCGGCGAGCGCCACGCAGGTGTGCGCGTGCGGCGGCCGGACCTCGACCCAGCGCCGGCCGTCCCCGTACGGGACGTCGGCGGCGAGCTCGAAGCCGAGCGTCCGCGTGAGGAAGTCCCGGGTCCGCTCCACGTCGGTGACGTAGAGCACGGCCAGGCGCGGGTTGGTGATCATCGGGGGCCCTTTCCTCGGCGCCGTACTCAGCGGCCGGACAGGTGCGTGGGGGAGGAGCCGGGGACGCGGCTCCTCGGGGGGGCGGCGGTGGACGCGCCCACCGAGGGCGCGGTGGTCAGCGGGGGGCGCCGCCGCCGCACCCCCCGTCCGTGTGTGGTGCTGGGCGCGTCGAACGCCGCGGGGCGCCCGCCGCGCACCGCCGCCGCGACGACCCGGGGGCGCAGGAACACCGCCGGGCCGGCGCGCAGGTGGGCCACTTCGAGCGTGGCGGTGGCGGCGGCCCGGTCGACGGAGGCGGCCAGGGCCACCCGGTCGAGGTAGCGCCGGGCGAGCCGCGCGGCCGGGCCCGGGGGGTCGACGTCGGCGACCGCGCAGGGGAAGGCGAGGTCCGTGGCGGTCGCGGCCCGCCAGGCCCCGGCCACCTGCCGGGCCAGCGCGTGACGGAGCCGGTAGGCGACGCCGACCGTGCTGCCGTGGCTGCGCAGCATGGCGTCGAGGAGGACGGCGCACTGCGCGGCGACGGTCAGCCCCTGCCCGTGGACGGGGTGGAACACGGCCAGCGCGTCGCCCATGACGGCGAACTGGTCGGGCAGGCGACGTGTCCACTCGTAACGCCGCCACCGGTTCTCGGTGCGGTTGGACCGGTAGACCGGCCCGAGGGGCGTGGCGCTCTCCACGACCTCCCGCAGCAGCGGGTGGCGCAGCCGCCCCAGGGCGAGCAGGAAGTCGGCGTGCCCGGACGGGGCGTGGGCCGCCCCGTTCTCGGCGTACGAGACCATCCACTTCCCGCCGGCCAGCGGGGTGAGCGCCCCGTGCCGCGGGTTGTCCGGCGTGGCGGTCAGCAGCAGGCCCTTCCAGTCGTCGACATGGCCGACGGGTGGGGCGTACACCGCCGTGGCGTAGCTCGCGCCCGCGTCGACGACGGACTCCCGGGGCGGTTCGTACCCGAGTTCGCGCAGCCACTGCGGTGTGGCCGAGGCGTATCCGGAGGCGTCCACGACGAACTCGGCGCGCAGCAGCCGCCGCACGCCGGTGGGGCCGGTGTCGTCGCCGGCCCGGCGCAGGACCACACCGGTGACGGTGTCGTTGCGGCCGCCCTCCAGGCCGACCACCTCGTGCTGCTGGAGGAAGCGGACCTTCCGGTCGGCGTGCAGCCGGTTGCGGACCACCGTGTCGAGGACGTCGCGGGAGCCGGTGAGGACGGACAGGCCGCTGTCGAAGCGGGGCAGCCAGCCGCCCGGCCCGTACAGCAGGACGTCCCTCGGCACGCGGACGAGGCTCATGCCCGCGGCGACGAGTTCCCCGGTGACGCCGGGGAAGAGTTGTTCCAGGGCGCGCAGCCCGGTGTCGGTCAGGGTGTGGGTGTGGCGGGACTGGGACACGCCGGGGCGCCACCGCGGGCCGCGCGGCAGTCGGTCGCGTTCGATGACCGTGACGCGGTCCATGTGGTCCACGAGCGCCCGTGCCGCGGTCAGTCCGGCGAATCCGGACCCGATGACCACGGCGTGGCCGTCACCGGTGTCGGGGCCGCGCGAAGTGGGGTCGAGGCTCATGTGCTGGCCCTCCTGGGTGCGTGGGAAGCGTCGGGCTCCGCTCGCGGAAGTGGTCCGGCGCCCCGCGTCGGGGCGCCGGCGGCGCGGGCCGTGCGGGCCGGCGGCCGTGCGGGCGAGGCGGCCTTGGGGGCGAGGCGACCGCGCGGGCCGGTGGCGCCGGTGGTGGCCGCGCCGGCCGCGGCGTCCCGCCGGTCCGGTCGGCGAGGACGCCTCCGGACCGGCGGGAGGGGTGGTGCTAGTGGCCGTGGCCGCTGGTGAGTTCCCGGTACTCCTCCGCGGTCACCTTCGGGATCTGGTTGCCCTCGCCGAAGTAGCCCTTGGAGAGCCTGGCCCGCAGCTTCTCCTTGCGGGTGGGCTTGCGCTCCACGCCGTTCTCGTCGACCACCGGGCCGAGCGCCGCGACCGTGTACTGCTCGTGTGCGGTGAGCCGGTGCAGCTGGGCCTGGCTGAGCGCCTCGTGGACCTCGACGAACTCGCCGTGCGGCAGCCGCTTGATGATGCCCGTCTCACGGCCGTGCAGCACCTTGTCGCGGTCACGGCGCTGGAGGCCCAGGCAGATCCGCTTCGTGACGATGAACACCAGGGGTGGCACCACGAAGAACCCGATCCGTACGAACCAGGTGATCGCGTTGATGGAGAGGTGGAAGTAGGTGGCGATGATGTCGTTGCCGCCGCCGATCATCAGCACGAAGTACCAGCTGATCCACGCCGCGCCGAACGCCGTCCGCGTGGGGACGTTGCGGGGCCGGTCCAGGAGGTGGTGCTCGCGCTTGTCACCGGTCAGCCACGACTCGAAGAACGGGTACACCGCGAGGACGCCCGGCACGATCACGAGCAGCAGCATCGGGATGAGCACGCCGAAGTTGAGGGTGTGCCCGGTCGGCAGCACCCACTCCCAGGCGGGCATCGCCCGGACGGCTCCCTCGGTGAAGCCCATGTACCAGTCGGGCTGCGCGCCGGTCGACACGTGGTCCGGCCGGTAGGGGCCCACCGCCCACACGGGGTTGATGGTGAACGCGCCGGCGATGACCGCGATGACGCCGAAGACCAGGAAGAAGAAGCCGCCGGCCTTCGCCATGTACACCGGCATGAACGGCATGCCGACGACGTTCTTGTTGGTGCGCCCCGCCCCCGCGTACTGCGTGTGCTTGTGATGGAAGACGAGGATCAGGTGGGCCACCACGAGGGCCAGCATGATGCCCGGCAGCAGCAGGATGTGGATCGCGTAGAAGCGGGGGATGATGTCGGTCCCCGGGAACTCCCCGCCGAAGACGAACATCTGGAGGTACGTCCCGACCACCGGCACGGCGAGGATCGCGCCCTCGACGAACCGCACGCCGGTGCCGGAGAGCAGGTCGTCGGGGAGCGAGTAACCGGTGAAGCCGGTGAACATGCCGAGGACGAACAGCAGGAAGCCGAACAGCCAGTTGACCTCGCGCGGCTTGCGGAACGCGCCGGTGAAGAAGACGCGCATCATGTGCACGAACATGCCGGCGAGGAAGATCAGCGCCGCCCAGTGGTGGATCTGCCGGATCAGCAGACCGCCGCGGACGTCGAAGCTGATGTCCAGGGTCGAGGCGTACGCCTCGGTCATCCGCACGCCCTGCATCGGCACGTACGAGCCGTGGTACACGATCTCGTTCATGCTCGGGTGGAAGAAGAGCGTCAGGTACACGCCCGTGAGGATGATGATGATGAAGCTGTAGAGGCAGACCTCGCCCAACATGAAGGACCAGTGGTCCGGGAAGATCTTCCGCATGTTGGTCTTGGCCAGGGAGTAGATCCCCAGCCGTCCGTCCGCCCAGTCGGCGACCCGCTCACCTGCGGGTGCCTTCCCCCGGCGGGGTTGTTCCGTGGTGGTACTCATCCGCGCTCCCAGAAGGTTGTCGACACCGGCCCGCGGCGGGCACCGCGGGGCCGGCAGGGCCGAAGTACACGGGTCAGCCCGAGGCGTTCCGCCGTTCCACCGTCGCCCGGTAGCGGGTGGTCACCGCCACGAGGGTCTCGGTCTTGTCCCGGTCGGGACGCCTCACCATGGCCCGTTCGGCCCGGTCCATGTCCCGGTTGGCCTGCACGATCGCCGTGGTGGCGGGGCGCCGCGCCGCCTCGTAGCGGTCCAGCGCGGTGACCGGGTCACCGTGCGCGGCGAGTTCGGCGGCGAGCGCCGCGGCGTCGAGGACGGCCTGCGAGGCGCCGTTGGCACCGATGGGGTACATCGGGTGGGCGGCGTCGCCGAGCAGCGTCACCCGGCCCTCGCCCCACCGCGGCAGCGGTTCGCGGTCGACCATCGGGTAGCGCAGGATGTGCTCGCTGCGGGCGAGCACCTCGCGCAGGTCGAGCCACGGGAAGTCCCAGTGCGCCAGGTGGGGGAGGACGTCGTCGATCCCGCCCGGCAGGGTCGGGGAGCCGGCGCCGGCCGGGTTCCCGCCCGTCGGGTCCTGGACCAGGCACACCCAGTTGAGCAGGGCCTTGCCCCGCTCCGCGTGCCGGGCCGAGACCGGGTAGGCGACCAGCCGGGTGGCCTGCTCGTCGGAGGCCACGATCATGGTGCGGCCGTCGAGGAAACCGTCCAGCTCGGCCAGTCCCCGCCACATCTGCACCCCGCCGGTGGACAGCGGCGGTCCGTCCGGGTGGAGCCCGGCGCGCACCGCGGAGTGCAGCCCGTCGGCGCCGACGAGCACCGGCGCCTCCAGTACGGGTCCGTCGGCACCGCCCCGGCCCTCGACGCGGGCGCGGACACCGCCGTCGACGTGCTCGAACCCGGTGAGCCTGGCACCGGTGCGCACGGCGTCGGCGCCGAGCCGGTCGCGGACGGCGGCGAGCAGCATCATCTGCAGGTCGCCGCGGTGGATGGAGTACTGCGGGCACGGATGGCCGGCGGCCACGCCGCGCGGCTCGTTCCACAGGGTCGCGCCCAGGTGGTCGACGTAGAGGTGTTCGCGGGTGGCGATGCCGGTGGCCGCCAGCTCGCCGCCGAGGCCGAGTGCGGTGAGTTCGGCGATGGCGGCCGGCTGGATGTTGATGCCGACGCCGAGCGGCCGGATCTCCTCGGCGGCCTCCAGCACGGTCGCGCGGATGCCGCGGGCGTGCAGCGCCAGGGCGGCCGTGAGCCCCCCGATGCCGGCCCCGGCGATCAGTATGTCTGCTGTGGAGGTTGCCATGGTGACGTGTGCGCTCCCTGCGGTTCGGTTCGTGGAACGTGGGGACGGCGGAGCGTCGACATGGGTACGCCCCGCTGAACGGGATCAGCGGGGCGTACCCATGTCGTCCCGTAGCCCTGTGCGCTGGTGAGCCCGGCGTGCGGAAGGAAGAGGTCGTGGTGCGGGCGTGACGGGTGATCCAGGTTAGCAGTCGGGAGATCCTCGGCGCGGGTGTGCAAAGTGCCTAACTCTGCACACCCACAAGGGTGTTGCGTGTCACGCGGGGCCGCAGGACAGTGTCCGTGACGGTGTCCTACGGCGGTCACGGCGCGGTCCGTTCCCGACCCGGCGCGCTCGCGGCGGCCTCGCCCGGCAGCAGTGCGGGGCGGACGGGCGGAACCGGCGCGGTCACCCGGTCGAGGCCCGGCGGGGTCTCCCGGCCGGCGTTGGCCACCACCACCGCGATGTACGGCAGGACCACGCTCAGCACCAGTGCCACCACGGCGACGTACCGCTCCGTGTTCCACAGGGCGGCCGCCACGACGACGGAGACCGTGCGCAGTGACATCGAGATCACGTAACGGCGTTGCCTGCCGCGTACGTCCTCGGCGAGGCCCTGGCGGGCCTGCGTGATCCGAAACACCTGCTTCTGCTTGCCGTTCCGCTTCCGCGACACCGTCTCCCCCGCCCCGACTCGTGCGCCGGGGCCGATTCCCCCGGACCGGATCTCCACGCCACGCTACGCCCGCGGGACCCCGTGTTCGAGGGTCGGCGGGTGGCGTGCAAGTGAGGAAAGTACTCAGTTGCACACCTCCGGTACGACACGGCGGAACGCCGTCTCCACGATGCCGGCGAGGTCGTCGGCGCGGATGCCCCAGACGGCCTGGCTGACGGCGCCCCAGGCACGGCAGCTGCGCAGCGCGTACTCGCGGATCTGCGGCGCGTCCTCGCGCCGCACCGCGTCGACGTCCCGGCCCTGCAGGAAGTGGCCCAGCCCGAGCAGCGTCAGGTCCCAGCCCGCGCCGTTCGCGACCGCGCCGGCAGGTCCGCGCGTGCGCAGCAGCTCGTCGGCGACCTCGGCGCGGGAGGCGTGCCGCAGCTCCAGCAGCGTGCCGCCCGCCGGGTCCTCCGTGAGCCGCACCGCGACCTCGGTGACGGACCCCTGGCCGTACTCCCAGGTCGCGCGCAGCAGCCGCGGCCGGTCGCAGTGCAGCACCCTGCCGCGGGTGTGCTCCGCCACCTGGAAGACGCCCCCGACCCGTAGGTCCCCGCTGACCGGTGCGAGCCAGCGGCGGATCCTGGCCGGATCCGTACAGGCGCTCCACACCTCGTCGACCGGGGCGTCGTAGCTCCTGCGGAGCACGAGCGAGCGCCCCTCGCCCGCTCCCACCGGGCCGTCGCTGATCTCCCGGTGGGCGGCGTTGATCTGGTCGAGGATTCCGCTCACAGCTCTTTCCCGTCGTCCGTCCGCGGCCCGCCGCCATCCGGCGGCGCCACGGCTCCGTCCCCGTCGAGGCGCTCGCGCCGGCCCCGGACGAGTTCGGTACCGAGCGCGTCGAGGCGCTGCTCCCAGAACCGGCGGAAGTGGCCGAGCCAGTCGTCGACCTCCCGCAGGCGGTCGGGGGACACGGCGTAACGGCGGCGCGTGCCCTCGGGGTTCACGGTGGCGAAACCGGTCTCCCGCAGGACCCGCAGGTGGTGGGAGACGGCGGGCTGGGAGATGCCGAACTCCCCGCGGATGGCCGTGCCGAGCTCCCCGGCCGACTGCTCGTCCCAGGCCAGCAGCTCCAGGATGCGCCGTCGCACCGGGTCGGCGAGGACCTCGAAGGCGTGCACGGCCTCAAAATATTGGCCGCCGCTTATGTAAGAGAAGGTTGAATCAAGACAAGTCGCCGACCGCCCGGACCCCGGCACTCCGGGCTCCCCGGCCCTCCGGGCCGCCCGGAGGGCCCGGGAACGTCCGGTGATCGACGTTTTTCCCGGCGCACCCCACCCGCCCGACCAGCGGGGGCGGGTGAACCGGACGGTAGGAAGAGGGATTGTGACCGCGAAGGTCCTTGACTAGCGTTCTCGCGTGAAGTCAACGACGTGACTGACGAGCCTGACGAGACCGACGAGCCCACGGGGGGGCGACGCGTGCCGACCGTCGGTCGACGCATGCGGCTTCGGCGACGGTTCACCACCCGGTACACCTGCCGGCAGGAGCGGGTTCCGGGCGCCGTACCGCCGGCGAGGCGAGCACACCTCCGTGGAACAGAGCACCCCACCGTCCGAGCCGCCCGGGCAGAGCCCGAGCGCGCAGTCGAGGGAACCACCGAGGAAGTTGCCGCCCGTGACACTCCACCACGCACTCCCGCCGGACCGGATCGCGGAGAACCCCCTCCTCGACGCGCCCGAGCGGCTCCGCGACCTGCCCTGCGAGATCGTCTCCATCGACGAGCTCATGCCGTCGCTCGCTCCGCGCGAACAGCGCGAGGACCCGGCCCACGTCCGCCTCCTCGCGGAGACCGGCGGAACCTGCGACCCGCTGCTCGTGCACCGCGCCACCATGCGGGTGATCGACGGTGCGCACCGGTTACGCGCCGCCGTCATGCGGGGCCGGACGGCGGTCGAGGTCCAGTTCTTCGACGGTACCGAGGAGGACGCCTTCGTCCTCGCCGTCCAACTCAACGTCCGGCACGGACTGCCGCTCACCCTCGACGAGCGCAAGGCCGCCGCCGCCCGCGTCATCCGCTCCCACCCGCACTGGTCGGACCGCGTCCTGGCGCAGCGCACCGGCCTCAGCCCCAAGACCGTGGCCAAGGTCCGCGCACGGGCGGGGGAGTACGACGGGGGGCCCGCCCGGCGCGTCGGCGGCGACGGGAGGGTACGGCCCCTCAGCAGCATCGAGGGGCGGCGCAGCGCCGCCGTCCTGCTCGCCGAGCACCCGGGGATGTCCCTGCGCGAGGTGGCCCGCAGGACGGGCCTGGCGGTGGGGACGGTACGGGACGTCAGGGAACGCCTCGTCAAGGGCCGCGACATCGTGCCCGACCGGTTGCGCGGCCCGGAGGAACGGCGCGGGGACGCCACGCCGCCACCGGCCTCGACGCCCCCCGGCGCGGCCCCGCCCGGCGGTGCCGCGCCGGGCGGAAGGCCGTCCGGCGCGGCCCCGCCCGGTGGTGCCGGACCCGCCGGCGTGCCGGCCGGCGGCTCGTCCGTCGGTACGCCCCCGACGGCCGTACCGAGAACCGGCCCGCGGACGGCGGTGGCGCGGCCACCGGCCGACCAGACGGGCCGGGCGCGGGGCGAGGCCCGCGGCGCCCCGTTCGACCCCACCACCGCCGTGCGCAAGCTCGCGCGGGACCCGGCGCTGCGCGCGACCGAGTCCGGCCGGCAGCTGCTGCGGATGCTCCTGGCGACCGAGCTGGCCCAACCCCGGTGGGAGGAGATCGCCGAGGCGGTCCCCGCCCACTGCGTGCCGCTCGTCCGCGAGGTGCTCCTCAGGCGCTGCGAAGAGCTGAGGAAACTCGCCGAGTCGGTGCCCACCGACCCGGATTCCCCACGGTGAGCCCTTTCGCATTTCCGCGCGGCAGTTGAACCCCGGGAAATCCGGTTCATGTGCGCAACCGCAGCCTTGACACGCACGGGGCGTTCGTAAAAGCTAAGGGCCGTAGCGGCTCGGGAAGCCGCCTCGGGGGATTGCAGAAAAGCGTCGACGATCCGAACGGCGGGCGGGCCGGGAAACGGCCCGCCGTCATTCGGCCCGCCGCATTTCCCGCCGCGATCGCGGTCGTGGGTCGGAATGCCGTGGGCCGTGTTCCGCGTGCCGCCGGCGCGCGCACCCCACGAGGCGTTCCCGCCCGTGCTCCTTCC
This sequence comes from Streptomyces changanensis, assembly GCF_024600715.1. Lineage (NCBI taxonomy): Bacteria > Bacillati > Actinomycetota > Actinomycetes > Kitasatosporales > Streptomycetaceae > Streptomyces > Streptomyces changanensis. The sequence continues at coordinate 5,327,706 of NZ_CP102332.1, forward strand.
CGCCACACCAGCCACGTGCAGTCGGAGGCCAGTCATGTCCAGCAGTGCTCACTTCCCGGGGACCGCCGAGGACGCGGAGCTCAGGAAGGTCAACCGGGCCACGGTCGAGACCTACATGAACACCCGGGGTGAGGACCGCCTGCGGCGTCACCTGCTCTTCACGGAGGACGGCGTCGGCGGCCTGTGGACCAACGACACCGGACAGCCGATCGCCATCCGCGGCCGCGACCGCCTCGGTGAGCACGCGGTCTGGTCGCTGAAGTGCTTCCCGGACTGGGAATGGACGAACATCGAGATCTTCGAGACACAGGACCCGAACTTCTTCTGGGTCGAGTGCGACGGAGTCGGCGCCATTCGCTTCCCCGGTTATCCCGAGGGGCGTTACGAGAACCATTTCCTGCACTCCTTCCTTCTGGAGAACGGGAAGATCAGGCTGCAGCGGGAGTTCATGAACCCGTTCGAGCAGCTGCGCGCCCTCGGAATTCCCGTACCCGAGATCAAGCGTGAGGGAATTCCGACCTGACGGCGGTACGCCCGCCCCGCGGCGCACCGCCGCCGCGCACACCGCGCACCACCGCGCACCGCCGACGAGAACCCGCCCACCAGTCGCCCGCCCTCGACCGATGGAGAACCGTGGACCACGTCATGCCCGAGATCGGGACGGCCACCGCGCCGCAGCAGCCCGAGTGGAGCGACACCGGCCAGGTCGAACGCGTCGGCGAGGTGCTGGCGTCCCGCCCCCCGCTCGTCCGCGAGGCGGACGTGCGCACCCTGCGCGCGCTCCTCGCGGACGTGGCGGAGGGCCGGATCCTCGTCGTGCAGGCCGGCGACTGCGCCGAGGACCCCGAGGAGTGCACCCCGCGGCACGTCGCCCGCAAGAGCGCCGCGCTCGACATCATGGCCGGGGCGCTGCGGATGCGCGCCCACGCGCCGGTGCTCCGCGTGGGCCGCATCGGCGGCCAGTTCGCCAAACCGCGCTCCAACGGCACGGAACGCGTCGGCGGCCTCACCCTGCCGGTCTTCCGCGGCCACATGGTGAACGGCCCCGAGCCGACGGCGGACGGCCGGCGGCCCGACCCGCTGCGCATCCTCACCGGGTACATGGCGGCGAGCGACATCATGGACCACCTCGGCTGGCGCGGCCCGGCCGGCCGCCCCGCGGCCGACCCGCCCGTGTGGACCAGCCACGAGGCACTGCTCCTCGCCTACGAGATGCCCATGCTCCGGCGCGGCGCCGCCGGGACGCTGTACCTGGGCTCCACGCACTGGCCGTGGATCGGGGAGCGGACCCGCCGCGCGGACGGCCCGCACGTCGCCCTCCTCGCCGCGGTGGCCAACCCCGTCGCGTGCAAGATCGGCCCGTCGACGTCACCGGACGAACTCGCCGCCCTGTGCGAGCGGTTGGACCCGGAACGCGAGCCGGGCCGCCTCACCCTCATCGCACGGATGGGCGCCGACCTCGCCGCCGACCGGCTGCCGCGGCTCGTCGAGACCGTCAGGGCGGCGGGGCACCCGGCACTGTGGCTCTGCGACCCGATGCACGGCAACACCGTCACGACCCCGGAGGGCCGCAAGACCCGCCTCGTCGAGGCCCTCCGGCGGGAGGTGCGCGACTTCGTCGGCGCGGTACGGGCCGCCGGCGGCGTCCCCGCCGGACTGCACCTGGAGACGACCCCCGACGACGTCACCGAGTGCGCGGCCGACACGGCGGACCTCGCCCGGGTCGGTGACCGGTACACCTCCCACTGCGACCCGCGGCTCACGGTCGAGCAGGCGACCTCGGTGATCTCGGCTTGGGACGCCTGACGCCTGACGCCTGACGCCTGACGCCTGACGCCTGACGCCTACGCCGAACCCGACCCGACGCGACGCGACGGTGCCGCCACCCGGCGACACGATCGGGCGCCCGGCCCCGGGGTCCGATCGGGCGCACCGACCCGACGCACCCCGGACCCCCGGGCCCCCCCGGGCGCCGCACCCCCGGCCTTGCCCGGACCTCTTCAGGCGACCCCTCCAGGCGACCCCTCCGCGCGATCCGACCAGGAGAGAAGACCATGCCCGGTATCCCGGCCATCGAGCCCTACCCCCTGCCCACGGCGGGCGAACTCCCGGCCAACACCGCCCGCTGGACGCTCGACCCCGCCCGCGCCGTCGTCCTCGTCCACGACATGCAGCGGTACTTCCTCGCGCCCCTGCCGGCCACCCTGCGCGCCGAGGTGGTGGCGAACGCCGCCCAGGTCCGCGAACGCGCCGCCGCCCTCGGCGTCCCGGTCGCCTACACCGCCCAGCGCGGCGACATGAGCGACGAGGTGCGCGGTCTGCTGAAGGACTTCTGGGGGCCCGGCATGCGCGCCACCCCCGAGGACCGCCGGGTCGTCGACGCGCTCGCGCCCGCCCCCGGCGACTGGATGCTCGACAAGCTCCGCTACAGCGCCTTCTTCCGCTCCGGCCTGCTGGAGCGCATGCGCGCGGAAGGCCGCGACCAGCTCGTCCTGTGCGGCGTGTACGCGCACGTCGGCGTCCTCATGACGGCCGTCGACGCCTTCACCCACGACATCCGCACGTTCCTCGTCGGGGACGCCGTCGCCGACTTCGACGCCGCCCACCACCGGATGGCGCTCACCTACGCCGCCGGCCGCTGCGCGGTGGTCCTCGCCTCGAAGGAGGTGTTCGCGTGACCGGCCCGCACGCCGCGCCACCGTCGCGGCCGACCACCGCCGAACTGCTCGACGCCGTCCTCGGGGAGCGGCCCCCCGCCTTCGCCCTGCTCCACCGGCCGGAGGCGAACGGTCCGGGGATCCTGGACGTCCTCGTCGGTGACGTCACCCCCCTGGCCGACCTGGCCCACATCCCGCTCCCGGACTCCGACTCCGACTCGGGCCCCGGTCCCGCCCCCGGCCCCGGCGGCACGGAGTCGGCGCAGGCCGGGCCGCGCCACGACGTGCTCGTCCTCGTCCCGTACCGGCAGATCCGCGAACGCGGCTTCGACTGCGTCGACGACGGCGCTCCGCTGCTCGCGATGACGGTCCGCGACCAGCGGACGGTGCCGACCGCCGAGGTCCTCGACCGCTTCCCGGACGCGCCCGTGACCGTCTCCGGCGGCCACTTCGACGTGGCCGACGACGACTACGCCGAGACCGTGCGCCGGGTGGTCAAGGAGGAGATCGGCGAGGGCGAGGGCGCCAACTTCGTCATCAAGCGGTCCTTCGTCACCGACATCGACGACTACACGCCCCGCAGCGCCCTGACGTTCTTCCGGCGCCTGCTGGAAGTGGAGATCAACGCGTACTGGACGTTCGTCGTCCACACCGGCACGCGGACGTTCGTCGGCGCCACCCCGGAGCGCCACCTCACCCTGTCCGGCGGCGTCGCCACGATGAACCCCATCAGCGGCACCTACCGCTACCCGCCGTCCGGACCGACCCTGCCCGGGGTGATGGACTTCCTCGCCGACCGCAAGGAGTCCGACGAGCTCTACATGGTCCTCGACGAGGAGCTCAAGATGATGGCGCGCATCTGCGAGCCGGGGGTCCGCGTCGTCGGGCCGCGGCTCAAGGAGATGGCGCGGCTCGCCCACACCGAGTACGTCATCGAGGGGGCCTGCGACGGCGACGTCCGGGACGCGCTCCGCGAGACGATGTTCGCGCCCACCGTCACGGGCAGCCCCCTGGAGAGCGCCTGCCGGGTCATCGGGCGGCACGAGCCGGGCGGCCGCGGCTACTACAGCGGTGTCCTCGCCCTCGTCGGCCGTGACGCGGCGGACCGCCGCACCCTCGACTCGGCGATCCTCATCCGCACCGCCGACATCGACGCGACCGGCCGGGCCCGCATCGGCGTCGGCGCCACCCTCGTCCGCCACTCCGACCCGCTCTCCGAGGTCGCCGAGACCCGCGCCAAGGTCTCCGGGCTCCTCGCCGCGCTGTCCGGCGGCGGTCCGGCCCGGCTCGCCGACCACCCGGACGTCCGCGGCGCGCTGGAGCGGCGCAACGCCACCATCGCCGCCTTCTGGCTCGGCACGGACACGACCGCCGGCACGGCCCCCGAGGACGCCGCGCCCGCGCCCACCGCCGTCCCCTCGCCCACCGCCGTCCCCTCGCCCACCGCCGTCCCCTCGCCCACCGCCGTCCCCTCGCCCCGAGCCGCCGCCACCCCCGCCGCCGGGCCCGCCACGGGGTCCGCCGCCACCGGCCCGGTACGCCACGCGGCCCGCCTCGTCGGCCGCAAGACGCTCGTCGTCGACGCCGAGGACACCTTCACCTCGATGCTCGACCACCAACTCCGCACGCTGGGCACGGCGGTGACGGTGTGCCGCTGGGACGCGGTCCCGCCGCTCGACGGGTACGACCTCGTCGTCCTCGGCCCCGGCCCGGGCGACCCGCGCGCCGCCGGCCACCCGAAGATCGCCGCCCTGGACGCCGCGGCCGGGGCGCTGCTCGCGTCGCGGCGCCCGTTCCTCGCGGTCTGCCTCAGCCACCAGGTCCTCGCCACCCGCCTCGGCTTCCCGATCCGCCGCCGCGCCACGCCCAACCAGGGCCTGCAGAAGCGGATCGACCTGTTCGGCACGGCCGAGCGCGTCGGGTTCTACAACACCTTCGCCGCGCGCGCCGAGGCGGAGACTCGGCAGGTCGACGGCGTCGGTCCGGTACAGGTCTGCCGCGACCCCGAGACCGGCGAGGTCCACGCGCTGCGCGGGCCGCGCTTCTCCTCGATCCAGTTCCACGCGGAGTCGGTGCTCACCCAGAACGGGCCGCGCATCCTCGGCTCCCTCATCGAAAGGGCGATGACCTGATGACGGCTGCCGGCGTGCTCGGCACGACCCACCGGTACGTGGTGATCGACGCGTTCACCGACACCCCCCTGCGGGGCAACCCCGTCGCCGTCTTCTTCGACGCCGATGACATCCCCGCCGAGCGGATGCAGAGCATCGCCCAGGAGATGAACCTCTCCGAGGTGACCTTCGTCCTCGCGCCGAAGCGGGGCGGTGACGCCCACATCCGCATCTTCACCCCCGTCAACGAACTGCCGTTCGCCGGTCATCCGCTCCTCGGCACCGCCGTCGCGCTCGGCGAGACCCACCCGGGGGACCGGCTCCGCCTGGAGACGGCGATGGGCGTCATCGCCTTCGAGCTGGAGCGGCCCGCCGGGGGAGCGCTGACGGCCCGGATGGAGCAGCCGATCCCCACCTGGCGGGAGTTCGACCGTACCGACGAGCTGCTGGCCGCCCTCGGCGTGCCCGTGCCGGAGCTGCCCGTCGAGATCTACACCAACGGCCCGCGGCACGTCTTCGTCGGGCTGGGGAGCGTCGAGGCGCTGTCGCGCGTCGACCCCGACCACCGGGCGCTGGCCGCCTTCCCGGACATGGCGACCAACTGCTTCGCCGGCTCGGGGACGACCTGGCGCACCCGGATGTTCTCCCCGGCCTACGGCGTCACCGAGGACGCCGCGACCGGCTCGGCGGCGGGCCCGCTCGCCGTCCACCTCGCCCGCCACGGCCGCGCCGGGTACGGCCGGTGGATCGACGTCCACCAGGGCGTCGAGATGGGCCGGCACGCGCTGATGCGCGCCCTCGCGGAGGGCGAGGGCGACCGCGTGACCTCGGTGCGCGTCGCCGGGGCCGGCGTGCCCTTCGCACGCGGCACGATCCACGTCTGACCGACCACCGTCGCCCTGGGGGAGAAGTGAGCAGCCAGTTCGAGAGCCTGACCGGAGCGGTCGACGACCCGTTCCCGGAGTACGACGCGCCGCCCGGCGAGCCGATGGGGCTGGTGCGGGCGTGGGTGTCCGGTGCCGTGGAGGCGGGGGTGCGCGAGCCGCTCGCCCTCGCCCTCGCCACGGCCGACGCCCGGGGCCGCGCCTCCAACCGGACCGTCGCCGTCCTCGACGTCTCCGCCGAGGGCCTGCTCTTCACCAGCCACAGCACCAGCCGCAAGGGCCGCGAGATCGCCGGGACGGGGTGGGCGTCGGGGCTCTTCTACTGGCGCGAGACGGGCCGCCAGCTGATCGTCTCCGGCCCGGTGGACGTCCTGGACGGCGCGGAGGCGGACCGGCTGTGGGCGGCGCGGGCCGTACCGCTGCACGCGATGACGACGGCGTCCCGGCAGAGCGACCCGCTCACCGACGTCGAGGGTCTGCGCCGGGAGGCGGACCGGCTGGCCGCGGGCGGCTCGCCGCTGCCGCGGCCCGAGCGGTTCGTCGGGTACCGGCTGCGGCCGGAAGCGGTCGAGTTCTGGTGCGCCGCCGCCGACCGGCTGCACCGGCGGCTGCGCTACGACAGCGCCCCGGCCGGCTGGCGGGCCGTACGGCTCCAGCCGTGAACGTCCCCGGCCCGCGGACGGCCGGCGCACGGGCCACCGCGGGAGGCGCGCACCGCCCGCGCGGGAGCGGTCCGCGGACGGACGGCCCGCGCACGAACAGCCCGTACGGGCGTGACACACACATGGAGGCTGACGCATGACCGACAACACCGGGACGGACTTCGACGCGATCGTCGTGGGGGCCGGATTCGCGGGCATCTACATGACCCACAAGCTGCGCGACGAACTGGGCCTGCGGGTCCGCACGTTCGAGAAGGGCAGCGGCGTCGGAGGCACCTGGCACTGGAACCGCTACCCGGGGGCGATGGCGGACGTCGAGGCGTTCGTCTACCGGTACTCCTTCGACAAGGAGATGCTCCAGGAGTGGGACTGGAAGACCCGCTACATCCCCCAGGCGGAGATCCTCGCCTACCTGGAGGCCGTGGTGGAGCGCCACGACCTCGCCCGGGACATCCAGCTGGAGACCGGCGTCACCTCCGCCGTCTACGACGAGGACCGCGACGTGTGGGCCGTCACCACGACGGACGGCGGCAGCCACACGGCGCGCTACCTGGTCACCGCCCTGGGCCCCCTGTCGAAGACGAACCTCCCGGACATACCCGGGCGGGACACCTTCGAGGGCGTCATGGTGCACACCGGGGCGTGGCCCGAGGACCTGACCATCGACGGCAAGCGGGTCGGCGTCGTCGGCACGGGCTCGACCGGCACCCAGTTCGTCTGCGCCGCGGCGCGCACCGCCGAGCACCTGACGGTGTTCCAGCGCACCCCGCAGTACGTCGTCCCCTCCGGCAACGGGCCGGTGACGGAGGAGTACGTGGCCGGCGTCAAGGCCGACTACGACCGGATCTGGGACCAGGTCCGCAACTCCCGGGTGGGCTGCGGCTTCGAGGAGAGCCAGACGCCCGCCATGAGCGTCTCCGAGGAGGAGCGCCGCCGCGTCTTCGAGGAGGGCTGGCGCGTCGGCAACGGCTTCCGCTTCATGTTCGGCACCTTCGGCGACATCGCGGTCGACCCGGCCGCGAACGAGGCGGCGGCCGCGTTCATCCGCTCGAAGATCAAGGAGATCGTGAAGGACCCGGAGACGGCGCGGAAGCTGACGCCGACCGACTACTACGCCCGGCGGCCCATCTGCAACGAGGGTTACTACGAGGCGTTCAACCGGGACAACGTCACCCTGGTCAGCGTCCGCGAGAACCCGATCAGGGAGATCACCCCGAAGGGCGTGGTGACCGAGGACGGCGTCGAGCACGAGCTGGACGTCCTCGTCTTCGCGACGGGCTTCGAGGCCATGGACGGCGGCTACCAGGTCATCGACATCCGCGGCCGGGGCGGAGAACCGATCCAGCGCCACTGGGCCGAGGGCCCCAGCAGCTACCTGGGCGTCGCGGTCTCCGGCTTCCCGAACATGTTCATGGTGTACGGCCCGAACAGCGCCTTCAGCAACCTCCCGCCCGGCATCGAGACCCACGTCGAGTGGATCGCGGAGCTGATCGGGCTCGTCGAGAACGGCGACGCCACCGCGATCGAGGCGACCGCGGAGGCCGAGGCGGGCTGGACGGCCACCTGCGAGGAGACGGCCGCGTACTCCCTCTTCTCCCGGGTCGACTCGTGGATCTTCGGGACGAACATCCCCGGCAAGAAGAGGTCGGTCATGTTCTTCTTCGGCGGCCTGGCGGAGTACCGCCGCCGCCTGCGCGAGATAGCCGCCGCGGACTACGACGGCTTCACCCTCCACAGCCCCCACACCCTCCCGGTCCCCGCCTGACCCCGCCCCACCGCCCGTCCCCGTCCCCGTCCCCGCCCCCGCCCGCGGCGATGCGGGACGGGGACGGGCGGCGTACCGCCGTGCGCGTCGAGGGGAACGCCGACCGGGCGGCGTACGCCGACGTGGTGTCGGAGTGCGCCGCCCGGGGGTGGGACGAGCCGAGGGCCGGTGTCCCGCCCGCTACTTCGGGTCGCGGGCGAAGAGGGACGTGGACCAGGCGTAGCCGAGTGCGGCCAGGCCCAGGCACCAGGCGACGGCCAGCCAGCCGTTGTGGCCGATCCCGCTGCCCAGGAGCAGCCCGCGCAGGGTCTCGATGGCCGGGGTGAACGGCTGGTACTGGGCGATCGGCTGGAACCAGCCGGGCATCGCGTCGACCGGGACGAAGGCGCTGGAGACGAACGGCAGGAAGATCAGCGGCATGGCGTTGTTGCCGGCGGCCTCGGCGTTCGGGCTGGACAGGCCCATACCGACCGCGATCCAGGTGAGCGCCAGGGCGAACAGCGTGAGCAGTCCGAACGCCGCGATCCACTCGCCTGCGGTGGCGTTCGTGGCCCGGAACCCGATGGCCACCGCGACGGCCCCGACGAGGGCCACGCTCAGCACGCACTGCAGGACGCTGCCGACGACGTGCCCGACGAGCACCGACCCGCGGTGGATCGCCATCGTGCGGAAGCGGGCGATGATGCCCTCGGTCATGTCGGTGGCGACGGACACCGCGCTGCCGATCGTGGTGCCGCCGATGGTCAGCAGCAGGATGCCCGGGACGAGGTACGCGACGTACCGTGAGCGGTCCGCCCCGCCGGCTCCCATGCCGGCGCTCATCACGTCGCCGAAGACGTAGACGAAGAGCAGCAGCATGACGACCGGCGTGAGCAGCAGGTTCAGCGTCAGCGACGGGTAGCGCCGCGCGTGCAGCAGGTTCCGCCGCAGCATCGTGGAGGAGTCGCGCAGGGCGAGGGAGAGGGAACTCATCGGACGTCCTTGCGGGGCTGGTGGGGAACGGTGGAGCCGGTCAGGGCGAAGAACACGTCGTCGAGGTCGGGCGTGTGCACGGTCAGCTCGTCCGCCTCGATGCCGGCCGAGTCGAGCCAGTCGAGCAGGGAGCGCAGCTCGCGCTGGCTGCCGTCGCTGGGGATCTGCAGCGCCAACGCCTCGTCGTCGACGGCGGCGCCCGGAGCGGAACCGGGGGCCCGTGCGGTCGTGGCCTCGCGCAGCGTGACGGCGGCGTGCCGGTACGCGGACGGGTCGGTGAAGCGGAGCCGTACGTGCCCGCCCGGGATGAGCCGCTTCAGCTCGTCGGCGCTCCCCTCGGCGGCGATCCTGCCGTCGTTCAGCACCGCGATGCGGTCGGCGAGTTCGTCGGCCTCCTCCAGGTACTGGGTGGTGAGGAAGACGGTGACGCCGTCGGAGACGAGTTCGCGGATGATCCGCCACATGTTGTGGCGGCTGCGCGGGTCGAGGCCGGTGGTCGGTTCGTCGAGGAAGATGATCCGCGGTCCGCCGACGAGGGTCATGGCGATGTCGAGGCGGCGCCTCATGCCGCCGGAGTAGCTCTGGGCGGGCTTCCTCGCGGCGTCGACGAGGTCGAACCGCTCCAGCAGCTCGGCGGTGACCCGCCGCCCCTCGCGCTTGGACAGGTGGTGCAGGTCCGCCATCAGGAGCATGTTCTCCTCCCCGGTGATCAGTCCGTCGACGGCGGAGAACTGCCCGGTGACGCCGATCGCGGCCCGCACGCCGTCCGGTGACGTGGCGACGTCGTGGCCCGCGACCTGGGCCTGACCGCCGTCGGCGGCGATGAGCGTGGAGAGGATCTTCACGGCGGTGGTCTTGCCGGCACCGTTCGGCCCGAGCAGCGCGAACACGGAACCGGCCGGGATGTGCAGGTCGATGCCGTCGAGGACGGTCTTGTCGCCGTACGACTTGCGCAGGCCGACGGCGCGGACCGCGGGCCCGGTGGTCGGCGAGGGGCGACCGCCCGGTCGGCTTGAGGTGGGCATGACAGAAGAAGGCATGGGCCCTCCCGTTCGGAAGGTGGAAGTGGCGTGGAAGGTGGTGCGGGAAAGTGGTGCGGGGAGCCGCCCCGGGGCGTGCGCGGAGGGCGGTTCGTCCGGGTCAGGGCTTGGCGCGGCGGACGTCGACGTTGCCGTACCGGGTGCGGGCGCGGACCTTGACGGTGTCCTCGCTCTCCTCCGGGGTCTCGGACGCGGTGAGCGTGTTGCGCACCTGCCCGGAGCCCGAGCGGACGTCGAGCCAGGCGGCCGTGCCCGCGCGCACGCCCACCTCGATGGAGCCGTAGGAGGTCTCCAGCTGGACCGTCCCGCGCGCCACTTCGTCCACGCGCAGGGTGCCGTGGGCGGTGGTGGCGGTGACCGAGTCCTCGGCGCGCCGGATCTCGATGTCGCCGTTGGCGCCGCTCACCCGCAGTTCGCCGGTCGCGGCGCCGACGGTCGTGGTGCCGTGCGAGTTCTTCAGGACGGCGGGACCGTCGACGAGGCCGACGCGCAGGCTGCCGGAGCTGGTGGTGATCTCGGCCGCCCCCTCGACCCGGTCCACGGTGATCGATCCGTGCGACGCGGTCAGCCGCAGCGGGCCGGTCGCGTCGAAGCGGACATCGCCGGAGGACGTCTTCACGTGGACCTCGCCGAGCCGGCCCTCGCCCAGCACCTGGGTCCAGGCGCCGGTCACGTCGAGGTGCGAGCCCTCGGGCAGCTCGACCGCCACGTCGACGGTGCCGGTGCGGCCGAACAGGCCGGACTTGGGCGTCCTGACGGTCAGTGCGCCGTTCGCGTACGTCACCTCGGTCTGGTCGGCCGCCCGTACGTCCGGCTCCCGCTTCGGGTCGCGGGGCCGTACCTCGACGACGGTGTCGAGACGGTCGCCCGCGGTGAACACGAGGGAACCGGCCTCGACGTGCGCCGTGGCCGTGATCGCTTCGGGGGTGTCGAAAGAAGGCATGGCTGTCCCGTCCTCCTGGGTCTTCGGAAACGTCCCTGCGGGTGGGACGTGTGTGAGTGAAGTGGTGCGGGAGGGTGCGGTCAGCGCACCCAGCCCGTGAAGCTCTGTCCGAGGGTCTGGGCCCTCTGCGTCGTACGCGGCCCGGTGCCGGCGTCGACCGCGGCCGACACGGCGCGCACCAGCCACGCGTTGAGGGACAGGCCCTCGCGTGTCGCGGCCTCCTCGGCGCGTGCCTTGAGGTGGGCCGGCAGCCGCAGGTTGACCCGGGCGGTACCGCCCTCGTCGCCGTCGGCCGGGGCCGCGCCGGTGGGCGGTTCGACGGAGGTCGCCGGTTCCGCGGGCGCGCCACCGTCGCTGGGCGGCGGCGTCACCACGAAGTCGGGGTCGAGACCGCGCAGCCGTACGTCGACCGAGCCGGGGGCGAGCTCACGGGTGATCTCGTCCATCGCGGCGGAGAGCACGTTCAGCAGGGTCAGCCGGGTCGCCGACTCCAGGGGCGCGGTGAGCCGCTCCGCCAGCGCGCGGGCTTCGTCCCCGCCGGCTTCGGCGGCCACCGCGAGCTCACGGCGGAGGGTGTCGACATACGGGGTGAGGTCCATAACGCCATCATGGCATCACTATGGCGCCATGCGCAAGGCGTGGTGGCGCGCCGCGCGGCCGTCGGGCGGCCGCATGCCCGCTGATCAGGGGAAACGAGGTGGCTCCCTGCTGGCCAATGGTGGCACCACGCATGCGACGACGTCTCCAGGCTGGCTGGTTGGCGCCGGATGGCACTGCGGTGGCGTCACGTGGCGCCATACGGCGTCAGGTGGCGCCCCTGTGGCGCCGGGTGCCCCGACGTGAAGGAGGAGGCGGGCATCACCCGCCTCCTTCTTCTTCTCCTTCTTCGGCCTTCCGTGTCATCCGCCGCCCGCCCGACCCCCGCCCCGCGGAGGCGGAGCCTCCCGGCGAGGCGGGGGCGGCGCGGCGCCCTGCGGTGTGATCAGCCCAGGGGCAGGGTCAGGACCGCCGGGCTGCCGTCGGGCGAGCTGATCGTCGTGGTGCTGCCGTCGACGCTCGCGTCCGAGTAGAGCGGGTCCTTGCTGGTGACGACCAGCATCAGCCGGTGGTCCCCGGGCAGGTCGTAACCGGCGGCCTGCAGTCGCCAGGTGGCATTGAGGTCCTGGCCGGGGACCAGGTCGGTGAGGGTGAGCGGCTCGTGGGTGATGATGCGGGCGGTGTCGTCGGGGTGGACGTCGAACAGGTAGGCCACCAGGGTCGTGGCGGGGGCCGTGCTGCGGACGGTGAGGGTCAGTTCGGGGATGCCCCGGATCCGGCGCGCCGCGCCGCCCCGGCCGTCCGCCGCGAGGGGACCGCTGGTCCAGACGGCGAGGTTCTGGCGGTCGAACTTGTCCGTGACGTACGTCTTCGGGGTGCCGTTCCACTCGGCCTGGCCGGTCGTCATGAGGGCGTCCACCGCGACGGCCTCCGTCGGCTGCCCGGCGGTGAACTCCCGCTCCCAGCCCGTCTCGGCCTCACCGGCCAGACCACCGTCACGATCCTCCGTGGCGGCGGCCGTGAGGTACCACCGTTCGGTGGAGGCGGTGACGGCGCCCCAGGACGGCCTGGACTCACGGGCGGCCGGGGTGACGATCTCGTTCTTCCCGGACTGCGGATCCGTCCGCGTCTCGTACGTGAACATGATCTGGCTGCTCACCGCGGACCAGGTGGGCACGTCGTTGTCGATGTCGCGCACGTGGTGGTCCAGCCAGGCGAGCGCCTCCTCGACCGGTGCGTTCGGCGCGCTGGACGGGATGGTCAGGCCGGCGCCCTCGGGTGCGGCGTGGTCGCCGATCCACAGGTTCAGCCGCTTGGGCACGGTCAGGGCGTCGAAGTGCTCGACGACCTGGTTGACCGGGAACAGCGTCTCGTGCCAGGTGTTGGAGAGGAACGTGGGGATGTCGCGGGTGTTGGTCGTTCCGACGTACGAGGCCGGTGACCGCTCCTTCCCCCACCGCACCACCGCGTCGAGGTTCCGGCCCGCCTGGAAATCGTCCAGGATCTGCCGGGTGTCCGCGTCGAACTTCCGCTCCACCGGGCCGCCGGTGAAGTTGATCAGCGCGGCGACGGCCGCCAGGTGCCGGGTGTCGCCGTGGTGGAGGCTGGTGGCCAGGTCGCCCCAGGTGCTCAGGGCCACGACCGCGTCCACGCGCCCGTCCGGGTCCTTCGCGGCGACCAGCTGGCTGATCCCCGAACCGTACGACTCGCCCATGAAGGCGATCCGGTGGGGGGCGAGGTGCTGTCGGGCGTAGTCGATGACGGTCGAGCCGTCGGCCCAGTCCGCCGGTCCGGCCACGTCGATGGTGCCCCCGGAGGTGAACGGGCCGTCGACGTATCCCCGGCCCGGCACGGCCATGGTCAGGCCGAGTCCCCGGGGGGTGTAGGCCAGCACGTGGTAGCCGCGCAGCGCCAACTGGAGGTAGGTGTACACGAACAGGCCCCAGCCGAACGGCGTCCAGCCCGAGGGGACGATCACCACGGGACGGGGCTCGTCGGTCCTGAGCCGGATCATGCACGCCGACAGCCGTACGCCGTCCCGGGCGGTGATGTGCGGGAAGGAGAAGGTCGCGGCCTGCCGTGCCCGCTCCGTCAGCTCCCGGAGGTCCGGCGGCAGCGCCGGCTGCTCGGCCGTGCCGTCCAGGGTGGCGATCAGCGCCTCGGCGAGGTGGGCGGCGGCCGGGTCGATCGATGTGGGCGAGGTGTAGATGCCGTGCTGGGCGATCCGGCTCAGCTGCGCTGCCGTGAAGGTGCTGACCCCGTCGTCGTGCGGGTTGCTCACGAAGCCCGTCCTCTCGCTGTCGCCGACCGGACCTGCGGCGCGGTCGGCATGTGCGGTATGCCGGAAACCCGGCGATTCCTGGATCCTCCCTGCCGCCGGGGCGAGGGCACAGGGCGCTCGGAAGCGCGGCCGCCCTTCCACGCGATCCGAGCGCCCCCGAGCCCCCCGCGCGTCTCCGTCCGGGCGGAGGGCGCGGGTCGTCGCTCCACCCCGCTCGGCGAGCCGGTCCCGGACGCCGCGTCCGAGGGCCAGGACCAGGGCGAGGACGCGGACCCGGACTCGGACCAGGGCCAGGACCCGGACTCGGACCAGGGCCAGGACCCGGACCAGGACGCGGACCCGGACTCGGACCCTGGTACTCCAGAAGGTGATTACTCATTTCCTTGAGTATGATCCGGCGAAGGGGCGAAGAAAGGGAGGTGCCTCCGATGGCCTTGCGACATGCCGTGCTGGCGGCGCTGCTGGACGGCGAGTACAGCGGGTACCAGCTGGCGAAGGCGTTCGACGTCGGCGTCGCCAACTTCTGGCACGCACTGCCCCAGCAGCTGTACGCCGAGCTGACCAAGCTGGAGAAGGAAGGGCTGGTCGCGGGTCGGGAGGTGGTCCAGGAGACCCGGCCCAACAAGCGGCTGTTCCACGTCACCGACGCGGGCCGCGCCACGCTGGAGGAGTTCGCCGCGGCCGCGTCGAAGCCCTCGTTCATCCGCGACGACCTGCTCGTCAAGGTCCAGGTCGCCGACCGCATCGGTACCGCGTCGGTGATCGAGCAGCTCGAAGAGCGAGCCTCCGTGGCCGAGGGGAAGATCGAGCTCCTCGACAAGCTGCTGCGGCACATGCGCGGCGACGCGGACGAAGAGGAGTTCCTGCGCCGGGGCGAGCGGATCGGGCCGTACCTGACCTGCCTGCGCGGCCTCGCCTTCGAGCAGGGCCACCGGGACTGGTGCCTGCGGATCGCCGCTGTCCTGCGGGAAAGGCGGACGACCCGTGCCGAGTGGTGAATACGCGCGCTACGTCGCCCTGGGCGACAGCCAGACCGAGGGGATGGGGGACGGGGACGACACCGTCGGCCTGTGCGGTTTCGCCGACCGGCTCGCCGAACACCTCGCAGCCGTCAACCCCGGTGTCCGATACGCCAATCTGGCCGTCCGAGGACGTACCGCCGGCCAGGTCCGCACGGAACAGCTGGGGCCTGCCCTGGCCCTGCGCCCCGACCTGGCCACCGTCGTCGCCGGGGTCAACGACCTGCTCCGGCCCCGGTTCGACGCCGCGGAGGCGGCCGGGCACCTGGAGGAGATGTTCGCCGCGCTGACGGCTGCCGGGACCCACGTGGTGACACTGACCTTCCCCGACTTCGGGAAGATCGCGCCCCTTGCCCGGCCCATCAGGTCCCGCGTGTTCGACCTCAACACCCGCATCCGTGCCGCGGCCGCCCGTCACGGGGTCACGGTCGCCGAAACGGACCGGCACGCCGTCACCACCGACCCACGACTGTGGACCGCGGACCGACTCCACGCCAGCTCCCTCGGCCACGAACGGATCGCCGCGGCCCTCGCCCAGGCCCTCCGCCTGCCCGGAAGCGACGACGCCTGGACACGCCCCCTCCCGCCGCAGAGGGTCGCCACGGGCTGGCACGCCGCAGGAGCCGAACTGCGCTGGGCGGCCACTTTCCTCGGTCCCTGGCTCGGACGCCGTCTGCGCGGCCGGTCCTCCGGCGACGGCCGTACCGCGAAACGCCCGCGGCTCCTGCCCGTGAGCGCCACCGCCGACTCCTCGGCGGGCACCGGGCGACGGGAAGGTCCGTAGCGACGGCATCGGCCCCCAGGCGCGGCCCCCGGACCCGGGGATCCGTGGTGACGCCGCGCGTCACCACGCGCTGTACGGGGCCGCGTCCCCTGGTTCCGGTCGGCCGGACCCCGGCGATCGTGCCGAGGGCGGGGCCCGCGTCGCCGCGGGCGCGGACGGCAGCCGCGCGGGTGGCCGGGCGGGTGGCCGGGCGGTGTCCATGCCGGGAGGCGAGGGCCTCCCCGCCCGACGGGTGTCACGCCGAATCGACGGGTGCCACGCCGGAAGGGCCGCGACAGGTGTCGCGGCCCTTCGTCACCCCGAGATCGGTCCGGAGGAGTTCAGCCTCGGACGATGTTCTGCGCCTGCGGCCCCTTCGGTCCCTGGCCGACATCGAACGTGACGCGCTCGCCCTCGGTCAGCTCGCGATACCCGTTGCCCTGGATTTCGGAGTAGTGGGCGAAGACGTCCGGGCCGCCTTCCTGCTCGATGAACCCGAAGCCCTTCTCGGAGTTGAACCACTTCACGGTGCCGCTGGCCATACTGCATTCGTCCTTCGCTCATGCACGGAGCAGCCCATGGTCGGACGTGCCCCGGCCCCTGCTGAATCAGGAGCCACAGTGGTTCTACCCCGCTTCGGCCGGATCATCCTACGGACGACACGCCGTTGCCCCGCCACGGTCCGCCGGGCAGCGGTTCCGCCACTCCTCCGCCGGTGAGGGGCCCGGCGGTCACGGCGAGGCCTCCCGTCGGCCGAACCGCCGCCCGACCCGCTTCATCCGAGGTCAGGCGGGGTGCGGCGGCATTCGCGTATCAGATGTCGCGGAAGATCTCGATCTGGGCGCCGACCGAGTTGAGGCGCTCGGCGAGGTCCTCGTAGCCGCGGTTGATGACGTAGACGTTGCGCAGGACGGAGGTGCCCTCGGCGGCCATCATGGCCAGGAGGACCACCACGGCGGGGCGCAGGGCGGGCGGGCACATCATCTCGGCGGCGCGCCAGCGCGTGGGGCCCTCCACCAGGACGCGGTGCGGGTCCAGGAGCTGGAGGCGGCCGCCGAGCCGGTTGAGGTCCGTCAGGTAGATGGCGCGGTTGTCGTAGACCCAGTCGTGGATGAGGGTCTGACCCTGTGCGGAGGCGGCGATGGCCGCGAAGAACGGGACGTTGTCGATGTTCAGTCCCGGGAACGGCATGGGGTGGATCTTGTCGATGGGCGCCTCCAGCTTGGAGGGGCGCACCGTCAGGTCCACGAGCCGGGTGCGGCCGTTGTCCGCGGTGTACTCGGTGGAGCGGTCGTGGTCGAGGCCCATCTCCTCCAGGACCGCGAGCTCGATCTCCAGGAACTCGATGGGGACCCGGCGGATCGTCAGCTCCGACTCCGTCACCACGGCGGCGGCGAGCAGGCTCATCGCCTCGACCGGGTCCTCGGAGGGGGAGTAGTCGACGTCCACGTCGATGTGGGGGACGCCGTGGACGGTGAGGGTCGTGGTGCCGATGCCGTCGACGCGTACGCCCAGGGCCTCCAGGAAGAAGCAGAGGTCCTGGACCATGTAGTTGGAGGACGCGTTGCGGATGACGGTGGTGCCGTCGTGGCGCGCGGCGGCCAGCAGCGCGTTCTCGGTGACGGTGTCGCCGCGTTCGGTCAGGACGATGGGACGGTCGGGGGAGACCGACGGGTCGACCTGGGCGTGGTACAGGCCCTCGGTGGCCGTGATGTCGAGACCGAACCGGCGCAGGGCGATCATGTGCGGCTCGATGGTGCGGGTGCCGAGGTCGCAGCCGCCGGCGTAGGGCAGCTTGAAGGAGTGCACGCGGTGCAGGAGCGGCCCGAGGAACATGATGATCGAGCGGGTGCGGCGGGCCGCGTCCGCGTCGATCGCCTCCATGTTCAGCTCGGCGGGCGGCGCGATCTCCAGGTCGCGGCCGTCGTTGATCCAGCGGGCGCGGACGCCGATGGAGCTGAGGACCTCCAGCAGCCGGTAGACCTCCTCGATCCGTGCGACGCGGCGCAGGACGGTGCGGCCCTTGTTCAGCAGGGAGGCGCACAGCAGGGCCACGCAGGCGTTCTTGCTCGTCTTGACGTCGATGGCGCCGGAGAGGCGGCGGCCACCGACCACCCGGAGGTGCATGGGTCCGGCGTAGCCCAGCGAGACGATCTCGCTGTCGAGTGCCTCGCCGATACGGGCGATCATCTCAAGGCTGATGTTCTGGTTTCCGCGCTCGATGCGGTTGACGGCGCTCTGGCTGGTGGCCAGCGCCTCGGCGAGCTGCGTCTGTGTCCAGCCGCGGTGCTGGCGGGCGTCACGGATGAGCTTGCCGATGCGTACGAGGTAGTCGTCTGCCATAGAGGCAGGCTATCTCAGATATGAGATGGCCTTCTCGTTGGGCTGCGCCATCCGCGTCAGCGGGACGTATCAGCGCATGTCAGGACCTGTGCACCGGGCGCCGGTTGGCTGTCGGCGGCGGATGAGGCCGCGTCACCCCTCCCTGGGTACCCCGCTTCGCCGGCTTCTCTCGGAAAACCCCCGAAGTTGCCCGAATCGGACGGATGGCCTTCGGGGTGGTGCCGAGGGGTGCCGCCGAGGGAGTGGCGCGGAGGGGCCGGTGAGAGGCGGGCGGGCGCGTCACGCGTTCACAAGCGCATCGCGTGCGGCAACGCACCCGTGGTTCACGGACGGCAAGCGACCTAAGTTATGCCGGAACATCACCACAAGCAACATGCCAGGGGAAACCCGGTAGGGATACAGCGATGTTGACCCGACTTGCCCGTCTCGCCATCAATCGGCCGAAATGGGTCCTCGTCGGCGCGCTACTGGTCGTGGTCTTCTGCGGCGTCTTCGGTGCGTCGGTGACGGATCGGCTGAAGGCCGGCGGGTACACCTCGCCGGACTCCGAGTCGGCCCGTGCCGCGAAGCTCGTCAACGAGCACTTCGACGGCGCCCAGCCCAACCTCATCGTCGCCGTGACCACCGGCGCCGGGGCCGACGCGGGTGCCGGGGCGGCCGCGGGCGCGGGCGTCGACAGCGCCGCGGCGCGCCGCGCGGGCGCGCGGATCACGGAGTGGATGGGCGCGCGCGACGACATCGAGGGCGTGCAGTCCTACTGGACCCTCGGGCCGCAGGCCGGTGCCGCGCTGCGCAGCGAGGACGGCGCCAGCGGTCTCGTCATGGCGCGCATCGACGCCAGCGACACCGACCTGCCGAAGATCGCGGAGCGGGTGAAGGCGGACCTCCCGCGGCCGGAGGGGGTCACCGTGCGGGTCGGCGGCTACGGCCCGCTCACCGCCGAGATGGAGAGTCAGGTCACCCGGGACGCCACCATCGGCGAAGCCGTGGCCTTCCCCATCTCCCTCATCGTGCTCGTCGTCGTCTTCGGCAGCCTCGTCGCGGCCGGCCTGCCGCTGCTCATCGGCGCGGTCTCCATCGTGACGACGCTCGCCATCCTGCGCCTGGTCACCACCTTCGCGGACGTGTCCATCTACGCCCTCAACATGACCACCGTGCTCGGGCTCGCCCTCGGCATCGACTACAGCCTCTTCATGGTGAGCCGGTTCCGCGAGGAGCTGCGCAACGGCCTCGACGTCCCCGCCGCGGTCCTGCGCACCGTCCAGACGGCCGGCCGTACCGTCATGTTCTCCGCGGTGACGGTGGCGCTCGCCCTCGCCGCGCTCATCGTCTTCCCGATGTTCTTCCTCAAGTCGTTCGCGTACGTCGGCGTCGCCGTCGTGCTCGCCGCGGCCCTCGCCGCCGTCCTGGTGCTGCCCGCGGCCCTCACCCTGCTCGGCCACCGCGTCGACAGGTACGACGTCCGCGTCCCGCTGCGTCGCTGGTTCGGGATGAAACCGCCGCGGTGGGTCGCGCCGGAGGAGAGCCGCTGGTACCGGATGGTCGTGGCCGTCACGCGCCGCGCCGTGCCCGTCGCCGTCCTCACCACCGTCGGTCTGCTGGTGCTCGGCGCGCCCTTCCTGTCGTCCAAGTGGGGGTACCCCGACGACCGGGTGATCGCCGCGTCCGCCGCCGAGAGCCGCCAGGTCGGCGACCTGCTGCGGGAGGAGTTCGCCCAGGACGCCGCCGCCTCGATGACCGTCGTGCTGCCCGGCTTCGACGGCGGGGCCCGCGAACTCGCCCCGTACGCCACGGCGCTCTCCCGTGTCGACGGCGTGTCGACCGTCGTGAGCGGCGGCGGCACCTTCGCCGACGGGGCGCAGGTCGGCCCCGCCGCGGCCGGGATGGTGAACGACGCGGGCGCCGTCGTCCGCGTCGGCACCGCCGTCGACCCGTACTCCGACGACGGCGAGCGGCTGCTGACCGCCCTGCGCGACGTACGGGGACCGGGCGAGGCGCTCTTCGCCGGCGCCGCGGCCGAGAACCAGGACGTGCTGGACGCCCTCACCGGGCCGCTGCCGTACGCGGCCGCGCTCATCGCGCTCACCATGTTCGTGCTGCTGTTCCTCTTCACCGGCAGCGTGGTGCTGCCCGTGAAGGCGCTGCTGATGAACACGCTGTCGCTCGCCGCCGCGTTCGGCGCGATGGTCTGGGTCTTCCAGGAGGGCCACCTCTCCGGCCTTCTCGGCTTCACGCCGACCGGCTACCTCGTCGCCAACATCCCGGTCCTGATGTTCTGTCTGGCGTTCGGCCTGTCGATGGACTACGAGGTGTTCCTGCTCTCCCGCATCCGCGAGGAGTGGCTCGCCTCCGGCCGCACCACCACCGAGGACAACACGCACGCCGTCGCGATGGGCGTCGCCAGGACCGGTCGCGTCTTCACCGCCGCCGCGCTCCTCATGGCCATCGTCCTGATCGGCATGGGCGTGTCGAAGGTGTCGTTCATGCAGCTCTTCGGGCTGGGGCTCGCCCTGACGGTCCTGGTGGACGCCGTCGTCGTCCGCTGCCTGCTCGCCCCGGCCATGATGCGGCTGATGGGCCGTTTCAACTGGTGGGCGCCGCCCGCGCTGAGCCGGCTGCACGCCCGTATCGGCCTCACGGAGGAGGCGCACCCGGCCCCGCCGGCCGACCGGCACGAGCCCGCCGCGGCCGGCGGCGCGTCCGCCGGAGCCCCGGCGCCCACCGGCGACCCGACCACCGGAGCCGCCCGTACCGACGGGACCGTACGGACCGACGGGACCGCCCGTACCGACGGGACCGCCCGTACCGACGGGACCGTACGGACCGACGGCCGCTGAGCCACCCGGTCGGCCCCGCCGCCCCGCCTCCGCACGGCATGACGTGGCCGTCGTCGCGGGGGCCGGGGCCCGTGGGCGGCCGCGCTCCCACGACACGCCCACCGGTGAAGATCCTGTGATCTCCCGTCCCGCCCCCGCCGCCGGGTGGGAGAAAGGGGCGGCGTCGTCGCGCTTTTCGCCGGCGACCCTCCGCACGCCCGGTGTTGTACCGTGAGCGGGCGGTTGCCGGGGGCAGCGAAGGGCACGGAGCGGTGGCAGAGTACTTGCTGTTGATCTACGAGGACGAGGCGCGGACGAGTGCCCTGGAGCCGGCGGACGACGCCGCGCTCGTCGACGAGTTCCAGCGGTTCATGGCGCGCAACGCCACCCGGGTGCGCGAGGGCAGGCGACTGGCGCCGACCTCCGCGGCCGTGTCCGCCCGGCGGGACGTCGACGGCGGCGTGCGGATCAGCGACGGCGCGTTCGTCGAGTCCAAGGAGGTCGTCGCCGGGTACTTCCTCGTCGAGGCCGCCGACCTGGACGAGGCGCTCGCCGTCGCCGGACAGGTCCCCGTACCGCACGGAGGCGTCGAGGTTCGCCCGATCCGCTCCGTCCGGCCGACACCGGACGCCTGACATCGACGACCCCCCGATGGACGCGACCGTCGCGTCGGTGGTCGCCGACGCCCACCGCCGGCAGTGGGGCTTCGTGCTCGCGGCGACCGTACGGGTCACCCGCGACCTCGACCTGGCCGAGGAGTGCGTGCAGGAGGCGTACGCCCAGGCGCTCACGCAGTGGGCCGGCGGCGGCGTACCGGACCGGCCCGAGGCGTGGCTCACCACCGTCGCCCGGCGCCGCGCCGTGGATGTCGTCCGCCGCCGCGACACCCTGCGCGACAAGCTGCCGCTGCTCGCCGAGGACGACACCGCGCCCCCCGCCGACCAGGACATCGCGGGCCGGGACATCCCAGACGACCGGCTGCGGCTGATCTTCACCTGCTGCCACCCGTCGCTCGACGTCGACACCCGTGTGGGCCTCACCCTGCGGCTGGTGTGCGGTCTGTCCACCGCGGAGACCGCCCGCGCGCTGCTCGTCTCCGAACCGGCGATGGCCGCCCGCATCACCCGCGGCAAGAAGAAGATCAAGGCGGCCCGCATCCCCTACCGGGAGCCCCCGCCCGAGGAGCTGCCCGCGCGCGTGGACGCCGTCCTCGACGTCGTCCACCTCGTCTTCAGCACCGGCTACACCGCCCCGTCCGGCGACCGGCTCCAACGCCGCGACCTGGTCGAACGCGCCGAGCACCTCGCCCGCGTCCTGCACCAGCTGCTGCCCGGCAGGTCCGGGCCGGCCGGGCTGCTGGCGCTCATCCTGCTGACCGACGCCCGGCGGCACACCCGCACGCGCCCCGACGGCTCCCTCGCGCCGCTCTCCGAACAGGACCGCACGCGCTGGGACGCCGCGCAGATCCAGGAGGGGCTACGGCTGGCCGGGACCGCCCTGCGGCACCGGCCGCCCACGCGGTACGCGCTCATGGCCGCCGTCGCCGCCGTCCACGCGCGCGCCCCCGGCTGGGAGGCCACCGACTGGCCCCGCATCGTCGACCTGTACGACACGATGCTGCGGGTGTGGCCGTCGCCCGTCGTGGCGCTCAACCGGGCCATCGCCGTCGGCCAGGCGCGGGGGCCCGCCGCCGGCCTGGCCGCGCTCGACGAGCTGGTCGCCGAACGACAGCTGGCCGGCTACCAGTACCTCGCCGCCGCCCGCGCCGACTTCCTGCGGCGGCTGGGGCGGGCCGGCGAGGCGCGGACGGCCTACCGCGAGGCGCTGCGCGTCACCGAGAACGCCGTCGAGCGCGAGTTCCTGGAGTCGCGCCTGGAAGAACTCGGCGACTGATCGCACCGGATTGTCGATCCGGGCGTCCGCTCGTCCGACGTACGGGTGAGGAGCCTCAGAGGGAGGCCCCAGCCGTATGGGGGAGCGTTGACCAGCTCGGCCGAAGCCGTGGTCCCCGTCAGGACCGAGGCCCGTACGCACACACGCCCGGCAGCAGCACCACCGCCCCGGGAACGGGTCCCGGCGCGCGTGCCGCTGCGTTCCGTCGACGGCGGCCCCACCGCCGCGCCGGCCCCACCGCCCGCCGGCCGGCCGCCCGCCGGGGAGCCGCCCGCCGGGAGGCTGACCGCCGGTGGGCGGCGCACCGGGGAGCCGACCGCCGGACCGGCGGGCCGGGCTGCCGGATCGGCTGCCGCGCCCCGGCGGCCCGCGCGGGAGCCCCGCCCCGCGGAGCCCCGCCCCGCGGAGCCTCGCCCCACGGAGCCCCGTCTCACCCCGCCACCCACCGCGGTATCCCCGACGCGCGAGGCCTCCGCGGCTGTCGCGACGGACGAGCCCGCCGAGCCCGCCGAGCCCGCCGCGCCACCCGCCGGGCGGGCCGTCACGCTCGCCGAGCGCCGGGCACTCACCCACGCGTACGCCACCCGGTACGCCCGCGCCGGCAAGCGGGAGAAGTCACGGATCCTCGACCGGGTGTGCGCCGCCACGGGATGGCACCGCAGCCACGCCCGCCGCGCGCTGCTGGACGCCTCCCGACCCCGGCCGGCCAGGCCCGCGCGGGGAGGGCGGACCCCCTATGACGCGGACGTCGTCGCCGCGCTCACCTTCTGCTGGACGATCCTCGACATGCCCGCGGGCAAGCGGCTCGCGCCGGTACTGCCCGAGCTGGTGCCCGTACTGCGCCGCCACGGTGAGCTGGCCGTCGACGACGAGACCGCGGCGCTCCTGACGGGGATGTCCGCCGCGACGATCGACCGCCGTCTGGCGCCGCTGCGCCGCCGGTCCGACCCGGTCCCGGTCGCACGCATCCGGCCCGGTTCGCTGCTGCGGGACGAACCGCCCCTGCTCACCTTCGCGGAGTGGGACCACTCCAGGCCCGGCTTCCTGGAGGTCGCGGTCGTCCACCACGACGCCGGCGGCGGGCGTGACGGGCACGGGGAGCCGGAGCGGGACGCACACGGGGAGCGGGGCGGCCACCTCCTGACCGTGTCCGCGACCGACATCGCCACCGGCTGGTCCGAGAACCGCACCGTCCGCGCCGTCAACTGGCTGCCGTACGCGCTGGACGAGATCGCCGGTACGCTCCCCTTCCCCGTCCTCGGCATCGAGTCAGGCGCCCACGGTGACGCCCGGACCGGGGAGATGCTGCTGAGATGGTGCGAGCAGCGCGGGGTCACCCTCACCCGCGCCCGCCCCTCCCGGGCCGGTAACCACCACGTCGGGCAGAAGAACTGGAGCACGCTGCACGCCGTCACCGCCGGCCACCGCTACGACACCCGCGCGCAGGCCCTGCTGCTCAACCGGATCTGGGCGACGCTGTCACAGCTGACGAACCACTTCTCCCCGCAGCAGCACTCGGTACGGGTGACCGGCCCGGACGGGCGGCGGCGCAAGGAGTACGACACGGCCACGCCGCTGCGGCGTACCGCGCGCCACCCCGCGGTGAGCGCGGAGGACAAGGCGATCCTCGCCGACACCCACGCCCGCCTCAACCCGGCAGCGCTGCACCGACGGGTCCGGGTGCTGACGGGCCGCCTCCACCTGACGGTGGCGGGCGGCGCGGCAGCGGCCCACTCAGCGGAGCGCCCCGGCAGGGCGCCCGGCGCCGCCTCCTGACGACGACGACGTACGACACGACCCCGCGCCCGGCGCCGCCGCGCCCCGGCACCCCACCCCACCCCCCCCGCACCCCAGGCCCCGCGACGGGCCGGCCGCCGCGCAGGCCGCCCGACCGCGGGGCCCCGGGACACACCGGCGCGCCGGGGCGGACAGGGCCACACGGGGGCGATGGAGGGGCGCCGAGACGCCGGGGCACCGGGAAAGGAGCACCAGACCACCGACGGTTCGATCACCGGCCCCGGGACCACCCGGCCACCGGCCCCTGGGATCACCCGACGGGACCCCGACCCCTGGCCACCGGCCCCCAGACCACCCGACCCCGGGGCCACCCGACAACCGGGACCATCCGGCCCCGGGGCTACCCGACAACCGGGACCATCCGGCCCCGGGGCCATCCGGCCCCGGGATTAAACGGCCCCGGGATTAAACGGCACCGGCACCGGCCCCAGGCCCCCTGACCACCCGGCCCCCAGGACTGACCGGCACCGGCACCGGCCCCCGGACCACCCTGCCCCCAGGGCTGTCCGGCACCGGCCTCAGGCCCGGGGGGGGCCACCCGGCCCCCGGCCACCGGCCCGGCCCCCGGGGCCGCCTGGCCTCCGGTGGGCCGCGACACCCTCCTCACCGGCTCCGCTGCGTCGCGCTGAGGGCCATCGCCGCGAGACGTTCCCGCGCGGGGCGGGTCGCGGCGCTGCGCTCCAGGACGGCGACGGCCCGGTCGCGGCGGCGGGTGATCTCGCGCTCGACGTACGCGACCGCGCCCAGGCCGACGAGGATGGCGCGGACCGAGTCGAGGTCGTCCTCGGAGACGTCCGTGCCGATCCTGCTGCGGAGGAAGCGCGCCGCTGCCGGGTCCCGGTCGTCCGCCCGTCGCAGGGCCGTGGCCAGCAGCACCGTGCGCTTGCCCTCGCGGATGTCGTCCCCCGACGGCTTGCCGGTCACCTCCGGGTCGCCGAAGACGCCCAGCACGTCGTCACGCAGCTGGAAGGCGAGGCCGATGTCGGCGCCGAAGGCCCGGTACGCGGCGACGAGGCCCTGGTCGGCGCCGGCGGCGGCCGCGCCGACGTGCAGGGGCCGCTCCACCGTGTACGAGGCCGTCTTGTACCGGTCCTTGAGCAGCGCGGCGTCGGCGCTCTCGTCGCCGCGGGCCTCGGCCGCCAGGTCGAGGAGCTGCCCGCACAGGACCTCGGTGCGCATCGCGGACCAGACCGGGCCGACGCGGGTCATGGCGTCCGCCGGCAGCCCCGACGTGCGGACCAGGTCGTCGGCCCAGACGAGGGCGAGGTCGCCGACGAGGAGGGCGGCGCCCGTGCCGTACGCGTCGGGGTCGCCCGACCAGCCCCGTTCCCGGTGCCGGTCGGCGAAGGCGACGTGCGCCGAGGGGAAGCCGCGGCGGGTGCGGGACGCGTCGACGATGTCGTCGTGGATCAGCGCCGAGGCGTGCAGCAGCTCCAGCGCCGCGCAGGTCCGCAGCACCGCCGGGGCGGTCGGGCCGTCCGGGTCGCCGCCGGCGCCCAGCCAGCCGGTCCAGGCGAACGTCGGCCGCACCCGCTTGCCGCCGCGCAGCACGTACTCCTCCAGGTCGGCGACCGCCGTGGCGTAGCCCTCGCCGATCGCCGCGGCCCCGGCCCGGCGCTCGGCGAGGAAGGTCCGCAGCGCCGCGTCGACGGCTGCCGTGCCGGCCGTGACCTCGGGGTGGTCGACGGTCATGCGCGGGTCACCGTCCGATCAGGACGGAGGCGGCGAGCACCACCGTCGCCCAGCTGAGCAGGGAGGAGTGGTACGGCCCGAGGAGCGACTTCCCGTGCAGGTCGGCGACGGCCTCGTGGAGCGGCGCCCGGCGCACGTCGCGCACGACGGCGTCGAGGAACCGGATGCTCACCAGCCAGGCGGCGAGGAACGGCAGCAGCCCCCACGAGAAGCCGAACGTCGCCGGCACGGAGACGAGGATCAGCACCCCGCCCGCGACGAGCATCGCCAGCTGCACCCGGAACGCCCGGACCAGCCCCAGGGCGCGCACGTAGGTGCGGATGCCGAAGCGCCCGTCCACGAGGTAGTCCTCGCCGTGGCTGGTGACGAAGAGGGAGGTCAGGGCCAGTGCGAAGCCGAGGACGGCGACGACCGACCCCCACTCCAGCGGATGGCCGAAGGACCACAGCACGAACAGGCCCGGCAGGAACACGCAGCCGTTCTGCAACGCGAGCAGCTGCCACAGCCCGGCGCTCTTGAGGTGCAGCGGCGGCAGGGAGTACTGGAAGCCGATGAGCCCGGCGGCGAGCGCCGGCAGCAGCATCCCCCACTGCTGGGCCCGCACGGTGAGGTAGAGGGCGAGGGCCGCGCAGACGGCCGTCGACACGGCGATGTGCGCCACGACGCGCGGCACGCCCAGCCCGTACACGGCGTCCGACTGCCGCGACTTCAGCTGTCTGTCCTGCTCGCGGTCGGCCAGGGCGTTCGTCATGTTCGCGACCTGGAGGCCGGAGATGACGTAGACCAGGGCGAGCACCGCGTCGAGCGACGCGAATTCCCCCCAGGAACGCGCGCCCAGAAGGGCCGGTGTGAGGACGAGCGGAACATAGACGGGGAGGAATTCGTAGCGCCGGATGACGAGCGCGTACTTCAGGCGCGCGGCCAGCGGGGCACGCTCGCCGGGCACACCCCGGGGATCGGTCAGAATGGCGGCGAATTTCGCACCGAGTGTCGTGGCGGTGCCAGTGCTCGACACGAGTCCGTCCCTTCTCCGGTCGGAGGGAGGTGTGGGGTGCGTCCCGGCGGGCGGCCCCACCCGCTCAGGCGGCGCCGAAGACCGATGCCACCGAGTAGACGCCCGGCGCGGGCTTGCCGAGGGCGGCCGTCTTGCGGCCGTACTCCTGGGCGGCGGGGTCGGCGAGGGTCGCCTGGATGTCCTCCTGGCTGCGCCACTGGGCGAGGTTCACGACCTTCGTGCCGTCCTTGCCGACGAGCACGGTCGCCGAGACGAACCCGGGCCGGTGCCGGAACACCTTCTCGA
The DNA here is from genome assembly GCF_024600715.1 of Streptomyces changanensis. Lineage (NCBI taxonomy): Bacteria > Bacillati > Actinomycetota > Actinomycetes > Kitasatosporales > Streptomycetaceae > Streptomyces > Streptomyces changanensis. The sequence continues at coordinate 5,355,181 of NZ_CP102332.1, forward strand.
CGCCCTCGTTGAGGAGCGCCACGAGTTCGTCCTGCTTCGAGGCCTCCACCTCGAAGACGTTGATGAGGGTGAGCAGATTGTCTTCCGTGCGAATCACCGTTTCAGTCATGCGCGGAAACTAACAACGCCGGAAAGCCCCGGACAACGCCCGCGTTGACTCACGGCCCATGCGCGCAAAGACCCGGTGCGCGGAATTCCGTTTCGGCGCGCGCCGTGGTGTGCCGCGGCGGGCGTCACGGGTGTGCGGCGGGCTTTCCGCCGGGGGCGCCGCGGCGCGGCGGGGGCCGGTGCGGCCCTGCGGGCTCCGGCGGACGTCGTACCGACCGGCCGCTGGGGGGTGCCGCCGGGCCCGGGCTCGGTCGGCCGGGAGGGGCCCGGGACACCTTCCGGTCGCGCCCGGGCATGACCGGGCAGCGGTGATGTACTAGAGTTATCTCGACATCGAGATATCTGCTGACGACGCACCGCGGTCGCCCGTGAGGGTAAGGGTCACCTAACTGAGCCTTACCTTAGCGGATCGGCGAGAAGCCCTGGCGGCAGGATGCGGTTGAACGCGCACATTGATGAAGGAGACTGTCGTGTCGGCGAACAGCTTCGACGCCCGCAGCACGCTGCGCGTGGGCGACGAGTCGTACGAGATCTTCCGGCTGGACAAGGTGGAGGGCTCCGCCCGCCTGCCGTACAGCCTCAAGGTCCTGCTGGAGAACCTGCTCCGCACCGAGGACGGCGCGAACATCACCGCCGACCACATCCGGGCCCTCGGCGGGTGGGACTCCCAGGCGCAGCCGAGCCAGGAGATCCAGTTCACCCCCGCCCGCGTGATCATGCAGGACTTCACCGGTGTGCCGTGTGTGGTGGACCTCGCCACCATGCGTGAGGCCGTCAAGGAGCTCGGCGGCGACCCGTCGAAGATCAACCCGCTCGCCCCGGCCGAGCTGGTCATCGACCACTCCGTCATCGCCGACAAGTTCGGCACCGCGGAGGCCTTCGGCCAGAACGTCGAGCTGGAGTACGGCCGCAACAAGGAGCGCTACCAGTTCCTGCGCTGGGGCCAGACCGCCTTCGACGAGTTCAAGGTCGTCCCGCCCGGCACCGGCATCGTCCACCAGGTGAACATCGAGCACCTGGCCCGCACCGTCATGGTCCGGGGCGGCCAGGCGTACCCCGACACCCTCGTCGGCACCGACTCCCACACCACCATGGTCAACGGCCTCGGTGTGCTCGGCTGGGGCGTCGGTGGCATCGAGGCCGAGGCCGCCATGCTGGGTCAGCCGGTCTCCATGCTCATCCCGCGCGTCGTCGGCTTCAAGCTGACCGGCGAGCTGCCCACCGGCACCACCGCCACCGACCTGGTGCTCACCATCACCGAGATGCTGCGCAAGCACGGCGTCGTCGGCAAGTTCGTCGAGTTCTACGGTGAGGGCGTCGCCGCCACCTCCCTCGCGAACCGCGCCACCATCGGCAACATGTCGCCCGAGTTCGGCTCCACCGCCGCGATCTTCCCGATCGACGACGAGACGCTGAAGTACCTCAAGCTCACCGGCCGCTCCGAGCAGCAGGTCGCGCTCGTCGAGGCGTACGCCAAGGAGCAGGGCCTGTGGCTGGACCCGGCCGCCGAGCCGGACTTCTCCGAGAAGCTGGAGCTCGACCTCTCCACGGTCGTCCCCTCCATCGCCGGCCCGAAGCGCCCGCAGGACCGCATCGTCCTCGCCGAGGCCGCCGAGCAGTTCAAGCGTGACGTCCTCAACTACGTCGAGGCGGGCGTGACCGGCGGCGACGACCGCAAGCCGGGCGTCCCGCAGCAGGAGCAGCCGCACGGCGTGGCCTCCCCCGTCGACGAGGCGAGCGCCGAGTCGTTCCCGGCCTCCGACGCCCCGGCGTACGGCCACGACGACAACGGCGCCGGCGCCCCGCAGCACGACGAGGCCACGGGCGAGGCGGTCCCGTCCCGCCCGGTCACCGTCACCGCCGCCGACGGCTCGACGTACGAGATCGACCACGGCGCCGTCACCGTCGCCGCGATCACCTCCTGCACCAACACCTCGAACCCGTACGTCATGGTCGCCGCGGCGCTCGTGGCGAAGAAGGCGGTCGAGAAGGGCCTGACCCGCAAGCCGTGGGTCAAGACCACCCTCGCCCCGGGCTCGAAGGTCGTCACCGACTACTTCGACAAGGCGGGCCTCACCCCGTACCTCGACAAGGTCGGCTTCAACCTCGTCGGCTACGGCTGCACCACCTGCATCGGCAACTCCGGCCCGCTGCCGGAGGAGGTCTCCAAGGCGGTCAACGACCACGACCTCGCGGTCACCTCGGTCCTCTCCGGCAACCGGAACTTCGAGGGCCGGATCAACCCCGACGTCAAGATGAACTACCTGGCCTCCCCGCCGCTGGTCGTCGCGTACGCCCTCGCGGGTTCCATGAAGGTGGACATCACCAAGGACGCCCTCGGCACCGACCAGGACGGCAACCCGGTCTTCCTGAAGGACATCTGGCCCTCCGAGGCCGAGGTGAACGACGTCGTCGCCAACGCCATCGGCGAGGACATGTTCAACAAGTCCTACCAGGACGTCTTCGCGGGCGACGCCCAGTGGCAGGCGCTGTCCATCCCGACCGGCGACACCTTCGAGTGGGACCCGCAGTCCACCTACGTGCGCAAGCCCCCGTACTTCGAGGGCATGACCATGGAGACGACGCCGGTCGCCGACATCACCGGCGCCCGCGTCCTCGCCAAGCTGGGCGACTCGGTCACCACCGACCACATCTCCCCGGCCGGCGCCATCAAGGCCGACACCCCGGCCGGCCAGTACCTCACGGAGCACGGCGTCGAGCGCCGCGACTTCAACAGCTACGGCTCGCGCCGCGGCAACCACGAGGTCATGATCCGCGGCACGTTCGCCAACATCCGCCTGCGCAACCAGATCGCGCCGGGCACCGAGGGCGGCTACACCCGCGACTTCACCCGGGCCGACGAAGGTGCTCCGGTGTCGTTCATCTACGACGCCTCCCGCAACTACATCGAGCAGGGCATCCCGCTCGTCGTCCTGGCCGGCAAGGAGTACGGCTCCGGCTCGTCCCGCGACTGGGCCGCCAAGGGCACCGCGCTCCTCGGCGTCAAGGCCGTCATCGCCGAGTCCTACGAGCGCATCCACCGCTCGAACCTCATCGGCATGGGCGTCCTGCCGCTCCAGTTCCCGGAGGGCGCGTCCGCCGAGTCGCTCGGCCTGACCGGCGAGGAGACCTTCTCCATCGCGGGCGTCACCGAGCTGAACGAGGGCACCACGCCCCGCACGGTGAAGGTCACCACCGACACCGGCGTCGAGTTCGACGCGGTCGTCCGCATCGACACCCCCGGCGAGGCGGACTACTACCGCAACGGCGGCATCATGCAGTACGTGCTGCGCAACCTGATCCGCGGCTGAGGCACCACCCCACCCGCGGCCGAGGGCCGCACCCCGTCGCGTACGGGGTGCGGCCCTCCCGCCGTCACGGGGTCCGTGGCGGGGGGAGGGCCGCGGTGCTCACGCGGCAACCGCCGGGCCCGTGCCGACCAGCCGGTCCAGCAGTCCGTCGGGCGTCGGGTACGGCTCCTCCCGGGGCAGCAGCCGCCGTGCGCCGTCGAGGTCGCCCGCGCGGACCAGGGCGTGGACCTCGTGGGCGAGCGGCGTGACGTCGGTGATCGACACCGTCCACTCGTCCGCGTACCGCCGGGCCGCCTCGCCCGCCAGGCCCAGCTGGAGGGACCGGTACGGCAGCGGGCGCAGGTGCAGGTCGCGCTCCGGGTCCCACTGGACGCGGGCGGGGGCGTCGCGCAGCTCCCGCCGCCACGCCTCCGGGGAGGCGTGCAGCCCGGCGCGGTAGTGCGAGAGGCAGGCGTGGCGCAGCGCCCACTCGAAACCGGCCCGGCGGATCTCGACGGCGAGGACGGTCTCCTGGGCCTCCTTGGCCGCCCAGCCGCAGCGGTACATCATCCACAGGAACGACGGCTTGATCCACGTCATCCGGTCCCGCTTCCAGGACGCCGGGAACCGCCCCTCGCGCGCGGCGGGCAGGCCGATGGCGGGGGAGTAGGCCTGGTAGACGGTGACGGTCGTGTCCGTGCGGAGCGCGCGGACGCGCTGGTGCGGTTCTTCCATGGCCCCAGGCTGCCGCCGGCGCGGGGCCCGGGCCAGCGATTTATCGCCCGCCGCGACGCCCTGGCGCCACCCGCCCGGCGTACGTCCCGCCGCACCCGCGCCCGCCGCCCGCCGCGAGGCCCTGGCGCCGCCCGCGCCCGCCGCGCGCGTGCCCGCCCGCGCTCCCGCCGGTCTCACCCGCGGGGTGGCCGGGCCAGGAGTTCCACCTCCGCCAGCTCCCGGCCCGCTCCCGCTCCCGCGTCCGCGGCGACCAGCCGGTAGGCCCTGTACGCCCCCGGCCGGGCCACCGTGAACACCCGCGTCTGGCGGTCCCAGCGGAAGACCTCGCCCGACCGGCGGTCCACCTCCCGCCAGCGGGCGCCGTCCGTCGAGCCCTCCAACACCCAGCCGTCCGGCGCGGCCGCCGCGGCCGCGGAGGTCAGGGTGTACTGGACCGCGCGGACCGGCCCCGGCACCGGCAGCTCCACCGCGCCCGACACCGGCCCCGCCGTCGCCGACGTGTCGTCGAACAGCGGGCCGGGACCCGACAGGGCGTCGCGCCGCGGCACGGGCACGCGGTCGTCCCGGGTGACGGAGGCGGGCGCCGCGTCCGCGCCCGTGCCCCACGTCGAGGGCCGCGGCCCCATGTCGAACTCCAGCGTCCCGCCCCGCGCGAGGAGCCCGTGCGGCAGCGCCGTCGACGTCCACTGCCGGCCGTTGACCCGCAGTCCCTGCACGTAGACGTTCCGGGGGCTGTTGCGCGGGGCCTTGACGACGAGCACCGCCCCGTCGTCGGTGCGCACCGTCGCCTTGGTGAACAGCGGCGACCCGACGGCGTACTCGCCCGCGCCCATCACCAGCGGGTAGAAGCCGAGCGCGGAGAACAGGTACCAGGCCGACTGCTCGCCGTTGTCCTCGTCGCCGTGGTAGCCCTGGCCGATCTCGCTGCCGACGTACAGCCGGGACAGCACCTCGCGGACCTTCTCCTGCGTCTTCCACGGCTGCCCCGCCGCGTCGTACATGTACGCGACGTGGTGGGCGACCTGGTTGGAGTGGCCGTACATGCCCATCCGCACGTCCCGCGCCTCCGTCATCTCGTGGATGACGCCGCCGTACGAGCCGGCGAACTCGGGCGCGCCCGTCTCCGGTGTCGAGAAGTACGCGTCGAGCTTCGCCGCGAGACCGGCGCGCCCGCCGTACAGGTTGGCCAAGCCCCGGCTGTCCTGCGGGGCGGTGAAGGCGTACCCCCAGCCGTTGGTCTCGGTGTAGTCGTACCCCCACACGCGCGGGTCGTACGAGGCCGACGGCACCCGCCACCGGCCGCGCGCGTCGCGCCCCTGGAAGAAGCCGGCCTCCGCGTCGAAGAGCGCCACGTAGCCGCGCGCCCGGTCCAGGAAGTACGCGGCCTCCTCCCCGTAGCGGGCCTCGCCGGTCCTGCGGTGCAGCTCGCGCGCCATCCGCGCCAGGCCGAAGTCGTTGACGTACCCCTCCATCGACCAGGACAGGCCCTCGTGCGTCTCCGTCGAGGCGTACCCGGTGAAGGGGGAGGTGGCCATGCCCTTGCGGCCCACGCCCCGGCCCGGCGGGAGCACCGTCGCGTTCTTCAGCGCCGCCTCGTACGCCGCCTCCGCGTCGAAGCGGACGCCCTTGACGTACGCGTCGGCGAACGCCACGTCCGAGGACGTGCCGGTCATCAGGTCGGCGTACCCCGGCGACGACCAGCGGGAGATCCAGCCGCCGTCCCGGTACTGCTGGACGAAGCCGTCCACCAGTTCCCCCGCCCGGCGCGGGGTGAGGAAGGAGTAGGCGGGCCACGTCGTCCGGTAGGTGTCCCAGAAGCCGTTGTTGACGTACACCTTCCCGTCGACGATCTTCGCGCCGGTGTGCGTCGGGGTGTCCGGGCCGGTCTGCGGGGAGAACGGGCTGGCGTAGCGCCACCGGCCGTCGACCCGCTCATGGCCGGAGTTGGGGTACAGATACAGCCGGTACAGGCCGGAGTAGAGCGTCGTGAGCTGGTCGCGCGTCGCGCCCTCCACGCGCACCCGGCCGAGGAGGCGGTCCCACTGCGCCCGCGCCGCGGCCGCCACCGCGGCGAACGGCGTGCCCGCCGGGATCTCCGCGGCGAGGTTGCGCCGCGCCTGTTCCACGCTGATCAGCGACGTCGCCATCCGCAGGTGCACCGTCCGGTCCCGGCCCGCCGCGAACCGCAGGAAGCCCCGGACGCCCTCCGCCGACGAGGCGGTGACCGGCGCGTCGAACACACCGTGGACGAACATCCGCGTCGCGCCCGTCGACAGACCGCTCTTCACGTCCGAGTAGCCGGTGAAGGAGCTCGTCGCCGGATCGAGCGTCAGCCCGCCCTCCTGCGTGATGTTGTCGAAGACCACCGACGCGTCGTCACCGGGGAACGTGAACCGCATCGTCGCCGCGTGGTCCGCCGGGGCGATCTCCGCCGTGAGGCCGTTCTCGAAGCGGACCCGGTAGTGGTGAGGTCGCGCCGACTCGTTGCCGTGACGGAACTCCAGCGCGCGGGCGGCCCGTTCGGTGGGTGGCGCCCCCGGCCCCGGCGCCGCCGACGGCATCACCTGGAACGTCTGCCGGTCGCCCATCCAGGGGCTCGGCTCGTGGCTGGCGCTGAACGCCTGGAGCGCGGGCAGGTTGTTCGCGGTGTTGCCGCGCGCGTACTCGTACAGCCAGCTCTTCGACGCGGCGTTCGTCACCGGCGTCCAGAAGTTGAAGCCGTGCGGCACGGCCGTCGCGGGGAAGGTGTTGCCGCGCGAGAAGGCGCCGCTGGAGTGGGTCCCGCGCACCGTCGAGACGTACGCGGAGGGATGGACGTGCGCCGGTTCGGGCGCCGCGCGGCTCAGCGTGACGTCGTCGAGCCACCCCTGGAAGCGGGCGGGTCCCCGCGGCGCGTCGTACGCCACCAGGATCCGGTCCACGACGCGGCCGGCGGCGACCGCGCCGATGCCGGCCGTGACCTGGTTCCACTGGTTGGCGTAGAGGCGCTTCGCGGCGGCCTGGCCGCGCGGCGTGAGCACCCCGCCGTGGCTGTCGGTGGCGCGCAGGCCGCTGAGGTAGGTCCCGTCGGTGAAGGCCAGGTCCACGGCGACGTGCGTCGCGGGGTACGTCAGGTCGGCCCCGGTGCCGCCGGGCCCCGCGGGCAGGGAGGGGTGGATCCGGTACGACAGCTCCGTGGTGGGCCCGACCGCGACGTGCACGTCGAAGACCTTGTTGTACGAGTGCCCCGGCCCCGCCGCCCGGTGCGTCCCGGCGTACCGCAGCGCCCGCAGGCCGGTGAAACCGGCGTGCGCCTTGGCGGTGGGGGAGCCGGCCGGGCCCCGGTCGACGTGGCTGCGCATGGTCCGCGGCGCGGGGGCCGTGCCGTCCCCGTCCGAGAGGTGGACGTCGGCGAGTTGCAGGGTGGCGGGGGCGCCGTTGTTGGCGGTGATTTCCAGCCGGTAGTGCGCGTACCGGGTGGTGTTGGCGAAGTGGTACGTGCGTGTCCGGAAGCGTTCCGGGAACGTCTCGTTCTCGCGGGTGTCGAGGGGCGTCCAGCGCGTGCCGTCGGCGGAGCCGTGGAGCGTCCAGGCGCGCGGGTCGCGCGCGGCGTGGTCGTTGGCGGAGGTGAGGGCGTAGGAGACGACCGGGAGCGGTTCCTCCAGCGTGAATTCGAGCCAGGCGGTCGGGGCTAAGGTGAGCCATTTCGTGGTGGGTTCGGAGTCGAGCAGATTCTCCTTCGTCTCGCCGGCCTCCGCGTGCTCCCCGCTGGCCCGCACCCCGGTGACCCGGTCCGTCACGTCGCCGGGGATGCCCGCGGCGAAGGCGCCGTCCACACCCCGGGCCCGCTCCCGGCCGTCCGGGCCGGTCTCGACGGTGTCGCGCCAGGTGGGCGGGGCCTCGTCGGGTTCGAACGAGGTGGTGAACTCCTGTGCCGGGGCCGCAGGTCGGGCCGGTGACGCCTGTACGGCCGGGGGCGATCCGGCCACGAGCAGCGAGACGGCCGCCAGGACGACGGCCGTGCGAAGAGGTCGTAACCGCATCCGACGCTCCCTCCGATCGCGCCAGGACAACGTTGTCAACTCAAGGGCGCGGGGTCCAGTAGGGAGCGAGGTGGAAGAGGGTGTCAAGGGTTCCGGCGGGGTGGTGCGGCGCGATTCATTCCTTCCGGTGATCGAATCGAGCTTCGATTCACGCCGCGCTGAAAGGAATTCCCCCGAGGTCTCAACTAGGGAAAGACTCCTGCCGAATACTGTTATCGATCTTGCCCCGTCGACCTGAAGTGGACTATACCTGTCGGCGTCCGCGCCGGCCGTTCCCGAACGGCCGGGCGGTGCGCTGCTCCCTGCACGAACCGGCACGACCCAGCTGCACGAGACCGCGGTGGCGGGGCCCTTCGCCTCTGGCGAGTCGTACGGGGCGACCGGCGCACCGCCTGAGTCCTGGAGAAGGCGAGGACTTGAGCATGGGATCCACCTCCGCCCGCAACGACGGCGACGACGGTTCCACTCCCGAGGGCGGCCGCGGCCGCGCGGGCCACGGCCGCCGAGAACTGCTGCGGCGGTCCGCCGCGCTCGGCCTGATCGCCGTACCCGCCACGGGCCTGCTGTCCGCCTGCGCGACCGGGGGCGGCGGTGGCGGCGGCGACGGCGCGACCGCCCCCGCCGGCGAGAAGACCGAGAAGAACCCGCTCGGCGTCAAGGAGGGCGCCCCGCTGGAGGCGTTCATCTTCAAGGGCGGCCTCGGCGACCAGTACGCGAAGGACGCCGAGGCCGACTACAAGGCCACGTACAAGGCGGACGTGAAGCACACCGGCACCCAGCAGGTGGGCCCCAAGCTCACCCCGCGCTTCGCCGGCGGCAACCCGCCCGACGTCATCGACAACTCCGGCGCCGACCACCTGGACATGAACAAGCTCTCCACGCAGGGGCAGCTCCAGGACCTCGCCGCCCTCCTGGACGCCCCGTCCCTGGACGACCCGGCGAAGAAGGTCCGGGACACCATCCACCCCAGCACCGTGGAGAAGGGCAGGCACGGCGACACCTTCGACGTGCTGTACTACGCCTTCACCATCTACGGCACCTGGTACTCGCAGAAGCTGCTGGAGTCGAAGGGCTGGGCGTACCCGCGGACCCTCGACGAGATGGTCGCGCTCTGCGGCGAGATCAAGAAGGCGGGCATCGCGCCCTGGACGTACGCCGGCAAGTATCCGTACTACGTCCACTTCAACCTCTTCGCCCAGATCGCCAAGATCGGCGGCATGGAGAAGTGGACCGCCATCGACAACCTGGAGCCCGGCGCCTGGACGTCCAACGACGCGGTCCGCCAAGTCGTCGAGCACTACGAGGAGCTGGCCGCGAAGAAGTACTTCCTGGAGGGCAGCCAGGGCCTGACGCACATCCAGTCCCAGACCGCCTGGAACCGGGGGAAGGCCGTCTTCCTCCCCAACGGCTCCTGGGTGGAGAACGAGTCGGCGCCGACGACCCCCGACGGCTTCGGGATGGCGGTGGGCGCGCTCTTCGACGGCACGGGCGACGCGATGCCGCACGGCACCCTGCGCGCCGAGCCGAGCGAGCCGTACATCGTCGCCGCGAAGGGCGCGAACCCGGTCGGCGGCATGGAGCTGCTGCGCATCATGCTGTCGCGCAAGCACGCGCAGAACTTCGCCACCAAGGTGAAGTCCCTGACCTGCGTGGTCGACGCCACCGAGGGCATGTCCCTCTCGCCGGGGCTCGCCTCGGCCAGCAAGGTCTTCAAGGAGGCCGGCGACCACCTGATCAGCCTCCAGCTCCAGGAGTGGTACCCGGCGCTCACCGACGAGAAGATCGGCGGCCTCACCGGTCAGCTGCTCGCCGGCGAGCTGAAGGCCGCCGACTGGATCAGGAAGACCCAGGCGGAGGCCGACAAGGTGGCCAAGGACCCGTCCGTCACGAAGTTCAAGCGCACCGCCTGACCGCGACCACGACCGGCGCGGGGCCGACGCCGCGACCACGACCGGCACCGGGCCGGGACCCGGGCCTCCGGTCGGCGCCGACCGGGCCGGCGCCGGTACCGGTACCGGTACCGGCCGCCCGTCGGCCGGCACGGCGCCGTGCCGCGCCGGCCGGTTCCGTGCCGGTCGTCAGTCGTCGGCCGGTGGATGAGGGGAAGGGGCCGCACGCTCCATGCAACACGGCAAGTACCGATTCATCGTGGGCTTCCTCGCCCCACCTCTGCTCGTCTACGCCGTCTTCGTCGTCTCGCCGTTCGTCCAGGCCTTCCAGATCTCGCTGACGGACTGGTCGGGCCTGGTCGGCACGGCCCGCTTCGTCGGCGCCGACAACTTCGTCCGGCTGTGGGAGAGCGAGGAGTTCTGGAACGCGCTGCGCCACAACGTCTACATGCTGGCCCTCGTGCCGCTGGTCACGCTCGCCCTCGGCCTGTTCTTCGCGTTCATGCTCAACGTGGGCGGCAGGCGGCGGCCGAACCAGGTCGTCGCCGGTGTGGCGGGCTCCCGCCTCTACACGTTCGTGTTCTTCCTCCCGCAGGTCATCTCCATCACGATCATCGCGGTCATCTGGTTCAACATCTACAACCCGGACCCGGACGACGGCATGCTCAACTCCCTCCTCGACGCGGTCGGCCTGGAGGGGCTGCAGAACGCCTGGCTGGGGGAGAAGAGCCTCGCGCTGTGGTGCATCAGCGCGGTCATGGTCTGGGGGCACGTGGGCTTCTTCGTCGTCCTGTTCTCCGCCGCGATGGCGTCCATCCCCCGCGACGTGTACGAGGCGGCCCTGCTGGACGGGGCGGGCCGCTCCCACACCTTCTTCCGGATCACGCTGCCGCTGCTCTGGGACACCGTGCAGACCGGCTGGGTGTACATGGGGATCATCGCCCTGGACGCGTTCGCCCTGGTGCAGATCATGTCGGTGAACATGGGCGGACCGGACGGCGCCACCGACGTCATGCCGCTCAGGCTCTACCTGACGGCCTTCCGCGACAGCCAGTACGGCTTCGCGGCCGCGATGGGCGTCGCGATGCTCGTCGTGACGATGGCCTTCGCCGTGCTCACGCTGCGCTTCGCGCGCCGTGAGCGGATCGAGTACTGAGGGAGCGGCGCGTGACCACCGACGAGATCAGCAAGGCCGACGGGCCGGTACCGGGCGCCGGCACCCTGGCGTCCCCGCGCACCCCCCGCCCGTCGGCGGGCCCTGGGCGCCCCGGGGTCCGCCCGTCCGGGGGCGGCGTCCTCAACGTCTTCTCGCACGGCATCCTCGTGCTGTGGGCGCTGATGGTCGGCGTCCCGCTGCTGTGGGTGCTGTGGAGCGCCTTCAAGGACAGCAGCGGCATCCTCACCGACCCGTGGGGGCTGCCGACGGTCCTGCACTGGGAGAACTGGTCCAACGCCTGGAACGAGGCGAACATGGGCCGCTACTTCGTGAACACGGCGATCGTCGTGGGCGGTTCCGTCACCGGCACGATGGTGCTGGGGTCGATGGCCGCGTACGTGCTGGCCCGCTTCACCTTCCCCGGCAACCGGTTCGTCTACTACCTGTTCGTGGCCGGGATGTCCTTCCCCGTCTTCATGCTGGTGATCCCGCTCTTCTTCGTGATGCGGGACTTCCCCGGCACCTCGCTGCTGGCGACGTACCACGGGCTGATCCTCGTCTACATCGCGTACTCGCTGCCCTTCACCGTCTTCTTCATGACGGCGTTCTTCCGGACGCTGCCCACGTCGGTGGCGGAGGCGGCGCTGATCGACGGCGCCTCGCACACCCGGACGTTCTTCCAGGTCATGCTGCCGATGGCGAAGCCGGGACTGATCAGCATCGGGATCTTCAACTTCCTGGGGCAGTGGAACCAGTACCTGCTGCCGATGGTGCTGAACCAGCAGGAGGACAAGTACGTCCTCACCCAGGGCCTGGCGATGATCGCCCTGCAGCAGGGGTACGAGAACGACTGGGGCGCGCTCATGGCCGGCATGGTGATCGCGATGCTGCCCGTGCTGGTGGTGTACGCCGTCTTCCAGCGGCAGGTGCAGGCGGGGCTCACCTCCGGCGCCCTGAAGTAGCCGTCCGGCGGCTACGAGCCGTGAACCGCCCGCCGGGCCCCACGGGCTCCGGAGGGCGGTTTCTTTGTGTCCCAATGCCGACATATCGGTCTTATTGCGACATTACCCGCTCATCAGAGCTTCGTAATGCTCAAGGTCTTGACGGAGACCAACGCGAAAGGCTCAGCTTAGAGTTCACATGTTGGAGAAAACGGCAGGAGTGAGAGAGTCGATGGAGACTCCGGGGTCGCAGACGTCTCTGCATCGCGCCAACCTCGAGCGGGTCGTGCGCGCCGTCCGTATGGCCGGTTCCCTCACCCAGGCGGAGATCGCCCGGGCCACGGGGCTGTCCGCCGCCACGGTCTCCAACATCGTGCGGGAGCTGAAGGACGGCGGCACGGTCGAGGTCACCCCGACCTCCGCGGGCGGCCGCCGCGCCCGCAGCGTCTCGCTCAGCGGTGACGCCGGGATCGTCATCGGCGTCGACTTCGGCCATACGCACCTGCGCGTCGCCGTCGGCAACCTCGCCCACCAGGTGCTCGCGGAGGAGGCCGAGCCGCTCGACGTGGACGCCTCCTCCGCCGAGGGCTTCGACCGGGCGGAACACCTGGTCAAGCGGCTGATCGAGACCACCGGAATCGGCCCCGACAAGGTCATCGGGGTGGGGCTCGGCGTCCCCGGCCCGATCGACGTCTCGTCCGGCACGCTCGGTTCCACGTCGATCCTGCCGGGCTGGACCGGGATCAACCCCAGCCGGGAGCTGTCGGCCCGCCTCGGCGTCCCCGTCCACGTGGACAACGACGCCAACCTCGGTGCCCTCGGCGAGCTCGTCTGGGGCGCCGGCCGGGGCGTCCGCGACCTCGCGTACATCAAGGTGGCCAGCGGTGTCGGGGCCGGGCTCGTCATCGACGGGCAGATCTACCGGGGCCCCGGCGGCACGGCCGGCGAGATCGGCCACATCACGCTCGACGAGTCGGGCCCCGTCTGCCGCTGCGGCAACCGCGGCTGCCTGGAGACCTTCACCGCGGCCCGCTACGTCCTGCCGCTCCTCCAGCCCGGCCACGGCCCCGACCTCACCATGGAGCGGGTGGTCCGGCTGGCGCGCGAGGGCGACCCCGGCTGCCGCCGTGTCGTGGCCGACGTGGGCCGCCACATCGGCAGCGGCGTCGCGAACCTCTGCAACCTCCTCAACCCCAGCCGGGTCGTCCTCGGCGGCGACCTCGCGGAGGCCGGTGAGCTGGTCCTGACGCCCATCAGGGAGTCCGTCTCGCGGTACGCGATCCCCAGCGCGGCCCGGCACCTCTCCGTCGCTCCGGGCGCCCTCGGCGGGCGCGCCGAGGTGCTGGGAGCACTCGCCCTCGTCCTGAGTGAAATGGGTGATTCGACCCTTCTGGAGGGCGCCCACCAGTCGGCCGGGAAGGCCACTACGCCTGCGTTCACTTAGATAACGCATGGCACCGTTGTCATCTCGTTAACAATTCACTCCTTGACGACGAGGTGGCGGCCCGAGTTGACTCACAGCCACCTCGGCCGCAGTGTCGCGGCCTCGTCAGGGAGGCAAACCCAATGAACGCAATGACGCGACGCGTCGCCATAGGTACGGCCGCGGTGTCCATGGCCGTGTCCCTCGCCGCCTGTGGCAAGGCGGGAGACGGCGGCTCCGCCGGCGGCGACGGCGGTGACGGCAAGACCATCGGTCTGCTCCTGCCCGAGAACAAGACCACGCGCTACGAGACCTTCGACCGCCCGATCATCGAGGCGAAGATCAAGGAACTCTGCTCGGACTGCGAGGTCAAGTACAACAACGCCGCCCAGGACACCGAGACCCAGAAGAAGCAGTTCGACGCGCTCGTCACGCAGGGCGTCAAGGTGATCATCCTCGACGCGGTCGACTACAAGGCCACCAAGTCGTGGGTGCAGCAGGCCGAGAAGAAGGGCGTCAAGGTCGTCGCGTACGACCGGCTCGCCGAGGGCCCGATCGCCGCCTACGTCTCGTACGACAACGAGAAGATCGGCCGCCTCCAGGGCGAGGCCCTCGTCAAGGCGCTGGGCGCCGGGGCGAAGGACGCCGACGTCGTCATGATCAACGGTTCGCCGACCGACCCGAACGCCCCGCTGTTCAAGAGGGGCGCCCACAGCGTCCTCGACAAGCAGGTCGGGAAGATCGTCTACGAGCAGGACATCCCGGACTGGTCCCCGGACGAGGCGAACAAGAAGATGGGCGCCGCCATCGACTCGCTCGGCAAGGACGGCTTCCAGGGCGTCTACTCCGCCAACGACGGCATGGCCGGCGGCATCATCACCGCCCTCAAGAAGCAGGGCGTCAAGGTCCCCGTCGGCGGCCAGGACGCCGAGCTCGCCGGTCTGCAGCGCATCCTGAAGGGCGAGCAGTCCTTCACGATCTACAAGCAGATCAAGCCCGAGGCCGAGACCACCGCCGAGATCGCCGTCGCGCTCCTCAAGGGCGAGAAGTTCGCCCACCTCACCCCGGCCAAGGTCACCAGCCTCACCGGCGAGTTCAAGAACATCCCGGCGAAGCTCTACGACGCCCAGATCGTGACCAAGGACAACATCGCCGACACGGTCGTCATGGACAAGGTCTACAAGGCCGCCGACATCTGCACGGCCGAGTACAAGGCCGCCTGCGAGGCCGCCGGCATCAAGTAGCCGGCACCCCTCCCTCCTCACCACGCGCGGGGCCCGCTCCGAAGGGGCCCCACACGAGGCCCGTTCGACCCGGGCCCCCGCACCGGTCCGGCGCCCACCCCCCTCATCACGCCCCGCGGCGGCGGGCGGGCGCCGGACTCCCTCGCACCCCTTGTGCTCCAACGCACCACCATCCCCGCCCGTCGGGCGGGTGAAGGAGATGATTCACGTGTCCGCTACGCCCGTGCTGGCGTTGCGCGGAGTCTCCAAGCGGTTCGGCGCCGTCCAGGCGCTCACCGACGTAGACCTGGAGATCCACGCCGGAGAGGTCGTCGCCCTGCTCGGCGACAACGGCGCCGGCAAGTCGACCCTCGTCAAGACGATCTCGGGGGTCCACCCGATCGACGAGGGCAGCATCGAGTGGGAGGGCCGTCCGGTCCGGGTCACCCGGCCGAACGACGCCCAGGAGCTCGGCATCGCCACCGTCTACCAGGACCTCGCCCTCTGCGACAACCTCGACGTGGTCGCCAACCTCTTCCTCGGCACCGAGCTGCGCCGCGCCTCCGTCCTCGACGAGATCGCGATGGAGAAGCGCGCCAAGGAGCTCCTCGACACCCTCTCCATCCGCATCCCGAGCGTGCGCATCCCGGTCGCCTCCCTCTCCGGCGGCCAGCGCCAGGTCGTGGCCATCGCCCGCGCCCTGATCGGCAACCCCAAGGTCGTCATCCTGGACGAGCCGACCGCCGCCCTCGGCGTCGAGCAGACCGCCCAGGTGCTCGACCTGGTCGAGCGGCTCCGCGAGAACGGCCACGGCGTCATCCTCATCACCCACAACATGGCCGACGTCCGGGCCGTCGCCGACCGCGCCGCCATCCTGCGCCTCGGCCGCAACAACGGCGTCTTCGACGTCCAGGGCACGTCCCACGAAGAGATCATCGCCGCCATCACCGGCGCCACGGACAACGCCGTCACGCGCCGCCAGGCCCGTACGGCCTCGAAGGAGGACGCGAAGTGAGCGACCTCACCAAGACCCCCCGGCGCCGCGGCGCCCACGCCCCGAACGGCACCGACCAGTCGGCGGCGCCCGTACCGGCGGTCGACCCCCGCCTCCTCGTCCGCGAGCAGGGCCTCAAGGGCTACTGGACCGAGTTCACCCGCAAGGTCCGCGGCGGCGAGCTCGGCTCCCTGCCGGTCTTCATCGGCCTGATCGTCATCGCGGTCGTCTTCCAGTCGCAGAACGCCAACTTCCTGTCGGCGAGCTCCGTCGCGAACATCGCGGTCTACAGCTCCGGCCTCGGCATCATGGCCGTCGGCATCGTCTTCGTCCTCATCCTGGGCGAGATCGACCTCTCCGTCGGCTCCATCGCCGGCGTCGGCGCCGCCGTCTGGGCGGTGCTCAGCGTCACCAACGGGCTGAACGACTGGCTCGCCGTCCTCATCTCCGTCGTCGTCGGCCTGGCCCTCGGCCTCCTGCACGGCTTCTTCTTCGCGAAGGTCGGCGTGCCCGCCTTCGTCGTCACCCTCGCCGGCTTCCTCGGCTGGAGCGGCCTGCAGATCTGGCTGATGGGCAAGGAAGGCTCCATCAACACGCCGACCGGCAGCGTCGTGGAGAGCCTCACCGGCTACTACTTCGAGGACAAGGCCGCCGCCTACGGCCTGGCCGTCGCCGCGGTGCTCCTCTACGCCGCGTCGCTGCTGCTGGACGTCAAGCGGCGCCGCGCCGCCGGCCTGGCCGCCCGCCCCACCAGCGAGATCCTGCTGCGCACCGGCGTCGTCGCGGTCCTGTGCCTCGTCGTCGCCTACGTGCTGAACGAGCCCGCCGGCGCCCGCGGCCTGCCGCTGGCCCTCGTGCTCTTCCTCGCCGTCCTGCTCGTCGCCGACTTCGTCGCCCGCCGCACCACCTTCGGCCGCCAGGTCTTCGCGGTCGGCGGCAGCGCCGAGGCCGCCCGCCGCGCGGGCATCAACGTCGACCGGATCCGGATCACCGTGTTCGGCCTCTCCGGCCTGCTCGCCGCGTTCGGCGGCCTCTTCGTCGCCAGCCTCTCCGGCGGCGCCACGAAGAGCCTCGGCGGCGGCAACACCCTGATGCTCGTCATCGCGGCGGCCGTCATCGGCGGCACCAGCCTCTTCGGCGGCCGCGGCAAGGTCTGGTCGGCCCTCCTCGGCATGATCGTCATCCAGTCGATCCAGCAGGGCCTGAACATGCTCGGCATGGCCAGCGAGATCCAGTACATGATCACCGGCGCGGTGCTCCTCGCCGCCGTCGTGATCGACTCGGTCTCCCGCAGGACCCAGAAGGACGCCGGCCGCGCCTAGGGGGCGTCGTGTCGATCAGGTCGGCCCAGCGAGCCCGACCTGATCGGCGGGACACACCCCCTGGCGGCAGCGCGTCACCCCGCAGTGCCCGGCGCCGCGCAACCGGCGCCGGGCACCGGCGCGTCCTGAGGGAGGGGCCCGTGGACACCGGGCACCCACCCGCCCCACGTGGTTACATTCGGCTACGTCCGCACCGCCCGTCCGTGTCACCACGTACGGGCGCCTCCCGGACACGGCCCGATGTCCACAGTCCGGGACGGAACATTAGACTCGGCGGATCGGCACGCTCGACCGGCTCAACCTCGACCAGCCCAACACGCAAGGAGGCACGGGTGGCATTGCTGACCCGTATCAGGGGACCGCGCGACCTCGACCGGCTCTCCCCGGAGCAGCTTGACCGGCTGGCCTCGGAGATCCGCACCTTCCTCGTCGACGCGGTCTCGAAGACCGGCGGCCACCTCGGCCCCAACCTCGGCGTGGTGGAGCTGACCATCGCCCTGCACCGCGTCTTCGAGTCCCCGAAGGACCGGATCCTGTGGGACACCGGGCACCAGTCGTACGTGCACAAGCTCCTCACCGGCCGCCAGGACTTCTCCAGGCTCAAGATGAAGGGCGGCCTGTCCGGCTACCCGGCGCGTGCCGAGTCCGAGCACGACCTCATCGAGAACTCCCACGCCTCGACCGTCCTCGGCTGGGCGGACGGCCTGGCGAAGGCGAACGAGGTGCTGGGCCGCGACGACCACGTCGTCGCGGTCATCGGTGACGGCGCGCTCACCGGCGGCATGGCCTGGGAGGCGCTGAACAACATCGCCGCGGCGAAGGACCGCCCGCTCGTCATCGTCGTCAACGACAACGAGCGCTCCTACGCCCCGACCATCGGCGGCCTCGCCAACCACCTGGCCACGCTCCGCACCACCGACGGCTACGAGCGCTTCCTCGCCCGCACCAAGGACATCCTCGACCGCACCCCGGTCGTGGGCAGGCCCCTGTACGAGACGCTGCACGGCGCGAAGAAGGGCCTGAAGGACTTCATCGCCCCGCAGGGCCTCTTCGAGGACCTCGGCCTGAAGTACGTCGGCCCGATCGACGGCCACGACATCGCCGCCGTGGAGTCCGCGCTCCAGCGCGCCAAGCGGTTCAACGGCCCGGTCATCGTCCACTGCCTCACCGAGAAGGGCCGCGGCTACCAGCCGGCCCTGGCGGACGAGGCCGACCGCTTCCACGCCGTCGGCAAGATCCACCCCGACACCGGCCTGCCCATCGCCTCCTCCGGGGCCGACTGGACCTCCGTCTTCGCCGACGAGATGGTCGAGCTCGGCAAGGAGCGCGAGGACATCGTCGCGATCACCGCGGCCATGCTCCAGCCGGTCGGCCTCGACAAGTTCGCCAAGGCGTTCCCGGAGCGGGTGTACGACGTGGGCATCGCCGAGCAGCACGCGGCGGTCTCGGCGGCGGGCCTGGCCGCGGGCGGGCTGCACCCGGTCGTCGCCGTCTACGCCACGTTCCTCAACCGCGCCTTCGACCAGGTGCTCATGGACGTCGCCCTGCACGACTGCGGCGTGACGTTCGTCCTGGACCGCGCCGGGGTCACCGGCACCGACGGCGCCTCCCACAACGGCATGTGGGACATGTCGATCCTCCAGGTCGTCCCCAACCTCCGCATCGCCGCCCCCCGCGACGCCGACCAGGTCCGCGCCCAGCTGCGCGAGGCCGTCGCCGTCGACGACGCGCCCACCGTGGTGCGGTACTCGAAGGGCGCCGTCGGCCCCGCCGTCGAGGCCGTCGGCCGTGTCGGCGGCATGGACGTCCTGCGCGAGCCGGGCACCGACCGGCCGGACGTCCTGCTCGTCTCCGTCGGCGCGCTCGCCCCGATGTGCCTGGAGATCGCCGACCTCCTCGACAAGCAGGGCATCTCCACGACGGTCGTCGACCCGCGCTGGGTCAAGCCCGTCGACGAGGCCCTGGCGCCGCTCGCCGACCGGCACCGCGTCGTCGTCACCGTCGAGGACAACGGCCGCGTGGGCGGCGTCGGCAGCGCCGTCGCCCAGGCGCTGCGGGACGCGGGCGTCGACGTGCCGCTGCGCGACTTCGGCATCCCGCCGCGCTTCCTCGACCACGCCTCCCGCAAGGAGGTCCTCGCCGAGATCGGTCTGACCGCCCCGGACGTCGCCCGCCAGGTGACGGGCCTCGTCTCCAAGCTGGACGGCCGCTACGAGGCCCCGGAGGAGACGGCCGACGAGCGGGCGGACGAGACCGCGGACGAGGCCGCCGCGGAGCCGGTCCGCGACTGACCCGCGTCGGGCCGGCCCCCACCGGGCCGGCCCACGGGCTCGCCCGCACCGGGCCGGCCCGGGCGCCGGACCGCCGCCGCCGTGCCGTGCGCCGGGTGGGCCGCGGTACGCCGCCGTAGGCCGTGTGGGCCGGTGGGAACACCCTGTTCGGGTGGTCCCACCGGCCCATTCGCGTGAACCCGGCCCGCGCGGCCGTCCCCCGCCCGCCCCGTCTCCGGATCATGACCGGGTGACGACACAGACGGACCCGGCGCCGCGCCGGAGAAGCGGCCTGTTCCGCACCAAGACGGTCGAGCAGTCCATCCAGGACACCGAGGAGCCCGAGCACGGGCTGCGCAGATCCCTCTCCGCACTGGACCTGACGGTCTTCGGCGTGGGCGTGATCATCGGCACGGGCATCTTCGTCCTGACGGGCAAGGTCGCCAAGGAGACCGCCGGTCCCGCGACGGCACTCGCCTTCGTCGTGGCCGGCGTCGTCTGCGCCCTGGCGGCCCTCTGCTACGCCGAGTTCGCCTCGACGGTGCCGGTCGCCGGCTCCGCGTACACCTTCGCCTACGCGTCGCTCGGTGAACTGCCCGCCTGGATCATCGGCTGGGACCTGGTGCTGGAGTTCGCGCTGGGCACCGCCGTCGTCGCCGTCGGCTGGTCCGGGTACGTCCGCTCGCTCCTCGACAACGTCGGCTGGCACCTGCCGCAGGCACTGTCCGGGACGGACGAGGTCCACGGGTTCGGCTTCGACCTGCTCGCCTTCCTGCTGGTGCTGGCGCTGACCGGCGTCCTCGTGCTCGGCATGAAGCTGTCGGCGCGGCTCACCGCGCTCGTCGTCGTCATCAAGGTCACGGTCGTCCTCGTCGTCATCGTGGCCGGCGCGTTCTTCGTCAAGGCGGCGAACTACCGGCCGTTCATCCCCGAGGCGCAGCGGCAGACCGGGGGCAGCGGCCTCGACGCGCCGCTCCTGCAGGTCCTCTTCGGCTACGAGCCGACGAACTTCGGCGTCATGGGCATCTTCACCGCCGCGTCGATCGTCTTCTTCGCCTTCATCGGTTTCGACGTGGTCGCCACGGCCGCCGAGGAGACCCGCGTGCCGCAGCGGGACATGCCGCGCGGCATCCTCGGGTCCCTCCTCATCTGCACCACCCTGTACGTCGCCGTGTCGATCGTCGTCACCGGCATGCAGCACTACAGCCGGCTCTCCGTGGATGCGCCCCTCGCGGACGCCTTCAAGGCCACCGGGCACCCGTGGTACGCCGGCTTCATCAGCTTCGGCGCCGCCGTCGGCCTCATCACCGTGTGCATGATCCTGCTGCTCGGCCAGACCAGGGTCTTCTTCGCGATGAGCCGGGACGGCCTGCTCCCGCGCTTCTTCTCCCGGACCCACCCGGTGTACCAGACGCCCTACCGCGCGACGGTGCTGCTCGGCGTTCTCATCGCCGTCATCGCCGGCATGACCAGCATCGCGGAGCTGGCGACGCTGGTGAACATCGGCACCCTGTTCGCGTTCGTCGTCGTCGCCCTGGGCGTGGTGATCCTCCGCCGCACCCGCCCCGACCTGCCGCGTGCCTTCCGCACCCCCCTGGTGCCGTGGCTGCCGGCGGCGTCGGTGGCCGCGTCGCTGTGGCTGATGCTCAACCTGCCCGCCGAGACCTGGGTCCGCTTCGCCATCTGGATGGCCCTGGGCGTCGTCGTCTACTTCCTGTACGGCCGGTCCCGCAGCCGCATGGCCGGTGGGCCCGGACCGGAGCGCGCCCCGGCCGGGACCGGCGGACCGGACCGCGGCTAGACCGGGACCGCCGGGCCCGACCACGACCGGGCCCGACCACGACTGGTTCCGCCGTGGCCGGGCCGGACCCGCCGGGCTCGGGCCCGGCCCGGCCGCGGCCGCCCCGGCGCCGTAGGGGTGCGCGGGGTCGGGGCCGGGTCAGGCGGGACGTACCGTGCGCGGGCCGGCGCAGCGGGCGCCGTACGCGGTGACGCGGTGGCGCAGCTCCCGGTCGGCGGTGACGACCACACACGGGCGGTCCGCCGCCGCGCGGGCCAGCTCCGCGATGGTGGCGTCGCCGTCCGCCGGGGCCGCCACGACCCGCACGCCGTCGACCGGCTCGACGCCGCGCGCCCGCCCCTCCACGACCAGCACGATGTCGAGCGGCCCCGGCAGCAGACCGGGCACACCCCCGGCGGCGTACCCGGCGAGGTGGTCGCGCAGCCGCTCGGCGGCCGCCCGGCGGTCACGCCACCAGCCGTCCGGTACGGAGCCGACGACGTTCGCCGCGTCGACGATCAGCAGGGGGGACGTCATGGCCCCCACGTTATCCACAGGCGGCGGTCGGAGGTCCCCGGGCCCCGTGCGGCGCTCGTAGTATTGCCGAATGACTTCCCCGCACGCATCCGACGCGGACGAGGCCCTGCGGGTCCTCGGCCGGGTCTTCGGCTACGACTCGTTCCGCGGTGAGCAGCGGGAGATCATCGACCACGTCGTGGGCGGTGGTGACGCGCTCGTCCTCATGCCGACCGGCGGCGGCAAGTCGCTCTGCTACCAGATCCCCGCACTGGTCCGCCCCGGTGTCGGCGTCGTCGTCTCGCCGCTCATCGCGCTCATGCAGGACCAGGTGGACGCCCTGCGCGCGGTGGGCGTGCGGGCCGGGTTCCTCAACTCGACGCAGGACCTCGACGAGCGGCGGCTGGTCGAGGCGGAGTTCGCCGCCGGTGAGCTGGACCTGCTCTACCTGGCGCCCGAGCGGCTGCGCGTCGAGTCGACGCTGCGGCTGCTGGAGCGGGGGAAGATCGCGCTGTTCGCCATCGACGAGGCGCACTGCGTCGCCCAGTGGGGCCACGACTTCCGCCCGGACTACCTCCAGCTGTCGCAGCTCCACGAGCGCTGGCCCGACGTGCCGCGCATCGCCCTCACGGCGACCGCGACGCGGGCGACGCACGCGGAGATCGCCTCCCGGCTGAAGCTCCAGGACGCCCGCCACTTCGTCGCGAGCTTCGACCGGCCCAACATCCAGTACCGGATCGCCCCGAAGAACGAGCCGCGCAAGCAGCTCCTCGCCCTCCTGCGCGGCGAGCACGAGGGCGACGCCGGCATCGTCTACTGCCTGTCCCGCGCCTCGGTGGAGAAGACCGCCGCGTACCTCGTCGAGCACGGCATCGACGCCGTCCCGTACCACGCGGGGCTCGACGCCCGCACCCGCGCCGAGAACCAGTCGCGCTTCCTCCGGGAGGACGGCCTGGTCGTCGTCGCCACGATCGCCTTCGGCATGGGCATCGACAAGCCGGACGTCCGGTTCGTCGCCCACCTCGACCTGCCGAAGTCCGTCGAGGGCTACTACCAGGAGACGGGCCGCGCCGGCCGCGACGGCCTGCCCTCCACGGCCTGGCTGGCGTACGGGCTCAACGACGTCGTGCAGCAGCGCCGCATGATCGACACCAGTGAGGGCGACGAGGAGCACCGCCGCCGTCTCGCCGCCCACCTCGACGCCATGCTGGCCCTGTGCGAGACCGTCGAGTGCCGCCGCGTCCAGCTGCTCGCCTACTTCGGGCAGGAGAGCGGCCCCTGCGGCAACTGCGACACGTGCCTGACGCCGCCCAGCACGTGGGACGGCACGGTCGCGGCGCAGAAGGCCCTGTCGACCGTCGTCCGGCTCAAGCGGGAGCGGAACCAGTCCTTCGGCGTCGGCCAGATCGTCGACATCCTCCTCGGCCGGAAGACCGACAAGGTCATCCGCTTCGACCACGACGCGCTGAGCGTCTTCGGGATCGGCACGGAGCTGACGGAGGCGCAGTGGCGCGGCGTGGTCCGCCAGCTGCTCGCCCAGCGGCTCCTCGCGGTGCAGGGCGAGTACAACACCCTCGTCCTCACCGACGAGTCCGCCGAGGTGCTCGCCGGCCGCCGCCGGGTGCTGCTGCGCAGCGAGCCGGAGAAGCCCGCGCGCGCCGGTGGCCGGGGCGGTGCGGCGGGGAAGCGGAAGGCCGCGCCCGTCGACCTGCCGGACGAGGCGCTGCCCGTCTTCGAGCGGCTGCGGGCGTGGCGCGCGGCCACCGCCAAGGAGCAGGGCGTCCCGGCGTACGTCGTCTTCCACGACGCGACGCTGAGGGAGATCGCCGCGGCGCCGCCCTCGACCCTCGCCGAGCTCGGCGCGGTCAGCGGCGTCGGCGAGAACAAGCTCGCCAAGTACGGCGAGCAGATCATCGAGGCACTCGCCGCGGAGGACTGACCACGACGGGCGGGGTGGCGCGCGACGCGCCACCCCGCCCGGTGGTCCTCACGCCCCCGAGGACCGACGGCCCCCGCCCCACCGTCGGCCGCCCCGTCTGCCGCCTCACCGTCCGCCGTCCCGTCGGTCGCCCGACCGGCCGCCGGTCCGCCACCCCGCCGGCGGCGCACCGGTGTCGCCGCTGACGGTTCGCAGCGGGCCGGCGGCCGACGCCCACCGCCCCGCCGCCGCCCGTGACCGCGTGCTGACCGTCGCCGGCACCCCGGGCGCAGCGGCCGCCGCCCCGCCGTCGCCGCCGACCATCACGAAGCGACCGCCCCCACCCGCCACCGCGCCTACGAGGCCACCGGGCCACCGCGCCGTTGGGCCACCAGGCCTGCGCCGCCACCGGCCACCCGCCACCGCGCCGCCGGGTTTGCGCGGCCACCGTGCCTGCGCCGCGCCCCCCCGCCCCGCGCGGGCGAGCCAGAGCGGCCACCGGGCCTGTGCCGCCACCACCAGCCACCGGGCCTGTGCGGCCGCCACCCTGGCGGCAGCGGCCGCCGACCCGCCGTCGCCGCCTATCACCACGGAGCGGCTGCCGGCAGACCCACCGCCCCCACTCGCCACCGGGCCCGCGCTGCCGCCGCCACCCGCCGCCGGGCCACCAGGCCTGCGCGGCCATCGTGCCTGGGCCGCCGCTGCCCGCCACCCCGCCGCCGGGCCTGCGTTGCCGCCACCCGCCACCCGCCACCCGCCACCGGGTCAGAAAGGCAACGGTGCCTGCGCCGCCCCCACCTATCGCGCGCTGCCGGGTAGAGCGGCAACGTGCCTGCACCGCCCAACGGTGCCTGCGCTGCCCCCACCCGCCACCCGCCACCCGCCACCCGCCACCGGGCCAGAGCGGCCGCCGCCCCGCCGTCGGCGCCGACCACCACGGAGAGACCGCCCCCACCGCGCCGCTGGGCCCGCGCGCCACCGGGCCGCCGGGCCGCGTCCATGGTGCTCGTGCCCCGCACCCGCCGCCGGGCCGGCGCGGCAACGGTGCCCGCGCGCCCCACCCGCCACCCGTCACCGCGCCGCCCGGCCTGCGTCGCCGCCGGCCGCGTGGCCGGTGGCGGCGGAACGGGGTTGCCGAGGGGGCGGCGGGTGGGGGGGAGGATGTGTCCATGGACGGTACGACGGACGAGGTGGCCCAGGCGATCGCGGGCGAGTTGCGGTTGATGGACCCGCGCGTGCGTGCGTCGCGGGAACTCGCCGCCCAGCTCCTCGACCCCGAGTTCGTGGAGGTCGGCGGGTCGGGTCGGCGTTGGACGTACGCCACCATGCTCGCCGAGCTGCCCGATCATCCGGGCAGCTCGGCGGACGGCCCCCGCTTCGAGCCCTCGGGGATCTCGGGTGTGCGGCTCGCCCCCGGCCTGGTACACCTGACGTTCGAGACGAGGCTGGGCGGGCTCAGGACCCGGCACAGTTCGATCTGGCGGAAGAGAGCCGGAGCCGGGGGCTGGCGGATGTACCACCATCAGGCCACGCGTGTGTCGCCCGGCGGCGAATAGGGGATCGTGTCCGAAACGGCGGACGGGCCGCACGGGAGGATCCCGTGCGGCCCGTCCGGGCGTTCACTGCGCGGTGGTCACGCCGGGACGCTGGCGACGCCCTGCGCGAGGAACCGCTTGCCGTTCACGCGCTCCGACACGCCCTCGCGGTCCAGGTACGGCGTGATGCCGCCCAGGTGGAAGGGCCAGCCGGCGCCGGTGATCAGGCAGAGGTCGATGTCCTGCGCCTCGGCGACGACACCCTCCTCCAGCATCAGCCCGATCTCCTGGGCCACGGCGTCGAGCACGCGGTCGCGGACCTGCTCCTCGGTCAGGACGGTGTCGCCCTGCTTCAGCAGCGCGGCGACCTCGGGGTCCAGCTCCGGCTTGCCCGAGTCGTAGACGTAGAAGCCGCGCTTGCCCGCCTCGACGACCGCCTTGAGGTTCGGGGACACGGTGAACCGGTCCGGGAAGGAGCGGTTCAGCGTCTCCGACACGTGCAGGCCGATCGCGGGGCCGACCAGCTCCAGCAGGACCAGCGGCGACATCGGCAGGCCGAGCGGCTCCACGGCCTTCTCGGCCGTGGCGACCGGGGTGCCCTCGTCGATGACGTTCTGGATCTCGCCCATGAAGCGGGTGAGGATGCGGTTGACGACGAACGCCGGGGCGTCCTTCACCAGCACCGCGGTCTTCTTCAGCTTCTTCGCCACGGCGAACGCGGTAGCGAGGGAGGCGTCGTCCGTCTGCTCGCCGCGGACGATCTCCAGCAGCGGCAGGATCGCGACCGGGTTGAAGAAGTGGAAGCCCACGACCCGCTCCGGGTGCCGGAGCTTCGAGGCCATCTCCGACACCGACAGCGACGAGGTGTTGGTCGCGAGGACCGCGTGGGCGGGGGCGACGGCCTCCACCTCGGCGAACACCTTCTGCTTGACCGACATCTCCTCGAACACGGCCTCGATGATGAAGTCCGCGTCCGCGAAGCCCTCGGCCTTGTCCAGGACGCCGGACACCAGCGCCTTGAGGCGGTTGGCCTTGTCCTGGTGGATGCGGCCCTTGCCGAGCAGCTTGTCGATCTCGGCGTGGACGTAGCCCACACCCTTGTCGACGCGCTCCTGGTCGATGTCGGTGAGGACGACCGGGACCTCCAGGCGGCGCAGGAAGAGCAGCGCCAGCTGCGAGGCCATGAGGCCGGCGCCGACGACGCCGACCTTGGTGACCGGGCGGGCCAGGCTCTTGTCCGGGGCGCCGACCGGGCGCTTGGCGCGCTTCTGCACCAGGTTGAAGGCGTAGATGCCGGAGCGCAGCTCGCCACCCATGATCAGGTCGGCGAGGGCGGCGTCCTCGGCGTCGAAGCCCTTCTGGAGGTCCCCGTCCTTGGCCGCGGCGATGATGTCGAGGGCCCGGTAGGCGGCCGGGGCCGCGCCGTGCACCTTGGAGTCCGCGATGAACCGGCCACGGGCCACGGCGGCGTCCCAGGCCTCGCCGCGGTCGACGTCCGGGCGCTCGACCGCGATCTCGCCCTTGAGGACGGACGCGGTCCACAGCAGCGACTGCTCCAGGAAGTCCGCACCCTCGAAGAGGGCGTCGGCGATGCCGAGCTCGTAGACCTGCTTGCCCTTGAGCTGACGGTTCTGGTTGAGCGAGTTCTCGATGATCACCGAGACCGCCCGGTCCGCGCCGATCAGGTTCGGCAGGATGGCGCAGCCGCCCCAGCCGGGGACCAGGCCGAGGAAGACCTCGGGCAGCGAGAACGCCGGCAGGGCGGCGGACACGGTGCGGTACGTGCAGTGCAGACCGGCCTCGACGCCGCCGCCCATCGCCGCGCCGTTGTAGTACGCGAAGGTGGGGACGGCCAGCGCGGAGAGGCGCTTGAAGACGTCGTGGCCGCCCTTGCCGATGGCCAGCGCGTCCTCGTGGCGCTTGAGCAGCTCGACGCCCTTGAGGTCGGCGCCGACCGCGAAGATGAAGGGCTTGCCGGTGAGGCCGACACCGACGATCTCGCCGTCGGCGGCCTCCTTCTCGACCTGGTCGATCGCGGCGTCGAGGTTGCCGAGCGACTGCGGGCCGAAGGTGGTCGGCTTGGTGTGGTCGAAGCCGTTGTCCAGCGTGATCAGCGCGAAGCGGCCCGCGCCGAGGGGCAGGTCGAAGTGGCGTACGTGCGCCTGGGTGACGACCTCGTCCGGGAACAGCTCGGCCGCACCCTTCAAAAGCTCAGCGGTGGTGCTCACTTGCTGCCTCCGGCGTCCTTGTGGTTCGGGTTCTCCCAGATGACCGTGGCGCCCATGCCGAAGCCGACGCACATGGTGGTGAGGCCGTAGCGGACCTCCGGCTGCTCCTCGAACTGCCGGGCCAGCTGGGTCATGAGGCGCACGCCGGAGGAGGCCAGGGGGTGGCCGTAGGCGATGGCGCCGCCGTACTGGTTGACGCGCGCGTCGTCGTCGGCGATGCCGTAGTGGTCGAGGAAGGAGAGCACCTGGACGGCGAACGCCTCGTTGATCTCGAACAGGCCGATGTCGCCGATGGAGAGGCCCGCCTTGGCGAGGGCCTTCTCGGTCGCCGGGATCGGGCCGTAGCCCATGACCTCCGGCTCGACGCCCGCGAAGGCGTACGACACGAGGCGCATCTTGACGGGCAGGTCGTTCTCGCGGGCGAAGTCCTCGGACGCGATGATCGACGCGGTGGCGCCGTCGTTGAGGCCGGCCGCGTTGCCCGCGGTGACCCGGCCGTGGACGCGGAACGGCGTCTTCAGGTTGGCCAGGCTCTCGAGCGTGGTGCCCGGGCGCATCGGCTCGTCGGCGGTGACCAGGCCCCAGCCGGTCTCGCCCGCCTCGGCGTTGGTGCGGCGCACGGAGATCGGCACCAGGTCCTGCTGGATCTTGCCGTTGGCGTACGCCTTGGCGGCCTTCTCCTGGGAGCGCACGGCGTACTCGTCGGCGCGCAGCTTGGTGATGTGCGGGTACCGGTCGTGGAGGTTCTCCGCGGTCATGCCCATGAAGAGGGCCGACTCGTCGACCAGCTTCTCCGACACGAAGCGCGGGTTCGGGTCGGCGCCCTCGCCCATCGGGTGGCGGCCCATGTGCTCGACACCGCCCGCGATGGCGACGTCGTACGCGCCGAAGGCGATGGAGCCGGCGGTCGTGGTCACCGCGGTGAGGGCGCCGGCGCACATGCGGTCGATGGCGTAGCCGGGGACCGACTGCGGCAGACCGGCGAGGATGCCGGCCATGCGGCCGATGGTGAGGCCCTGGTCGCCGATCTGCGTGGTGGCGGCCACGGCGACCTCGTCGACCTTCGCGGGGTCGAGGCCGGGGTTGCGGCGCAGCAGCTCCCGGATGGCCTTCACGACGAGATCGTCGGCGCGGGTCTCGTGGTAGATGCCCTTCGGGCCCGCCTTGCCGAACGGGGTGCGGACGCCGTCGACGAAGACGACGTCCCTGACGGTACGAGGCACGATGGCTCTCCTCCAGGGTGCGGGGTGGCACTGCTGCGGCGACGCGCCTAAGCGCGCGCTTGCTGCCCCCATGCTACTTACGGGTAACCAGGCTGCACAGTCCCCCGGCCCGGAGCGTCGAAGGTCACACCGGGTCGGCGTAGGGGTCGGCGCGGTCGGGCGTGGCGCGAAAGGGCCGTTCGAAAGGCCCGTCCCGGGGCAGACGGGCGATCACCGCGCCTCCGCGTGTGCCGATGGACGGACGTACGTCCACCCAGCGTTACCCCGGGCGCCGCGGCGGTCAAGGCTCATGCGATCCCTCGCCCCACCCTGGAGGTCCCGTGCACAACCCCCCCGCCCCCGGCGCGCCCGCTCCCGAGCCCGCGCGGGTGGACGAACCCACCGAGCCGCGTGAGCCCCTGCCGCCCAAGCCCGACCAGCGGGGACCGGAAACCGTCAGCCCGACCGGCCAGCCGACCGGCGCCGACCCCGCCCGGATGGCGCAGAGCGGCGCGTACCTCACCACGGCGCAGGGCACGCGGCTGTACGACACCGACCACTCGCTGAAGGCCGGCGCGCGGGGACCGGTCCTCCTGCAGGACCACCACCTGCGCGAGAAGATCACGCACTTCGACCACGAGCGCATCCCGGAGCGGGTGGTCCACGCCCGCGGCGCCGCCGCCCACGGGATCTTCCAGGGGTACGGCACGGCGTCCGGCGTCTGCCGAGCGGCCTTCCTCGGCAAGGGCGTCGAGACGCCGGTCTTCGTCCGCTTCTCCACGGTCCTCGGCTCACGCGGATCGGCGGACACCGTCCGCGACACCCGCGGCTTCGCGACGAAGTTCTACACCAGCGAGGGCACCTTCGACCTGGTCGGCAACAACATCCCGGTCTTCTTCATCCAGGACGCGGTCAAGTTCCCCGACGTCGTCCACGCGGCCAAGCCGCACCCCGACCGGGAGATCCCGCAGGCGCAGAGCGCCCACGACACCTTCTGGGACTTCGTCACCCTGCACACCGAGGCCACGCACCACACGCTGTGGAACATGTCGGACCGCGGCATCCCGCGCTCCTACCGGATGATGGAGGGCTTCGGCGTCCACACCTTCCGCCTGGTCGACGCGGAGGGCGGGACCACGCTGGCCAAGTTCCACTGGAAGCCGAAGCTGGGCGTCCACTCGCTGGTCTGGGAGGAGGCGCAGATCATCAACGGCGTCGACCCGGACTTCCACCGCCGCGACCTGGCCGACGCCATCGAGGCCGGCGCGTACCCGCAGTGGGAACTGGGCGTCCAGACCTTCCCCGACACCCCGGACCAGACCTTCGAGGGCATCGACCTGCTCGACCCCACCAACATCGTCCCCGAGGAGCTGGCGCCGGTGCAGCCGATCGGGCTGCTCACCCTCAACGCCAACCCCTCCAACTTCTTCGCCGAGACCGAGCAGGTCGCCTTCCACCCCGGCCACCTCGTGCCGGGCATCGACATCACCGACGACCCGCTGCTCGCCGGGCGGCTCTTCTCGTACCTCGACACGCAGATCAGCCGACTGGGCGGGCCGAACTTCGCCCAGATCCCGATCAACCGCCCGCACGCCCCGGTCAACGACATGTTCCGCGACGGCATGCACCAGACGGCGGTCCACCGCGGCGTCGCCCCGTACCGCCCGAACTCGCTCGACGGCGGCTGCCCCTTCCTGGCCGGGGCGGACACCGGCGCCTTCGTCGAGACGCCCGTCGAGGTCCCGGCGGCCCGCAAGGTCCGCGAGGCGCCCGAGTCGTTCGCCGACCACTTCAGCCAGCCGCGCCGTTTCTGGCTGAGCATGTCCCCGGCCGAGCGCGAGCACATCATCGCCGCCTACACCTTCGAACTGGGCAAGTGCCACGAGCAGGCGATCAAGGAGCGCGGCCTGCGGGTGCTCGCCAACATCGACTCCGAGCTGTGCCGGCGGGTCGCCCAGGGCCTCGGCCTCCCGGCGCCCGAGCCCACCGTGGCACCGGCCGACGTGGCGCCCAGCCCCGCCCTGTCGCAGCTGGGCCACACCTGGCCGGTCGAGGGCCGCATCATCGGCATCCTGACGGCGGCGGACGGCGACCTGGACGGGGTGCGGGCGGTGCGCCGGGCCGCGCTGGAGGCGGGACTGGTCCCCCTGGTCATCGCCCCGGCGGGCGGCGTGCTCGACGCGGACGGCGAGCCGATCACGGTCCAGCGGACGTTCGCCACGGCCCGCTCCACCGAGTTCGACGCGCTGCTCCTGGCGGGCGTGCCGGGTCCGGGGGCCGACGCCTACGGCGCCCGCGACGCGAAGGCCGGCGGCACGGCCGCCGGCGCGGCGGGCACCGACCCGCGGGTGCTGCTGATGGTGGCCGAGGCGTTCCGGCACGCGAAGGCCCTCGCCGCCTGGGCGGGCGGCGACACGGTCCTGCGGGCGGCGGGGGTGCCGGCGGACGCGCCCGGCGTGCTCGTGGCGGAGGACGGCGAGCGCGCGCTGGGCGACGTGGTCGGCCTGCTCGCCCGCCACCGCGTCTGGCAGCGCTTCCCCGCGGAGGTCTGACCGTCACCGGCCCCCGCCCGGTGCCCGACGCACCCTGTGGACCCCGCCCCGGCCCGCCCGGCGGCGGGGTCCGCCCCGTCCGCGGGGGACGGGACGGCGCAGGGAGCCGGGCCGGGGCACGGCGGGGGAGCCGCCCCGGTACGGCGGGCGCCGCCCCGGTACGGCGGGCACCGCCCCGGTACGGCGGGCGCCATCCCGGTACGGCGGGCACCGCCCCGGTACGGCGGGCGTCGAGCCGGGTGCGGCGGGCGCCGCGCGACGTGGCGGGCCGGTCCCGGTACGGGTGGTCAGGCCTGCGTCACCCGCAGGGCCTTCACGAGCGCCGGGGTGACCTGCTCCACCTGCCAGGGGCGGGCGCCGTACCCGGCGAGGACCTCGGCCACCGTCTCCGGCGTCGGGTCCTGCGGCGGCTCCCAGCAGACGCGGCGGACCGTGTCCGGGGTGATCAGGTTCTCCTGCGGCAGGTTCAGCGACTCGGCCAGCGCCGAGATCGCCGTACGGGCCGCGGACAGCCGCGCCGCGGCCACCGGGTCCTTGTCGGCCCAGGCGCGCGGCGGCGGCGGGCCGGTGACGGCCTGGCCGGGCTGTGGCAGCTGCGCCTCGGGCAGCGCCCTGGCCCGGTCGACGGAGGCCTGCCACTGCTCCAGCTGACGGCGCCCCATGCGGGTGCCGAAGCCGGGCAGGGCGGTCAGCGCCTGCACGTTCGCCGGGAGGGCGAGCGCCGCCTCGACGATCGCGGCGTCGCTGAGGACCTTGCCGGGCGACACGTCGCGGCGCTGCGCGATCCGGTCACGGGCGGTCCACAGCTCCCGGACGACCGCCATCTGACGGCGGCGGCGCACCTTGTGCATGCCGGAGGTACGGCGCCAGGGGTCCTTGCGGGGCGGCGCGGGAGGGGCGGAGGCGATGGCGTCGAACTCCTGGCGGGCCCATGCGAGCTTGCCCTGCCGGTCGAGCTCCTTCTCCAGCGCGTCACGCAGGTCGACGAGGAGCTCGACGTCCAGCGCGGCGTACCGCAGCCACGGCTCGGGCAGCGGGCGGGTCGACCAGTCGACGGCCGAGTGGCCCTTCTCCAGGACGTACCCGAGGACGGACTCGACCATCGCGCCGAGGCCGACCCGGGGGAACCCCGCGAGGCGGCCGGCCAGCTCCGTGTCGAACAGCTCGGTGGGGACCATGCCTATGTCGCGCAGGCACGGCAGGTCCTGGGTGGCCGCGTGGAGGATCCACTCGGTGTCGGCGAGCGCCTCGCCGAGGGCGGACAGGTCGGGGCAGCCCACCGGGTCGACGAGCGCCGTGCCGGCCCCCTCGCGGCGCAGCTGCACCAGGTAGGCGCGCTGGCCGTAGCGGTAACCGGACGCCCGTTCGGCGTCGACGGCGACGGGTCCGGTACCGGCGGCGAACGCCTCGATCACCCGGGCCAGGGCCTCGGCGTCGGCGACCACCGGGGGGACCCCCTCGCGGGGCTCCAGCAGGGGGATCGGGTCCGGGCCGGGGCCTCCGTCGGCTGCGACGCCGTCGTCCGGAGGGCCGCCCCCGGGGGTTCGCAGTGGTGTGTCTGCTGCGGTGTCTTGGGCGTCGGTCACCTGTCAAGGGTATCCGTGAACGGCGGGCGCCCGCCGACGGAACGTTCCGTCGGCGGGCGGGGGAGGGGGAGAGGGGTCAGTGGATGATGCCGGTGCGCAGGGCGACCGCGACCATGCCGGCCCGGTCGCCGGTTCCCAGCTTGCGGGCGATGCGGGCGAGGTGGCTCTTCACCGTGAGGGCGGACAGGCCCATGGAGACGCCGATCGCCTTGTTCGACTGGCCCTCCGCCACCAGTCGGAGCACCTCGACCTCGCGGCCGGACAGCTCGCGGTAGCCGCCCGGGTGGCTCGGGGCACCCGGGGGGCGGCGGTGGAGGCGGGCGGCCGCGGAGCCGATGGGGGCGGCGCCGGGCCGGGTCGGGTGGCCGATGTTGGTGCGGGTGCCGGTGACGACGTATCCCTTGACGCCGCCGGCGAGGGCGTTGCGGACGGCGCCGATGTCGTCGGCGGCGGACAGGGCCAGGCCGTTGGGCCAGCCGGCGGCACGGGTCTCGGACAGGAGGGTGAGTCCGGAACCGTCGGGCAGGTGGACGTCGGCCACGCAGATGTCGCGCGGGTTGCCGATTCGGGGGCGGGCCTCCGCGATGGACGAAGCCTCGATGACGTCACGCACGCCCAGGGCCCACAGATGGCGGGTCACGGTGGAGCGGACGCGCGGGTCGGCCACGACGACCATGGCCGTCGGCTTGTTCGGGCGGTAGGCGACCAGGCTTGCGGGCTGCTCGAGGAGAACGGACACCAGGCCTCCTGGGAAGGTGCGGAACACTGCCGGCCCGGGATGGCCGGGGCGAGCCGTGTGGAAGGGTCACAGACCTCTTCGGCAGCAATCGCGTCCGCCTTTAGAGGAAGATCACGATTTGGTGAGTAACAATTGGGGCAATTCGGACGGGTGATCGATCATCCTACGAATGAGCCGTCACCCGTACCCCGACCGCCTCCCTCTCACCAGGAGGCGCCCAGGCTCCCTCCGGACGAGGGGCGCACGACCGCCCGGACCGTCATCCGCCGGTTGACGCGACGACCGGCGCACCGCGAGGTCCGCCCGCCCGCCGGCTCCCTGGACGGCGGCGCGGGTCCCAAGGGCGGGGCGGGTCCCGAGGGCGGGGCGGGTCCCGAGGGCGGGGCGGGTCCTACGGGTGGTGCGGGCCGCGGCGCTGGGGGAGGGAGACGACCCCGGCCGTGCCCTCCGCCGGGCCCGGCCCCGACGGCGGCAGCCCCGCCACCTGGCACAGCAGGTCACCCCACGCCGTCAGGTGCGCCGCCGTGTCCGGCGCGCCGTTGCGGCCCTCCTGCGGCGTCCAGGACGCCCGGATCTCGATCTGCGTCGCCGGACGGCGCTCCGCCAGTCCGCCGAAGTAATGGGACCCGGCCCGCGTGACCGTCCCGCTCGCCTCCGCGTACGACAGCCCCCGTGCCTGGAGCGCACCCGTCAGCCACGACCAGCACACCTCCGGCAGCAGCGGGTCCGCCGCCATCTCCGGCTCCAGCTCGGCCCGCACCAGCGTCACCAGCCGGAACGTCCCGTGCCAGGCCTCGTGCCCCGCGGGGTCGTGCAGCAGCACCAGCCGGCCGTCCGCGAGGTCCTGGCCGTCCTGGACGGCCGTCGCCTCCAGCGCGTACGCGTACGGGGCGAGCCGCCGGGGCGGCGGCGACGGCTCCACCTCGAGCTCCGGGCGGAGCCGCGCCGCCCGGAGCGCGTCGACCGCGAGCCGGAAAACGGGCGGCAGCGCGTCACCGTCCCCGCCGCCCGTGCCCTCGGTGCCGTCGGAGTGATCGGAGAACTGTTCCTGAGCCGCAGCCATGCGGGGAAGAGTAGGCGGAACGGGGCCCGCGCGCAGGGAGGGACACCCGCCCCCGCGCGGGCCGCCGGGCACGGCCGCGCGCCCGCCCGTGCGAAGATTCTGGGCGTGAGTGCCAACACCCGCCCCTCGGGCCCCCCGACGCAGACGTACGACTCCGCCTTCCTCCGGGCGTGCCGGCGCGAGCCGGTGCCGCACACGCCGGTCTGGTTCATGCGCCAGGCGGGGCGCTCGCTCCCCGAGTACCTGAAGGTGCGCGAGGGCATCCCCATGCTGGAGTCCTGCATGCGGCCCGAGCTGGTCACGGAGATCACGATGCAGCCCGTGCGCCGGCACCGGGTGGACGCGGCGATCTTCTTCAGCGACATCGTCGTGCCCCTCAAGGCGATCGGTGTCGACCTCGACATCAAGCCCGGGGTCGGCCCCGTCGTCGCCGAGCCGATCCGCCGCCGCGCGGACCTGGAGCGGCTGCGCGCGCTCACGCCGGACGACGTCGCCTACGTCACCGAGGCGATCGGCATGCTCACCGGCGAGCTCGGCGCCACCCCGCTGATCGGCTTCGCGGGTGCGCCCTTCACCCTCGCGAGCTACCTCGTCGAGGGCGGCCCCTCACGCAACCACGAGAACACCAAGGCCCTGATGTACGGCGACCCCGAGCTGTGGGCCGACCTGCTGGACCGGCTCGCCGACATCACCGCCGCCTTCCTCAAGGTCCAGATCGAGGCCGGCGCCTCCGCCGTGCAGCTCTTCGACTCCTGGGTGGGCGCCCTCTCCCCGGCCGACTACCGCCGCGCGGTCATGCCCGCCTCGGCGAAGGTCTTCGACGCGGTCGCCGGGTACGGCGTGCCCCGCATCCACTTCGGTGTCGGCACCGGCGAGCTGCTGGGCCTCATGGGCGAGGCGGGCGCCGACGTCGTCGGCGTCGACTGGCGCGTCCCGCTGGACGAGGCCGTCCGCCGCGTCGGCCCCGGCAAGGCGCTCCAGGGCAACCTCGACCCGGCCGTCCTCTTCGCCCCGCGCGAGGCCGTCGAGGAGCAGGCCGACCGGGTGCTGCGGGCGGCGGCCGACCTGGAGGGCCACGTCTTCAACCTCGGCCACGGCGTACTGCCGACGACCGACCCCGACGCGCTGACGCGGCTCGTGGAGCACGTCCACACCCGCACCGCGCGGTAGCCCGTCCCGGGCCGAGCCCGTCGCGCCCCCGGGCCAGCGGAAACGTCATGTCGGCCTGATGGGCCGCGCTCCTAGCCCGAGCAGGCGGTGCGCTCGGCCTCCCGCCACTCACAGACGGGGCAGAGCGTGGCGCCCCTGGTCGACTCCGGGTACTCGGTCGGCTCCCCGCAGAGCACGCAGTCGGCGAACGGCGGCCCGCCCCGGGCGCCCGCCTCCGCCGGTGCCTGCGGCGCGTCCGGCGTGCCGCGGTACGTGTCCGCGTGACCTCGGCTCTCGTCCATGTGTACGACTGTAGTCCTCCGCCCTCTCCCGGCGCGGGTCCCGGAGCCGTCTCCGGACGCCCGGTGGCCGACTGGCAGACTGGGGCCGTGACCAGCAACGACACCGACAGGCCCGCGAGCGATACCCGGGACGCCGCGCCCCAGTTCGTCCTGCCCCTGGTGGTGCGGGTGGAGAAGGCCGCCCCGCCCGCCCGCACCGACGCGCTGCAGACCGCGGCGCGGGCCGTGCTGGTGCTGCTGACGGACGAGCGCTCCACGGGCGACGGCGCGTGGGCCCGGGCGGTCAGCGACTGGCAGGACGCCCGCATCCGCAAGGTCGTCCGGCGGGCCAGGGGCGCGGAGTGGCGCCGTGCCGAGCGGTTGCCCGGCATCACGGTCACCGGGGAGGAGGCCGAGGTGCGGGTCTTCCCGCCCGTGCCCCTCGACGGCTGGCCGAAGGACCTCGCCCGCCTCCAGGTCTCCGGCACCGAGCTCGACGACCCCGCAGGGCCGCCCGCGCCCCCGCCCGCGTCGGGGCCGGGACGTGCCGTGCTGTGGCTCAACCCGGAACTGCGCATGTCGACCGGCAAGGAGATGGCGCAGGTCGGACACGGCGCGCAGCTCCTGTGGTGGGCCATGGACGAGGGGACCCGCGCCGCCTGGCGGGAGGCGGGCTTCCCGCTCGCGGTCCGTACGGCACCGCCCGCCCGCTGGGCCGCCCTGGTGGGCAGCGACCGCCCCGTCGTGCGCGACGCGGGTTTCACGGAGGTCGCCCCCGGCTCGGCGACCGTGGTCTCCGACTTCCCGCTCGGCGCGGCCTGACGGCGCGCGGTCCGGTGGCGCGGTCCGGTGGCGCCCGGGCCGGTGGCGCGCTGCGGCGGGCCGTGGAGCGCCGGCGTCGGGGGCGTTGAACGCCCCGCCCGTGCCGTACGTACCTCCCAGCGCCGTGAGGCAGGTCGAACGGGTCGGGAGGCACAGTGCTGCGGCACATCAACGGAACGGCACTCATCATCGCGGCGCTCGTCGCCACGGTCGCGGCGCTCGCGTTCCCCGTCTGGTCGTACGCCGACCGGTCGGGCACCGGGCAGGCCAACCTCAACGCGTCGTCCGTGGCCACGCAGTGGGGCCCGCTGTCGGCCACCGACCGGGACTTCCTCGTGAAGGTGCGGCTGGCCGGACTGTGGGAGCTGCCCGCCGGGCAGCAGGCCGTCGAGCGGGCCCCGACGCAGGCCATCAGGGACGCGGGCGACCACCTCGTGGTCGGCCACACCGACCTCGACCAGCGCGCCCGCGACGTCGCGGCGAAGCTCGGCGTGGAGCTGCCGAACCAGCCCACCGAGCAGCAGCAGGGCTGGCTGCGGGAGCTGTCCGCGGCGAGCGGGGTCGAGTACGAGACCAAGTTCGCCAACCTGCTGCGCAACGCCCACGGGAAGGTCTTCGGCCTGGTCGCGCAGGTCCGGCACACCACCCGCAACAGCCTGATCCGCCAGCTCGCCTCGGACGCCAACCAGACCGTCCTGGACCACATCACCATGCTGGAGGCGACCGGCAGGGTCGACTTCGACGCCATCGCCAACGAGGCCGCCGGCCAGGCCACCGCCAGTCCCACCGGGCCGCCGGCCCCCAACGGCAACCTGCCGCCCGCGCCGGTCCCCGCCGTGCCCGCGCCCGGGCAGACGTTCACGTCCCTGCCGTCGGCCCGGCCGGGCCCGCCGACCTCCATCGAGACCACCCGCCCGTGAGACCCGGGGCGCCCCCGCGCCCGCCGGTCCGCCGGCCCTTCGTCCTCCGCCGCCGGTCCGCCGCCCCGTCGGCCGTTCCCGCCGAAGCTCAAATGAAGCTCTGAAAGCGGCGGGGCGCGGTTGGCGGCCCCCGTGACGGGGCCATGACCCCTCCAGCGGTACGGACGAGGGGGAGACATGACGGGGCTCGGCATCGGCATCGGGTGGCGTCCGGAGATCGCGGACGCGGTGGAGCGGCTGCCCGGGGTGGAGTGGGTGGAGGCCGTCGCGGAGAACCTCTGCGCCGGACACCTCCCCGCCTCCCTGGTGCGGCTGCGCGAGCGGGGCGTCACCGTGGTCCCGCACGGCGTGTCGCTCGGGCTGGGCGGCGCCGGGCGGCCCGACCCGGGACGGCTGGCGCGGCTCGCGGAGACGGCGACCGCCCTGGGCGCGCCGCTGGTGACCGAGCACGTCGCGTTCGTCCGGGCCGGTGGGCCGCTCACCGCGTCGCCGGCGATGGAGGCCGGCCACCTGCTGCCGGTGCCGCGGACCCGGGAGGCGCTGGACGTGCTCTGCGAGAACGTCCGCATCGCCCAGGAGGCGCTGCCCGTGCCGCTCGCCCTGGAGAACGTGGCGGCGCTGTTCTCCTGGCCCGACGACGAACTGACGGAGGGCCGGTTCCTCACGGAGCTGGTCGACCGCACCGGCGTCCGCCTCCTCGTCGACGTGGCGAACCTGCACACCAACGGGGTCAACCGCGGCGACGACCCGTACGAGGCGCTCGCCGCGCTGCCGGCCGGTGCCATCGCGTACGTGCACGTGGCGGGCGGCGTGCAGCGCGACGGCGTGTGGCACGACACGCACGCCCATCCCGTGCCGCCGGCCGTCCTGGACCTGCTGGCGGAGCTGGCGTCGAGGGCGGCGCCGCCCGGGGTGCTGCTGGAGCGCGACGACGACTTCCCGCCGGAGGACGAGCTGGCGGCGGAGCTGGCCACGATCCGCGGCACGGTCACCGCGCCGGGACGGGCGGCGGGTGGAGGGGCGGCGGGTGGAGGGGCCGGACGGGCGGTGGCAGGGCGGGCGGTGACGGGTCGCGTGGTGGGAACGGCGAGGGGCCGGGCGGCGGGTGGAGGGGCGGCGGTGTCGGGGCCGGTCGCGGGTGGCGCGGCGCTGCGGGACGGCGTGACGGCGCCACCGGAAGGGACGGCGGCACTGCCGGAGGGCACGGCGGTCGTGCGGGACGGGGCCCGGGAGCGGCTGGGGCTGGCCCAGGCGGCGTTGCTGTCGGCGCTCGTGGCGGGGACGCCCGCGCCGGAGGGGTTCGACGGGGCGCGTCTGCGGGTGCAGGCCGGGGCGCTGGTGCGCAAGCGGGCCGGGGTGGTGGCGAAGGTCGCCCCCGAGCTGCCCGGGCTGCTCGGCGACGGCTACCGTGACGCGTTCGCGGCGTACGCGGGCTCCCGCCCGATGCCGGGCGGCTACCGGCAGGACGCCCTGGCCTTCGCCCGGTACGCGCTCGACGCGGGTCTGCCCGGGGACGCGGCCGGGCGGCGCCGGCTGTACCGGTGGTGGGCGGAGCGGTCGGCCCCCCGCCCGCCGGGCCGGGCGGCGCGGCTGGTGCACGCCGCCCGCGCGGCGCTGGTGCGGTGACACCCCTCAACCGCACGAAAATCGGTGACACCCTCGGCCGGGCGGGGGAGCGGCGGCGCGGGGGAGGGGCGGGTGGGACGACCCTGGTGCGAGGCCGTGGGAGTGCAAAGTGCCCTGGCGCGGAGGCCCTGGGGGGTGACGCCGGTGCGGCGCGCAGGGAACTGCGCGCCGCACCCGGAGCCGGACCCGGTGTCGCTGGAGCGGCGGACGGTTCGCGTCCGCCGTCTGATCTTCCGGGTCGGGGGGCGGCGGCCGGCTGGATGCCCGGCCGCCACCGTGCTGTCGGGCCGTCAGGCCAGGCCCGCCACCAGGTCCGCGACCGCCTTGCGGCGGCCGGTGTAGAACGGGACCTCCTCGCGGACGTGCATCCGCGCCTCGCTGGCCCGCAGGTGGCGCATGAGGTCGACGATGCGGTACAGCTCGTCCGCCTCGAAGGCGAGGATCCACTCGTAGTCGCCGAGGGAGAACGAGGCGACCGTGTTGGCGCGGACGTCGGGGAAGCCGCGGGCCATCTTGCCGTGGTCGGCGAGCATGCGGCGGCGGTCCTCGTCGGGCAGCAGGTACCAGTCGTACG
Source organism: Streptomyces changanensis (assembly GCF_024600715.1). Lineage (NCBI taxonomy): Bacteria > Bacillati > Actinomycetota > Actinomycetes > Kitasatosporales > Streptomycetaceae > Streptomyces > Streptomyces changanensis. The sequence goes on from NZ_CP102332.1 coordinate 5,395,045, forward strand.
AGCGCACGAACGGGTACACGCTGACGTAGTCGCGGGGCGTCTCGTCGGCGAGGAACGCCGGGATGTGCGACTTGTTGAACTCGGCCGGGCGGTGCAGCGCCATGTTCGACCACACGGGCTCCAGCGCGCGGCCGAGGCGGGTGCGGCGGAAGAGGTTGTACGCCTCCTGGAGTTCGTCCGAGGTCTCCGCGTGCCACCAGATCATCAGGTCGGCGTCGGCGCGCAGTCCGGAGAGGTCGTAGGTGCCGCGGACGGTGACGTCCTTGGCGGCCAGCTGGTCGAACAGGTCCTGGACCTCGTCGGCGTAGCCGCTCCGGTCCTCGGGCAGAGCCTCGCGCAGTCGGAAGACGGACCACAGGGTGTAGCGGATGACCTCGTTGAGGTCCTTCGCCTTCTTACCGGCGTTCGGGATCTTTTCGGGCGCACTCATAGGGCTATTCTCACTCGTCGCTCTCGGTGCTCCGCGCCAGGGTCGGCGTGGCGATGATCTCGTCCGCGGCCCGCCACGCGTCCGCGACCACCGCCGGGACGCCCACGCCGTCGTACGCCGCCCCGCACACCCGCAGCGCGGGGAGCGCGGCGACCGCGTCGCGGATCCGGGCGACCCGGCCCAGGTGACCGACGGGGTACTGCGGCAGGCCGCCGACCCAACGGGTGACCTCGGTGGCCACCGGCCGCGCGGCGAGCCCGACGGCGTCCCCCAGGTCCCGCAGCGACGCCGTGACCAGGTCGGCGTCGTCCCGCTCCAGGTGCTCCTCCTCGCCGTACCGGCCGACGGAGGCGCGCAGGACGAAGAGGTCGCCGGACCCCTCGTCGACCCACTTCCACTTGTGCCCGGAGAACGTGGACGCCTTGATCGTGCGGCCGTCGACCGGCGGTACCAGGAAGCCGGAGCCCTCGGGCAGGCCGGCGAGGTCGGCGCGCCGGAAGGCGAGGGTGACGAGGGCCATCGAGGCGTACTCGATCGCGCCCAGCTCCGCGGCGGCGGCCGGCGACACCGCGGCGAGGAGCCGCGACGCGGCCGGGGCGGGGGTCGCGAGGACCACCGCGTCGGCGTGCAGGACCTCCGTCCCCGTACGGACCTCCCACGTCCCGGCGCCTCCGTCCCGCCCGGCACGGCGGGTGAGGGCGTCGACGGGGGTGGCGGTGCGGATCTCGCCGCCGAGGGCGGTGACCGCGTCGGCGACGGCGAGCGGCAACCGCCCCACCCCGCCCTCGACGCCCATGAAGACCGGGCCGGCGGGCACCTGGGCCGCCGCGCCTTGCACGGCGCGGACGGCGTCGGTCAGGGTGGCGTGGCGGCGGGCGGCCTCGAACAGCTTCGGCACGGCGGCCCGCATGGAGATCCGGTACGAGTCGCCCGCGTACACCCCGCCGAGGAGGGGTTCGACGAGCCGGTCGACGATCTCGCGGCCCATCCGCTCGGCGACGAACGCACCGATGGCGACGTCGTCGCCGAGCTCGGTGGGCGGCTGCGCGCGGTCGCCTTCGAGCGCGCGCAGCCCCTCCGCCGAGAGCAGGTCGCCGAGCCCGCGGGCGTCGCCGGGGACGCCCATGACGTGCCCCTGGGGCATCGGCCGCAGCGCGCCCCGGGTCCAGACGGACGCACGGGTCGTGGCGGGCGGCTGGAGCCGGTCGCCGAGGCCGACGGCGCGGGCCAGTTCGAGCGCCTCGGGACGGCGGGCCAGGATCGACTCGGCCCCGAGGTCGACGGGGGCGTCCGCGATCCGCCCGGCGTGGAGCTTGCCGCCGAGCCGACCGGTGGCTTCCAGCAGCGTCACGCGCCGCCCCGCGAGCAGGAGGCGGTGGGCGGCGGCGAGTCCGGCGATGCCGCCGCCCACGACGACGACGCGTCCGTGGGGCGTGTCCACGTTGTCCACGTTCATGGGTCCACTCTCTCAAACGCCGTGACGCGGCCCGACCGTGACCCTTTCGGAACCGGGAAAGGGCAACCACGTCCCCCGTCCCGCGCGTCGAACCGGCGTCACTGGACACGGCACGAGACACCTTGGGGGACATCCATGCCGAACCGAACCCGACCGCGGCACGCCTGCGCGGCCGTCCTGATCGGCGCCACGCTGGCCCTCGCCGGGTGCGGCGCCGGCGCGGACGGCGGCACGTCGTCGACCGCCGACCGGGCCGCCGCGCCCGAGGCGGCCCGGGGGGACGCGGACGCCGGCTCCGCGTACGGGCCCGAGTCGGCCCGCGGCGGCGCGGGCGGCGCGAAGGGGGCGGCGCCGGCCGCGGTGCAGCAGCACGTCATCAGGACGGCGGAGCTGTCGGTGGAGGTGGTGGACGCGGGCGAGGCGCTGGCGCGGGCGCGGGACGCCGCGGCGAAGGCGGGCGGCCACGTCGCCGACGAGTCGACACGGCGCCGCCAGGGCCCCGACGGGGCCGACGGGATGACGTCGAGGATCGTGCTGCGCGTCCCGCAGGCGGCGTACGAGCAGGTGCTCGGCGAGCTCAGCGGCGCGGGCCGGCTGCTGTCGCGGAAGGCGGAGGCGAAGGACGTCACCGACCAGGTGGTGGACGTGGGCAGCCGCGTCGCCACCCAGCGGGCCAGCGTGGAGCGGGTCCGGAAGCTGATGGACCAGGCCACGCGGCTGAGTGACGTGGTGACGCTGGAACAGGAGCTGAGCACCCGCCAGGCCGCGCTGGAGTCGCTCCTCGCCCAGCAGGCCGCCCTGAAGGACCGTACGGCGCTGGCCACGATCACCCTGGAGCTCTCGGAGCGGCGGACCCCGCAGAAGCCGGCGGAGAAGGACGACCCCGGCCCGCTGGACGCCCTGGCGGGCGGTTGGGACGCGCTGGCCGCGACGGTGAAGTGGGTGGTGATCGTCCTGGCGGCGCTGGCCCCGTGGCTGGCGGTGGCGGCGCTGCTGTACGTCCTGTGGCGGGTGTTCGGCCGCCCGTGGCGGGCCCGCAGGGCGGCCCGGCGGCCGGCCCCCGCTGCGGCCGCCCGGCCCGTCCCGGGACGCGGTCCCGTACCGGCGTACGCATCCGCACCCACCCACGCACCGGTGCCGGCCCAGGCGCCGACTCACGCCCCGACCCCGGCCGCGGCTCCCGTTCCCGCCTCCGCGTCCACGTCCGGCACGGACGCGGACGCCGGTACGGGCACGAGCACGGGCACGGGCACGGAGGGGGGCCCGGACGCCGGCACGGACGCGGGCTCCGGCACGAGCACCGGCACCGGCACGGGCACGGAGGGGCGTCCGGGCGCCGGCACGGACGCGGACGCCGGCGCGGGCACGGGCGCCAAGAGCACGGACGCCGGGCGCCCGGGGACGGGGCGCGGGGCGGACTGAACGGCCCCGACCCCGTAGCGTGTTCCGCATGGGACGTGTGGGACGGCGACAGCGGTTGGTGGTGGTCGGGGGTGACGCGGCGGGGATGTCCGCCGCGTCACAGGCCCGGCGGCTGAAGGGGGTCGACGACCTGGAGATCGTCGCGTTCGAGCGCGGCGGCTTCTCGTCGTACTCGGCCTGCGGCATCCCGTACTGGGTGGGCGGTGACGTGGAGGGGCCCGATCGGCTCGTCGCGCGCACCCCGCAGGAGCACCGCGCCCGCGACATCGACCTGCGGCTGCGGACCGAGGTGACCGAGCTCGACCTGGACGGACGGCGCGTCCGGGCCCGGGACCTCGACTCCGGGGAGGAGCAGTGGACGGGCTTCGACCGGCTCGTGCTCGCGACCGGGGCGCGGCCGGTGCGCCCGCCGCTGCCGGGCATCGACGCGCCGGGCGTGCACGGCGTGCAGACCCTCGGCGACGGACAGGCCCTGCTCGACACCCTGGCCGCGACGCCCGGGCGCCGCGCGGTCGTGGTCGGCGCCGGGTACATCGGCGTGGAGATGGCCGAGGCGCTGCTCAAGCGCGGCTACGAGGTGACCGTCCTCAACCGGGGCGAGCAGCCCATGGCGACCCTCGACCCGGACATGGGCCGGCTGGTGCACACGGCCATGGAGGGGATGGGCATCGACGTCGTCGCCGGCGCCGGGGTCACCGCGATCCGGACCGGAGCGGACGGCCGGGTGCGGGCGGTGGAGGCCGGGGACGCCACGTACCCGGCCGACGTCGTCGTGCTCGGCATCGGCGTCGAGCCGGAGACGTCCCTGGCCCGGGCGGCGGGCCTGCCGCTCGGCGTGTACGGCGGGCTGCTGACCGACCTGTCGATGCGGGTGCGCGGGCACGAGGACGTGTGGGCGGGCGGCGACTGCGTGGAGGTGCTCGACCTGGTCTCCGGCCGCGAACGGCACGTCCCGCTCGGCACGCACGCCAACAAGCACGGCCAGGTGATCGGGGCGAACGTGGGAGGCGGCTACGGCACCTTCCCGGGCGTGGTCGGCACGGCGGTGAGCAAGGTCTGCTCGCTGGAGATCGCCCGCACGGGCCTGCGCGAACGCGACGCGCGCGAGGTGGGGCTGCGGTACGTGGCGGTGACGGTCGAGTCGACGAGCCGCGCGGGCTACTACCCGGACGCGGCGCCGATGACGGTGAAGATGCTGGCCGAACTGCGCACGGGCCGCCTGCTGGGCACCCAGATCGTCGGCCGGGAGGGCGCCGGCAAGCGCGTGGACATCGCGGCGGTGGCCCTGACCGCGGGGATGACCGTGGAGCAGGTCGCGGCCCTCGACCTGGGGTACGCGCCGCCGTTCTCCCCTGTGTGGGACCCCGTCCAGGTCGCCGCCCGCAAGGCCGTCGCGGCGGTCCGCGAGGCGGGGTGACCGCCGACCGCCGCAGCCGGCGCGGTCGGGGTCAGCGTGCGGTCTGGGTCGCGATCAGGTCCGAGACCTTCACGAAGCGGTAGCCGCGTGCGCGGAGTTCGGGGACGATCCGGCGGATGGCCGCCTCCGTGACCGGGGCCGCGCTGCGGGTGCAGTGCAGCACCACGACCGAGCCCGGCCGCACCCCGGCCAGCACCTGGTCGGCCACCGCGTCCGCGTCGGAGGCGAACGCGTCGCCGCCCACCACGTCCCACTGGACGGCGGTGACCTTCGTCGGCGCGAGCGCCCGCAGCGCGGCCTCGTCGTGGCAGCCGCCGGGGAAGCGGAAGTACGGCACGACGTTGCGGGCGCCCGCCGTGCGGAACGCCGCGAACGCCTTCCGCACGTCCGCCGCCATCTCCTCGGGCGGCAGCCGTGGCAGGCCGTAGCAGGGGGAGCGGAAGGCGTGGTGGCTGTAGGAGTGGTTGGCGATCTCGAAGCGCGGGTCGGTGCCGATCGACCGCGCCTGGTCCGGGTACTCCTCCGCCCAGCGGCCCGTCATGAACACCGTGGCCTCCACCTCCAGGCGGCGCAGGGTGGCGATGAGAGCAGGGTTGTCGAACCGCTCGCCGCTCGCCGCCCGCGGGCCCTGGTCGGCGGTCATGTCGGCGTCGAAGGTGAGGGCCACGGTCCGGTCCGCGGCCCGGCCGCCCGCGCCTCCCGTACCACCCCTGGCGCCCGCGCCTCCCGTACCGTCCGCGCCGCCCGCGCCGTCGGTCCGGCGCTCGAAGACCGGGGTCAGGCCGTCGGGTCCCGGCGCCAGCGTGGGCGGCGTGCGCACGGCCGGGGCGGTCGCCGCGTGCGGGGGCGCCGAGGGGGAGGGGCCCGCGGCCCCGGCCGGCCGGGCGGCCGGGCCGGCCGCGGGCGGTGTCCCGCAGCCGGTCGCCAGGGCGCACAGCACGGCCAGTACGGACAGACGTCGAGCAGAAAATGTCACTATCGGAAAATATATGATCAGTTGCGCGTCGTCGGAGATGTGCTCTTCTGCGTCGGACGTGTCGGAGGTGTCGGCCGTTGTCGGACGTGACGTGACGTGCCGAAAGGGCCGGACGGGCCGGACGGGTCGGATCTGCCGTCGGGCGGGTCGGACCTGCCGGGACGTCAGCGCCAGTGGCCGGTGACGGCGAAGGTCGTGCCGGGCGCGTAGCAGTTCACGTACATCGTCCGGCCGTCCGGCGAGAAGGTGACGCCGGCGAACTCCCCGTAGACCGGGTCGTCGGCGGTGCCGGTGTTCCGGGCGTTGCGGGCCATCGCGTAGACCTCGCCCCGCCGCGTCAGCCCGTAGACGTGCTGGACGCCGTCGCCGTCCTCGCACACCATGAGGCCGCCCCCCGGCGCGAGGCAGATGTTGTCGGGTGACTCGCCCGGCAGGTCGACGCCGGTGTCGGGTCCGAAGACCACGACGAGCGTGAGGCGCCCGGAGTCCGGGTCGTACCGCCACACCTGGCCGTGGTGGTCGGCGGCCGAGCCCTGCGCGGCGCGCGCGAAGCTGGAGACGAAGTAGACCGACCGTCCGCCCCAGTAGCACCCCTCCAGCTTCTGGGCGTGCGTGATGCCGCGCGGTCCGAAGTCCTGGAACCGGATGGGGGTCCGCCGGGCCTGGCTGTCGGGTACGGGCACCCACTCGACGCCGTCGAAGCGGGTCCCCGGCTCGCGCACCGCGGACAGGTCGGACACGTCCGGCACGCGCATGGCCTGGAGCGCGCCGCCCGCGAGCAGCGAGCCGGGGCCGCCCAGCGGCCGGTGCGGCAGGAAGCGGTAGAAGAGCCCGAACGGGCGGTCGAAGGCGTCCTCCGTCTCGTAGACGACGCCGTTGCGCGGGTCGACGGCGACCGCCTCGTGCGGGAAGCGGCCCATCGCCGTGAGGGGCACCGCGCCGGAGCGGCGCGGATCGGCGGGGTCGACCTCGAAGACGAAGCCGTGGTCCTTGCCGTACCCGGCGGTGCCGGCCTGCGCCTCGGTCTCCTCGCAGGTCAGCCAGGTCCGCCAGGGCGTGGGGCCACCGGCGCAGTTGACGGCGGTGCCGGCGAGGGCGACGCGCTCGTCCACGACGGAGCCGCGCCGGTCGAGGGTGAGGGCCGTGCAGCCGCCCCGGGCCGCCGGGTCGTACGTCAGCCCGGCGACGGTCGGGACGCCGAGGGCGGCCGTCGCGCCGTTCTCGTGGTTGCGGACCAGGTGGACGCGGCCCTGGCGGCCCGCGAAGGCGCCCATGCCGTCGTGCCGGCCGGGGACCGTGCCCTCCCCGGAGCGCAGTGGCCGGCCCTCCGCGGACAGCACCCGGTAGCGGAAGCCGCGCGGGAGGTCGAGGAGCCCCGCGGGGTCGCGGACGAGCGGGCCGTACCCGACGTCCCCGGTGTGGGCGGTGGCGGCGGCGGTGCCGGCGAAGAGCTCGGCGAGCGCGCCGCTGAAGGCGATCCCGGCGAGCGCGGTACCGGTGCGGGCGAGGAGGTGACGTCGTGTTGCGGACATGGCGACTCCCTGCTTGCGGACAGGAACACGGACGTGACGGATCCGCACACGTGTATCACGCAGGGTGGTGGGAGGTGAATGGTGTGGACGGTGTGGCTTGCGACGGCCGGTGCGGCCTCCCCGGTCGGGCGGGGCGGTTCCGTACGCCGTCCGTCGTCTGCCGCCCGCCGTGGCTGCCGCCGGCCGCCACCCGTCGCCGGTCGCCTGCCGTGGCCGCCGCCCACCGGTCGCCGCCCGCCCGCCGCCGGCCGCCCGCGCGGCCGGGGCGCACACGGCCGCGGCCACCACCCCGCGGGGTGGTGGCCGCAGCCGGAGGGTCGGCGCCTCAGCCGGCGAGCGCCGCCGAGAGGGTGATCGTCGTGCCCGCGAGCGCCTGGCTCACGGGGCAGCCCGCCTTGGCGTCCTCCGCGGCCTTCGTGAACGCGGCCTCGTCCATCCCGGGCACCTCGCCCTCGACGGTGATGTGCACGCCCGTGATGCCCTTGCCGGGCTGGAACGTGACGTCGGCCTTCGTCGTCAGCCGGGTCGGCGGCGTCCCGGCCTTCGTGAGGGCGCCGGACAGGAACATGGAGAAGCAGCTGGAGTGCGCGGCGGCGATGAGCTCCTCGGGGCTCGTCATGCCGTTCGGCTCCTCGGCGCGCGCCGGCCAGGAGACCGGGTAGGAGCCGATGCCGGAGGAGTCGAGGGTCACGGTGCCCGTGCCCTCGGTGAGGTCGCCCTCCCAGACGGTGTGCGCGTGACGCGTGGTGGCCATGCCAGGTTCCCTTCCGGCGCCGTACGGCACCAGGACGGTGGAGGCTTACGACCGTCCAACCTACTGCGTGACCAGCCCCTTGGCGTCCCTGGCCAGCGCGGTGAGCCGCGAGATCGCCCGGAAGTACTTCTTCCGGTACCCGCCGTTCAGCATCTCGTCACTGAACAGCCGGTCGAAGGGCAGGCCGGACGCGAGGACCGGTATCTCCCGGTCGTACAGCCGGTCGGCGAGGACCACCAGGCGCAGCGCGGTCGACTGGTCGGGCACGGCCGTCACGCCGGTGAGGCAGACCGCCGCCACGTCCTCCGTGAGCGCCCCGTACCGGCTGGGGTGGACCCGCGCCAGGTGCTCCAGCAGCGCGGGGAAGTGATCCAGGGAGGCGCCGGGCGTCGCACGCGCGACCCGGGTGACCTCCTCGTCCGCGTACGGCGGCGGGGCCTCGGGCAGCCCGCGGTGGCGGTAGTCCTCGCCGTCGATGCGCAGCGGCCGGAAGTGTGCGGACAGCCCCTGGATCTCGCGCAGGAAGTCGGCGGCGGCGAACCGGCCCTCGCCGAGCTTGCCGGGCAGCGTGTTGGAGGTGGCGGCGAGCGCCACGCCCGCCTCGACCAGCTTGCCGAGCAGCGTGGAGACCAGCACCGTGTCACCCGGGTCGTCCAGCTCGAACTCGTCGATGCACAGGAGCCGGTGGCCGCTGAGGGTCCGCACGGTCTGCTGGAACCCGAGCGCGCCGACGAGGTTGGTCAGCTCCACGAACGTGCCGAACGCCTTGAGCGCGGGCTCGGCGGGGGTGGCGTGCCACAGCGACGCCAGCAGGTGCGTCTTGCCGACGCCGTACCCGCCGTCGAGGTACACGCCGCGGGGGCCGGTGGGGGCGGCGGGCTTGCGGGAGAACCAGCGGCGCCTGCCCGTGCCGCTCGCGTGGGCCCCGCCGAGCCCCTCGGCGAAGGCGGCGAGCACCTCGACCGCCTCGGTCTGGCTCGGCTGGTTCGGGTCCGGGATGTAGGTGTCGAAGCGCACCCCGTCGAACCGCGGCGGCGGCACCATCTCGGCGACCAGGCGGTCGGCGGGGACGTGCGGCTCGCGCGCGCACAGGGACAGCGGGACCGCTTCGGTCAGGGCACTCGTCGACACGCTCCCCACTGTAAGCGCCGTGCCAGACTGCTCGGCATGCGACGCCTGTTCCCTGTGACCGACCAGACACCGCCCGTCCCCACCGGGCGCCCCGACGGCTCGACCGTGCCCGCCGGCGGGGCCGCGACCGGGACCGGGACAGCCGCCGGGACCGCCGGCGTCCCCGGGGCCCCGGCCGAGGGGCGCGAGTGGTCCCTCGACGAGCTGGCGGAGGCGTACGCCTACCCGGCCACCGCCGCGCCCGCGGGCGGCGCCGCCTGGCTGCGGGCGAACATGGTCTCGTCCCTGGACGGCGCCGCCCAGCACGACGGCCGCTCGCAGCCGATCTCCTCCGCCGCCGACATGCGGATCTTCGGCACCCTGCGCGGACTCGCCGACGTCGTCGTGGTGGGTGCCGAGACCGTCCGTCTGGAGGGGTACCGGCCGGCCCGCGCGCGGGACGCCTTCGCCGCCCGGCGGGCCGCCGCCGGGCAGGGCCCCGCCCCGGCCGTCGCGGTGGTGAGCGCCTCCCTGGATCTGGACTTCTCGCTGCCGCTGTTCACCGCGCCGCTCGTGCCGACGTTGCTGCTGACGGGCGCGGCCGCCCCCGCCGACCGGGTCGGCCGGGCCCGGGAGGCCGGCGTGGAGGTCGTCGTCGCGGGCGACGGGGCGGGCGCGGAGCCCGCCCGGATCGTGGCGGAGCTCGCGGCGCGCGGGCTGACGCGGCAGCTCACCGAGGGCGGCCCGCGCCTGCTGGGTCAGTTCGTCGCCGCCGGGGTACTCGACGAACTGTGCCTCACCGTCTCGCCGACCCTCACCGCCGGGGACGCCCAGCGGATCGCGGGCGGGCCGTCCATGGCCGTCCCCGCGCGGTTCGCGCTGGCGTCGCTGCTGGAGGAGGACGGCTTCCTCTTCACCCGGTACCGGCGGAAGGGCTGATCCGGCGATCGGTATGAATTAGCCGTTCCGGTTACTTCCCGCCGGGCACACTTAACATCTCAGACCCCGTGCGGGCACGGGGAAGGATGGTTTCCGCAGAAGGGCTCCGAAGGTGTTCACAAGCGTTCTGATGATCGAGAAACCGCTGTCCTCCACGGACGTGGACTTCGTCACGACCCTGCACGGGGACGAGGACGTCTCGTTCATCGTGCTCATGCAGCCCCGCGGCGACCAGGCCGACGCCCTGCTGCGCGCCATCGACGACGTCGCCGTCGGCGCGATCGGGGACGCCGCCCGGGAGGGGGAGGAGCCGTCCGGCGCGGAGGCCCGGGGCCCCGCGGAGACGGCCATGGACCTGTCCGTGCAGGCCCTGCGCGCCGCCGGCTGCGAGGCCGTGGGCCAGGTCGTCGCCGACCACCCTCTCGACAAGATGAAGGCCGTCGTGGAGGAGGCGCACGCCGACGAGGTGATCGTGCTGACCGCGCCCCACTACGTGGAGGAGTTCTTCCACCGGGACTGGGCCTCCCGCGCGCGTCACAAGGTCGGCGTACCGGTGCTCAAGCTGTTCGCCCACAACGAATAGGCTGGCCCCCTACGTACGACACACCCCCGGGGAGAGATCCGCATGGCACCCGCCATCCCTGCCGCAATGGAACGGCCGCACTTCATCGGCATCGGCGGCGCCGGAATGTCGGGCATCGCGAAGATCCTCGCCCAGCGCGGGGCCAAGGTCGCCGGCAGCGACGCGCGCGAGTCCGAGACCGCCGCGTCGCTGCGCGCCCTCGGCGCGACCGTCCACATCGGCCACGCCGCCCACCACCTGGCCGACGACGCCAGCTGCGTCGTGGTCTCCAGCGCCATCCGCGCCGACAACCCCGAGCTGGCCCGCGCGCGGCAGCTCGCCGTCCCGGTCGTCCACCGCTCCGACGCCCTCGCCGCGCTCATGCGGGACCTGCGCCCGATCGCCGTCGCCGGCACCCACGGCAAGACGACCACCACGTCGATGCTGGCCGTCGCCCTGACGGAGCTGGGCCTCGACCCGTCGTACGCCATCGGTGGCGACCTCGCGGGCCCCGGCACCAACGCCCGGCACGGCGAGGGCGAGCTCTTCGTCGCCGAGGCGGACGAGAGCGACCGCAGCTTCCAGAAGTACGACCCCGAAGTCGCGCTCGTCCTCAACGTCGAGCTCGACCACCACGCGAACTACGCCTCGCTGGAGGAGATCCACGAGTCCTTCGAGGCGTTCGTCGCCCGCGTCCGCCCCGGCGGCACCCTCGTGGTCGGCGAGCACCCGGGCGCCCGGGAGCTGGCCGAGCGCGTCTCGGGCCGCCCGGAGCTGGAGGTCCTGCGGGTCGGCGAGGACGAGGGCGCCGACGCGTGGATCCGCCGCATCACCCCCCACGGCATGACGAGTGAGGTGACCGTCGCCCTCGACGGCGTGGAGCACACCTTCACCGTCTCCGTCCCGGGCCGCCACTACGCCCACAACGCCGCCGCCGCGCTCGCCGCCGGCGCCCGCGTGGGCATCGACCCGGCCGACCTGGCCCGGGCCCTCACCGCCTACACCGGCGTCGGCCGCCGCCTCCAGCTCAAGGGCGAGGCCGCGGGCGTGCAGGTCGTCGACTCCTACGCCCACCACCCCACCGAGATGACCGCCGACCTGGAGGCGATGCGGGCCGCGGCCGGGACCGGCCGGCGCCTCCTGGTGGTCTTCCAGCCGCACCTGTTCTCCCGCACCCAGGAGCTCGGCACGGAGATGGGGCAGGCCCTCGCCCTCGCGGACGCCTCCCTCGTCCTGGACATCTACCCGGCCCGCGAGGACCCGGTCCCGGGCGTGACCAGCGCTCTGATCAGCGACGCGGCCACCGCGGCGGGCGCCGCCGTCACACCGGTCCACGACAAGGCGTCCGTCCCCGACCTGGTCGCGGGAATGGCGCGCCCCGGCGACCTCGTTCTCACCATGGGCGCCGGCGACGTCACGGACCTCGGCCCGAGGATCCTCGCCCGCCTGGCGGACTGACCCGAGCAGAGGGAGCTGAGCACACCATGGCGTACGAGGTCGACAAGCCGGACGAGCAGTGGCGCACCGAGCTGAGCCCGCAGGAGTACCACGTCCTGCGCGAGGCCGGTACGGAGCCCGCCTTCACCGGCGAGTACACCGACACGAAGACCAAGGGGGTCTACTCCTGCCGCGCCTGCGGGGCCGAGCTCTTCACCTCGGAGACCAAGTTCGCCTCGCACTGCGGCTGGCCGTCCTTCTACGACCCGAAGGACGGCGCCGCCGTCGAGCTCGTGGAGGACCGCTCGTACGGCATGGCCCGCACCGAGGTGCGCTGCGCCCGGTGCGGCTCGCACCTGGGGCACGTCTTCGAGGGCGAGGGCTACCCGACCCCGACCGACCAGCGGTACTGCATCAACTCCGTCTCGCTGCGGCTCGCCCCCGACGAGGGGTGACCGCGGCGCGCCCGGTGACGGGCGGGTGACGCCTCCCCGGTGGCGGTCGCGCGGCGGGTGCGCGGCGGGTGTGCGGCCACAGGCGTGCGGGCCGGGGCCCGCGCGCGGCGGCCGCGCCGCCTCAGTCGTGGGCCGCCGCCCCGGGCCGGGCCGGGAGGCCGCCCGCCGCGTGGACCTCCTCCACGGGCCGCGCCTCCGCCCGTGGCGCGCCCCACGCCTCCGCCGCGCGGACCGCCGCCGCGGCCTGCGCGCGCCCCATCGCCCCCCAGCCCAGCAGGTCCACCGCCTGCTGCGGCGTGACGAGCAGACGGGCGTACCGGATGTTCAGCGCCGGGTCGACGGCCGAGGGGCCCATCCCGGTCAGCGGGGCGGCGAAGCGGGTCCTGGCCACCGGCCGGCCGTCGTGCACGTCCGGCAGGTGGCCCAGGTACACGGGTTCGCCGGTGGTCACGGACGCCTCCTCGCCGGCCTCCCGCACCAGCGCCGCGGCCGGTGACGGGTCCTGCGGCTCGATGGTCCCGCCCGGCAGCTCCGCGTGGCCGTCGCGCGGGTCGACCAGCACGAGCACCCGCCCGTCGGGCGCGAAGAGCCACCCCCACGCCTGACGGGGCGTCAACTGCGTGGGTACGGGCGTCCCCTCGTACCAGGGCAGCTCCTGCGCCGTCCTCGGCCGCCCGAAGAGCCCCAGCCGGTCCAGGACCGGGGCCGGCCCGGCGGGCCTCCCCTCCTCCAGCACCACCGGGCCCGCGCCGGCGACGCGCGCCCGCAGCGCGGCCAGCATCCGCCGCCCCTCGGCCGCCGGCAGCAGTCCGGCCGCGACGGCCGGCTCCACGCACGTGACCGGCCCCTCCACCCCGCCGAGTCCGGCGGCGTCGAGGCGACCGCCGTCGACGACGAGCCGTCCCTCGCAGCCGGCCGCCACCCGGTCGAAGACCAGGACCGGCCGCGCGGGCACCGTGCCGCACGGCAGGGACAGGGCGCAGCCGCAGGACGGCAGCGCCCACGGGCCGCCCCCGCCCGCCGGCCGTACCAGCAGCGGTCGCGCGCGCTCGTCGGTCACCAGCACGCCGACGGTCGACCGCAGGACGGACGGGGGGTGGGGGGTCTCGAGCACGGGCCGGCTCCAGGGTCTCGTCGTGGCGCCCGACCGCCGCCGGAGCGGCGACCGGCCGGGACCGCTCGCGGTGCGGGCGCGGGGGCGGGTGCGGTGCGAGGGGGCGGTGGGGGTGGTGGGCGCGATGGGTGCGGTGCGCCCAAGATCGTAACGCCACAGGGGAGTTGACGGAACGGCCTGCGACACCTGCCGGGCCCGCCCGCACACCCCCCGACCCTGGCATCTTGATGCAGTGGCACCTTACGGCCACAAGGGCGCTCTGGAGAGTCCCCGCGTGGCCGTGCCATTTTGAACGGGCGGCTACCGGGTGAATTCCCGGGGGACGGCACAGGAAGTCCCGCCGCCGAACGCACCCACTGTCGTGCCAATGCCTTGGACGAACGAGGACCATCCATGCCGACCAGATTCATCGCTGCTCTCGCCTGCTCCACGGCCGCGTGCGTCGCCGTGTTGATCGTCGACCCCGCGAAGCGGACCGATGAGCTCCAGTCCTCTTCCGTCTCGAATGTCGTCGAGAACTCCGAGGACAGCTGGGGCTGGGACTGAAACACCGAACGGGGGGACGTCTGATGGAAGACCGGGAACGACTGGCCGCGGACCTCGCGGAGCTGCCCCGGCTGTACGCCGAGATGGAGTACCTCATGGGGCCGGTCGCCACCGGCCCCCTTCAGCGGGTCAGTGGCACCAGGAGCACCGACCGCGTCTTCGACGAGGCCGCCGCGGCGGCCCGCTCCGCCATCGTGGGCGTGCTCGCCTCGTGGGCCGGTGTGGCGGTCGAGACCTACGGGCCGCCCGTGCCCGAGCGCCGGGTGCCCGAGCTCGCCGCGTTCCTCGCCCGTCACCTCGACCTGCTCGCAAACCACCCGGCCGTCGCCGACATGGCCGGGGAGATCGCGCAGGTCACCGACGGGGCGAGGCGGATCGCCCGGCCGGACGGCGTCCGCCGCATCCGGGTCGGTGCCTGCGTCAGGGACGGGTGCGGGGGCGAGGTCGTCGTCACCATGGGCGGCGGCGCCGACGGGTGGGCGCGGGACGTCCGCTGCGGGGCGGGCCACGTCTGGCAGCCGCACGAGTGGCTGGACCTGCGCGGCCGGATGGCCGCGGCGGAGCCCGCGCGGGCGGCCCGCCGGACGCTGCCCACCCGGCTCGCCGCCGTCGCCGTCGGGGTCTCCGAGGCGACCGTGCGCAAGTGGGCCAGCCGCGGCAAGCTCACCCGCCACGGCACGGCGACCCGCGCCGAATACGACCTCGAAGAATTGACCCTGCTCGCCGCCGGATAGCGCGGGACAGGAATCCACGCAGCCGAATGCGCGCATGAATTGACATCCGTTCATGCGCGGATTCGGCATGTCCGCATTCGTGGAAAAGCGGTTGTGGATCATGTTTGACAAGGGCGTGGGCGGGTGTCACGCTGGGGCCAGCGGAAGAAGTGTCGGAATTTACGGACCGACCCGCCTCGAACTCCTGATATCGGCACCGCCGGTGCGGTCGACCGCCGAGGCGCATTTCTCCGGATCAGCATCGGATCGCCGATTGGGTACGGTCATGACTCTGGACTCGGACGACGCCACCCTGAAATCCCTCGAGGAGATCGAGCGGGCGCGGGCCGCCTGGGAGGACCGCCCCCGCCATTCCTCGCCCGACGCCGCGTACCGCGCTTTCGTCGACGAGCTCCGCAGGGACGTCCCCTTCTACCGGGACGCGGGCGTGGAACTCCCCCTGACGGACCGGGCGGTACACCAGGAGAACGGCGAGCTGTTCCGCTCGCCGCGCGTCGCGGCGACGTACCGGCTCTCCTCCAGCGGGACCACCGGGAAGCCGCTCGAAGTGAGGCTCGACGACGCCGCCTGGTACGCCGTCAATTACCGTTTCTTCGCGCAGATACGGGACGTCGCCGGGCTCCCCGCCGACCTCTTTCGGCGCGGTGAGCCGGCCGTCGTCTTCATCAGCAACAAGCCCGGCCGCGCCAGTTTCGTCCGCCCGCTCCCGCCCCTGGGCAACGGCCTGTACGTACGCCTCCAACTCGGCGGCGCCGACGCGCTGCGGCTGTTCTCCCGGCTCCGCGCGCCGGTGCTCTACGGGAAGCCGACGTACCTGCTCGACCTGCGTGCCGCCCTGCTCCGGCAGGGCGCGGCCGAACCGCCCTGGACGCCCCGGCTGCTGCTCGTCAGCGGCGAGCCCCTGCACGACGACGACCGGCGCCGCCTCACCGACTACTTCCGGGCACCCGTCGTGGACGCCCTGGCGTCGACCGAGGGCGGCCTCGTCGCCGCCACCACGCCCGACGCGCGCACCTACCGGGTCTTCGGCGAGAACGTCCGCCTGGAGGTCCTGGACGAGCACGGCGCGCCGCGCCCCGCCGGAGCGGGCGAGCTGGTGCTGACCAACCTCGTCAACCGCGGCACCTTCGTCGCCCGCTACCGCACCGGCGACCACGCCGAACTGGACACCGCCCCCGACGGCACCCAGCGGCTGCTGCGGCTGCGCGGACGCGAGCCGGGGACCCTGCGGTTCCGTACGGCGGAGCTGCCCGCCGAGACGGTGACCGGCGCCGTCGGCCACCTGCCCGGGCTCGGCGACTTCCAGGTCGACCTGCGCGACCCGGACCGGACCGTGCTGCGCTGGGCCCCCGAGCCCGGCCGCCCCGACGAGGAGGGGCTCCGGCGGGAGCTGCGCGCGGCCCTGGACCGCCTGCTGCCGGGCGAGGAGCCGCTGCTGGAGCGCCACGAGCGGATCACCCCGCCCGGGGGCAAGAAGCGGCGCTACCTGACCGCGCCCGCGTGACCCCGCCCGCCCGCGGACCGGGCGCCGCCGGCACCGACGGCACCGACGGCACCGACCCCGCGACCATCCCGTCGCCCAGCGACCCCACCCACACCCGGCGGAAGCGACCGACCCCATGACGCGAGACCTGACCTGGACGGGCAACCACTTCCTGGACCCCGCCGCCCACACCGCCCGGCTGCTCCGGGCGGCCGAGGACATCGACATCACCAACAAGGACGAGGTGTGGAGCCGGCAGGTGGCCACGGCCGCCGCCGCCCACTTCGGCGTGCCCGCCGACTTCGTCCGCGTCGGCGCCGGCGCCACCCAGCTCATCGACACCCTGCTGCGCAGCGCCTACCGCGGGCTCGTGGTGGACGTGACCCCCAACTTCCACCTCACCGCGACCGTCGCCCGCCAGCAGGGCTGGGAGTACCTCGCCGTCCCGGTGCGCGAACCCGGGGAGCTGCTCCCCGCGCTGGAGCCCCACCTCGGGCGCGACGACGCGATCACCGTGCTGTGCTCGCCGCGCAACCCGCTCGGCTACCAGTTCCCGGTGGAGGACGTCGCCGCGCTCCTCGAGCGGGCGCGGGGCCTGGTCGTCCTGGACGAGGTGTACGCGGACTTCGCCCCGGCGACCGCGCTGCCCCTGGTCGAGCGCTTCCCGAACCTGGTCGTCATGCGCACCTTCTCCAAGGCGTGGGGCCTGGCGAACCTGCGGATCGGCTTCGCCGTCTCCGCCTCCTTCGCCCGCGAGGACTTCCCGTTCTGGCTCATGCCGAACAGCGTCTCGGGCGTCGCCCAGCGCACCGCGCTCGGCCTCCTCGCCGATCCGGCGCCGGTCCGCGACAGCGTCCGCCGCGTGCACGCGTGCCGTGAGCGGCTCGTCGCCGGGCTGAGCGGGGTGGAGGGGCTGCGCCTGTGGCCGTCGGACGCCAACTACGTCTGCCTGGAGACCCCCCGGGCCGCCGAGGTCGTCGAGGAGCTGGGCCACGCCGGGTACCGCACGCGGCTCGTCCACGACCTGCGCGGCTACCCCGCCGACTGGCCGGCCGGCGTGCGGATCGTCGTCCCGCCCGAGCCCGACGTGGACCGCGTCGTCAAGGGCGTCCTCCACGCCCACCAGGGGCCCGGGGCCGCGCCGGCGCCGGCGGACCGGTGACCGGCGGACCGGCGCGCGCCACCGGCGGGGCGGCCACCGGCGGTGGCGCGGGGCGGACCGACGGGCCGCCCTCGCTCAGCGCCGACGGGCGGTACGCCGCCTGGCTCTCCGCCGGCGACGGCGCCACCCGCCTCGTCGTGCACGACCTCGCGGCCCGGCGCGAACACGGCCGCTCGGACGTCGGAGCCGCCCGCTGCCGCGCCTTCACCTGGTCGCACCTGCCCGGAGTCGGCCTCGCCCTCTCCGACCCGGACGGCTCCGAGAGCTGGACGCTCTTCCGCGTCGACGTGGCGGACGGCACCTGGACGCCGCTCGGCGCGCCGGGGCGGCGCACACGGCTGGCCGGACTGAGCCCGCAGCGCCCCGAGGAGGTGCTGCTCGCCGCCGAGGGGGGCGAGCCCGGCCGACTCGACCACCACCTGGTGTCCCTGCGCACCGGCGCCCGGACGGAGGTGCTCCGCGACCGCGGCTACGCGGCCGTCTACGCCGACACGTCCCTGCGCCCCCGGCTGACCGAGACCGTCGGCGACGACGGCTCGCGCGACCTGTGGCACGGCGAGCCCACCGCCGGCCGGCCGTTCCTGCACGTCCCGCACGAGGACGCGCTCACCGTGCGGTTCCTCGCCTTCGCACCCGACGGGGACACCGCGTACTTCGTCCTGCCCGACGGCCCCGACGGCGTCCGCCTCACCGCCCTCGCCTGCCGGGACGGCGCCCCCGCGCGCGAGCTGCGCACCGAGCACCGGGTGCGCGGCGGGGACATCCCGGACGTCCTGTTCGAGCCCGGCACCGGCCGCCCGGGGATCGTGCAGACCGAACGCGAGCGGCGCGCCTGCGTCGCCCTGGACCCCCGCTGGGCACCCGTACTCGAGCACCTGCGCACGCGCCTCGGCACCGAACCCGTGGTCACCGAGCGCCGCGGCGGCCGGTGGCTGGTGGCCGCGCACCGCCCCGAGCACGACACGCACTGGTACGTCCACGAGCCCGCCGGCGGCGACACCTGGCGGCTCGGCGCGGCCCGGCCCGGCACCCCGCCATCGTCCGTCACGTGCCGCGCCGTCGGCGTGCCGCTGCGCGGCGGCGGCGAGGCCGTCACGTACGTCACGCGCGGCACGGCACGCGGGGACGGCGACGGGCCCGGCCCCGCCGTGCTGCTCGTCCACGGCGGGCCCTGGCGGCGCAGCCGCTGGGAGTACGCCGAGCGGCGCACCTGGCTCGCCGAGCGGGGCTGCACCGTCATCGAGCCCAACTTCCGCGGCTCCACCGGCTTCGGCCCGGCCTGGACCAACGCCGCCGACCGGCAGTGGGGCCTGGCCATGCAGGACGACCTGGAGGACGCCCTCGACTGGGCGGTCGCCGAGGGCGTCGCCGACCCCGACCGGCTCGCCCTGGTCGGCGGCAGCTACGGCGGGTACGCGGTGCTCCAGATGGCGGCCACCACCCGCCGGGACCTGCGCTGCGTGGTGGCGACCTCGCCCCTCACCGACCTGGTGCGCTTCCTGGAGGAACCCCCCGCCTTCTGGCGGACCGCCGCGCCCATGCTGCACCGCCGCGTCGGGGACCCCGCCGACCCCGACCAGCGGGCGGCGCTCCGGGCGGTGTCGCCGGTGGACAACGCCGCCGGCGTGCGCTGCCCCGTCCTGCTCGTCCACGGCGCCAACGACAGCCGCGTCCCGGCCGAGATGGCCACCCGGATGTTCATGGCGCTGGCCCGGGCGGGCAAGGACGCGACCCTCGCGCTCTTCCCCGACGAGGGACACGAGGTGGTCACCACCGGCAACCGGGCCGCGCTCCACGCCGTGACGGCCGCCCACCTCGACACGCACCTGTTCGACCGCCCGCCCGCCGCCGACGCGGGCCCGCCCGGTGACACCACCCTCAAGCTCTTCGACACACCCCACGCGGCGCGCCGCAAGGCGGCGTCCGCGCCCGATCCTGGAGACGTCCATGGCACTGCACTTCACGCGCAGTAACGCGCTGCTGCTCCTGACCCCGAAGACGGGCAGCACGTGGATCCGCAGGAAGGTCAGGGAACTCGGCCTGGAGGTCGCCGAGGTCGGCGACCCGGCGATGCGCGAGCACGACCTCCTCGCCGACTTCGACCGCTCCCGGTACGGCTTCGTCGGCGCCTTCGTCCGCGACCCGCTCGAGTGGTACCGCTCCTACTGGTCCTACCGCATGGAGAAGGGCTGGCGGCCGCAGTACCCGCTCGACGAGCACTGCGAGAGCGACGACTTCCAGACCTTCGTGCGGCGGGCCGTGACCGTCCTGCCGGGCGCGCTCGGCAACATCTACACCTCGTACGTCGGCACGCCGGACGACGAGGTGGACTTCGTCGGCCGGCAGGAGGACCTGGCAGCCGACTTCGCGCGGTTCCTGAAGCTCGCCGGCGAGGAGTTCGACGCCTCCGTCCTCGCCGAGGGCGACCGGATCAACGCGACCAGCATCCGTCCCGACTACCCGGAGGAGCTCAAGGAGCTCATCACCCTCTCCGAGTGGGAGACCATGGCGCGCTTCGGCTACCTCGACGCCCGGCCCGACCCGATCGGCCTCGCCGAGATGCGCGCCCGCTACCCCGAGGACGCCGGTGACCTGCGGCTGCTGTCCCTGTGGACCGAGAAGATCCACTGGGCGCCGGACGACGTCAAGCGGGCCTCGGGCCGGCCGGTGCGCCCCGAGACCCGGTACGCCCGCGTCCACAGCAACTTCGCGCTCTTCGCCCAGCACAAGAAGCAGGACCCCGAGTACGCCGGCACCCGCTACCGCGAGGCGCTGCGCCTCGACCCGGCCCACCCGCGCACGCTGTGCAACTACGCCCTGTACGTCGCCGAGCACGAGGACGACACGGCCGGCGCCCGCGCGCTGATGCTGCGGGCGCTGTCGGGCCGCCCGAACCACCCGTACACCCTCGGCAAGCTGGCGAAGCTGACCGCCGAGCGGCTCGACGACCCCGACCTCGCGGAGGTCCTCTACCGGCAGAGCCTCGCCGCCAACAGCGACCAGCGGGAGCTGCGCGCCGAGTTCGCCCGGTTCCTCGCGGGCCGCGGCAAGACCGACGAGGCGGTGGCCCTGCTCGCGGAGGAGGCCGAGAGCCCGCGGGCCGACCGGCTCACCCTGCTCACCCACGCGTCGGTCCTGGCCCGCGCCGGCCGGATCACCGAGGCCCGCCGCTTCCAGCAGCTCGCCGCCACCGCCGCCTGAGCACGAAAAGGAGAACGACCATGACGATCACGGAGGACCGGCTCGCCCGGACCATCCAGGACGAGTCCGTGTCCGCGGCCGGCCGGACGGTCGCGCAGACCGTCGCCGCGGCCCGCGAGGTCGTCGGGCGGAACAGGATCTGCCTGGTCCGCGACTTCCCCCTGGACCCCGACCGTTACCTGGAGTTCCTCGGCGCCTTCGGCGAACCGCTGCGGAACTACTCCTCGCTCAGCGAGCTGGCGAAGACCGACCCGCACCCGCAGATCAACCGGGTGAAGTACAAGAAGAAGACCGAGGGCGCCCAGTCCGTCCACTACGTCGCCGGCGGTCTGCGGCCGCACTCCGCCCGCTCCTGGTGCACGCCCCGCCCGGCGTTCTTCGCGATGCTCATGGTGGAGCCCGGCTGGCGGGAGGTCCCGGCCGGGCAGCGGGGCGAGTCCGTCGTGGTCTCCTGGTACGACCTGTTCACCCGGCTCGCCGAGCGGGACGGCGCCGTGTTCGAGGAGCACTTCGCGCGGCTGTCGGGCACGCCGATCACCTTCCGGGCCAACAACGTGCGGGAGGAGCTGAGCGACCTGCCGCTGCTCTACCCGCTGGACGACTCCCGCGGGCGGTACGACGTGGGCGTCCGGCTCAAGCAGGACCTGCGCGACAAGATCGCGGGCATCGAGGACCAGCTGCCCGACGCCGACGCCTACCGGAAGTCCCTGGACTACCTGCTGGACGCCAGCGTCGAGGACGGGCTGTTCTCCTGCTTCCCGATGGAGCGCGGCGACCTGCTGCTGCTGGACAACCACCGGTTCGCGCACGGCCGTCAGAAGATCGTCGGCGAGTACGCGGTCGACGGCGAGGCGCGGACCAACGACCGCGAGCTGTGGAGCGTCACGGTCCGCTGACCGGGGCGAACACCGTCACACCCAGAAGGAGAAGCACATGGACAACCCCGTCCCCACCACCCCCGGCGAGGACGCGGCCGAGCCGACCGGGCAGGCGGCCGAGCAGGCCGACCTGGCCGCCGTCTGCGCCGAGCTCCAGGGCGAGCTCGACGCGCTGATGGCCGGCCCCGGGACGAACGCGGCGGCGCAGTCGCTCGACACGGCCGTCTCGTCGCTGAAGGAGGTCGAGCAGCGCAACGTCTCGTCGGTGCAGCTCGTGGCGCTCGCCGACCGGTAGGCGGACCCGCTCCCACCGCCCCGCGCCGGGGCGGTGACACCGCTCCGCCGCGGTGGTGACGCCTCCCCGCCGGGCCCCCGCGGGCCCGGCGGGGAGGCAATTCCCGGCACTGTTCCCGGCCCGTAGAATGGCCGCGGCCGAGGGCTGTACCCGGTGTCATAGAGAAAGTCAGAGTCGTCATGTCATTGACCGGAAAGCACATTCTCTCCAGCGACCTCTTCACCCGGGACGACCTGGAGCGGCTCTTCGAACTGGCGGACGTCCTGACGCCGGTGGCCCGCGGCCGGAAGGTCACGCGGGTCCTCGAGGGCGCCGTGATGGCGAGCCTCTTCTTCGAGGCCAGCACCCGCACGCGGCTGAGCTGCGAGTCGGCCTTCCTGCGCCTGGGCGGCGGAGTGACGACGACCACCGGGGTCGAGCTGCTGTCGATCGCCAAGGGCGAGTCGCTGGCCGACACCAGCCGCGTCGTCAGCGGCTACTGCGACCTCGTCGTGATGCGCCACCCCGACGAGGCGGCCGTCCACGAGTTCGCCGACGCCACCCACGTCCCCGTCGTCAACGGCGGCAACGGCGCGGGCGAGCACCCCACGCAGGCGCTCCTCGACATGTTCACCATGCACCGCGAGTTCCACCGCCTCGGCCGCGACATCGACGGCGCCCGGATCGCCATGGTCGGCGACCTCCGCCACGGCCGCACCGTCCACTCGCTGATCAAGCTGCTGTCCCGGTACGACAAGCTGACGCTGGTCTGCGTCTCGCCCGACAGCCTCGGCATGCCCGCTCCGCTGCTGGAACTCGCCGCGAGCCGCGGCCACCACGTCGAGGTGAGCGACCGGCCCGAGGCCGGCCTGCGGGACGCCGACCTGGTGTACGCGACGCGCCTGCAGACGGAGCGCTTCGCCGACCTGCCCGTCCCGTACAGCGACGAGTTCCGCATCGACCGCGCGCTGGTGGACCGGGTCTGCCGCCCCGACACGGTGATCATGCACCCGCTGCCCCGGGACAGCCGCCCCGCCGCCAACGACCTCGGCACGGACCTGAACACCGACCCCCGGCTGGCGATCTTCCGGCAGACCGACGCGGGCATCCCGATCCGCATGGCGCTCTTCGCGTCGGTGCTGGGCGTCGCCGACGCCATCCGGCCCTCGCTGCGCCCGGCCACCTGGTACCGGCCGGACTTCACGGGCCCCGACGACGCCCCCTTCTACCGCAACACCGCGGTGGAGGGCATCGCGTAGCCGACAGACACGAACCACCCAGACGAACGCCGAAGCGGGCCGGAGACCTCCGGCCCGCTTCGGCGTTCCCGCGTCCGAGCCAAGAGGAATTCCATGAGTGGTGAGACGCGCCGCGAGAAACGCCGACGGGATTTCGCCGCCTACCGGCATCCGATCGTCGCGGTGACGATGGCGAGCACGTTCTTCCTGAAGCTCGTGTCGTATCTCTGTATTCCGTTCATGACGATCTTCCTGAGCCGCAACGCCGACCTGCCGGCCCACGTGATCGGGCTGCTCGTCGGGCTCAACCAGATCGGCTCGCTGACCGCCGGCTTCTTCAGCGGCGTCCTCGCGGACCGGATCGGGCGGCGGCGGATCCTGCTCGTCGGGCTCTTCGGCACCGCGCTGGTCTTCGGGCTGCTGTTCGCCGTGGCCACGTACCTGCGGCAGTCGCTGGCGTTCCCCGTGCTGTTCGGGGTGCTGAACGTCTCGTACGGCGTGATGTCGGCGTTCTTCTGGCCGGTCACCCAGGTGGTGATGGCCGACAGCCTGCCGAAGGAGCAGCGGCCGGTGCTCTTCCGCCACCGGTACGTGCTGACGAACACGGCCGTGGCCGTCGGCCCGCCGACCGGGGCCTTCCTGGGGCTCGCCTCCGACCGGCTCGCCTTCGTCATCGCGGGCGGCTGCTACCTGCTCTTCGCGCTCGCGTACGCGTGGCTCGGCCGGGGCACGGAGTACGGCGCCCCCGTCCCGACGCCCGCCGCCTCGGCCCCCGCGGCGGGAGCCAAGGCGGCGGGGGACCGGCGCAGCTTCACCGGGGCGCTGCGGGTGCTCGCGGCGGACCGGGCGTTCCGCAGCCTCACCGTGTCGATGATCCTGTTCACCCTGGCGTACTGCCAGATCGAGTCGAACCTCTCGCGGATCGTCAGCACCGGGTTCCCCGACGGGATCCGCTTCTTCGCGGTGCTGCTCACGGTCAACGCCGTGGCCGTCATCGCGCTCCAGCCGCTTGCCTCCCGGGCCGCCGAGCGGCTGGGCCCCCGGCGCACCCTCCTCACGGGCAACGCGCTGTTCGCGGTCGTCTGCCTGCTGTTCCCGCTCACCGGCTCCGGCCGGGCGGCCCTCGTGGCGCTGGTCGTGCTGATCAGCCTCGCCGAGGTCCTGGTCGTCCCCACGGTGAGCGTCGTGGTGGACGAACTCGCGCCACCCGACCTGCGCGGCACGTACTTCGGTGCGGCCACGCTCCGCAACCTCGGTCTCGGCCTCGGGCCCGCGGCGGGCGGGCTCGTGCTGACGCTGTTCCCCCGGGAACTGCTCTTCGTCTTCATGGGGCTGTGCGCCGCCGCCGCGTGGGCCGTCATCCACTTCACCCTCAGGGAGAACGCCGGTGCGCATCCTGGTCCTGCATCAGAACCTGTTTGAACGGCTCGCCTACGAGCGGGCCATCGACCACTCCGTCCACGACGTCGTGTACGCCGGGACGCCGCAGTACCTCGCCAACATCCCCGCCCATGTCCGCTGCGGGACGTTCCCCCTGGACCCGGCCCGGCCCGTCGCCGACCAGCTGCGGCCGTGGATGGCCGGGCAGCCGCCGTTCCAGCGGATCATCGCCCGGCACGAGAAGCTGATCACCCCGGCCGCCGAGCTGCGCGACGCCTTCGGCATCCCCGGCATGGGCGCCGCGGCGGCGCGCAACTTCCGCGACAAGGTGACCATGAAGCGGACCCTGGCGCGGGCCGGTTTCCGCGTGCCGCGCTTCGTCCCCGCGGACCGGCCGGCAGCCCCGGACGGTCCGGCCGCCCCGGACCGGCCCGGCGCCGGCCCCGGCTGGCGCGGCCGGACCATCGTCAAGCCGCGCGACGAGGGCGGCAGCCAGGGGGTACGTCTCTTCGAGACCCTCGACGAGGCGCTGGAGTTCGTCCGCGCCGCCGCCGCGCAGTCCCCCGCGGACCCGGCCGCGCAGACCGGCACGGAGCAGGGCACGGGCGGCGGGTTCGCCGCCCGGTACGAGCTGGAGGAGTACGTCGAGGGCCCGATCTGGCACGTGGACGGCTTCCTCTTCAAGGGCGAGGCGGTGGTGGCCCAGCCGTCCCGCTACGTCGGCACGCCGCTGGGCTTCGAGAACGGGGCGCCCATCGGCTCCGTGCAGTTCGACCACCCGGAGCTGACGGAGTGGGCCGTGCGCTGCGTGCGGGCGCTCGGCGGCGAGACGCTCACCTTCCACCTCGAAGCGATCATGACCCCGAGCGGGCCGGTCTTCATGGAGGTCGCGGCCCGCTGCGGCGGCGGGTACATCGTCGACGTCACCGAGCGGCGCACCGGCGCCCACCTGCACACGCTGGACATGGCGTCGGACGTGGACGACGCGCTCGCCGAGCGCTTCCTCGGCCCGCCCGCACCCGGCCTCGCGCACGGCTTCTTCCTCTTCCCCGGCCACGTCCACGGCGGCGCGGCCGTCTCCGTGCGCGGCGCCCGCGCCCTGCTGGACGACCCCGTGGTGGTGCGCCACCGGATCACCGCACCGGGCACGACCACCCCGACCAGCCACTCCTACCGGCCCGAACACCTGCCGCTGTCCGGCGTGGTCCGCGGCCCCGACCCGGAGGCGCTGGTGCGGTACGTCGAACGGGTCCTGGAGCAGGTCACCGTCGAGGACGACCACCGGCTGGCGCACCGGCTGGCCGAGGAGGCCGGCGAGCTGCTGCTGAAGCTGCGGGCGGAGTCCGGCTTCGCCGACCCGGCGGCGCTGAAGGCGGCGGGCGACCGGCTGTCGCACGAGTTCCTCGCCGCGGCGCTCGCGGCGGAGCGCCCCGGCGACGCCGTCCTCTCCGAGGAGGGGAAGGCGGACGCGGCGCGGCTGACCGCCGAGCGGGTGTGGATCGTCGACCCCCTGGACGGCACCCGCGAGTTCTCCGAGCCGGGCCGGGAGGACTGGGCCGTGCACGTCGCCCTGTGGACCGGCGGCCGGCTCGCCGCGGGGGCCGTCGCCCTGCCCGCCCAGGGCGTCACGCTGTCCACCGGCACACCGCCGCCCACGCCGGACTCCCCGGCGGACCGCCTGCCCGTCCTCGGCAGCCGCTCGCGGTCGCCCGCCTTCCTCACGCAGGTCGCCGGGCGGATCGGCGCCGAGCTGGCCGGCATGGGCTCGGCGGGCGCCAAGACGGCGGCCGTGATCCGCGGCGACGCCCGCGCGTACCTGCACGCGGGCGGCCAGTACGAGTGGGACTCGGCCGCTCCGGCCGCCGTCGCGCTCGCCGCCGGACTGCACGTGTCCCGGCTGGACGGCACCCCGCCGGTCTACAACCGCGCGGACCCCTACCTGCCGGACCTCCTGGTCTGCCGCCCGCAGGACGCGGCCGCCCTGCTGGCGGCCGTCGCGGAGGCCACGACCGGCTCCTGACCGGTCCTCACCGACCGGACCACACCCTCACCGAGGTCGAAGGACGATGACGGACACAGACAACAGCACATTCGAGGCGGTGCCCGCACACCCCGCGGGACCCGCCGGACGCGGCGCGACGGTCTGGCTCACCGGCCTCCCCAGCGCCGGGAAGACCACCCTGGCCCGCGCCCTGGCCGAACGCCTCCGCGCCGCCGGCCACCGCACCGAGGTCCTGGACGGCGACGAGGTCCGGGAGTTCCTCTCGGCGGGGCTGGGTTTCGGCCGCGCGGACCGGGACACCAACGTGCGGCGGATCGGCTTCGTCGCCGAGCTGCTCGCCTCGAACGGCGTGAAGGTCCTGGTGCCCGTCATCGCCCCGTACGCCGACAGTCGCGCCGAGGTGCGCGCACACCACCGGCGGGAGGGCACCCCGTACGTCGAGGTGCATGTCGCCACGCCGGTGGAGGTGTGCTCGGAGCGGGACGTGAAGGGGCTGTACGCCCGGCAGGCCGCCGGCGAGATCAGCGGGCTGACCGGCGTCGACGACCCGTACGAGGAGCCCGACGCCCCGGACCTGCGCCTGGACACGGCCGGCCGGCCGGTGGCCGGGTCGGCCGCGGACATCCACGCCCTGCTCGTCGGAAGGGGACTGGCATGAGTGCCGTGACCGGGGCGACCGGTGTCTACCGCCCCACCCACCTGGACGTCCTGGAGTCCGAGGCGGTGCACATCTTCCGCGAGGTGGCGGGTGAGTTCGAGCGGCCGGTGGTCCTCTTCTCCGGCGGCAAGGACTCCATCGTCATGCTGCACCTGGCGCTGAAGGCGTTCTGGCCCGCGCCGGTCCCGTTCTCGCTGCTGCACGTCGACACCGGGCACAACTTCCCCGAGGTCATCGAGTACCGCGACCGCACCGTCGCGAAGCACGGGCTGACCCTGCACGTCGCACGCGTCCAGGAGTACGTCGACGACGGCCGGCTCACCGAGCGGCCCGACGGAACCCGCAACCCCCTCCAGACGGTGCCGCTGCTCGACGCGATCGAACGGCACCGCTTCGACGCGGTGTTCGGCGGCGGCCGGCGCGACGAGGAGAAGGCGCGCGCCAAGGAGCGGGTGTTCTCCCTGCGCGACGAGTTCGGCGCCTGGGACCCGCGCCGCCAGCGCCCCGAGCTGTGGGACCTGTACAACGGCCGCCACATGGTCGGCGAGCACGTGCGGGTCTTCCCGCTGTCGAACTGGACCGAGCTGGACGTGTGGCAGTACATCGAGCGCGAGGGCATCGAGCTGCCGGAGATCTACTTCGCGCACGAGCGCGAGGTGTTCTCCCGGTCCGGCATGTGGCTCACCGCCGGCGAGTGGGGCGGTCCGAAGGAGTCCGAGCCGGTGGAGAAGCGGATGATCCGCTACCGCACGGTCGGCGACATGTCCTGCACCGGCGCCGTCGACTCCGACGCCACCACCGTCGCCGACGTCATCGCCGAGATCGCCGCCAGCCGCCTCACCGAGCGCGGCGCCACCCGCGCCGACGACAAGCTGTCCGAGGCCGCCATGGAGGACCGCAAGCGTGAGGGGTACTTCTGACATGACGGCCACCACCCACACCCGGCACGACCCCGCGGCGGCCACCCTGCTGCGCTTCGCGACCGCGGGCTCCGTCGACGACGGCAAGTCCACCCTGGTGGGCCGGCTCCTGCACGACTCCAAGTCGGTCCTCGTCGACCAGCTGGAGGCCGTCGAGGCGGCCTCCCGGCGCCGCGGCCAGGACGTCCCGGACCTGGCGCTGCTCACGGACGGCCTGCGGGCCGAACGCGAGCAGGGCATCACCATCGACGTCGCCTACCGCTACTTCGCCACCCCCCGGCGCCGGTTCATCCTCGCCGACACCCCCGGCCACGTGCAGTACACCCGCAACATGGTCACCGGCGCGTCCACCGCGGACCTCACCGTCGTCCTGGTCGACGCGCGCAACGGCGTCGTCGAGCAGACCCGCCGGCACGCCGCCGTCTCCGCGCTGCTGCGCGTCCCCCGGCTCGTGCTCGCCGTGAACAAGATGGACCTCGTCGGCTACGACGAGGCGGTCTTCGCGGCCGTCGCGGACGAGTTCACCGGCTACGCGCGCCGTCTCGGCACCGCCGACGTCGTGGCGATCCCGCTCTCCGCGCTGGAGGGCGACAACGTCGTCGCCCCGTCCGCGCACACGGACTGGTACAGCGGTCCCACCCTGATGGAGCACCTGGAGGGCGTCGAGGTCGCCGCCGGCTCGCCGGACGCGCCCGCCCGCTTCCCCGTCCAGTACGTCATCCGCCCGCAGAGCGGCGCGCACCGCGACTACCGCGGCTACGCGGGACGGCTGGCGTCCGGCGTGCTGCGGCCCGGCGACACCGTGACCGTCCTGCCCTCCGGGCAGCGGGCCACCGTCGCCGGCATCGACGTCCTCGGCACCCCGGCGTCCGCCGCGCGGGCCACCCAGTCGGTCACCGTCCGGCTGGCCGAGGACGTCGACGTCTCCCGCGGCGACCTGATCGCCGCCGGCGCCGCGCCCCGGCTCACCCGGGACGTCACCGCGACCGTCTGCCACCTCCACGAACGCCCCCTGCGCACCGGAGACAAGGTCCTGCTCAAGCACACCACGCGGACCGTGCGGGCGGTGGTCCGGGAGATCACGTACCGCACCGACGTCGACACGCTGGAACGGCGCGACGCCGCCGGCGCCCTGGACGTCAACGACCTGGGCCGCGTCGTCCTGCGCACCGCCGAGCCCCTCGCCCTCGACGACTACGCGGACAACCGCCGTACGGGCGCCTTCCTCCTGATCGACCCGGCCGACGGCACCACCCGCTCGGCCGGCCTGGTCGGGGAGACGTCCGCCTGGGGGGCGCCGTGACCGACGTCGACCTCTTCCGGCTGTTCGCCTCCCTGATGCTGCTGCTCCTCGCGGCGCACCTCATGGGCAGGCTCTTCGCGCGCCTGCGGCAGCCGCCGGTCATCGGGGAGATCACCGGCGGCCTGCTGCTCGGCCCGTCGCTCTTCGGCCTCCTCGCCCCCGGCGCGCAGGGGTGGCTCTTCCCGCCGACCGGGCCGGCCGCGACCGGGCTCGCCCTCGTGTACCAACTCGGCGTGCTGCTGCTCATGTTCCTCGCGGGGCTGCAGATGCGTGCGGTGTTCTCCCGTCACGACGGGCGGGCCGTGGTGCTGATCGCCGTCGTCGGCATGGTCATCCCGTTCGGCTGCGGTCTGCTGCTGGTACGGGTCGTCGACCTCTCCTCGGTCGTCGGGGAGGCGGGCGACCACACCGCGCTCACGCTGGTGATCGCGTGCGCCGTCGCGATCACCAGCATCCCGGTGATCTCCCGGATCATGATGGACCTCGGCATCGCCGGCACCTCCTTCGCCCGGGTGGTGCTCTCGGTCGCCGTCCTGGAGGACATCGTCCTCAACGTGGTGATCGCGGTCGCCCTCGGCATGGTCGGCGGCGGCCCGCACGACGCCTTCGGCGCCCCGGCGCTGCTCGGGGTGGGCACGGGCGACGGGGCCATCGCCTACCACGCCCTCGTCTCGGTCGTCTTCTTCGGCCTGACGGCCGGGGTGGGGACGCTCCTGCGCCGCCGTACCGCGGCCCGCCCGGACGTGCCGGCGGCCGGACCGGGGCCGACCGCGGGCCGGCCGGAGGCGGGGGAGCGGCCGGGGGCGGGCGTCCAGGTCGCCGTGCAGGTCGCCGTGGTCCTCGGCGCCGGCGGCACCTGCGTCTTCCTCGGCATCACGCCGATGTACGGCGCCTTCCTCGTGGGCCTGATGACGAGCTGGAGCCGCGGCGCGGGCGAGCCCGACCCGATGGCCGCCGTCCGCGGCTTCGCGACCGGGTTCTTCATCCCCGTCTACTTCGCGATCGTCGGCCTCAAACTCGACCTGGTCCACGCCTTCGACCCCCTGCTCACCGTGGCGTTCACCGCCTTCGCCTGCGTGGTCAAGGCGGCCAGCGTCTACCTCGGTGCCCGCTGGGCCGGCCGGCCGCGGGCGGGCGCGCTCAACCTCGCGGTCGCCATGAACGCCCGCGGCGGCCCCGGCATCGTCCTGGCGACCCTCGCCTACGACGCGCGGATCATCAACGCGACCCTCTTCACCACCCTGGTCCTCACCGCCGTCATCACCTCCCTGATGGCCGGCGGATGGCTCGAGTCCGCGATCCGCCGCGGCCTGCTGCCCCGCGACGGGGACGAGGAGCGGCCGCCCGTGGCGGACCGTACCGACAAGATCCCGGCAGGTGCCCGATGAACCAGCACGCGACCGTCTGCACGTGTCTCCCCGGCGCCACCCTGTGGCTGGCGCCCCCGACGGCCGGTACCGCCCCGGCGGACGCGGCAACCGGTACCGCCCCGGCGGCCGGTCCCGTGGCGCCCGACGCCGCCGGTGCGGGCCATGCCGCCGGTGCCGCCGCGCTGGCCGAGCGGCTGCGCGGCGAGCACCGCCGCGTCGAGGTGCTGGAGGGGACGGCCGGGCTCGGTTCGCCCGGGGACACCGCGGCCGCCGCCGTCCTGCGGACCGGCCTGGTGGCCGAGATCCTCGCCCGCAACGGCATCGCCGTCCTCGTGACCGGTGTCGCGCCGGACGAGTGCGCGCTGGCGTCCGTACGCGAGCGCCACCGGGAGGGCGGGGTCCCGTTCCTCACCCTGCCGTCCGGTGGGTCGACCGACGAGCTGTACGCCGCCCTGGTCGCCAACGGCCTTGGTGTGCAGGCGAGTTGACGGCCGACCGACGTTCCCTTCTCCCGTCCAAGGGGTTATGATCATGTTCGACAGCATCGCCATCGACTGCTCGGGGATGTCGCCGGCGGACATCAGGGCCGCGACGGTCGCCTCCGTCGCCGAGCACCGGCTCGCCTACCTCCGCGGTTTCCCGCTCGACGTCGCGCGCTACACCGACCTACTGGAGCACCTGGGCGAGCTCTGCCCGAACTACGCGGCCGGCTCCGCCTCCGACGCGTACGCCCTCCACCCGGCCGTCAACACGGTCCGCTGCCGGGCCCCCGAACCGGGTGGCGAACAGCGCGTCCAGGAGAAGGCCGGATCACTGCCCCTGCACACCGGGCGCTCCTTCGCCCGGCGGCGGCCGCTCCACCTGGCCATGCTCATGGCCGACCCCGGCTGGCGCGACTTCGCACCGGGACACAACGGCGAGTCCCTGATCGTGCGCTGGGGCGACGTCCTGCGCGCCGTGCGGGAGCGCCACCCGGAGCACTGGGCGGAGGACCTGCGCCTCCTCACCGCCAACTCGGTCAGCTTCCCCGCCTCCCACCTCGACGAGGAGCCCTCCGCGCTGCCCTTCCTGTACGTGCCCGGGACGCCCCGGCTCACCCCGGTGCCGGACGACGTCGCCGTGCGCCTCCCCCAGGACGTCACCCGGCTGGGCCGGGCGGCCGAGCGGATGCCGGACGGGGAGCGCTGGTACGAGGCCGTCGTGCGGTTCAAGGCCACGGCCGACGACCCGGAGGTGCACCAGGCGTACGTCATGGAGGCCGGCGACGTCGTCGTCATCGACAACGACCGCTACGGGCACGGCCGCCAGGAGGTGGTCGCCACCCGCACCGCGCCGGACGGGGGCACGGCGGTCAATCCCCGCACCATCTGGAGCGTCAACATCCAGTGACCTCCGCCCGGCCATCCCTCCCTCCCACCTCCTGGAACAGGTCATGACCAGAATCATCGCGAGTTGCACGCGCGGAACCCACGGGCTCCCGGACGAGCTGACGGCCGTCGAGGGCGTCGGGCAGGCGGGCGACGTGGTCGTCGCCCGGGTCGTCTCGGTGGGCGCCTACAAGGCCGTCGAGAACACCAGCGGCCGGGACGTCCGCGTCCGCGTCGGAGACGAGGTCGTCGGCGTGCTCGGCGAGCGCCACTCCACCACCTCGATCTACGGGGGGCTGCCCGAGGGCGGCCTGCCCGTGAAGGCCGGCGACCCGGCCGACCTGATGGCGGTCGGCGGCATCATCGGCATCGCCGCGTCGTCCCCGTCCTCCCTCGGCACCGCCACCGCCCTGGAGCTGGTCGGCCTGGCCGCCGACCGGGACGGGCGGGTGCTGCGGCTGCGGCGCAAGGCGGCCGACACGGTTCCGGCCACGCCCGTCGTGTTCGTCGGCGGCACCGCGGCCGAGGTCGGCAAGACCACCTTCGCCTCCGCCCTCGTCCACCACCTGACCGCCCGCCACGGGCTGCGGGTCGGCGTCACCAAGCTGGCCGGCACCGGCCGGCTGCGCGACCTGCTGACCCTCGCCGACGCCGGTGCCCACTGCGCGGCCGACTTCGTCGACGCCGGCCTCGGCACCACGTACGGGCACGGAGCCGACGCCGTCGTCGGCGCCGCCCGCCACCTCGTGGGCCGGCTCGCCGACGAGGGCGCCGAGATCGTCGTCGCCGAGCTCGGCGGCGACCTGTGGGGCGCCGGCATCCCCGACATCCTGCGCGACCCGGGCCTCGTCGCCACCGCCCGCGCCCTGGTCCTGGTGCCGTCCGACACGATGGCCTCCCTCGGGGTGGAGACCTGGCTCGGGCGCAACGACATCACCATCCCCGCCGTCCACGGCGTGCCCCACCGCAACGTCATGGCCGCCCGGGAGCGCGCCGACCGCGGCATGGGCGTGCAGCTGGTCGACCCGCACGACCCGGACGACCTGGAGCGCATGGTGCGCGAGGTGCTGTTCGCGGGCCGGGAGCCGGGGGAGGGCACCCGGTGAGCCCGGCCGCACCGCACGTCGCGCTGCTCCTGGGCGCCGGCGGTATCTCGCCGGACGCCGCCCTGGAGGCGGCCATCACGGTCACCCGCCAGGTCACCGTCGTCTGGTACGAGGGCGGCCCGACGGCCGCCGCCGCCACCGCCCTCAAGGAGCGCTGGAGCCGGGAGTGCACTGGCGAATGGCTCGCCACCGGCGACCACCGCGAGATCCCCGGCATGCTCGCCGAACTCCACCGGCGGCGCCCGCTGCACGGCGTGGCGACCTTCGGCGAACCGCTCATCGTCGCGCAGGCCGAGGCGCAGGAGCTGCTGGGCCTGCCCGGCAACCCGCCCGGCGCCGTCCGCACCGCCCAGTCGAAGCTGGACCAGCGGCGCCGACTGCGCGGGGCCGGCGTCGAGACGATCCGCTTCCGGGTCGTCCGCGACCAGGGCGACGTGTCCGAGGCCGTCGCCGAGGTCGGCTTCCCGGCCATCCTGAAGCCCGTCCACGGCGCGGCCAGCTTCCTCGTCAGCAAGGTCCACGACGAGGCGGAGCTGCGCGCCCGGCTGGCCGAGGCGCTCACCGCGTACCGGCAGTCGCCGCTGCTGGACCCCGAGCCGCTGTTCGTCCTCGAACAGCTGCTCGTCGGCGACGAGTGGTACGAGGAGCCGGGCTTCGCGGACTACGTCAGCGTCGAGTCCCTGGTGGCGGACGGCCGCGTCACGCACGTCGGCATCACCGACAAACTCCCGCAGCACGGCTTCGTCGAGACGGGCCACGCCGCCCCCACCTCCCTGCCGGCCCACCGGCAGCGGCAGGTGCTCGACCACACCGGCCGGATCATCGGAGCCCTCGGGATCCGCTGGGGCGCGACCCACGTCGAGCTCAAGCTCACCCCCGACGGCCCCGCCTGCATCGAGCTCAACGCCCGCCTCGGCGGCCCCATGGGCCATCTGCTGCGGGCCGCGACCGGCGCCGACATCGCCGCGGACGTCGTCAGGCTCGCCCTGGGCCGCCCGCCCGAGGGTGACTACGGCCGGGTCCGCCACGCCCTGTACCGCTGCGTGCCGCCGCCCGCCGAACCGGTGCGGATGACCGCGCAGACACCGCGCGAGGAACTGCTCGCGGCCTTCCCGGAGCTGGTGTTCTGCAAGACCCGGTTCGCGCCGGGCGCCGAGCTCCACCCGGATCGGCCCTACAACGTCCTCACCTTCCTCGTCACCGGTGACGACATGCGCTCCTGCCTCGCCACCGCACGGCGGGTGGAGGACGCCTACCGGGCTGAGTTCGTCCCGCTCGCCGGCGGCCCGCCCGCGGCCCGCGCGGCCGCGACCCCCTGACGCACCGACCCCACCGACGGAAGGCCGACATGCACTCCACCGCCACGGGTGCGACCGCCCGCGCCCTGCTCGACAGCCTCGTGGACCACGGCTTCACGCTGGCCACCGGCGTCCCGTGCTCCCTGCTCACCGGGGCGTTCCGCCTCCTGGAGGACCCGGGCGACGACGCCCGGCTCGCCCGGCTGCGCTACGTCCCCGCACCCCGCGAGGACAGCGCCATCGGCATCGCCTCCGGAGCCGTCGTCGCCGGGGAGCGCGCCGTGGTCCTCATGCAGAACTCGGGGCTCGGCTACTCCCTCAACGTCATCACCTCGTTCAACCTCATCTACGACGTGCCCGTGCTGCTGATCGTCAGCTGGCGGGGCCACGACGGCAACGACGCCGTCGAGCACGACGTGATCGGGGCGGAGCTGCTGCGGCTGCTGGAGCTGTTCCGGCTCCCGTACACCGTCCTGGACCACGCCGACCCGGCCGCCTCCGTCGCCACCGTGATCGACCTGATGGACAAGGAGCAGCGCTGCGGCGTGCTCGTCGTCCGGGAAGGCATCTGATGTCCGCACCCGCCCCCACCCCTTCCGCCGCGCTGACGCTCTCCGACGTCGCCGCCGAGCTCCTCGACCGGCACCCCGACGCGGTGATCGTCTCCACCTGTGGTTTCACCACCCGCGAGCTGTTCAACGCGGCGGACCGGCCGGAGAACTTCTACCTCGTCGGCTCCATGGGCATCGCCGCGCCCGTCGCCCTCGGCATCGCGCTCGCCCGCCCCGCGCGGACGGTGATCGCCCTCGACGGCGACGGCTCCCTGCTGATGAACCTCGGCGTACTGCCCCTGGTCGCGGGCGCCGGCGTCCCCCTGCTCCACGTCGTCGTCGACAACGGCATGCACGAGAGCACCGGCGGCCAGGCCACCGTGGGACGCGCCGACTTCACCGCCCTCGCGCTCGCCGCCGGATACGCCCACGCCGTCCGAGTCGAGGACGCCGCCGGCCTCCGGGCGGCCGACCTGACCCCGCGGCCCGCCCTGCTGCACGCGCTGACCGGACCGCGCACCGGCGGCCCGGGGCGCCGGGTGACGCACACCCCGCAGCAGATCGTCGAGCGGCTCTCCGCCGCGCTCGACCCGGTCGCCGCCTGACCTCCCGGACCCACCCCACCTGTGAAGGAGTTGCCCGAATGTCGAAGACCCGTGCCCTGCGTGAAGCCCTGAACGGCCCCGCCATAGCCCGGATCATGGGGGCGCACGGCGCCCTGAGCGCCAAGCTCGGCGAGGAGGCCGGCTTCGAGGCGATCTGGGCCAGCGGACTGGAGATCTCGGCCGCCCGCGCCATCCCGGACGCCAACATCCTCTCCATGGCCGAGTGCCTGGAGGCGGCGGCCGAGATCGCCGGCGCCGTGGGGATCCCGGTCCTCGCCGACTGCGACTCCGGCTTCGGCGGCGTCGGCAACGTCGTGCACATGATCCGCTCGTACGAGGCGCGGGGCATGGCCGGCGTGTGCATCGAGGACAAGATGTTCCCGAAGATGAACAGCTTCGTGGAGGGCAACCAGGACCTCGCCCCCCTCGGCGACTTCGCCGCGAAGATCACCGCGGCCAAGGAGGCCCGCACCGACCCCGACTTCGTGGTCGTGGCGCGGATCGAGGCCCTGATCGCCGGGGCCGGCATGGAGGAGGCGCTGCGCCGCGCCGCCGTCTACGAGCGGGCCGGCGCGGACGCCCTGCTCATCCACTCCAAGCAGAGCGCCCCCGACGAGGTGTTCGCCTTCCGCGAGTCCTACCGCGGCGCCCTGCCCGTCATCGTCGTGCCCACGACGTACCCGCAGGTCACCGCGGACGAGCTGACCACCCGCGGCTTCGGCGGGGTCATCTACGCCAACCAGGGGCTGCGGGCGTCGATCAGCGCCATGCGCGACGTCCTCGCCCAGATCGGCGGCGCCGGCTCGACCTACGGCGTGGAGGGCTCCATCGCCGCGCTGAAGGACGTGTTCGCGCTCCAGCGGGTCGACGAGCTGCTGGCGCTCCAGCAGCGCCACGACCGGCTGACCGCCACCTACGCCGCGCCGCTCGACTGACCCGGCGCCGGCCCGGCCCGGGGCGCCCCCGCGCGCGAGCCGGTCCGCCGCCCGCCGGTCCGCCCGGGTTCCCGAGCCCCGGGCGGGCCGCCCCGACGCACGCCAGACAAAGGAAGAGTATGGAGCCCCGCCGTACCGCCCCCGCACCGGCCGTCGTAGAGGTGCGCAACCTCGTCGGCGACACCTGGCGCGACGCCCTGTCGGGCCGCCGCCAGGAGAACCGCAACCCCGCCCGGCTCGGCGAGATCGTCAGCCGCAGCGCCGACTCAGACGCCGCCGACGTGCGCGACGCCGTCGCGGCGGCGGCCGCCGCGCTGCCGGCCTGGCACGACCTGGGCCCCGTCCGGCGCGGGGAGATCGTGATGCGCGCGGCCTCCCTCGTCCGGGAGCGCCGCGAGGAGTTCGCCGTGGCGATCACCCGTGAGCAGGGCAAGCTGCTGCGCGAGGCGCGCGGCGAGGTCGACCGGACCGTCGCGCTGATGGAGTACACGGCCGGTGAGGGACGCCGGCTCGGCGGGGCGACCCTGCCCGCCGACGACCCGCGCACCCTGGCATTGACCCGGCGCCACCCCATCGGGGTGGTCGGCCTCGTCACCCCGTGGAACTTCCCGCTGGCGATCCCCGCCTGGAAGGCGGCCCCCGCCCTCGTCGCGGGCTGCACCGCCGTCCTCAAGCCGTCCCCGCTCACCCCGTACACCGCCGCGCTGCTGGTGGAGTGCCTGCTGGCGGCGGGGGCGACCGGCGGGGTGCTCAACCTCGTCCACGGCGGCCGCGCCGCGGGCGAGGCGCTGGTCGCCGAACCGGCCGTGTCAGGCGTCTCCTTCACCGGCTCCGTCGAGGTCGGCCGGGCCATCCACACCGCCGGCGCGCCCCGCTTCCTGCGGACGCAGCTGGAGATGGGCGGCAAGAACGCCGCCCTGGTGCTCGCCGACGCGGACCTCGACCTGGCCGCCGACGCGATCGTCGCGGGCGCCTTCGGCCAGGCCGGACAGCGCTGCTCGGCCACCAGCCGCGTCGTGGTCGACCGCGCCGTCCGCGACGGCCTCGTGGCGCGCCTCACCGCGCGGGCGGACGCCCTCACGGCCGGGGACGGCCTCGACCCGGACGCCGGGCTCGGCCCCGTCGTCTCCGAGGAGCGCCTGCGGGCCTGCGTGGACGGGGTCCGCCGGGCCGTGGCGGACGGGGCGTCCGTCGTCCGCGGCGGCGAGCGCCTCGGCGGCGCCCTCGCCGACGGCTGCTTCATGGCCCCGACCGTCCTGGTGGACGTCGAAGCGGACAGTTTCGTCGCCCAGGAGGAGATCTTCGGTCCGGTCCTCTCCGTCATCGACTGCGACGGCTTCGAGGACGGGCTGCGCGTCGTGAACTCCGTGCGCTACGGCATGGCCGCGGCCGTCTTCACCGGTGACCAGAGCCTCGCCCTGCGGGCGCTCGACCGCATCGACGCGGGCATGCTGCACGTCAACCGGCCCGGCGTCGGCGCGTACCCGCACATGCCGCACGTCGGGGCGAAGGAGTCCCAGTACGGCCCGGCCGAATGCTCCCCGCAGGTCTGGGACTTCTACACGGAGTGGCGCACGGCCTGCGTGAGCTACTGACCCCGGCCCGCCGTCACGGCCCGCGGTCGTGGGCCCACGCCGCGTCCGCGCGCTCGATCCTCGGACCCCCTCTCGGAACCCCGCCCCCAGCCCTTACCATGCACGCTGGCGATATGATCAAGGCACTGGGGGGAAGGTGCGTGAGCGGTGAGGCGGGTCACTGAGGCGGTCGACCACTCCGACGACGATCCTGATCAGAGGCCACTGGCGTCCCTTCTGGGGCTCCACGGGCGCAGTCTTGACGTGTACCGGCTAATCGTGTCCCAGCCGGGGTGGGGCGTGGCCGAGATCGCCGGCGACCTGGGCATGACCGGGCCGGAGGTGCGCGCCTGCCTCGACGAGCTGGCCGAACTGTCCATGCTGTACTCGGGCGGGACGGCGGCCGCTCCGGTCGCGCTCCCGCCCGGCATCGCCCTCGCCGCCCTGCTGCACCGGCGGGAACTGGAGATCCAGGCGCAGCAGACCCAACTGGCCGCCGCCCGCGCGCTCGCCGCCGAGCTGGCCGTGGCGTACTCCTCCAACTGCGGGCACCGGGGCAACATCGGGCTGGAGCGGCTCGACGACGTCGTCGCCGTCCGCTCCCGGCTCGCCGAACTCGCCACCCTCGCCAAGCACGAGCTGCTCTCCTTCATGCCCGGCGGCGGCCAGAGCGAGGACGCCCTCAACGCCAGCCGTCCGCTGGACGAGCACAGTCTCGCCGCGGGCGTGCGCATCCGCACCCTGTACCTCGACAGCGTCCGCAACGACCGCGCCACCATGGAGTACGCCCGCTGGCTCTCCGGACTCGGCGGCGAGATACGGACGATCCCCTCCCTCCCCGTCCGCCTGCTCATCGTGGACGGCACGCAGGCGCTGCTGCCCGTCGACCCCGAGAACAGCCGCGCGGGCGCGGTGGTCGTCCACGCCCCGGGCGTACTGGCGGCGCTGGTCAGCCTCTTCGAGTCGTACTGGGAGCGTGCCCGGCCGCTCGGCGCGGTCGAGTCCGCCGAGGCCGGCGAGCCGACCGCCCAGGAGCTGGAGCTGCTCAGGCTGCTGGAGACCGGCAGCACGGACGAGGTGGCCGCCCGCCGCCTCGGCGTCTCGCTGCGCACGGTGCGCCGGATGATGGCCGAGATCATGAGCAAACTGGGTGCGCGCAGCCGCTTCGAGGCAGGTCTGCTCGCCGCCCGCTGCGGCTGGCTGTAGGCGCCCTCCCGGGGAAGGCCGCCTGCTGTCATGGCAGTTAGAGGCCAGTCGCCCTGCTGCCCTCTTCTCGGTCGCGATGCGATCATGTTGCGCATGTACGCGATCCACATCCGGTTGGATTCCCCAGGGCAGCACGGGGTCGCCTTGGACATCGGCGCTGTCGCCCAGGAGCTTCAGCGGATCCCAGGTTGCACTGTGGAACATTTCTACGCGCATAGACCCCCGGCGGTCGCGGAGACGGGCCCCTCCGGGGCGGGCGGCGTCCTGTACGTCCTGGGCGGGTCGCTGGAGGTGGCGGGGAACGGCGCCCTCGCCGCCGTCCGCAGGGTGCTCGACGGTGTGCCGGCCTCCGCGGCGCTGGAGACCCCCGCGCACCGGTGGGTGACCGGCCTGTGCGACGCCACGGTGCGGGTGGGGTTCGACCGCCACCGCGGCGCCGCGCCGGCCGGTGCCGGGGAACGTCAGGAGAGCTTGCCGTCGTAGTCCGGCAGCTTGAAGGTGCGCTCGGCGTGGCCGCCCGTCAGGTCGCTGGGACGGTTGCCGATGTTCGCGATGACCGTGTAGCCCTTGGCCTCGATCTCGGCGCGCTTTTCGGTCTTGTACGCGGCGACCTCCTCGAACAGGTCGGGCAGGTCCCGGACGTACAGCCCGGTCACGGGGTAGCCGACGGCCTTCAGGTTGTGCGCCGTGAGGTCGTGGATGATGCCGGGGCGGGCGGTGACGAAGAAGACGGCCACGCCGCGCGAGTGGGCGTAGCGCGCGAGGTCGAGGACGGGGCGGACGGCCGGGGTCGGGTACTCCCAGAAGTAGTGGAAGTCCGTCTCCAGGGACGTGTTGTCGATGTCCAGGACGATCGCGAGCTTCTGTCCCGACCCGCCGGCGGTGCGCTGCTCCAGGTAGGGGCGCGCGGAGGTGAGCGCCGTGGCCACGTCGCGCTGCCAGGCGGTGTAGTCGACGCCCCGCAGCTGGGCGAGTCCGCCGTGCGTCGCGACGGCCGCGGCCCGCCGCTCGGCCGGCTCCGCCGCGGCGGCCGCGGTCGCCTGGGCGGGCAGGGCGAGGGTCAGGGCGGCCGAGGCGGCCAGGGCGGCGCTCCACCGACGTGCTCTTCCGGGTGCGTGCATGGGATCCACTCCTCTTCGGATCGGGTGGGCGGCTCCGCCACCCCGTGAATCGGCATGTTCGCGTCACATGGTGGACGGAATGCAGCCTTCCGGCTACCGATCGGTAGCCACCAGACGAGAGACGGGACAATCGGCCCCATGGACGCGCATCGACTCGCCGTACTCACCACCCGCGCACGACAACTGGCCTCCACCGGGCCCCGCCGCATCCTCGGTCTGGCCGGCGCGCCCGGCGCGGGGAAGTCCACCCTCGCCGCCCGCCTCGTCGACGGGCTCGACGGGCTCGCCGCGCTCGTGCCGATGGACGGCTTCCACCTCGCGCAGGCCGAACTGGAACGACTCGGCCGTGCCGCCCGCAAGGGCGCCCCCGACACCTTCGACGCCGCCGGGTACGCGGCCCTGCTCGCCCGGCTGCGCGCTCCCGAGCCCGGCGTCACCGTGTACGCGCCGGCCTTCGACCGCGACCTGGAGGAACCCGTCGCGGGCAGCGTCCCGGTCCCGCCCGACCTCCCGCTCGTCGTCACGGAGGGCAACTACCTGCTGCACGACGACCCCGCGTGGGCGCCGGTACGGGCGCTGCTGGACGAGGTGTGGTTCGTGGAGACCGACGACCGCCTCCGCGTCCGCCGCCTCGTCGAACGACACGTGGCCCACGGCAAGGACCGCGCCCGCGCGGAGCGCTGGGTCCGGGAGTCGGACGAGGCGAACGCGCGCCTGGTCGCCGCGGGCCGCGACCGAGCGGACCTCGTCGTCCACCTGGCGTGATGTGACGTCGCCTCACCTGACGTGGTGTGGACGGGCGCGCCCTTCCCCGGCCGCCGGCCCGCGCTGACCGGACCCGACGCGACCTGACCGGCTCGACCGGGCCGGCCTCTCTCCCCGGCCCGGCCCTCCCGGCCCGGCCCTCCCGGACCGGGGGCCGGACCGGGGGCCTGACCCGTCGGCCGGCTGTCGGCCGGCCGAGCCCCTGTTCCGGGCCCCGGGCCGAGAACCGTCGGTCCGGTGGGCCGGGCCGCGGGGCCGGTGAGGCCGTCGGGGCTCCGTGGCCGGCCGGGACCGTCCAGACTGAGGGCATGGACCCCGACCTGCTGCGCACGTTCGTGACGGTGACCCGGCTCGGCTCCTTCTCGGCGGCCGCCCACGAGCTCGGCCGCGACCGGTCCGCGGTCGCCCGGGACCTCGCCGACCTCGAACGC
The DNA here is from genome assembly GCF_024600715.1 of Streptomyces changanensis. Taxonomy (NCBI): domain Bacteria; kingdom Bacillati; phylum Actinomycetota; class Actinomycetes; order Kitasatosporales; family Streptomycetaceae; genus Streptomyces; species Streptomyces changanensis. The sequence goes on from NZ_CP102332.1 coordinate 5,436,757, forward strand.
GACCTGGGCCTGCCCCTGCTGACCCGCCGGCCCGTCGTCCCCACCGTGGCGGGCGCCCGGCTCCTGGAGCACGCCGTGCCGCTGCTGCTCCGCCTCGGCGCGGCGCGCGCGGACCTCGCCCGGCTCGCCGCCGCGCCGGATGCCGAACTGGCCGTCGCCGCCTCGCCGCTCGCCGTCGGCCCCCGGCTGCTCGCCGCGCTCCCCACCGCCACCGCCCGCGTCACCCTGACGGTCCTGCCCCGCGAGGCGGTACGCGCCGCCCTCGCCGCGGGGGCCGCCGTCCTCGGCCTCGTCGACCGGCTCGACGTTCCGGGTGACCCGGCCGACGACGGGCCCGAGGCCGCCGAGCCCACCGCCACCCGCGTCGCCACGGCCCCCCTCGCCCTGCACCTGCCCGCCGGGGACCCGCTCGCCCACCGGTCGGGTGTGCGCCTCGGTGACCTCGCGGCCGCCCGCTGGATCGACGCCCCGGCCGCGGGGATCCCGCTCGACCGGCTCCGCGCCGCCCACGGCACGTACGGGTTCCGGCCCGCGCTGCGCTACGACGGCACCGACGTCCGCACCCTCACCGCGCTCGCCGCGGCCGGCCGTGGACTGGCGCTCCTGCCGGAGACCGTCCCGGCCGCCCCCGGCGCCACCGCCGTACCCCTCGTCGAACCGCGGCTCGTCCACCGCGTGGAGCTCCTGCGCGCCGCCGCCCCGGCGGGCCCCGCGGCCGAACTGGCCGACCGCCTCACCCGCGCCCGCTGACCGACCGGCCCCGGCGGCCACCGATCACCGACGATCCGCCGCCCCCGCCTCCGACCGCCCCCGCCTCCGACCGCCCCCGCCTCCGACCAGGACACCGGCACCGGCCGCCCAGCACCACCGGCCGGCCGGCCGCCACCACACCGCCGGCCGGCCGCCACCGCGCGTCAGCGGTCCGCGAGCACCACGCACGACTCCGGGGGCACCACCAGCGTCCCGCCCTCGCCCTCCGGCTCCGCCACCGGCTCCCACGCGGCCAGCACCCGTACGCCGTCCTGGCCCAGCGCGATCCTGGCCGGCGCGGAGCCGAGGTTCACCGCCACCCGCACGTCACCGCGGCGGTACGCGATCCAGCGGGCCTCCTCGTCGTACGCGAGGCGGATCGCCGCCAGGTCCGGGTCGGTGAGGTCCGGCAGCTCGGCCCGCAGGGCGATGAGCCGCGTGTGCCACTCCAGCAGCCGGGCGTGCGGCTCGCGCTCCGGCTCCGACCAGTCCAGGCAGGAGCGGTCCCGTGTCGCCGGCTCCTGCGGGTCGGGCACGTCCTCCTCCTTCCAGCCGTGCGCCGCGAACTCCCGCCGCCGCCCGGTGCGGACCGCCTCCGCCAGCTCCGGGTCGGTGTGGTCGGTGAAGAACTGCCACGGTGTCCCCGCGCCCCACTCCTCGCCCATGAACAGCATCGGCGTGAACGGCCCGGTGAGGACGAGCGCCGCCGCGCACGCCAGCAGGCCGGGGGAGAGGGACGCCGAGAGCCGGTCCCCCTGCGCCCGGTTGCCCACCTGGTCGTGGGTCTGGGCGTAGCCGAGGAAGCGGTGCGCGGGCACCGTCGCCACGTCGACCGGGCGGCCGTGCGTACGGCCCCGGAACGTCGAGTACGTCCCGTCGTGGAAGAAGACCCGGCCCAGCGTCTTCGCCAGCGCGTCCAGCGGTCGCCGCGCGAAGTCGGCGTAGTACCCCTGGGACTCGCCCGTCAGCGCGGTGTGCAGGGCGTGGTGGAAGTCGTCGTTCCACTGGGCGTGCAACCCCAGGCCGCCGGCCTCGCGCGGGGTCGTCGTCCGCGGGTCGCACAGGTCCGACTCGGCGATCAGGAAGTGCTCGCGGCCCTGCTCCGCCGCGAGTTCGTCGACCGCGGCCGACAGCTCCTCCAGGAACGTCAGCGCCCGCGTGTCGGCGAGGGCGTGCACCGCGTCCAGCCGCAGCCCGTCGACGCGGTAGTCCCGCAGCCAGGACAGCGCGCTGCCCAGCAGGAACGCCCGCACCTCGTCCGAGCCCGGCGCGTCCAGGTTCACCGCCGCGCCCCACGGCGTGTGGTGGGTCTCCGTGAAGTACGGACCGAAGGCGGGCAGGTGGTTGCCGGACGGGCCCAGGTGGTTGTGGACCACGTCCAGCACCACGCCGAGCCCCAGACCGTGCGCGGCGTCCACGAACCGCTTGAGCGCCGCGGGCCCGCCGTACGGCTCGTGCACCGCCCATAGCGACACACCCTCGTACCCCCAGCCGTGCCGGCCGGGGAACGGGCACAGCGGCATCAGCTCCACGTGGGTGACGCCCAGCCGCACCAGGTGCTCCAGCCGCCCGGCCGCCGCGTCCAACGTGCCCTGCGGGGTGTACGTCCCGACGTGCAGTTCGTACAGGACCGCCTCGCGCAGTCCCCGCCGGGGCGGCTCGTGGCGCCACTCGTACGTCCCGTGGTCGACCACCGCGCTGCGCCCGTCCGGCCCGTCCGGCTGGCGCCGCGACCGCGGGTCGGGCAGGACGGGGCCGCCGTCCAGCGCGTACCCGTACCGGGCCCCGTCCGGGACGCCGCCGTCACCGGCCACCAGCGTCGTCCACCAGCCCTCGCGGACCGGGTCGCGCTCCATCGGGTGCCGGGCACCCGCAAGTTCCAGCTCCACCCGCTCGCGCGCGTTCGGCGCCCACACCTCGAACAGCACTGGCGATCCCCTCGTCGTCGGACGGCCCATCGGTACCGCGTCCCCATCCTGGCGGGATCGAGATCCGGAAGCACGGCACTTGGCCGATCGGACCCCGCGGCGGACACCCGTCTGGACACTCCGGGCCCCGACACCGACAATCACCTCTGTGACGTCGCCTTTCGAGTCCCAGACGCATCCCGCCCGGCTGTCGGACGCCGAGCGGGACGGCGCGCTGGAGCTGCTCCGCGAGGGCGCGGTGCAGGGCAAGCTGTCCCACGACACGTTCCTGCGCCGCATGGAGCTCGCCCTCGTCGCCCGCCACTCCGAGGAGCTGGCGGCCCTCACCGACGACCTGCGCGAGCACCCCGGGGGCTGGTCGCGGAAGCTGTTCGGCGCCGTCGAGCGGATGTCCGCCTTCTCGGTCCGGCTCGGCCGGGCGTGGCAGGCCGAGCGGCTGCCGAAGCTGCTCCTGCCGGAGCCGGGCCCGTACCCACTGCGCATAGGCCGCGACCCGGTGAACGGACTGCGGCTCAGCCACGAGACGGTGTCCCGGCTGCACGCCGAACTCAGTCTGCAGGGCGGACTGTGGATGCTGCGCGACCTCAACTCCACCAACGGCACCACCGTCAACGGCCGCCGCGTCACCGGCACCGTCGTCGTCCAGCCCGGCGACATGGTCTCCTTCGGCCGGATGGCCTTCCGCCTCGACGCCCGCTGAGCCGTACGGAGCGGCCACCGGCCCGCCCTCGGGAGCCGCCGCCCCGCCACTCCCGGCGGAGCGGTCACCGTCTCCGCCCATCGGAGGGCCCGCCCCGCCGCGCCCGGTGGAGCGGTCACCGTCTCCGCCCATCGAAGGGCCCGCCCCGCCGCGCCCGGTGGAGCGGTCACCCGTCGTCATCCGCCCGGCCGGTCACTCCGTACGGCTCAGCAGGGCCACCGGCCGTTCGGCGAACAGCTCCGCCAGCGGCACGGGCCGCCCGCCGTCGAGGACCCGGCCGCCGTCCAGGGCGTCGGCCCACCGGCCCTCCGGCAGCGTCAGCGCCGTGTCGCCCCAGCCGCCCCGCTCCGCCAGCCGCAGCGACAGCCGCGTCACCGCCGTCACCACCCGGTCCGACCGGACGAACGCCACGCAGTGGTCCGCGGCCTCGCCCGAGGCCGCCAGCGGCGTGTACGTCCCCTCCGGGCCGAACACCTCCGGGTGGCGCCGCCGCAGCCCGAGCGCGGCCCGCGTCAGGGCCGTCTTGCGGTCCGCGCGCGGCGGCGTGAACGGCGCGCGGTTGTCCGGGTCGACGAGCGCCTCGTAGACGGCCTCCGTCCCCTGGTACAGGTCCGGCACGCCCGGCATCGTCAGGTGCACCAGCGCAGCGCCCAGCACGTTCGCCCACGCGTGCGGCTCCACCTCCGCCGCCAGCTCCGCCACCGCGTGCTGCGGAGGCCCCGCCGGGCCGTCCGTCACGAACGCGGCCACGGCCTCCTCGTACACCGCGTCCTGCTCCGTCCAGCCCGTGTGCAGCCCCGCCTCGCGCGCCGCCTTGAGCAGCGCGCCCTCCAGGCGCTCGCGCGCCGGCCGGCCCAGGCCCAGGGAGGTCTGCCACGCCGACCACGCGAGCTGCCCGTCGGGCGCCGCCACGCGCGCCACGTCCCCGAGGAGCTTCGCCCACCGGCCCGGGCACTGCGACAGCACCGCGATCCTGGCCCGCACGTCCGCGCTGCGCTTGGTGTCGTGGGTCGACAGCACCGTCCCCGTCGCCGGCCAGTCGCGGGCGAGGCGGGCGCAGTACGCGTGGAACTCCTCCGGCGACACGGCCGGCCGGCCCGGCTCGCCGCCCACCTCGTTCGCCGACAGCAGCGGCACGTACCGGTAGAAGGCCGTGTCCTCCACCGACTTCGCCCGCAGCGCGGACGACGTCTGCGCGAACCGCGCGCGGAAGGCCCGCTGGTCGGGCCCGTCGCCGAGCCGCCCCAGCGCCAGCTCCCGCACGACGTCGACGGCGGCCGCCTCCTCCGGCACGGTGAACGTCTCCTTCGCGGCCCGCGCCGCCCCCTCGGTCAGCACCTCCTCCGCGCCGCCCTGCGGGTAGGGCCGGTAGACGGGCACCCGGATGAGCAGTTCGCGGACCGCGGCCCGCAGCGCCCACGGCGCGTGGTCGCGGAGCCCGGGGTAGGCGGCGCAGACCCGCTCCGCCGTCCGCGTCAGGTACGCCACCTCGGCGGCCAGCTCGTGCGTGACCACCCGGTAGGCGGCCCGGCGGGCCGTCGCCTCCCAGTACCCGCCGCGGTCGCCCGGCGGGGAGGCGAACCTGCGGTACACGTCGGCCAGTTCCTCGGCGCCTGCGCCGTCCACGAACAGCCCGTCGATCCGGCGCAGCGCGTCGTACCCCGTGGTGCCCGCCACCGGCCAGGAGGAAGGGAGCCGCTCGTCGCCGGTGAGGATCTTCTCCACCACCGTCCAGCAGGCCCCGCCCGTCGCCGCCTCCAGGGTGCGCAGGTACGCCTCCGGGTCGGCGAGCCCGTCCGGGTGGTCGATGCGCAGGCCGTCGACGACGCCGTCCCGCACCAGTTCGAGGATCTTGGCGTGGGTGGCCTCGAAGACCTCCGGGTCCTCCACGCGCACCCCGATGAGGTCGGAGATGGTGAAGAAGCGCCGGTAGTTCAGCTCCGTGCGGGCCAGCCGCCACCACGCCGGGCGGTACCACTGGGCGTCCAGCAGTTCCGCCAGGGGAAGCCCGGCCGTGCCCGGTCGGAGCGGGAAGACCTGCGTGCCGCACCGCAGCACCTCCGCGTCGGCGTCGACCCGCAGGTCGTCGGTGAGTTCGCCGATCCGCTGCGGCAGCACCGGCAGCAGCACCCGGCCGCCGCCCGCCTCCCAGTCGATGTCGAACCAGCGGGCGTAGGGCGAGGCGGGTCCGTCGCGCAGCACCTCCCACAGGGCCCGGTTGTGGGGCAGTGCGGCCGCCATGTGGTTGGGCACGAGGTCGACGACCAGGCCCAGCCCGTGGTCCCGCGCGGTGCGGGCGAGGTCGCGCAGCCCCGCCTCGCCGCCGAGCTCCTCGCGGACCCGTCCGTGGTCGGTCACGTCGTAGCCGTGCGTCGAACCGGGCACCGCCTCCAGGACCGGTGACAGGTGCAGGTGCGAGACCCCGAGCGAGGCGAGGTGGGGCACCGCGCCGGCGGCCGCCCGGAACGGGAAGTCCGGCTGGAGCTGGAGCCGGTACGTGGCGAGGGGCGTGTGGGAGGTCATGCGAACGTACGTACCCGCCGACACGGCGCGTCTCCCCTCGCTCGGCCCGACTACCCCGTTCGGCGGATCCCTCGTTCGGCTCAGGGGCCCTACGCCGGGCGGCGCAGGACGGTCAGGCTCCGGCCGACCACGGTGAGCCGGTCACCCGCCGCCACCTTGTCGCCCTGGCCCGGCGGCACGCCCTCCGGCACGGCCGTGTCCACGACGACCTGCCACTGGCGGCCGTGGTTGACGGGCACCGTGAACTCCAGGTCCTCGGCGGCGGCGTTGAACATCAGCAGGAACGAGTCGTCGGAGATCCGCTCCCCGCGCGGCCCCGGCTCCGAGATGGCGTGGCCGTTGAGGAAGACCGTCAGGGCCTTGGCGTGGGCGGCCTGCCAGTCGCGCGCCTTCATCTCCCGCCCGTCGGGCACGAACCACGCGATGTCCGACAGGTCGTCGTGGGTGCCCTCCACCGGCCGCCCGTGGAAGAAGCGGCGGCGCCGGAAGACAGGGTGGTCGCGGCGTAGCCACACCATCGACCGGGTGAACTCCAGCAGCGACCGGGCCTCCGCCGCCTCCCCCGTCTCCGTCTCCGCGTCCGCTTCCGCTTCCGGCCAGTGCACCCATGACAGCTCGCTGTCCTGGCAGTAGGCGTTGTTGTTGCCGTGCTGGGTGCGGCCGAACTCGTCACCGTGGCTGAGCATCGGCACGCCCTGGGAGAGCATCAGCGTGGCGATGAAGTTGCGCATCTGCCGCAGCCGCAGCGCGCGCACCTCCTCGTCGTCGGTCCCGCCCTCGACGCCGCAGTTCCACGAGCGGTTGTGGCTCTCCCCGTCGCGGTTGCCCTCACCGTTGGCGTCGTTGTGCTTCTCGTTGTACGAGACGAGGTCCCGCAGCGTGAAACCGTCGTGGCAGGTCACGAAGTTCACCGAGGCCAGCGGCCGCCGACCGTCGTCCTGGTACAGGTCGGATGAGCCGGTGAGGCGGGAGGCGAACTCGGCCAGGGTGCGCGGCTCGCCCCGCCACAGGTCGCGGACCGTGTCGCGGTACATGCCGTTCCACTCGGTCCACAGCGGCGGGAAGTTGCCCACCTGGTAGCCGCCCTCGCCGACGTCCCACGGCTCGGCGATCAGCTTCACCTGACTGACCACCGGGTCCTGCTGCACCAGGTCGAAGAACGACGACAGCCGGTCCACCTCGTGGAACTGGCGGGCCAGCGTCGCCGCCAGGTCGAAGCGGAAGCCGTCGACGTGCATCTCCGTCACCCAGTACCGCAGCGAGTCCATGATCAGCTGGAGGACGTGCGGGGACCGCATGAGCAGCGAGTTCCCGGTGCCGGTGGTGTCCATGTAGTACCGCGGGTCGTCCTCCACCAGCCGGTAGTACGAGGTGTTGTCCAGGCCGCGGAAGGAGAGCGTCGGGCCCAGGTGGTTGCCCTCGGCGGTGTGGTTGTACACCACGTCCAGGATGACCTCGATGCCCGCTTGGTGCAGGGCGCGCACGGCCGACTTGAACTCCAGCACCTGCTGCCCGCGGTCGCCCCACGAGGCGTAGGCGTTGTGCGGGGCGAAGAAGCCGATGGTGTTGTAACCCCAGTAGTTCGCCATGCCGGCGTCCGCGAGCCGGTGGTCCTGGACGAACTGGTGCACCGGCATCAGCTCGATCGCCGTGACGCCCAGCTCCGTCAGGTGCTCGATGATCGCCGGGTGGGCGAGCCCGGCGTACGTGCCCCGCAGCTCCTTGGGGAGGGCCGGGTGCAGCATGGTCAGGCCCTTGACGTGCGCCTCGTAGATCACGGTGCGGTGGTAGTCCGTGCGCGGCGGCCGGTCGTCGCCCCAGTCGAAGTACGGGTTGACCACGACGGACGACATGGTGTGCGGCGCCGAGTCCAGGTCGTTGCGGGAGTCCGGCTTGCCGAAGTGGTAGCCGTACACCGCCTCGCCCCAGTCGACGGACCCGGCGATGGCGCGCGCGTACGGGTCGAGCAGGAGCTTGGAGGAGTTGCACCGGGCGCCCTGCTCGGGCGCGTACGGCCCGTGCACGCGGAAGCCGTACCGCTGGCCCGGCATCACCCCGGGCAGGTACGCGTGCCGCACGAAGGCGTCGCTCTCGCGCAGCTCCACCGCGGTCTCCGAACCGTCCTCGTGCAGGAGGCACAGCTCGATGCGGTCGGCGACCTCCGAGAAGACCGCGAAGTTGGTTCCGGCGCCGTCGTAGGTGGCACCGAGGGGATACGCCTGTCCCGGCCAGACCTGCATAGATAAGACTCTTCCATTCCGATCCGGCTGATGGGGTCACTTCCGGCTGATGGGGGTCACTGACCGATCCTCCACGAAAGTCGCGCGCCCGCCTAGGACGCCGGACGGTCCTACCGGGTGACCGGGAATACGGCTCGTTGCGGTGGTCTGGCCGGAAACCGTCCTTCCCGGGCTCCCCGCCGGCCGCGGCGGCGGTGCCGGACGGCGCCCGCGCCCGCCCGGCGGCCCGGTCCGGCCGGCCGGACCGCCCGGCCCGGTCAACCGCGCGCACCCCCGTGTCCCCCCGGCCGGGGCGCCCGTGCCGCGGCCGCGCGCGCCGCCCGACCGCCGGGGGCGGCGCCCCGGGGCGCGCGGCTCACCACTATGAATCACCTCACCCCTCCTACCCCGTCACCCCGGAACCACCGCCTCCGGCATGGAGGTTGGGAAAGAACCACGCGCATCCGGCTGCATCGCCTCCCCCTCCCGGAGTACCCTTCCTTGATCGTTGGAGACGGGCGTTCGGAAGCAGAAGGCGGTGCGCGGGTGAGCTCGGGAGGGCTGGAGCTGCCCCCAGGTGACTCAGGTCATGAAGGGGACTCCACTGACTCCGCTGATGTCCCGCCCGGCGCGGTCTCACTCGCCCGGCCCATGGAGATCGGCGCGGAGCTGGAGTGGGACGCCCAGGACTGGAGCGAGGTGCGCACCCGCGCCCAGCGCGCCGGGCGTGCCTACATCTGGCTGAATCTGGTCGAACAGCGACTGCGGGCCGTGGTGGCCGCCGTCCTCCGGCCGATCTACGAACCGATGCACGGCGACGACTGGGTCGTCGCCGCCGCCGGCCCCGCCGGGCAGGAGTGGGTGCAGCGGGCCGTCGCCGTCCGTGAGGTGTCCCGCCGCAAGGGCTACCTCCTGGACCCCGCCGACGACAACGTCCTCAGCTTCCTCACCCTGCCCCAGCTGCGCGAGCTGATGGTCCAGCACTGGCCCTGCTTCGAGCCGTACTTCGACGACCGCCGCGAGCTGGAGCTGGCCCTCGACGAGCTGGAGGTCACCCGCAACGTCGTCTCCCGCAACCGGGCCCTGTCGCGGACCGTGCTCGACCAGTCGGAGCGGGCCTCCGCCCGACTCCTGGAGATCCTCGGCAGCGGCGCGGGCGTGCCGTCCGCGCACCGGCTGCCCGTCGACGCCGTCGAGGACCTCGTGGGGGACCGGTACGCCGACGTGGTCTCCGTCCACCCCGACCGCGTGCGCCTGCAGCGGCAGATGCCCGCCGAGGACCTCTTCGGCGGGGCCCGGCGCGTCGACGCCATCGGCATAGGTCTCAACCTGCTCGTGCAGAACTTCTCCGGGCGGCGCCTCGTCCGGCTCGCCGAGACCGGGTGCCGGATACGGCTGCTGTTCCTCAATCCGGCGAGCAGCGCCGTCAAACGGCGCGAGCGGGAGCTCGGCATCAGGAAGGGCGAGCTCAGCCGGTCCGTGGAGATGAACATCCTGCACATGCGGCGGGTCCGCTCCAAGCTGCGCGACCCGGGCGCCTTCGAGATCCAGGTGTTCGACGACACGCCCCGCTTCACCGCCTACCTCGTCGACGGCGACGGCCCCGACGGCGTCGGCATCGTCCAGTCCTACCTGCGGCGCGCCCGCGGCATGGAGGCGCCCGTGCTGGTGCTGCGGGGGGCGCGCCGACCCCTCGTCACCCCGTCGGGCGAGGCCGACCACGGGCTGTTCGAGACGTACCGCGAGGAGTTCGAGTCGTTCTGGGCGGATTCGCGCCCCGTCTCCTGACCCGGCGCTGTCGGGCGCTCCCGGCCATAGCCCGGGCGCCCGCCGTCCTGCCCCCCGCCGCCCGGCGCTGTCCGGGCACCCGCCGTACCCGCCCCCCGGCCGGGCCCCGGGCCGTTCCCCGAAGCCTCCCGGGCCGCACCCCGGCCGCTCCCCGGGCCGGGTTGTCAGTGCCGCGTGCGAGGGTGAAGGCCCACTGGGGGAGGACGCCGCGCGGACCGCGGCGCCGTGAAGGAGGTGCGGCATGGGCTGGCACGGGGAGACACTGGTCGGCTTCGACCTGGAGACGACGGGCACGGAGCCGTTCGAGGCGCGGATCGTCACGGCCGCCGTCGTGGAGGTGCGGGGCGGGGTCACCCGGTCGCGCCGCGAGTGGCTCGCCGACCCCGGCGTGCTCATCCCCGCCCAGGCGTCGGCGATCCACGGCATCAGCAGCGAGCACGCCGCCGCCCGGGGCCGCCCCGCCCGCGACGTGGCCGACGAGGTCGCCGACGCCCTGGCCGGGTACTGGATCCGGGGCGTGCCGGTCGTCGCGTACAACGCCGCCTTCGACCTGACGCTCCTGACGGCCGAGTTGCGCCGCCACGGCCTGCCCTCGCTGAGCGAGCGGCTGGGCGGCGCGCCGATCGGCCCGGTCGTCGACCCGTACACCATCGACCGCGCCGTCGACCGCTACCGGCGCGGCAAGCGGAACCTGGAAGCGGTCTGCGCCGAGTACGGCGTGGTGCTCGACGACGCCCACGAGGCGGCCGCCGACGCGCTCGCCGCCGTGCTGGTGGCCTGCGCGATAGCCGAGCGGCACGCCCGAGTCGCGCGCCTGCCCCCGGCGGAGCTGCACACCCGCCAGGTCGAGTGGTACGCCGCGTGGGCGACGGACTTCCAGGCGTTCCTGCGCCGCCAGGGCAGCCCCGACGCCGTGGTGGACCCCGCCTGGCCGCTACGGCGGCCCGCGGCGTCGCCGGCACCCGACGTCGCTCCGGTCGCCGGCTGACCGCACCGCTCCGGCGGCCCGCCGGACGGCCGCGCCGGGAGCCGGCCGCGTCGGACGCCGGTCGCCCGCCGGACGCGCGCGCCGGGAGCCCGTAGGGTCGGGAGTCGTCGGAGCAGGAGCCCGTCGGAGCAGGAGCGCGTCGGGTCGGGAGCCGGTCGGGTCAGGAGTGCTCGGCGAGGAAGTCGAGCAGCAGGGCGTTCACCCGCTCGGCCGCGTCCAGCTGCAGCCAGTGCCCGGCGCCCTCGATCCGCTCGTACCGCCACGGGCCCGCCACGTACTTGCCCGTGCCCGCCATCGACGCCTCCGTGAGGAACCGGTCGCGGCTGCTCCACAGGCCCTGCACCGGCCCCGGCAGCGGCGGCAGGGGCCCCTCGGGGCCGAACAGCACCTCCGGCGGCAGCCCCGCCCGGTAGACGGCGAGCGCCGCGGTCAGCGCCCCCGGCTCGGCCAGCCGGGCCAGCACCTCGTCGGCGTCCGGGTGCTCCGCGAGGAACTCCCGCGCCTTCGCGGCGCCGTCCCGCAGCAGCCACTCCTCGGCCAGACCCGCGTGCTGGAACAGCAGCATGTACCAGGACAGGCTGCGCTGCTCCCACCCCGCGTCCCACAGGGCGCCCAGGTGCCCCACCGACAGCAGCGACAGGCTCGCCACGCGCTCGGGCGCGGTCATGGCCAGCCGCTGGACGATCCCCGACCCCCAGTCGTGCCCGACCAGGTGGACCCGCCCGACGTCCAGCCGGTCGAGCAGCTCCAGCAGGTCACCGGCCGAGCGGGCCGGGGCGTACGCCGCGGTGTCCGCGGGCCGGTCCGAGCCGCCGAAGCCGCGCAGGTCCGGGGCGATCACGCGGTACCCGGCGGCGGCCAGCGCCGGCACCTGGTGGCGCCAGCAGGCGTGCGTGTCCGGGAAGCCGTGCACCAGCAGTACCGCCGGGGCCCGGCCGCCGCCCTCCCGGACCTCCACCTCCAGGGCCACCTCGGTGAGTTCGACGCGCATCGACAGTCCTCCGCTCTCGGCCATCACACCTCGGGACGGTCAGTCTGTCACTCCGTCAGAACGGGTACCAGCGCACCTCGGGGTCGCCGTCCCGCAGCGACGCCACCCGGCGGCGGAACTCGGCCAGCGCCGCCGGGTTCACCGGGGCGTGCTGGGCCACCCAGGCGCAACTGGCCGTCTCCCGCGCCCCGCGCAGCACCGCGCACCCCTCCCACTCGCGCACGTCCCAGCCGTACGCGGCGGTGAACGCGTCGTACGCCGCCGGGTCCAGTCCGTACCGGTCGCGGGCCAGCGCGAGCACCACCAGGTCGTGCTCGCGCAGATCCGCCGAGAACGTCTCCAGGTCGACGAGGACCGGACCGTCCGGGCCCACGTGCGCGTTTCGGGGGAGCGCGTCACCGTGGATCGGCCCCGGGGCGAGCCGCGGGACGAGACCGGCGGCCGCCGCGGCGAACCCGTCCCTCCGCTCCCGCAGGAAGGCGGCGTCCTCCGGGTCGACCGCGTCCCCGGCCAGCCGCAGCCAGCGCTCCACCCCACCGAGCAACTCCCTGCGCGGCAGCGGGAAGGGCGGCGCCGGCAGCTCGTGCACCCACCGCAGCAGCGGGGCGAGGTCACGGGGCTCGGCCGGACGGACCGCGTCGGGCAGCCGGTGCCACACGGTCACCGGGTGGCCGTCCACCAGCAGCGCGTCGGCCTCCGCCGCCCGCACCGCCGGGACGCCCGCCTCCGCCAGCCACGAGGCGACGGCCACCTCACGCCGCGCCCGGTCCAGCAGCTCGGCGTCACGGCCCACCTTCACGACCAGGCCGCCGACCGCGAACACCGCGTTCTCGCCCAGGGACAGCAGCGTCGCGCCCCCGCCCGCCGCGTACCCGGCCGCGTCCAGGATCCCCCGCGCCCGTGCCTCGTCCATACCGCCGCCTCGCCCCTCGCGCTCCCGTTGCCGCGCGCCGCCCACCGGCGCGCACCCGCGGGCGCGCCGCCCACCGCACCGCGCCCGCCGGCCAGTCTCGCACCGCCCGGTGTCGGAGCCGCCCCCTAGGGTGGCCGCCATGACGACCACCCGATACGCCGCGCTCCTGCGCGGGGTCAACGTCGGCGGGTCCAGGAAGGTCCCCATGGCCGACCTGCGCGCCCTCCTCACGGACCTCGGCCACGGTGAGGTACGGACCCACCTCCAGTCCGGCAACGCCGTCTTCACCGCCGGACCGGGCGCCGACGAGGACACGCTCGCCGCCCGGCTCGAACAGGCCCTGGCGGAACGCTTCGGTTTCCCCGTCGACTGCCTCGTGCGCGGCGCCCCGTACCTGCGGGCGATCGTCGACGACTGCCCGTTCCCCGCCGACGGGCTGGAGGGCCGGCAGCTCCACGTCACCTACCTGAACGTCCCCGCGACCCCCGACCGGTTCGCCGCCGTCGACCCGGTCGCCCACCTCCCCGAGGAGTACCGCCTCGGCGACCGCGCCCTGTACCTCTACACCCCCGAGGGCCTCGGCCGGTCCGCCCTGGCCGACGCGCTCGCCCGTCCCGCCCTGCTGCGCGGGATCGTCGCCACCACCCGCAACTGGAACACCGTGCGCAAGCTCGCCGACCTGACCGCGGAGCCCACCTCCTGAGCTCCGCCCGGGGCGGGGCGGCGGGTCAGCCCACGGCTGCCAGGGGGCGGGCCGGGCGGGCGGTGTCGTAGCGGCGCAGCAGCAGGCGGGCGAGTTCGGGTGCCGGGCCGAGGACGTCCGCGAGGACGTCGGCCCCGGTCGCGCCCGCGGCGATCCGGTCCGGCAGGCGCCCCGGGGCGATCACGTACGGGGCGACCGCCACCCGCCGTACGCCCTCCGACCGCAGCGCCCGGACGGCGTCCTCGGTGCGGGGGAGGGATGCGGAGGCGAACGCGGGCCGCACGGCGCACCAACCGGCGCGCCGCAGCTCCCGCGCCGTTTCAGCGATCACCGCGTTCGCCTCCGGGTCGGTGGAGCCCGCCGAGGCCAGGACGACCCCGGTCGAGCCCTTGTCGGCGGGGGTGAGCCCCGCCTCGTACAGCCGGCGTTCCACCGCCGCGATCAGCAGCGGTGACGGTCCGAGGACGGCGGCCTGCCGGATCCTCAGCGCCGGCGGGGCCTGCCGCAGCACGGCCGGGACGTCGGCCTTGGCGTGGAAGGCCCGGGTCAGCAGGAGCGGCAGGACCACGACGTCGCGCTCGCCGTCCGCCGCCAGCCGTTCCAGCACGGCCGGCACCGACGGCACCGTGAAGTTGAGGAACGCCGTCTCCACCCGGACGCCGGGGCGCAGCGCGCCCGCCTCCCGCACCAGGGCGTGGACGGTCGCGGCGTGCCGCGGGTCGCGGCTGCCGTGGGCGACGACGAGGAGGACGGGAGCGGCCGGCACCGGATCAGCCCTTGGTCATCAGACCGCGGCGGCGCAGCACCGTGCGCTCCAGCGGGCTGAACACGAGCAGGTCGACGGCGATGCCGACGAGCAGGATCAGCAGGATCGCCAGGAAGATGCCGGGCATGTCGATGTTGTTGCGGCCGTTCTCCAGCAGCTGGCCCAGCCCCAGGCCGAGGTCGGGGGAGGAGGCGATGATCTCGGCGGCCATCAGGGAGCGCCACGAGAACGCCCACCCCTGCTTCAGACCCGCCAGGTAGCCGGGCAGGGCGGCCGGCATGACGATGTGCCAGGCACCCCGCAGACCGGTCGCGCCGAGGGTCCGGCCGGCCCGCAGGAACAGCGGCGGCACCTGGTCGACGCCCGCGACCAGCCCGTTCGCGATCGACGGCACCGCGCCGAGCAGGATCACCGCGTACATCATCGAGTCGTTGAGTCCCAGCCACAGCACGGCCGGGGCGACCCACGCCACCGACGGCAGCGACTGCAGACCGGACAGGATCGGGCCGATCGCCGCGCGGACGAACCGCACCCGCGCCACCAGCAGCCCCAGCGGCGTGCCGATCGCCAGCGCCATCAGGAAGCCGAGCAGCGCGCGCGACACGCTGGTCCACAGCACGTCCAGCAGCGTGCCCTGCAGCCACATCGTGGCCAGGCTGTCCCAGACGGCCGCGGGCGGCGGGAGCTTGTAGGCGTCGGTGACCTGCGCCCAGACCAGGACCTGCCACACCGCCAGCACCAGGGCGACGGCTACCAGCGGCGGCAGGACCTTCCTGACCAGGACCTCGCGCACCGGTGTGCGGCGCACCTGCACCGCGTCGAGCGCGTCCAGGCCGGCTTCGAGCCCGGCGAGGTCGTCCACCTTGCCGGTGGCACCGGTCGTCGTGTCAGTGCTGCCCATGGCGGCGGATCTCCCCACGCAGTTCTTCGGTGATCTCGACGGACAGCTCCGCCACGGCGGCGTCCTCGATACGGCGCGGCTGGGGGATGTCGATGCGCCACTCGCGGGCGATCCGCCCCGGCCGCGAGGACAGCAGCACCACGCGCTCGGCCAGCCGCACCGCCTCGCGCACGTTGTGGGTGACGAACAGGACGGACAGCCGCGTCTCGCGCCAGATGCGCGTCAGCTCGTCGTGCAGCACGTCCCGGGTGATGGCGTCGAGCGCGGCGAACGGCTCGTCCATCAGCAGCAGGTCGCTGTCCTGGGCCAGCGCCCGCGCCAGCGCCACCCGCTGGCGCATGCCGCCGGACAGCTCGTGCACCCGCTTGCCGTACGAGCCGCCCAGCCGCACCAGCTCCAGCAGCCGCTCCGCCTCGCCGCGCCGCTCGCCCTTCGGCACGCCGCGCAGCCGCAGCGCCAGCTCGATGTTCTTGCCGGCGGTCAGCCACGGGAACAGCGCGTGCTCCTGGAACATCAGGGACGGCCGGCCGCCGGGGGTCTCGATGGACCCCGCGGTCGGCCGGTCGAGCCCCGCGACCAGGTTCAGCAGCGTGGACTTGCCGCACCCCGAGGCGCCCAGGAGGGTGACGAACTCGCCGGGGGCGACGTCGAGCGAGATGTCGTCGAGCACGAGCTGTCGTCCGGTGGGTCCGGGAAAGGTCTTCGAGACGTGCGCGATGCGAGCCGCGTGGGTCACCGCGACGCGGTCCTCGGCCTTGGCGGCGAAGGTCGTGGCCATGGTCGTCACCTCCTGGATACGGGAACGGGTGGTGGGCGGGCTACTTGGCGCCGAGACCGGCGTCGGCGACCGCGGGCTTGCCCGCGGCCACGAGGACCTTGTTGAGCGGCCGGAGGTCGTAGATGCCCTTCAGGTCCGGCTGCTCGAGGAGGCCGGCGGCGACCGCGTGGTCCGCCTGGGCCCGCAGCGTCGCGGCCAGCGGGTCGTCGACGAACTGGATCGACGGCCACGCCGGGTCGATGACCTTGTCCCCGAGCGGCTTTCCGGTGAGCGCCTTCAGCTTGGCGTTGGCGGAGTCCTTCGCCTTCTCCGGGTTGGCGTTGATCCACGCGTTGGTCTTCACCGCGCCGCGCAGCACCGCCTCCACGACGTCCGGGTGCTCCTTGAGGAACCTCTGCGACACGATGATGTTCGTGATGACGAACTTCTTGTCCGGCCACAGGGTCGACTCGTCGAGAAGCACCCTGGCGCCCTCGCTGACCAGCTTCGACGCGGTCGGCTCCGGGACCCAGGCGCCGTCGATGGACCCGGACTTGTAGGCGTCCGGGGCCACCTTGTTCTCCGTGCGGACCACGAGGACGTCGCCCTTGCCGCTCTGGGCGTCGACCTTCCAGCCGCGTCCCTTGATCCAGTTGAGGAAGGCGACGTCCTGCGTGTTGCCGTGCTGCGGGGTGGCGATCCGCTTGCCCTTGAGGTCGTCCAGTGTCTTGATCTTCGCCGGGTTCACGACCAGCTTCACGCCACCGGACGCGGAACCCCCGACGATCCGCAGGTTCCTGCCCCCGGACTTCACGTAGCCGTTGATCGCGGGGGAGGGGCCGATGAAGCCGATGTCGATCGAGTCGGCGTTGAGCGCCTCGATCTCGGAGGGGCCGGCGTTGAAGGTCGACACCTTCAGCTCCGTGCCGCCCAGCTCCTTCTGGATGATGCCTTCCTGGTCGCCCACGAGGGCGGTGGCGTGAGTGAGGTTGGGGAAGTACCCGAGCCGCACCTCGTCCGCCGAGAGCTTCTCACCCTCGGCCGCCACCTTCTTCTCGTCACTGACGGCCTGGGAGCCGTAGCCGCAGGAGGCGAGCGCGCCGATCAGCAGCGGCAGGGCCGCGGCCAGGGCGGCGAGGCGGCGGAGCGAGGTGGTGCGGGAGGCAGGCACGGGTGGGTTTCCCTCTCGGGTCAGGTACTTCGGGATCTTCGTCTGCGGTGCGCGTCGCGGCGCGGGTACGGCGGAGGGGCGCACGGCGTGCGCGCGGGCGTCAGCCGGCACATCGGGCGACTCCTCCGGTCCCCGCGCCGAGCCCGCCGCTGCCGACGCGGCCGCCCTCCTTCGCGAACGTCCCGTACGCGTCGGTCATCAGAAGTCCCAGCCGTCGTCGTCGGCGGTGACGGTGGCCTTCTCGCTGGCGAACGACTCGCCCGCCATGCCCGCCGCGAGGGTGGTGCCGTCGGCGGGGTCGATCAGCAGGAAGGACCCGGTGCGGCGCGAGTCGGCGTACGCGTCGAGCGCGAGCGGCTCGGCCGTGCGGACGCGGACGGTGCCGATGTCGTTGGCGACCAGCCGGCCGGGCTCCGGGTGCTGGGAGAGGTCGTCCAGCGT